>DAINDF010000001.1:0-219971 GCA_036732005.1 Phycisphaerales bacterium
TGCTGCATCAGGTCGTAGGTCGCGTACTTGCCGGTGCCGACAAAGAGCCGGCTCGGGCAGTTGGCGCTCAATCGGGGGGAGGCGTCGTGAGCCGTCGGGGGTGGTCGATCGCGGCGTCGGTGTCGCTGCACGGGGTGCTGCTGGCGGGGTCGGCGGTGATCCTGGTGCCGATGCTGTGGATGGTCACCTCGTCGGTGAAGACAACGGCGGACGCGTTCAGCAGCCTGTTCCTGCCGGGCGGGTCTGGGGTGCTCGGGATCGCGTGGGAGCGGTTGACGCTCGAGAACTTCGAGCGTCTGTTCGTTGAGGCGAGGCTCGGGACGGCGATCGTGAACTCGGTGTTCCTGTCTTCGGTGGGCGCGGTGCTGGCGACGCTGGCGTGCTCGGCCGGTGGGTATGCCTTGGCGCGGTACCGGTTCCGGGGTCGGGGTGCGTTGACGGTGCTGGTGCTGGGTTCGCTGATCATTCCCCCCCCGCTGCTGCTGGCGCCGAACTACGAGTTGCTGCACGCGTTCTCGCTGCTGGATACCTTCGTGGGGCTGCTGCTGCCGAGCCTGGCTCCTGCGTTCGGCGTGTTTCTGTTCAGGCAGGCGACGGTGCAGTCGGTCCCGCGGGAGTTGCTGGAGGCGGCGCGGATCGACGGGAGCGGGGAGATCCGGACCTTCTTCGTGGTGGCGTTGCCGCTGCTGCGGCCCATGGTCGGGGCGTTCATGCTGATCACCTTTCTGATGTGGTGGAACAACTTCATCGGGCCGCAGGTGGTGTTGCACGATCCGGAGAAGTTCCCGCTTGCGGTGGCGATCGCGCAGTTGAAGGGTGTGTACTACCAGGATTACGGGGTGCAGATGGCGGCGACGCTGGTGTCGATCGCGCCTGTGATGGCGTTGTTCCTGCTGCTGCAGCGGGAGTTCATCAGCGGGCTGACGGCGGGGGCTGTGAAGGGGTGATACGGGCCCGGAAGGGTCGGTGTGGGCCCGCCGATGAGGCCGCTGCCTGCGAGGCGATGGGGCCGATCACGCCGGGATTCGGCCGTGATCGGCATGCCGCTTCAGCCTTGGGCGAGCCCGGGGGCGCGAGCCTTCGGAGCGGTCTGTTGACGAGGCTTCGCGGGCTTGCTCCCGCGGCTCGTCGGGCGCCGGTTCGAAGCGAATGCGGCGTGAGGTGTGCATGGCTTCGACCGCTTGACGGGTGGCGCTGCGCAGAAAAGCGACGGCCCCGATGTGGATCGGGGCCGCCTGCAAAGAGGAATCACAGCCGGCGGACCGGCTTGAGGGACTCAGTCGCAGCCCTGGAGGAAGCCGGTGACGAAGGCGTTGATGTCGGCGAGGTCGAGCAGGCCGAAGGGCTCGGCGATGTCGGAGGGGTTGCAGGGCTCGGCCGGGGGATCGCCCTGGACGAAGGAGGCGTTGTCCCAGAAGATGGATCCGCCCTGGTTGTTGAACTGGAGGAAGAGGAGGAAGACATCGGCGAAGGCGGCGCCGGCGGGGGCGACGCCGGTGGCGGTGACAAGGTTCCACTGGTCAAGGGGGGTCTGGGGGTTGGCGGCCTGGACATTG
Source organism: Phycisphaerales bacterium (assembly GCA_036732005.1). Taxonomy (GTDB): domain Bacteria; phylum Planctomycetota; class Phycisphaerae; order Phycisphaerales; family UBA1924; genus UBA1926. The sequence continues at coordinate 1,557 of DAINDF010000001.1, forward strand.
AGTTCGCCGAGGGAGCCGCCGCCGGCGTCCTTCCACTGGACGAGCCAGAGGGCGAGGTTGTCGGCGCCGAGCGGGTCGATGGAGCTGTTCTGGACATAGACCTGGGCGACATAGTTGAGGCCGGCGGTGACGGGGATGCGCTGGATGAGGCCGGAGTCGCCCTGGACGCCGGGGCCGGGGAAGGTGCCGAAGGTCTTGCAGGTGAAGTTGCCGTCCTGCGGGGCGACCTCGCCGGAGTCGGCCTGGAAGACATTGCCGAAGAACTGCTGGGTCCATCCGGCGAAGGGGATGATGCCGGGGCCGGGGGTTTCGAAGCTGCCGTTGGTGAGCAGGTTGGTGCCTGCGAGTGCCGGTGCCCCGAGAAGGGCGATCGCTCCGAGGGTGGTGAACTTGTTCAACATGGCCTGTTCCTCCAAATCTGCCTGTTGGGGTGCGAAATTCCCGAAACTGTTACGGCATTGTACCAACCCACGGAGAGGGCACAAGGCCTTTTCAACATCGGGCGACGGAAATCGGTCGTTGAATCCGGCCTGCTGAATGGCACAGCGGGGCCGGGATCTGCGATGCTATCGGGCCCCGAACTGATCCGCGGGAATTCGTAACTGTTTCACTCGTGGCCCGGCAGAACCGGATTCAGGGACAGCCGGCCAGGAAGGCGGTGACGAAGGCGTTGATGTCGGCGAGGTCGAGGACGCCGAACGGGGCGGCGAGGTCGGCGATGGTGTCCTGGGCGAGGAAGCCGGTGGCGAAGGCGGAGATGTCGGCGAGGTCGAGAATCCCCTGTGGTGGGGCCAGATCGGCGGGGCAGTCGGAGCCGAGGAAGGCGAAGTCGAACCATGAGATGTTGAACTCCTGGCCGGTGCCTCCGAGGTTCTCGAAGCGCATCACGGTCTCACCGGCGGGGAGGGTGACCTCGGCGGTGCGTGTGGTCCAGGTCTGCCATCCGCCGGTGACGGGGGCGGTGAAGGAGGCGCCGAGGTCCTGGCCGTCGAAGAGGAGGCGGAAGGAGCCGCCGCTGGATTGCGAGGCGACGCGGGTGTCGATGCGGTAGTCGCCGGGCTGCTGGATGTTGACGGTGTACTCGATCCACTCGCCGGGGCGGATCCAGCCGACATTGAAGCCGCCTTCGGAGGCGGCCTGGAGATCGACGCCGGACTCGGGTCGGTAGGCGCCGCCCTGATTGGCGGCGTCGACATCGTGATAGGCCTGGCCGTCGTAGCCGAAATCGAAGTCTTCAGCTTCGACGCGGCCGGGGATCTGGTGGGGCGAGCCGGGGAAGGGTGTCTGGGCCTGTTGGTAGACGCGGACCCAGTCGACGAGCATGGTCTTGGGGAATGGAGCGCCCGGCCCCGGGTTGGTGGTGAAGTTGCCGCCGACGGCCATGTTGAGGAGGAGGTGGAAGGGTTGGTCGAAGGGGGCGTTGGAATCTCCGGCGGCGCCGAGGGTGAACCAGTTGCCGGAGGTTTCGGTGTGGAAGAGTTGGCCGTCGATGTACCAGCGGATGCGGTCGGGCTCCCATTCGACGGCGTAGACATGGAACTCCTCGCCGAATGAGTCGACGATGACGCCTCCGCGGTATTGGTTCTGCGGCCATTGCCCGCCGTAGTGGATGGTCCCGAAGATGGCCTGTGCGTCGTCTGATGCCTCCATGATGTCGAGTTCGCCGCTGGCGGCCCAGCCGCCGTAGGTGTTCTGCTCGGGGAGCATCCAGAAGGCCGGCCAGAGGCCCTCGCCGATGGCGAGGTTGATTCGGGCCTCGGCCTTTCCGTACTGGAAGGCGAAGCGGCCCTTGGTGCGGAGGCGTGCGGAGGTGAAGTTGGAGCCGTTGAAGTTCTCGCGGATTGCGGTGATGCGGAGGTTTCCCGAGGCGGTGGAGACATTCTGCGGTCTGGCGGTGTAGTACTGGAGTTCGTTGTTGCCCCACCCGGCGGGGAGGCCGTAGTTGGATCCGTCGCCGATCATAATCTCCCACTTGGCGGAGTCGACGAAGAGGTCCTCGAATTCGTCCTGCCAGACCAACTCGAAGCCATCGCCTGCGACTACGATCGGGGCGATGGACGCGAGGAGGACGATGGTTGCCGCGGTACGCATGGGGCATGCCTCTCGAGGGAGGGTTCAGGGCGCGGGAATTGGAACAGTTACGGGTGTCGTTTTCCCGGTTCTTGCCTGTATGGTATCGGTTTTCGTGTGGTTGCCTCAACGCGTTTCGGTAACTGGGGGCGAAAGTTCTCCGGGCCCGAACAAACTTTGAGCAGGAGCCGACATGGCCGAGGTGCGCCTCGAACAGGTCTGGAAGATCTATGACGGGGGCGTCGAGGCGGTGCGGGATGTCAATATCGATATCCCGGACGGGTCTTTTTGCGTGTTGGTCGGGCCTTCTGGGTGCGGGAAATCGACGACGCTGCGGATGGTGGCGGGGCTCGAGGAGATCAGCCGGGGGACGGTTTCGATCGGTGGGCGGGTGGTGAACGAGGTGGCGCCGAAGGACCGGGACATCGCGATGGTGTTCCAGTCGTATGCGCTGTACCCGCACATGACGGTGGAGCAGAACCTCTCGTTCGCGTTGCGGCTTCGGAAGATGCCGAAGGGGGAGATTCGCCGTCGGGTGGACGAGGCGGCGCGGATGCTGGGGCTGAGCGAGTTGCTGGCCCGCAAGCCCGGGGCGCTGTCCGGGGGGCAGCGGCAGCGCGTGGCGCTGGGGCGGGCGATGGTGCGCGAGCCGGCGGCGTTCCTGTTCGACGAGCCGCTTTCCAACTTGGACGCGAAGTTGCGGGGGAGCACTCGGGCGGAGTTGAAGGCGCTGCATCGGCGACTGGGTACGACGACGATCTATGTGACGCACGATCAGGAAGAGGCGATGAGCCTGGGTGACATGATCGTGGTGATGGCGGGCGGGGTGGTTCAGCAGTCGGGCTCGCCGCTGGAGGTGTTCGACCGGCCTGCGAACCGGTTTGTGGCGGGTTTCATCGGGACGCCCCCGATGAACTTCCTGACGGGCTCGATCGAGCGTGACGGCGCGGGCTGGCGGTTCAGCGAGCGTGGCGGTGGGCTTTTGCTCTCGGCTCCGGGCGCGGAGGCCGACGGGGCCGCTGATGATGTCGTGCTCGGGCTGCGGCCTCAGGGTGTGCGCGAGATCGCCTCGGAGGCCGAGCGTGAATCGGCTCTGGCCCGCGGGTGCCTGGTCACGGTACGGGTTGAGATGGTCGAGCCCCTGGGTGAGCAGATGGACATTCACGCGACAACGCCCGGTGGCGCCTCGGTGGTATTCAGGCTGCCGACCCGTGGCGGGGTTGTTGCGGGGCAGCCGCTGGACTTGGCCGTGGACGGCGCGCGACTTCGGATCTATGAGCCGGGCGAGTTTGGACGCTCGCTGGCGCCCGCGATGGCGACCGCTGTGTGACAGGACGCCCGATCGGGCGCAGGAGCCTTGAGCAATGAGTGCTTTCCCGAAGAATTTCGTTTGGGGTGTCGCCTCCGCGTCCTACCAGGTCGAGGGGGGCGCGGCCGAGGGAGGGCGGCGTCCGAGCGTGTGGGACATGGTGTGTGAGCGACCCGGGTTCGTCTCCGACGGGCAGTCGGGCGTGTTCGCGTGCGACTCGTATCACCGGTCGGAAGAGGACGCGCGGCTCGTGGGGGACCTTGGGGCGAAGGCGTACCGGTTCAGCGTTTCGTGGAGCCGTGTGCTGCCGCGCGGTGTTGGCGAGGTCAACAAGACGGGGCTGGACTTCTACGACCGGTTCGTGGATGCGCTGCTTGCTCGCGGCGTGGAGCCCTGGGTGACGCTGTTTCACTGGGACTACCCGCGCGACCTGTACGACCGTGGCGGGTGGATGAGCAGCGACAGCCCGATGTGGTTCGCGGAGTATGCACGCGTGGTGCTGGATCGGCTGGGGGACCGGGTCAAGCACTGGATGACGCTGAACGAGCCGCAGTGCTTCGTGGGGCTGGGGCACTCGGAAGGGGAGCACGCGCCCGGGCTGAAGCTGCCTCGGCGGGATGTGCTGCTCGTGCTGCACCGGAGCCTGCTGGCGCACGGGCACGCGGTGGGGGTGATCCGGGATCACGGGGCCGACCACAAGGTTGGGTGGGCCCCGGTGGGTGTGACGGGGTTCCCGGACACGGAGAGCGCGGCGGACATCGAGGCGACGCGGCGGTTCATGTTCGAGCGGTGCCCGGCGGGGGACGGCTGGTACTTCAGCAATGCGTTGTACGCCGACCCGGTGATTCTGGGGAGGTATCCCGGCGCGTCGTACGGCCCGGCGGTCGCGGAGTTGCCGGAACCCGGGCCCGGGGAGATGGAGATCATCAGCCGGCCGTTGGATTTCTACGGGGTGAACATCTATTCGGGGACGCGGATCCGGGCGGGCGCGGATGGCGAGCCCGAGGTGGTGCCCCCGGGGCCGGGGCATGCCCGGACCATGATGGACTGGCTGGTGACGCCCGAGGCGTTGTACTGGGGTCCGCGGCTGCTGGCGGAGCGGTACGGGCTTCCGGTGTACATCACGGAGAACGGCTGCGCGACCTCGGACTGGGTGTCGCTGGACGGGCGGGTGCATGACCCTTCTCGGATTGATTACCTGGATCGGCACCTCGGGCAGTTGGCGCGGGCGGTGAAGGACGGGGTGGATGTCCGCGGGTATTTCCTGTGGTCGATCCTCGACAACTTCGAATGGGCGTACGGGTACACCAAGCGATTCGGGCTGGTGCATGTGGACTTCAAGACCGGGGAGCGGATCCCGAAGGATTCGTACCACTGGTATCGCCGGCGGATCCTCGAGTCCTGAGGCGGAGTGGCGCGGGTCGGGCCCGCGTTGGGGGCGGTTCAGTCTCCGCTGATCATGTTGAAGACGCCTCCGAGGACGGAGCCCTCGCCCTTGCCGGCGCCTCCGGTCTGGGGGGCGGCGGCGTAGACGCGGTTGGCGAGGCGGCTGAAGGGGAGCGTCTGGAGCCAGACGGTGCCGGGGCCCTTGAGGGCGGCGTAGAAGAGGCCCTCGCCCCCGAAGAACTTGTTCTTGATGCCGGGGACCATCTGGATCGAGTAATCGACGGTTTCTTCGAAGGCGACGATGCAGCCGGTGTCGACGCGGAGGCGTTCGCCTGCGGCGAGTTCGCGTCGGATGGTGGTGCCGCCGGCGTGGCAGAAGACCTGGCCGGCGCCGCTGGGTGAGCTGAGGCGTTGGAGGATGAAGCCCTCTCCGCCGAAGAGGCCCGCGCCGAATCGCTTGGTGAAGGCGATGTCGACCTCGACGCCCTGGGCGGCGCAGAGGAAGGAGTCCTTCTGGCAGAGGACACGCCCCCGGTGCTCGGCGAGCTCGATGGGGATGACATGACCCGGGTAGGGTGCGCCGAAGGCGCAATCGCGGCGCTGGGCGGACTCGTTGGCGAAGATGGTGACGAAGAACGATTCGCCGGTGACGACGCGCTTGCCGGCCTCGAAGAGCTTGCCGAAGATGCCGCCGGCGTCCTTCTTCATGGAGAGCGCGGTGGCCATCTCGACGCCGTCTTCGAGGTACATCATGGCGCCGGCTTCGGCGACGACTGCCTCGCCCGGGTCGAGGGTGACGATGACGGCCTGGAGGTCGTCGCCGATGATCTGGTAGTCGATCTGGTCCACGCTCATGGGTGCTCTCCCTTGATTTGCTTTTGCTGGTCTTGCTCGTTGTCGCGGGTCTTGCGGGTCATCCCGGGCCGAAGAGCCCACTGGATTCGTCCACTGCCTGGTCGAGGAGTGCGGCGTCGTCGTTGCGCGGGGTGTTGACGCGGCGCGAGACGGGGCGGATGGTCCAGTGGCGGGCGGGGTCGGGCTTCATGAGGGCGAGGAGGGGCTCGACGCCCTGGAGGCGGGGGTCGAGCCAGAGGTCTTGATCCACGGCGGGGATGACGACGGGCATGCGATCGTGGATGGGGCGGAGCCTGGGGTTGGCGGGGCAGGTCATGATGGTGCAGGTCTCTTTGGCCTCGCCGGTGGCGGGATTTCGCCACGATTCCCAGAGGCCCGCCATGGCGAAGGTCTCGCCGCCGCCGCGGAAGAGGGCGAACGGCTGCTTGGGCCCTCCGGGCGATTGCTTCCATTCGTAGAAGCCCGATGCCGGGATGAGGCAGCGGCGATGGCGGAAGGCCTCTCGGAAGGCGGGCTTTTCGTGGGCGGTCTCGGCGCGGGCGTTGATCATGCGGAAGGCGATCTTCTCGTCGTCGGCCCAGGGTGGGAGGAGGCCCCAGGAGAGCGCGACGAGTTCGCGGCCCGCGGAGCCTGTGCGGACGGCGGCGACCTTCTGCCCCGGGGCGATGTTGAACCTGGGCTCCATCGGGAGGGGCGGGCGTAAGAGAGCGCCGAAGACGCCCGCGGCCTCGTCGCCGGTCAGTTTGAGGAAGTATCGGCCGCACACGCTGGGAGGGTATCGCGCCGTGCCCGGGCGTTCCGGGGACCGTTGGTCAGGCGCCGGCGCGGGAGCGGGCGCCGCGGGGGTCGGTGCGGGCGATGATGTCGCTGACGCCCTTCTGGTTGAAGCCCTTGTAGCCGTCGCGGCGTTCGAGGTTCTCGAGGTGCGACCCGACGGCGCCGTTGGTGAGGAAGCCGTCGGCCTGCGCGGCGGTGATGAGGCCCTTCTCGCGGAGGAGTCGGACGCGGTCCTCGTCCACCTTCCAGCGTTCGCCCTCGGTGAAGGCCTGGCGGAGGATGGTCATGTTGGTGAAGGGGTCCATCATGCGGACGCCGTGCCCGGCGAGTTGGTCGCGGAGCGCGTCGAAGCTGAACTGGCATTCGAGGTGGTGCATGCCGGCGGTGAGCATGGACTCTCCGTGGAGGGCGCACCAGAGGCCGACGGTTCCGAGTTCGGCCCGCTCGGGGAGGTGGTCGCGGGAGAAGTCGCCGGCGAGTTCCTCCGGGGAGAGATCGACATCGGCGAAGACGGTGATCCCGCAGACGGGCTGCTCCATGACTTGGGCGCCCCAGCCGGCCTCGGCGCCGGCGTAGAAGCGTTCGCGTTTCTGGAAGCCGAGTTTCTCGAGGACGCGGATGAGCCTTGCGAACCAGGCGCGGCTGGAGCGGTAGGTGTGGTGATCGTGGTTGGCCCAGCCGAGTCCTAGGAGGTCCTGGCGGTTCTTCTGGACGCGGGCGGCGGTGTTGCGTCGCTGCCAGAACTCGCGTTCGCTGGCGAAGAAGATGTCGCACGCGGCGTCGACGCCGACATCGGCGATGGCGCGGTCGATCAGGGTCTCGAGCCAATCGAATGCCTTGGTCTCGTCGCGGCCGAGGCGGCGTTCGCGGCGGCGGAAGCATTCGAGGTGGTGGAGGGCCTTGACGGTCTGCTGGGCGTCGGTGCCTGGGACGAAGCCTCGGGAGCCGTGGCGTTCGACGGCGACGACCTCGATGCCTCCGCCCTCGAAGGCGTTGAGGAGTCGGACTGGGCCGAAGGGGACGCCCTCGATGCGTCGCGCGTTGGGGACGACATGGGTGGCGGCGAAGTCGGCGACGCTGTCGACCTTGATGCCGATGCGGCGGAGGCCGACATCGCCGGCGATGATGGTCGGGAAGAGGGCGCCCGGGTGGACCCACGCGCGTTCGACGCCCGGGAGGTTGGCGGGGGCGAAGCCGGCGGCGAGGAGCCTGTTTTCGAGGGTCGCGTCGACGGGCCACTCGATGAAGTCGAGCCAGCACCCGAGGGATGTGCCGGTCTCGTGGACCATTCGGTCGGCGAGGTTGGCGAGCGGGCCGCAGTCGGCGACGCACGCGTTGACGAGTTCATCGATGATCGCCTGACCCGCGGGCTGCGGCTCCCAGTTCCACTCCATCTCGTTCGTCCTCGGCTGGGCTTGCCGGATGGGCGGTGCCGGCCTCACGCGCCGCTCGCCCTCCGGGTGCGGAACGATAGCCGGGAGAGAATCTGGTGGGCGTGATTGCCGGGAGAATTGGCGTGCGGGTTGTCGGGCTCAGGAGCCGGTGGTGAGGCCGACGGGCTGGGGGGCGACGCGGTGGGTGGGCTGGAGGGCGACGCCGAGGGGGACGCGCTTGCCGTTGGGGCCCTTGGGCGGGATGCCGTCCTGGTCGATGATGCGCTGGATGGTCATGACGGCCTCGATAAGCATCTCGGGGCGCGGGGGGCAGCCCGGGACATAGACATCGACGGGGATGAACTGGTCGCATCCCTGGACGGTGGCGTAGGTGTCGAAGACGCCGCCGGTGGAGGCGCAGGCGCCCATGGAGATGACCCACTTGGGCTCGGTCATCTGCTCGTAGAGTCGCTGGAGGACGGGGACCATCTTCACCGAGATGCGGCCCGCGACGATGAGGAGGTCGCTCTGGCGGGGGCTGAAGCGCATGACCTCGGCGCCGAACCGGGCGAGGTCGTAGCGGCTGGAGGCGGTGGCCATGAGCTCGATGCCGCAGCAGGCGGTGGCGAAGGGGAGGGGCCAGAGGCTGCTGCGGCGGGCCCAGTTGATGACGCGCTGGAGTTGGGTGGTCAGGATCGTGTCGGTTGAGAGTGCGGCTTCGATGCCCATGGGTTGACGCCTCCTCGTGCGAACTGCTTCGGGCCGTCCGAGTGCGGGAGAGTATAGGGTTCGAGCGGGGCCGGTCCCCGATGCACCGGTCGGGTCAGGCGCCGTTGGGCCAGTCGATGGCGTCGATCTGGGAGACGACCTGCTCGAGGTCATCGACCCTGAAGATGCACAGGGCGGGGGAGTCGGCCCGCTTGGGGGCGAGGTAGGCGTATCGGAGGTTGATGCGCCGGTCGGCCATCGCGGTGGCGAGGTCGCGGAGGGCGTTGGGTCGGCGTTCGACGGAGACCGCGAGGACCTCGGACTCGACGATGGGGCCGACGCCGGACTCGATGAGGGACTCGCAGACCGCGCGGAGCGCATCGACGGGGTCGCCGACGACCCGAACTAAACCCTTTCCGTTCTGCTCGGTGACGGAGATGGCCCAGACATCGACGGCGGCGGCGGCGGCGGCCGCGAGCAGCCCCGCCAGTTCCCCGGGCCGCTGGTCCAGGTACACGGAGAACTCGGTCAGTCGGGTGGGTTTCATGAGGGACTGGGACGGTAGGCACGCCGCGGGAGGGAATCAGGCGGGCTCGGGCTTGTGGGCTCCGGGGAGGGGCCGGGCCTCCCGCCTGGATGTGTCGGCCGGATCGGAGGTCGGCTGAAGTTGTGCGAGGACAACGCCTTGCATCGCGAGGTCGAGGACCTCGTCGAGGGGCTGGGCGCCGCCCCGGTGGCCCCCCTGGCGGGCGTCGCGGGCGACGGCGAGGAGGTTGGGGACAGGGATCAGTTCCGGGGGTCGGGCGAGGACGAAGGCGGGGTCGCCCTCGGGCAGGTCGGTTTCGCGGAGCAGGCCGGCTCGGGAGAGCGCGGAGAGGAGCCTCGCGGCGAGGTCGGCGGCGATGCCGGTGTGTTCCTCGACGGCGGCGGGCGTGAGGACGGCACCATCGCGGAAGCGGGCGGCGGCGAGCAGCATGATCGCGACGGTGGCGTTTGGGTCGACGATGCCGCGTGCCTGCCCGGGCTCGGCGGCGTCGCGGGCGTTGAAGGTCTGGAGGGCGATGGCGATGTGGAGTCCGAAGAGGACGATGACCCAGGTGATGTAGACCCAGAACATGAAGAGGGGGAGGAGGGCGAGGACGCCGTAGAGCTGTTCGAGCCCCCCCACCGCGTGCTGGACATACTGGGTGAAGGCGATCTTGCCGAGTTCCCACCCGAGACCTGCGATGGCGGCGCCGGCGAGCGCGGCTCGGACGCGGACGCGGACATTCGGGACGGTGGAGTAGGCGAGGAGGAGGAGCGCCGTGTTGATGACGATGTTGACGCCGAACTCGACGAGTCCTCGGCTGAGCCAGCCGCCGGAGTCTCCGTCGCCCCGGCCGATGGAGGAGACCCAGTTCCCGGCGGCGTCGCCGACGGAGAAGGTGGCGAGGAGGAAGATCAGGCCGAGTGTGAGTGTGGTCCAGTAGGTGGTGACGCGTTTGGTCCATGAGCGGCCGCTGGTGACGCCGCAGATCTGGTTGAAGGCGCGTTCGAGCTCGACGAGCATGGAGATGGCGCCGTAGAAGAGGACGAGGACGCCGATGAACCCGATTGCTTTGAACGGGAGCCCGCTGACGCGGGAGACGAGGGATGTGATCCACTCGTCGAGCCTGCCGGAGGCGCCGATGATCCCCTGGGCGGAGGGGAGCGGTTCGAGCATGACCGGGCCGGCGAGTTCCTGGGGGCCGCCTTCTTCGACGGCGATGGTGTCGAGGCCGATGTACTCGATGAGGCGGTCGAGTTGCGAGCGGAGTTCGTCATCGGTGAGGAAGGCGCCCATGACGACGGCGCCGACGACGAGAACGGGGATGAGGCTGAAGAGGGTGCGGTAGGCGAGTGCGGCGGCCATGCGGGGGATCTGGCTCTTGACGATCCCGCGGAGGCCGTGGCGGACGACCTCGACGAGGCGGCGTGCCTCGTCTCGTTCGCGGAGGAAGGCGGAGGCGATCCTTCGGATGGCGGCCGGGATGTTCACGGTTTCTTGCCTCCCGTGCGTTTGGCGGGCATGGCGGCGGCGCGGCGGAGGCGGTCGAGTTCGGTGCGGGTGAGTTCGCGCCAGAGCCCGCGTGCGACGCCTCGGAGTCGGAGCGGGCCCATGGCGGTGCGTTCGAGTTTCTTGACGGAGAGGCCGAGCGAGGCGAGCATGCGGCGGACCTGGCGGTTGCGCCCTTCACGGATGGTGACATCGAGGGTGGTCTTGTCGCCGGCGGTGTGGATGATCTCGACCTCGACGGGCCCGGTTCGGCTGGCGCCGGTGGTTTTGCCCTCGCGTCGATCGGTGAGGACGACGCCCCCCGCGAGCTTGGAGAGGGCTTCCTCGTCGATCTGCCCCTTGACGACGGCGCGGTAGGTCTTGGGGACGCCGTAGCGCGGGTGGGTGAGGCGGTTGGCGAGTTCGCCGTCGTTGGTGAGGAGGAGGAGGCCTGTGGTGTCGTAGTCGAGGCGGCCGACGGGGAAGAGCTTCGCCTTGGCCGGGTGGCTGACGAGGTCGAGGACGGTGCGGCGGTCGGCGCCGGGCTCGTCCTTGGCGGTGGTGAGGGTTCTGGTGGGCTTGTTGAGGAGGATGTAGAGGTGTCGCTCGGGTGCGGGGTGGGGTCTTCCGTTGACGATGATGTCGTCGACGGCGGGGGCGGCCCAGGCGGGGAGGGTGCGGACGATCTGGCCGTTGACGCGCACCTTGCCGGCCTCGATGAGGGCCTCGCAGTCTCGTCGGGAGCCGATGCCGGCGTCGGCGAGGACGCGTTGGAGGCGTTCGCCGTGCTCGGCGTCGCGGAGGGGGGACTTGGGGGTCTGCTTCCTGCCCCGTACGCCGTTCTGCGGATCGAGCTTGGCCATGCGTCGTCACTGTACGGTGTGTCTGGGGCGGGTTCCTTTGGAGGCCCGCGGGGGAATCGTCCGATTGATCGGACGGACGCTGCGTCCAGGGGTGCCACCATGCCCGTGCCGACCCATGCCACGCCCGCCCACGACCGGATCCTGGACGATGTTTTTCTGACGCCTCGGGTGGTTGATGAGGCCGCGTTCAGGGGCTTTGCGGAGTCGCTGCGGGCGTTGATCCGGGACGCGGAGTCGCGTGGGGAGAGTCTGTCCGGGGCCTCGGCGGACACGCTGCGGCTGTGCGAGACGATGCGTGAGGCGGCCCGGGTGCTGCAGGAGCGGCTCGGGAAGGGGGCGCGGGTCACCGAGGCCCTGGCGCAGCAGACGACCCGGGCGGAGACGCTGATCGACCGGCTGGCGTCGGCGATCTCGAACGACCGGGAACTGGAGCGGCTGGCCGATCAGGTCATCGAGAAGCGACGGGCGGGCTTTGAGGGGCGGGTGTCGGCCGTGATCGACGGGATGCTGTCCCGGTCCGACCGGGCGTCGGCGCGGGCCGCCCAGATCGAGGAGCGGGTGCGGCTTGCGGAGGCGCGCGTGGAGGCGGCCGCGGCGGGGGCGGCGGCCTTTGAGGCCCGGATTGCGGAGGTGACCGCACGGGTTCACGGGGCGACGACGGAGGCTGAGGAGGCGGTGGAACGGTTGACGGCGTCGCTCAACGAAGCGGTGGCACGGGCCCAGCGGGAACATGCCAGGCTCGACGAGGCGACGGCTCGATCGGCCCAGCAGGTGAGGCAGGCTGGGGTCATCGCGCTGGATCAGGCCGAGCGGGATGTGGACGCGCTGCGGCGTGCCGCGGCGGAGGCGGTCTCGTCAACGCAGGAGACCACGGACCGGGCGGTCGGGGCGGCGTTGGATGCGTTGGAGCAGCTCCGGGTGTTGGCGCAGGACTTGACGGCGTCGACGGAGGCCGACGCGGGGGCGCTCGAGGCGAGGTTTGGTCCGCTGCGGGATCTTGTCGAAGCGTCGAATGGGCTGCTGGGCACGGATGAAGCGCCCGGGGCGCTGGCCGCGGCAATCTCGGCGGCGTCACGGCAGGTGGAACGACTCGAGGGGCTTGCGCCCGCGGTGGCCCGCGAGATCGAGGAGGCGGCCTCGGCGCGCGAGGCGCTGCGGGCGGACCTCGACGGGGCGGCGGGGCGCCTGCAGGAAATGGACACGCGTCGGACGGAACTCTGCGAGGCGCTCGAACGGGAGATCGAGGCGCTGGGGGGAGACCTTTCCCCGATCGAGAGGGCGGCGGCGGGGCTGCGGCTCCGGTTCGACCAGCTCGAACAGCGGGCGCGGGCGCTGGCGGCGGCGGTCCCGACGGAAGACCCGGACGCGGCGGCGATGGCGGAGAAGAGCCTTGATGCGCTGCGTGCGTCGGCGGACGAGGTGACCGCGGCGGCGCTGCAACGGGTGGAAGAGGCGGGGATGTGGCTGGTGAAACTGATCCAGCGGGCCGAGTCGCTGGCGGAGACCGGCTCGGGGCGCGGCCGGGCTCATCACGACCGGTCTGATCCGGCGCCCTCCTCGAGCTCGGGCGAGGCCGGGGAGTAAGCCCGAAGAACGATCGGTGAGCGACGCCCGGCGGGCCTGGACCTTGGTTCAGACCGAACTCCGGGCCATCTTGTTCTCGATAGCCGCATCTCGAAGTGTGGCGGCGGATCGGGCCGGCCCACGCCGCCCTCTCGTGGTTCACTCTTCGAGATGAACCACGGCACCGATGCCCGAGGACGACCGGGAGTCCGTATCACACTCTTGAGGAGGAGGTGAAGCGACGGGCTAGAAGCCCATCCCACCGAGAAGAAGAGGGGATCTGAAGCAGCGATTTCGGGCGGGGCGTTCAGGCTTCGAGGCCGTACCGGACGGCGCGGCGGAGGCGGAGGCCCGCGCCCTCGCGTCGGGCTTTGTCGAGCGTCTCGGCGTCCAGGGTTTCTTCCGAGGCTCGTCTCCAGGGGGCGTCGTCTTCTTCTTCCGAGGGGCGGGCGGGGCAGGAGAGCCTCTGCCTGCCGGCGGCGGCGGCGACGAAGAGGCGGACGGCCTTCTCGTGGTCGCCTCGGGCGGAGGCGAGGCCGGCGAGGGCTTCGAGCGTCGCGGGGACCTCGGTCATCGCGTTGAGTTCGAGTTGGGTCTCCGCGGCTGAGCGGAGGTTTTTCATGGCCTCGTCGAGCCTGCCGGCGGCGAGGTGGAGCCTTGCCAGCCCCCTGGTGATGAAGGCGGCCTGGAGTCCCGCGCCGGCGCCGCTGAGGGTCTCGCGGGCTTCGCTGTAGAGCGTGAGCGCGCGGTCGGTCTGCCCGAGTTGTCTGTAGCACCCGGCGAGGCCGCAGAGCGACATGCTCGTGAGGACTCGGTCACCGAGTTCACGGCGGAGTTGGAGGCTTTCCTCGAAGTAGTCGACGGCGCGGGTGGCGAGGAGGTCGCCGAGGCAGGCGGCGCCGAGGCAGTCGAGGAGATTGCCGATGGTGCGGAGGTCTCCGCTGAGTCTGGCCATCTCGAGGCCCGCGCGGCCGAAGGCGACGGCGTGGACGAGATCGCCGGACATCATGGCCATCCAGGCGATGCCGGCGCGGAGCCTGGCCCACGCGGCGGTGGGCTCGGCGCCTGCGCCGGCGCGGTCGAGGCGGACGAGGAGGCGTCTTCCCTCGGCGAGGTGGCCCATGTAGGCCCAGAACCACCAGACGCCGGCACCGATGAGCCTTCCCTGTTCGAGGACGGCGGGGTCGGCGTGGGCGGTCTCGAAGACGAAGGCGAGGGCGGCGCGGAGGTTGTCGTGCTCCTGCTCGAGGCGATCGAACCAGGCCTTCTGGTCGCGGCCGAAGAGCTGGCCCTCGGCCTTGCGGGCGAAGGCGGCGCACCAGGCGAGGTGGGCGAGGGAGGCGGCGTGGGCCTCGCCGGCCTCGGCGAGGCGCTCGGAGGCGTACTGGCGGATCGATTCGAGCACGCGGTACCTGGTCTCGCCGGCGGGGCCCTCTCCGGAGGGCTCGACGACGGTGAGGAGGGACTTGTCGACGAGCTGGCCGAGCAGGTCGAGGACATCCCACTCTTCGATGGGCTCTGCGCCGCAGTCGGCGGCGAGAACCGCCTCGGCGGCGGAGATGGTCGCGCCGTCGCGGAAGACGCTGAGGCGGCGCATGGCGGCCCGCTCGTCGGGTTCGAGTTGCTCGTAGCTCCACTCGATGGCGGCGAGGAGGGTCTGCTGGCGCGGCGCGCCGGACTTGGAGCGGAGGAGTTTGAATCGGTCGCCGAGCCTCTGGGCGATCTGCTCGGGGGCGAGGAGTTTGGCCCGGGCGGCGGCGAGTTCGATGGCGAGGGGGACGCCGTCGAGTTGGCGGCAGATCTCGGCGATGTGCGCGGCGTTGGAGGCGTCGAGGGCGAACTCGGGCTTGACGGCCCTGGCGCGATCGACGAAGAGCCGGACGCTCTCGACCTCGGCGAGTTCGGCGGGATCGACGAGACCTCCGGCGGGCTGCGGCACGCCGAGCACGCCGACGCGGTAGACCCATTCCCCGTCGACGCCGAGGCCCTCCCGGGTGGTCGCGATGACGCGGAGGCCCGGGCAGGTGCGCAGAAGGAGGGCGCAGAGGCCCGCGCAGCCGCGGCGGAGGTGTTCGCAGTTGTCGAGGACGATGAGGAGTTCCCTGGAGGCGAGGGCGTCGGCGAGGCGTTCGGTCATGGGGGTGCCCTCGCCGTCGACGAGACCGAAAGCGGTGCCGATCTCGTTGGCGACGAGCGCGGGATCGCTGATGGAGGCGAGGTCGACGCACCAGACGCCGTCGCGGAAGTTGGGCGAGGCGCGATGGGCGTATTCGACGGCAAGCCTCGACTTGCCGCAGCCCCCGGGCCCGGTGAGGGTGAGGAGCCTGGTCTCGGCGACGAGGCCGGCGATGGCCTGGAGGTCGCGCTCGCGACCGATGAAACTCGTGAGGGCCCTGGGCAGCCTTGTCTGCGTGCCCGATGCCGCGGTGGCGCCGGAGGATCGCGAGGCGGGGCGTTCGGCGTCGAGGGCGAGCATCGAGGGCGGGGCGCCCGGGATCGACATGAAGCGTCTGGGGTCGACCTTGGCGCGGTCGTGGAGGACGGCTTCGAGATCGATGCGGGCGTCTCCGATATCGCGGAGGCGCTTCTTGGTGTCCTTCTCGAGGCACCTGGCGAGGAGCTCCCGGACGCGCTCGGGCGTTCGCTCCGGGAGGAGGCTCCAGTCGGGTTCCTTCTCGATGATCGCGACGAGCGCGTCCATCGGGGTTTCGCCCTTGAAGGCCCGCTGCCCGGTGAGACACTCGAACATGACGACGCCGAAGGCCCAGATGTCGGCCCGCTTGTCCACCGACTTGCCCCGGGCCTGCTCGGGGCTCATGTACCCGGCGGTGCCCATGATGCGGCCCTCGGCGGTCGGGGCCATGGAGACGGTGTCGGCGTCGTCGCCGAAGGCGTCGCGGACGAGTTGCTCCGGCTTGGCGAGGCCGAAATCGAGGACCTTGACGGCTCCGTCGGGGCGGACGCGGACATTCGGGGGCTTGAGATCGCGGTGGACGACGCCGATCTCGTGGGCGGCCTCGAGGCCTGAGGCGATCTGGACGCCGATCGCAAACGCCTCCTCGCATTCGAGCCTTCCGGCGCGGCGGATGTGCTCGCCGAGGTTGTGGCCCGGGACATACTCCATGACGAGGAGTTGGCGGCCGAGGTGCTCTTCCATGCCGTAGATGACGGCGATGTTGGGGTGGTTGATGGCGGCGAGGGTGCGTGCCTCCCGTTCGAAGCGGGCGAGTCGTTCGGGGTGCTCGCCGAGTTCCTCGCTGAGGGCCTTGATGGCGACGGGGCGGTCGAGGCGGGGATCGCGGGCGAGGTAGACCACGCCCATGCCGCCGCGCCCGAGTTCGCGCTCGACGAGGTAGCCCCCCAGTTTGCTCGGGACATCGTCCACAGGCTGAAACCCCGGGCCCGGAGGCCGGAAGAAGCGGCATTGTCCACGCGTCGGCGGAACCCCGACCGTATCCTACCAAAGCGCCGGGGCTCAGAGCCGCCCCGGTTGCTTTTGGGAGTTGCCGCCGGTGAGCGACGAGACCGATCTGACTGCCGATGTGACCCGCCCCGGGGGCGACCCGGGGGTGGAGGCCGGGCCCGGCCCCGGATCGGCGTCGGTGAACCGGACGCGAGGGGCGTCGGTCCCGGCGTCGCGGTTCAAGCCCGGTGACCTGCTGGGGGGTCGGTATCGGGTGGTTGCGTTCCTGGGCAAGGGTGGAATGGGGGAGGTGTACCGGGCGGATGACCTTGAGTTGGCGCAATCGGTGGCGATCAAGCTGCTGCCGGCCCGGGTGGCGGCGGACCCGCTGCTGGCGGAGCGGGTGCGGCAGGAGGTCCGGCTTGCGCGGCAGGTGAGCCACCGGAATGTGTGCCGGATCCACGACATCTCGCGGCTGTCGGACGCGGAGGGCGGGGATCTGTTCATCTCGATGGAGTTCGTCGACGGGGAGGACCTGGCGACGCTGCTCCGGCGCATCGGGCGGATTCCGCAGGACAAGGCGGTAGACATCGCCCGGCAGTTGTGCGCGGCGTTGGCGGCGGCGCACGAGCAAGGGGTGGTGCACCGGGACCTGAAGCCGGCGAATGTGATGCTCGATGGTCGGGGGAATGTCCGGCTGACGGACTTCGGGATCGCGGCGGCGGTCGAGGATCAGGAGGAGGACGCGAGCGGCACGCCGGCGTACATGGCGCCGGAGCAGTATGAGGGGCGTCCCGCGGGGCCGAGGGCGGACATCTACGCGCTCGGTCTGGTGATCTATGAACTGCTGACGGGCCGGCCCGGGTGGAAGGCGTCGTCGCTGGCGGAGTTGCGGACGCTGCGGGAGGGGACGGGCGCTCCCCCACCGCTCACTTCGAGCCACCACGCCGAGATCGACCCGGCGCTGGCGGCGCTGGTGGACCGGTGTCTGGATACGGATCCGGAGGAACGGCCGGCGTCGGCGCTTGCGGTTGCGGCGGCGCTGCCCGGGGCCGACCCGCTCGCGGCGGCGCTGGCGGCGGGGGAGACGCCGAGCCCGGAGTTGATCGCGGCGTCGGGCGGGCGCGGGGTTCTCAGGCCGAGGGTGGCGGCGCTGCTGGTTGCGGCGATCCTGGTGCTGGCGGGCGTTTCGGATTTTCTGACGAGGGGGCAGACGCTGCTGTCGGTGGTGGACCCGCCGCCGCCCGAGCCGATTCTGCGTGAGGCGGCGGTTGAGATGCTTGAGCGGCTCGGGCAGGGCGTGCCGACGGAGGCGGCGACCGAGACGGGATGGACGGTGATCGACGCGTCGGGACGCCGTCTCTCCGGGGCGATTGCGGGTGGGGAGGACATCGGATGGTCGGCGCTCAACGGGGCGTTCCTGCGGCCGATCCGATTCTGGCTGCGGATCGAGCCCGGGGGGTTCACGGCGGTGCATCCCGCGCGGCAGGTGACGCCGGAGCATCCCCCGCTGGTCGATGAGGGCGCGGCGCTGATCCAACTCGACGATCAGCGGCGGCTGAGGATGCTCCGGGTTCGGCCGCCGAGGCGGGTCGGGGCGTCGTCGGAGGTCGAGCCGGACTGGGCGGGGGTCTTCTCGCTCGCGGGTCTGGAGTATGGGGCGTTCACCCCGATCGAGGCGGCGCGGAACGACGGGATGGACGCGACGGTCCGACGCGCGTGGCGCGGCGAGATCGCGGATATTCCGGGCCTCGACCCGGTGGCGATCGAGGTGTATGCGGGGGCGAGCGACGGGCGGTTGTGCGAGTTCACGATCACGATGGCGACCCCGGATGACGCCTCGGGGGGCGAGGGCGGCAAGGCGGGGGCGCCTCCGGTGAATCAGGGCCCCTCCGGGGCGGCCCACTCCATCCAGCAGGCGGCGTTCTACATCATCATGGGGTCAATCACGCTGGTCGCGGGGCTCTTGGCGTACCGGAATATCCGCCTGCGGCGTTCGGACACGCGGCGGGCGATCCGGTTCGGTGTCGCGTTCTTCCTGCTGACCAGCGTGGCGTCGCTGCTGCGGGCTGATTCCTCGATTGCATCGGTGGAGGCGTTGCTGGGCCCGTATCCGGTGTATGGGCTCGGGATCGGGCTCGCGGTGGTGGCGTCGCTGTGCTACATCGCGGCCGAGCCGTTGGCGCGCACGCGGCTCCCGCGGGCGTTGGTGTCGTGGACGCGGCTGACCTCCGCCCGATTTCGGGATCCGATGGTCGGACGGGACCTGCTGATCGGGATGACGGCGGGAACGGCGATCGTCGCGGTGGCGGCGGGGGCACGGGCGGCGGCGGGCCTGCTCGGGCCCGATCCGATTTTGCCTTCCTCTTCGTGGCTGGCGGCGACGCTGGACGGCCCGAGGCAGATGCTGGTGTTGTGCCTGGACGGGTTGGCCAGCGCGTTGCTCAACGCGACTGCGGTCGCGATCCTCGTTCTGTTCGCGATGGTGGTGCTGCAACTGGTCCGGATCAGGGCGAAGTGGCCCGCGCTCGGGCTGGTGGTGCTGCTGATCCTGGCGCAGTCGCTGGCGATTCCCAACATGGGCGTGACCGATCGGGCGGGGATCGCGATCGCGAACCTCCTGCTGCTCGTGGTGCTGGACCGCGGGGGGCTGCGCGCGGCCGCGGCGGCGCGGGCGACGTGTTCGATGCTGTGCCGGGTGGGGGAGGCGGCCCCGTACGACGGGGGGGGGGCGGGGGCCCCGGCCGTTCCCGCGGCGTTCCTGCTGGCGGGGATCGTGTTCGCGTACCGCACGGCCACGGCGGGGCGTTCGCTGTTCGGGGGCGAGGCGCCGCCGACGCGGTGAGCCCGCACCCGAGGGACCGGTCCGGCGGTGGTCAGAGGGCGCGTCGTTCCTCGAAGAGCGCGCGGGCGAAGTCGTAGAGGCGGGCGTCGAGGGCGTTGTGGGCCCGGATGAGATCGCGGTCGGCGGGGGTGACATCCTCCGGGCGGCTGCGTCGCGGGGCGGCGTTCAGGTCGGCCTTGTCGGTGGTTGGCCAACGGAGCAGCCTGGCGAACCACTCCACGGAGTCATCGAACCGTTCCTGGAGGCCGAAGGCGCGGCAGCCCGAGGCGAGGTTGCGTTTGGCCTGTTCGAGGTCGGCGTCGCTGATTGTGCCGAAGGGCTTGTCGCGCGCGCCGGGGCCGGCGAGGAAGCGGACCTGGTGATTGTCGAACGCGGGGAGGCGGAGCGAGGCGTAGACCTCGGCGAGCGTGGTGCCGGCGGCGACGAACTCGGCGTGGCGGGGGTGCTCGGGGTCGCGGTGGATGTAGTGGAAAAGGGAGACGACGCGAGAGACCGGCTCCCGGAGGACGGTGATGACGGCGGGCGTGAGGCCGCAGCCCTTGAAGGCGTCCTGCAGGCCGAAGGGCTCGTGACCGGCGAGGACGGCGAGGCGGCGACGCTGGGCGGGAGGTAGGGCGCGGAACCGGTCGAGTTCCCCGAGACGGGGCGTGAAGAAGAGCATGGGCCGGCCCGCGTAGGCGCGGGCGAGGATGTTTTTGAGGCTGGTTCCGGCGGCCTTGGGGATGTGGACATAGACGACCGGCGCGACGGGGCCCTCGGTGGGTTGTTGGTTCGGGGGAGCGGCGCTTGTCGGTCTCCTATGCTGGGCCATTCGTTGATCCTCGCCGCGATCGGGAGCCGGGCCCCTAGCCTACTCCGTCCGGGCGGTGGCGAGACGACGCGACCGGGGGACTCGACATGCCGCGGCCCGATCTTGTGCATTACCTGCCGATCCTCACAACGCTCATCTCCGTGGCGTTCGTCGCGGCGCTGGTGCGGCGGGCGGTCCCGCGGGGGTGGCCTCCGCACCTGCTCTGGTGGGGGATCGGGGTGAGCGCGTACGGGCTCGGGACGGCGATCGAGTCGACGATCACGCTGTTCGGGAACAGGGCGGAACTGACGCGGTGGTGGTACTGGGCCGGGGCGATCCTCGGGGGGTATCCGCTCGCGACGGGGACGGTGTACCTGCTCGTGAAGCGTCGCCTGGCGAACTGGCTGACCGCGTTGAGTCTGAGCCTGGTGGTGTTCGCGTCGGTCGCGGTGTTTCTGACACCGCTGGACGCGGCGGCGGTTGAGCCGCACCGTCCGAGCGGGGCGGTGCTGGAGTGGTCTTGGATCCGGCTGCTGACGCCGTTCATCAACGGGTACGCGGCTCTCTTTCTGGTGGGCGGGGCGCTGTATTCGTCGCTGTACTTCATTCGTTCGAGGTCGAACCCGAACCGGGCGGCGGGCACCGCGCTGATCGCGCTGGGCGGGCTCCTGCCGGGCGTCGGCGGGGGGATGGCCAAGGCGGGGATCGTCGAGGCGCTCTACATCGGCGAGTTCGTGGGGATCATCCTGATCTGGATCGGCAACGAGTTCTGCATCCGCAAGCCCGCGGCGAGGGCGGAGGCGGGCGCGGACTCGGCGGGGTAACCGCGGATCCCGCCGCGGGTCCGGAGCGGATCCGCCGCTGATCCGGAGCGGTGCCGCGGCCGGGGCCCGGGTGTGGAATCTAGTGCCCCCCGGTGCTTCCGAAGCCGCCCTCGCCCCGGGATGTCGGGTCGAGTTCGTCCGCGACGACGATCGCGGCGTGGGCGACCGGGGCGATGACGAGCTGGGCGACGCGCATGCCGTGTCGGATCTCGAAGGGCTCTTGCCCGAGGTTGATCAGGGCGACGAAGAGCTCTCCCCGGTAGTCGGCGTCGATGGTGCCCGGGGCGTTGGGGACGGTGACGCCGTGCTTGGTGGAGAGGCCGGATCGCGGCCTGACCTGCCCCTCGTAGCCCGGGGGGATGGCGAGGGCGATGCCGGTCGGGATCTTGGCGATCCTCCCGGGGAGGAGGAGGATGGCGGGCGCGTCGATGTCCGCCCTGGGCAGGCAGGCGGCGATATCGAGCCCGGCGGCGAGGTCGCTGTGGTACGCGGGGACCTGGGACCTCGGGTCGAGTTGTCGGACGCGGAGCGTCACGCTGGCGCCCGGGTGCCGGGTCGTGGGATCTGGGTGGTGCACACGAATCCCCCTTGGGTGAGGGGGAAGCGTATCTCAGACGCCGGGGACCGGGGAGGCGGGGGTTGTTCCGCCGCCCTCTTGTTCGATCTCGGCGAGCAGTTCAAGGTCGGCCGGGGTGAGGTCATGGCGG
This sequence comes from Phycisphaerales bacterium, assembly GCA_036732005.1. Classification (GTDB taxonomy): domain Bacteria; phylum Planctomycetota; class Phycisphaerae; order Phycisphaerales; family UBA1924; genus UBA1926. The sequence continues at coordinate 23,044 of DAINDF010000001.1, forward strand.
AGGTCGTCCAGGACGCGGTTGAAGGAGTCGATCAGGCGTCGGGTGCTCTCGATGGCTTTGTCCATCGAGCTCCGGCCGGTGACATCGCGGAGGAAGTCCGGTGGGCGGGAGGCGCCGTTCGTGCGGTCTGCGTGGGCCTTGGCGTCCAGGAGGGCGCGGAGCAGGGCTCGTGCCTCGTCGCGTCGGGCCCGCGTCTCTTTGAAAACCTGGTTTGCCGTGGTCTTCATCGTCCTTGCCTCCGCGGTCCCAGATCGGGCCACGGGCCACCGCATTCAAGTCTGCACACGCCGTGAGATTCAAGGCGGCCGGCGCCGGCCCTTCCAGCAGGCGCAACCGGTTCGGTGCTCGTCCAGAAACCAGCCCGGTTGCATGGTGTGGCCCCGATATCGCACCCCGACAGCGGGCGACCATCGGGAAGGCCCGCGCGGCCCGGAGCCCGCGACCGGGGCCGGTCGCAGTGCTTCAATAGTCCGATGATCCAGTCTCTCACAGGTCGGCTGATCGAAGTCCGGGCGCAGTCGATCGTCCTCAATCCGGGGGTGTCGGGGGAGTCGGGGTTCGAGTTCGAGATCTTTGTTCCGGCGTACTGGGTCGCCGCGGCGGGGTCGCTGGTCGGGCGCACGGTCCGGGTGTACACGCGGGTGCATCTGGAGTCGGTGAACCAGGGTGCGTCGTTCACGCCGCGGCTGATCGGCTTTCCGACTCCCGAGGACCGGGCGTTCTTCGAGGCGTTCACGAGCGTGAAGGGGCTGGGGACGCGCAAGGCGCTCAAGGCGCTCGCGTACGAGCCCGGGGTGATCGCGGGAGCGATCGCGGCCCGTGACGCGCGGACGCTGCAGAAGCTGCCCGAGATCGGCAAGCGTCTGGCCGAGACGATCATCGCGGAGCTGCACGGCAAGCTCGAGGGTTCGCTCACGGCGGACCTCCCGCCGGGCGAACTCCCGCCCCTGCCACCCGGTGATCGGCCCAGCGAGGAGGCGGTCGCGGCGTTGGTCGCGCTCGGGCAAACACGGGCGGAAGCCGAGCAGGCGGTCGGGCGGGCGCTGCGGTCGCTGGGCACGCCGGAATCTCCGCCCACCACGGCTGAGATCGTGGAGCGGGCGTTCGCGGCGGGGTGAGTCCGCCGCGGCGGCGCCTGGGTTACACTGGGGCGATGCGTTACGCGATGATCATGGCGGGGGGCTCGGGGACTCGGCTTTGGCCGATGAGCCGGGAGGGGGAGCCGAAGCAACTCATCCGCTTCATCCGTCGTCCCGGGTCTTCGGGGCTTGTGAGCCTGCTGGAGGTCGCGGCGGAGCGGCTCGAGGGCCTCGTGCCGGTCGAGCGGCGGTTCATCTGCACGGGTGAGTCGCACCGCGAGATCATCAAGGCACGCCTGCCGGGGTTCACCGATGAGCGGATCCTCGGGGAACCGATGCCGCGCGACACGGTGAACGCGGTCGGTTTCGCGGCGTCGGTGTTCGGCCGGAGTGACCCGGACGCGGTGTTCGCGGTGCTGACGGCGGACCACCTGATTCGGCCTCAGGAGGCGTTCGCGCGGGCGATGGAGGTCGGGTTCTCAATCGTAGAGCGGGACCCGAGCCGGCTGGTCTCGTTTGGCATCAGGCCGACCTACCCGGCGACGGGGTTCGGGTACATCGAGGACGCGGGGGAGCTAGCGGGCACGGAGGGCCTTGGTTTCACCGTGGCGAGGTTCGTCGAGAAACCCCCGCTGGATCAGGCGCGGGAATATGTCGCGTCGGGGCGGTTCTGCTGGAACGCGGGGATGTTCGTGTTCCACGCGCGGACTTTCATGGAGTTGCTCGCGCGGCACAAGCCGGAGAGCCACGCGGGGCTGGTGCAGATCGGCGAGGCGTGGGGCACGGCGCGGCAGCGTGAGGTGATCGACCGGGTGTATCCGACGCTGCCGAAGATCAGCGTGGACTACGCGGTGATGGAGCCCGCGGCGGGGGATCCCGCGGTTTCGCTGGCCGGGGTGCGGATGGATGTCGACTGGCTGGATGTGGGGTCGTGGCCCTCGTACGGGGAGACGATCGACCCGGACGGGGCGGGCAACCGTGTCGCCGGGGGCGGGGTGGCGTTGCACGATTCGCGGCACAATCTGGTCGTGTCCTCCGACGACCGGCACACGGTGGCGCTCTTGGGTTGCGACGACCTGATCGTGATCCACACCCCGGAGGCGACGCTGGTGATGCCGCGGCACCGGGCGCAGGACCTGAAGAAGTTGCACGCGGAACTGCCCGAGGCGCTCCGCTAGTCACCCCGACCATGACCCGCTGCATCGCGATCGATCTGGGGGACAAGCGGACCGGCCTTGCGCTGGGGGACACGGTCACGCGGATCGCGTCGCCCGCGGGGGTGGTCGAGACGCCGCTCGATCGGGACGGGGGGGCGGCTCTACTGGAGGACCTGGCGGGGGCGATCGGCGAACTCGTCGGCGATGGGCCCGCGGACCTTGTGGTGGGGATTCCGCTGAACATGGACGGCACGGAAGGGCCTCGGGCGAAACTGAGCCGTGCGTTTGCGGCCCGCCTCGCGGCGCGCACGGGGCGGATGGTGCATCTTCAGGACGAACGGCGGACGACCGACATCGCCCACGAGCGGATGGCCCGAACGGGGTTGACGCACAAACAGAAAAAAGCGAGGCGTGACGCGATCGCGGCGGCGGCGATTCTCCAGGCGTTCCTGGAGGGAGGGGCGGGCGTCCCGTGAGGCCCGCAACATGGAACAATCAGGGCGGAAGAACCGATAGACACCGGCGATAGGCCTTGGCAAAGGACGCCGGGCCCGAACCTCCCGGCGGAAAGGACCCCGTTTGCTCACTCGAACTCTTCACCCCGCCGCAGCCGCCTTGCTCGTGTGCGTCGGCCTGACCGGCGGCGTCCCCGTCGCGGCGCAAGGGGAGGCGCCGGCCCCCGACGCTTCGGCGACATTCGATTCCGCCGACGAGCTGCTGACCGCGCTCGAGACGGCGGACGCGGACATCACGACTTTCAGCAGCCGGATCAACTACCGCAAGTTCTTCGCGATCCAGTCGGACGAGCAGGAGCGGCGCGGGACGCTTTACTTCAAGACGGACCACCCGGACGACGGGGCGCCCCCGAAGCGGCGGTTCGCGGTGACCTTCAACGAATTGATCGTGGCGGGGCGGCGGGAAGCCACCGAGCAGCATTACGCGTTCGACGGGCAGTGGGTGGTTGAGAAGACCCCGTCGGACCGGCAGTTCACGAAGCGCCAGGTCGTCCCCCCCGGGGAGTCGTTCGACCCGCTGAAGATCGGCGAGGGTCCGTTCCCGGTGCCCGTGGGGCAGCGGAAGGCCGACATCATTGAACGCTTCGAAACCGCCCTGGCGCCGGCCGCAGAGGGCCTCGACGACCCGAGCCTGGCCTCGTTCGCGGCGTTCAACGGGCTTGTGCAGCTGAGCCTGACACCGAAGCCGGGAACGCCTGAGGCGAGTGACTTCGAGTCGATCCGGATCTGGTACGAGCCCGCCGGGCGGATGCTCCCGCGGATCGCGAAGACGGTCAACCCGGTCGGGGACGAGTCGCTGGTGGTCCTGCTCGAGCCGGTAGTCAACGAGCCGATCGACGAGGCGATCTTCGACACGGCCGTGCCTCCCGACGAGGAGGGTTGGAATGTGAACATCACCGAGTACCGCAGGCCCGCCTCGGACTGACCCTTGCGGAGCGGAGGAGGACCCCCATGGCCCGCCGTAACGGGACGCTGGTTGCCTGCTTGGTGGCCTTGCTGCTCGCCTCGCCCGGGTTGGCGCAGGAAGCTGTCGTGTTGGGCCCGGGCGGCCCGGCGATCCACCCCGCCGTGGCGGCGCGTCTCGGGGCCTCGTACCTGACGGACGAGGACCGGCGGGACCTCCGCGTGGAATACGGGGTCTGGGAGGAAGGCGATCTCGACACGCCGGCCCGGCGGGCGCGGGCGGCGCTGATCGCGGGCGCGTTGTCTTCGTCGGTGCTCGACGACCCCGCGGCGCCGGTGTTGGACCGGGCGGAGGCGATGCTGCGACGCGGGCTCCCCGAGCGGGCGCTCGAGCTTGTGGGCGAGCCCTCGACGCTGCGTGCGGCCCGCATCCGGGCCGAGGCGTTGTTTGATCTCGGGCGGTTCGATGAGGCGGACGCGGCGATCCAGCCCGTCGTGGACCGGCTCGTTTCGGCCCGTGTGGAGGACCCCGCGGAGCTCGCCGATGGGGTGACAGCACTCATGCTGCGGGCGACGATGGAGGGTTCGCAGAAGGCGCGCGGCGGCGACTACCGCACGCTCACGCGGATCCTCGACGGCGCGCGGAACGAGCTGGACCGCCTCTCGTGGCGGGTCCGCCTGGTTGAGGCGACGCTCCTCGGCGAGAAGCACAACCGGGCGGACGCGTCCGAGGCGATCGCCGAGGCGATGGCGCTCAACCCCCGCTGCGCGGCCGCGCTCCGGCTGCTCGCCGAGTTCGCGGTGGATTCGTTCGCTTTCGACGATGCCGAGACGATGGCGGGTCAGCTCGATGAACTCGCGGGGCTGTTCGGAGCGCCCAGCATCGACGCGGCGCTGGTGCGGGCGCGGCTGAGGCTGAGGCAGCGTGACACCGCGGGTGCGTCGGAGGCGATCGCCGAGATGAGGGCCCTGTTTCCTGGCCATCGTGGGCTGCTCGCGATGGACGCGGCGATCGCCGCCGCCTCGTTCGATCAGGCCCGGTCGGAAGCGCTGCTGGCCGAGTTCCAGCGTGTGGCGCCGGGGTCGCCGGTCGCGGAATACGAGGCGGGGCGGACACTGGCGGACGTGAGGCAGTACAACGAGGCCGTCGACCTGTTGCGGGTCGCTTCGGGCCGGCTGGAGAACTGGTCGGCGCCCTGGACGGAGCTGGGGCTGGTGCTGATCCAGGCGGGGCGGGACGCCGAGGCGGGCCCGGTGCTCGAGACCGCGGTGGGGCTCGACCCGTTCAACGCCCGGGCGGCGAACAGCCTTGAGCTGGTCAGGGGCCTCGCCGAATTCACAACGATCGAGAGCGACCACTTCGTGGTGCGGTATCTTCCGGGAGTTGATGAGTTGCTCGCTCGGGAGATGCTGCCCGTGCTCGAGCGGATCCACGCGCGGGTCACGGCCGATCCGGAGCGGGTGCCCGGGGGTGTGGGGCACGAACCCCCGGAGCGAACACTGATCGAGCTGATGCCGAGCCACCGGTGGTTCAGCGTTCGGATCACCGGGATGACACGGATCCACACGATGGCGGCGGCGACCGGCCCGGTGATCGCGATGGAGAGCCCGCAGGAGGGCCCGGATTTCACGGTCGGCCCGTTTGACTGGCCGAGGGTCATCCAGCACGAGTACACCCACACCGTGACGCTCAGCCGCACTCGGAACCGCATCCCGCACTGGTTCACGGAGGCGGTGGCGGTCTTCAACGAGGACGCGCCGCGGGACGAGCGGACCTGGCGGCTGCTGGCGAGGGCGGTCGACACCGGGACGCTCTTCGATTTGCGGCAGATCAACACGGCCTTCGTTCGCCCGGAGAAGCCCACCGACCGGGCGCAGGCGTACGCGCAGGGCCACTGGATGGTGGAGTTCATGGTCGATAGGTGGGGCCCGCGTGCGCCGGTGGCGTTGATGGACCGGTCGGCACGGGGCGAGGCTGAGGCGAGCGCGATCGAGGCGGAATTGGGGGTCGCGCCGGAGGAGTTCCAGCGCGAGTTCAAGGAGTGGGCCCGGGCCGACCTTCGCCGCGTGGGGCTATTGCTCCCCGAGGAAACCCCAACGCTCACGGAGATGCTCGACGCCGATCGACGGGAGGCGGAGGACCCGGATTCGGTGAGGCCCGATGCGGCGTTCCTCGAGCGCTGGCGGCCGCGGCACCCCGATCACCCGCAGCTCGCCGAGCTCGGCGTGGCGCTGCTGCTGGGCGAGCGTCCCGACGACGAGGCGACCGTGCTCGAGCCCGAGTTGATCCGGGCCCTCGAGGATCTGGCGCGGCTCCTCCCGGTCGCCGAGCAGCCGCACAGCCTGCTTGCCAGACACTTCCTGGCGGGGGAGACCCCGTGGCTGGCGATCCCGCACCTGGAGTTCCTCGACGCGCGGGAGCAGCACGCGGCGAACTACGCGGCGCGGCTTGCGAGGCTGTACGCAGACCGGGGGGAATGGAGCGCGGCCGCCGCCAAGGCCGAGCGTGCGGCGACGATCGCGCCGTTCGACGCGGATGCCCGCGAGTTCGCGGCGCGGGTGGCGTTGAAGAACGCGCTGGACGGGGATCGGTCGCGGTACACCGACGCGGAGCGGCACATACTCGCGCTGACCATGATCGAGCCCCAGGTCGCGCTGCATACGCAGCGGCTTGAGCGGGTCCGCGCGATGGCCAAACCCTGAGACGGACCCCGAATCACGCTCGGAAAATCGGGGTCGCGGGAAACGGGAACGGCGTGACCGTGAGAATACTCAGGGCGATCCGCGTGCGGCCGCGTCCCTCGCCGCGACGGCGAGCTGGTCGCAGCGCTCGTTTTCGGGGTGCTCGTTGTGACCCTTGACCCAGTGGAACCGCACCTCGTGCCCGGCCATGAGTTCATCCAGGCGTTTCCAGAGCTCGACATTCTTGACGGGCTGCTTCGAGGCGGTCTTCCATCCCCGCTTCTTCCAGGAGGCCATCCACTCCTTCAGCCCGTTGAGGACATACTGGGAGTCGCTGTAGAGTTCGACGGTGCTCCGCCGCTTGAGGGCGCCCAGCCCCTCGATGACCGCCTGGAGTTCCATGCGGTTGTTCGTGGTGGCCCGCTCGCCGCCCGAGTCCTCGCGTTCGGCGCCGGAAGCGCGGTGGCGGAGGATGTAGGCCCATCCCCCCGGCCCAGGGTTGCCGGAGCAGGCGCCGTCGGTGTAGAGCTCGACATGCGGGGTCTCATCGGCCATCGGACGCGAGCATAGGCCCGCCCGCTACCATCGCCCCATGAGGACCACCGCCGAGCCCGCCGTCCGCGTTCATCGAGTCGAGGTCCGCCATGCCGCCCCGGACAGCGATCCGCGGGCCCGGCGGCTGCTGCAGGAGGCCGCGGCGCTGCGTGTTCCGCTCACGGGGGCGCGGACGACGCGTGTCTATCTGGTCGAGGCGCCCGCGGATTTCGAGGCGATCGACGCCCTGCGGGCCCGTTTGCTGGAGAACCCGGTCATCGAGACCGCCATGCTGGGCGTTGCGTCCGCCGCCCCGGGCGAGATCATCGTGGAGGTCCATCCGCTGCCGGGGGTGATGGATCCGGCGGCCCAGACGGTGGCCGCGGCGGCGTCCGATCTGTTCGGCGTCGAGGTTGCGGTGCAGACGGGGTGGAGGTATGACCTTGCGGGCTGCACGCCCGCGCAGGGCGACCTGCTGGCGCGACGGCTGCTGGCCAACCCCGTCGTGAACGCGATCCACGCGGGGCCGCACCACCCGGAGGCGTTGCCGAAGGGCCGCCCCGCGCCGTTCCGGGTGACCCACATCACGATCCGCGATCTCGACGATGCGGCCCTGGAACGCCTGAGCCGGGACGCCCACCTTTTTCTGAGCCTCGACGAGATGCGGTCGATCCGGGATGAGTACCGCTTGCTCGGGCGCGAGCCGACCGACATCGAGCTCGAGACGCTGGCCCAGACCTGGAGCGAGCACTGCGTGCACAAGACGCTCAAGAGCACGATCACCTACCGGGGCAGGGGAGGGGCCAACGACCCGATCGACTGGTCCGGTCGACCGGGGCACACGGTCAACGCCGACGGGTCGGTCACGATCGCGAACCTGCTCAAGTCCACCGTCGCCGCGGCGACGCACGAGCTCATCACCGAGGGGCTCGACTGGACGCTTTCGGTCTTCGTCGACAACGCGGGGATCATCGCGTTCGATGAGGACCACGCGGTCTGCGTGAAGGTGGAGACGCACAACCACCCCAGCGCGATCGAGCCTTACGGCGGGGCGGCGACGGGGATCGGGGGTTGCATCCGGGACATCATCGGGACAGGCCTGGCCGCGAAACCGATCGCGTCGACGGATGTGTTCTGCGTGGCCCATCCCGATCTGAGCGAGGTGCCCGCGGGCTGTCTCCCCCCTCGGCGCGTCCTCTCCGAGGTCGTCGCGGGGGTGCGCGATTACGGCAACCGCATGGGTATCCCGACCGTCAATGGGGCGGTCTGGTTTGATGATCGGTATGTGGGGAACCCCCTCGTGTTCTGCGGCTGCGTGGGCGTCATGCCGCGCGACCTGATCGCGGGCGCGGCCCGGCCCGGCGACCGGATCGTCGCGCTGGGCGGTCGGACGGGGCGAGACGGGATCCACGGCGCGACCTTCTCGAGCGCGGAACTCACCGACACGCACGCCGACGAGTTTGCGCACGCCGTGCAGATCGGGAACGCGATCGAGGAGAAGCGGGTGCTGGACGCGATCCTGCGGGCCCGCGACTTCGCGGAAGGCGGCCCGCTCTTCAGCGCCATCACGGACTGCGGCGCCGGGGGGTTCTCCTCGGCGGTGGGCGAGATGGGGGAGAAGCTGGGCGCGGAGGTGCACCTCGACCGGGCGCCGCTGAAGTACGCCGGGCTGACCTACACGGAGATCTGGATCTCCGAAGCCCAGGAACGCATGGTCTTGGCCGTGCCCCCCGAGAACCTTCCCGTGTTGCGGAGGATCTGCGAAGAAGAGCATGTCGAATTGGCCGACCTTGGTGTGTTCGGCACGCCGGGCCGCGATCTCGTGCTCTATTTCCAGGGCACAGAGGTCGGTCGGCTGCCGATGGACTTCCTGCATGACGGCATCCCCATGCCGACTCGCGAAGCGACATGGCGCCCATTGCCCGGCGGGACGGCCTCGCAGCCCGACAGGTGCTCCTCAGTTCACTCCGTCCGCGAGACTCTCCTCCGCCTCCTCGCGCACCCGAACATCGCGTCGAAGCACCACATCATCCGGCAGTACGACCACGAGGTGCAGGGCAACACGGTTATCCGCCCGCTCGGCGGGCCGCTGCAGCGTGGACCTATGGACGCCGCGGTCATCGAACCCGTGCCCGGCTCGGGCCGGGGCCTCGCGATCGCTTGCGGCCTCGCGACCAACCTCGGCGACCCGGAGCGCGGGGGCGACCCGTATCTGATGGCCCTCGCGGCGATCGATGAGTGTGTGCGCAATCTCGTCTGCGTCGGGGCGGATCCGGACCGGATCGCGATCCTGGACAATTTCTGCTGGCCTTCCTGCAAGAAGCCGGAGAATCTCGCGAGCCTCGTCCGCGCGGCGGAGGGCTGCTACGACGGGGCGAAGGCGTACCGGACGCCGTTCGTCAGCGGGAAGGACTCGCTCAACAACCAGTTCACCATCCCGGGAGAAGACGGCTCGGCCGGCAGGACGATCGAGATCCCTCCGACGCTGCTGATCACGGGGATCGGCGTCGTGCCCGACATCGGCCGGTGCGTGACGATGGACGCGAAGAAGCCGGGCAATCTGCTCGCGGTGATCGAACCGATGGGAGGTGATTTCCCGGATCGCCTGAACCGCGTGGGCGGTTCGCACCTCGCCCGGCTCTTCGGCGTTCCCGAGGGCGCCGATCCCCGGGCCCCGGCCCCCGATCTGGTTGAGGGACCGAGGCTCGCCCGCTTCGTCGCCGAGGCGATCCGGCGCGGGCTCGTGGTGTCCTCGCACGACGCCTCCGACGGGGGCGTCCTCGTCGCGATCGCGGAGATGCTCATCGCCGGTTCGTCGCCAGATCAGCCGATCGGCGCCTCGATCGCGCTGACCGGTGAGTGCACGATCGCCCGCAACCTGGGCGAGTTCACGGGCACCTATGTGGTCGAGGTTGGCCCGCCGCACCAGCGCGCGCTCGCTGATCTGGCACGCGAACTCGGACTGGTCGGCGGCCCGATCTGGATTGGCAAACTGACCGACACGGGCACGCTCGAATTCGACGACAACGGGGCACGCGAAACAATCTCGGTCGAGACCCTCGCCGCCGCCTGGCTCGGCACGCTCGACTGGTCCTGAGACCGCCCGGGTCGGGGCTCTTCGGGCCCATCGCGAGCGGGGCCGGCCGGATTCCGGGGCGTGGCGACGGCGTGAACACCGCCTCGATCGTTGCTCAGTTCATCGCGGCACGGCTTGAGGCGCTTCGCGTCGCCAGAATTCCTTGCCACCCCATCACGAGCGCCGTGTACGCGGGCATGAGCCAGAGCAGCAGCGGGAGCCGGTACTCCATCCCCCTTCCTTCGTTGATCCAGAGCAGGGACGCGGCCCCAGCAACAACCGCACCGACCGACATCAGAAGAACGCTCGCACGCCTCATGGTCACTCCAAGCTCTGCCGCACGAGGGACACGGTCGGCGGCCACGAGATTCTTCCGGGCACCTACAGCCGCAGCACGATGTTCCCCCGCTTCCCGTCGGTCATGACCCAATCGTGGGCCCGGGGCGCGTGCTCAAGCGGTATCACTTCCTGCACGGTCGGCCGGAGCCAGCCCTCGCGGAGGCCGGCCCCGATGCCGGCGGCGCATTCGAGCAACTCCGCCGGGGCGGCGTTGAACAGGGCCATGCCCGCGACGGTGGCGTCTTTGGCCATCAGCCCACGCGGATTGACAATGGTCTCGCCCCGGTTGCCGACGACCACGATGCGGCCGCGCGGCGCGATCAGGTCCATGTCGCGCGCGAGGTTGACATTCGCGAGCATCTCGACCACGACATCCACGCCGCGGCCACCGGTCGCCTCGATGATGGCCTTCTCGTAGCCGGTCTCGCCGTGGTGGAACGCGTGGGTGCAGCCGAGGGATCGGACGAAGGCGAGCCCTTCGGGTGTCCCGGCGGTGCCGAGCACTTCCATGCCCATGGCCGCGGCGATCTGAACGCAGGCGGAGCCCACGCCTCCGCTCGCGCCGTGCACGAGCACGGCCTGGCCCGGGCGAGCAAGGCCGACCTGCATGAGCGCACGCCACGCGGTCAGAAAGGGCACACCCAGGCAGGCCCCCTGCTCGAACGGCACGCCGTCCGGAAGCGGGTGGACCTCGTGCGGCTCGCAGGCGACCAGTTCGGCGTAGGCCCCGCCGGCGCGGGCGCACAGCCAGACCCGGTCGCCCTCGCATAGAGCACGCGAGCCGGGCTGCGGCGTGACCCGGGGCCCGATTGATTCAACCACGCCGGCCCCGTCCATGCCGGGGATGTACGGGAGCTCGGGCACCCGGCTGTACCGCCCGGAGCGGATGTAGGCGTCCACCGGGTTCACGCCCGCGGCGTGCAGCCGGACGAGGATCTGTCCGTCTTGGGCCCGCGGGGCCGGGGCCTCTTCCACGCGCATCACGGAGGGCTCGCCGAACGCCCGCACCAGCACCGCCCGCATCGCTCAAACTCCCTTCCGACTCGCCCCGTTCTCCCGTCCGCAACACGCCGGGCTCACTTCAGCCCGTATTCCTTCAGTTTTCGGTAGAGCGTGCGCTCGCCGATGCCCAGCAGCTTCGCGGCGTGCTCGCGGTTGCCGCCGGTCATCTTGAGCGTCTCGCGGATCGCCCGTTTCTCCAGTTGCTCCAGGCTCGCGCCCGCCAGCGAGCCGCCGGCCGGCCCGGGGTCGGCCTCGGGGTCGTCGGCGGCACAGATCTCGTCGGGGATGTGGCGGACATCGAGGGTCGGCGTGCGGCCCTCGTCGGCCTCGCCGACCGCGGTCACGGTCATGTTCTGCACCACATTGAGCAGTTGGCGGACATTCCCGGGCCACGGGTAGCCGGTGAGCCGCATCACCGCGGCGTCGGTCACCTCGGGCAGAGGCCCGGCGAGCCCCTCGCTGAACCTGGCGATCGCGTGCTGGATGATCCGCGGGATGTCGTCCCGCCGGTCGCGCAGAGGGGGGAGATGGATGTGGCTCCCGTTGATCCGGTAGTAGAGATCCTCCCGGAAAATCCCCTCGGCGACGGCCCGTTGAAGGTCCTTGTTGGTCGCGCTCACGAAGCGGACATCCACCTTGCGGGCCTCGTTGCTGCCGAGGCGGACGACCTCCCCGCTCTCGAGCACACGCAGGAGTTTCGCCTGCATGGCCAGGGGCATGTCCCCGATCTCGTCGAGGAAGAGCGTGCCGCCGTCGGCGTACTCGAAGACGCCCTCCCGCGCCGAATCGGCCCCGGTGTAGGCCCCCTTGACATGCCCGAAGAGCTGATCCTCGAGGAGGCTCTCGCTCTGCCCCGCGCAGTTGAAGGCCACATACCGCCGCTTCTTCCGCGGTGAGTGGTCGTGCACCGCCCGGGCGATCAGCTCCTTGCCGGTGCCGCTCTCGCCGGTCACGAGCACGGGGATCGTGCTCGCGGCGACGGTGCGGACCATGCGGAGGATCCGACGCATCGGCTCGGACCCCGCGACGATGCCGTCGAACCCCTCGACCGAGACCAGCCCGCCCAGTTCACCCGCCTCGTGACGCAGCAGCACCGTCTCCGCCGCGCGGTTGACCAGTTCACGGAAGACGGCGAGGTCGAGCGGCTTCTCGACGAAATCGAACGCGCCGTGCTTGAAGGCCGCCCGGGCCGTGGGCACATCGCCGTGCGCCGTGACCATGATCGTCTCGGCCTCGGGCTGGAGTTCCGCCGCGGCCTTGAGCACGATCAGGCCCGCGTCGGCGCCGTCGGTGGAGACTCCGTCCCGGCCGCCGGATTCCGGCATCCGGAGGTCGGTGACGATCACATCGAACGCCCCGTGGCGCATCTCCTCCAGGGCCGAGGCGACGGTGTTGACCACCGTGCTGACATGACCCGGCTTGCGGAGCGCGTCGGCCATGACCTCCGCGTGATCCGGCTCGTCCTCGACGATCAAAACCTGCGCCGCGGGCGCCGCTTTGGGGTCGCTCATGCCTACACCCTATCTCGCAAGTTCCCCGACCGTCCGCCCCCGGACCATCGCGGCGAAAGCAATCGCCAGGGCGTCGGCGACATCCGCGGGCCTTGGAGGCGCCGGGAGCCCGAAGACCGAGGCCACGGCCTCCTGCATCTGCCCCTTCCCCGCCCGCCCCGAGCCGGTCATCGCCTGCTTGACCGATTTCGGGGCGAGCTCGACGACCTCCAGCCCCGCGCGGCGAAGCGTCAGGAGGATCACCCCGCGGGCATGGGCCATGACCATCGCGGTCGCGGGGTGCCTGACATGGGCGAAGAGCGCCTCGACGGCGGCCACCTCGGGCTGCACCCGATCGATGAGCGCCCGCAGGTCGCGTTCGAGTTCGTCGAGCCGCTCGACCACGGAGGGCGCGGGCCCGGAGGAGGGGGCGAGCCGGAACACGCCGGCCTCGACAACCCGGGGCCGGGACTCATCGCCCTCGATGCACCCGTACCCCGTCAGGCGGAGCCCCGGATCGACCCCCAGAACACGCACTCAGCCCTTCCCCCCCGAGAATGCCCCCACCCCGCGGGGTCCTTGGCCGTAGTGCTCCAGGTAGTGCACCACCGTCTTGACGAGGATGTCGGCCTCGATGTTGACCGCGTCGCCCGCGCTGTAATGCGACAGGATGGTCTTCGCCAATGTCACGGGGATCAGGGCGACCTCGATCCACCCGCCCTTGCCGGCATGGTCGCCCGCCTCCAGCGACGCGATCGTCAGGCTGACCCCGTCGAGGCAGACCGATCCCTTCGGCGACATGTACCTCATCAGGCCGGGTGGCGGCGCCACGCGGACCCGCCACTCGCCGTCGGCGCCCTCCGGGGTGCGGACCGCCACCACCTCCCCCACCCCGTCCACATGCCCCTGCACGAAATGCCCCCCCATCAGCGTCGCCGCGGTGACCGAGGCCTCGAGGTTGACCGGCGAGCCCTCGGCGATGCGGCCCAGGTTCGTCTTGGCCAGGGTCTCAGGGATCGCGAAGAATCGCAGGCGCCCCCCCACCACCGCCGGGTCGCAGGTCAGGGTCAGGCAGCACCCGTTGACCGCGATCGAGCCCCCTTCCCCGGCCCCGTGGTCCCACGGCCCGGGATCGACCTCGATCGCGACGCCGCGCGGCCCGGGTTCGAGCCCGCAGACCCTACCCACCGTTTGCACCAGCCCCGTGAACATGCCGAACTCTATCGCCCCAACCGTCGCGGCTTGACGCCCGGGCGCCCCCCACCGATACTCCGCCGACATCCCGGGCACCCCTCCCGGGGCCTACGGTCCCGGTCACGGCCCGCGCAACCGAGGCCCGGCGCCCGACCGAATCCGCACGGAGAACCGACGCATGACACCTGTTAGTCCCCTCCGCCGCCCGTGCCGGCTCGGCGCGACCCTCGCCGCCCTTGCCCTTCTTTGCGGGTGCTCGGCCCCGACCTCCCAGGAATCCCGGGGCCCTTCCGGCACACCCGCTGCGGGGCCGACCGGCCCGATCGGCGTGGTCACCGTCTCCGAGGGCGTCAGGATCGTCCACGACGACTGGGCCAGCCTCGGCTACCGGTGGCAGTGGAGCACCACCCCGCTGGCGGCCGGTCGCGGGCGGGTGGCTTTGGTCGATGTGCTCGGCGATCTCGTCGCCGTGCAGTCGGACGACGCGTGGACCGCGGTGGTGCAGGCGAGCACGGGCAAGCGGCTGTGGCAGGTCCGCAACGCCTCGCCGCTGACGACATTCGTCGAGAACATCCGGCTCAATGATGTGCTTCTCTCGTGCGGGAGGCCCGAGCTGTTCCTCATGGAGATCAACACGGGCAACCTGATCGCCAGGCAGCCGGTCGATGTGGTTGTCAGCACGCCCCCCGTGATCTACGGCGGGCTCGCGGTCTTCGGAACACCCGTCGGCCAGGTGCTCTGCCACCGCTTCGGGACCCCGTCGGGCGATCCGCTCCCCCCTCCGTTCGATGATGGAAACAAGGAATGGGCCTACGGCCTCGAGGGCGCGATCACGGCGGCGCCTGTCCAGATCGGACAGACCGCAGGGTTTGTGACCCAAGCAGGAGAGGTCTTCTTCGTCGATATCCCCACTGGCAGCGGCGTGGGGCGGGCGAAGATCAGCGGGGGGCTCGCGAGCAACCCGGTCACCGACGGCAGCCTCATGTTTGTCGCCAGCCTTGACCAGTCGATCTACGCGTTCGCACCCTCTGGGGGAACCTGGATCTGGCGCGAGCGAACGGCCTCGCCCCTGCGTGATCAACCCACGGTGCATGACGGCATGCTCTACTGCGCCGTGCCGGGCGAGGGACTTGTCGCGTTCGATGTCAGCGAAGGCGCCCGGGCGGGGAACCGGCTCGGGGAACGGGTCTGGGTCGCCCCCGATCTCGCGGGGTCGGTCGTCGCGATCCGCGCTGGCGAACTCGTCGTCTGGGACGGATCGCACGCGACGCTCGTTGACCGCGTCGCGGGGGATGTGCTGTCCCGGGTCCACCTCCCGAGGATCACCCGGCTTGTCCCGAGCGAGTTCGTCGATGGGGACCTCTACGCCCTGGCCGAGAACGGGCTGGTCGCGAAGTTCAGCCCCCGCTGAGCCGGTCGCACCGGCCGATCCGGGCGCCAGCCCCCAGAACGCGGAGCGATCATGCCCGACCTTGTCCCCATCCGGCGTGCCCTCCTGAGCGTCAGCGACAAGAAGGACCTCGTCGCGCTCGCCACCGTGCTCCACGAGTTCGGGGTCGAACTCATCTCGACGGGTGGGACGGCCAAGACCCTCCAGGAGGCGTCGCTGCCCGTTCGGCATATCGAGGACCTCACGGGCTTTCCCGAGATGATGGACGGGCGGGTCAAGACGCTGCACCCCAGGGTCCACGGGGGGCTGCTCGCCCGCCGCGACGCGCGGCACCACACCGAGGCGATGGCCGAGCACGGCATCCCGCCCATCGACCTGCTTGTCGTCAACCTCTACCCGTTCGAGCAGACGATCGGCAGGCCCGGGGTGAACTTCGACGACGCGATCGAGCAGATCGACATCGGCGGTCCGGCGATGATCCGCTCGGCGGCGAAGAACGCGGCATGGGTCACGGTCGTGACCGACCCTCGTCAGTACGACGGCGTGGTGTCGGACCTCCGCGAGAACTCCGGGGCGATCTCGCTGCACCTGCGTCGCTCCCTCGCGGCGGCCGCGTTCGCGCGGACGAGCGCGTACGACCGGGCGATCAGCGCCTTCCTCGACAACAGCACCGGCAAGGCCTTCCCCTCGACGCTCACGCTGAATTACGCGTTGACCGAGGAACTCCGCTACGGCGAGAACCCGCACCAGGCCGCCGTGCTCTACCGCGACCCCGCGTCGAGCGGCCCCACCATCGTCAACGCGCAGCAGCTCACCGGAAAGCACCTTTCCTACAACAACATCCTCGACGCGTCGGCGTCGCTCGAGCTCGTCAAGTCGCTGCGGCGGCACGACGGCGACCGCGCCGGGGCCTGCGTCATCAAGCACACCAACCCCTGCGGCGTCGCCCTCGCCCCGACGCTCGCCGACGCCGTCACCCTCGCGATCGCAGGCGATCCGCTCGCGGCGTACGGTGGGATCCTCGCCGTCAACCGGCCGATCGACGGGGAGACGGCCGAGGTGATCGCCGCACCCGATCGCTTTTTCGAGGTGATCATCGCGCCGGAATTCCACACCGACGCCGCGACGCGGCTGGCCGAGCGCTGGAGGACGGTCCGGCTGCTGGCGGTCGGCGAGCGTCCGGCGGCCCGGCAACGCAAGCTCGAGTACCGGTCGATTCCCGGGGGCATGCTGGTGCAGGACAGGGACCTGCTGACCCCGAGCGTGGAGTCGTGGACGCACGCCGCGGGGCCGGAACCGGACCCGGCGTTGCTCCGGGCGGCGCCGCTCGTTGAACTCGCCGTGCGCGCGCTGACCAGCAACGCGGTGGCGATCGGGGGCCCGGCGGGCCGCGCCTCGGCGGTTCGGCTGTTCGGGGCCGGCGCGGGGCAGATGGACCGCGTCGCCGCGTGCCGCATCGCGGTGGAGAAGGCCGGTGACCTCGCCCGCGGCGCCGTCGCGGTCTCCGACGCGTTCTTCCCGTTCCCCGACGGACCGCAGATTCTCATCGACGCCGGCGTCCGTGTCCTCGTCCACCCCGGCGGGTCCAAGCGGGATGAAGAGACCTTCGAGCTGTGCAACACGCACGGCGTGACCTGCATGACGACCGGCGTCCGCCGCTTCCGACACTGATGGCGGCGTCCGGGACGCCTGAAATCGCGTCCCGGCACTTCCGATGAACCACGCCGCGGGCCCCCGTGGGCCCGATCACCGGCCTCAATGAACGCGGAGACCAATCGATGAGCCAGCCCCCACTCGTGCTCGGCCCCGATGAGATCCTCAAGATCGTGGCCATCATCGCGATCGCGGCGGTGGTGATCGCGCTCGTGCTCGCCGGGGTTCTCAAGGCCCAGGCCCGGGAACGCACCAGGCGTGAGATCGCCGCGTATGTCGCCGAGGGATCGATCGACACCGCCCAGGCACGCCAGCTGTTGGACGCGAACCCGAGCGAGGCCGAGCAACGCATCGCCCAGGCGGTTTCCTGGGGCATGATCAGCACCGCCAAGGCCGAGCGGCTGCTCCGGGCCCTCCGCGAGCGTCCAGAGCACCGCGGGTCCGCCCCGGCGGATCGCTGAATGCCGGCAGGCCGCTCCCGGGAGGACCGGATACGGGGCCCCGCCGGCGAGCCCCGCCCCATATCTGGTGCGAGTCAAGAACCGGTCAATTCCTCCCAATCCGGTGCGTCGCCCGACCGATTGAGTTGAAGATCGGTTGGGATTCTGATAGAACCTCTCTCGATGGCTCGCCGCGCTCCAACTTCGGGCGGTGGCGGGCATGGACCGCACCATGCCCGGGAAGCCACGCCCGCATCGGCTCAAACATTTTCCGAACATCCTGACTCGCATGAGGACGATGCCGAGCCCCTCCAACTCGCCCCCGGCGCGGCCGCCGCGACCGGGCTCGGCTCGCAGGTCCTCGTGCTGAACAAGGCCTACATCGCCCTCCGCGTGATCTCGGCCAAGCGGGCGTTCTCGCTGCTGGTCCGTGACGCCGCCGAGGTGATCCACGCCGACGACGGCCAGTACGCCAACTACGACTTCGAGTCGTGGCTCGAGCTCTCCGAACTGCGCCGGCAATTCGAGCCCGATCAGCACGACTGGGTCCGCACCGTGCGCATGGACATCGCCGTCCCGCGGATCATCCGCCTGCTCGGCTACGACCGCCTTCCCGACCAGCGTGTCAAGCTCAACCGTCGGAACCTCTTCGCCCGCGACCGCAACCGCTGCCAGTACTGCGGGCATTTCTTCCCGACGAACGAGCTTTCGATCGACCATGTCGTGCCGCGCAGCCAGGGCGGCCCGGACACCTGGGAGAACCTCGTGTGCGCCTGCGTGAAGTGCAACGCACGCAAGGGCGGGCGCACGCCCTCGCAGGCGAACCTCTCGCTGGTCAAGAAGCCGGTCCGCCCGAAGCGCAGCCCGCTGATCACGATCCGCCTCGGGCACGACAAGTACGCCTCGTGGAAGGCCTTCCTCGACGACGCGTACTGGAATGTCGAGCTGCGTTAGCGGCCCCGACGCCCGCTCGCCCATGAAAGCGGCCCCGCACAGTCGCTCTTGAGGCCGTGGGTCCCTTCCGCTAGCATGACCTCGGTGGTCCGGGCGAGCCCTCGTCTTCTCGGACCAGCGCGTTTTCAGCGCCGATTCTTCGAGAGAGGTCACCCCATGCGTCTTGCCGCCTTCGCCGTGTCCGTCGCCGCCGGGTCCGCCCTTGCCGCGCCGCTCGACTTCACGATCGACCCCGGCGCCTCGTCGGTTACCGGGGGCCTCACGATCGTCGCCGACACCGCCGGCACCCTCATCGGCGACTACGACCCCGACACCAACCCCACCGGCACGCAGACCCGCCCCGGCCTGTTCGGGGGCTCGGGCAATGTCCCCATCCCCGTCGACCTCGACCTCACCTCCGACACCCCCTTCGACCTCTCCCCCGCCGGCGGCTTCGTCCTGACCGCCGACCCCGACGCCCTCACCTTCACCGTCGACGCCTTCGCCTCCGACCTGCTCAACGGCCAGCCCATCGCCTCCTCCCTCGGCCTCGTCTTCGAGTACGACACCTTCCGCACCTTCAACCCCGACTCGTTCTTCCTCGGCGGCTTCCCCATCCCCATCAACCTCGACGCCGCGAGCATCACGACGCTCACCGTCACCCAGTCCGGCCCGATGACCGTCCCCGGCGCCCTCATCCCCGACGGGCCCGGCTCCTTCACCCTCGCCGGCCTCCTCCCCGCGACGCTCACGATCGTCGGCGATTCGCTCGGCGCCCCCATCGACCCCGGGCCGCTGCCCCTCTCCCTCCCCCTCACCGGCTCGCTCGCCCTCAACCCGGACGGCTCGGCCACCGTCAGCCTCGCCATCGCCCTCGACGGCCTCTCGCAGACGATCGACACCTCCACCCTCCCCCCGCTCCCCGAGATCCCCTTCCCCCTGCCCACCATCACGGGCGGGACCGCGAATGTCATCCTCTCCCTCGCCGTTTCGAGCATCTCCCTCGACGCCGCCGGCTCGTCGATCGCCCTGATCGCCAACGCCCAGGCCGCGGGCTGCAACGCCGCCGACATCGCCGAGCCCTACAACATCTTGGACCTCGCCGACCTCACGGCCTTCATCATCGCCTTCACCGGCCTCGACCCCGTCGCCGACCTCGACAACAACGGCCTGTTCGACCTCACCGACCTGACGCTCTACATCACCGCCTTCAACGCCGGCTGCCCCTGACCGAAGCGCCGCCGCGCGGCTCGACACCGACGGGAGCGACGGCGTCGACGAGACGACCCACTTCGTCTACGCCGGGGTGGCGGCGTGGCAACGCCGTTGGCATCCGCGATGCGGGTGCGCATTCTTGACAGCCCCCCCCCGCCCTTGTATGCTGGGCGAAGGACAATTGCCCAACTCTCTATGAGCCAACGGTCGCAGACCGCGGCTTTGGTGGCAAAAATAGCGAATGCAGATGTTGTTGTGCGTATTTTAACCCCGTTTCAGAACCCTTCTCAATCCTCAGGCCACGGGCGTCCCGCCCGTGTCTCCATTGCCTCATCCACCCGAGGGCCCCGGTTCTGAAACAAGTTATTAGGAACGGAGGCAGATATGCTCATCGCCTTCTCGGTCGGTGTGCTTCTAGCGACTGGAGATTTGCCTCCACTCTCGTCCGGCTTTGAGCCCATGACGAAGGCGCAAGCGAGATCTGTAAGAGGCGCTTCTGCGGGAGGCTGGACATGCACGATCGGCTCGTGGGCGTGCCAGAGCGGTACGGCATGCCCGCCATATCCTGATGGAGGAGAGTATTGCTTGGAGTGCAATGACGACCTTCGTAATCAGGAGTGTGTCTTCTTCGGCTACCATAGCCGTATCAAACTTGTTTTTCTAACCAGCGGGTGCAATGGTGTGATCCCGACTGACTGTGCAATGGGCCGCCCCGGCGGATGCGACCTGCTTCTTGGGTGTATCAAGAACTTCAACAAGGAAAGAGTGAGTTGTGGCACACAGGATTTCTGCGTGCTGATGGATGAATAGGAGGCTCCTATGAGATACGCGATCTGGCTGTTCGTTGGTGCCGTGTGCATGTCCGGCGCCTCGGCTTCGCAGGACCCGCCGACCCCGGAACAACTGGCCGACGCGTTCCAGAAGGCACGAGCAGCCATACCGGACACGATGCTAACCTACACCAGAAGCATGCACGCGGCAGGCGACAATGGCGAGGTCAACGAACACGACGAAGGCCAACTGCTTCTGACAGCAAACGACTTTGCGTTGCGCGTGCTGCAGACCGACGGCGAAGACAAGAAGTCGACTCGTCGCGAGATCGTTTGGGCCTCGATCCAGAACCGTATCATCAGCGTTGACAAGGAACGACTGCCCGATCATCCCCGCTATGATATCGGCGCAATGCTCCCCAGCCCGAGGGCGCACCTCGCCTCCAGCGACTGCATTCTGAATGCATGGCTCTATCGCCGCGGCATGCCAATCTATGAATTCCTGCGCGGAGCACTGGATCGCCCGAATATCAAGCTCTCGATTACATACATCCATCCTGCCCCACGTGATCATATTATTACACTTCAGATGCGGGTAGAGAATCAGACCGGAGAGCTCGGGTCGCTCGCGGAGATGGTGATCGATCCTTCGCGTGGTATGCTGGTGGAATCTCAGCGGACATGGACGGTCGTGGCTGGCGAGCCGATCGAACCTCCCCTGACGGAGGTCGAGGTCAAGGAAGCGAAGCAACTCGGCGAATCTGGCGTCTGGTTCCCTACCGTTCTCGATATGCGTGCCGATAAAGCGGTGTCCCGGTTCGTGGTGGGGCGATTGCACGCCGGAGAGGGCGAGTTTCGGAACGGGCTCCCGGCGATACTCGATCGACCGGTGATCATCCGCGGCCTCGATCATGAAGGACTCCTCCTGCTCGACAGGGCGGGCCGCCTGATCGAAGAGGGGAGCGTGGCCGACGACGCCACGGCGCGAATATTGTTTGAAGAGTATCTGGATTCGGCCCCAGACTGACACGGTCAGAATTGGCTATCACAATGAAAATACTCATCTCTCTGTTTACCTGCGTTGCTCTTCAGTCTACACTTGCATCCGCGCAACATATATCAATTGGCGTAGAGTTTGCGTCGTGCGATGTACACGCGCTGTGGGTGTCGTCGAACTTGCTGAATCGCCAAATGCCCTTCAGCACAGCCAGGGGGGCGATGGACTCCTATCGGAGATCATCGAACGCGTCAATAGCCGATATCGAGAATGCGGCAACCGCCTTGAACCTCCGTGCCGAGGCGGTGTGGCTACGACCGGATTGCGTCTCCTCGCTCAGGACTGTCGCGATCGTCAGAGTGCCGATGGAGGGTGACGAACGCGGCCCGTTCGATGGCGCTGGGCATTATGTTGTCGTGCAACCCCATGAACACTACTGGGCTGTTTATGATTTTCCAAGGGAAAGTATCCGCGTGGTCGAACCTGTGAATTGGCTTTATGAAATTGCTGAGATGCAAGGCCAAAGAGTCATTGAGATACCGGAAGTTCCGGCGCTCTTGTTGGCAAGATCGCGAAACGGTGGAACCTAATCTTGGAATGGACGAAGAGGAGTTGTAGAGGGCGATCCTGTACGAAATGCCAGGCACCCATGACCCCAGATGATGCCGCTGACCTGCCCGGCAGGTCGGTGCTTCACGCCGACCGACGCGGCGATCGCTGACCCGAAGGCGGTCCAGTGGAACTTGGCCTCACCCCGCCGGGGCCTTGCGCGATGCCGCCACACGCCCGCGTCGGGCGAGCATTTCCAATAGCAGCGCCGCGTGCCGCTCGCTCGCGCCCCGGTTGGCCCGGATGCACGCCCGCCCACGCGCGGCGAGCTCCAGCGCGCCCCCGCGGTCGGCCAGCAGCCGCGTGATCTCGTCACGCAGCGTCTCCCGCGTGGCCCGCGCGATGCCGCCCGCGGACTCGAACGCGGCGACGATGGTCGCGAAATCGGAGACCGCCGGGCCGATGATCGTCGGCCTGCCCAGCCCGATCGGCTCGGTCGGGTCCGAGCCGTGCAGGTCCCCGAAACTCCGCCCCACCACGACGACATCAGCCAAGGCGTACGCGGCGCGGAGTTCGCCGATCGTGTCAAGCAGGAAGCGGTCGCCCTCCGCGGCGGGCGGGCCGTGCTTCTTCGTGACCGAGCGTCGGACGCACCCGGTCATCGCCGCGGCGGCCTCGTCGAATCGCTCGGGGAGCCTGGGGGCGCAGAGGAGTTGCACGCCGCGGAGCCCGGCGCAGGCGCGGTGCAGCAGGGCCTCCTCGCCGGGCCCGGTGCTGCCGGCGACGACGAGCGGGCGGTCGCGACGGAGGCCGAGATTGGCGGCGAGTTCGTCGGCGCCCGCGACCGAGTCCTCGATCAGGGCGTTGTCCCACTTCATCGAGCCGGTGATGTGCACCGCGTCGTGGGCCACACCCATCGATTCGAAGCGCTCGGCGTAGGCCTCGTCCTGCACGGCCGCGAACTCGAGGGCCCGGAACATGGGCGAGAGGAACCGGCGGAAGCGGCGGTAGCCCCGGAAACTCCTCGCGCTGAGCCGCCCGTTGATCACGCCGAGCGGGATGCCCCGTCGCCCGCATTCGGCGACGAAGTTGGGCCACAGTTCCAGTTCCACGAGCGCGACCGCGTCGGGACGCACGGCGTCCAGGAAACGGGCGACCGCCCCGGAGAAATCAAGCGGGTACCGCACCACCCGGCACGACCCGCCGAACAGCGCCCGAGCCCGCGCCAGCCCGGTGTCGGTCGTGGTCGACACAACGACCTCGGCCTCGGACGCGAGCAGCGGGACGAGCGAACGCAGCGCGCTCACCTCCCCCACCGACACCGCGTGGAGCAGGAGCCTGGGCTTGCCCCCGCCCGGCGCCGGCCCGAGCATGCCCCCGACCCGCCCGAACCGCTGCCCCCACCCGCCCCGAGCCTTGCGGAGCCAGACGGGGGCCGTGAGGCAGACCAGGGGGATGTAGAGGAGATCGAGCCTGTTCATGCCGCCGTGGGTGGTCTCGTCGCCGCTTCCGAATGGGCGGGCCGGGACTCGAACCCGGGACCCTTCGCGTGTAAAGCGAACGCTCTGGCCAACTGAGCTACCCGCCCTGTCGGCAGAGGATAGGAGGCGGGCGGCGCGTCAGGCCCCCGCGACCGGGGCGTGGAAGGCGAGCGAGTACTGCGTGCCGTAGACCGGGTACTCCGCCCGGCAGCGGTACCCGCGGAGCGACGCGGCGTCGTGCCCCAATGCGGCCGCGACCCGATGGATGAGCTCGGGATACCTCGGCAACTCGGCCACCCGCCCCCCCGCGGGGCCGCCCGCGATCGCGTCAACCCCGGCGGTCAGGTCGAGCCGATCGCTCTGTCGGGAAGGGTCGTTGAGGTTGACCACGCCCCCAAACGCGGTGTCGTGGATCAGCAACTCGGGGAACTGCGTCGCGTAGAGGTCGCGGTGGACGAACAGGTCGAAGCAGAGCGATCTCGCGGGAGGGGTGATCTCCGCGAAGACAAACGCCCGACGGCCGGGCGAGGCGACGAACCGCCGCAGATCGCCCCGGTCGATCTCGGCGAGCACGATGGTCACCTCGGAGCCCTTGCCGAAATCCTCCCCGCCCAGGGCGTAGCGGACGGTCTCGCCGGTGCGATGCGTGGTGATCGAGGCGGGCGGGGATGAGCAGTAGTCCGCGACCCGCATGTCGGCGAGGCTCTCGATGGGCGTGCCGTCGAGCGAGGTCGGGCGGCGGTCCCCCTGGTCGCTCGGGAATCGCCGGCTCGCGATCGTCACCGGCGCCCCGGGCCTCAGCCGGCGCAGCCCGATGACGCCGTGGACCCAGGCGACATCGATGTGCGCACCGTCCGGATTGGGGGTCAGCAGCGCGGCCGCGAGGAGCAGGTCGACGCTGCACCCCCGCAATTCGGCGTTCGCCCGGAACAGGGACTGCTTGCGGCGGAGTTCGAATTCCCGGCGGGCCTCGGGGACCCAGGCGCTCACGATCGTGTCCAGCGCCGCCCGGTCGCCCAGATCATCCCGGATCAGGGCCTCGAGTTCATCCACCGCGACCCGGGCGGCATCGAGCATCTTCGGATCCACCCCGGCCTTGGCCCCGCCCCGGATCACACGCCGCAGCGGCTCGGGCCCCGGGATTCGGTGGATCACCGAGTACGGGTCCTCGGCGCGGATCGCCTTGAGCAGTCGGCTGGTGAGCACCTTGTCGACCCCGAGCCGCCGGGCCAGGGCCTGGGGGCCGGTTTCCGCCGGGGCGACCGCGGCGACGAGATCGACAAAGCCGCGGTGGAGCATCGACCCGGCCCGGGCGACTCGGGCTTCGAGATCCCCCACGATCGGGGGGTGTACCTTGGTTGAGAGGTCGGCTCGTGCATGCATGGCTGAAGGTCGCTCCGTCTGCATCTCGCTGACGATAGCAGGCCCCCGGAGGGAGGCCCACAGAATTCTCGGCAGTTTCCCGGAAACTTCTTGATCGCCGGGTCACCCTGCCGTATAACCACTCGTGAGGGCGTGGAAGGCTGGCCCCGGATGCTCGGAATGCGGAGGGGCTGGATTCAACAAACCAATAGACAAGCCGGTGCCGCGCCGCGGCGTCGGCGCAACATCGCGAGATAGGGGAGACCAAATGAAAGCAAGCTTGATTCTCTGCATGGCGCTGGCGGCCGGGATCGCCGCGGCGGACACGACGGTCGTCGGCTTTGAGAGCGGGACCCAGGGCTGGAGCGGGCCCTCGGGGATCGGGGGCGGAACGACGATCGATGTCGAGGACGGCACGCCGGCGCCGAGCCTTCGGACGGTCTTCAACGACTTCGGGATCACCTTCCGGACGACCTCGAACACGGCCTGGGTGCGCGACTTCAGCGAGGTCGAGAGCGCCACCTTCTCTGTCGACACGCTCGTCAGGCAGATCAACTTCTTCGGCCAGGATGTCTCACGCCCCTGGCTGCTCGAACTCCGGGACTACGACAGCGGCGCGCCGGGCTACCCCTGGGCGAGTGTGTGGTACAAGTTTGCCGATATCTCCCAGGCATCGCACGGCGCCTGGACCACCTTCAGTGTCACCATCGCCGACACCGGCGCGGCGGATCTCCCCGCCGGGTGGCGGGGCTACGGCGACGAGGACCCCGTGACCTTTGAGCCGATCCTGCCCGCGGGCGTGACCTTCGCGCAGATCCTCGCGGGGGTGGACGAGGTCGTGTACACGACCCTCGAACCGGGGTTCTTCTTCGGGTTCACCGATCACGATGTCGCGATTGACACGGTGACGGTGACCACCGAGGCCGGCCCGGCCGGCTGCAACGCGGCGGACAACGCCGAGCCGTTCGGCGTGCTGGATCTGGCCGATGTGCAGGGCTTCATCGCGGCGTTCGTGTCGCAGGGCGACGCGGCGGATGTCGCGGCCCCGTTCGGCGTCTGGGATCTCGCCGATGTCCAGGCCTTCATCACCGCGTTCTCCGGCGGGTGCCCCTGACCCCGGCCGGGCGAGTTTGAGTTTTCCGTGAGCGACGGGCCGGTCCCGTCGCTCTCCATGCGCCGGAATACTCCGAGCCCGGGGCGGATTGGCGGTGCAACCGCCGGGGTTCCCCTTGACACGGGGGGCCCGCCCGCCCAATCTGATGCCGGTCGCCGTTCGGCGGCCATTGCCGAGAAAGGACCGACATGGCACTGCCGACCAAATTTGCCCCGCCGAGCAAGGGAACCGAGATCTCGCTGCCCAAAATCCCGGCGCCCACAGGGCCCAGCACGAGCAGCAGCACCTCGACCCACTCGACGACGAGCAGCTCGTCGCACTCCTCGAGCGGCTCGATGTCGACGGACTGGAAGTCGACCAACGACATCCGCCGTCAGCAGCTGCAGGTGAAGCACGGCCTGTCGGCCGACGACGCGCACGACATGACCGACATTCCCTACACCGAGCCCGACGACGACTCGGACCACAGCCCCAAGGCGAAGAAGAAGGGCAAGTGAGCGGATCGCGGGGTGCTCCTCGCTGCGAGCGCGTCAGGGGAACATGAGCGCCGGCTGCGTCATCGACCGCTCGTGTTCGAGCAGCCAGCGCTTGTTCTCCAGCCCCCCGCCGTACCCGCGGAGGCCCTGCGTCCCGCCGGCGTCGGGGTCGTAGGACCCGTCCACGACCCGGTGGCAAGGGATCAGGATCGATACGCGGTTCCGCCCCGACGCGGCCCCCACCGCCCGCGCCGAGGTCGCGGGCAACCCCAGTCGCCGGGCGAGTCCGCCGTAGGTCTCGGTTCGGCCCGGAGGGATGTCTCGCATGCCGGTCCAGACCTTGTGCTGAAACGCCGTGCCGGGCGTGCAGAGCGGGAGCGTGAATTCAGGTTTCGCTCCCGCAAAGTACGCGTTGAGCTCGTATTCGAGCTCATCGAGAAGCCCCGACCCCCCGGCGGCGGAGTCGGCCATGAACACCGTGCGGAAATACAGTTCGAGTTCATGAAGTTCACGGGCCCGCCGGCTCTCATCTCCCAATTCGAGCAGGCAGACGCCCCCGGGTTCGAGGTCGGAGCCCCCGGGCTCGACCACGCCGGCGAGGATCGGGCCCATCGGCGATTCAATGTTCCGGCGCCTGAGTTCGACCATGCCTCCATCCTCCGCGGCTTTGGGGGTCAAGCGATGATCTCGCCGGCGTCGCGGGTGAGCGCCCGCCTGGATTTCTCCCACGAGTAGAACATGTGCCCGCCGTCGTAGTTGCGGAAACGCACCTGCTTGCGGAGGGCGGTCGGCAGCCTGAGCAGCCCGACCGACCTCTCGCTGGAGAAGTAGGTCGTCACCAGGTCGTACCACCCGTGGCAGATCATGAGGCGCAGCGCGGGATTGGTCGCAAGGCCGTACCGGATGTCGTCGGCGCAGTCGAGTTGCCGCTGCCAGAAGCCGGCCATGGCGTCGTCCTGCCAGAGCCGGTTGACCTCCAACCCGAGCAGGAGATACTCGCGGTCGGTGCTCAGGCCCAGGTCCGAGCGGAGCAGCGTGTTGATGCCCGCGGTGTACGCGGCCATGATCCCGGCGAGCGTGGGGTCGGGGTTGGGCGATCCCTCGCGATCCGGGAAGACATTCGGGCCGGTGATCGCCGCGTCGTAGAGCCCGCAGAGCAGGCCCTCTTCACGCAGCAGCTCGCGAGCGAAGACCTCGATGGGGATCCGGCAGCCGTGCCGCTCCACGAGGTGCTCGGGCAACCCGATGTACTCGGCGATCTCGGCGACCGCGGCGGCACGGGCCCCGTCCGGCGTGCGATCGCCCCGGATGAGCATCGACGCGAGCGTCTGCTCGGCGAGTTCCTCGCCCGCCGCTCGAACGGCCGCGGGCTTGAGGCCGGCGAACCGCCCCCTCGATTTCTTGTGATACGCGGCGGCGAGCCCCATGGTCGGCAGGGTGTTCAGCCAAGGGGCGAGGTCGTAGTCGGTGCCGATCAGGCCGAGGAAGTCGATCGCCGGCGAGACCATGACCGCCCCGGTCAGGGCGACGCCGCGGTCCGGCAACGCTCGCACGAGCTTTCCGACACGGAACCCCCCGTAGCTCTCGCCCGCGATGGAGACCGGGCTCTGCCATCGCTTGAACCGGCTGAGCCATTGCGTCACGAACTCGGCGAGCACATCGATATCGCGTTGGACCCCGTAGAAGGGCTTCTTGGCGTCGGGGAGTTCCTTGGTTCGCTTGGCGGTCTTCTCCTCCTCGGCGTCGACTCCCTGCTGCTCCAGCTTGCTCTCGGCCACGGTTCGGCTCAGGCCCGTCCCGACGGGATCCACGAACACGAGGTCGGAGAACGCGAGCCAGCTCTCGGCGTTCTCCAGCAACTTCGCGGGCGGCGGGAGCACACGCCCGGTCGATGAAAACGCGACCCGCTTCGGGCCGGCGACCCCGAGATGAAGGAACGCCGATGCGGCCCCCGGCCCGCCGTTGAAAAGGAAGGTGACGGGGCGGTCGGGGTTGCGGGGCTCGGCCTGGTAGGCGGTGAAGAAGACCTCGGCGCGGGGCACGCCGTGCTCGCGGACCAGCAGCCAGTCCGCGTTCACGGTGAACCGCGACTTCCGACGGCCCGGCGCGGCCCCGGACCACTCCACACGGGTCTCGATCCCCTCCGGGGTGCGGTAGGGTTTCGCCCCCGGCTTGGGGCTCGACGCTTCACCGGGCTTCTCGGCGGGCTTCGCGGCGGCTTGGGGTTCTGTCGGCATCGGAACACGGTACCACGACGGCCCCGCGCCGGTTGCTCACCCGATCCGCTCTCGCCCGTTCATATAGGGCCTCAGCGGCGGCGGGATGGTCACCGACCCGTCGGCGTTCTGGTGCATCTCAAGCAGCGGGATCAGGATGCGCGGGCTGGCGGCTACGGTGTTGTTGAGCGAATGGCAGAAAGTTGTCGAGCCCCGGCCCGCATCGCCCCCGGGCCGATACCGCATGTTCAGCCGGCGGCACTGATAGTCGTAGAGCCGGCTCGCCGAGTGCGTCTCGCCGAAATCCCCCGTGGGGCGCCCGCCCGCGTCGAGCGGGCCGCGGCCCGGCATCCAGCACTCGATGTCGATCATGTCCGCGTTCTTCGGCCCGAGGTCCGCGGTGCAGCACTGCAGCAGGCGGTACGGGAGGCCCAGGCTCTGGAGGAAGCCCTCCACGAACCCGATCATCTTCTGGTGCCAGGCCCGGCTTTCCGCCTCGTCGGCCCGGCAGATGACGACCTGCTCGACCTTGTCGAACTGGTGGATCCGGTACAGCCCCGCGGTGTCCTTCCCGGCGGCGCCGGCCTCGCGGCGGAAGCAGGTGGACACCGTGACATACCGCAGCGGCAGGGCCGCCTCATCCAGGATCTCCCCCTGGTGCACGCCCATCAGCCCGACCTCGCCCGTGCCGGTCAGGAACAGGTCGTAGCCCGAGCCCCGCGCGGACTCTTCGATGTGGTACGCCTGCTCGCGCCCGGCCGGGAAGAAGCCCGTGCCCACCATCGCCTCTTCTCGCACGATCACCGGCACCGACATCGGGGTGAACCCGTTGGTCTCGGCCATCATGTCGAAGGCGTACCGGAGCACGGCGTTGTGCAGCCGCATCCCGTCGCCGGTGAGGATGTACGACCGCGTGCCCGCGAGCTTGACGCCCCTCGGGAAGTCGACCAGGCCCAGCGCCTCGCAGAGTTCCAGATGCGTCCGGGGCGGGAAACCGCGGTTGGCCTCGAAAGATTTGCCGCCGTCCCACCCCTCGGGCCCCCACCGGCGGATCTCGACATTGTCCTCGGCCGAAGTCCCGAGCGGCACATCCGGGTCCGGCGGGAGGGGGATGGTGAGCAGCAGCGCCTCGAGTTCGGGGGTGATTTCCGCGATCCGCTGCTCCAACTCGTGGATCTGCTGCTTGAGGCGGGCCGGCGCCGCCTTGATCTCCTCGATCTGGGCTTCGATCCGCGCCTTGTCCGCCCCCTCGGCTTTCTTCAGGGCGCCCGACAACTGCCCGATCCGGGGGCCGGTCTCCTTAGCGAGCCTGTTCTGCTCGGCCCGCAACGCCTCCTGCTCGGCGAGCAGTTCTCGGCGGGACGCGTCGAGCAAGAGAACGCGGTCGATGTCGACCGGCATCTGCTTCCTGGCGCAGCCTTCACGGTAGCGGGCGGGGTTGTCACGCAGGTCTTTGAGGTCGATCATGGGAGCAGAGTGTAGGGTGGGATCCCGCATCCTCCGCCGCCGGGGCGAGTACCATACCCATCCTCCCGGGGTCGGGGGTGGATACGCGAGGGGCGGTGGTGGCGGACAACCCTGAACTCCAGATCCGGCTCTCGGACGGGCGGGGCAGGCCGATCAAACTGGGCGAAGAGCCCATCACGATCGGGCGACACCCGGACAACCGCCTGCGCATCAAGGACGACATGTCCAGCCGGCATCACTGCGTGATCGAGCCCGCGGCGGACATCGGGCCCGGGGTGTTCCGCCTTCGGGACCTCGGGAGCAGGAACGGGACCAAACTCAACGACATGAAGGTGACCGAGTCGGTGCTCTCGCCCGACGATGTCATCACCATCGGGAAGCTCTCATTCCGGGTCGAGGCGGTCGGAGCCGGGGCGCCGCTCGCGTCGCGGCGCCGGGTCTCGGCGGCGGCCGAGTCGATCGACACCGACGCGGCGCCCTGGATGCTCGAACTCAAGGAGATTCTCCGGTCGTTCGAGAGCCGGGGTAGCAACGACGAGACGCTCAAACTCATCGACGCCCGGGGCGTTGATTCCGACTCGCTCTCCGGCGCCGGCGCCGGGCCGCAGGCCGCCCGCGCGCTGCTCCGTGTCGCCAGCCGGACCGCGTCCACCGACATCCACCTCGAGCCCAAGGGCGACGGGTTCCACTGCCGCATGCGTGTCGACGGGACGATGGTCTGGATCTGCGAGCTCCCCCGGAAGGTCGCCGAACTACTCCAGGGCGTGATCAAGACCGGCTGCCAGATGCAGGCCGCCGCCCGCGATGCCGTGCAGGAGGGGCATTTCTCCTGCCGCTTCCCCGACCGCCGGGTGGAATACCGCGTCAGTTTCACCCCGAGCGTGCACGGGCAGAAGATGGTCATCCGCGTGCTCGACCAGCGCGGCGTGCCGACGGCGATCGACGACCTCGGCATGCTGCCGTACATGACCGAGCGGATCAAGCGCGTCACCCGCCTCGACGCGGGCATGCTGCTCGTCTGCGGGCCGACGGGCTCGGGCAAGACGACGACCCTTTATAACTGCCTCCGCGAGATCGACCGCGACGCGCGCAATGTCGTCACCATCGAGGACCCCGTTGAGTACCAGATCGACGGCGTCACGCAGATGCCCATCGACGAGCGACAGGGCAACACCTTCCACACCCTGCTCCGCAGCGTGCTTCGGCAGGATCCCGATGTCATCCTCCTCGGCGAGATCCGCGACGAGGACACCGCCCGCACCGCCATGCAGGCCGCGATGACCGGGCACCTCGTCTTCTCGACCGTGCACGCCAAGGACTCGATCGCCGCCGTCTTCCGCCTGCTCGACCTCAAGGTCGAGCCGTACCTCGTCGCGAACAGCGTCAGCCTCGTGCTGGCCCAACGCCTCGTCCGCCTGCTCTGCCCGGCGTGCAAGCGCGAGGTGCCCGCCCCCCCGGGCCTGCAGAGCCGGATGGGCAAGTTCGGGCAGGGCGTCACCCGGACCTACGCGGCCACCGGCTGCAAGGCCTGCCTCAAGACGGGCTACCGGGGCCGACAGGCGCTGTTCGAGTTGCTCGATGTCAACGACGAGCTGCGCGATGTCATCCTGGGCAACCCCAACATCCAGGCGATGAAGAAGGTCATCGCCGAGGGGCTCTTCACCACGCTCGAACAGTTCGGCTGGAAGCTCGCCGCCGAGGGGCTCACCAGCGTGGACGAGGTCGAGCGGGTTTCCCCCGCCTGACCGGCCCGCGCCGCCACAGACGACACCCTGCATCCGCCCGGGTCAGGCGGGCGATCCCGTCGACAGGTCCGGTGTTCGCCGCCCACAGGAGCCCCCGCATGCGCGCCGCCTGCCTCGCGATCGCCATCTCCGCGTCGATCTCCCAGACTCCGGCCATCCCATCGGTCGAGGAGCGGCTTCAACTCGTCCCGGACCGAATCCTCACCGGCTTCACCGAGCCCGACGCGCCATCGCTCTGGGAAACCGTCAACGACGGCGTGATGGGCGGCCGGTCGCGCGGCGGCCCCTCGTTCGCCGAAGGCCGGCTCACCTTCTCGGGGGTCACCAACACCAACGGGGGCGGCTTCTCCTCCATCCGCACCCGCCCGCGCGATTGGGGCCTCGCAGACGCCGAGTCACTCCTTCTCCGCGTGAAGGGCGACGGTCGAACCTACATCGCCTCGCTGTCGACCTCGGCGCTCGTCGGCGGATTCCCGGTCAACTACTGGGCCCGCTTCGCGACCAGCCCCGAGGGCGCGTGGCAGACGGTGCGGATCCCGCTCCGCGACTTCCGCCCGACCTTCTTCGGAGAGGACATCACGGGCCGAGCCCCGGAAATCGACCCCGCCCAGGTCGACACCATCGGGATCTTCATCTACGACAAGAAGGACGGCCCATTCCGCCTCGATGTCGAGTGGATCGGCATGGCAGGCGATGAGCCCGGGTCGACGGCTCAGGCGGCAGGCGAGACCCCGGAGCTCACCGACATGACCGCCGCGGCGGGAGTCCTTGAGGCCGCCATCGAGCGGGGCGTGCCGAGATTCAATCGAGCCGACCCCGGCGCATGCGCCGACATTTATGAGATCGCGATTCTCGGTCTGGTTCGCAGACCCGCGGGCCTTCCGCCCAGTGCCCTTCGGGCTCTTGAAGAGGGCCTCCGCCGTGGAGCGGCCGCGCCCGACCCGTCCTCCCGCGCGTGGGCCTACCGTCTCGCGATGGACTCCGCGCTGTCGCTGCTCGCCGTTGAAGTGAACCCGTAGGCCGCGATCACCCACCCCGAAGAGGCGTCCCGATGCACCGGAATACCGTCGTCCTCGGCTCCCTGATGATCATCCTCGGCGTCGTGGCTTACCTCGCGAGCGGCATGGCGAGCGCCACCGCGCTCATCCCCGCCTTCTTCGGCCTCCCGATCGCGGCCCTCGGGCTCCTCGCCTCCCGCGCCCGCCGCGGCACCCTGATCGCCGTGACTGCGCTCGCCGTCTTGGGCGCTCTGGGACCGCTCGGGCGGATCATCCCCATGGCCGCACAGGGCAATCTCCAGATCAACGCCGCCCTGCTTGTGCAGGCGGCGTTCATGCTGCTCGCCGTCGCGACGGCCGTGCTGGCGATCCGGGCACTTCGGGCCCGGTGATCTGTGTCACACAGCGCGGTCGGAATTGCGTGGAAACCCTGATAGAGACCGGGTTTCCACGGCTCGATACTCCTTCCTCGCCTTGGAAGGAGCCTCGAGTCCGATGTCCGATATGGAGAACGCCAGCAATCCTCTCGCCTGCCTCTTCGCGATCGCCGTCGAGTTCGGAGGGATCGCCGAGCCCCCGAGCCCCGAGCACGAGGTTCCCCTCACCCAATGCCGGGCCCTACTCCGGTCAGAGGCGGCGGACTACTCGACCGTGGTCGAGGTCACCTCACTCAGCCGAGATACCGCCACCGTCCAATACCGAGGCGAGCTCAGCCCGACCGGGCCCGCGACGCTCGTGTGGCTCAACTCACGCCGCCCGCACCCGGAACTGGCGATGACCGTCGCCGAGGCCGTGGTCGCCGGCCCGGGGCTCTGGCGCCTCCGCCTGACCGCGGCGGCCTGTTCCTGCCCGACCGAGGCCTGATCGCCCCGGCTCAGCCCCGCGCCGCGCCGCACTGCCCGCAGAACTTCGCGTCCGCGGCGACGGGGCTGCCGCACCCCGTGCAGAACGCCCCGGCCGCTTGCTCGGGCTTCGGGGCCGCGAGCGGCTTCCCGCACGCGCTGCAGAACTTCCCGGGCGGCACCGCCACATTGCAGGCGGCGCACACCACGCCCGGCGCCGCCGGCGTGAGCACCTCGCCGCCCTGGCGGTCTTTCACGAGCATCTGCGCAAGCCCGAAGCCGACGCCGAGCCCCGCGCCGCCGAGCAGCGCCCCGCCCTCGCCGCCGCCCGCACCGCCACCGCCGCCCTTGGCCATGCCGTCGCCCGCGCCCATCATCGCCTTGCCCGCGGCGAATTGCTGATAGCCCTGCACGCCCCCGACCGTCCTGAGGTACGCCGCGTCGGTGTAGAGCTTTTTGAGGTTCTCCGCGTCCTGCTCATCGATCGCGATGACAAAATTGCCGAGCCGCACGACCTCGAGGCCGTACGAGGCGACATGCCCGGTGATGCCCGCGAGCACCTGGTGCTCGAGCTCTTCCGTGTAGGCGCCGCTCGTGACATCGAGCAAAGGCCACTTGTTCTTGACGAGCAACTCGGCGATCCGGTCGCGGATGAGCTTGAGCACCTGCTCTTTCATCCATGTGCGGACCAAGTACGACTCGGTCCGCCCCATGCCGACCAGCCCGACGATCAGCCGCTCCGGGTCCACAACGCGGAACGAGAACTCCCCGTGCACCATGGTCTCGACGGGGATCCCGCTCTTGGGGTCCTCCACATGGCCGATCCGCCCGCCGAACTTGACACCCGTGTGTTCGCGGATGTTGACAAAGAAGACCTCGGCGATGAAGACATTGCCGCCCGTAAACCGGTCGACGAGGTCAGAGAGGAACGGCAGGTTCGCCGAGTCGAGCGTGTGCCGCCCGGGGCCGAGCGTCGCCACCGCCTTGCCGTCACGGAAGAAGACCGCCTTCTCGTCGGCCTCGACCGTCAGCAGCGACTTCATCGGGATGGTCGGGTCCGGGTGCTTCCAGACGACATGCGGCTTCGCGTCGTCCGGGCGAGCGATCATCATCTCGCGGACGCCGCGCTTGAACCACTCTCCGATTCCCATGTGTCCCCTCCGCGCCAGAAGCCCGCGAAACCCGTGGGGCCCGATCACCAGCAAGCCCCGTACCATGTTAGCAATTCCATCCCCCGGGTTTCAGTCCAGCGCATGAAACACGACGACACGAGCGACAATCAGGCCGACGCCGAGATCGAATCGGAGCACGAGGAGGCCCTCGCCGAGTCGTCCTCCGCCGCGAGCCCGGACCTCCGGTTCCGGTGTGAGAACTGCGGCGCCGACATGCGCTGGGACCCCGACGCCGACGCGCTGCACTGCGAATACTGCCGGCACACCGTCCAGGTCCCCCGGGCCGAGGGGACGATCCTCGAACGACCGCTCTCGGAGGCGGGCGCCGCCGCCCGCGGGCTCGGGCTCGACCGACGAGTTGTCCGCTGCGACACCTGCGGCGCCTCCGTCTCTCTCGACACCGGGGCAACCGCCGACGCCTGTGTCTTCTGCGGCTCCCCGAGCGTGCTCGCCCAGGAGGCGAACCGCAACGCCATCCGCCCGGAGTCGGTTATCCCGCTCGATATCGGCAAGGGCGAGGTCGAGCGGGCGTTTCGCAAGTGGCTCGGCGGCCTCTGGTTCAGGCCGAGCGCTCTCAAGAAGGTCGGCCGATTCGACGCGATCGGGATCTATGTGCCGTTCTGGACCTTCGACTGCCGCGTCCATTCCGACTGGTCCGCCGACGCCGGCTACTACTACTGGGTCACCCAGACCTACTGGGCCACCATCAACGGCAGACGCGTGCGGCAGACCCGGCGTGTCCGCAAGGTCCGATGGGTCCCCAAGTGGGGCTCCCGCGACGACGCGTACGACGACATCCTGATCTCGGCCACCCTCGGCAAGCCGAACGAGCTCGTCTCGGGGCTGGGCCCGTTTGATCTCGCCGCGTTGGTCCCCTATCGCCCCGAGTACCTCGCGGGCTGGCGTGCCGAGGAGTACCAGATCGATCTTGAGTCCGGGTGGTCGCACGCCCAGCGGATCGTCGAAGCGGAACAGGAACGCCGCTGCGCCGGCGACATCCCGGGCGATACCCACCGGTTTCTCCGCGTCGCCAACACCATCTCCGCCGTGCACTGGAAGCACATCCTCCTCCCGATCTGGTCGCTCCAGTACCGCTTCCGCGGCAGGACCTACACCGTCCTCGTCCACGGGCAGACCGGGCGGGTCGTCGGCCAAGCGCCGCTGAGTTGGGTCAAGGTCGTGATCGCGGTCATGGGCGGGCTCGCCGTCGTCGGCGTCGGCGCCGCGGCGTTCCTCGCGGCGCAGCCGCATTAGACCGACGCCGCGTTCCCCACGGCCCCGCCCCCGACGAGCACCTTGCCGAAGATCATCTTGTCGTCGCCCGGCTGATAAAAGTCGACCATCCTCGCCTCGAGCGTGTACCCCGATCGCTCATAAAACCGCCGGGTGGGCTCATACTTCGCCAGCGACGAGGTCTCGATGTACATGCGGCGACCCCCGACCGACAACGCCGCCCGCTCCGCCCGCGCCAGCAGCACGCCGCCCACGCCGCGCCGCTGCACGCCGGGGTCCACGACAATCCAGTACAGATCGAAGCTGCCCACCGTGCACGGGATCGGCCCGAAACACGCGTACCCGAGCGGCTCCCCCCCCGCCCTATCCGCGAACACGAACTCGTACCCACTCGCGGGCCCTCGCTCAAGCCGCTCACGGACCAGTTCGCACGCGACCTCGACCTCATCATCGCGGAAAAACCCGGTCGCCCGGGCCATCCGCCGCACCGCGGCCTCGTCCCCCTCGCGGGGCCGATCGCGAAATCGGATCGGGTCGGGCGCCGCGGTTTCCCCGCTCATCGCCCGCCCCCCGCGAGCCCGGTGAAGAACGCACGGGCGTTCGCGCTCAGCGTCGTCGTGCGGTACCCGCCCTCCTGCACCACAAGCGTCGGCAGCCCGAGCCCCGCGATCTTCGCGGCGTTCGCCTCGAAGTCCGCCGGGCGGAGCGGCCAGGTTCCCGTCGGATCACCTTTCCCCGTATCGAACCCGAGCGCCACGATCAGGAATGCAGGCGAGAACGCACGGATCCGGTCGAGCGCCCTCTCCAGCGCGCCCGCGTACCGCTTCGCATCGATCGTCTCCGGAAGCGTGATGTTCATGTTGAACCCGGCCCCGTCGTCCTCCCCGGTCTCCTCTTCGAACCCGGTGAAGAAGGGATACGCGAAACTCGGGTGCCCGTGGATCGACACCGTGAGCACATCCGCTCGGCGGAAGAAAATGTCCTGCTGGCCGTTGCCGTGGTGGTAATCGATATCCAGGATCGCCACCCGACCGTGCTCGCTCAGCCGGTGCGCCGCGACCGCCGCGTTGCAGAAATAACAGAACCCGCCGAACGCCCGCCGCTCGGCGTGGTGCCCGGGCGGGCGGACCAGCGCGTACGCGAACCGTTGCCCCTCGAGAACCGCCTCCGCCGAGGTCAACACGCAATCGACCGCTCGCACCGCCGCCTTCCACGCGTTCGCGTTGATCGGCGTGAAGGTGTCGATGCAGTAGTACCCGGCGGCGTACGCCCGGTCCTTGGGAGGCCTGGTGTGATTGCGGATCGGGAAGACATACGGATAGACCGACCGCCCCTCGGGAACCTCCGCGCAGGCCTTCTTGAGATAGTCAACCAGCGCACCGTCGTGCACCGCGCGGATCGACGACTCCGGGAAGTGGCGGGCCTTCACCCGATAGAAAAGCCCCGTCGGCTCGATGCCCTTGAGGATCGCCGCGACCCGCGCCGGCGCTTCCACATACCCACGCTCGCGTACATGGTGGATGTCGTGCTGATCGTTCACGACCAGCGCGATCAACCCCTCCCCTGTCACGACCGTCCCGGCCGAAGCCGATCGCGATGCGTGCCGCGTCTCACGCACCCTTACCGGATCGTCCGTCACCGAGTCGACCACAGCGCTGGTGTACGCCTCGTCGCACAGATCCCCGTACTTCCGCTCCAGAACCGCCCTGATGATCGCCCGCGCCCGGTCCCGTCGGAGCGGCTCGCCCGAGCCCAGGTCATCGAACACGAGATGCGGCATGTCCTTCTGACCGGGCGTGATCGGCCTCTCGTACGCCGTGTTCACGATCGGCAACGCCCCGAAACGCTCGTAGAACTTCAGCCGAGACCTGTTCTCCACCGCGAACGAAGCATCGCTGCAGGCCGCGGGGTCGTCCGGCAGACACTCGAAGAACAGCCCAACGACGCCCAGCCCGCGGCACGCCTCCCGCACCCGCTCGTACAGCGCCCCGCCGACGCCCCCGCCTGTCTTCGCCGGCGTCGCGATGTAGTCCAGCCAGCAGAAACCAAGGTCCGTCATGTGCGACAGGTACGCGAACCCCAGCATCTGCCCACGCATGTTGTCGGCCACGAACAACATCGCCTGCATCCGGTGCGACAATGGGTCGCGGAGGCGATCCTCGAAGGTCAGGAACTCCTTGTCGGGAAGCCCGGGCAGCCGCTCCCGAAGAACCGCCTTCGTCTCGTCGATGAGCCGGCGGTTCGCCGGGATCGCGTCCGGGGTTATCTGGCGAATCCGGAACATGGAGCATCCTTCTTCGCCAACGCCGCACGGACCAGTTCCCCGACCACTTGTTCCGATGAGTATCCCCCACGCTCCGCCGCCGCCAGGAAACCCGCATCGCGGGCGAGACACGGGTTCGTGTTCACCTCGAGCACCCACGCCCGCCCGGCGCCGTCCACACGGAAGTCCACGCGAGCATACCCCGAGAGCCCGAATGTCGACCAGCAACGCAGCGCCATCGACCGCAGCCGGTCGAGGAGCGGGCCCTCCGAGGCATCAAACTCAAACGACCGCGGCGTGTTCCGATACGCGTCGCTCGATATGTCCCACTTCGCGGCGTAATCCACGATCCGCGGGCGCCCCTCGGCGTACCCCACGAACTCGATCTCCGCCGGAGGGAGCACCGCCACGCCCGACTCGGTCTCGAGCAGCGACAGGTTGAACTCACGACCGTCAACGAACCGCTCCGCGAACGCACGCCCTCCAAGCGACGGGGCCGCGCCGAGGATCGCCTCGTTCAGATCCCGCTCGCCCGCATCAACGATCGACCACGGGCCCAGCCCGATCGACGCGTGCTCCCAGACCGACTTGATGATCCACTTCCCGCGGTTCGGTTTCGCGGCCCCGAACTCGTGCCACGCGGGCGTGTCGATCCCGCACCGCGCCAGCACCGCCTTGGCGTCGAGCTTGTTCGAGGTCAGCGCGATCGCCAACGCCGGGCAGCCCGTCATCGGCCTGCCGATCGCCTCGACCAACGCCGGCACGAGATGGATCAACGACCCACGCCCCCCGAGCGATTCCACCAGGTTCACCACCAGATCCGATCGCCCGATCGCCTCGGCGGCCCCACGGAGATCGAGCCCCACGCCCATCCTGGTGCACCGCGCCCCGCCCGAAGACAACGCCTCCTCGATCACCGCGGCCTGGTCGAACACATCCACCGCGTCCGAAGCAGCGCCCTCCCCCACCTCGTCGTGGAGGATCAGCACCCGCACGGCACCACCCCAGACCCGTGGCCTCGCGAGCGGGCGACCGCCCCGTCCACGATCCGCCGGATCAACTCCTCGTACCGCCACCCCGCGAGCCCCGCCATGATCGGAAGGTCCGAGTGCGTCGGGTGCAGCCCCGCCAGCGCGTTCACCTCGATCACCTGGGGCCGACCCGCTTCGTCGGCGCGGACATCGACCCGCCCCGCGTCCCGGCAACCCACGGCACGATACGCGGCCAAGGCCAGCTCCCGGGCCGCCTCCGCGAATGGAGATTCCACGAGGCGGTACTGCACGACCTCCTCGCACCGTTCCTTGTCGTCGTACCCGTAGACCTCTGACCCTCCAGTCAGCCCGACACCGAGCACGCCGACAACCTCCGCGTCCGCACCGGTGCCCACCAGACCAACGGTGACCTCCTCACCAGGCAGATAGGTCTCCACAAGCACCGGCTGAGAAAACTCCTCGATCAGCCGGCGGCAGACCGCCGCCAGCTCCGCCGGCCGCCGGCACACGCTCGCCCCGTCAACCCCCTTGCTCGAACCCTCCCGGCTCGGCTTGGCGAAGACGGGATACGGCAGGCTCAGCGCCGCGATGTCCTCGACACGCTCCACCACCGCAAACGCCGGGGTCGGAACGCCGTGGGTGGCGAGGACCCGCTTGCAGGTGGGCTTGTCCAGCGTCACCGCGCAGCACAGCGGGTCGCCGAATGTGTACGGGACCCCGTGGTGCTCCAGCAACGCCGGCACCAGCGACTCACGCCCCGTCCCGAACCGGCCCTCCGCGATATTCAGCACAAGGTCCCAGCGATCCCCCGCCGCGAGCCTCGACACAAGGGCTGAAGCGCCCCCGATCCGGTCCGGCGTGTGCCCCATCCCGAGCAACGCCGCCTCGAGACACTCGATGGTGTCCACGCGGTCGAACTCGGCCACAGCCTGCTCGCTCCAACCAAGCGCCAGGTACTCTTCACGCAGGTCGTAGGTCAGCCCGATCTTCATCGCTTCATCCCCTCGGCCCGCAACTCGGCGTACAGCGCCGACCGCCAGCGTTCCCCGTCCGCCGGCACCATCCCGAGCACCGTCAGCATCGTCACACCAGGCATGCCCTTCGGCAGCAACGCCTCGGTCGGGCAATAGTCATCGTCCAAGCCGTCCAGGCCCCGCTCCGTGTACGCGAACGGATACAGCCGGCAGACCAGCGGCCTGACCTCCAACGGGAGCACACACCCCGCCGAACCGAGAAAGTGGCAATCCCCGCTCGGCTTCTTCACGAGCATGCGTCGACGCCCCTCGCCGTCGGTCGTCAGCCGTGTCCAATCCGGGTCGTCGGGGTCGTTCTCCAGGTACGCCGCGTTCGCCGGGCGGCGCAGCGACCAGAAGTCGGTACGCCC
Source organism: Phycisphaerales bacterium (assembly GCA_036732005.1). Classification (GTDB taxonomy): domain Bacteria; phylum Planctomycetota; class Phycisphaerae; order Phycisphaerales; family UBA1924; genus UBA1926. Next base: position 63,707 of record DAINDF010000001.1, read on the forward strand.
CGTGTGCGCCCCGATCCGCTCGAGGTCCCCGCCGGTCACGAGGATCTCCGCCCGCTGGCAGCAGGTCTTCTGCATCCGGGCGCACCGGGCGCATGGATGGTCGGACGGCTCAGGCATCGCGTGCCGCCCGGGCGGGCAGCGGGTCCGGGTACCGGAAGGTCTGCCCCTCGTAGTTGCGCAGCACGATGTCGTCCCCGTCCCGCCCCACCACATAGTTCGGCATCAGCGGGATCTTCCCGCCCCCGCCCGGCCCGTCGATCACGAAGGTCGGCACGGCGTACCCCGTCGTGTGCCCGCGGAGCGCCTCGATGATCTCCAGCCCCTTCTCCACGGGCACCCGGAAGTGCCGGGAGCCCGGGATCGGGTCGCACTGGTAGATGTAGTAGGGCCGCACCCGGATCTTCAAGAGCGCGTGCATCAGCCGCTTCATCGTCTCCGCGTCGTCGTTCACCCCCGCCGTCAGCACCGTCTGGCTCCCCAGCGGCACCCCCGCGTCCGCCAGCCGGCCGCACGCCTGCGCAACCTCGGGCGTCACCTCCCGCGGGTGCATGAAATGCACGCTGATCCACGGCTGGTGCCGCTTGAGCATCGCACAGAAATCGGGCGTGATCCGCTGCGGAAGCACCGCCGGCACCTTCGAGCCGATCCGAACAAAGTCGATGTGCGGGATCTCCCTGAGCCGGCCCAGCAGCCAGTCGAGCCGGTCATCATTCATCGTGAGTGGGTCGCCGCCCGAGATCAGCACATCCCGGACCGCCGGCGTCCCACGCAGGTAGTCCAGCGCCCGCTCGTACTGCGCCGTGTTGAAGTGATACTCGCCCGTCTTGCCCACCAGACGCGACCGCGTGCAATACCGGCAGTAGGTCGCGCAGAAACTCGTCACCAGGAACAGGACCCGGTCCGGATACCGGTGCACCAGACCCGGCACCGGCATGTCCGCGTCCTCGCCGAGCGGGTCGGCCATCTCCCCCGGGGACATCTCGAACTCGCTCCCTACTGGCACCATCGTCTTGCGGATCGGGTCCGACGGGTCGGCGGGGTCGATCAACGACGCGTAGTAGGGTGTAATGCCGACCGGCAGGCGGTCCCCCAACTCCGCGATCGTGTGGCGCTCGTCGGTCGTCGCCGCGAAGGCACGCTCCAGCGTCTCCCCGGTGCGCAGCCTCGAGCGGAGCTGCCACTTCCAGTCGCTCCACTGATCGTCGCTCACGCCGGGGAAGACACGATCGCGGAAGGCCCGCGCCGCCTCCGACACGACCATCGCGCTCGGGTCCTCCGCGGACCCCGCCGGTTTTCGCTTGCCCCGTTGTCGGACCCGGGCGCCGGACGAGCCGCCGACGCCCCTGAGACTTGGTGGCTCGGGTTCCTCAGGGTCGGCTTCGGTGTACTGCGGGAGGGGGATGGAAGTCGCGAGGCCCAGGCCGTTCTTGGCCGTCAGACCATTGTCGGACATTGCGGAACTCCATGAGCTCCAAAGAAGCCGTTGCCGGCGGACGATCCACGCCCTGCTAAACCCGGCGACTTCGTGCCGCAAATAATACTGATTCCACGCGCTTGTCAAGAAGAGAGTTCGCAACCGGCGCCGATTTTCCTCCGCGGCTCGCCGCCGCCTCCCCGCGGAGCCGCCCAAACGACGCATCGCGACAAGTTCAGCCGGCCACGCCCGAATCAAGGTCGCCGCGGCAAGCCGCGCCAGGATCACCCTTTGGCGGCTCCCACGGGCGATCGGCGCCCGGCCAGCCCCACGGCTCGGCTCCCCCGGTTCCCAGTTTCGCACCGCGCCGCCGCCCGAAACCGCACCCACCCTCGGCAAGAGCAACGCGGCAAGGGCAAGCCCTAAACAGGCGATCTCTCCCCCAGGCCCCTCCCCCCTTCCCCCGCCCGGGCGAGCGGGCCTAGACTTAAGGGCAATTTTCCTGATACGCCGGGAGATGGGCAGATGGTGCCCGACCGGCGAGCCCGACGCAGATCTCCCCGAGGATCTCTGGCGGCTTGGAAGACTCGGGTCAGAGATTCGCGATGAAGATCTATGTCGGAAACCTGTCGTTCAAGACCACCGAGGCCGAACTGGCCAACGCATTCGCCGCCCACGGCGCCGTCCAGAGCGCCAGCCTGGTGATGGACCGCGAGACCGGCCGCCCCCGCGGCTTCGGTTTCATTGAGATGGCCGACGATGACGCCCGCAACGCCATCGCCGCCCTCAACGGCACCGAGCTCGGCGGTCGCCAGCTCACCGTCAACGAGGCCAAGCCCCGCGAGAGCCGCCCCGGTGGCGGCGGCGGCGGCCGCGGTGGATACGGTGGCGGCGGCGGCGGTGGCCGCGGCGGCTACGGCGGCGGCGGCGGCGGCGGCCGCTGGTAAGCCCGCTCGGCCTCCGAGCACGCAATGCAACGCGGGCGGTGTCGCAAGGCACCGCCCGTTCTGCTTTTTGGACTCACCGACGAACGACGGAGCTACCAGAGCAGCCACACCAGCGGCACAAAGCTCAGCGCGACGAACCCCATCGTCGCGAGCCCACGAAGGTCCGACCGACGCACCGCCGACCGATCCAGGTAGTACCGGCCGTCTCCGACGCCGACCAGCAGCCCCTTCTTCACGGCCCGTCGCACCGCCTTCGCCGGCACCTCCAGGCTCGACGGCTTGCGGCTCGTCTCCGGGCTGATCGCCCCCGCCCGCTCGAACGCGCCGACCGCGCTCGGCTTGCCAAGTTGGACAGCCATCGCGAGCAGCGGATACGCCAAGAGTCCAATTCGCATGGGCACGGTCTGGTTCCTCGATTGTGAGTTGGGCTTCGAAACGGCGTGCCGCCCGGTGGGAGCGGGCGGGCACGCCTGGAGGAGAGAGGCCGAAAACTCGGAAGCAGGCCGTTCGCGCCTCGGCGCGCCCCACATCGCCGGGGCGCCGTCTGACAGTTGTTCGACGCGAACGGGGGGCGATCCCCAAACCTGCTTCCCGGCGGCTCAACCCCCGCGGCCGCACGCCGCGAGTTCCGCCACCTCCTTGTACGGCAATCCCCGTGCCGGGTTCGCGGGCTTTCCCCGGCACGCCGCGGCCTGCGCTCCCTGCCATTTCGGCCGACCTGCTCAAAATCGGCAGCCGGCGGCCTAGTGAAAGTCGCGTGAGACCGATTCCAGTCCGGTGAGTTGCCCGTCCAGGCTCTCCAGCCCGGCGACATGCACATGCACGACCTCCCCCTGCCGCTCCACCGTGCCCCGAGCCAGCAGGAGTGTGCTGAGCCTCGCGACCCGCCTGAACCGCTCGAAGACATCGGGCCAGACGATCAGGTTCGCGATCCCCGTTTCGTCCTCGAGCGTCACGAACACCACCCCCGACGCCGTGCCGGGGCGCTGCCGGCAGATCACCAGCCCCGCGACCCGCACCTCCCGTTTCCCGGGGCAAAGCCGCGGGCTGCGCAGATCCCCCGTGGGGATCACCCCCATTCTCTCCAGCCGGTCGCGGATGAACGAGACCGGGTGCGCCTTGAGCGAGAGCCCCACCGCGTCGTAATCGTGCAGCACCCGGTGCACCGCCTGGATCTCGGGAAGCCGATCCAGCCCGTCCCGCGCCCCCCCGCCCGGCCCGTCCGCCGACGCCACCCCGTCGAACAACGGCATCGGGTCGTCACGCAGCGCCCTGATCTGCCAGAGCGCCCGCTGGCGATCCAGCCCCATCGAGGCGAACGCGTCCGCCCGGGCCAACGCCCGCAGCGTGCGCACGCTCACGCCGCTCGCCCGCCACAACGCCCCGACCGTCGCGAACGCCCCGTGCTCCCCCACCGACCCCTCGATCCGCCCCGCCTCGGCCTCCCCGATCCCCTTGACCAGCCGCATCCCCAGCCGAAGGGCAGGCCCGCCGCGCCCCGACTCCGGCACACCACCTTCTCCGTGCGCGTCTTCTCTCGTTGTCTCCCCGTCTCGCGCTTCAAGCCGGCAGTCCCACCCGCTCCGGTTCACATCCACCCCGCGTACCTCGACCCCGTGCTCCGCCGCATCGCGGACGATCTGCGCCGGCGCGTAGAACCCCATCGGCTGGCTGTTGATCAGCGCCGCCGCGAACGCCGCGGGGTGATACCGCTTCAGCCACGCCGACACATACACCAGGATCGCGAAACTCGCCGCGTGCGACTCGGGGAACCCGTACTCGCTGAACCCCTTGATCTGCTCGAAGCACCGCTCGGCGAACTCCCGCGGATACCCGCGCTCGAGCATCCCCTCGACAAGCCGCGTCCCGTAGCGATGGATCGCGTTGCCGCGCCGTTTCCACGCCGCCATCGCCCGACGCAGCCCGTCGGCCTGGTCGGGCGTGAACCCCGCCGCCACGATCGCCAACTGCATCGCCTGCTCCTGGAACAAGGGCACGCCGAGCGTCCGCCCCAGCACCGCCTCCACCTCCGGCCTCGGGTACGACACCGGCTCGAGACCCTGCCGGCGACGGAGGTACGGGTGCACCATCCCGCCCTGGATCGGCCCCGGACGCACGATCGCCACCTCGATCACCAGGTCGTAATACACACGCGGACGCAGCCTCGGCAGCATCGACATCTGCGCCCGGCTCTCGATCTGGAACACCCCCACCGTGTCCGCCGCGCAGATCATGTCGTAGACCGCGGGGTCAGAAAGGCCGGACGCGATCTGCGCGTAGAACGAGTAGAGATCCCCCGCAACAGGAGGCGAAGAGACACAGAGGCGCCCAGACGAAGCACCCCGCGATATCAGGCCAGCTTGCTCTCCAGGCTCATGACCAGGGCCCGCGGCACCCGGTCGGTCCCGTCGAGCAAGCCCCAAGGCCCGGCGTTCGCGGGGATCATCTCCAACGAGATCGCCAGTCCGTGCCGCGTCGGCACCTCGTTCAGCGATCCCCGTGCCAGGCGGAGAAACTTCACCAAATCCGCGCCCCGTCTCCTCGTCTCTTTGTCTCTGAATCTCGCCCCCCTTGATCATCTCCAGCGCCCGCCTGATGCAGCTGAGCATCCCCAGCCCGAGGCAGTCCACCTTGAGCATGCCCATCGCGTCGATGTCGTCCTTGTCCCACTCGATCACCGTGCGGTCCTCCATCGCCGCGTTCTCGATCGGCACCAACTCGCTCAGCGGCCGCCGCGTGATCACGAACCCGCCCACATGCTGCGAGAGGTGCCGCGGGAAGCCGACCAGCTCGCGGGAGAGGTCGATCACCCGGCGGATCGTCGGGTCATCGGGGTTGAGCCCAATCTCGCGCACGCGCCGGTCGTCCGCCGCCTCGCCCCAGCGATCGAGGTTCTTCGCCAGCGTGTCCACGCAGTCGAGCGGGAGGCCCATCGCCTTGCCGACCTCACGCACCGCGCTGCGGCCCCGGTAGCTGATCACCTCCGCCGTCAACGCCGCCCGGTCGCGCCCGTACTTCGCGTACAGGTACTGGATCACCTCCTCCCGACGCTCGTGCTCGAAATCGATGTCGATGTCCGGGGGCTCGCCCCGCTCCCGGCTGATGAACCGCTCGAACAGCAGGCTGTGCGTCGCCGGGTCCACCGCGGTGATCCCCAGGCAGTAGCAGACCGCCGAGTTCGCCGCCCCTCCCCGCCCCTGGCACAGGATCCCTCGCCCCCGCGCAAAGCGCACGATGTCGTCGCAGGTCAGGAAGTAGGCCTCGTACCCCATCTCGGCGATCAGCCCCAGCTCGTGCTCGATCGCCGCACGCACCTTCTCGGGAACACCCCCCGGGTATCGCCACGCCGCGCCCTCCATCGTGCGCGCCCTCAGGAACTCGGCCGGGCTCATCCCCCGGGGGCAGGCCTCAACCGGGTACTCGTACCGCAGTTGATCGAGGCTGAACCCCGAAGCCCGGGCCGCGATCTCCGCCGTCCGCTCCACCGCCCCGGGGAACGCCGCGAACAGCCCCGCCATCTCCGGGGCGGGCTTGAGACGACGCTCCGCGTTGGGTTCGAGCCGCAGCCCCGCCTCCTCGACCGTGCACCCGAGGCGGATGCAGGTCAGCACATCCTGAAGGGCACGCCGCGACGAATCGTGAAGGAGCACCCGGTTGGTCGCCACCATCGGCACCCGCGTCATCGCCCCCAGCGCCGCGATCTGCTCGAGCCGGGCCCCGTCCTCGCCCCGGTACGCGTACCAGCCCGCGATCGAGAGCCGCCCGTCGTCGAAAACACCACGCAGCCCCCGCACCACCTCCACGAACCCCTCGTCGAGCACCCCGGGAGGCTCCACGATCGCGAGCAACCCCGCCTCGTGCTCGATCAGGTCGTGCAGCGAGAGATGGCACTCCCCCTTCGGCGCCCGACGCTTGCCCAGCGTCAGCAACCGGCACAGCCCCGCGTACCCCTCCCGGCCCGTCGGGTAGACCAGCACCGCCGGCGCATCCGACAACGCGACCCGGCACCCCACCAGCAACGGCACCCCCGCCCGCTTCGCCGCGACATGCGCACGCACCACGCCCGCCAGCGTGTTCGTGTCCGCGATCGACGCCGCCGCGTGCCCGAGGTCCGCCGCCCGTTCCACCAGTTCATCCGGATGGCTCGCCCCGGTCAGGAAGGTGAAGTTGCTCGTCACCGACAACTCGACATACCCGGGCCCGCACGCCGCACGCCGCGCGGGGCCCGGCCCGCCCCCCGCCTTCGCCGGGTGAGGCCTGATCTTCGGGAACTCATTCACGGGCATCGCCCACGCCCCCTCACGCCCACACCCCCTGCACCCACCACCCCCCACGCTCGCGCACGAGCCAGACCCACCGCCCGCTCTCGACCCGGACGCGGAAGCAATCCCGCTCGCCCTCCCCACCTCGCCACCACTCCCCCGCCAGCCGCTCGGGCCCCACGCAGGCCGTCACCGCCTCCTCGCCCCCGCGCCAACGAAGCCGGTGCACCGGACCATCGGGCGAGAGCGCGACCACCTCCGCCGGCATCGACCGCTCGAACAGCACCGTCGGGCGGTCGCAAGGCGGGCAGCCCGCGCCCCGATCCCCCCGCGGCTCCCCCGCCTGAACAGGTTCCCACGCGAACGCCCGCTCCGGCAGGTGCGACTCGACCACCACCGCACGCCGAACCCGGTCACCCCCGAGCCGGTTCGCCAGCGTGTCGGTCAGTTCCGCGATCGACCGGGCCGCCTCGCCCGCGGGCCCCGCGTCCCCCTCGACCCAACGGGCCGCCTGCTCATGCCGCAGCCTGCCCGTGCGCACCGCCCGCACCGAGAGCCCCTCCACCCCGAACCCCAGGTGAGCCCGCTCCAGTTTGGGCTCGAGCAGGCGCCAGAGGTGCCGCGCGTCCCGGCTCGGCCTGCCCAGCATCACCTCCAGCGTCAACGCCGGCAGGTCGGCCCTCGTCAGGACAACCTCCAGCGCGCGCACGCCGCTCTCCGCCGCACGCAGGCACGCCGCGATCTCCGCGAGCAACTCCCGCGTCTTCAGGGCGATCACCTCGACACGGTCGGTCGGCCCGTCGAAATCGAACCCGACCTCCGGGGGCGGCGCGGGGCGGACCGGCTCGACCGTCTCGATCGCCCGGCCCATCGCGCGGTCGAGCCGGAGCAGCACCTCCTCCCCGAACCTCGCCGGCAACGCGGCCCGCGGAAGATCGAGCAGATGACCGATCCGTTCCACGCCGACCTCCGCCAGCGCCGCGACCGTCTCCGTGCGCACACGCAACGCCGAGACCGGCAGCGGCGTCAACTCCGCCCGCAGCCCCTCCAGAGGCACGACGGCGGCCTGCTCCGCCCCGTGCCGCGCCACCGCCCAGGCGCCGCCGAACGACGGGGCGACCGCGGCCCGCGCCCGGATCCCGAGCCCCGCAAGGCGCGACAGCGCCGTGCGCACCAGCCGACGCTCCCCCCCGAAGACACGCTCGCACCCGGTCACCTCGAGCAGCAACCCGTCGGGCTCGTCCGCCGCGACCACGGGAGAGAAACGGTGGGCCCACGCCGCGAGAGAACGCAGGGCGGCCCGGTCCCGGTCGGGGCGGTGCGGCTCGATGCGCACGCCGTCGACCGGGAAGAGGGCGCGGGCCTGGGCGAGCGCCATGCCCGGGCGCACCCCGCCCGCCCTCGCCCGTTCGCAGGCGTGCGCGACGATCCGCTTTGATCCCTCCCGGGCCGCGAGCAGCACGGGGCGCGGGTCAGGCGATCCTCGCTCGCGCCGTCTGAGCAGGTCGATCGGCCACATCGGGAGCCAGATCGACATCGCACGCCGTCCATTCGTCCATCGCGCCTGTCGCATGATCACGCCGCACGGCCCACCGCCGCACGCCTCCGTCCGTGGGCTGAGCGCCCTTGCACCGCAGGAGTTCGACCGTCCAGACCTGGCCCGCCCCGTGCGCACGGGAGGGGGCCACCGCCCACCGCGTGCGGGCGGCGGAGAGTTCACGCCGCTCCCGGTCGGGCCGGGCCAGCAAACCGACCGCCCCGCTCGCGGCGAGTTGCAGGCGGCGGGACTCGGGCATCGCGAGCCCCGCCCCGTCCGCCACGACCGCGGCGACCCCGGGCGAGCGGAGGGCGAGGTCCATCGCCCAGACGCGCTCGGCCCGGCCCGGGGGATCGACAAAGACCGAGCGGGTCAGCAGCGTGCGGTCACCCACCCCGCCGGCGGGGTCACGGCCGACCAACGCGTGTGGAAAAGGCCAGCAGCGTCTGCCGATCCAGACCACCGCCCGGCCCCCGGGCCGCCCCGGAAATGCAGCCAGCGCCCGATGGGCGAGGTCGATGAGCACGGCGAGCGGGGGAATCCAGACCGAGCCGGTTTCGGGCGAGAACCACTCGTGGAGACCGGGCCGGAGGGCCAGATCGACCCCGGAGAGGGTGGGAACCGCGGCGGCGTCGACCTCCTGGATCTCGGTCTTTGCTTCGAGAAGAGCCCGGGCCCGGCGGAGGCGATCGGGTGTGCCCCCGAAACCGGCGCTCGGGTGAATGGGTCTTTTTGTGTGCATTTTGATAGGGTATCGAGAGACGAAGGCCCTATCAAGATCCTTTCAGAATTTCCGGGAGATCCACCCGCCCGAGCGGCCAAACGGTCAGCCGAGCCCTGGCCCCCCCCCCCCCCCCCCCCCCCGAGGCCCATGGAGATTCGGTGTTCAAAGAACCGTGCCGCCGCCCGTCGGGACGGCGGCGCGGGGTGTGCCGGAATGACTCAGTGACCCGAGACCTTGCGCCAGTGCGCCTCGGCGCTGGAGGTCAGGGCGGCTTGGTCGCCCTTGTTCCAGAGATCGAGCGCGTTGATCTGGTCGTTGTTGAGGAAGAGATAGAGGCGGTCGTCCACGATCTTGAACGCATTGGGGTCGATGGGGAACTTGTCCTGGACCGACATGCCGAAGGCGCACCAGCCGCCGCAACGGGGCTCGTACTTCGAGGGGTTTTTCTTGAAGGCCTCGACCTGCTCCCGGGAGGTGAGGTGATAGGTGACGCCGTTGTGCTGGACGCTGAACCTGGGATCTCCCTTCTCCGCCCTGCCGTGGGTGAAGTAGGAAACGGGGCTGTACCCGTCGATGCCGAGGCCGGCGGCGGGAACATTGCGCGAGCCGACATACGCGCGGCTGGCGCCCTGGGCGGCCCAGAAGTTGTCGGCCTTTGCACGAACCTCCCGCGCATCGGCCTGTTCCCAGAGCGAACGGGCGTCGATCTCCTCGTTGCGGAGGAAGAGATGGGTCCTCCCGTCGATCACCTTGAAGCTGGAGGGGTCGGGGACGAATCTGGAGTCAACAGAGCACCCGAACGCGCAGTACCCGCCGTAGGCTGGCAGATAGCGGTCGGGGTCGGCGAGGAAGTCCCGACGCTGGGCCTCGCCTGTGAAGAAGTAGGTCACGCCCTCGTGCTCGGCGGAGAAGCGGGGCGAGCCGGGCTCGGCCTTGTTCTTGGCGAGATAGGACACCGGGCTGTAGCCCCCGAGGCCGACGCGAAGGGACTGCGGCTCCACCCGCGCCGAGGAGAACTGAACCGAACCCACGACGGGCGAGGTTGGGGCATGGCAGGATTGCCCGGCGGAGCAGCGCGGGGCGTCCTGGGCCGTCACGGCGGGGGCCGAGACGGCGAACGCGGCGGTGGCGATGAACGCGTGAGTCAGCAGATGCATGGGTGTACTCCTTGATCCGCCGTGCGGCGGATGTGATTGGTCATTGGGACAGGAACGGAAACGGGGTCCGCCTACTTCGAGGCGGGCTCGAGGAACGAGAGCCCGAAACGCTTGCAGAGACGCTCGATCGGCTCCTCGTGCGGCCGGTCGACCGCGAGTTCTCGGCTGAGCTCGACGAAGAAACCGTCGAGTTTCCCGGGCAGCACGACCGCGAGGATCCTGGAAGGCCCGTCGCCGGTGTTGACGAAGCCGTGCGGGATGCCGCGCGGGAGCAGGGCGCACGCGCCCCGCGAGACGGTGAGCGTCTGATCGCCGAGGGTGACCTCGATAGTCCCCTCGAGGACATAGACGAGTTCTTCCTCGTTCTTGTGGAGATGCAGGCCGACGCCCTGGCCGGGGTCGGAGAGAAACTCGACAACCGCGAGCGCCCCGCGTGTCTGCTCGCTCGCGATGCGGTGGACCAGCCTGCTCGAGCCGAGGTCGAGTACGGGGGCGTGGTCGACCCCGGAGAGAACGGGGTTGAGTCTGGGCATGTGATACTCCTTGCGACGACCGATTGGCCGGCGCGATATGGCCGTGGTGACAGGGAGACGCGGTGGCACCGCGTCATGCAAGGCGAATGCGTTGTTCAGTTGCGAGGGAGGACCGGGCCACGATCGGGGCGGACGCCTGATTCGGCGCGCACCGCCCGCGCGGCCTGAGGCGGGTCGCTAGAAGAGCGCAAGACCCGTGCCGTTGAGCGACGCCTGCAGGGGGTCCCTGCGGTCGCATCGGGCGGAGTGAATGGGTTCCAGTGCGATCATCACGCGGGGGAGAACCACCGGGCGGCACGCGGGTATTCCAGACGCCGCGGGAATTGTGATCTGGCGCGGGCCTTTCGGCCGCCGGCCTGCCCCCCCAACACGCCGCCCCCCGCGGCGGGTGGGAGGACCACTAGAATCCGGCGTGCCCCCACCCCGTGAGCGTCAATCCATCAAGGTCGCGGCCGAGCGAGCGGTGCTCGCCGCGGTTCGGCTTCCCGAGGACCGGTACGACCCGCGCGACCCGTTCGGGGAGTTGCGAGAACTCGCCGCCCAGGCGGGGGCGGTGGTCGTGGGCGAACTCGAGCAGCGTCGCGACCGGCCCGAGGCGGGCACCTACATGGGGCGGGGAAAGGTCGAGGAACTCAAGGCGTTGTGCGAGGTCGTCAACGCGAAGACGGTCATCTTCGATCACGAGCTGAGCCCCAAGCAGATCGCGGCGATCGAGAAGATCACCGAGCGCAAGGTGCTGGACCGGTCGGAGTTGATCCTGGACATCTTCGCGAGCCGGGCGACGACGCACGAGGCGAAGCTCCAGGTCGAGATCGCGCAGCTCGAGTACACCTACCCCAGGCTCCGGGCGATGTGGGACCACCTCGAGCGGATCGTGGGCTCGGGCGGGATCGGGGGCGTGGGCACGCGCGGGCCGGGCGAGCAGCAGCTGGAGATCGACCGGCGGCTCGTGCAGCGGCGCAAGACGATGCTGACGCAGGAGCTCGCGACGATCCAGGCCCGCAAACGCAGGCAGGTGCAGGCGAGGAACGCGGACCACTTCTCGGTCGGGCTGGTCGGGTACACGAACGCGGGCAAGAGCACGCTGTTCAACAGCCTGACGGCCGGCGGGGCCTACGCCGACGACCGCGTGTTCGCGACGCTGATGACGCGGACACGCGAGTGGGACCTGCGCGAGCCTGACGGGAGCGCGGGCGTAACGGCGATGCTGTCCGACACGGTGGGCTTCGTGCGCGACCTGCCCCACCACCTCGTCGCCTCGTTCCGCGCCACGCTCGAGGAGGCGACGCACGCCGATCTGCTGCTGATCGTGCTGGATGTCTCCGATCCCGCGGCCGAGCTGCATTTCGAGACCGTCAACCGCACGCTCGAGGACCTGTTCGAGGAAGTCCGGCGGACGGAGCGCAAGGCGGCCGCGGCGGCGGAGCGGAACGGGGGGAGCCTCCGCCCCTGGACCCCGCCGGAACGCGTGCTGCTCTTGAACAAGGTCGATCGCCTGGCGGACCAGAACGAGCTCTTGATCTGGGCCGCCAAGGCCCCGGGGTCGATCCCGGTCTGCTCGCTTCCCGGGCCCGACGGGCGGTTGCGGACGGGGCACGAGGAGCTCGTGGCGCGGGTGCGCCGGGCCGTGGCGGGCGAGATGCGGACGCTGGAGATCACGGTGCCGCTGCGTGACAGCCGGACGATCCACACGATCGAGACCCGCGCCCGTGTGCTCGACCGGGCGTACGGGGAGGACCGGGTGACGCTGACGGCGGAGATCGGGCTGAACCAGGTCGCCCGGTTGCGGGCGGGCGGGGCGCGGCTGGAGATCCCGGCGTTGCCCACGCCGGGTACGGACCGCCCCGAATGGGCGGAGCCGAAGGGCTGAAAGTCGGCCGCCGGTCCGGGTGGACAACGGTCGTGGCGGAGGGAAAATGACCCCTGCGGACGGCCGTTGGTCCCCCGCTGCGTGGTGCCACCTTAGCTCAGTCGGTAGAGCGAAGCTTTCGTAAAGCTTAGGTCGCGAGTTCGAGTCTCGCAGGTGGCTTTTCGTGATCCGATCGGGTCCGAGTCGGGGACCATCGAGCCCCCTTCACCCAAATCCGCAACCGACCGATCAGAATCCGGGTAGGACCCCGTAGAGTGGGGCTGTGGCGGTTCGTCAGGCTGATGGCCCGCCCGAGGACACGGAGGCTCCGATGTCGAACCGCAGGAACGGACTGGGGTTGTGCGTCGCGGCGATGCTCTCGTCGCTGCCGGGGTGGGTGGTCGCCGGGGCCGCGCTGGGCGCGGCGGGCGTCCCTGCGCTCGCGCAGTTCAGCGAGGAGGACCCCGCGGCGGTGGCGCAGAAGCGGCAGACGCTGGCCCGGCTGATGAAGCCGATGACGGTGGAACTCGCGGACCACCGGCTCGAAGATGTGGTGCAGTTCATCGCGGATGTGACCCAGGCGGACATCACGCCGCTGTGGATCGATGACCGCACGGGCGTGGGGCTGGACCCGGAGGCGACGGTGACGCTGAACGCCAAGGGCGTGACCGCGCTGCAGTTGCTCGAGATGGTGCTGGACAAGGTCTCGGGCGAGGGCGACTTCGACTCGGCGACCTGGCAGTTCACCAAATACGGCGCATTCGAGTTCGGCCCCAAGGAAAGGCTGAACAAGCGCAAGCGGGTCGAGTTGTACGACATCAACGACCTGCTGATGGATGTTCCCGACTACGACAACGCCCCGGAGTTCGACCTGAACACCGTCTTCCAGCTTGGCGGGCAGCAGGGCGGCGGCGGCGGCGGCGGGCAGAGCCCCTTCCAGGACCAGGGCACGGACATCGATCGGCGCGACCGCGAGGAGAAGGTGCAGGACATCGTCGACCTGCTGGTGACCACCGTCGAACCCGAGCAGTGGGTCGACAACGGGGGCGAGGCGGCGACCGTGCGCGAGATGAAGGGCACGCTGTTCATCAACGCCCCGGACTATGTCCACCGCCAGATCGCGGGGTACCCCTGGTGGCCCTCCCGCAATCAGACCGCCAGATCGGTCAACGGGCGGCGCTATGTGACCCTCGACGGGTCGTACGACTTCGCCGAGGCGGGGCTGACGACCACGAGCGATGTGAAGGCGGTTCCGTAGGCGAATCGCCCGGTCTCGGGCTCGGCCCGGCTATGCTCCGGCTCGCGATGCACGAGGACGGAGCGACGCCGTGACGGGCTTCCCACACTCGGCCCCGACGCCGGGCCAGATCAGGATTCATCAGATCAAGCAGCGGGTCTTCCCGCTGCTTGACGCGCAGCAGTTCGATCTCGCGGCGAGCCTGCTGGAGGATGTCCTCCCGCTCGACCGACGCGACGCGATGCTGCACAAGATGCTGGGGTTCTGCTACGCGAACCTCCAGCGGACGGACAAGGCCTCCTTGCACCTCCGCCGCGCCGCGGAGCTCGGCATGCGCGACGCGGACACCCTGGTGGCGCTCGCGGCGAACTACCGCGACACGGGCGACCTCCGCGGGGCGATGCGGGTGATCGACAAGCTGCTGGCCGAGTCTCCCGACGAGCCCAAGGCGATTGATCTCAAGGCGCGGATGCTCCGGTCCATGGGGGACGCGGAGGGCGCCCTGGCGTTGCTCGACGCGGCGAGGGCCCGCGGGGCCTGGCGGGGCGATCTGTCGATCCTCAAGGCCGAGCTGCTGCGGCGGGACAAGCGGTTCAACGAGGCCCTGGACGAGGTGCGGGGCGTGCTGGCCGACGCGGGGTGCCCCGAGAGCCGGCGGCGGGACGCTCTTTTCGAATCGGGGCACATCCTCGACGCGATGGGCGACTACGACGCGGCGTTCGAGGCGTTCACCCGGGCCAACGCGACGCTGGACGAGGTGTCGATCATCCCGATCGATGAGTTCCGGGCGGTCTGGTCGGCCGAGAAGGTCGCGAAGATCCCCGAGGTCGACGAGCCCACCGAGCGTCCCCTGTTCGTCATCGGCATGCCCCGCTCGGGCACGACGCTGACCGAGCAGATCCTCGCGGCCCATCCGAAGATCGGCACGGTCGGCGAGTCGGACGCGATGACGATGCTCGTCCGCAGCCGGCACGCGACGCAGTTCTTCGAGGAGAAGGCGGTCCGCACGATCACCGAGGGATACCTGGAGCGCACGGCTTCGGCCCGGTTCGCGAAGATGCAGCGCGTCGTGGACAAAATGCCGGAGAACTTCTACTTCGTGCCGATCATCCGTCGGGCGCTGCCCGGGGCGCGGATCGTGCACTGCACACGCGACGCGCGGGACACCTGCCTCTCCTGCTTCATGCAGAACTTCGGGACGCGGCTGACCTGGTCGCGCCGGATCGAGACCTGCGCCCAGCAGTTCGTGCTGTACCGGCGGATCATGGACCACTGGGCCGAGGTCGTCGAGGCGGAGATCTTCGAGAGCAACTACGAGCGGCTGACGGGCGACCCCCGCCCCCAGGTCGAGGCGCTGCTGCGGCACGCGAAGATGCCGTTCGACCCCGCGTGCCTGGCCCACCACAAGCAGAAGGCGACGGTGCAGACCGCGAGCGTGGACCAGGTCCGCGAGCCGATCTACACGCGGAGCCAGGAGCGGTGGAAGCGCTACGAGAAGCACCTCGGGCCGATGCTGGAGATCTTGGAGGGCTTCTAGGACAACCGAAACGAACTCTCCGCGTGTGCCACGGCCATCCTGGCCGTGAGATTGCGTCCAGGGGCGCTCGCACGGCCGACACGGTGCTCTGGAGAACGGACCGCTCAGGGTGCCAAGACTCGCCGTCCTCGGCGCAGTCGTGCTGTCGCACGGCGTGCGAGTCCTGTGTGGAACACTGCTGCGCCGAAGCGGCGAGCAGTGGCACCCGCCGACGCCCGGGCGCGTCGAGTCCCCGAAGCAAAGCCTCAGCCCGAGGCCAGATCCCCCACGCTCGGGCAGGTGCAGACCAGGTGCCGGTCGCCGAAGGGGTTGTCGACCCGCCCCACGGAGGGCCAGAACTTGCCGCGCCGGGTCCGCTCGTTGGGGTAGCCGCCCAGGCTTCGCGGGTAGGGGCGGGCCCAGTCGTCGGCGCTGACGGCCTCGATGGTGTGCGGCGCGTGCTTGAGCGGGTTGTCCTCGCGGGGCCACTCGCCCCGCTCGACCCGGGCGATTTCGTCGGCGATCTGGATGAGGGCATCGCAGAAAGCGTCGAGCGTCTCCCGAGGTTCGCTCTCGGTGGGCTCGATCATGAGCGTGCCGGGCACGGGCCACGACATGGTCGGCGCGTGGAACCCGAAGTCCATCAGCCGCTTGGCGATGTCGTCGATCTCGATGCCGGCGGACTTCTTGAAGGGGCGGCAGTCGATGACGAACTCATGGGCGCAGCGGCCGTGCTCACCGCTGAAAAGGACGGTGTAGCGGCCCTCGAGCCGCTTGGCCATGTAGTTGGCGTTCAGGATGGCGATCTTGGTCGCCAGCGTGAGCCCGTCGCCCCCCATCATGGCGATGTACATCCACGAAATAGGCAGGATGCTCGGGCTGCCGAATGGGGCGCTCGAGACCTGGCGCTCGCCCCCGTCGAGGACATGGCCCGGGAGGTACGGCGCGAGGTGGGCGGCGCAGCCGATCGGCCCCATGCCGGGCCCCCCGCCGCCGTGGGGGATGCAGAAGGTCTTGTGCAGGTTGAGGTGGCAGACATCGGCGCCGATGTCGCCCGGTCGGCAGAGGCCGACCTGTGCGTTCATGTTGGCCCCGTCCATGTAGACCTGCCCCCCGTGCTCGTGGACGAGGGCGCAGACCTCGCGGATGTGATCCTCGAAGACGCCGCAGGTGCTCGGGTAGGTGACCATGATCGCGGCGAGGTTGGCCGCGTGCTGCTCGACCTTGGCGCGGAGGTCGTCGAAATCGATCGCCCCGTCGGGCTTGTTCTTGACCGCGACGACCTTCATGCCCGCCATGACCGCCGACGCGGGGTTGGTGCCGTGGGCCGACTCGGGGACCAGGCAGACATCGCGGTGCGCCTCGCCCCGGGCCTCGTGGTAGGCCCGGATGACGATAAGCCCCGCGTACTCGCCCTGGCTGCCCGCGTTGGGCTGGAGGCTGACCGCGGGGAAGCCCGTGATCTCGCCCAGCCAGGCCTCGAGCTGGGCGAACATTTCGGCATACCCGGCCTGCTGCCCCGCCGGGGCGAAGGGGTGGATGCCGCCGAACTCGGGCCAGGTCACCGGGATCATCTCGCTCGTCGCGTTCAGTTTCATGGTGCACGAGCCGAGCGGGATCATGCTGTGGGCGAGGGAGAGGTCCTTGTCCTGGAGGGCGCGGAGATGCCGGAGCATCTCCGTCTCGGTCTGGTGGGTCTTGAACGCGGGGTGCTCCATGAAGGCGCTCGCACGGGCAAGGGCCGGGGGGAGCGAAAGATCGGCCGAGTCGAGCAGTTCCTGTTCGTCGAGCGTGACCTCGCCCCCGCAGCCGAAGCAGGTGCAGATCTGGCGAACAAGCTCGTGGTCCGCGGTCTCGTCGAGCGTCACGCCGACGGTGCCGTCGTCGAAATAGCGGAAGTTGATCCTCCGCGCCTCGGCGAGCTCGCGGACGCGCGCGGCGGTGGCGGCGCCGCCCTTGACGCCGCTCGGCCTGACGCGGAGGGTGTCGAAGTGCTGCTCGTTGACGATGCCGTGCCCGAGTCGGCGGAGCCCGTCGGCGAGCACGCCGGTCCAGGCGCGGGTGCGCCGCGCGATGCGGGTGAGCCCGGTCGGGCCGTGGTACATGCCGTAGCAGACGGCCATGATGGCGAGGAGGACCTGGGCGGTGCAGATGTTGGAGGTGGCGCGGTCGCGGCGTATGTGCTGCTCGCGGGTCTGCAGCGAGAGCCGCAGCGCGGGGTTGCCCTGCGCGTCGCGCGACACGCCGACGAGCCGGCCCGGCATCTTGCGGACGAACGCCTCGCGGGTCGCCATGTAGGCGGCGTGCGGGCCGCCGCAGCCCATCGGCACGCCGAACCGCTGCACGCTGCCGATCGCGATGTCGGCGCCGAGCTCGCCGGGCGGCGTGAGCAGCGTGAGCGCGAGCGGGTCGGCGGCCATCACCGGGACCGCGCCCGCGGTCTTGACCGCGGCGATGAGGCCCCGGAAGTCGCGGATCTCGCCCGAGGTGTCGGGGTACTGCACCAGCACGCCGGCGTACGCCCCGGCGTTGAACCCGGGCGCGAACGGGTCGCCGACCGTCAGCATGACCCCCATCGACTCGCAGCGCGTCTTCAGCACCGCGAGCGTCTGCGGGTGGCAGTGGTCGGCGGCAAAGAAGGCGTGGGGCCGGTCCGGCGCGAGGTTGACCGCCATCGCCATCGCCTCGCCCGCCGCGGTGCCCTCGTCGAGGAGGCTCGCGTTGGCGACCGGGAGACCGGTCAGGTCGGCGATCATGGTCTGGAAGTTCAGCAGCAGTTCCAGCCGGCCCTGGCTGATCTCGGGCTGGTAGGGCGTGTACTGCGTGTACCAGCCCGGGTTCTCCAGGATGTTGCGCAGGATCACGGCGGGCGTGATCGTGCCGTGGTATCCCATCCCGATGCAGGACCGCCAGACCTGGTTCTTCGCCGCGATCGCGCGAAGGTCGGCGAGCGTCTCGTGCTCGCCCCGCGCCGCCCGGCCCGCGGGGGCGCTCAAGCGGAGAGGCTCGCGGAGGCGGATGCTCGGCGGCACGACCTCCGCGATGAACGCGTCGAGATCGGGATAGCCGAGGGTCTTGAGCATCGCCGCGATGTCGCGTTCGTTGGGCCCGATGTGACGATGCAGGAAGCCGTCGTGCCAGGCCAGGGGGCAGGCGTTCACCGCCCGTCGGTCGCCCGGGGTCATGGTCGCGCCGGCCGAATCGGTCACCGTCCGAGGCGTTTGCTCTGCCTTCATGATGCTCATCGACCCTCCCGACGCCGCCGCGTCGTCACCCGCCCCGCGCTCGCCGCGAGAACCCCTAAAGCGTATGTCGCCCCCGTTCACAGGGGCGCTCGCCCGGCCCGGGCCCTAGACTGTGGCCCGCCTGAAAGGAGCCCCTGACATGCCGTGCCAACCCGCCCGAACCCGCTTCGCCGCCCTCGGACTCGCCGCGGGCTTTCTCGCCGGTGGACCCGCGGCGTGCGCCGCCACGGATGTCCGCACAGAGGGCTTCGGGGGCGCCAGCGAGGCCCGGATCGCCGCCTACACCGAGCACCTGCATGTCCTCGCCAGCGAGTACATGGAAGGACGCCTCCCCGGCACCCCGGGCATCGAGCGGGCCGCCGGGTACCTGGAATGGAACTTCCGGCGCCTGGGGCTGGAGCCCGCGTTCCCGGTGACCGAGACCGCGGCCAACGGGCAGGAGGTCATCTCCCCCCGCGCCACCTACCGCCAGCCCTTCCCGATCGGCGACATCGCCTCCCTCGGGCACCAGCGGGCGTCGCTCACGCTCAACAACGCCCCGGTCGAACTCGCCGCGGGGTCGGATTACAACGCCGTCGCCTACGGCGTCTCGGGCACGGTCGACCTGCCGGTGACCTTCGCGGGGTACTCCATCCTCACCGGGCCCGACGGGTACCGGGGCTACGCCGAGAACGCGGACCTGACGGGTCAGGCGGTCATCGTCCTGCGGTTTGAACCCATGAACGACGACGGCACCAGCCGGTGGGCGGGCCAGCGCGACTGGTCCTACGCCGCGGACCTCGGCTCGAAGTTCCGCGCCGCGACCAACCGCGGGGCGGGGGCGATCATCCTCGTGACCCCCCCGGGGGCCAAGGACGACCGGGCGGGCGTGCTCGAAACCGTGGAGTCATCGGGGCAGGTCCGCCCCGTCGAGGTGCCGGTGATCCACATGTCGCCCGAGGCGGCGGACCGGCTGATCCGCGGGGGAGACGCCGAGGGCCGCTCGCTCTCCGACCTGGTCGCGCTCGCCAACGCCGGCGGGGTGGTCGTGCCCCTGCCCAACGCGCGAGCCAAGATCGACATCGCGATCGACCGCCGCCCGATCATGACCGACAATCTCGGCGCCGTGCTCCCGGGCCGTGGCGAACTCGCGGACGAGTTCGTCGTGATCGGGGCCCACTACGACCACCTGGGCACGGCCCGGTTCGGCACGCGCTTCCCGGGCGAGTTGCACCTCGGCGCCGACGACAACGCCTCTGGCACCGCGGGCCTGCTCACGGCGGCGGAGATGCTCACCGAAGCGTGGGACTCGATCGACGGGCCGGTCCGCAGCGTGCTCTTCCTGGCGTTCAGCGCCGAAGAATCCGGCCTCAACGGCTCGGCCCACTATGTGGACAACCCGATCGCCCCGCTCGACAAGCACTACCTGATGATCAACATGGACATGATCGGGAGCCTCCGAAAGTCCCTCGAAGCCGGCGGCGTCGGCTCGGGTGAGGGCCTCGCCGAACTCACCAAACCCCTCTTCGACCGCTCCGGCATCGAGGTGCAGGTCGGCACCTCCGTCGGGTCGGGCCGGTCCGATCACGCCTCGTTCGACCGGCGCGGCGTGCCCAACATCTTCTTCTTCACCGGGATCACCGACCAGTATCACACGCCCGACGACACCGCCGACACGATCAATCTCGAGGGAGGAACCTCGATCGCCTCGCTCGCCGCGGATCTCGCGGTCGCCGCCGCGGTCCGTGAGGGCCCGCTCCCGCACATCCGGACCGGGGGCGAGGGGGGCGGGCGGCAGCGGATGGGCGGGCCCGGCGCGGTGAAGGTCCGCGTCGGCATCGCCCCGGGGGACTACTCGGGGCGGACGCCCGGCATCCTCGTTGCCCGGGTCTTTGAGGGCACCAGCGCCGCCGACTCCGGCGTGCAGGAGGGCGATGTCATCACCGTCTGGAACGGCGAGCCCGTCAAGA
The DNA here is from genome assembly GCA_036732005.1 of Phycisphaerales bacterium. GTDB lineage: Bacteria > Planctomycetota > Phycisphaerae > Phycisphaerales > UBA1924 > UBA1926. Next base: position 84,077 of record DAINDF010000001.1, read on the forward strand.
CCGTGGAGGACTGGATGCCCCTGCTCGCCTCGCACAACCCCGGCGATGTCATCCAGATTGTCCTGCTCCGCGACGGCAAGGAGATGACACTCCCCATGACGCTCAAGGCGCGCCCGGCCCGAGGCGAGTGACCGGGCGGCCCACGCCCGGCCCTACCGGCCGAACCAGCGGAGGCGGTACTCGCCCCCCTCGAACACGACATCCATGAACTTCCACCGCATGTCCGGGTCGCCCTCGGCACGCAGGCGGAAGACATTCCGCCCCACCGGCTGCATCAGGATCCCCGGCGTGAATTCCCCCGCGGGCATCGCCTGGAACAGCCGGCGGATGTCGCCCTGTCGGCGGGTCAGCTCCTCGAACGCCAGCGAGGGCTGATACCCACGCTCGGCGAACTCGCGTCGGGTCATCTCGCTGAGGACCTGCTGGGTGAAGAGTTCCTCCTCCCCGTTCGCGATGGTCTCGAGAAGGTGCCGCATCAGGTCGCGGACCGTCACGGATCGCAGCCGCGGGGTCCCGTCGGGCCCGATCGACCGCAACTCGGGCGGGGCCCCGCGGTCCGCGCCGGCCCCCGCGTCCTGCGGGACCAACCCCGCCCCGCCCCCCGTCGCCCCGGGCAGCCCGGCGAGGATGGGTTTGGTCACCGGGATCACCCGTGTCTCGACGCACCCCGCCAGCAGCAGCACGCCGACCAGGGCGGCCCCGGGCGTTCTCATGCCGTCCCACCCCGAAGCAGCGCGTCCCGCCCGACCAGTTCGGGCTCGTCGCGGCCCCGCCTCCAGAGGTCGTGCACCGCGAGTTCCTCGCGCGGGGAACGGAAATCGCTCCGCGCGTGGCACCCGCGGCTCTCCTCCCGCCACGCCGCCGATCGTGCCACCAGCGCGCCGACCAGCAGGAGGTTCTGCGTCTCCCACGCCTCGGGCTCGTCGAAGATCTTGTCCAGGGTGTAGCGGCCCCAGAAATCGAACATCTCCTGCGCATCGCGCAGCCGCGGGCCCGTGCGCTCGATCCCCGCGTTCCGCCACATCGCCGAGCGGAGGCTCGAGCGGATATCGGTGAGGTCGATCTCCCCGTGGTCGCTCAGGCGGATATCGCTGACGATCCCGGCCGGGCGTCCACCGTTCGACGCCGTGGTCTCCGCGGCCCGGTCGCGGGCCGTCCGACCGCAGCGGGCCCCCATGACGAGCCCCTCGAGCAGCGAGTTGCTCGCCAGGCGGTTGGCGCCGTGGAGCCCGGTGCACGCGACCTCCCCCGCGGCCAGCAGGCCCGGGACATCGGTCCGCCCAGCCTCGTCCGTGCGCACGCCGCCGACGAAGTAGTGCGCCGCGGGGTGAACCGGGATCAGGTCCTTCGACGCGTCCAGGCCGAACCGCCCGAGCACGGCGTTGATGCCCGGGAAACGCCCGGCGAAGCCCCGGATGCCGCGGCAGTCGAGCCACACATGCGAGCCCCCCTGCTGGGCGATCCGCTCCACGATCGCCCGGCTGACGATGTCGCGCGGGGCGAGCTCGGCGAGTTCGTGCACCTCGGTCATGAACCGGTGCCCCGAGGCGTCGAGCAGGACCGCCCCCTCGCCCCGCACGGCCTCGCTGATCAGGGCGCGGTTCGCCCCGGGGAGGTAGAGCGTCGTGGGATGGAACTGCACGAAGGCCATGTCGGCCAGCGACGCCCCCGCGCGGTACGCCATCGCGACGCCGTCCGCGGTCGCCCATCTGGGGTTGGTGCTCTCGCGGTACAGCTGCCCCGCGCCCCCGCTGGCGAGGATGGTCGTCTTCGCCCAGATCATCTGGAGCCCGTAGCGCGGGTGATGGGTGATCGCGCCCCGGCAGGGGCTCCCGGGCTCGCCGCTCGGGGTGATCAGGTCGAGCGAGAAGCAGTTCTCGAAAATCCGGATGCCGTCGGTCGCCCTCGCCCGCTCGAGCAAGAGACGCTGGATCTCCCTGCCCGTCGCATCGCCGTCGGCGTGGTAGATCCGGCTGGCGTGGTGCCCGCCCTCGCGCCCGGTCCGCAGCTCGCCGGTCCCCGCGTCGCGGTCGAAGCGGACGCCCCAGTCGACGAGTTCCCGAACCCGGACCGCGCCCTCCTCGACCGTGAGCCGGACCGCGCCCTCGTCGCAGAGCCCCGCGCCGGCCTCGACGGTGTCGGCGGCGTGGAGATCGAAGCTGTCGTCATCACGCAGCACGCCGGCGATGCCGCCCTGCGCCCACGCGGTGTTGGTCGCGTCGAACGGGCCCTTGCTCAGCAGGATCACATCCCCCGCGCCGCCCTCGCCGCCCGAGGCCGCCTCGATCGCGGCCCGGAGCCCCGCCGCCCCGCCGCCGATCACGAGGGTGTCGGTGAAGATCTGCGGGAGCAGCGAGGACCGAAACGGGATGAGATACCGCCGCGTGTTGAACAATGGATGCACGGGCGACCTCCCTCGCTATTCCTGCGGCTGATCCTTCGACCCCGCGCACGAGCAGCCCTCGCCGCAGCCCCCCCACCCCTCGCCCTCGGGCGCAGGGCCGAGGAGGTGGGTGACCTTGCCCCCCAGGAAGGCCGCGTGGTGCTCGAAGTGCCAGCAGGCGTAGGCGATCAGCCGGCGGAGGGTCACCTCGCCGAGGTACGCGCTCATCGCGGGCCGCTCCCAGTCCGCCTCGGTCAACTGCACAAGGACCGTCGCCAGCGTCTGCCGGAGCGTGTGGGCCGCGGCGATCAGGGCCCCGGGGGGCATCAGCAGCGCCTCCGGGCCGGGCCTGCTCAGGCGGGAATCGAGGAACGCCTGCTCGTCCCAGTTCTCGAACACCGGGCAGTCCTCCGCGAGCACCCGGCGGATCCGCATCGTGAAGAGCAACTCGGTGTCCATCAGGTGAGTCAGCAGGGCCCGGCACGACCACGAGCCGACCCCCTCCTCGGGGCTGAACCACCGGTCGAGCCCCGTGTCGTCGAGGTCGAGAACCCGGGGGTCCAGGTGCTGGACCGCCAGGCGGTACCGCTCGATCAGCCCGTGCGGCGTGAGCCGATCAAAGAGATCCCGGCACGGGGGGCGGACGGAGGAGATCGAGGCCTCGGAGTTCTCCCCGGGCGTCGCCGCGTGGCTTGTGGTCTGTTCGGTTGTCATCTCAGACAAACAGTACACCCCGAACGGGTCCGAGGCCCGGGTTTCGCGTACCCTGACCGCATGGCGGCCGGCGATCCCGCGGATGCTCCCCGAAACCTCGTCCTCCGCGTCATGACCATGCCGCGGGACACGAATCCCTACGGGACGATCTTCGGCGGCGTGATCCTCAGCTACCTCGACCAGGCCGCGATGATCGAGGCCCTGCGGCACGCCCACTGCACCTGGGTCACCGCCTCGATGGAACGCGTGGATTTCATCGCCCCGGTCCACCTCGGGGACCTCGTCGAGATCTTCACCCGGACGACCCGGGTCGGCACCAAGAGCGTCACGGTCTGCGTCGAGGTGGACGCGCGACGGCACGACACGGGCGAAGCGGTGCGGGTGACCACCGCGACCGTCACGATGGTCTCGCTGGATCGGGAGGGACGCCCGATCCCGTTCCGGGAGGCCCCGCCGCCGCGGAGCCACCGCGCGGGGATCGGGGCCTGAATTCACTGGGGTCTCTGTTGCTTGGGGGATGGCGCGTGGTGTTCTCGAAGATCGGCGGCATGTTCAGGAAGGACGACGGGGGAGGAGAATCCCCCGAAGCGGTGCGGGCGTTCGAGAGCCAGCACCTCGTCGCGGACCGCGTGGGCCCGATCCTCTGCGTCACGGTGCTCTGCGAGGCCGTGAGCGACCGGGAGGCCAACATTCTCTACAACGAGACCGACGGGGCGATCGACGACCGGTGCTCGAACATCCTGGTCGACCTCTCCAAGGTGGGCGTGCTCACCTCCGCGGGGATCGGGGCGCTCGTCCGCCTGCACAAGCGGATCGAGGAGCGCAAGGGAAAGCTCGCGGTCTGTGCGCTCAACCCGGAACTGGCCGAGCTCTTCCGTCTGACGCGGATGGACCGCCTGTTCATCATGGCGAGCGACCGCGAGCGGGCCCTGGTGGAACTCCGCCGATGACCGGACGGGCACGCGCCAGGCTCGGGGTGTTCATCTCCGGATCGGGCCGCACGCTCATGAACCTGGTCGATCGGTGCGCCCGGGGAGCGATCAACGCCGAGATCGTCGATGTCGTGGCGTCCAAGCCGTGCGCGGGCGCCGACCGTGCGCGCGCCGCGGGCCTGCCGGTCGAGATCATCCCGGGCGACATCCCGGCCGACGCCCTCCTGGACCGCGTGGAGCGGCTGCGGCTCGACTGGGTGGTGCTCGCGGGCTACCTGCGGCTCGTGCCCGTGCCGCCGGCGCTGCGGGAGCGGATCATCAACATCCATCCCGCCCTGCTCCCAGGCGACGGGACCAGCGGGCGATTCGGCGGGCCGGGGCTGTACGGGCTGCGTGTGCACCGGGCGGTGCTCGAGGCCGGGGAACGCGAGAGCGGGTGCACGGTTCACTACTGTGACGACCGGTACGACAGCGGGTCGATCATCCTCCAAGCCCGCTGCCCGGTGCTTCCGACCGACACGCCCGAGGATCTCGCCGCACGGGTGTTCGAGCTCGAATTGGAGGCCCTGCCCCGGGCCCTGCAACTCCTGATCGGGTAGACCCGTACAGGAATGTGCGGCGCGGGGCGCGGAGGGTCGGCACTTGCCGAGGGGCTGGGCATGGCTGGGGGCGGCGGTGTTGGGCTGGTGCGCCCTGCCGGCGATCGCGTCGACCCCGGACGAGGGGCCGGACGATGACGAGGCCCTGATCGAGGAGGCGGCGCGGGCGATGTCGGCGCGGGCCGAGGCGAAGGCCCGCTCGGGGGCGCTGACGGCGCGCGCGCTCGACGCCTTCCGCGACGGGGATTTCGACGCGGCCGAGCGAGTGCTCCTCGACCAACTCGGGGTGGACCCGGGAAACTTCGTCGTGCATTACAACCTCGCGTGCGCCCGGGCCGCCCTGGGGAGCCTCGACAAGGCGAACGCGTCGCTCCGGCGGGCCGTCGAACTGGGGTTCGCGAACGAGCGGCACCTGCGGGCCGACCCGTACCTCCGCCCGCTGGCGGGAACGGAGGCGTTCGAGTCTCTGCTGGCGAACTGGGGCGGGGTGCTCGAGGCCCAGCGTCGGGCGCGGGTCGAGCAGGCGCGGGGATGGGTGAGCGGGCGGGTGGTCGAGCGGGGGGACGAGGCGCTCCGGGTCGACCTGCTCTCGGCGCACGACGAGGTGTCGACGGACCAGGCCCTGCTGGAGATCCGGCGTGTGGCGCGCTGGTCGGGGAGCCTGATGCCGGGGGCCGCGGACTCCGGGGAGGGGGCCCCGTTCGTGGTGGTTGCGTTGCCCTCTGAGGAGGACTTCCTGAAGTGGGCCTTCTGGACTTATGGACAGCGGGCCCGGAGGGCGTTCGCGGGGATCGGGGGGGCGTACGAGCACGACGACAAGCGGCTCGTGGCTCGCGATCTCGGGCCGACGCTGCGGCACGAGTTCTTCCATGTGCTGCACTGGCGCGACATGGACCGGCTGGGGCAGGTCCACCCGATCTGGATCCAGGAGGGGCTTGCGAGCCTGGTCGAGGACATGGACCCGGTCCGGATTGTGCGCAAGCGTCTGGCGGGGCCTCCGCCTGTTCGGTCGAACGCCGGGATCGACCCCCGGCTGACCGCAGAGCCCTCGGTCGAACCTGATCCACAGCGGGCCGAGAGGCCGGCGGACGATGACGCGTTTGTACCCGCGCCGTCGTGGCGGACGAACATCGTCCGCCGCATCGCGAACGGCGGGGGGCTGCCGGGCCTCGGGGAACTGGCCTCGATGGACCATCAGACCTTCTCGACGCGTCGCCCGCTGGCGACTTATGCGCACGCGCGGACGGTGTTCATGTTCCTGAGTGACCGGGGGGCGCTGGAGTCCTGGTACCGGGTGTACACAACCGACCCGGAGCGGGGCTACGCGGCGGACCCGGGCGGCCTTCGCGCGATGGAGGCTGTGCTCGGGATGGAGGTCGCGGAGATCGAGGCCCGCTACCGCGAGTGGGTGCTGCGGGAGTTGCCCGAGGTCGCGGAAACGGGGACCGACCTGCGGGGCGTGATCGGCGTGGACATCGAGGCGGGGGAGGGCGATGGGCCCGTCGTGACGGGGCTGCCCCCGGGGGCCCGCAAGCGGACGGGGCTGCGCCGCCTGGATGTGATCACCGCGATCGACGGGAGACCGGTGCGGGACATGAAGGAACTGGTGCGGGTGCTGTCGGACTACGCGCCCGGCGAAACCGTGACGGTGGCGTACCGACGGGTGAAACTGCACGGCCAGACCGAGGTCCCGCTCCAGCCGAGGCAGTAGGCTGACCGGGTTGAAAGGAGTCGGCGATGGGGTCTGGGCTCGGGAGAATCCTGCGACGGTTCCTGCTCGGCCTGGGTGTGACGGCCGCGGTTCTGGCTCTCGTCACGGGTTGGTTGTGGTGGCTGGGCGGGGGCACGCCGACGGTGTCGGTTGACTATGTCGCGAAGTTGAACGAGCGGTCGCTGCGTCTCGATGAGCAGGATCGGGCCTGGCCGATCTACCAGCGGGCGATCGCCCGGCTGCCGTCTGGCGAGGCCCTGAAGGCGTTCGATGATCTGTTTGCGCGGGTCTCGCCGGGGGATGAGCGGTGGGGCGAGTGCGTCTCGACGCTCGCGGATCACGAGGAAACGCTGCGTCTGATTCGCGAGGGGGCGGCGAAGCCGGGCACGGGGATTGTCCTCGGGGCGTCGGCGGAGGGCGAGGGCGAGGGAGCCGGGGGCGTTCCGGACCGGACGGAGCCGACCTGGGTGGTGCAGATCCTGCTGCCGCAGTTGGGTGAATTCCGCCGGATGGCGAGGCTGCTGCGGGCGGACGCGTTGCACGCCGCGGAATTGGGGGAGGGCGACCGGGCCGCGGGTGATCTCGAGGCGCTGGCGGGCCTCGGGCGGCATGCGCGGGAGCACCCGATCCTGATCAGCCAACTCGTCTCGCAGGCGATCGGGGCGCTCGCGTCGGAATGTGCGCGAGAGCTCATCCACGGGTTCCCGGGTGTCCTGGACGACGACGCGTTGCGGCGGGTTGACGCGGCCATCGCCGGGGCGTTCACGGGGCCGGAGGCCGCGATCGACCTGACGGGCGAGCGGTATTTCTTTCTTGATGTCATCCAGCGTGTCTACACCGACGACGGGCATGGAAACGGGCGGATCACGGCCGTGGGGTTGCAGCAGCTCACGCCCGCGATCCAGGTGGACCCGCCGATGGTGTTGCAGGCGAACCGGGTCGCGACGGGGTTCGCCTCGCTGTTCTCGAAGGACCGGGCGGAGATCACGGCGCTGGTGAATCGGATTTACGACGGGATGGAGGCGTACGGCCGAACCCCGGGGTGGCAGAGGGGTCCGAATGAGATCGACGCCGAGGTCGAACGGATGTACGCGGAGCGTCGGTCGCTCGATGTCGGCGAGCTGCTGGTGTCGCTGCTGATGCCGGCGCTGGGGAGGGCGGTGGTGACGACGGAGCGTTCCGGATTCGAGGCGGAGGCAACCCGCGTTGTGATCGCACTCGAGCGGTTCAGGCTCGCGAATGGTCGGTGGCCGGACGAGTTGGGGCAGTTGGTTCCGCAGTACCTCGGGTCGTTGCCGCGAGATCTGTTCACGGGCGAGTCGTTGCGGTACGCCCTCGGCGCCTCGGGCCCGGTGCTGTACTCACTCGGCGTGGACCGCGACGACGACGGGGGTCGAGCCGCGGCGCAGGCCCGCGATTGGGCGAGCGCCGAGCAGGCCGCGTGGTTTGTGGCGGAGAAGCCGGGCGTGCGCGACGGGGACTGGGTGCTGTACCCGCCATCGCCGGGAGAGTGAGGGGCCCCGGGGCCAGCGTCCCGGGGTGCTGGTAGACTCCGCCCATGCGTGAGTATCACGATGTTCTCCGGCGGATCATGGACGAGGGCGTCCGCAAGGACGACCGCACGGGGACGGGGACCCTCTCGATCTTCGGGCATCAATCGCGGTACGACCTCTCGAACGCGGACGGGTCGGCGGGGCCGGCGACGCCCGAATCGGGGTTCCCGCTCGTGACCACGAAGAAGCTGCACCTGCGGTCGATCGTGCACGAGTTGCTCTGGTTCCTGCGCGGGGTGACTATTGGGGGCTCGCTCGGGGCCGGGGGGGTGACTATCGGGGAGGTGTGGGCGGACGTGCAGGGTTAGCTGGGCCGGGTGTACGGGCGGCTGTGGCGGTGCCGGCCCACGGCGGGCGGGGGCGGGGTTGACCAGATCGCGGAGTTGGTGCGCGGGCTCAAGCAGGACCCGATGAGCCGGCGGCACCTGGTGTGCGCGTGGAATGTCGGGCAGATCGCGGAGATGGCGCTGCCCCCCTGCCACTGCCTGTTCCAGTTCGATGTCGCGCCGGCGTCGGACGGGGGGCCGGCGCGGCTGTCTTGCCAGCTCTACCAGCGGTCGGCGGATGTGTTCCTCGGGGTGCCGTTCAACATCGCGAGTTACGCGTTGCTGACGATGATGCTGGCGCAGGTGTGCGGGTACAGGCTGGGGTCGTTCATCCACACCATGGGCGACGCGCACCTCTACACGAACCATCTGGAGCAGGCGTCGCTGCAGTTGTCCCGCGAGCCGAGGGCGAGGCCGATCGTGCGGCTGAACCCGGCGGTGCGGTCGATCTTCGATTTCGCGTACGAGGACATCGAGGTGGTCGGGTACGACCCGCACCCGGCGATCCGGGCGGCGGTGGCGGTGTGAGGCGACTGGATATGTAGTCGAGTGCGTCGTCGCGCCCCTCTGCGCGAGCACCGAAAGGGTGGTCAGATCTCGACGATGCCCTCGCGGATGGCAAAGCGGGCGAGCTCGACGCGGTCGTGGAGCCCGAGCTTCTCCATGATCGAGGAGCGGTGGGCGTCGACGGTCTTGGGGCTGCGGTGGATGGCCGCGGCGATCTCGTTGCGCGACATGCCCTTGCCGATCATGCGGAGGATCTGGAGTTCGCGGGGGGTGATCTTGCTGAGGCGGGATTCCGGGGCGTTCTTGTCGGCGGCCGCGGTTGGTCGGTTGGGGTCGAGGCCGCAGCGGCTGATGACCTCGGGGCTGAAGGCGAATCGGCCGGCGGCGACCTGGCGGATGGCGTCGATGATGGCGGCGGGTGCGTCTCGTTTGGAGACATAGCCCCACGCGCCGGCCTTGACGGCGACATCGAGGTAGGCGTGACGGATGAAGGCGCTGAGGAGGATGACACGGCACTCGGGGCATCGGGCCTTGAGGTCCTCGATGGTCTCGAAGGGGTCGCGCCCGGGCATGTCGATATCCATGAGCAGGACCTGGGGGGCCTCGCGGGCGACGGCCTCGACAAGGCCGTCGGCCGACCCCAAGGAGCCGACGAACTGGAGCCCTGTTTCCCGGTCGAACCTGGCCCTGAGCCCCTCGATGAGGAAGGCGTGGTCATCGGCACAGAAGATGCGGATACGCGCGCTCTGCTCGGGCTCCAGTGTCGACATCATGGGGGATCCCCTACGGGCCCAAGCCCGGCGGCGAGCGACTGCCGTATCCCGGCCACCCCGCCGGCCGGATCGACCTCGACCCGTCTTGGCGGGCTGGGATCAGAACGATGCCCGCCCGCCGCCTGCGTTTTCTCTTCCCGGGAGACCACGACCAGATCGGGGGGAGTCGCGGCCCCATCGCTGACAAGCGTACAGCCTAGGCCGGTGAGGAGTTGCTCGCAGAGGGCGGCGATCCTGGAATCTCGAATTGCGACCCTGACGAGCGGCCTGCCTGCCGGGGTGGTGGCATCGGAGTTGTGGAGCGGAATATCCAGGGTCGCGACTGCCCCCCCGGATGGGCGGTTTTCGAGCACAAAGGTGCCCCCGGCGAGTTTGGCGATCCCGGCGACGATGCTCAGGCCCAGCCCGGTCGAGAGGCCCCGGACCTTGGTGGTGAAGAAGGGCTCGGGGGCTCGACGGGCGATGGTGTCGGAGATGCCGGGTCCGTTGTCGACGCACTGAACACGGAGGAGGGCCTGGGCCGGGAGGGCGCGCACGGCGAAGGTGATGGACGCTTCGGGGTTCGAGGAGCGTCCGAGGGCCTCGACGGCGTTGACGAGGAGGTTCATCGCGGCGCGGGAGAAGAGGTGCTTGGGGATCGAGGCGAGGGCGCCGGGGGCGTCGACGGTGAGCGAGAACTCGATGCCCGGGGTTACGGCCTGCTCGAACAGGGGGAGCATCTCGCGGGCCCAATTCTCGACCGAGAAAGGGGGCGAGATCGAGGGGCCATTGCTCGCGGAGGCGTCGGACTCGCCCGCGAGCAGGGCGAGACCCTCGCCGAGATCGTCGACAAACTCGATTCCCGTGCGCACAGCGTTGAGGGAGACGCGCTGCATCTCGTTGAGGTCGGCATCGCTGATGGTGTCGAGGTGGCACCGCACGGGGAGGAGCATGTTGCTCAGATCATGGCTCAGACCTGTCGCGAGGCGCCCCAGGGCAGCGAGGCGTTCGGCGTCTTCGAGGCGTCTTTGAGACTCAGCGAGGGCGAGGGTTCGCTGCTCGACGAGGCGTTCGAGGTCGTCTCGGTGGGCGGCGAGTTCGGCCTCGGCGTGGCGGTGGTCGGTGACATCCATGCCGAGGGCGCAGGCGCCGATGAACCGGCCCCTTGTATCCCGCAGACGGGACTGCATCCAGACGATGGATCGCCGGGTCCCCGATTTGGTGACCAGTTGCCCCTCGGCGCGAGGGGGGAGTTGGTCGAGGTCGAAGACCAGGCCGAGGTTGACCTCCTCGGGCCGGAGGGTGAGCGGGGGGATGAAGATGCGGCGCCACCCGATGCCGACGATCTCCTGCTCGGTCCAGCCGGTGAGATTGAGGAAGAACTCGTTGGCGAAGAGGATGCGGCCCTGTTCGTCGGTGACGACGCCGGCGAGGTCGACATTCTGGAGGATGTCGCGGTATCTGCGTTCGGACTCGCGGAGGGCCTCGAACGCCTCGTGGCGATCGGTGACATTGATCCCAACTCCCCATGCGCGCCAGCCCGGGATGGGGCAGCGGGCGGCGATGTTCGACCAGAGGATCCGGCGGATGATGCCGTCGGCACAGGTCACGCTCCGCTCGACCTCGTCGTAGTCGCCGAAGTCGAGATCGGCCCATGTGCGGAACCACGCGGCCCGCTCGGCGTCGCTGGGATAGAGAAGCTCGAAGAATGCGCGGTTGCCGATGATCTGCGCGGCCGAATAGCCGGTGATGCGCTCGGCGTGCTCGTTCCAGAGGACGGGAACGAGGTTCTCGTCAAGGGCCCAGACGATGACGGGGATCTTGTCGATGACGCGTTCGAGACGGGCGCGGGCCTGGCTGATCTCACGCTGGGCGCGGACCTGTTCGGTGATGTCCTCGGCGAGGGAGGCGACACCGATGACGCGCTGATTCTCGTCGAGGAGCGTGGTGTTGTGCCACCGGCACTGGATGACGCGGCCGTCCTTGGTGATGTTGGTGTTGATGCTGCTGGTGCCGCCGGTGTTGCGGAGGAGTTGGTCCCAGACCTCGTCGACGATCTCCCGGGATGCCTCTTCCACGATGAGGGGGAAGACATCGCGGGATTCGACCTCGTGGAAGGCGAATCCGAAAATGCGTTCGGCGGAGGGATTCCAGGCGCGGACGCTGCGGTCCGGGCGCCATTCGATGACGGCGAGGGGGGTGCTCTCGAAGTGGGCGGCGAGCAGGCGGCGTCCTCGGGCCTCGGCCTGCTCGGCCTCGCGCCTCGCGGTGATGTCGGTGACCGAGATGGCACGCCTCCCCGGGATGGCGTTGGCGTCCCCGATCGCGATGTCGGCGTCGAACGGCTCGCCGTGGCACCTGCGAACCGCGACGCGTTCGATCTTGGCGGGCCCCGGGCCGAGGAGGGCGTGGTCGAGCCAGGCGGCGAAGCGGGGGTGATCGGGGTCGGGGATGATCTCGAGGATCGGCTTGCCGAGGATCATCTCGGTGGTGCAGCCGATCTGATTGAGGAGCGTTGCGTTCGCGAAGCGGACTCGGCGGTCGGGGTCGATCAGGCCGATGCCGTGGGGGATGGCGTCGAGGACGGAGGGATCGGGGGGCGACGCCTTCTCGGCGGGGCAGGCCGGTTGAGGATCGTCTTGATGCCTGTTCTGGCTGGGCATGGCGCGACCGCGGCGGAGCGGCCTTGCCGACTACGCCTTGAGCGCCATTCTAGGTCCCGGGGGAGGCCTCCACAATCGACTCGGGCTCAGCGGATGAAGAGCATCTCGCGGTAGGACGGGAGGGGCCAGATGTCCGCGGAGACCTGGGTCTCGATCCGGTCGCCGAGTTCGCGGCAGTCCTGCATCAGGGGGATGATCTTCTCGCGGCAGTGTTTGGCGTGCCGGACCGGGTCGGCGTCGGCGTGGTCGTCGGCGCGGTCGAGCTCGTTGACCTTCTCTCGGAAGGCGTCGACGAGGGCGACGAAGGCCTGGAGTTCGGCTCGGCCGGCGGATGCATCGACATCGGCGCCCTGGGTGGCGGCGACGGCCTCGGCCATGATGGTCTGCTGCCGCAGGGCCGCGGGGAGGATGTACTGCCGACCGATGAGGACCATCTGCTCGCTCTCGATCTGGATCTGCTTGGTGTACTTCTCGAAGAAGATGACCATGCGGCTCTCAAGCTCGGCGGGCTTGAGGACCTTGTACTTGCTGAAGAGCGACTTCGCCTTGCGGGTTCCGAAGGCGGGCAGCGCGGTGACGGTGTCGCGGAAGTTCGGCAGCCCGCGTCGTTCGGCCTCCTTGTGCCACTCCTGGGAATACCCATCCCCGTTGAAGATGATGCGTTTGTGCTGCTTGACGATGTCCCGCAGGACGCGGCGGCAGGCGACCTCGACCGACTCCTTGCGCTGCTTGCGGGTGGTCGCCTCTTCGAGTTCGGTGGCGATGTGATCGAGGGACTCGGCGACGATGGTGTTCATGACGGTGTTGGGCCATGAGACGGCGGCGCTGGACCCGACGGCGCGGAACTCGAACTTGTTGCCGGTGAAAGCGAACGGGCTGGTGCGGTTGCGGTCGCCCGAGTGCCGTGGGATCTGCGGGAGGGTGCGGGCGCCGAGGTCGAGGGCGCCGCCCTTGAGGGTGCGCTTCGGGGTTCCCTTCTCGAGCTGCTCGACGAGGTCCGTGAGCATGTCGCCCAGGTAGACGGAGATGATGGCCGGGGGCGCCTCGTTGGCGCCGAGGCGGTGGTCGTTGCCGGCGCTGGCGACGGAGGCGCGGAGGAGGTCGGCGTGGGTGTCAACGGCGCGGAGGACGGCGCAGAGGAAGACCATGAACTGGAGATTGGTGTGGGTCTCGTCCCGCGGGTCGAGGAGGTTGACGCCGGTGTCGGTGGACATGGACCAGTTGTTGTGCTTCCCGGATCCGTTGATGCCGGCGAAGGGCTTCTCGTGGAGGATGCAGTGGAGCCCGTACCGCGGGGCGACGCGTTTGAGGGTCTCCATCATGACCATCTGGTGGTCGCAGGCGACATTCGTCTCCTCGAAGATGGGGGCGAGTTCGTATTGGCCCGGGGCGACCTCGTTGTGGCGGGTCTTGACGGGCACGCCGAGGCGGTAGAGCTCCATCTCGGCCTCGGCCATGAAGGCGATGATGCGCTGGGGGATGGACCCGAAGTAATGGTCTTCGAGTTCCTGGCCCTTGGGGGGCTTGGCGCCGTAGAGGGTTCGGTCGCAGGTGACGAGGTCCGGCCTTGCGAAGTAGAGATTGCGGTCGATCAGGAAGTACTCCTGCTCGGACCCGAGCGTCGTGCGGACGCGCGTGACGCCGGCGTCGGTCCCGAAGATGCGGAGGATGCGCATGGCCTGCTGGCTGAGGGCCTCGATGGAGCGGAGGAGCGGCGTTTTCTTGTCAAGGGCTTCGCCGGTCCAGGAGACGAAGGCCGTGGGGATGCAGAGCGTGCCGTGGGTGGCGCCGCGGACGATGAAGGCGGGGCTGGTGGGGTCCCAGGCGGTGTAGCCTCGGGCCTCGAAGGTGGCGCGGAGCCCGCCGGAGGGGAAGGAGGATGCGTCGGGCTCGCCCTGGACGAGGTCGGCGCCGGAGAACTGGGTGACGATGTTCCCGTCGCCTGAGGGGATGAGCATCGCGTCGTGCTTCTCGGCGGTGGACCCGGTGAGGGGCTGGAACCAGTGGGTGTAGTGGGTCGCGCCGCGTTCGATGGCCCAGTCTTTCATGACCGAGGCGACGACATCGGCGACGGCGTGATCGAGGGGTTCGCCGGCGTTGATGGTGCGGAGCAGGGCCTTGAAGGTCTGCTTGGGGAGTCGCTCGCGCATCGCGCGCAGGTCGAAGACATCGGCGCCGTAGATCGACTCAAGGGGCTCGCGGAGGCGCTGTGTGTCGTGGGTAATCCGGTGCCATTCGGTCGCGGCGTTGGTTGCTGCGGTCAGAGCGTCTTCGGTGCGCATCGGTGTCGGGTCCCTCTGTCTGCGTGCTTCGTGGGTCTGCGATTTCGCGGGTTCACCCGGAGCCTACTGGGTTCACCGATTCTTCGCAGGCCGAGCGGGAATGGCGAGAAAAAAACAGCCCGCGGGGGCGAGACCCACCCCCTCGGGCGTGTGGTGCTACAGATCGGCGGCGGCCGGAATTCAGCCGAAGTCGTATCGGAACTCGCCGCCTTCGACCCCGACGCGGACACTGTGGATCTTCTCGCCCTGCATCATCCGGGTGAGGAAGGCGGTGGAGATCTCGGGGAGCATGGTCTGTGTGAGAATGGCGTCGATCATGCGGCCGCCGGACTCGATCTCGGTGCACCGGCTGACGATGAGGTTGAGGACCTCGTCGCCGTACTCGAAGGCGGCGCCGTGGTTCTGGCCGATCCGCCTCTGGATGCGCCCGAGTTGAAGGCGGGTGATCTCTCGGAGCATCTCGTCGCTGAGGGGGTAGTACGGGATCACGACCATGCGTCCGAGGAGTGCGGCGGGGAAGACCTTGAGCATGGGCTCCCGGAGGGCCTTCTGGAGCCCCTCGACGCCGGGCATGAGATCGGGGTCCTTGCACATGTTCATGATGAGGTCTGAGCCGGCGTTGGTGGTAAGGAGGATGATGGTGTTCTTGAAGTCGATGAGGCGTCCCTCGCCGTCCTCCATCTGACCCTTGTCGAAGACCTGGAAGAAGATCTCGTGGACATCGGAGTGGGCTTTCTCTACTTCATCGAGGAGGACGACGGAGTAGGGCTTTCGGCGGACGGCCTCTGTGAGGACGCCGCCCTCGCCGTAGCCGACATATCCGGGAGGGGCGCCCTTGAGCGTGGAGACGGTGTGGGCCTCCTGGAACTCGGACATGTTGATGGTGATGACATTCTGCTCGCCGCCGTAGAGGGCTTCGGCGAGGGCGAGGGCGGTTTCGGTTTTTCCGACGCCCGAGGGACCGGCGAGCATGAAGACGCCGATGGGTTTGCTCGGGTTGTCGAGGCTGGCCCGGCTGGTCTGGATCCGTCGGGCGATGGCCTCGAGCCCGTGGCGCTGGCCGATGACGCGCTTGTTGAGCGTGTCGGCGAGGCTGAGCACCGCCTGGATCTCGTTCTTGACCATCTTCCCGACGGGGATGCCGGTCCAGTCGGCGACGACGGCCGCGACGGCGTTGGCGTCGCAATCGGCGAGGATCAGGGGGCTCTCGCCCTGCAGGGCGGCGAGCTCGGCCTGGACCTCGTCCAACTGCGTTCGGAGCGCGGCCCGTTCCTCATCGGAAAGGGTCGTATGCCCGGCCTTGGCGGCCTCCTTTGCGGCGGTGGCGGCGGCGGCGGACTCGGCGGGACTTCCCGTTCCCTCGACGGCCTCGAGCCCGGACGGGCCCCGGAGGCGGGCTCGGACCTCGAGCAAGCGATCGACGAGCGTCTTCTCCTTCTTCCAGGCCTCCTCGAGCCCGGCGAGGCGTTCGACCTCGGCGGCCATCTTCGTGTTGATCGTCCGGACTCGTTCGGCGTGGTCCTTGCCGACATCCTGCTCGCGGGCGAGGATCTCGAGCTCGGTCTGGAACGCCTGGATCCGCTTGCGGGAGTCGTCGACCTCGGCGGGGACGGCGTGCTGACCGATCGCGACCCGGGCGGAGGCGGTGTCGAGCAGGCTGACCGCCTTGTCCGGGAGTTGGCGGGCTGGGATGTATCGGTGGCCCAGGCGGACGGCGGCCTCGATCGCCTCGTCGAGGATCTGCACCTTGTGGTGCTTCTCGAAGATGCCGGCGACCTTGCGCATCATGAGGATGGCGCGGTCCTCGTCGGGTTCATCGACCTGGACGGTCTGGAACCGGCGGGTGAGGGCGGGGTCCTTCTCGATGTGCTTCTTGTATTCGGCCCAGGTCGTCGCCGCCACGGTGCGGAGGAGGCCCCGGGCGAGGGCGGGCTTGAGCAACTGGGCGGCGTCGCCCGTGCCGGCCTGGCCTCCGGCGCCGATCAGGCGGTGGACCTCGTCGATGAACAGGATGGTCGGCGTGGTGGCCGCCTGGACCTCGTCGATGACCTGCTTGAGGCGTTGTTCGAACTCGCCCTTCATGCTCGCGCCGGCCTGGAGGGCGCTGACATCGAGTTCGAGGAGGCGGACATCCTGCAACGGGGGCGGGACATCCTTCTCGACGATCTTGTGCGCAAAGCCCTCGGCGACGGCGGTCTTGCCCACGCCGGCTTCGCCCACGAGGACGGGGTTGTTCTGCCGGCGGCGCATGAGGATGTCGATGACCTGCCGGGTCTCTTCATCGCGGCCGACGATGGGATCGATCTTGCCGGTGCGGGCCTCTTCGGTCAGGTCCTTGCAGAACCGCTTGAGGGCCTCCTCCTTGCCCATCTGGGCGGGGGCCATCGCGCCGGAGGCCTCGCCCGGCACGGCCCCCCCGCCGACGCTGCTCCCGTCGGTGGCCCCGAGGCGGGCCTCCACAGAGTCGCCGAGGATCTTCTCCCAATGGTCGGTGAGGTCCTCGACTTTGACCTTCTCGAATTCCGCGCTGACGGCCATGAGGTCTCGCTGGAGGCCGCGGGTTTTGAGGAGGGCGACGACGATGTGGCCGGACCGGATGGAGGGCTCGTTCAGCAGGAGTGTGGCGTAGGTCCAAGCTCGCTCGACGGCTTCTTCGAGTTCGGAGGAGAACCCGGCGAGGCTGGAGGCGCCGCGCGGGAGGCGGTCGAGGGCCGCGGTGATGTCGCGGGCGAGCGTGGAGGGGTTGAGTTGATAATGGCGGATGATCCGGTGGAGGTCGGAGTCCTGGAGTTGCAGGACCTGGTGGACGAAATGGAGCAGTTCGACGCGGGGGTTGCCGCGCATCTTGCAGAACACGGTCGCCGCCTCGCACGCCTTGTAGCAGAGGCTGTTGAGTTTCCCGAACAGTGCCTTGAGGCTGATCTCGGCCATTGAATCGTCCCTCCGGCCCGTTCCCCGGGCCCGTTCCCAACGCCTGCGAGCGGCGCCCCGCCGCGAACCCGGAGATTACCCCAATTCCGCCTCGTCCGGCGCCCGGAGGACCAGATCGTCGGCGTCTCGGCGGAACGGTTTGGTCTTGAGCCAACTCGTCCAGCCGAGCATCGCGCCCCCGCCCAGGCGCGTCTCGGGGACCTCGTCACGCTTGAGGACGAGCACGGCCTCCCAGTCGTACTCGTACCCGATGTAGTTCCGGACCCAACCCACGAGCCTGGCGAAGGAGCGGTCGCACGGGAGCAGCCTGGTGTACTCGCGGAGAGAGAGAGGCCCGATGCGGATCCGGAATCGCTGGGAGCAGTCCCAGATTCTCGACCCGATGACGGCGGTCTGACCGAGTCTGCCAACGACGCCGGGACGCCCCATCTGGAGCCGGTCGTCGGGGGGGATCTCGATCCAGTGCCCGATGAACTCTTCGATGACGCATTCGACGCCGAAATAGTCGGCGATGATCGCGGCGAGGCCCTCCGGGGGTTTGGTCTGGAGGGCGAGTCGGCCGGCGAAGTGCTGCTTGGCGATGTCTGGAACGGCGTCCCGCCGGCGGAGCGTCCTCTCGGCGATGCCGATCAGGCTGGCGACATAGAAGCCGAACCGGTCGGAGTCGGGGTCGTCGGCGACGCGGTCGAACGAGACCGAGGGCTGGTTGACGGCCCAGGCGCGATAGAACAGGGCGATGGCGCGGTGGTGAAAGATGTCGCAGAACCGCACGAAGGTGCGGTCGCGGGCGTTGCGTTCGCGGTCTCGGGCGTACTCGGTGAGGTGGAGGGGGAGCGCGCCGTTGGGGCCGAACAGCCCGAGGAAATTGACGCTCATCCGGTCGGGCTGCCCGCGGCGGCCCGGGGCGTAGGCCTGCACCGTGGAGGAGGCGAAGGCGAGCGAGGGCTCCTGGGCGAACCGGACGGGGTCGTCACGCAGGCGCAGCGACGCGCCGATGCGGCTCCCGGCGGCCTTGGCGCACTCAAGCCTGCGCACCGCGGCGAAGAAGTCGTACGCGTACGGCTTCTCCATCAGGCGGAGGATCAGAGCGTATGTCGCGTTCCGATCCGGGTCGGCCATCGCATGATCTCCCCACGCTCACGCGTCTCGACGATCGTCTCGGTGAACGAGTTGATCGAGACATACTTGGCAAAGAACCGCTCGAGCACCGCGCCGAGCAGGAAGCAGCTCGCGCCCTCGAAATCGTGCTCCTCGAAACGGAGCGTGACCTGGAGCCCCCGGGCGAAGGTGATGGGCCCCTTGGTCGGTGCTCGGCGGGTGACCGGCCTGCTGGTGATGCCGCGGAGGCCCTCGATCTGTTTTCGGGTGTGCGCCTCGGCGAGGTTGCCGTAGATCTTGAGCAGGTCCCGCATCGCGGCGGCGCCGGAGAGGCTGGGGTCGGTGAAGTCCGACCCGAAGGACCGCTCGGCGTCGGCCAGCGAGAGGTAGTTCAGCGAGAGGTGGCTGATGAGCCTCCAGAGCACCTCGCCCTCGATGAACGAGGGCCGGGGGGGGGTCGGCTTCCCGAGGCACCGGATCGCCTCGACCGCGCCGCCGATGTCCATGGAGAAATCGGTCCGCCCCTCGCCCACGGGCATACGGAGCGGCAGGTCGCGGTTGGTGCAGCGGGTCGTGACCGCGAGTTGGCGGAGGTCGGAGCGGTACGGGGCGGCCGACGCGTCGACGAGGCGGAGGTAGACCTCGCTGCCCGGATAGCTGGACCGGCGGCCGGACCGGCGCTCACGGTCCGTGAGCGTGCGCGGGACGCGTGAGGTGTCGACGAAGGCGCCGCCGTCGCCGGTTTCCTCGTCGAGGTCGCTCGCCTTGTAGAAGGGGCGGAAAACGCGTTCGTCGTCGACATGCCCGCCGATGCCGGTGACATCGACGATGTCGTAGACCTCGTAATCCAAGGGGCGCGTGCGGTCCGGGACGAGGTGGAACTCGCTGAATCTGTCGGAGACATGGATGCGGTCGCATCGCTTCGGGAAGAGGTTGATCGCGGGCGTGCAATGGAGGGCGAACGACTTCGCGTCGAGCGCCTGCTCCAACTCGGGATCCCCCTCGTCGAGCGCGAACAGCAATTCGATGGTGGGCGTCTTGAGCCGCTCGAAGACGGCCCGGAGCCCGGAGACCTCGACAAACAGGAACCGCTCGGGGAAGGTGAAGTACTCCTGGAGATGGCGGTACCCCTGGAACGAGCGCGGCCCGACGGGGAGGAGGGCCTCGTCGTTGCCGAACCCCATCTGGCGGAGCGAGGTCTTCGGGTCGAGGCGTTCGGTCCAGGGCGCCGGCCGCGTCGTGGGGCGGGCGAGGATGGCCCCTGTGTGCGCGACGAGGCGTTCGTAGATCTTGAAGGGGAGCCCCTCGGACCCCCTGAAGTGGAGCGCGAGGCGATCGGTCTCGATCTCGTTGAGCATCAGCCCCGCGGTCGCACGCAGGCGGAGGCGGATGACCGCGGCGGGCTTGATGTCCCTGGGCAATTCCAGGGAGAGCAGGTCGCGATCGTGGTACTGGGCGTCGACGAGCTCGAGCGGGGCGAGGGTGACCTCGTGGGCCGTGCGATACTCGCAGGCGGTCTGGTCGTGCCGGCTGATGGTGCTCCGCAGCGCGGTGCCCCGGGGGACCGTGAACCCGCTGGCGAGCCCCGAGTCTTCGAGGTCGGGCCTGATCTGCACGATGCACATGGAGGGCATCGGGGAGAGGTACTGCGGGTAGACCGCCTCGAGCATGTGCTGTGTGAACCGGGGGAACTCCGCGTCGAGCTTGAGCTGCACGCGGGCGGTCAGAAAGGCAAAGCCCTCGAGAAGCCGCTCGACATAGGGATCGGCGCACTCGAACTCGTCGAGCGCGAGTCGCCCGGCGATCTTGGGGTACTCGCGTGCGAACTCGGCGGCCGTCTCGCGGATGTGCCGCAGTTCCCGTTCGTA
Source organism: Phycisphaerales bacterium (assembly GCA_036732005.1). Taxonomy (GTDB): domain Bacteria; phylum Planctomycetota; class Phycisphaerae; order Phycisphaerales; family UBA1924; genus UBA1926. The sequence continues at coordinate 104,396 of DAINDF010000001.1, forward strand.
ATAGCCTCGGAGCCTCTGGTCCATGTCTTGCTCGTCCGTTCGCGGGATCCCTGCCGGGCGTTCAGCCCTTCGACATCTCTTCGAGAGCGTACTGGCCCGTCTCCAGGTTCACCTCTGACTTGAGGAACAGCGGCTCGGGGACGGGCTGGGCCCAGAGATCGCCCCGCACCTCGAAGACGAGGGCGTTCCCGGACATCTCCGATTCGTTGAGCCGGGCCACGACCCGGAGCGTGCCGGGCCGGATCCTCGGCTCGAACGCGCGGATCGCGCGGGAGACCGTCTTTTCGAGCCGGACAACATCGATGCCACCCGCGGTGAGCCCGCAGAGATCGGGCACCCCGTAGTTGAGCACGCTCGAAAACACATGGGGCGATTCGTTCTCCTGCTCGGGCCCGATGCGCTGGGGTGTGTTCAGCAGCCAGTTCAGGTCACGCAGGACGGCCTGGCGGAGTTGCCTGGAATTGAAGACCCGACGCTCCCGGCTCTCGACGCCCTTCTCGGGCTCGTCGTCGGTCAGGCGATCGAGCAGGCACGGCTGGAGGCGGTCGGTCGGGGTGAGTTCAGGCACCGGACCCGCCCTTCTCGCCGCCCTGCGTTGTGTTGAGCGCGATCACCCGGGTCTCCAGGATCGGGTGCTCGCCCGCGTCGCTGAACCACATCCGCTGCCCGACGCCGACCGTGTAGTCCTCGCCGAGCTCCTCGTATTCGGTGACGCGGGCAAGCCGGGCCTGATCCGAGCCCGACTCGGGTGTGCCGGGGTAGCGAACCGGGACCAGGCCGACCGCCTTGCCCTCGTTGGACCACACGAACTCGGCCTGGGCCCAGACCGTGTCCCGGAGTGAGCCGGGGGCCTCCAGGCGGATCGAGGCGATGCGCTCGAACGGCACCCAGTAGTACTTGCCCTGAATGATGACCTCGAGCACCGGGCCGAGGCGGTGATCGGTGTCGGCGAGCCAGGAGATCGGCCGCCCGTCAACTGTCCCGGAGATCTCGGGGGCCGCTTCGAAGGCCCGATCTCGGAGCGCGGCGGCGGCGGCGGGCTCGCCGCGCGCGAGGCAGGCCTGGGCCTGCACGAGATCCCCGATCCAGGCCGGGGGCTCGCCGAGCATCAGCGGCGTCCGCTTGCCGGCGAAGACCTCGCGGCGGAACACCTCACAGCGGATCGCGTTGCGGTAGTACTCGACGATCAGGAGGTTCTTGGGGTCGAGGTCGCCCACGACATTGATCTGCGTCAGAGCGCGGTCCCAGTCTCCCAGGACGCAGAGGAGCTGGTAGAGGAAGTTCCGGTAGGACGCGTTTGACGGGTCGTTGCGGACCGCGTCCTGGAGCGCCTTGAGGGCGTCGGCCAAACGGCCTTCCTTGATCAGTTGCTCGGCCTGCATGCCACCCCTCCCCACCGCCGCGGGAGCGCCCCGGACGGATCGCGCAAAGAACGGGGCGGAGCCCGGCGGCCCCGCCCCGACACTGTACCAGACTGTCGCGTTGAGATGGGGCGGCGGAGGCCGACCCCGTCCGATGCGGGTCAGATCGGCTTGTCCTCGAGGGTGCTCCAGGCGGCCTGGATGCCGGGCCCGGTCTTGCCGCCGCCGCGGGGGTCGGTCGGGGTGTACTCGAGGTGGATCTCGCCGTAGCGGAAGGAGACCTCTTCGAGCGGGATCAGGTCCTGACCCTCGGTCGACCCGGAGGGGCGGACCGCGGAGACGATCGAGTCCTTGAGTGTGTACTTCATGAACACGGTCTTCTCGCCCATCGCGCGGCACATCTCGATGACGATCTCGGGGATCGGCTTGGCCGAGCAGCAGTGCAGGAAGAGGGCGGGGCTGGCGCTGTCGAGCTTCTTGACAACATTGAAGTCGTTGTGGTCGGCCCGGCCGCCGGAGTGGGTGCCCTGGGCGCTGGAAGCCCCGCCGGTCATCTGATTGACCGAGTGGCTGAACGCCTGGATCTCGATCCAGTCCTTGTGCTTGCTGTCGGTGCTGTCGCCCTTGATGCCCTGAATCTTGACGAATCCGTCGAATGACATGTTCATCTCCCCGGCCGGAACCGGCCGTCGTTGAGTTCGGTGGGGCCTGATTCGACCCCGTGATTGACCGCTTCACACTTCAAGCGAGATTCCGGCCCTCCGGTAACGGATCGACGCGCGGAAAGTTCAGAACCATCGCCCAATCAATTTCCGAACGATTTACCCGCCCTTCTGGCTCGGCAGCTTGCTGACCAGGCGGAGCGAGACCGTGAGGCCCTCCAACTGGTAGTGCGGCCTGAGGAAGAACTTCGACGAGTAATAGCCCGGATTGCCCTCGACCTCCTCGACGATGACCTCGGCGGCCGCGAGGGGGCGGCGGGCCTTGGCCTCCTCGGAGGCGTTGGCGGGGTCCGGCTCGACATACTGCATGATCCAGTTGTTGAGCCAGCGCTCCATGTCGGCGCGCTCCTTGAACGAGCCGATCTTGTCCCGCACGATGCACTTGAGATAGTGGGCGAACCGACAGGTCGAGAACAGGTACGGCAGCCTGGCGCCGAGGTTGGCGTTGGCGGTCGCGTCCGGGTCGTCGTACTCCGCCGGCTTGTGGAGGCTCTGGGCCCCGACGAAGACGGCGTAGTCCGTGTTCTTCCAGTGGCTGAGGGGCATGAACCCGTTCTTGGCGAGCTCGGCCTCGCGGCGGTCGGTGATCGCAATCTCGGTGGGGCACTTCATGTCCACGCCGCCGTCGTCGGTCGGGAAAGTGTGGACGGGGAGCCCCTCGACCATGCCGCCGGACTCGACGCCGCGGATCCGCGTGCACCACCCGTACTGCTTGAACGCCCGGGTGATGTTGACGCCCATCGCGTACGCCGAGTTCGACCAGGTGTATTTGCCGTGGTCGGCACCCTCGGTGTCTTCCTCGAACGCGAACTCGTCGACCGGGTTGGTCTTCGACCCATAGGGGATACGGCTGAGGAAGCGGGGCATCGCCAGGCCGATGTACTTGGCGTCGTCGCTCTCGCGGAGGGAGCGCCACGAGGCGTACTCGGCGGTGCCGAAGATCTTGGTGAGGTCACGCGGGTTGGCGAGTTCCTGCCACGAGTCCATGTTCATGACGCCCGGATCGGCGCCGGCAATGAACGGGGCGTGGGCCGCGGCCGCGACCTGGGCCATGCCGCTGAGGATCTCGACATCGGGCGGGGTGTGGTCGAAGTGGTAGTCGCCGACGAGGCAGCCGTAGGGCGCGCCGCCCGGGGCGCCGTATTCCTCCTCGTAGATCTTCTTGAACAGCGGGCTCTGGTCCCAGGCGGCGCCCTTGAACTTCTTGAGCGTTTTGCCGAGGTCCTTCTTCGAGATGTTCAGGACGCGGATCTTCAGCGTCTCGTCCGTCTCGGTGTTCGTGACGAGATGGTGCAGCCCGCGCCAGGTGCCCTCGAGGGCCTGGAAGTCCTGGTGATGCAGGATGAGGTTGACCTGCTCGGTGAGCTTGCGGTCGAGCTCGGCGATCAGCGCCTCGATCGACTTGACCGCGTCGTCGCTGACGAGCGCCGTGTCGGCCAGGGCCTGCTGGGCGAGGGTCCGCACGCCCTCGGCGATGGCCTCCTTCTGGCGATCGCTCTTGGGCTTGAAGTTCTTCTCGAGCAGCGCGGAGAACTCGCCGACTTCGAGGGTCTGGGCCGAGCTCTGGGCTTCAGGATTCATGTCCGCCATGGATTACTCTCCCCCTTCCGCGTCCTTGCCGCCGCCGCTGGTGAGCGCCTGCAGCAGGTTCGGGTCTTTCAACGCCTTGCGGATGAGCTCTTCCGCGTCCGACTTCCCGTCCATGTAGGCGAGCAGGTTGCTCAGCTGCTCGCGCGCGGTCAGCAGTTTGTTGAGCGCATCGACCTTGCGGGCGACGGCCGCCGGGGAGAAGTCGTCCATGCTCTCAAAGGTCAGATCAAGCGAGAGGTTGCCCTCGCCGGTGAGCGTGTTGGGCACCTGGAACGCCACGCGGGGCTTGGCGCTCTTGAGACGCTCATCGAAGTTATCGATGTCGATCTCGAGGAACTTGCGGTCCGACACCGGCGCGAGCGGGTCGGAGGGGTTGCCGGACAGATCGGCCATCACCCCCATGACGAACGGGAGATTGACCTTCTTCTCCGCGCCGTACAGCTCCAGGTCATACTCGATCTGCACACGCGGCGCCCTGTTGCGCGCGATGAACTTCTGACTGCTTGCCTTGGCCATGGGCCGCTCCCTTCAACAGCCGTGACCACGCACGGCCCCACTCGTCACGCCGGTGAACACGACGGCGCGGAATCACACGCTCCCGAACAGAGTCGGGATATCCGCAAGATAGCAGGTTCGGGCGCGTGTTGCCGGGGGTTTTCGCCGACCCGCCGCCCCGGGGCGGAACTATCGCCGGTTGAAATCGGCCCCGAGGCGGATCGGTTCGTCTCCCGAACGGGTCGATTCCGCGGGGGCCTCGGTCGCCCGCCCCGCCGATGGGGCGGCCGCTGCGGCGTTCATGGACTCTTCCCCGCCGATCAGGCGGACCTGGTCCAACGCGTTCGGGGAGAGGTCCTTGATGATGTCGACGAACGCCATGGTGGCGAGGCGTTGGGCGCGGCGGATCAGCAGCGGCACCGGGCTCGACGGCTCGTACTGGGCGTAGTAATCGAGCACCTTATTCAGGGCCCGCAGCACATCGTCCCGCGACGAGATGACCCCCGAAAGCGGACTCCCGGGGGTGCTGGTCGCCGCCCCACCACCGCCGCCCGCCGCTGCGGGGGCGTCGTCGGCCGCGCGAACAGCCTCGCCGGGGAAGCGAGCCGCGACGCGGGCCGAGAGCCGCTTGTTCAGATCGGAGACCTGGGCGTGCCAGGGGTCGAGGTCGCACGCCCGCGACGCCCCGACCTTGGTGGTCAACCACTGGTCGATGGCCTTTGAAATCGAGACGCATTCCTCCGCTGCCTTGCCCGCCTCCTTCAGGGCCTCGCCGTCCGTGTCCCTGAACGCGGCCTCGAGCAGAGCCTCATTGACCGGATCGACGCCGGGAGCGGGGGGAAGTTCGCCGGCCGCGATCAGCAGGTCTCTCAGCCCGAACCGCCCCAACTGCCGGGACTCGGCGAGCGGGACCTCGCGGAGCCTCTGCTGGAAGCGCCTCGGGTCGCCGTCGGCGCCGATAGGCACGGCGAAGGCGGCGATCAGGTTCATCCGCATCAGCGGGTCGTTGTCGTCGTCGGGGTCGAGGCGTGGGTGGAACGAATCCCAGTGGCGCTCGAGCAGGGCGTGGATCAGACCGAGGCCGTCCCGCAGGCCGGGCACCCCGGCGCTGCAGAGCAGCGCGTTGGCCAGGACCATCGCGACCCGCAGGTCGATCGTTCTGCCGAACATGTCGATGCAGCGGTTGCGGATATCCCGCCAGTCCGGCTCCTCGCCTTCCCGTTCGAGCTTGCCGTCGGCGGTGTAGACGGGCCGCTTGCCCTCCGCGTCCGCGAGAAGGGCGATGAACTCGGCGTCGTACTCGAGATCCGGGCCGCAGGGCTCGTCGGGTGAGATCTCGCTGAGCAGTTTGTCGATATCGATGGTGGCCACGGCGGGGGCTCCTCTCGGTGGAAACAGGATACCCGACCCGCGTGCGACGCGGGACGGGGATCCTGAACCGACCCGGGATTCCGAGGCCCGCCCGGGGTTACCGCACGCCGAGCAGGACGGCCTGATCGGGCTCGATCAGTTCGCCGAAGACCGAGGTGGTGAGGTTCTCGGGGCGGCTCTGGCTTGTGAGGGCCGACTTGACGCTGAGGATCTCGCGCTCGGTGAGCCCGAGGTTGCGGGCGCCCGCGACGATCTGGCGGAGCCGGTCGATCTCGGACATCGCCTGGGCCTGCGTCTCCCCGCCCTGGCGGAGGAAGGCGAGCAGCCCGTCGGCGGTGAGGTCGCCGTCGGCGGGGGTGTAGGCCGCCACGGCCTCCTGGAGGACGCCGCGGATCTGATCGCGGCGGGTGTCGACGACCACGGTCTCGCCGGCCGCGTTGACCTCGCGGATGAGGAAGGTCTCGTTGTACTGGTCGGCGAGGTTCTGAAGCAGGTCGCGCTCGAGGCGACGCTGCGAGACCCGGGCGACGGAGGCCGTGTCCACGATCGGCTGCCCGGTTTCGAGCAGGTCGAGCAGGTAGCCGCCGTCGGCGGGGGTCTTGATGGCGATGTTGAGACTCGCCAACGCGTCCACGGTCGACTGGCTGAGCGAGGAGTCGACGGCGACCGCCTCTGCCTGGCTCTGCCGGGGGGTGGCGCCCGCGAGGGCCTCGGCAACATTGGTGTTCGAGGGGCCGTCCGCACGCGGGTCGAGCAGGACGCCGTTGCTGTTGATCAGGTTGGCGACATCCTCGTCCAGGGCCTTGAACAGGAAGAACCCGGCGTTGGAGAGGACCCTCGGGTCGCCGCCCGGGAGGCTGAACTCGGGCGCGGCGGCGCCGTCCACGAGCGGGGTCAGCACGGTGATGGTGCCGAAGTCGATGTTGCCGCCGGCGACGAAGTCGGTGGCCACATCCTCGGCGGTCAGCAGCGTGGTCGGGTCGAAGATGGTGCCGGACTCGCGGAGCAGGATCTCGACCGAGCCGAACCCGACGAGCAGATCGTCGAGAGCGGCCATATCGCTCAGGCGGGCGACCGAGCCGGAGGCCTTGAGGCTGCCCAGGGTCAGCAGCTTCTCGCGAGCGCCCATGAGCAGGCGGTCCGTGTTGAGGGTGAAATTCGTCCGGGCTCCGTTGGCCAGGAACGCGTCCCGGTCGCCCAGGATGATCGTCGCGTTGGCGGGGACGAAGTCCCGGCCGTCCACGGCGGCACCGTTGACATCCTGCCCGAAGTTGAAGGCGAGGCTGGAGAGGGCGTTGGTCACGCCTACGCTGCCAAAGAGCTCGATCAGCGGGATGTTCCCGTCCGGCCTGAGGCCGCCGGCGACCGGATCGTTGATCAACAGGCCCTTGCTGCGGTCCACGATCAGGGTGAGCTCGCCGGTGTTGGCGGCGGCCCCGTCGATGGTGCCGAGGAAGCGGATGCCGTCCGCGGCCGTGTCGCCGAAGGACTGGACGGTCATCGGGCCCTGAACGAGGACATTGTTGCGGAAGAGCACCCGCCCGTTGGCGAAGATGCCGCCCTGGAGGGTGGTCGTGCCCGCGTCGGAGGAGGTGAACGAGGCGAGCGGTGAGTTGCCGCCAAGGCGCCCGTTGATGAGCGTGGCGATCGCGTCCTCGAGCGTGAGGCTCGCAGCGTTCCCCTGCGAGTCGAGATCGCCGGTCAGGTTCATCGTCGAGGCCGAGAGGACCCGGTCACCCGTGATGAACATCTGCGGGGCGGTGAGGGTCAGATCACCCAGGAGCCTCGCGTCGCCGCCGAGCGTGATCACGCCGCCGGCGATGTTCGCCGAGCCGAGTTCGGCGCCCGGGAGGCCCAGCGAGGCGAGCGAGACCGAGCCGTTCTGCCCGGCGTTCAGCGTGACGAGCTGCCCGGCCGCGCCCGTGCCGATGAGGTCATTCGAGAAGACGATGGCGTTGCCCGCTCCGGCGCCCGCCACCTGGACGAGCAGGTTGCCCAGAGCGGTGGCGTCACCCGCGAAGGTGATGCTCGCGCCCGGACCGGCCGCGAAGACGGCGTTGGGCTGGAGGAGCATCCGCCCGCCGACGCCCGTGACATAGAGCTGATTCCCGGTCGTGTTGGCGCCGAACAGGTTGAAGTCGAGCACCTGCGGGCCAGCGAGGGTCAGCGAGCCGAGCGCCCGGGCCTGGCCGATCGCGGTCGCCGGCAGGATGATCCGCCCGCCGGAGGAGAGCACCTCGAGGTTGCCCTGCCCGTTCACGAGCCCGTTGATCGGCCCGGCGAAGGTGACATCCCCGCCCTGCGACCGGACGGAGGCGTTGCCAAAGATGTTGGTCGGGCCGTCGAAGTTCGCCGCGATCGCCCCGGCGTTGCTCTGGACGAGCGCGCCGAGCTGGATCTCCGAACCCGTGAGGTTCAGGGTCGAGAACCCGCCGAAGCCGTTCAGGCCGCCGCCCTGGATGCGGATGCGCCCGTTCGCGCCGTCGGCGATGAAGTTGGCGTTGCGGTTCAGGGTCGCGTTGTCGATGGTGATCTGACCCGCGTACCCGGTCTCGCCGATCTGGAGCAGGTTGACCCCCCCGGCGACGGGTCGGAGATTCGCCAGCGTCGCGTTGGAGATGTTGAGCGTGTTGGCGGCGTTCTGCCCCACCGAGATGCCCCGGTTGGCGTCGAACGCGCGGATCAGCACATCGTCCGCCAGCGTCGCCCCGTTGATCGCGAGCGTGTTGCTGCGGAGGTCGAGCGACTGGACGCCGACATTCTGGATGCCGGCCAGCGTCGCGGCCCCGTTGGCACGGACGCGGACGATCTCGCCGCCGTTCGAGACGAGCACGGGGAGCGTGACATCGCCGCCCGCGCCCGTGGCGAAGGCGTCGAGGTTGAAGCCGTTGAGGTTGACCAGCGAGCCGAGGGCGATGTCGGCGTTGGCGCCCACGGTCTGCACGGAGAGCAGGCCCCCCTGGAGGTTCAGGTTGCCGCCCTGGAAGACGATGGACGCGATCGGCTGATCGCTCGAGAGCGTCGCCGAGCCGAGGAAGTTGTAGTTGCCCGCGGCGTACTGCTGCGTCGCGTTGTTGATGTCGATGCCCGGGGCGAAGTTGATCGTCCCGTTTGCCCCCGTGTTCACCGCGAGGGTGTTGTCGTTGCCGTTGACGGAGGCGCCGTTGAAGAAGACGGTGCCGCCGTTGGCGGTGGTGACCGCCACGATCGCGGGCGCCGGCGGGTTCAGAACGACGCTGCCGTTGAAGGCGATGGTTGCGCCGGTCAGGGTCTGGTAGCGATCGCCGGTGAGGGAGATCTGGTTGCCGCCGGTGTAGGTCTGGAAGGTCTGGGTGAGGACATCGTCGACCGTGATCAGGTTCGAGATCAGCGTGAGCGAACCGATCTCGCGGTCCGCCCCGCCGTTGTCGACGCCGACCGCGGCCGTGATGAGGATCTGGTTGCCGGCGTTGATCAGGACATCCTGGTCGTTGGCCGCCGCGTTGCGGACGATGTGGGCGTTCGAGGTGAACGAGTTGGTGAGGTTGAAGTTGACATCAACCCCGGAGCCGATGCGGATCTGGGCGACCGACCCGCCCGCCGCGTCGTTGAAGAGCACGGTATCGCCGTTGAAGTTCGCCGCGACAGGGTTGTTGATATCGCCCAGGATGCGGTACTCGTCGGAGGTGTAGACCTGAGCCCCCGCGTTGTGCACGCCGCCCTGGAAGAAGATCTGCCCGGCCGAGATGTTCAGGTTCGCGAGGGCCGCGAGGTCGCCGACATCGTGCAGGGTCGTCCTGGCGGTGCCGGAGTTGATCGTGAGCCCGGCGCCCGCGCCGCCGGCGTTGATGGACGCCGTCTGGAGCCCGGGGCCCGGGATCAGGTTCACGAACGAGACCGCCCCGTTGTTGGTATTCAGCGTGCCGTTCGCGTTGGTGGTCAGGCCGCTGTAGAAGAGGATGCCCTGGTTGGCGGCCGAGGTCTGGATACCCGCGTTCGCGTTGAGCGTGGTGGGCCCGAAGAGTTCGATGCGCCCGGTGGCGGGGTTGAAAATGCCGGTCACGAAGGTGTTGCCGTAGACCTCGAGGTTGCCGTTGACCGGCGTGCCGCCGAAGAGGTTGGTCGTGCCGGCGTAGGTGTTGAAGGTCGCGCGGTCGTCGTGGCCCAGGAAGAGCGTGCCGATCGACCCGGCGTTGAGCAGGGCGATCTCGCCCGCGTCGACGACCATGTCGCCCGCGCCGCCGCCGAAGTTGAGGATGTCGGTGATCGGGTTGAGGAACAGCCCGTCGGCGAAGATCGAGTTCTGGATGTCGACATCTCGCGAGGCGACATTCACCCGCCCGAAACGGACGCCGTTGCCGACCGTGTCGCCCGTGCCGAGCGTGACAAGGTTGGTCGCGCCGAGGTTGAGGACCGCGTTCGCGCCCGTCGCCCGGGCCCCGAACAGGCTGACATTGCCGTTGCCGCCCGCGTCGAGAGCGTTCAGCGAGACGGTCCGCCCGCCAACCACCTGGAGGTTGCCGCCCGCGAAGGTGATCTGGTCGACCACGCTCGTCGTGCCGGCGAGATCGCCGAACACAACATCCGCGTCGGGCAGGTTGTGCGACGAGCCGGTCAGCAGGATCTGCTCGGCGAAGTAGCGGTTGCCGAGGTAGGTCACCGTGCCCGCGGCGGCGTCCGCGTTGAGCAGCGAGAGGGAGGCGGTGTCGCCCGTCACGCCCAGCGTGATGTTCCCGCCGGTGGAGGTCGCGGTGAACGAGGCCTGGTTGAGCCCGCCGAGATCGCGGCGGATGCTCTCGCCGGCGCCGTCCGCGACGCGGATCTCGCCGCCGTTCGAGAGCAGCGTAAGAGCGGTGTTCGCCGCCGAGGCGTCGAGCAACACCGAGGCGAGATCGATCAGCCCGTTGTTGGTCGTGATCGTCCGAACGCCGGTGACGCTCAGGTTGCTGTTCATCCGGACCGCGGCGTTGGCGAGCTGCGCCGTGACATCGCCGCGGAGGTTGATCGTGTTGTTGGACGCGGTCAGTTCCAGCGCGTTGCCCGCGCCGTTGGCGCCGGTGAAGGTGAACACATCGTCGCCGTCACCCAGGTTGATCGTGCCCGCGCCGCTGGTCGAGGTCATCGAGTTTGCGAGCACGGACCCGCTGAACTCGAGCGTCGTCCCGAGACCGTTGAAGAGAATATCGCCCAGGGCCCCCGCGAGGCCGACATCGCCGCCGAAACTCGCCCCGCCGCCGTTCAGATTGACGGTGAGATTCTCGCCGGCGTTGGCCCACAGAAAGTTGCCGAACTGGAGCTCCGAGCCATTGCCGATCGTGATCGTCCGCGTCCCGCCGCCGAACAGCTGGGTCCGCGACGCGAAGAGGACGCCGCCCGCGGCCGTGATGTCCCCGTGGACTTCGATCACCTGGGCGTTCGAAGCGAGCAGGTTGAGCGAGAACGGCTGCGCGCCGAGCAGGCCCCGGAGATCCAGGTTCCCGCCGAGGATGATGCGCCCGCCGCTGCCCGACCCGACCGCGTCGGCGATGACATCGGACTGCAGGTCCAGCGTGCCGCCGAGACCGTTGATCACGAGTTCGCCGAACGGGTCCGCGTTGGTGCCGATCTGCCCGACGAAGGTCGCGCCGCCGCCGTTGAGGTTGAGCGTGAGATTCTCGCCGGCGTCGGCGTTCAGCGTGTCGCCGAAGGTCACCAGGCCGCCGTTGCTCAGGGTTATGGTCTTGGTGCCGCCGTTCTGAAGGACAACCGCCGAGCCGAAGTTGACATTGGCGGCGGAGGTGATGTTGCCGCGAAGGTCGATCATCGCCGCGTTGTCCGCGACGAGGTTGAGCGAGTTGACCGCGTCGGCGCTGACGCCGCGAAGGTCAACGAGGGACCCGCCGAGGATGATCCCGCCCGCGCCGCTGGTTGAGGTCAGCGAATCGGCGAAGACATCGGCCCGGAAGTCGAGCGTCTCGCCTAGGTTGTTGACGACGATGTCGCCGATCGCGTTGGCGTTGGTGCCGACCTGTCCCTGGAAGGTCGCGCCGCCCGCGTTGAGGTTGAGCGTCAGCGAACTGAGGAAATTGCCCGTCACCGCGCCCTGGAAGTCGACCAGGTCGCCCGAGGCGTCGGGGTCGTCGAGCGTGATCGTGCGGGCGCCGCCCAGCGCGACGGCCTGCTGGAAGGTGATATCCCCGTTCGCGTTGATGTTCCCGCCCAGGTTCACCGTGCCGGCGAAGACCGCCGCCCCGGCCGAGTCGTAGCTCGCGAGCAGCGTCGTCGGGCCCGTGAAGGTGAACGCCCCGGTGGTCTGGGTGAACAGGCCCGTGCCGGCCGAGGTGAAGGTCAGCCCGCCCGCGCCGGTCGCCGTCACGCCCGTCGCCTGGTTGTCGAACACGATCTGGGCCGCCTCGACATCGAGCGCGTCGAACGACCAGACATCGTTCCCGTTCGAGAGGAAGACGGCCGCGAGCCCCGCGTCGATGGTCAGGTTTGATCCGAGCGCCAGGTTGACGGCGTCCTGATCGCCCACGATCGCCACGACGCCCTTGGTCGCGTTGGTGGAGGTCAGCGTGATGGTCGGCGCATTGAACCCGCCGAGGATCGCGATCGGGCCCGGGTTGAACGCGCCCGCGTTCGTCGGGTCGACCGTGACCGCGATCGAGCCGCTCACGCTCGTCACCGACGCGCCGTTCAGCACCGCGAAAATGCCCTGCCCCGCGTCGCGGTTGGCCGCGTCGAGGCCGGTGAGGTTGGTCGCGGCGATCAGGTTGCCCGCGTCGAGGCTCAGCACCGAGCCGTTCAAGAACAGGATGTTCCGACCGGCCTGGAGATTCAGATCGACATCGCTGCCCGCGTTCTGCGCGACGATCGCGCCGCCCATGAACATGATGTCGTTGTTGGCCTGGAGGATGATCTCCGCGCCGAAGCCGCCGTTGAGCCAGTTGGTCAGCACATCGGCGTCGATCGTCGAGGTCGCGCCGGCGTTGACCGTGAAATCGCTGAAGTCCGCCGCGTTGGTCGAGGTGCCCGCCGTCCCGTTGGCGAGGATCTGGATGTTCTTCGGGTCGAGCAGCAGCGTGCCGTTGCCGAGCGCGCCGCGCAGGTCGAAGGTGCCGCCGAAGTCGAGGTACTCCTTGCCCGAGACCTCGGAGAACCCGCCCTTGCGGGCGCCCTTCGCGCTGACATGCCCGTAGAACCCGGTCGCCCCGTCGGACCAGACGATCGCCCGGCCCGCGGTGCCCGACCGCGTCGCGTCGACGCGCAGCGTGCTGCCCGCGTCGACGAAGGTGATCTCCGACGCCAGCCGGTCGCCCTTGCCCTGGAAGTCGCCGCCGACATGGATCGTGCCGCCCCGGGTCGACCCGCTCGCGTCGAGCGTCGCGCCCTCGAGCGCGACCCGCCCGCCCAGCACCTCGATCTCGCCCCCGCGGCCCGCCGCGTTGGAGGCGTCGATGTCCCCGCTCACGCGGACGGTGCTGTTGGCCCCGCCGGCGACGCTGACCGAGCCGCCCCGGATCGAAGACGAGTCGAACAGCGCCAGGGCGAAGTGGTCGCCCACGCCGGCGATGACCCGCCCCGAGCCCGCGTCGACCACGCCGTGGTTCTCGACGCCGGTCGCGCCGTTCGCGCCCGCGTCCCCGGTGATCCGGGCGAAGACCCGCCCGTCACGCTTGCCGAGGAGGACATCGTCGCCGGCGGTCATCGTGATGAGCCCGTCGGGGCTGACGATCCGCCCGAAGTTGGCGACCCGCCGCCCGATCAGGTGGACCTCGCTCGACGCGTTGATCACGCCCCGGTTGACGACCTCGCCCCCGAGGTCCGTGAACCGGTTCACATTGTTCAGGAAGTCCTCGTTGGAGATGCTGCCCGCGGCGGCGAAGATCCCGCCGACATTGACCACCGCGTTGGCCCCGAAGTAGATGCCCGCGGGGTTCACGAAGTAGACATTGCCGTTCGCGTAGATCGCCCCGTCCAGCGTCGAGGGCATCCCGCTCTGGATCCGGTTGAGCACCTTGGAGGACGCGTTGGGCTGCACGAACCGCACCGACTCGGCGCTGCCCAGGTTGAACGACTGATAATTGATGATCGCCCGGTGGCTGGTCTTGATCGTGGTCTGATTCCCGTTCCGCTGGAAGTTCGCGGACCCGTGCACCACCTGCTCGCCCTGCGGCCCGGCGAGGGCGGGGACACTCGTGAGCCCGGCGAGGACACCCGCGGTGATCAAACGGCGTGCCCCGGACGGCGCGGCCGAGCCACGCGTGTTCCGGAGACCCTTGACGCCACGGTTCTTCGGGGAGCGGTGCAACATCGGAGTTCCCTCGGTTCTTCTCTTCACTTGACTCTGCGATCCACCCGGCAGCGTTCTTTACGGCGGCGGACCACCCCGGGATCGGGGGTCCGCCTCGTGATCTCAATCTACCCCAAACCCGCCGCTCTCAATAGAGAACGGTGAAGACAAAGTTCCAACGCTGCGAACCAACCGACACCGCCTGCGGGGTATCGGAGCCTGTCTCGTCCAATACGATGCCCCAGTCGGTCCGGAAACTCAGGTTGTTGGCGATCACCAACTCCGCGCCCAGACCGGTGCTCATCAGCGTCTCGTCACGCTCGAACCCCAGCCGCTGGCTGTTGATGATCCGCCCGACATCGAAGAACGCCTTCAGCACCAGGTCCCAATCGGGCCTGCCGCCCGCCCCGTCGGGGGCCACGCGGAACGGCTTGCCGAACGCGCTGGGCGGCGTCGAATCGTCCGGCAGCGCACGAGGCAGATGGAACCGGTACTCGACGCTCCCGAACACCCCGGTGTCGCCCGCGACCGCCGATTCCGGATATCCCCGGACCGTGTACAACCCGCCCCCGACGATCTCCTCGTTCGGGATGAAGCGGTTGTTGAAGGCGTACTGCCCGCTGAACCGGAATGCCAGCTCGTGAACGAGGGGCGACGGCCGCGGGTTCCACTCCCCCACTCCGTCGAGGTAGAAACTCAGGTCGGACCCCCAGGTCAGCACCGTCCAGTCCTCGTCGGGGTCGAGCCGACCGAGCCGCTCGAGCTCGGCCTTGTCGGCCCCCGAGATGTCGTTGAGCGAGACGCCCAGCCCGACATCCGCCCCGAACTGATACTCCGCCCGCCGCCGCTCGGCCCGGAGGCCCGCCTCGGCGACCATGATCTGGTCGCGGCCGACCCCGTCGGTCAGCCCCTCGTTCACGACCTCGATGTCGTGGTACCGGGCCCCGCCGTAGGCGTCGATGAAGAAGTCATCGCGTTGGAAGATGTTGACCGAGAGTTCCGCGCCCCCGAAGAAGCTCTCACCCGAGAAACTCTCGTCCTGCACGCCGACATCAGACGCCTTGTACCGCGTCCACCCGCCGTTCATGTTCAGCCGGACCGTGCCCTCGGTGTTCAGCGGGATGTTGTACGACGCGAGCAACGCGTGGCTGTCGCGGAAGTCCGCGGTGATGTAGTCCACCGTCAAGATGTCATCGAAACCGAACAACTGGTTGTGGACGAACCCGAACCGCTCACGCCACTCGTTGGTCTCCTCCGTGCCCGTGTTGGACAGCTGGAAGTACACCGTCCAGGGCTTGATTTCCTGCACAAGGTACTGCACCTCCGCGTCGCCCAGCGTGTCCGGGTTCGAAGGGTCGCGTGCATCCGCCACCGCGACATCCACCCGACGCCCCGGATGCCGGCTCAACCGGTACGCGTAGGTATTCAGCGGCTCGAGCCGCAGAAGGTCCGACCTCGCCCCCTCGCCCGCGTACGGCTGGAGCGGGGAGTCGGCGGCGATGCGGGCGTGGACCTTGCTGTTGAGCCGGTCTTCCGTCGCCACGCGGTCGCCCGAGGCGATTGTCTTCACACGCGAGACCTGGGCCGAGTAGATCCGAATCGGGAAGATCGTCAGGCCGAACTGATCGCGAAAATCGTCCAGTTCTCCGTCCTGGAACATCTCCAGGCCCCGGTCGAAGTCGGGCACCACATAAACGCCCGCGACGGACTGCTCCCCGAACCAGTTCACGATCGCCAACATGCACGCGTTGACCGCCGACCGATACAGGTTCGCGGGCCCATCCGCCCCGAGGTCGCCCAGCCGCACCAGGCTCCCCTCGTCGGCCCGGGCGACCAACCCACCGGGCGTCCGCACAAGACGCACCGTCGCGTCCCCGATGCTCTCGAACGAGGGCAGGTCCGGGTGCGGCCTGGCGTACATGTACTCGAACCCCGTCATGCTGATCGGCGTCTCACCGTCCACCGCGGCATCGAGCGCCGTCTGGCTGAGCGGCACCTCGGCGGGCTTGACCACATCAACCGGCAAGCGCCGCGGCCTCGGTGCGGGGGCGGGGGCAGGAGCGGGAGCGGGAGCCGGGGTACGCGCGGCGGCCGCCGCAGCGACCGCTTCTTCCGAGGCGGCGGGCGCCTCCTCTGGAGCCTTCGTCACCGCCGCCGCGGGAGCCGGGGCTGCGCGGGGCTCTTCCTTCGCCGCGGCGGGGGCCGGCTCCTTTGGTTGCGCGGCAACCGCGCGGACCGGCGCGGGCTCGCGGGGTTCCTCGCTCGGCCGCGGGGCCGCAGCGGGCGCTGGTGCCGCGGCGGCGGCGTCCTCCTTCGGCGGCACCGGCGGGGGCGCTTCGTCCTTCACCGACGACGCGGCCGCCATGCGACCCGAGGTATAAATCACAATCGTCAACGCCGACCCGCCGGCCCGGTAGTCGATCCCGTCGCCCCGAAGCGCGATCTGATCAGGATCCGGAACGACATAGACCCCGAATCCAGTACGACGGTGTACCTCGTCACGCACGGCCTCGAGCATTGAACGGATGCCGCTCGCGTCCACACGCTCGGTCCGGGAGCCGTCGAAAGACCGAAGCGCGATCTCCACGCTGGCCGCCCCCTCGCTCGGCGCGGAAAGCTCGCCCCCGGGACGCCTCGCGAACCGCACCGAGGCCGACATCAGATCGCCGACGGGCACCAGCTCGCGCGATCGCCCGGCGTACCGGATCTCCACCTTGCCCACCGGGAAGACGGTCGACTCCTCGCCGTGCGCGGCCCCGACCGCCAGCGTCGGCGCCATGGCGCACACGATCGCGATCCGCGTCATCGGAAGGCCGCTCAATGCTGTCCCGCTCATGCTGTTCCCCGCTGCGGTAGGAAGACCGCCGACTTTCAAGAAGGTTAGCACAAATTCACTTGCCCGACCAGACCGCGGACGGCCCGATCAGCGATCACCCGCCTCGACCCCGCGCAAATACGGCGCGGACCGGGCCAGCGCCACGAGTCGAACGCTCAGCGGCGCCTCCCCTCCCGACGAGAACGCAAGCCGGAACCCGACATCCGCGAACCCGCTCCCCGCCGCCGCTGGATCCACCGGGTGCGCCTCGGTCAGCCCGAGCTCCGGCGCCGACAGCGCCGACCCGCCGATCACGCCGACGACCCCGTCACCCCACCCCCCACTCGAAACCTGCGCGAGCGCCCCCGCCGGTTCGCCCCGGTCGCTCATCAACGCCGCGGGGGCGCTCACCAACACATACTCGGCGACATTGCCGACGAGGTGCCGGAACGGAATGTCGATCCCGTGACCAACCGGACAGAACCACAGGAAACTATCGGTCAACGGTCGGAAGGTCGCGGCGACACCACGGGGAATCGTCGCCCCATCCGGAATGAACGCCCCGTCATCGGGCCAGGTCACACCCCGCGCCACCGACCCGGACCCCACGAACGCCCGCTGCGCTTCGAACGCGCTGTCGCGGAGGTTGCTCGCATCGCTCGCGCCCGGGCTGCCCAGCGCCGCGTACGCCGCTGCCCATTCGCCCGCCAGCGGCAACCGGCAGCCCGCCATCGCCGCCAGCGTCGCGGCCGCCACCGGGGAAATCCGCTGCAATGGGTGATCGCCCGTCGGTGTCCCGATGCCGTCACGGAGCGAGGCCGCGTAATCGCCCGCCTGATCCGCCGGGGCTCGGTTCGTCCAGAACCGGCTCAGCATCACGCCGCGCTGCCCGCGCTGCGTGCGCCACTCCCAGACTCTCGGGCCGGGCCTCGTGTCGCCGAGCGACTCCCAATCCGGGTCCAGCACCGCGAGCGTTGCCGAGGCTCGGTCTCCCTTGAGCGCAAAGTCGAACAGATAGGACGCGGGGACCTCGGTCTCCAAGAGATAGAACGCCCCCGCCGGGCCGTTGTCGACCAGCCGGAACTCCAGGATCACACTCGGCCCGCCCTCGCCCGTCCATGTGAATTTCAGTGTCCGCCCCGAGTCAAACTGGGTGACGCCCCATCCCACGCGGGCCGGGCCCATGGACCGGTAGTCCGGCTCCGCCGCCCGCCTCCCGGAGACCGCGTCCCGCAGCGTGCCAAGCCACTCCGCGGCCTCACCATGCGACGCGACGAACGAACCCGCGGCGAGCCAACGCTCGGCCTCCGAGAGGATCGCCGCCGGATCGATGGCCGCCCCGGCCTCGCACCGCTCCAGCAGGCCCGCGACCATCAGGTTGAACCCCAGCGCTGGTTCAACCGAAGCGGTGTCGATCCCGAGTTCGGGCGCGGCCCCCGCGACCGCCCGGAACGCCGACCAATCCTCGGCCGTGCGTGCCGCCCGCTCCCACCGCGCCCGGGCGCCGCCCGTGATCACCGCGGCAACTTCATCCTTGCGCCCCTCGGCAAGCAGACCAACCGCCCCACGCAGCCTCGCCGCCGCGGAGGCATCGATCGCCAGCTCCCGATCGTCCGCGGGCCAGTTCCATGCCGCGTCGCCCAGCGCCGACCAGGCCGCGAACAGCGCCGCCGGCGCCGCTTCCTTGGAGGTCAGGACGCCCGCCAGCGAGGCACGGTCCTCCGCATCCACCACCGCCGCGACCTCGCCCACCCGCGGATCCACCTGCGCCAGCGGGATCTCACCCCCAAGCCAGGTGCCCCGCCACGCGGTATCGAGTTCACGCAGACCAGCGGTCTCCCACCGTTCGAGCGCCGCGCTCGCCCCGCCCGAGATCTCGGCCGAGGCCTCGAGCCCGCCGGCCCACGCCGCGAACGCCTCCGCCTCGCCGCTGAAGTCCGACCCATCCATCGCGACGCGGGCGGCCTTTTCGAGCCTCCGCTCCCGCTCGGCGGCAATCAGCCCCGCGACCCGCTCGCCCGCCTCACCGAACGCCCCGAGATCGACCGCGGGGGGCGGCAGCGCCGCCTCGAGCGACTCGGCCGCCGCGACGACCGCGTCGACGCCCCGCAACAACCCGACCAGGTCGCCGGTCTTCTCGTACGCGTTGATCAGGGCGTTCCGCTTCTCGATCCAGACGCGATCGATCGCGCTCGATCCGCCCAGTCGTTCCCGGGCCCCGAGCGAGGCGAGATATGTCTCGGCTTTCAGCCGCCGCTCACGATCCACGGTGTCGATCGCGACGAGCACCGCGGTCCGCTCGTCGAGGAGCGCCGCCACACCCTGCTCGATCTCCTGCCTGTTCGCCTCGTTCCACGCGAGCGACTGGATCGCCCGGAACTCGTCCGCCCACCGGGCCGCCCGGTCGGCGAGGGCCCGCAGCTCCGGGCTCATCTCGCCGCCGCCCGCAACCTCCGCCAGCCGCGTCGAGATCGCTTCACCCGACCCGCCCGAGGCGAACCTCGCGCGCGGGTCCTCACCAGGATCGAGAAGCCGCAGCGCCGGGTCCTTCACCGCGGCGAGCCACACCCTGAGGTCCCCCTCAGCGTCCGATCCGTCCGCCGACCCCATCGCCTCGGCGAGCAACGCCGGGTCGACGCGCGGCAGCAGCGTGCCCGCCGCGCCGCGCAGTTCTTCGCCGAGAAACGCCACCTCCCGGGCCCGGGCGACCGCCGCCGTCATCCACGCCTTCGCATCCCCCCCGCCGGCGCGGGGCGACACGCGTACCCGCCGCAGCCAGGCCGCCTGCTCCGGAGCGCCTGTTTCCGCGACTGAGCCCGCCGCCGACTCAACCGCTTCGAGCGCCGACGCGAGGCCGACCGGCTCGCCCCCGAGCGCGACCAGCGCCGAGACCCCGCGGGCCGCGTCCGCGCCCGCCTCGCTCGACAGATCCGCGAGGATCCCCGCGATCTCCGCGGGGAGGCTCTCGCCCCGCGACTCGACGCCCGCCGACACGCGACGCAGCGCGTCGTGCGACGGCCACTGCGTGCCGATGGCCCGACGCACCGAATCGATGTGCGACAACGCCGAGCCGATGGCGCTCTCGTAGTCAGCGCCCGCGACTTCTCTCGGGGGGTTCTGCCCGAGCGCGCCCAGCGAGCGATACCGCCCCGGCGCCACCTCCAGCGGGTTGAGTTGCACGCCCGACGCCTCGGCCTCGCGGAGCGCCTCGCCCACCGCCCGGCTCAGGTACGCGTCGCCCCCGACCGCACTCCGATCCAACGCCGCGACGAACGGGAAATACCACGCCTCAGACTCGCCGCACCACCGCTTGAACCGCTCCAGACGCTCGGCCTCGGAAGCCGACAAGGCCGGTCCGGTCGGCGCGTCCGTCTCGCCGGCGACCGCCGGCGCGGACGATGGCCCAGGGGCCGCCGCCACGGCCGGAGCCGGCTCCGCCGGGGCTTGCGACGAGCCCGTCTCATCCCCTCCACCCCGCAGCGCCATCACGACGATCACGCCCAGGACGAGCACCACCGCGGCCACGATGACGGCGATGAGCATCTGCCTCTGGTTCTTCGAGGCCGCCTTGTCGTCGGGCCGTTTCCTCGCCGCCCGCAGGAACGGCGCGAGCCGGTCCGACGGCGCGTCGATGAACGCCGGGTCGAGCTCCCTCGCCTCCCCCGACCTCGCCTGCTCGAGCATCGCCGCCACGGCGTCGCTCGTCTCCGTGGAGATGGTGTAAGGGATGTCGGTCGTGAGCGGGTAGGCCTCGAGCGAGCCCTGAAGGCACGCGAGCTGGGTGGTCGAGGGCTCGCCGACGATGACATCAAGCCAGGGCCGGTCGTCCTTGGAGATCAGCAGCACGGGGGCCAACTGGTCAACCCGGGAGAGCAGCAGCCTCGCCCAAACCGACCACGACTCCGCCTCCGTTTCGAACACCCGGGGCACGCGCATGTGCTGGGCCCGGATCTCGAGCGTGCGCGACCTGCTGCCCGTCGCCTGACGCTCGGGACGCAGGTACGCGGTCAGATCGCGCTCCATCTGGTAGACGACCCGGCACAGACCCTGCCCATCCGGCCCCATTACAGAGGCCGACGCAAGACGGGACGCCGAAGGCTCGACCTCCAGCGGCTTGCCCGTCACCGCGGGCGTGCGCCCCGCCTGCTCGCGCAGATCCGCCCTCGCCCGATCCACCGCGGAGATGACAGCCGCCGCCGTCGTCGCCGCCTTGCACTCCGCCTCGAGGCGGCGCAGCCCCTCGAGCACCGGCCCCGCGATGAACGCCAGCGGGAGCGAGCGGCACATCGCGCAGACGATCATCGGGTACTTCTTCCGACCCTTGCCGTCGCTCGAAGACCACATCCGCCCGACCAGCACGCCCTCGGGGTGACGCCACAGGAAACTGTGCGAGAACCCCTCGTCACGGGAGGCCTCGTCCATCGCCTCCCAGGTCCCCGCCCCGATCACGCCCCCGATGCCGTCGACATACACCTGACGCTTCAACGCGACCAGGCGGTCGGTCTCCAGCCCGATGTCGTCGAGGTGATCGTTCCAGCCGGGGTGCTTCCCGATCGCCGCGAGCCACAGGCGCTCGTCGAGATTCACCATCGATGATTCTCGCTTGGACATCAGTCGCCCCCGTCAATGAGCGCGCCCGGCTCGTCAGTCCCGCGGCCAATCCGCCGCACGCGGCCAGGTGTCCCTTAGTTGTTCCAGCGTGTCGCCATCCTTGAACTGCACGCCGATCCAGAAGACCCCGCCGCTGTCGAGCCGCAACCCGAGAGGCCACACATCGCCCGAGGCGCCGGTCACCGTCCGCTGGTCGATCGACGATGACGCAAGCGACGCGAGCGGCGCCCACCGCCCGAGCCTGGCCGCCCCCGTCGCGGCCCCACCCGAGCGGTCGATAAACCCGAATTCCAGTTCTTTCTCAAGGGGAAGCTCGAACTCGTACTCAGGGAGGACCTCGGGGGCCCCGTCGATCTTGATGAACTCCCCCGTGCTCGACTGTACCACCACGCCCCCGAGCTTCACGCTCATCTGGCGCAGCATGTCACGCCTTTCCGCGTTCTGCGGGTGGTTGTACCCCAGCGTCGCGAGCGTGATCTCCATCCGCCCCGCGTTGTCCACCAGGTACCGCACGACCTCCGCGCTCCGACGCAGCCGCTCCACTCGCGCGCGATCACGCCCGAGCGCGTCGCCCCGCAGACTCCGAAGACGCGTCCCGATCTCGGGCGGGTAACTGGCGAACGGGTCGCGCTCCGCACGCGGGTCCGCCTCCTCCGCACGCAAATCCAACCCCCGCAGCGCCTCGCCCGCGGACCGCAACTCCTCCAGCGAGAGCCCCGCCGTGGGCGACGCGTCCAGCGTGATCGGGAAACGCCTCGCGTCCCGCTCGGCCTGCTGCACACGGACCAGGTTCGCGTCCCCCGCGTCCTTCTCGAGCGCCGACAGCGCCGCCATCACGAACGAGTCCCAGTACACCTGCTCGGGCCCGGGAGGCGGCGCCAGATCCGAACGCCGCATCGGGAAATACTCGTCGAGGAACGCCTTCCCGCTCGCGGCGAACAGCAGCGTGTCGCGGGCCCGCAGGGGATCGCCGGTCAACTCGTCCCAACGCGTCAGCATCGCGCGGCGCTTGCGGTCCAGATCCGCCCGGCCCGTCGCCTCCCGCGCCGCCGCCTCGGCGAATTCCTTCGCTTCCGAACCCTCCTCGAGCCAGTCTCCCGCGTGCGCCAACGCCCGCTCGATCTGCCCCGCCAAATCCCGGACCTGCTCGGCGATGAACCGCTCGTTGCTCACAATCTCGCGGTGCATGTCGCCCCAACCGGTCCCGCTCGGCGGGCTTACCCGCAGTGCGTCCCGAACCTCCGAGGTCCAGAAATTCAGATACCGGGCCACATGACGGTCCAGGTCGGCCTTGACGCCCTCGAGCTTCTCACGCAGCTGCGCCGCGCCCAGCACCGCGCCGCCCTCGCCCTCGTTCAACTGCGTCCGGATCAGCCGGTACGCCCCGAGCACCCGCTCGTTCGCCTCGGGCTTCAACTCCGGCTCGTAGTTCAGCCTCCCCGCCATATCGAGGAACTGCACCGCCTTGAACTCACCCTTGGGCTCGCGCTCGAACTCACGCCGGAACGACGCCAACGCGTCAAGCCCGCGGTCCACCGCCAGGTTCCGGCGGTAGCGAGCCACCGCGTCCGCGGCGGCCTCGGCCACCGCCCGCGCGTCCCCCATCACCCCCGTCGCGTCCGCACCCACCAACGCCCCGAGGCCCGAGACCAGACCGTCACGCCCGGCCGCGATCGACGCGAATGCCTCGGTCACCGACCCCGCCGTCGCCGGGTCCGACCGCAACGCCTCCGCCGCCAGCCGGTAGACCTCCGCTCGCGCCTCGAACACGCGCTTCTCGCTCCCCGCGGCCTGCCGCACATATCCCTCGAAGACATCCCCCTTCAGCCGGGCGAGCATCGTGTCGACCTGCTTGGCGTAGTACTCGCCCGCGGCCGCCTTGGCGCCGACCAGGCTGTCCCGCCAACGCACCAGCGTCGCGTGCTCGGGCCGGTCGGCCTTCAGGTCGCTCTCGCCCCCGAAGATGTCGATCAGTGACTGGTACGCCGACGCCGCGCTCGTCCAGATGCTGTCCCTCGCCTCGGTCGGGAGCGTGTCGGGCGAGGCCAGACCGGCCGCCGCGAACCGCGTGCGCACCGGCTCGAACGCCGCCCGCAGCCCCGCCTCCGCCCGCGTGAACTCCTCGTATGACGCCAGCCAGCGGGACCGCTCGTCCGTGTACTCGTCGACGCTCGCCACGCCGCGGAACGCCGAGGCCCGGTGCAGCGCCCGCTCGGCCTGCCCGAACCGGTCCGCCGCGCCGATGAACGCCCGCAGCTGCCCGAACAGCGTGTTCGAACCCGTCGGCTCCCGCCATTCCGCGATAAACGACTCGATGCCCTTGTCGATCGCCGCCACCGCGTCCGCGTCCCCGGCCCCCACGCCGGCGGGCGGCCACGCCTTGCTCTCGCCGTATAGCCATGTGAAGTAGCCGTCCAGCGACTTGAGCGCTTCCCCATCCGACGCGCTCAGTTCCTCAGACCCGGCCCGGCCATCGCCCACCGCCAGGCGGACCAAAGCGGGCACCGAGAACGCTCTGGAGGGCGAAGACCGCTTCAGCACGTCGTCCGCTTCGAGCGAGATCAGCGACGCCAACGCGGCAGGTGCTATCCCGTCAGCGGTCCAAAGAGGATCGCCGTAGGGCGTACCGACGCCCGCGATATCCTGCCGAACGGCAGCAAGCACCGGTGCGAGAACCAGATTCTCGAACATCGCCTGCTGCGCCGGCAATTGGGCCGCGAAGACATCCGCCCCGCCAACGCCCGGGAGATTCGCGACCAACGCAAACAGCCCACGCGACGACCGGTTCTCCTCGTAATGCTCTCTCGCACGCTGGAACAACTCTGGAAAAGTGCGCGCCCGGCCCTCGAACATGGCATCGGGGCGATCTTCGACATAAACTTGGATGTTCCCAACGCCGAGGAACTGCCGGGAGGGCGGCTTCGCGCCGATCGTTCTCGCGGGAACATACAGCACGCTGAGCGCCCGCCACAGCTCGTCCTCCGTCAGCGTGGCCTCGCTGCCTGCGGGAGTTTCCGTTCGAATCCCTTCAAGACTCTTCTGCGTCCAGTCCCGCACCGAGGTCCAGTACGACTTGGGATCGGAGATCCGCCGCTTCGTCTCTACCGTGCTCCACCAGGTCAGCCCGCCGAGCACGACCGCCGCCGCGACCCCCGCCGCCAGCAGCGCCATCGAACGCTTGCGCTTCACCTGCCCGGCGTTGACCGCCCGCGTGACCAGCCCACGCTCCTTGAACACCTTGTCCAGGAACACATCACGAAGGAAGTAACTCCGCTCCCGCTCCCACAGCTTGCCCTCCGGCAGCGAGTCGACCCCGACCCCGAGCACGCTCGCCAGGTCCGCGTCCAGCGCGTCCCCGTCACGCATCGAACTCGTGAAGTAGATCCCCCGCAGGAACAGCGGCTTCTGGCTCCACTGCCCCGCCACGAAGATCGTCTCAAGGTACCGCCGAAGCCTCGGCCCGATCTCGACCAGCGCCTCCGGGAACTTGTACAACGCGTCGACCTGGTCGATCCGCCGGCCCCGCGCGTCCTTCGTGTGCACCGGGTCGTGCAGCAGCGCGAACCGCCTCTGCAAGAGCCGGTCCCGCACCGTCCGCAGGTGATCCTCGACCCGGTCGGGCCGGAACGCCTCGTCCAGCCCCTCCGGGTTGGACCACCCCAGGATCTGCGCCGTCAGCACCGGGTCGGTGATATCGTCGAAGAACTCGCGGAACCCGTTGATCAGGTCCGCCTTGGTCACCAGCACGAACACCGGGAAACGCACCCCAAGCGACCGCTGGATCTGGTCGAACTGCTGCGCGATCTTCCCGGCCTTCTTCTCGATACCGTCCGCCGTGTCCGTGATCAAGGTGTCCGCCGGGATCACCAGCAGCATCCCGTTGATCGGGCAGTTCGGCCGGCTCGTCCGCAGCAGCTTGAGGAACTCGCGCCACTCGTTCGTCTCGCCCGCCGTGACATCCTCGAACATCAGCCGCCCGGCCGTGTCGAGCACCACCGCGTGGTCGGTGAACCACCAGTTCATGTTCACCGTGCCGCCCGTGCCCTGCAACTGGTCCTGGAGCCCGGGCGGGAACCCGATCCCGCTGTGCCGGATCGCCTCGGTCTTCCCCGAGCCCGGCTCCCCCACGACCACATACCACGGCATCGAGTACAGGTCCTTGCCGTAATCACGGAAGGTCTGGATGCCCGTCTCGAACTGCCGGCGCAGATCGTCGAGCTTCGCCCGGTCCGCCACCTTGCTCACGCCCCCGGGCGTCGCCGAAGCGTTCTCGGACAGGCTCGACTCGACCGCCTTCGCCTTGCCCTTGTCCAGCTTCTGCATCAGCATCGCGACGCCGGTGAGCACCACCGTCAGCACCGCGATCGCGATGCCCGCGAAGACCGCGAGCTGCGCGTACCCCATCATCGCGAGCACGCCGTACACGCCGCCGGCCATCACCATCCCGATCGCCGCCTTGTAAGGCAGCGGAAGGGTCATCAACTTTGAGATTGCTGCTTTCATCCGCGTTCTTCCCGTCAGCCCGTCGACCCGGCCTCACCACCCAGAACACGCTCCGTCTGCTCGATCGCCCGGCGCATCTCCCGAGACTCGTTCAGGTACATCACCACGCTCGCCGCCAGGATCGACACGATCACCGCCACCACCGCGACCGCCAGCCCGATCAGGCTCCGCGCCGGCGGCTGGATCAGGTCGCTCGTGTCCACATGCTCATACGCCTCCGGCACCACACGCTTGCCGGTGTCCATGTCCACCTGCTCACGCAGCCTCGCCTGCATCTCCATCATCTTCCGACGCAGGTACTCGGGCTGCCCCGCGTAGAACCCCGTGAACCCCAGCCCCACGCAGGTGTAGTACACCGACAGCCGCTCCGTCGCCTGCCGGCTTGTGTCACGCAGCGTCTCGTCCAGCAGATCGAAGAAGTGCTCGTCCCCGTCGTTGACGCTGTACAGCTCTTTCTGCAGCCGGTTCGACTTCCACTCCCCCGCGAACGGGAGGCTGCTCTCCTCGATCATGAAATCGATGAAGTACACCAGCGGGCGCTCCACCGCCTCGTACTGCTGCGCGAGCAAAGGGTCGCCCGTCGTCTTCGACCGTGTCTTCGACAGCAACGCCTTGATGTCCGACCGAACCATCGTCGGCTCCAGCGGCGCCCCCTTGCGCGCCGACCGGTTCAGGCGGCAGACATACTGAAAAACATCTTCACAAAGCTCGAGCAGCTTCATCATCCGCTCCGTCGCCCGGGGTCATCACCCGGGGATGGTCATGTACAGCGACACATCGTCGAACTCGTTCCGCTCCACGCCCGGGTAGTTGATCGCCAGCACCTTCTCCTCCTCGATCAACGCCCACACCCGCGTGCTCTGCGCCCGGTCGATCCGGAAATAATGCAGCCCGATCTGCGCCGGCAACTCCAGCGGCGGGTGACGCTCCTCCTCCAGGTGCACCCCGCGCACCCGCGTCGTCGCCTTGCTCATCGCCGTCAGCTTGAACTCGCCCTGGTCCTCCACCAGCCGCGCGATGTCCCGAGGGTCACGCCCCGATTTGATGCCCAGGAAGTACTGATTCGGCTTGGTCAACTGCTCCTGCGTCAACTCCGCCACCAGCACGCCCTCGCGCATCTCGAACCGCACCTTCGCCCACGACGCCGTCCCCTCCGAACGCAGCTGCGCCCGGACCCGATCGCACAGAACCTCGAACACCATCCCCGGGTTGTCGTGGTCGTACTCCGGGCAGTCCCACGCGTCCCGGTCGGGCTGCAACGCCGCGAGCGCGCCCAGCAGCCCACGCAACTCCAGGTACATGTCGAACGGCCCCACGCCCCCGGGCGCCTTGACCAGGTGCATCAGCCGGCCCGAGTAGGTGTTCAGCGTCTGCAGCCGGAGCATCTGCTGCACATGCACGCCCCGCATCGTCTCGAGGTTGAACCCGCCCCGCGTCAGCTGCACCACCGTCTCCCCGCGGGCCGCCTCCACCTGGTTCGCCAGGTCACGCAGCATTTCCCGCAGCGCCGCCGCGCCCGAGAGCAGCAGGCAGGGCGGAACAAACCCACGCTCCAGCCGGGGCGTCCCGATGTCCTCCCCCGCCGCGTGACCCACGCGGATCAGCGGCAGCACCTCCAGGTCGCTCCGGTCGTCCCCGTCGATCAGCAGCCGCGCGTTCAGCTTGCGAACCAGCATGCCCTGCGGGTTGTCCCCCGTGTTCTCGTCAGGGGCGTCACGCTCCTCGATCCGGAACAGCCGCTTGATCCGCCAGTCGGTCTCCCCGATCTCCAAGGAGTTCGAACGCTTCTCGTGCCACAACGGCAGCCCCAGGCTCACCGTAAACGACGAGGTGCTCGACGAGAAACGCTCCGAGATGTCCAGCGAGGGAAGGTCCGCGTTCCCCGGGACATCCACCTCCAGCCCGCTCGGCATCACCACGCGGAGCCGGTCGAAACGCACCCGCATGTTCTCGAGCTCGTCCGTGTTGAGCTTCGACTCGACCACCCCGTACGGGTACGCCCACCCCAGCCGGCGATCCCGCGCCACCCGATCGATCGAATGACGCTGCAGCAACTGAAGATGGTGCGGCTGAAGGAAGAGCCCCTCGTGCCAGTGAACCTGAACCGTCATGCGCGCCCCGTTTCCCGCGGCCCCCGCCCGAGCGAGAGGCCGTCATACCCGTGCTCTCACGCCCTCACCGGCCCCGAGGCCTGATGATCTCCTCGACCGTCTGCGACAACGCCCGGAGAACCTCGTTCTCCACCGTCGCCTGGTCGAGCTTTCCCGCCAGTTCCTTGTACTTCCGCCACGCCGCCAACTCGACACTCTCGTTCCACTTCCGCTCGGCCTTCGACATCGTCTCCACATTGTGCGGGCTCAGCCGGGAGATCTGCGCATACACCGTCCCGCCAACCTTGCCCACCGACGACAGCATCGACGCCGTCAACTGACGGAAACGCTCCAACTCCTCCGCCACCTGACCACGCCCCGTCTCCCCGGTCCCGGAGACATACGACGCGATCGTCTGCCCAACCGCCCCCCGGCTCCGGTGCGACGACTCCGGCGCCATCTGACGCCAGATCTTCCAGACCAGCGTGTCCAGCAGCACCACCTGCTCGGCCAGCAACGCCGCCGCCTCGAGCATCCGCCCCGTGTCCGCCCCCGCGTCCACGGGGATCTGCATCGCCGCCTTCGCCCTCGCGAACGCCTCGGCCGGCACCTCCCCCGCACCCGCCGGCGCGATCCCGGCCTCGGCCAGCCGCCCGCCCGCCTCGCGGCGCTGCTCCTCGGTCATC
Organism: Phycisphaerales bacterium; assembly: GCA_036732005.1. Taxonomy (GTDB): domain Bacteria; phylum Planctomycetota; class Phycisphaerae; order Phycisphaerales; family UBA1924; genus UBA1926. The sequence goes on from DAINDF010000001.1 coordinate 132,891, forward strand.
GAGGCCGCGACCTTCTGCAACTGACGCACCAGGAACCCGGGGTCGTTGAACTCCGCCATGTCCGTCGGGGACATCAAGGTCCCCCCGCTCGCGCCGCTCACCACCCGGCCTCCTTCCCACGCGGGGAACCTCTCCTCCACCGCGTCCAGGAACGCATTCCGCTCCCCCGGCGGCACCTTCTCCAACGCCGCCTTCACCTCGTCGTTCAGGTGCGCCCGCCGAGACTCCGCCGGCTCATCCGCCAGGTCCGCCTGGATCAACCTCAGACGGTTCGCGGTCAACTCCGCGAGCGATCGCCATGTCTCGCCGCTCATGGCATCCTCCCCACACGCCCGCCCCGGGCCGGGCGCACGCACGCCCCGCCCCGGAACCAGCCCGAAAACCGCGAACGCCCATCATACAGCCCGTCCGGAAACACCGCGGCAAGCCCCCCGCAGGCCCGGTCTTGCGCCCATTGACGCTCGCGACGACCGACAACCACTCCGGGGCCCGCGCACATTCCGCGCCGCCTCACCGCCGCCCCGCCCCGAGTCGATACCCCCCGCACTCGAAGGACCAAGCCGCCAACGGAGGATGCCCCATGCCCCGCTCTGACAAGCACCGAAACGCCGCCGTCGCCCTCTTCGCGCTGGTCGCCGCAGCGGCCTCCCTCACCGGGTGCGCCTCCTCGTCCCGCACATCCCTCGGGCTCAACGGCGGGTCCATCACCATCGACGGCATGGGCGCGGGCGACGCCCTCGGCGCCGCCATGTTCCAGGAGCAGGTCCGCCTCGCCGCCGCCGAGTCGAGGCGTCAGCGACTGCTCCGCACGGAGATGGCGACCGTCAGCGTGCCCGTTGACTGATCCCATCACCGCCCCCCGCCCACGAACGCCGACGCCCCGTCGCCACGCATCAACCGCGCGAGCGCGTCGGCGAAACTGCCGAACCCGTCCGCGTCGATCGCCAGCCGGAACCCCGCGTCAGCGTAACCGTCCACGCTGTCAAGCCCCGTGAACACCTCGCCGGGCGCCGCACCCGGGTCCGAGAGCGCCGACGCCCCCATCGCGCCCTTCCCGCCCGCCGCCGGCGTCACAAACTCCGCGACATTCCCGATCAGGTGCTTGAACCGCACGCCCCGCTGCAGCGGCGCCTCGCCCGTCGGCTGGAACCACAGCGTCGACTCCGTCTCAGACCCAGCCCCCTGGTACGACCACACCGACGCCGACGCCGCCGACTTCGTGTAACTGTCGTCCCCGGGCCGGTAAATCGGCGTCTCGTTCTGCAACGCCGCCTCGAAGTGCCGGAACTGCGCCGCGAAACTCCCGTCACGCAAGTTCCACGCCCCGCTCCCCGCACCCGGCCCCCCGACCGACAACGCCGCCCTGAACTCGGCCTCCGTCGGCAACCGGCACCCGAACGCCTTCGCCGCCTCCGAAGCCGCGTCGAACGGGATGAAGTTCAGCGGGTGCCCCGCCGTCAACTCCCCCTGCGCCGCCGAGATCCTCGCAAAGTCCGAAGGATCCCGCAGGCTGTCGGGATAGGCGGGGAAACTCTGCGTCGGCACCGGGGGCCCGAACGCCCCGTTCTTCAGCCAGGGCGCGTTCGCCTGCACCGTCACCCGCCTCGTCCCGCGCCGCACCGTCCGCGTCACCGGCGCAACGATCTCCCGCTCCGACGCCACCGCCTGATCCACGAAGTCGGACAGCCTCGATCCGGGCGACAGGTCGACCTTCCCCGACCCCATCAACTCCGCGAACAGCGCAACCGAGACCTCCTCTTCCCCGAGGAACACCTTCTGCCCGTCTGAGAGCTCGACCAGGTGGAACCTCGCCCGCAGCCCCGAAGCCCCCTTCACATACTCCACGAACGCCACCCCGTCCGCGCTCTCCCCCAGGCTCGCCGACCACCCCGTCAGCCCCGCGCCCACGGGCCCGTGCTCCTCGGCGGCCCAACCGGCCCCACCCCCGCGGTCCTCCGCGATCGCCGTGTCGATCCCCGCGAGCCACCCCGTCACCGCCCGGGCCGCCTCCGCGTCCAGCACCTCCCGCGCGAGGCCCCGGATCTCCTGCGCCCGCGCCGCAGCCCGCGCCTTCAGCCCGTCTTGAAGCCGCTCAACCGCCGCCTTGTCCTGCCGAATCGCCTTCGCCTCTGCCGCGGTCCGCGCCGCGTCCTGCCGCAGCGATTCCCTCGCCCGCCAAACCGCCGCGTTGAACCGCGCCCCGCCCCCGAGTTTGCTCTCATCCAGCGCCGTCGCCCACTCGCCCCCGAGATCCGCAAACCAGCCCGGCCCTTCCCCGACCAGTTGCCCGATCTCATCCTCCCGCGTCGCCACAGAGAAGCCCCGCGTCCACCACGCGAACGCCACCTCGCGCAGCCGACCCGAAACCCGGGCCCAGTCCCGCTCATCCAGCGATGACCGGATCTCCCGGAGCCCGACCAGCATCCCGTCCACCTCGGCACGCATCCCGGGCACATCGCCGGGCCATCCGCCGACCCGACCCGCGATCTCACCCGCCCGAAGCAACGACGCGAACCGAACCGCCTGATGACCCTCGCCGGGACGGGCCGATACCGCCCCCAGCTGCCCCGGAAGGTCCTCCGAACTCAGCGCCCGCAGCACCGAATCGGCCAGCGCCATCGCCCCGCGAACCCCCGCCGCCTCTCCGATCAGGCCCGCGTGCTCACCCTCCAGCCGCCCCAGCAGCGCCCCGATCTCGCCCGCCGACGCCACGCCCTCATCCCCCGGCAACTCGCACCGGTCGAGCGACGCACGCACCGCGCCCAGCGACGCAAGATCGTCCGCCAGCCGCCGAATCGTCTCCCCTGACTCCGCAAGCGCCGACCCGACCCGGCTGTCGATCTCGCCCCCACGGGACTCCGAGTCACGCACCTCCCACGACGCCGCCGGCACCCCACGCAACGCCGCCCCCACCGCCCTCGCCCGCAGGTCGACCGCCGCCGGCGTGATCACCGACCAGTCAAACCCCCCGGCCCCCTCCGCCCCATCGGGCAGCCGCTCCGCCAGCGCCGCGTACCGCCCCACCACCCGCTCGAACGATTTCAACCTCGCCCGGAAGACCTTCGACTTCTGCTCCTTCGCCGCATCGGCCATCCCCAACCCCGACGCGGCGAACCACGAACGCCACTCCGAGACAAACCCACCGCCGACCTCGTCACGCACCGCCTTGAGGGCCCCCAGCCGGCCCAACGCCGCCCATTCCGCCGGCTCCATCAACTCGCCACGCTCCCACTTGGCGATCAACTCATCCGGCTTCTCGAGCACCTCCCCGTGGATGTCCGTGATCACCCGCGCGAGCACCGCACCCAACCGGTTCGCCAACTCGAGATCCTCCAGGATTTCCCGCTCCCGGCTCGGCCAGTCCGGCCCCGCCTCCAGCCGCGTGACCGCCTCCCCGAACCGTCCGAGCAGCCGGTCGATCCCGGGCTCCTCTCCCTCCGCGGCGAGGTTCAGCGCCGCCATTTCCTCGGAACGACCCGGGTCCGCCACGTACGCCTCACGCCAGAGGTTCTCGAGATCAGACCGGTTCTTTGCGATCGAAAGCCCGTCCCGCGGGCTCTTCCCGGGCTGGTACGCCGGGCTCGCCTCCGCCGCGGCTACCCACGCCCCCGCCAGCCTCAACCCCTCTTCCGCCCAGGCCGCGTCCGCCGCCCGGTCCCCGAGCCGGCGCTGCATCGCCTCGAAGTCCGCCCCGAGCGCCCGCCGCATCGCGACCGCGTCGACCCGCTTGCCGGAATACGCCTCGACGACCCGCTCGACACCCGACATCGCCTCCGCCGCCGAGGCGAACCGCCTCGGAAGGTCCTCCAGCGTGCTCGCTTCATCCAACACCGGCAGCGACTCCACCAGCGCCGGCAGCCCCGCCAGCAGCGGGTCTCGCCCAAGCCGCTCCGAGAGCGACACCGGCAGCCCGGCGATCTCCGCCCTCGCCGCCAGTGCTGACGCTCGCGACGCCAGCGCGTCCTTTTCCGCCAGCAGCCGCGTCGCCTCCGCCGCCATCCGCTCCACCGATCCCACCGACGCGATCAACGACTCCGCCGCCGCCACCGCCGCCGCAGGGGCCGGCCCGACCGAGAGCGGCACCTCGCCGCCCGATTCGCTCTCCGGGACCGACACACCCTCGCGCAGCGCGGCCACGCCAGCCTCCACCTGCTCCGCGGGCTCGCGCAGCAGGCCCCCCGCCCGAGACGCCCCGGCCGCCTCCCATCCCGCCGCCGCCTCGTCGAGGCGCAACCTCGCGCCCCACCGCTCTGCGGCGAACACCGCACCCAGGCCCGGAACCTCACCCCCGTCTCCGTCGAGCATTTCCAACGCCGGCACCGCCACCGCCGCCATCGCGTCCAACTGCTTGAGACGGTTGGTCGGGTCTGAGTCCGTCGTCCCGGCCTGGGCCTCATCCCAGAACCGCAGCACCGACGCCCGGAGCCCACCGAGCTGCCCGAGCCCGGGCGACCGACGCTGGTCATACCGGGACACCACCGCCGCCCCGTTCGGATCGAAGTAGTCCCCAAGCCCCCGCGGCAATTGGGTCAGATCGCCCGTCAGCGCGCCGACCGCCTCCTCGAGCTTCGCTCTCCCGGGAGCGTCGGCCGCCAACTCGGACACCCGCTGCCGCAAGGCCTGCACACCCGGCGTCACCTCGCACCACCGCGCGAACACCGCCGGATCGAACTGCTGCGGGGGCAACTCGGGCCGGCGCGTCGCAAGCACCACCGCCGCCGCCACCGCGCCCACCACCAGCAGCCCGCTCGCCGCGACACCCGCCACCGCCAGGGGCGACGGGCCCGGCTTGCGGTACTTGAGCGACCCGAGCCGCGTCGCCACCGCCTCGAGCGTCAGCCCGCGTCCCTTCGGATCGAGCAGCTCGTTCACCAGCCCGAGCCACACCCCGTGCGACGCCCCGAGCGCCTTCCACTCCGCCGACTCCCGCACCGGGTACCCGCCCAGTTCCCGGAACGGACGCTGCATCACCAACTCGTAGATCAGCAGCCCCAGCCGACGCAGCTCATCCCGACGAACCGCCGCGAGATCCGCATCCAGCAACCGCCCCGGCAGCGGATGCCGAAGCCCCACCCGCATCCGCCCGGGCCTGAAGTCCGACAGCAGCACTGCGCCGGGGTCGAGGTCCCCGTGCGGCCTCGCCCCCGCCCGCTCGATCAGCCCCAACGCCGAGACGATGCCCGAGACAATCTCGTGCAGCGCATCCCCGCGCACCCGCACCTTGCCCCGGATCAGGTCCGCCGCCGAGAGGTCGTACGCGGGACGGACCGCGTACCCCCCCTCCTCGGTCGCCCCGAGGTCGAGCACTGGGACGACATGTCCCCGCCCCAACCCGCCGGGGCCCTCGCCGCTCGCCGCCGCGAGCCGGCGCTGCAACGCACGCCGCTCAAAGAACAGAGCCAGCGCATCGCCACCGAACGCCCCGGGGATCTCACCCGGCTCACACCGCTCGATCACCACCGACGGCTCGCGACCGCCCGGCGCGATCGCCAGCCACTCGCTGTCCCGGGGGCCCGAAGACTGAGCCCGCACCGCCTGATAGCCCGCGATGCCCGTCATCACACCCCCGGCCTTGCGGCGCCCGCCCCGCGACCAACCCGTATCAACGCTGGCCCGAGACCTTCTCCTGCGGCGTGTACGACATTCCTTGGCTGTTCACCCGAACATCCAGCTTGTTGCCGCTCCACAACTCCGAGTCCCGCGGAAGCGCCAGACGGCGCGGGTCCACCCCATCCCGGCCCGGGCCCACGCCCGGGATGTCCGCCAGGATGTACAGCCGCCCGCCGGTCTTCCACACCGCGCTGTTCCAGATCTTCTCACGCGACGAGAGCGTCGCCGACGGGTTCTGCGCCGAGAGCTCCACCGTCCACAGCACGCCCTCGTTCACCAGCCCACGCCGGTAGGGGTCGCTCTCCGTCCAGTACTCGCGCATCGGCACCGCGTCGAGGCTCGATGCACGCTGCCCGCTCAACGCCACGACATCGACCTTCGTCACCCCGGACCCCGAGCTCCGCGCGTACGCCTCGTCCAACGCCACCGTCAGGTTGAACTTCTTGTACGAGGTGCTCTTGCACCCCACCGCCAGCGACGCCAGCGCCACCAGACCCGCCGTCAACACGATCCGCGTCCACACTCGCATCATCATCCCCATCGCTACCCCTCGTTCCCGGTGTCGTTTCCCCGAATTGGGTGTTCGCCCCGCGGCGGAACCCATGCCCCGCCACACGCCACGATCCTAACCCAAACGCTACCGCAGCGTCGGGATCCCCTCGTCCCCCGCCTTGCTCATCCCCGTCCTGAACTCCCGCAGCACCGCGTGGACCTCCCGGTTGTGCCTCCAGTCCACCACGATCAGGCTCCGCGTCCGCACCAGAAGGTCGGCCAACTCCGAAAGCGTCTCGTCGAACACCACATGCGCCGCCAGCCCACGCGTGTCCCCCACATCCCGGCAGACGCTCGAATCGCTCACACCTATCAGCATCCTGCTCAGCACCGCGAGCACACGCACCCACAACTCGCTCGGCACCAGGTCCAACGCCAACGCCGGCGGCAATTGCTCGGCGACCAGCCGCTGCGGCCCGATCGAACCCGCCCACCGCGCGTCCCCGAAGAAAGCCCGCTCGAACGAGTCCACAAGCGAAAGCCCATCCTCCCGCTCACGCTCCGACTGCGCCTGCCGCGCCAGGCTGATCAGCTCGTCCAACGCCACCGCCACCGTGTTCTGCCCGTTCACCAGCAGCGTGCGAACCCCCAGCACACCCAACGCGTGCAGGTCGCAAGGGGTCGATGCCAGCGGCACCACCTCGAACGCCACATCCTTCATCGGCACGCCCGCCGCCGCCTTCAACGCCGTCACCGTGCCCCCCTCGGCCCGCAACGGCATCGACCGGAACCGGAGCTCCCCGGGCCCCAGCGCCGGCTCGCCCCGCACCCGCCCGTGCAGCACCACCCGAGCGTCGTCCAGGGGAACCCGCAGTTCGATCAACTCGCTCCCCCCGCTCGGCACGCGCTCGCCCGACCGGAAGGTCGCCTCGATCACCACGCCCGCGGGGTCGCCCTCCACCACCTCCCGGATCCGAAGGTCGCACCGCCCTCGCGAGCCCTCCGCCGACAACTCGGGCCGATACACCCCGCGCCCGATCCCGTCCGGAGACACGAAGCAGCGCTGCTTCAGATCCCCCACCGAGACCTCCGTCGCCGTCCCCGGATCAACCACCCGAACACGCGAAGTCCACAGCCTCGGCAGCCCGACCCCCGCCTCCCAGAGGTCCACCCGGAAGCTCTCGTCCGTCACATTCAGCAGCGGACGCCCCGTCTTTTCCACCACACCCCGCACCGCGTGCACCGCTTCGGCCAGCAGTTTCACCTTCAGGTGCAGCGCCTCCGCGAGCCGACCCCACCGCCCCTGCCGCCCCAGGAACAGCCGGTCCGGGTCGATCGGCTCCGGGTCCCCCGCGAACCCGCTCGCCCGCGTCACCGTCTCGTGCCCTACCCGCAGGTCCAGCGCCGAGACCCCGTGCCGCACCCCAGACCAACCCCGCCCCCCGATGATCTCAATCTGGTCCGCGTACGCGATCGGCGACAGCCGCCGCACCATCATCAGCCCGCCCCCGAGGTTGAACGGCGCCAGATCCCGGTTCACCCCGCTCAGCACCTCCCGACCCAACGCCCCCAAATCGTCCGTCGCCACGAACGGCGACGACTCCCCGAGCGAAGGCACCCACAGGTACCGCTTGAGTGACGACCGGTACGACTCCAGCCCGCGCCGCGACAGCACATCCTCGTCCCGGCAGACCGACCAGTCCCCCCCCGTCGCCTCGTGCATCACCCGCCGGGCCACCCCCGCCGCCACATCAAGCCCGAACGGCTCGGGGTTCCGGGACTCATACCCCGTCCGGATCAGCAGGTCGGGCGCCGACGCCGCGAGCCCCTCCACCGTCCTCGACCACCGAGACACACGCCCCGCGAAGCAAAGACGCCCCCCCCCCCCCCCCCCGCCCACCCCCCCCGACCCCCCCAGCCCCCACCCCAAAACCCACCGACCGCCCCCCCGGGTTGACATCCCCCCGGACCCGACCATCATCCCGTGTGACCACCCCGCCAAGAAACACGCGGCAGCGCAACGCCATCCGTCAGGCCTTCGACGAATCCACGCGCCCGCTGAGCCCCCAGGAGGTTCTCGACCGGGGCCGCCGCCGCGTCGCCAACATGAGCCTCGCCACCGTCTACCGCACGCTCGCGGTGCTGCTCGAGGAAAAGCAGATCACCCGCGTCGAACTCCCGGGACAGCCCCCCCTCTACGAGCTCGCCGGACTCAAGCACCACCACCACTTCCACTGCGATGTCTGCGGCCGCACCTTCGACATCGAGGGATGCCCGGGAGATCTCTCCCGCATGGTCCCTCCGGGCTTCGAGCTCAAACGACACGACCTCACCCTCTTCGGGCGATGTGCCGCCTGCGTCGCCGAGGACCGCCGCTGAGCGCACGAAAATGCCGCCCGGCCACTGCGACCGGGCGGCACCGAGGAGAGGAAAAAAGGGAGTCTCGGTGAGCCGACGCCGAACCGCCGTCGTCCCACCTCGGCGACACAACCCGCCGGCCCAGCGGTCCCGCCATCCGTGGCTCGTGTGCCGCCACCCGAGACCGTAATCCCGGCGGCCCGCGCCGCCATTCAGATTCCTAGGGATTTTGCTGAAAACCGCCCGCCGCGATCAGGTGACGCGAGGCACCACCCTGAACAAGCGGTCAAGGCCCCGGCTCGTACCGGATCGAACGCACCAGCCGATTCCCATCGTCCACGATCGCCACGAACGGGCGGTGCTCGCGGTACTCCTCGTCGCTCATCAAGCCGAAGTGCATCACGATGACCTTGTCCCCGGGCTCGACCAGGTGGGCCGCGGCCCCGGTCAGCTCGATCGCCCCTGAACCGGGCTCCCCCCGGAAGATGTAGGTCTCGAACCGGGCCCCGTTCCGGCAGTTCGCCACGAGCACCTTGTCGCTCACCCGCATCCGTGTCGCCTCGAGCAGATCCGCGTCGATCGTGATCGAGCCGACATAGTCGGGCTTCGCCGCCGTCACCGTGGCCATGTGGATCTTGCTGTGGAGGACAGGCCTTAGCATCCCAACAACCCCTTGCGTTTTCCGGTCCAGGGGCCAGCGTAGCCCGCGGGAGCCTCACCCGACCTCCGCCCCCATCGGGAGGACCAGCAATTTCGCGATCCCGAGGCCGCGTCCGACCGAAACAAACGCCGCGGGAGATACGCTCAGGGTTGAAGCCCAAGCCCCGAGCACCGGAAGGAGGCCCCCCATGCGCAACCCACCTCGCTCGCAAGACGCCAACCCGGGCCACATCCCCGGCGCGCCCAAGGACCGGCAAAGCCCGGAACCGAAGCCCCAGCCCCGCCAGGACCGGTCGGCTCAGCCCCGACCCGATTTCTCGGTGCGCCCCTTCGGGCGGTGCGGCCCGCTCGACCCCGCCGCCGCCGATGAAGCGGTCGTCCGCCACTGGGGGCTCGACGCCGCCGCCGCCTGAGTCCGCGCTCGCCCCGCCGGACCGGCTCACCCGAGCCGCAGCCCGTCAGAGCAATTCGACGATCTCGAAGGACTTGACCCCCCGCGGCGCCTTCACACGCACGACCTCGCCCACGCGGGCCTTCATCAGGGCTTCGCCCATCGGGCTGTTCGCGGTGACCTCGATGTAGTCGTCGGAGACCTCGCCGGACGATTCGCCGACAAGGCGGTACACATCCTCGTCCCCCGTGCCCTGGTCGCGCAACTTGACCATCGAGCCCAGGAAGACCACATCGGCCGCCCCGCTGCCCTTGTCGACCACCTGCGCCGTGGAGATGCGGTCCTCGAGGCGGCGGATCTCCGCTTCCTCCATGCCCTGCTGCTCCCGCGCGGAGTGATACTCGGAGTTCTCCTTCAGATCGCCCAGCGCCCGCGCGTCCGCGATCCGCTGCGCGATCTTCGGCCTGTTCGCGATCAGCGTGCGAAGGCGGTCCTCGAGCAGCTTCTTCTCATCCGAGGTGATGAACTCCATGCAACGCTCCTGTCTCGCGGTCAATCGGACAGAATAGGGCTCTCCCGCGCGGGCGACCACACCGCCGCGAGCAGCGCCAGCAACCCCGCCCCCACCAGCCTCGCGACCCAGGCCCAATGCCCGGGCCCCACCCAGGCCGGCCTCCCGCTCCACGAGCGATCGCGCACCATCTCCCACGCCGCGGTCACCGGGCTCCACATCCACCCGGGCGTCACGCCCTCCGTCGAGGGCTCCATCGCGAGCACACCCGACCTCCACAGCAGCACGGGCGCCCCCGCCACCAGCACCAGCACCGCCGTCATCACCAGCACCCGCGTCACCGCGTGGGCCGACCCGCAACGGTGCCACCACAGCAGCACCGACCCGATCATCAGCGCCCACCCGATCATCGCCCCGCTCAGCGCGCCGACCACCACCACCGGCCAATCCGCCAGGATCACCTGGGGCCACACCAGCGCCAGCGCCGGCAGCAGCAGCACCGCGAGATCACGCAGCACGAATCGCGCGCCGTCCGATCGCGCCGGCCTCTGCGTCAAACGGACCATCGGCCACAGCACGCACAGCCCCACCACCACCAGCGCGATCAGCAGCCTCGCCGCCGGGCGGTAGACATCCGGCTCGAACCGACCCAGCGTCATCGCGGGGACCAGCGAGCCCATCGTGGTCAGCATCAGGTAGATCGTCCACGCCAGCGCCAGCACCCGGGGCTCGCCCCGCCGGTGCGACCAATCCGGCTTGCCCTTCGGGGGCCTGCCGAACAGATCAAGGTCCTGCGAGGCGTCACGGCTCATCGGCACACGGTACCCGCGACCACGCCGGCTCACCCGCCTGCGGTCAGGTCGATCTCGACGCGGGCCCGGTGGATCTCGATCCGCCGCTGCCCCCCGTCGATCCGCCCGGTGCGTGCCAGCAGCCCGCGCAACCGCGAAAGCCGCTCTTCCACGCCGGGCTCGCCGGGCTTCCACTCGTCGGGGGGCGAGCCCCAGACCACGCGTGTGCCGTGCGCCGTGACGATCTCCAAGGCGCCGCCCGAGCTGTGCGGCCCGACATCGACGCCCGCGACCTGCTCGAGCAGACCCGCCCGCGCGAGCACGCCCAGCAACTCCAGCCCCACCGCGACATCACGTCCCGGCCAGAGCTGCTCGTACCGGGACGCGTCGAGCCCGACCGGCTCCGGCCCGTAGCGACACCCGAAGATCACCGGACGGTTCGAGCCCCCCGGCATGTACACCGGGGGCATCGGCATCCCTCGCGTCGAGATCAGGTGATCGCGGTCGCGCCAGCGCACCACCGCGGCCGGCTGACGCCACTCCCCGGTGACCGCGAGCCGGCCCGGCTCGACCACCCGCACCGCCGGGGGGGCGACGAACCACCCCGTCCGCCCCAGCGCCTCGGACACCGCCCGGAGCGGCGCCACGCTGAGCGCATCGCCCGACCCCGCAGCCCGCTCGGCGACGAGCAGCAGTTCCTCCTGGTCCCGCGCCGGGAGCCAGGACTCGTTGGTGCCGGGCAGGCGAGGCCACGCGATCGAGACCGCCAGCGGCCCCTCCGGCGCCATCTCCTCCGCCGCGAGGTCACGCACCGTCCCCACGCCGAAGGTCATCCCCACCGCCAGCGCGATCAACGCCAGGACCGAAACCACCCGGCTCGACCAGTGCCCCACCGCCCGCCAGTCGACCCCCGCCCTGGCCGGTTTCTTCGGCTTCTTCTGACTCTTCTTCGCCCTTGCCACGCTCAGCCCTCCAACCCGCTCGCCGCCAGGCACACCAGCCGAGACACCAGGGACGCCATCGTGACCCCCGTGTGGGCCGCCGCCTTCGGGAGTAGACTCGTCGCGGTGAACCCCGGCATCGTGTTCACCTCGAGCAGCCAGGCCCCGCCCTCGCCGTCAAGCAGGAAATCCACCCGGCACAGATGACGAACCCCGATCCGCCGGGCCAGATCCAGCGCCCCCCGCTGCAGCGCCCGGGCCGTCTCCCCGGGCAGATCGGGCCCGACAATGTACCGGGTATCGGTCCGCTGGTACTTCGCGTCGTAGTCGTACACCCCGCCCGCGGCCACGATCTCGATCAACGGGAGCGCTCCGAGAGCACCTCCCTCGCCCGCGACGACCCCGACCGTGAGCTCCCGGCCCCGGATCATCCCCTCGACCATGAAGGCCCGGTCGCCGAACTCGCCGGACGCGACCCGGGCGTGCGCACGGAGCCAGTCATGTTCCCCGTGGCACATCATCAGCCCCACGCTCGACCCCTCGTGAACGGGCTTGACCACCACCGGCAGCGGGAGCGGGCACCCGGCGTCCGCGCGGTTCAGCACCGCCCCGGGCGCCGTCGCGAGCCCGGCCGCCGAGGCCGCGAGCTTCGTTGCGACCTTGTCCATCGCCAAACGCGCGGCGTGCGCGCGGCATCCGACGAACGGCCGCCCGTCGCGTTCGAGCAGGTCCTGCATCGGCCCGCCCTCGCCCCAGGCCCCGTGCAGCACCGGGAAAACCACCTCGCCCCGGAGCGCCGTGAACTCTGGGGCGGTCAGCGCCCCGATCTCGGCGTGCTCGACCTCGTGCCCGGCCTCGCGCAGCGCGGCCGCGACGCCGGCGGCGCTGCGCAGGCTGACCTCGCGCTCCGCGTCGGGCCCGCCGCCCAGGACGAGCACGGAGGGTTGCACGCTCATGCCCCTCGCTCCCAGACGACGACTTCCCGCTCGAGGCGGACGCCGAACGCGTCGAACACGCGCGACGCGACGCGGTCCATCAGGCGGATGACATCCGACGCGGTCGCCCCCGGGCGGGTCACCAGGAAATTGGCGTGCACGGCGCTCACCTCGGCGCCCCCCTCGCGGAGACCCTTGCCCCCGGCCCGGTCGATGAGCAGGCCCGCGCTGACCCTCGCGCCGGCGGGGCCGATGGAATCGAGATCGTGGGCGAGCGTGGGATTCTTGAAGCAGCAGCCGGCGGAGTCCTCGCCCATCGGCTGGGTCGCTTTCTTCGCCGCCATGCAGGCCTTGAGCCGCTCGCGGATCGACGCGGGGTCCTCGGGCCGCAGCGAAAAGACCGCCGCGGTGACGACCATCCCGGCCAGCCCGCTCCGGCGGTACGCGAAGTCGATCTCGGCCCGTTCGAGCACGCGGGCTTCGCCCTGCCCATCGATGACCTCAACCGCACGGACCGCGTCGGCGATCTCGCCGAACCTGCCCCCGGCGTTCATGAAGACCGCGCCGCCGACGCTCGCGGGGATGCCCGCGAGGACCTCGAGACCCGCGAGCCCGCGACGAGCAGTTTCTGTAATTAGTTGCGGCAGCCGGACGCCCGCGCCGGCGCGCACGAGGCCGGTCGCCGGGTCGATCTCCACCGAGTCGAGCGGCTCGAGGTCCAGGACCAGCCCGTCCACGCCGTCGTCGGCGACGAGCAGATTGGCGCCGTCGCCGAGCACGCGGACATGCTCGCCGGTGCGCACCATCGCGGCGACCTGGGCGGCAGAGGCCGGGCGGGCGAGGCGATCGGCCGCCCCGCCGATCCCGAACCATGTCGAGATCGGCGCGTGCTCGATGATCTGGATCTCGTGGTCCATCCGGATCATCCGCGCTTCGGCGCTCCCGCGAGGTAGTCTCGGGCGACCTGCCAGACCGGGCCCGCGCCCATGACAACGAGCAGATCCCCGGGGCGGCAGAGGTTCTCGAGTTGCTCGGTGATCGCCCCGAACGGGTACAGATGCATCGCGCGCACGCCGCGGGTGCGGAGGCGATCGACGAGGTCGGCCGCGGAGACCTTGTGCTTCTCCGTCTCGCTGTCGCGGACGAAGTAGATGTGCGGGACGATGACCACATCGGCCTGCTCGAAACTCGTGGCGAATTCCTCGAGCAGGAACCGCGTGCGGCTGTGCTGGTGCGGCTGGAAGACGCAGACGAGCCGCCCGGCGCCGGGCTCGCCGAGCCGCTCGGCCTGACGGAGAGAGCGGAGGGTCGCCTCGATCTCGGTGGGGTGGTGCCCGTAGTCGTCGTAGACGCGGACGACGCCGCCCTCCGGGAGCGGACGCTCGCCCAGGCACTGCATGCGTCGGTCCAGGCCCCGGAACGCGGAGAGCGAACGCCCCACCGTCTCCGGATCGGCCCCGAGCCCGATCGCGATCGCCGCGGCAACGGCGCTGTTCATCGCGTTGTGCTCGCCCGGCATCTGGTTGGTCCACTCGGCGCGCACGCCCCCGGGGCCGGTGAGCGTCACGCGACGGCTTTCGACCTCGGTGCGGACCACCCAGTCGGCCGACGGGGCGAACCCGATGGTCTCCACGGCGCAGCGGAGGCCCGCGGTGATCTCGCGGCGGTGGGCGCCGTCGTGCCCGATGAGAAGCCGACCGCCTTCGGCCTCCGCCGGGAGCAGGCGTGCAAAGCCCGCGAACGCCTCGATGACCGCGTCGAGCGACCCGTAGATGTCGAGGTGGTCGGCCTCGACATTCGCGATCGCGCCGATCACGGGGCGGTGGTGGTGGAACGAGCGGTTGAACTCGCACGCCTCGGCGATGAGCAGGCCGGGGCGCCCGGCGAGCGGGCCGTGGTGGATCTGCGGCGACCCGAGCCGGAACCCGCTCCCCGCGGGACGCCCGCCCGAGGCGGGCGTGATGCCGAGGCACCCGTGGGCCAGTTGATCGCAGGTCGCTCCCACGATCACCCCGGGATCGAATCCCGTGTCGGTGAGGATGCATCCGAGCATCGCCGTGGTCGTGCTCTTCCCGTGCGTGCCGGCGACGGAGATGCCGGTCCGCCCGGCCATGCTGCGCCCGAGCGCCTCGGCGTAGGTGAAGATCGGCAGCCCGCGGTTCTGCGCCTCGATCAGCTGGGGGTGGTCGGGCTTGACGGCGGCCGAGGCGACGATCCCGTCGACATCCTCGGGCAGGTCCGCCGCGGTCTGCTCGAACCCGACGGCGACGCCCTCGGCGCGCAGCCCGTCGGTCAGCGAGGAAGGCGTCGTGTCCGACCCCGAGACCGTGGCCCCGTCCGCGGCGAGCAGGCGGGCGAGCCCCGACATGCCGCACCCACCGATGCCGATCAGATAGGGCCTGGAGAGTCCGAGCGCCATGCAGACGGCTCCGGGGGCGGGTCGGGGTTGGGCGGTCCGGATGGAGGTCATCATGACCTCCCGTATCGGCGCGGGGGGCGGATTCGCAACAGCGGCCCCCGACGCGTCCGGACGCTAGGCTTGCGCCCGATGCCCGAGCCCCTGCCCTACCGCCTGGCCTGCCTGTGCGACCTCCGAGACGAGGCGGGGCGGATCCTGCTGATCCACCGGGAGCGGGCCCCCAACAAGGGCCTGTGCTCGCCCATCGGGGGGAAGCTCGACATGGCGACGGGGGAGAGCCCGGCGCAGTGCGCCCAGCGTGAGATCATGGAGGAGGCGGGCATTCTGGTCCCCCTCGACCGCCTCCATCTGGGCGGGATGATCGCCGAGACCGGGTTCGAGGGGACGGGACACTGGCTCCTCTTCTATTACCGCGTGCTCGGGGCGGTCGAGGTGCCGGAGACCACCATCGCCGAGGGACGGCTGGCCTGGCACGCCCCCGAGGAACTCGAGACGCTCCCCCTGCCGGAAACGGACCGGAAGATCATCTGGCCGATGATCCGCGAGCACGAGGGCGTCGGCGGGCGCCCGGGGTTCTTCGCGCTGCACATCGACTGCACCGGGCCCAACGGGATCACCTGGACGGTCGAGGAATCGTTCCCGCCGGCCTGACCCGGCCCGCAACCGACCGCGGCGGACGCCGAACCAAGGGTGGTACACTCGACGGATGAGGAGGCCTCGAGCATGAAGTCGACCGCCGGGCGTTGGCCCGCGCTCATTGTTCTCACGCTGCTCGCCCTGGTCGCCGGCGCGTTTGCGCAGGAAGGGGCGGGCTCCGTCCCCGCCGCGAGGCAGGCCGACGATGTTGTCGTGATCACCGTCCGCGGGGAGATCGACCGGTGGACGGAACTGAGCGTGAAGCGACGCCTCGCCCAGGCCGAGGAGAGCGGCGCCGACGCGGTGGTGATCGAGATCGATTCCCCCGGCGGCGAGGTCGGCGCGGTGCTCGAGATCTGCAATGCGATCAAGGGGTCGACGATCACCAACACCGTCGCGTGGGTGCACCCCGACGCCTATTCGGGCGGGGCGATCATCGCGCTGGCCTGCCGGGAGATCGTCACCTCGAGCCCTGCGAGCATGGGGGACGCGTTCCCGATCACCTTCGGGCCCATGGGCGTGCGGGGGCTCTCCCCCGATGAACGCACCAAGTTCCTGCCCCCGCTGCTGACCGAGGTCGCCGATTCGGCGCGGCGTTCCGGGTACGACGAGTTCGTCGTGCAGGCGATGGTGGTGGACGGGATCGAGCTCTGGTCGGTGAAAGACGCCGACACGGGCCGGCTCTGGTTCATCAACGAGGCGGAATACCGGGTGCTCTTCGAGGGCGACCCGCCTCGGGGAAAGCCGGTCCTGACGAGCGTGACCGGGGGGCGGGCGAGCACGCTCGCCGCCGGGGAACCGGCCGAGGCGCCTTCGGAATCGGAAGCTGAATCAGAATCCGGCGCGGCCGGAGACGGGCAGGCGGGCGAGGGGGAAGCCCCCGCCTCGGCGGCCCCGCCCGCGACCCAGCCCGGCGCCGGACCCGCCGACCGTGACACGGCGTTCACCCCCGCGTCTCCGAGCGTGGCGGATCTGGCCTCGGCCGCGTCGGAGGGGCTGGGGGCCGCGAGCACGCGTCCGGTGTTCACCGCGGGCGACCGGGGCCGGTTCGTGGACCCGGTGTACATCTGCGACGGCACCGGCCCGATCGTCCTCCGGGATGACCAGTTGCGTCAGTTCGGGTTCTCCGCCGCGCTCGTGCAGAACGACGACCAGTTGCGGGCCTACTTCGGCGCCAAGCGGATGATCCGGACGGAGCAGACCTGGTCGGAGTCGATGGTGCGGTTCCTGATGCACCCTGTGGTCCGGGGTGTGCTGATCGTGATCCTGCTGCTCGGGCTGTTTGTTGAGATGAGCAGCCCGGGGATGATCCTCCCGGGGGCTCTGGCGGTCGGGGCCCTGCTGGCGATCCTCGCCCCCCCGCTGCTCGTCGGGATGGCCGGGTGGTGGGAACTGCTCGCGCTCGCCGCGGGGATCCTGTGCCTGATGGTCGAGTTGCTGGTGCTCCCGGGGTTCGGGGTGTTCGGGGTCATCGGGCTTGTCGCGCTGTTCGTGGGTCTGGTCGGCACCTTCATCCCCGACGGCTCGGGCGGGCTCTTCGGGGGCGATCAGCAGGCGCAGACCGGGCTGCTCTTCGGAGTTGTGACCGTGCTGCTGAGCTCCTCGACCGCGGGTGTGCTCATGTTCTTGCTGGGCAAGCACTTCGGCACGCTTCCGCTGCTGAACAGGCTCATCCTGGACGCCTCCAACACCGAGGAGGAATCCGAGTTGGCGGCGATGGCGCCTCCCGAGGGCGTGGGGCCCTTCCCGGGCGACCGGGGCGTGGCCGCCTCGCCGCTGCGCCCATCGGGCCGGGCGTTGGTCCGCGGGCAGATGGTCGACGCGATCGCGCAGCGCGGGTATGTGGACGAGGGCGTGGCGATCGAGGTGGTGGAGCGGCGTGGGTTCTCGTGGGTGGTGCGCCCCGCGCTGCGCGGTGAAGGTGAATCGGAGGCGGAACAGGCATGACCGGGGACACGCTTCTGATCTGGGGTCTGGCGCTGCTGGGGATCTCGGTGATCCTGCTGGTGCTGGAGGTCTTCATCCCGTCCGGTGGGGTCATCGCCGCGGTCGCGGGCGTCTGCTCGCTGGCGGGCGTGATCATGCTCTGGCGGTACGACACGACCTGGGGGGTGCTGGGGCTTCTGTTCATCCTCGTGGTCGGGCCCGCGGGCATCTACTGGGCGCTCAAAACCATGCCGTACACACCGGTCGGGCGAGCGCTCCTGGGCGGGCGCCCCGATGACGAGGTCGAAGCGCAGGAGGACGCCGAGCGCGACCGGCTCATGCGCCGCAAGGCGCTGGTCGGGCAGACGGGCGTGGCGGTGGCGGACATGCACCCGGTCGGCGAGATCGATGTGGGCGGCGAGGTCTTCGAGGCCCTGGCCGAGCACGCGTGGATCGACGCGGGGGACCCTGTTCTTGTGACCCACGCGGACGGGCTGGCGATCCGGGTCCGCAAGGGCTGAGCCCGGCGGATCGCGGTCCCTATACTCGGGTCGGCGTGGGCGGACGGCCCGCGCGGGTTCGAGACCTCGGCAACGGAGGCTTCCTGTGGGACCGATCCTGATCATCGCCGGAATCGTCGGCCTTCTCTTCCTCCTGATCATCATCGCGATCGTCGGGCAGTTCTTCAGCCTGTGGTTCCAGGCGTTGCTCTCGAAGGCGCGGGTGAGCATCGCCGACCTGATCGGGATGCGGTTCCGGAAGGTCGACAGCCGGATCATCGTGCTCAGCCGGATCCGCGCGGTGAAGGCGGGCCTGCCGATCACGACGGCGCAGCTCGAGGAGCACTACCTCGCGGGCGGGCGGGTGACGAATGTCGTCAGCGCCCTGATCGCGGCCCAGAAGGCCCGCATCGATCTGGACTGGAACACCGCGACGGCGATCGACCTGGCGGGCCGCGACATCCTCGACGCGGTCAACACCTCGGTGAACCCCAAGGTCATCGACTGCCCCAACCCCGCCCAGGGACGGACGACGATCGACGCGGTTGCGAAGGACGGCATCCAGCTCAAGGCGCGGGCGCGGGTGACCGTGCGCACGAATCTCGCCCGTCTCGTCGGCGGCGCGACCGAGGACACGGTCATCGCCCGCGTGGGCGAGGGCATCGTCTCGTCGATCGGCTCGGCGGACTCGCACAAGCAGGTGCTTGAGAACCCGGACCGGATCTCCAAGGCCGTGATGGCCCGGGGGCTGGACGCGGGGACGGCGTTCGAGATCCTCTCGATCGACATCGCGGATGTGGATGTTGGCGAGAACATCGGGGCGAAGCTGCAGGCGGACCAGGCGACGGCGGACACCAAGCGGTTCCAGGCCGAGGCCGAGCAGCGCCGCGCGATGGCGATGGCGCAGGAGCAGGAGTACAAGGCCGAGGTGCAGAAGAACAAGGCGCTGGTGGTGCTGGCCGAGGCCGATGTGCCCCGCGCGATGGCCGACGCGTTCCGCAGCGGCAACCTCGGGATCATGGACTACTACCGCATGAAGAATGTGGTGGCGGACACTTCCATGCGCACGGCCATCGCCCAGCCCGATTCGCCGGGCCGCCCGGACCGGGGCTGATCGCTCTCACTGAGCCTCAGCGGCCCGCTCGCGTTCGCTCGCCATACGCAGCAGCCGGCCGACGCCCCGGCGCGGGGGCGCCTGTTCCTCGGGCGCGTGGTCGAAGCCCCGGATGATCGATCCGGGGGCCCGGGCGGCGAGATTGATCCTCGTGTCGAGCCGCAGCCCACCAGACGGATCGGACGGGGACGCCGCGGCGACCGGGGCGATCCCGAGCCGCGCGGCGGTGTAGCGCGAGGGCTCGCCGATCACAAAGGTCGTGTCGGGTGGGATCAGCGAGACCTCCCGGGAGCCGACCCAGGCGTAGTCGGACCGGGGAAAGACCGCGGTGAGCCCACCATCACGCCGGGCGAACCAGGCCCGCCCGCCGGGGCCCTCACCCCTGAACAGGGTCTCAAAGTCCAGCGGCTGGCGGAGGTCGCGGGAGATCCAGCGCGCGTCGACGCCGAGGGAGCCGAGGTCCGAACTGCCCGGGTCGACGGGCCGAAGGCCGTCCCACGCCCCCCGATAGACGGGGTCCTGCTGCGCGACCGCCGGCGTCGGGGACGCGAGGAGGAGGCCTGCGAGGATGAGGAGCGGGGAACGCATGGTGTGCGGTGTTCTGATCGGCCTCCCGGGGGGTCCGCGTTACCAGCGGAGCCGGATGGCCATCCGGATGGTAAACAGCGAGCCCGGGCCGCTCTCGGGGAGGGCCTCGATCTTCTGGCCCTTCGCACGCCAGTTGTAAATGGTGTTGATGAGGACGCGGTCGACCTCGTCGGACCCGGTATTGAGCACCCGCTGGCCCACGGTGGCGAAGCGGACATTGCGGACGGTGCCCCGGCGGTCGAAATCGATGATGACGGTCGGGTTTCGGGGCCAGGCGAGGGAGGCGACGGTCGGGCCCCAGCGCGGGCGGCGGGGGATGACCTCGATGCCCTCCCCGGCGGCGGGGCGGCCCCAATCGTCCAGCGTCAGCGCCATTTCCTTGGCGAATGGGGCGGATTCCCGGTCGGAGGGCTGGCCCGGGAGGTCGTCGGCCCCGGCGGGCGAGGCGGTCGGCGATGGCGGGGGTTGTGACGGCACCGGCTCGGGCTGGGCCGGGGGCGCGGCGTCCTCGGCCGGCTCGGCGGGGGCATCCGCGGCGGCGGTCTCTGGGGTCACGGGCTCCTGTGGCGGGTTGGCGTCGGGCTGCGCGGGCTCGGGGAGGAATTCGGGGGTCTCTTCGACGGGCTTTGCGTCGGGGGCCCAGGGCATCTGCGAGACCTCCCGGGGCGCGGGCGAGGCCGGGGGCGGGGCGGCCGAGCGGGCTGGCTCGGGGCGGTCGGTCGGCTGGGAAGGGGACGCCTCAACAGGTGGGGCCTCGGTGGGCCGCTCGGTCGGCGAGATCGGGGTCGGGGGCTCCTCGAGCCGGCCCAGCGGGGCGGTGGAAAGGGCGGCCTGTTCGATCTCGGAGGGAATGGCCTTGTGGGGCGTGGGGTCGGCGAACCCGATCCAGGTGATGGTGGCGTGGTCGGAGCGCTCAATCCCGAGCCGGGACTGCTCGGGCAGGACCTGCGATTCGGTGAGCGGCTCGGCGAGCACGGCCCGCTCGGCGTTGCGGGCGGCCCGCCGTTCGAGCCCGATCACCACCGGCACCCCCACGAGATGGAGCAGCAGGCTCAGGGCAAGGCCGACCCAGAGGCCGTCCACCCCCCGCGAGCGTTTTCGGCGTTGCCGACCCATGGTTCATTCTTCGGGGGGCGGGGGGGCGGGGTTCGGCCCGGGCGGCGGGATTTCCCCCGCCGGGGTGCCGGCGATGCTGAACTCGCGGACGCCGGCGGCGATGAGTCGGTCGGCGAGTTCGATGAGCCGGCCCGATGGGGCGCGGGCGTCGGCGGAGAGGATGAGGCGGACGCCTTCTCGCTCGGCGAGAAGCGCGGCGACGCGTTCGCCGAGCTCTGCTTCCGGGATAGGTTGACCCTCGAGGACGATCTGGCCGTCCTGGGTCAGTGAGAGCAGCAGCGCGTCGGTCCGTGGCGCGGCCTCGCCCGATCCGAGGCGTGGGAGGCGGATGTCGAGGACATCGGCGCGGACCATGAGCACGAGGGCGAAGATGAAAAAGGTGAGCAGGAGGAACACGACATCGATCAGCGGTGTCATGTCGAGGTGGATTGGGGCTCCGGATCGGCGCAGCTTCATGCGGGGCCCCCCTTCGGCGAGGCCGGGGCCCGCGAGCGGTCTTCGCGGTGGTAGGCCCGGCCGGCCCAGACGGTCGGTTTCCCTGTTGAGAGTTCGCGTGCGGCGGCGAAGAGGACGCGGCTTACGAGCCACGCGCCGAGGGGCGCGGCGAGCGAGGCGGTGGCGGGCACGAGGGCCATCCGGTTGATCCTGCCCATGCAGAGCAGGACGGGCCCGAGACCGAGGGCCACGAGCCCCGCGGCGACCGCGAACCACGCCGGTGGGGCGCCGAGGCCGGCGATCACGGCGGCCGAGGCCACGCCGAGAACGAGGACCAGCGCGGGAAGCAGGACGCTGAGGAGGAGGAGCCTCCAGGCGGCCTCTCGGAGCCTTGAGGACCGCCGCTGGGCGGCCTCGGTGTAGATGCGCTTCCATCCGCGCCGGAACTCGGCCCATGACTCGTACATGCGGCAGCGGACGATGCCCCCGCCGAGCAGGGCGCCGGCCCGCCCGCCCTGTCGTTTGACGGCGCGGGCGAGGGCGAGGTCTTCGAGGAGTTCATCCCTGGCGACGGCGTGGCCCCCGATGGCGCGGTAGTGCTCGGCCCTGAAGAGCATGAACTGCCCGTTGGCGAACGGGCGTTGGCGGTCGTCGAACCGGTTGGCACGGAGCAGCGGGTACTGCCGCATCAGTTCGAAGCCCGCGGTGGGCTGAACGACCAGTTCAAACCAGGACTCGGCGGGATATTCGCTCAGGAAACTGAGCAGGTCGAGCGAACGGTCGGCGGCGAGAGCGGCCGCGGCGCGGAGGCAGGAGGGATGGAGCACGCAGTCGGCGTCGGTGAAGAGGAAGTAGTCGGCCTCGGGGGTGAAGGCGGAACGCTCGACGGCGGTCCGGACGGCGTTGACCTTGCCGGCCCAGCCGTCGGGGCACTCATCGATCTCGATGATCTCGATCCGATGGTCCCCCTCGGCCTCGCGTCGGGCCACGGCGGCGGTGCCGTCGGAGCAGCGATCAAGGGCGAGGGCGACATGGAACCGGGGGTGGTCCTGCTCGCGGAGCGACCGGATGAGCGGGGCGATGGAGCCGGCCTCGTTGTGGGCGGGGACGACGACGAGCACGGAGGGATCGGGCTCGGTGCGGGCCTCGGCGAGGGCCACCCCGTCGAGGCCCGTCGGGAGGCGCCGGGTGGTCTGCGCGATCCGCAAGAAGACGACGAGCCAGTAGATCGCCAGCGTGATCGACGCCGCGGCGAGCGGGATGAGCAGAGCGAGCAGGATGGCCGGGGGGAGGGGCATGGACGGCAGAGCGTAGACCGGGAAACGGTAGAATGACCCCGATGACAGATCGCCCGCGCTACGCAGACGAGGGGCCCGAGGAGGCCGGCGATGAATCGCCGGACGGCCCGCCCGCGGCCCTGTTCGGGGGCGAGATGACCGACCCCCGCGTGCTCTCGGTCGCGGAGCTGCGTGAACTCGACCGTGTGGCGGTGGAGGAACTGGGCTTTCCCTCCGCGCTGCTGATGGAGAACGCGGCGAACGGAGCGGCCCGGTGCGTGGCGCGGGCGCTGGATGTGCTCGAACCGGGGCCGGTGCTGGTGGTCGCGGGTCCGGGGAACAACGGGGGCGATGGGCTGGCGGCGGCGCGGCACCTGCTGATCCGGGGACACACCGTCGTGGTCGCCCTGCTCGGCGAGGATGACCGCCTCTCGGCGGGCGCGAGGCTGAATCTGCACGCGCTGCTCGCCGGCGGTGGGCTCGAGATCGTGCGTGAACTCGGCGACACCGACGAGGGCGCGTTCGAGGCGTTGCGGGCGTTGCTGACGCGGGTGCGGCCGGCGGTCGTGCTCGACGGGCTGTTCGGGACGGGGTTGAACCGTGCCCCCGCCGGCGCGGCCTTGGGGCTCATCCGGGCGATCAACGCGGGTCGCACGGCGGGGGATGCGGGGTGCGTGGTGTCGCTGGATGTTCCGTCGGGGCTCGATGCGGACACGGGGAGCCCCCTGGGCGAGGCGGTGCGGGCGGACTTGACGGTGAGTTTCGGGGCGTTGAAGAAGGGGTTCTTCACACTGGAGGCGCAGGATTTCCTGGGCGAGGTCGAGTTGGTCTCGATCGGAGTTCCCGCGGGGGTGGTGGCGAGGTTCGGGGCGGCGCCCGCCGCGGGCGGCGGGGCGTATGGCCGGTTGGAGGGGGTGTCCGGGTCGGCGCCCGGTGAGCCGACCGGCAGGGGCCGGGGCGCGGGGGAGTGAGGCGGCGCTAGCATTTCTGAGCGGGCCCCGTGCCGGGCAGGGAGGCGGGCGATGAATGTGCGCATGGAGTTGTCGCGGATCCTGATCCGGGAGGTGGTTGATCACCAGATCATCGAACTCCGGGAGAGCGATGCGCCGGACGAGGCGTCGGCGAGGCGGTTCCCGATCGTGATCGGCCTTCCGGAGGCGCAGGCGATCGAACGCCGGCTCAAGGGGATCGAGATCAAGCGTCCTCAGACGCACGACCTGTTGGCGAACATCATCGAGGCGCTCGGGGCGGAGCTCGAGTCGATCTGCATCAACGACCTGAGCGAGCACACCTTCTTCGCGCTGCTGAGCATCAGGACGGACGAGGGAGACCTGCTCGAGATCGACTCGCGGCCCAGCGACGCGATCGCGCTGGGGATCGCGGGGGGCGTGCCGATCTATGTGGCCGAGCATGTGCTCGAGGCGGCGATGCAGGAGCCGCGCTGAGGCGTTCGGCGGCCCGAGTTCGGGCTCACAGGCCGCTGGCGAGACGGAACATGCGGACGGTGTCGGCGTTCAGTCCTGCCATGGGATAGTGCCGTTCGAGCGCGTCGTGGAGTTGGGCCTCGTCGCAGAGGACGAAGCGGCAGGTGGCGGGGATTCTCCATCCGGCGAAACGGAGGGCGCGCGCGAGGCGGTCCTCGGTGGTGGCGATGAGGAGTTCGCCCGCCTCGAAGCGGATGGGAAGGACGCCGAACTGCCAGGCCTGTCGGGCGTCGACGAAGGTCCTGGCCTCCTCGGCGATCCGTTCGTCGCTGGGGTCGACCCACTCGGCCATGCGGGCGAACTGGTCGGCCCAGGCGCGTTCGACGGCCCGCGGGCTGACGCCGAACATCTCCTCGGCGAGGAGGCCGAAGGGCCTGGGGTTGACGCGCTGGTGCTCGACGATCTCGAGCCTCTGGGCCTCGGTCAGGAGCCCGTGCTCCACGAGAATGTCGCCAAGCCTCACGATCACGGCGGACCTCCCCTCGCCCCGATTCGGCGGGACAATCGCCTGCCGGGGCAGGGAGCGGATCGGCGTCAGGGGGATCGATGTTCAGACATCGGAGCCCGAAAGGGGTGACCCGGATCGGGACTTCCCAAACGGGGGGGATGGCCGGTCCCTCGGGGTGTTATCAACCGGGTGAACGCCGGAATCGCCTTGACAGCGTGCGGGATCGGCCGGTCCGGCGGTCGGTCCGATTACCCGGCCGGGGCGATCGTTGCGGTCAGCCCGCGGCTGATGAACTGCTCGGCGACGAGTTCGGCCCGCTCGCGGTGGGCGGTGAGGACGAGGGCCTTGCCGGTCCGGTGGGCGGCGAGCATCAGTTCGATGGCCCGCTCCGGGCCGTGGGGCGTGAGCATGACGATGGTCTCGACGACATAGAGCATGTCGTTCACATCGTCGTTGTGCAGCAGGACATGGAAAGGCGGGAGGCGGTCGACCCGCGGCGGCGCGGCGCGGGTGGCGACGGCGGGACCGGCCTGACCGTTGGAGGCGTTCTGGATGGTCGCGGGTGCATCGCTCACGCGGGGACCTCGCCACTGCCGCGGGTCGGCGGGTGGTGCGGAAAGCGTACCCGATCGGCGGGGCGGTGTGAAGCCCTACTTGCCGATGCAGAACGAGGCGAAGACGCGGCCGATCACATCGTCTGGGGTGATCCGCCCGCAGATCGAGCCCAGGGCGTCGAGGGAGAGGCGGAGCGCGTCGGCGGTGAGTTCGGGGCTGTGGAGCGCGTGGCGCTGGGGGGCGACCGAGTTTCGCGCGTCGCGGATCCGGGCGAGGGCCTCGGCGAGGGCGGCGCGGTGACGGGGAACCGTCGCGCCCGAGGCACGCGGGGCGAGGGCGGCGTCGGCGATCGCCCGGCGTAGCGCGGCGAGCCGCCAGCCGTCGAGGGCGCAGACGGCGAGGCCTCCGTCGGAAGCGACCGGGGGATCGGCGAGGTCGGCCTTCGTGCGCACGCGGAGGACGGGGCGGTCGGGCGGGAGATCGTCGAGGTCGAAGCGGCCCGAGGGGTCGCAGGCGAGGAGGAGGTCGGCGGCGGCGAGGGCCTGCCGGGCGGCGTGTTGGGCGGCGTGGTCCGCTTCGGTGCGGGGCGCAAGGTCGAGGCCCGGGAGGTCCTGGAGCAGGACCGCGCCGGCGCCGGCGTGGTCGGGGGAGAGGTCGAGGGGCTCGGCCAGGACATCGCGCGTGGTGCCGGGCAGGTCGCTGGCGATCGCGCGGGTCTTCCCGATCAGGGCGTTGAAGAGTGTGCTCTTGCCGGCGTTGGGTCGGCCGACGATGGCGACACGGGGGACGGCCTCGATCGATTCGGCCGCGCCGGCGCCGCCGAGGTGCTCGGCGATGGCGTCCGCGAGTTCGTCGAGCCCGGCGGCGAGGTCGGAGGGCGGGATGGCGACGACATCCTCCTGGTCGGTGAAATCGACGCCCGCCTCGACCAGGGCGAGCAGGGCGGCGAGGCGGTCGGCCCAGGCGCGGTAGCGTTCTCCGGTGATCCCCGCGAGCAGGAGCGAGGCGGCGTCGAGTTCGGCGTCTCGCTCGGCGGCGATGAGGTGGGCCACCGCCTCGGCCTGCTCGATGGTCATCTTGCCCGCGAGGTAAGCCCGCGCGGTGAACTCCCCCGGATCGGCCTGCCTGGCGCCGGCGTCGAACACCGCGGCAAGGACACGGCGGGCGAGGTGCGGGTTGCCGGGGATCAGGATCTCGGCGGCGTCCTGGCCCGTGTACGACCTGGGAGCGCGGAATCGGAGGAGGCCGACGGGCACGCGAAGCCGGCCCGTTCCGGGGTCGGTGTCGCCGGGCAGGAGGAACATGGCGCACGCGGCGGGCGGGGCGGGGCCGGTCGGCTCAAGAACCGTGGCGAGCACCTGGTCGGTTTGAGGCCCCGAGAGGCGGACGATCGCCCTCGGCGAGCGGCCCGGGGCCGAGGCGAGTGCGGCGATGGTGTCGTCGGTGCGCACGGAGCAGATTGTTCGCACCGGTGAGCGCCGCTGGGGGGCGCGCGCCGATACAACTCCCGCCATGCCCACCCCCACCGCTTCCGAGTCTTATGAAATATCGAGGATTGGTTCGACGCCCCGCGCCAGCGACCCGGCGGTCTGGCCGAGTTCGCCCCGGCTGACGATGCTGAACCACGGGTCGTACGGGATGACGCCGGCGTTCGTGCGGTTCAAGCAGGACGAGTTGCGTGCGCGGATGGACGCCGACCCGGTGCGTTACTTCAAGATCGACCTGGAGTCGCTGTGCGACCGGGCGCGGGCTTCGCTGTCGCGGCTGGTGCGTTGCGAGGCGGAGGACCTGGCGTTGGTGCCGAACGCGACCTTCGCGGTGGCGACTGTCCTGAACAACCTGCCGTTCGTGGCGGGCGACGAGATCGTGGTGACGGACCACGAGTACAACGCGACGCTGAACGAGTTGGGTCGGATCTGTGCGCGGACCGGGGCGGTGGTGCGCCGGGCGCGGGTTCCGCTGCCGCTTCGTGGTGCTGAGGAGGTGGTCGAGTCGGTGATGGGGCAGGTGGGCCCCAGGACGAAGCTGGTGATCGTCAGCCATATCGCGAGCGCGGCGGGGCTGCGGTTCCCGGTGGAGCGGCTGGTCCCGCTGGTGCGGGCGCGGGGCATCGACATCCTTGTGGACGGGGCGCACGCGCCGGGGCAAACGCCGATCGATCTGGGCACGCTCGCGCCGACCTTCTACGCGGGGAGTTGCCACAAGTGGCTGAACACGCCCAAGGGCTCCGGGTTCTTCTATGCGGAGCGGGGCAGGCAGGGGGCGATGCAGCCGCTGGCGCTCTCGTGCCGGGTTCACAAGCGGCGTGCGGACCGCAAGGCGTTCCTGTGCGACTTTGACTATGTGGGCACCGGGGACGCGACGGCGAACCTGGTGATCCCCGACGCGATCGAGCACCTCGAGGCCCAGCACGAAGGAGGCATCGAGGGGATCATGGCGGACAACCACCGTCTCGTGATCGAGGGGGCGAGGCTGATCCGTGAGCGGTGCGGGCTCGAACCGACGGCGCCGGACGAGATGTTCGGCTGCATGTACGGCCTTCTGCTTCCCGCCGACCCGCGGCCCGGTCGTCCGAGCCGGTACGACGACCCGCTGTGGGATGCGCTGGCGGAGCGGCACGGGATCCAGGCGCCGGTCTGGACGCACGACCCGAGCGGGGCGCGGATCCTGCGGGTGAGCGGGCAGATGTACAACTCGCGTCGCGACTACGAAGTGCTGGCGGGGGCGCTGGCGGAAGAGCTGGCGCGGGAGCGGTCGTAGGGCCGTTCGGGCGGGGAGGACCGAGAACGCGATCGGTCGGGACGCCCGGCCCGTTCCTGCTCCTCGGCCGGCCTGAGGCGGTGGACCCGCGGGCCGGGAAGTGCGATGAATACGGCATGAGCGGGCGCGAGCCTCCGACGGGACCGGGCGCAGACGGGCGAGGGAATGCCCCCTTGCCGTCCGAGAACGCGCTGGGGAGCAGCCGGCTGTTCGAGCGGCTCTACGGCGAGTTGCGGGGGCTGGCCGAGCGGCAGTTGAGCCGGGAGAAGCCCGGGCTGACGCTCCAGCCGACGGCGTTGGTGCACGAGGCCTACCTGCGGCTGCTGGGCGGTGAGGAGCCCTGGGCGAACGAGCGTCACTTCTTCGCGGCGGCGGCGGAGGCGATGCGGCGGATCCTCGTGGAGCGTGCCCGTCGGGTGGCGCGGCACAAGCACGGCGGGGGGCGGTCGCGGGAGGTCCTGGACGACGCGGCGGGCGCCTCGGCGCCCGGCGATCCGTCCGCGTTGCTCGCGCTCCATGAGGCGTTGGAGGAGTTGCGGAATCGGGACCCGGGGCTGGCGGAGGTCGTGCTGCTCCGGTACTTCGCCGGGCTGTCGGTGGAGCGGACGGCGGCGGTTCTCGGGCGTTCGGAGCGGGCGGTGAAATATGACTGGGCGGCTGCCCGGGCGTGGCTGATCCGTCGCATGGGGTCTCACGGGGAACCCTGAGCAACGCCATGACGAACCCGCGAGCGGACTGGGACCGAGTGAAGGCGATCGTCGGGGAGGCGGCGGGCGTGTCTCCGGAATGCCGCGCGGCGCTGATCGAGGCGCGGTGCGCGGGCGACGCGGCCCTTCTGGAGGAGGTGTCTTCGCTGCTTTCCGCGTCCGATTCGTCCCGGGCGCTGATCCACGATGAGGCGGACGCGTGGGTCGGCATCGATCGCGAGGAACGGCTCGCCCTGCCGGAGTCGGGCCGCCTGGGGGCGTTCGTCATCGAGCGGGTGATCGCCGACCACGCGGCGGCGGTTGTGTACGCCGCGCGGCAGGCCGGGGCCGACAGGATGGTCGCGTTGAAGGTGCTCCGCGGCGGTCTGCCGCTGGTCGGGGATGAGGGGCGTTTCCGGCTGGAGGCGGCGGCGGCGGCGCGGGTCGAGCACCCGAATGTCGTGCGGGTGTATGAGGCGGGGGTGTTCGATCTGGGCCTGGGGCGGCGTGCCCCGTACCTCGCGATGGAACTGGTGGACGGGGTTCCGATCACCGAGCACGCCCGGCGGGCCGGGCTTGGGGTGGAAGGGGTGGTCTCGCTGCTGACACGGGTCGCGGGCGGGCTGGGGAGGATCCACCAGAGCGGGGTGATTCACCGGGACCTCAAGCCCGCGAATGTGCTGGTGGACCGGCACGGCGAGCCGAGGATCCTTGATTTCGGGATCGCGCGGATTCTCCCGGGTCCGGGCGAGACGGGGGTAACGCTCGGGGGCGGGCTTCTCGGAACGCCGGGGTACATGAGCCCGGAGCAGTTGCTGCGGCCTGAGTCGGTCGACACGCGGGCGGATGTCTGGGCCTTGGGGGTGCTGGCGTACGAGTTGCTGACCGGGGAGGCGCCGTTCGGCGGTGCGGGGGACACCGTGCTCGACATCCTTCGGCGTGTGACGCACGGCCGCCCCCCGCCGCTGCGGAACAGGGCCCGGGGCTTGAGCGCGGACCTCGAACGGGTGGTGTTGAAAGCCCTGTCGCACGATCCTGAGGCGAGGTACGGGTCGGTCGGGGCGTTCGCCTCCGACCTGGAGAACGCGGTCGCGCACCGGCCCGTTAGCGTGCGCAAGCCCACGGCCTGGTATGTGGCTCGGCGGTTCGCGCGGCGGCATGCGGCGTGGGTCGGCGTGGCGGTGGCCGCGGTCACGCTGGGCGTCGGGGCCGGGCTCGCCCAGGCGGTGGCGTGGCGTGAGGCCGCGCGTGAAGGCGAGCGCGCCGAGGCCGTGCTGGGGCTGATGCGGTCGCTGATCGACTCGGCGAACCCGAACTTCGGGAACCGCGACGCGCTGATGCGGGATGTGCTGTCGCAGGTCGAGCCCCGGCTCACCGGGCGGGCGACCATGGACCCGATCACCGAGGCCGAGATCCGGTCGCTGCTGGGGAGCCTGTCCTTCGGGCTCGGTGAGTTCGAGCGGGCGCTCGGGCTGTTCGGCGAGGCGGTCTCGCTGCGGGAGCGGGGCGGTGAGGGGTCGTCCGCGGGCGTGATCGCGGACCGGGCTCGGGTCGGTGAATCGCTGCGGTGGCTCTCTCGCCCGGAGGAGGCTTTCGCCTCGGCGGGAGAGGCGGTGGCCGTCGGGGAGCGGGTGCTCGGGGCGGCCCACCCCGCCACGCTGCTCGCGCGCGAGGCGCTCGCGGGGAGTCTGCACGACCTGGGGGACCTGGCGAGGGCGGAGGCGGAGTTCCGCACGATCTGGCGGGAGCGCGCGGCCCGGGCCGGGGAGAGGGACGAGGCGGCGCTGATCTCACGCTCAAACCTGGCGACGGTGCTCTCGGACATGGGGCGGTACGGGGAAGCGGAGGCCGAGTTCCGGGCCGTGCTCGACCTGCGCGCGGCGCCCGAGCATCGGCTGGAGTCGATCACAACGGCGTCGAACCTCGCGCGGGTGGTGGCGGAACAGGGGCGACTCGACGAGGCGATCTCGATCCTCCGCCCGTCGGTCGATCTGGCGGTCTCGTCGCTCGGCGCGGGCCATCCGACCGCGGTGACGGCCCGCTCGAACCTGATCGAGTTTCTGCGGCGGCGCGGCGACGAGGCCGGGGCGGTGGCCCAGATGCGTGATCTGCTGGACCGCTGCGAGGCGTCGCACGGGATGACGCACGACCTGACGCTGACGGCGTTCACGGGACTGACGGCCGCGCTTGTGCGCACCGGGGAGGTCGAAGAGGCGTTGCGGGTCGCGTCGCGTTACGCCGAGGCCTGCGAGCGGGCGCTCCCCGAGCAGAGCATCTGGAGGGCTCGGGTCCGGTCGAGCCTGGCCGCGGCGCTGGGGGCGAACGGACGCCACGGGGAGGGCATCGACCTGCACCGGGAGTCGATCGAGATCATGACGCGAGCCTCGGGGCCGACGGATCGGAGTGTGCTCGTCGCCCGGAACAACCTGGGCGTCGCGCTGATCGACGCGGGGCGAGGGGCGGAGGCGGCGATTGAATTGGTGGACACGCTCGACGCCGCCACGGGGGCGGGGTTGCTCGAGATGGAGCCGACGCTGCTGCGCAACCTCGGGCGGGCGCTGCTCGCGAGCGGCGAGGCCGAACGGGGTCGGGAATCGCTGGAGGCGGCGTACCGGCTGAGCGTGGAGCGGCAGGAATTGAACAACGCGGCGGTGTGCGCGCGCCTGCTCGCCGAATACCACGCGGCCCGGGACGAGCGTGAGGCGGCTGCGGTCTGGTCGGAGCGTGCAGGGACCCGGACCGGGCCGTAGGCCCCTGTGTTCGTTTGAGGACCGTGGGGATGTGGGCTTGGCGGGCCGTGAACGCGGGTGATGATTGGGCCGGTAGCAAGCGGCGCGAGGGCGGATTGCCCCGGGGCTTGCTGCGGTGCTCGATTGCCCCTGCGTGGGCGGCCCGAGCGGGGCCTCGTCGTCGCCTGGACGGCCGACGCGAAGAGCGGGTGATCGGAATCGAACCGACGACATTCAGCTTGGGAAGCTGACGTTCTACCGCTGAACTACACCCGCTACGGTATCAAAAACCAGGTTGTCGCCTCGCTTGCACGACTTTTTGGGCTAGACTAGCACGACTTTTTCAGCCCAAGTCGCCGTTGCGAGGCACCCAGAGTATATGGCAAAGCGGGTCGGCTCGGTCAATCTGAAGCGGCGGATCCCAAAGCTCTGCCACACGACCACCCGGGGCATCGGGTGGCATGTCAACTACCGGGACCCCAAGACCGGCATCGCCAAGAAGCACCGCTTCGAGGTCGAGACCGAGGCCGAGGCGAAGGTGGCCTACACCAAGTGGCTCGCCCGGCACCTGGCCGGCGAGAGCGGGTCGGGCGAAGCCCCGCCGGTCCGACGGACCCCGGCTCGGAGTGGTGTCGCCGCGGCTCCGGGGTCAATCCTCGAAGTGGCGACGAGCGTGCTCCGCCTCATGGAGGCCTCCATCCGCGAGGAAGGGGCCCCGCGGGCTCGGGGCACGATCGCTCGCCCGGTGTACGTCGACCGCGAGAATCACATCAAGGACTTCCTTGGCTTCATCAACAAGCGACACGGCAAGGGGACCGTCGCCCACATGCGGGTCGAGGACCTGCCCATGACCGACGTCGAGATGTTCAACCGGCATCTCGTCGACAAGGGCTACTCGGCGTCGCAGGTCGGCAAGCGGATGCAGATGGTCAAGCGGATCATCGACCGAGCCGGCCGGCCCGAGCACGGCCAGCAGCGGCTCGCCTGGAACTGGGACTCACGCGACGTCGCCCACGGCAAGCCGAGCAAGCGGCGGGTGCTGCCAACCGTCAAGCAGATCGAGAAGCTGCTCGCTGCGACCGACGACCGGGGCCGAGCGATGATCTGGCTCGGCATCGGGCTCGGGTTCGGGGCCTCTGACCTGACGGTGCTCCGCGTCGGCCAGATCGACTCAGAGGCGTACGACCTCCGCCGCGGAAAGACGGGCATCGAGCGGTATGGGACAACGCCGCCGCTCGTGTGGCGGATCGTGTCGGAGTACATCGAGCGTCACGGCCGCAAGGAGGGTGAGTTGGTGTTCATCACGCGGGACGGCCTGCCGCTCGTGCACGGCCGCTCCAACGCGGTGACGCAATGGTGGGCGAAGCTCCGCACGAAGATCGGCGAGAAGCCCAAGACGCTGTCCGGCTTCTACGTGCTCCGGCATCTCGGGGCGACGGAGTTCGGCTCCCGGCCCGGGACATCCATCGCGGAGATGAAGCGGTGGCTCGGGCACGCCGCGGCATCGGAGGTCGCGGATGTGTACATGCGGCCGTTGCCGCCGGAGAACAAGGCGGTGGTTGAGTGGGTGCGGGGGCAGCTGCTCTATGACGAATAGCCCTGGACGCGGCCACCGCTACGGGGGACCAGATGATGCGATAATGGTGGGATGATCAGCAACAGCGCGGGTGTCTCGTAACCGAGTCAGCAGACTCGCGATACCCTCGATTCAGGACGACGCGGAGGGCAAAAGCATGGCGACACCAGAAAGCGAGCTTCAAGACCGTATCCGGCGACTGGAGGCTGTTGTCGCTGCGCTACTGCTTGCGGATCGAGATGTTGACCCTTTTTTCCTCGCCGAGCTAATGGAGCGGTATCCGCATCCTCGCCAAGACGACTTCTACTACATGCTGCGTCGCATCGCTCGCAGTGGTCCATACCCAAGGCCAGAGTTTCGCGAAGCGCTCAGCCAACTGGAATCAAACTTTGGCGAGATGCGAGAAGACTTTGCCCGTCAAAGAAACGCTCTCACTGACCTGTTCCGGACCTCTCGGCAACTGCAGGCCGACGCCCACACCATCTTCGCCCTGCAGAGCATGGGCATCGAGTTGGATCGCGTCCGAATCCCACGTTTCCTGCCCGTTCGAGTGTATGTTGATCGTGACGATCCTGAAGCGGTTGCAGAACTGTCGAAGGCAGTGGATGACATGCTGCGGGCGTTTGGGCTGGAGATTGCTGATGACTTCCCTCCTCAACAGGGGTCATGGTTCAAGAGGTGGATCGCCAAGTTCAACAAGGCCGCGACCAGTGAAGAGGCGAAGGATGTCGGCCGGAAGCTAGTGCGTGGTGCAGAGCTGGCTGGATTGGAGAAACAACAGGCAGACATAAACAAAGCCCAAGCGGAGGCGCTCAGCAACTTGATGGAGCGTGCAAGCGCCTTCGACAATGTCGCGATTCAGTGCGGAACTGCATTGGTCGTCGTCACTTCTGACGGCAACGGCCATAAGAACATGGTGGGCGTCACACTGACGGCCGCTCAGGTGATCGCTCTCGAGAATAACCAGCAATTGCTTTACTCGCCGGCAACGCTTCTGGAAGAACTGAGAAGGATCTGTGGCGGACACCGTGACCACAAGGGAAATATCGTGCCGAATACGTAGCCCATCGACATCGCCACCACCCAAGAGGTGATCCCTCTACGACCTGTCGCGTCTGCGGACCGTCGCCATAGGCTGGTTCGAGTTGAGTAGCGGGTTCGATCGTGCTATCCAGTTCAGATGACGCGGAACAGCCTGTCGACCAACCGGCTCTCCCGCTCGCTCTCCGACATCCCCACAACGAGAAGAAGCGACTGACCGGCCTCGCGTGATGGAGTGCGTCCATCCCGGGAGGCCGGTGGTGCAATCACATGGTTTTTCCCGAGCCGCGTGCGGACACGCGGCTCTTGTTCTTTTCTCCTGAAAGGAGACAGCGATGGGCCAAGCGCTCACCCGAGCACACGATGAGCTCTTCCGGCGGAGCCCGGACGAGCGGTTCAACACGATGCAGGACCTCTTCGAGTTCTGCCAGGCACGCAAGGAGCGGTCGGAGCTACTGTGGCGGCCGGCCGATGACCTCCAGGCGATCGCCGCGAATGGTCGGCTGGAGTTGGCGACGACGCCGATCGACAGCCACCGTCTCAACAGCTGGTCGTTCGGCCAGCTCTGCAGCCTCGCGAACGTCAGCCGCGACACGGTCAACCGGCTCAGCCCGGCGACCGCGGCGAAGGTGTTCGAGGAGACGTTCCCGAAGGGCGGCAAGCCGATGCAGGTGTACGCCGACGGCGATCTGATCCGCTCCATCCACGGAGCGAGCTACACGCGGCTTCACGATGTGGAGCTGCTCACGATGCTCCGCGAGTTCGCGACGGACTTCGTGCCGCCGCAGGAGTCGGGGGCGCCGGGCACGCAGGGAGGCACGGGCCTGTACTGCGGCGAGCAGGACATGTTCTGCTTTCTCATCGACCCGACGGGCTGGACGGAGATCAACGGCGAGGCGTTCGCTCCCGGGTTCTTCGTCTGGAACAGCGAGGTGGGCAAGCGGTCGGTCGGCATCCAGACGTTCTGGTTCCAGGCCGTCTGCCGCAACCACATCGTCTGGGACGCGATCGAGGTCGTGGAGTTCAGCCGCAAGCACACGGCGAACGTCCACGACTCGCTCCGCGAGATGCGTCGGATCATTGAGGCTCTCGTCGAGAAGCGCGACCAGCGTCGCGACGGCTTCGCCACCGCGATCGGCAAGGCGATGACGGCCAGGCTCGGCGACGACGCCGACCAGGTGATGAAGGTGCTGTCCAAGCACGGCATCACCCGCCAGCTCGCCAAGGAGGCTCTCGACATCGCTCGGGAGCAGGGGGCGTTCACGATCTTTGCGGTCGTGGATGCCCTCACCCGCCTCGCGGGCCGCATCAAGAACGCGGGGGACCGCTGGGAGGTTGATCAGAAGGCGTCGTCACTGCTCGCACTCGCGCGGTGACCGCCGGACGGCCAGGGTTCAGGACGCACCACCGGCCCTCCCTCCCATTCCAAGTCTTTGCCCATCCACGACTTCCGCCCCACTGCGTCGCTGACAGCATGGCGTCAGCCGGTGCTCCTGCCCTCCAAGCAGCAAGGTCCAGAAACGAGTAGAATCTCGCAGCAACGTCCCGCCGGGGCGTCGTGGAGGCCGCCCCCGTGGATCCGCCGCAGGTCATGACGATCGACGAACTCGCGGCCTATCTCCAGGTCGCGAAGTCGACGCTCTACAAGCTCGCCCAGGAGGGGAAGGTGCCGGGGCAGAAGGTCGGGAAGCATTGGCGGTTCCACCGCGAAGCGATAGACGATTGGCTTCGAGCCGAGCGCAGCGAAACGAAGAAGGGGAGGTCAACTGATGCGACTTGAAGACCTTCAGCCGAACGCTGCCGTCCGCGGGATCGTCCCAGACGCTGTTGCCATCGTTGTGAGCGTGCAGTGGTTCGGAGGGGATGCTCTTGAGCTGACATACAAGACGCCGACAGGTCGCGTCGCGAACGAGCTTCTCTACCGTCACGATGAAGGTCGCCTTCAGGTTTTGGAACAAGGGCAACCATGGAGCTTCGACGGTGACGGTGCTCTGTTTCGCTTGGCATCAGAGGCACAGAGAATCCATCTTGCTCACCTCTTCGACCCGGTCCTGGCAGTCCATACATCCGTAGTTGAGCCGCTTCCGCACCAGATCACTGCTGTCTACGAGTCGATGCTTCCTAGGCAGCCGCTCCGTTTCTTGCTGGCAGATGATCCAGGTGCCGGCAAGACGATCATGGCTGGGTTGCTCATCAAGGAGCTAATCGTCAGGGGCGATCTGCAGAGGTGCTTGATTGTCTGTCCTGGCAGCCTTGCCGAGCAGTGGCAGGACGAACTCTATCGCCGCTTCAATCTGCCCTTCGAGATCCTCACAAACGACAAGCTTGAGTCAGCCCGAACCGGGAATTGGTTCTTGGAGACGAGTCTGGTCATCGCTCGCCTTGACAAGCTGTCTCGGAACGAAGACGTCCAAGACAAGCTCCGCTCTCCGGATTGTCGGTGGGATTTGGTCGTTTGCGACGAAGCCCACAAGATGTCTGCGACGGCATTCGGAGGGGAGATCAAGTACACCAAGCGATACCGACTTGGCCAACTTCTCTCCACGCTGACCCGTCATTTTCTTGTCATGACTGCGACGCCACACAACGGCAAAGAAGAGGATTTTCAACTCTTCATGGCCTTGCTGGACGGCGATCGATTTGAAGGACGTTTTCGAGACGGGGTGCATGTCGCGGACGTCTCCGACCTCATGCGCCGCATGGTTAAGGAGAGTCTGCTCAAGTTCGACGGCACGCCGCTCTTTCCCGAGCGAATCGCTCACACCGTGCCCTACAAGCTCTCGTCTCAAGAGGCGCATCTGTACAAGGCGGTGACCGAGTATGTCCGCGAGGAGTTCAATAGGGTTGAGGCCCTTCAGAACGATAAGCAGGCGGGCACCGTCGGTTTCGCACTGACCATTCTGCAACGTCGCTTAGCCTCATCACCAGAAGCGATCTACCAGTCGCTACGTCGACGGCGAGAGCGTCTGGAGAGTCGACTCCGCGAGTTCGAGGTGCTCCAGCGAGGCGAACAGTCAAAGTCGTTCGCGGCACTCAGCACTGGGCTCGACGCGGAGGACGTTGAGGACCTTGAAGACGCTCCAGACGACGAAGTCCAAGCGGTTGAGGAACAAGTCCTTGACCAAGCAACCGCGGCCCGATCGATCGAGGAGCTCAAGATCGAGATCCGCACTCTTCGGGGACTCGAAGAGCTTGCCCAGCAAGTTCGGAAGGACAACGCTGATACCAAGTGGCGAGAACTGGCAAGCCTACTGGACACCATCTTCCGGGCAGCTGGCAGTGGGGTAGATTCAACCACCGAGGGCACGGACTCGACTCCGCCTGGTCCGAAGTCTTCACCGCACCAAAAGCTGGTCATCTTCACTGAGCATCGCGACACGCTCAACTACCTGCGAAGTCGGATCACCACTCGACTGGGCCGTGAGGAGGCAGTCGTCGTGATTCACGGCGGCATGGGGCGAGAAGATCGACTGCGTGCCCAGGAGAGCTTTCGCCACGACCCGTCAGTCCAGGTACTGCTCGCGACCGACGCTGCCGGCGAAGGCATCAACCTCCAGCGTGCGCATCTCATGGTCAACTATGACTTGCCGTGGAATCCCAACCGTCTAGAGCAGCGGTTCGGACGCATCCACCGGATTGGCCAGACTGAGGTGTGCCACCTGTGGAATCTCGTAGCAGACGAGACTCGGGAAGGCGACGTCTATCACCGCCTACTCGACAAGCTTGACATGGCTCGCACGGCACTCGGCGGCCGCGTGTTCGATGTCCTTGGCAAGCTCCATTTTGACGGCAAACCGCTACGCGAACTCCTGATCGAGGCTATCCG
This sequence comes from Phycisphaerales bacterium, assembly GCA_036732005.1. Lineage (GTDB taxonomy): Bacteria > Planctomycetota > Phycisphaerae > Phycisphaerales > UBA1924 > UBA1926. The sequence goes on from DAINDF010000001.1 coordinate 170,696, forward strand.
ATACGGCGAGCAGCCTGAAGTGAAGGCCAGGCTGTCGCAGGTCGTCGATGAGGCCGTGGATCGGAACCGACTCCAGGAGTTGCTTGAGGAGCGTGCCCTTGTCCGCGACGGCATGGACTCCACCAAGGTCCAACGTATTCGGGAGGACATGGAACGAGCGGAGGCGAGGCGGCTCCAGCCTCACTACATCGAGTCGTTCTTCAAGGAGGCCTTTGCCCGGCTCGGCGGCACGCTTCGTCAGCGAGAGCCCCGCCGGTACGAGGTCACGCATGTTCCCGCCGTCGTGCGCAATCGGGATCGCCTGATTGGCGTTGGCGAGCCGGTGCTTGCACGGTATGAGCGGATCACATTCGAGAAGTCGCTGATCTCGCCGCAAGGTCAACCCCTCGCCGCGTTCGTCTGCCCCGGACACCCGCTGCTCGACGCGACCATCGATCTCACTCTCGAACGCAATCGCGACCTCTTGAAGCGGGGGTCCGTTCTCGTCGATGAGTCCGACCCAGGGACCGAGCCTCGCGTGCTCTTCTTCCTCGAACACGCCCTCCAAGATTCGAGTCACACGAGAACCGGTGATCGCCGCGTGATCTCGAAGCGGATGCTGTACGTCGAGATGATGCGGGACGGAAGCGTGAAGCACCTTCACTATGCCCCGTACCTCGACTATCGACCCCTCGCGGACGACGAACCGTCAAGCTCCGACCTGATGGGTCGCCCTGAGTGCTCTTGGATCACCCGTGACTTGGAGAGAGCGGCTCAATCGCACGCCATCGAGTCAGTTGTTCCGGAACACCTGCACGAGGTTCGCAAGCCACGGCTGGAGCTGATCTCCAAGACCGAAGCCCAGGTCAAGGACCGCTTGACCAAGGAGATCACCTATTGGGACCACAGGGCTCAGAAGCTCAAGGACCAGGAGCAGGCCGGCAAGCCCAACGATCGGCTGAACTCTGACGAAGCGAAGAAGCGAGCCGACCTCCTTGAAGCGAGATTGTCGAAGCGGCTCGAGGAACTCAAGCTCGAAGCACAGATCTCCCCGCTTCCGCCGGTAGTCCTTGGGGGCGTTCTCGTTGTGCCCGCTGGCCTGGTCGCCGAAATGCGAGGAGGGGCAGCGACGACACTCCGTGTGGCAGACACACAAGCAAGCGCAGCCAGAGCCCGTCAGGTCGTAATGGAGACGGAGCGCCGACTGGGTTTCGACCCGACCGACCGCGAGTTCGAGCGACTCGGCTACGACATCGAGAGTCGCATTCCCGGAACGGGGAAGCTCCGCTTCATCGAGGTCAAGGGTCGGGTGTCCGGCTCCGAGACGATCACCGTGACTCGCAACGAGGTGCTGTACTCGCTCAACAAGCCAGAGCAGTTCATCCTCGCCATCGTGGAGTTCCTCAATGACTCCGAGCACAAGCTGCACTATGTGCGGCGGCCATTCCAGAAGGAGCCGGACTTTGGCGTGACCAGCGTCAACTACTCCTTTGCCGAGCTCTTGGCCAAGGCGGAGGAGCCGTCATGACGCAGGCCGTTGCTCCCAGCCTAGACGACACGCTGCTACTCAGGCAGCTCGCTTCCGCCTTGTCATGGTTCGACCAACACCTCACCCAACCCGCTGACCGCGTGGAGCTGGAGGGCTGGAAGGAGCGGCTAGAGCAGATCGACCACGCTTCGCGACAGGCGATGGACTCGGCGATCGCGTTGATGGGCGAGAGCGGAGCCGGGAAGTCGAGCCTGCTCAACGCACTGCTTGGGATGGACCTCCTCCCGCACGACGCCGGCAGTGCGGTTACGGCCTCGGTGACAGAGATCCGGTTCGCTCCCGCGGGCTTTCGGCTCACGGCCACGCTAGAGGAACGCCAAGCGTTCCTCGACAACTTCGCCGCGGCGTGCCGCAGGCTTCGGGAAGCACTCGCCGAGGATTCCGGTGGCGAGGCCGTTTCGGCTCTGGCGGTCGATGAATCCGACGCGTCCTTCGTTCGTTCCGTGTGCGGGATGGACCCCGTCGAGTTGTTTAAGGAGGCTGCCGAAGGCACTGAGTCAAGCTACCTGCTCCCCGAGGTGCGAGACGCTCTCGAAGCGGGCGGTACTCTCGTCAACACCTTTGGCGACATGCAGACCGATGAGCTGCGGTCCGCGTGTCGCGACTGCCTCAGCAGCCGCAGGCCGTTGTGGCCGCTGATCCGGAGTGTGGTCATCGAGGGCCCGTTCCCGCTACTTCGCGAGGGACTTCGGCTTGTTGATGTTCCAGGGCTGAACGACCCGGACCCGGTTCGCAATCGCATCGCCCAAGATGCCCTGCAGTCGGCCCAGTTGGTCTGGCTCGTGCTGAACGGTAAGCGAGCCATGACGGGCGAGATCATGCGGTTCCTGACCGAGTCCAGGCTACTGACGAAGCTGGAGCTGGAAGGTCGTCTGCGCTCACTCGTCGCCGTCACCACCCATGCAGACCAGTTCGATGACGGGGCCCTCATCCAAGAGTTCGATCTCTCAGAGGATGTCGACCTCGAAACACTACTGAAGCACCATCGGGCACGCATCGAGAAGGAAGTCAGGCGATCGCTCCGACGGGCATGGGACGAGACGGTCGCCATGGCTGGCGACCACGTCGATATCGAGACCGCAGAGTCCGGCCGACAGCGGCTGGAAGCTCTCCCATTCTTCTCCGTGTCGTCCACCGATTCGCTGTTGCTCCGCCGCATCGTCAGATCGAAGAAGCCGCCGACATTCGAGAAGGACGAGCAAACCGGAATCCCGATGCTCACTCGCTGGATCGCCGGAGACTTCATCGCCCACGAGCAGCGGGCACACCGCGAGCGGGTCGTGCGGCAAGCCATGGAACTTCGCGAGGCCATCCGCTCCACGCTCTCCCGCCGCGAGGACATCAAGCGGAAGCTCGCCGGCCTCGGCAAGGGGCAGAAAGGAGGGCTGAAGGGGACTAAGGACCGTGCCCGCGACTTTCTCGAAGAACGCCTCCAAGAGCACCTCGCCCAAGCCAAACAAGAAGCGGAAGCCCAAGCCCAGAAGGTGAAGGCAGCGATGGACAGCGGCATGGAGGCCGCCGAACACGAACTCACCCACGCGATCCCCGAACGCCTGGGTGGCATCCACTGGGCCACGCTCCGGGCGATCTGCCGACGCGGCGGTGTATTCAGCGGCTCCACCAAGCAGTGGGACCTGCCGGCGGACATTGCCGACGAGGTGACCAAGCGAGTCGTGTTCCGATGGGCGGAGCTTTTTGAGACTTTCGCCGAGCGTTTCCTCGATGACGCGGCTCTCAAGAGCGGCGACCTGCTGTCGCTTCACTCGCACTTCCTCTTTGACGCCATCGTCCAGGTCGTGGGCGACGGCATCCCCGGGCTCGACCGCCTCAAGGAGCCGACGCGGCAGCTCCAGTTTGAGTTGGACATGATTCAGACGGAGATCACGGAGAGTCTCCGTCACGCACGGATGTCGTTCGAGCGTGACCTCGTCAACCTGCTCCGCAGGCACCTCGCTCCGGCTTTTGAGCGGGCGGCGGGCGAGAGCGGGACCGGCATGAAGCAACGGATGGTCGCCGCCATCTGCAAGCACCTTGATGACGCCGCACCCACGCTTCTCCCCACCCTCGCACGCGACCTCGACCAGAAGGTCACGGAAGTCAACCTGATTCTCGTTGACCAGGTCACCCGAGCCCACAAGTCCGTCCGCCAGGTCGCTCGCCACGAAGAGACCAACCTCGAAGTCGCCCTCTTCGAGACATCGCCGGAGCAACTGATCGAAATCGCCAACACCATCGCCCGCGGACTGAGTCTTCTCGACGCCGCATGACCGCCCGGAGCCACCGTGACCACGAAGCAGACCAAGACCGACCTACCGCCCCGCAAGAAGCTCATCGAGGTGGCCCTGCCGCTGGAGGCGATCAATGCCGCCTGTAAGGCCGACAAGGACCGAAAGACGGGTCACATCCGGAACATCCACAAGTGGTTCGCTCCGATGCCGCTTCCGGCACTTCGAGCCCTGATTTTCGCATCGGTTGTTGATGCTCCGGAGAGTGAACATGATCTTGAGTTGCTTTTGGGCGAGCTCGCAGACCTAGTCGAGAGCGGCCCAGTTCCACCCCCGACGACGGTTCTCGCTGCAGCACGAAGTCGGGTTCGAGACAGTCTTTGGGGCACTGATCTGCGCGTTCTCGATCCATTCTGTGGCGGTGGCTCAACACTTGTCGAAGCACAGCGGCTCGGTCTCCCCGCAGAGGGTTCCGACCTTAATCCGATTCCGGTGCTGATCGCGACCTCACTTACATCTATTCCGCCGCGACACAGAGGTGCTCATTCACTCACAAATCCAGCGCTTGTTGCGTCCCCTGAGTCTTTGGATGGATTCCTTGAGGATGTTCGACACTACGCCAACCGCATCCGATCCCGAGTTCTCGACGAGATCGGAGCCATGTATCCGACGGCACCAAACGGCGACAGGGTTATTTACTGGTGGTGGGCTCACGCCGTGCCGAGTCCAGACCCTGCATTTCGGGGCTGCCTCACGCCATTGACTACGACTTGGTGGTTGTCACGCCGGTCCGGCGAGCAGTGCCATCTCGTTCCTCACGCGGATGCCGTCAATCGCGTAATGCGGTTCAGCATCGCCAACTCGGGCGAGGCTGCGGAGGCGAGCAAGTCACGATGCTTGTTCTCCGACACCCCAATCTCGTACGAGTATGTCCGTGAGCAGGCACAGCAAGGCCAGTTGCATCACATGCTGCTCGCCTACGCGTCCGACGGCGAAGCGGGCCGTAAGTACTGGATTCCCGATGAGATGTCAGCAAGCGCCGCTGATGTCGCCGCTCCCACCGACCTTCCTGAGCTGGAGATCCCGGAGAATGGGCTCGGTGTGAGTGTCGGCAACTACTCGGTGAGAGCATGGTCCCAGTTGTTTACTCCGCGTCAGCAGCAAATGCTGAGAGCGTTCGCCGCTGCAATCGCGGACTTGCCAAGAGCAATTCAGGCGGATGGTGGGAGTGAGGACTACGCGAAAGATGTGACGACCGTCATTGGGCTGTGCTTCGGCAAGCTGGTGCAGGCGTCGTCAACCATCGTGCGGCTGAATGTGCGGAAAGGGCCGTCGCCGAAGGCCGAGCCAGCGTTTGCTCGCGGAGATATCCAGTTGAACTGGGACTTTGCGGAGACGAACCCATTCGGTGGAAGCGTGGGAGACTGGAGTCAGGTCGTCACTACATCTCTTCGAGCATACGGGCTCGTCGACAGCACTGGACCGGCTGCAACCGTATACCAAGCTGACGCACGTGGAGCGGGGGACCGACATCCGGGGCAATATCTGATTGTCTCGGACCCGCCGTATTTTGCAGCCATTGGGTATGCGGATCTATCCGAGTACTTTTACTACTGGCTGAGGATGGCACTAAGGGAAGTACATCCGCAACTCTTGAGCACACTCGGTGTACCCAAAACTACCGAGCTGATCGCGTCGCCAGGACGGCATGGGGGCAGACACGCGGCAGCGAAGTATTTTGTGGAGGGCTTCACTGAGACGTTTAGGCGTCTCGCTCAAGTCGGTTCTCCGCGGCATCCCATGGTCATCGTGTATGCGCAGCAACAGAAGGAACAGAAGGCCAGTGGCGTTGCGACAACCGGCTGGGAGGCGATGCTCGAAGCGATCATCGCCGCGGATCTAGCTATCACCGGCACGTGGCCGATTTGGGGCACCGGGTCCGCCAGAATGCGTGCACACGGCTCGAACTCATTGGCCTCGTACATCGTCATGGTGTGTCGGCCGGCCGCTGCTGACCGAGCGGCCGCATCCAGGCGGGAGTTCGTCGCGACGCTTCGGGCAGAACTCCCACAAGCTATCCGCCATCTCCAGAAGGGGAGTGTTGCTCCGGTCGACTTCGCTCAGGCAGCAATCGGCCCGGGGATGTCGGTGTTTACCCGATACGCTCGGGTGGTTGACGCCGAGGGACAGTCACTCCGCGTTCGGGATGCACTGTCAATCATCAACTCTGCTCTGGACGAAGTTCTGGCGGAGCAGGAAGGCGATTTCGACGCCGACAGCCGCTGGGCACTCGCGTGGTTCGAACAGAACGGATTCGGCGAAGGCGACTACGGCGTTGCCGAGACGCTGAGCAAAGCAAAGAACACGAGTGTTGAAGGTCTTAGACAAGCAGGAATACTCGCGTCCGCTCGGGGAAAGGTGAGACTTCTCAAGCCCAGCGAGTTGCCGGACTCATGGGATCCACTCACCGATACCCGGCTCACGACGTGGGAGATGGTTCATCATCTCATCAGGGCGTACGAGAGCGGCGGCGAGGCGGGGGCTGCCGCACTTGTGGCGAAGCTTGGAGGCAACGCTGAGACTGCGAGAGAGCTCTGCTACCGCCTCTACGCTTTGTCGGAACGGAAGAGCCGCACAGCGGAAGCCACCGCTTACAACGCTCTCGTGCAGAGCTGGCCGGAGATCGTCAGGCTTGCCCGAGGACAAAGGCGGTCGGGCCCGGTGGCGGACACCGGCCTCTTTACTGACGACGACGAGGAGTGAGGAGACCAGCCATGCCACGACGTGTCTATGCGGACATCCCGGGCCACAAGAAGTTCGACGCCGACCTCTCGTCGCTCGGCAGCCTCGCGAAGCGGCTCGCCGAGGATGCCGAGTCCAAGCTCGCCAAAGCCAAGACGGACAAGGAGCGTCAGGGCTTCGAGCTGCTTGCACGGGAACTCGCGGCGATGACATCGAAGGCCCGTGACCTGCGGCACACGCTCTGGGAGGCGACGGAGTAACCATGGCATTCCAGACACCCATCACGATCCGCCAGGCCCTCAAGCACATCGAGCGGAACGACTACGCGTTGCCGGCGATTCAACGGGAGTTCGTCTGGCCGCCGGAGAAGATCTGTGCCCTCTTCGACAGCCTGCTCCGGGGGTATCCGATCGGGTCGTTCCTGTTTTGGACCGTGGAGGCGACGAACAGCCGCGAGTTCAAGTTCTACGACTTCGTCCGCGACTACCACAAGCGGGACAATCCGCATTGCCCGCCCTTGGAGATCATGGACGCACGCCCGCTCACGGCCGTGCTCGACGGGCAGCAGCGGCTGACGGCCTTCAACATCGCCCTTCGCGGCAGCATGGCGGTGAAGGAGCCGCGGAAGTGGTGGACCAGCCCCGATGCGTTCCCTCGGAAGCGGCTGTGCCTGAATCTCGCCCGCGAGGCCGACGAGAACGAAGCAGGGCTGCGGTACGATTTCAAGTTTCTGACTGAGGAGCGTTCGGCGGAGCGAACCGACGGAGAGCTGTGGTTCCCCGTCCGGCAGATCCTTGAGTTCCAGAACGCGGGCCCGGCCATCCAGGCATATCTGAACAAGCACGGGCTCGCCGGCAGCGAGCACGCCTTCAACCTGCTGTACGAGCTGTACGCGGTCGTCAACGACAAGCCGACGATCAGCTTCTTCCTGGAGGAAGAGCAGGACCTGGACAAGGTGCTGAACATCTTCATCCGGGTGAACAGCGGAGCGACGCCGCTGAGCTACTCCGACCTGCTGATGAGCATCGCGACGGCGGCGTGGACGGACCTCGACGCTCGCGAAGCGATCCACGAACTCGTCGACGACCTGAACGACACGCGAGACGGATTCGCGATCAGCAAGGACTTCGTGCTGAAGGCCGGGCTGATGCTGGCGGACATCTCCAGCGTGGGCTTCAAGGTCACGAACTTCAAGGCCAAGAACATGGCCATCCTAGAGAACAACTGGAATGCGATCGCGAAGGCTCTGAGGCTGGCGGTGCGGCTCGCCGCGGAGTTTGGGTTCTCCGGACAGACGCTCTCGGCAGACAGTGCGTTGCTCCCGATCGCGTACTCGCTGCACCAGCGGGGACTCGATGAGTCCTATCTGACGGCGTCGAAGTGGCGGGATGATCGGGAGGCGATCAAGGGATGGCTGATCCGGTCGCTGCTGAAGTCCGGCATCTGGGGGTCCGGCCTGGACACGACTCTGACTTCACTTCGTGAGGTGCTTAAGGCACACGGGGCGGAGCGGTTCCCCGTGGCTGAGCTTGAAGCGGAGATGGCTCGCCGCGGTCGTGGGTTGCGGTTCACGGAAGAGGAGGTCGAAGACCTGGTCGAGATCGCGTATGGCGACCGCCGGTGCTTCCCGCTGCTCGCTCTGCTCTTCCCGTTCGTCGACCTCCGCAACGAGTTCCACATCGACCACGTGTTCCCGAGGTCGCGATTCGACAAGCGTCGCTTGTCGGCCGCGGGGATGACGGCTGAGCAGGCGGAGCTGGCTCGGGAGCGGCGAGACTTCCTTCCGAACCTCCAGCTCCTCCAGGGCCGGCTCAATCAATCCAAGGGGAACAAGATGCCCGCCGACTGGCTCAGTGCGGAGTTCGCTGACGAGCGGGCTCGCGGCGAGAACGTGGCGAGACACGAGCTTGGCGATGTTCCGGCAGGCTTCGAGGGGTTCGACGCCTTCTATCAGCAGCGGCGGGAACGGCTCAAGCAGCGAATCCGAGACGTGCTCGGGGTCAAGGAGTCGGTGGTCACGGCCTAACCAACCGGACCCCAGGTACAGCACGAGGACCGATACATGGCGATCAGCAATCACGAACGAGTCGGGAAGGCACTGGGGCTGCTCAAGAATGGCCTCGGTCCGTTTGTTGAGCGAGAGCTAAAAGCTCAGTTCAACGACGGATGGGAGGCGGAGCTTCAGGCAACGCTCTCGGATACGCGGTTGGGCAGTCGCGACAAGGGAGCAGAGTCTTTGCAGGATGTCGCGGTGCAACTCGTGACGATGGACCGCCATTGGGGGGCCGTGTTCCGGAAGACGCTCAGCAAGGCCCACCGGAGTCTGGTCAATGAGCTGCTCGATGTCCGCCACAGGTGGGCTCACCAGCAGGCATTCTCCGGCGATGACTGCGACCGAGCCCTCGACTCGATGGCGAGGCTACTCTCCGCGGTCTCGGCTCCCGAGGCAGACGAAGTCGGCAAGATGAAGATGGAGCTTCGCCGCCTGATCTTCGACGAGCAGGTCCGCAGCGAGAAGCGGAAGACCGCCGGCACCACCATCGAGAGTGCCGGAAGCACAAGCCTCAAGGCGTGGCGTGAGATCGTGACGCCCCACCCCGACGTCGCGAGCGGCAGGTATCAACAGGCCGAGTTCGCGGCCGATCTGTGGCAAGTGCACCTTGGAGAGGGCACGGCCGAGTACCGCGATCCCGTCGAGTTCTTCCGCCGAACGTATCTGACGGCAAGCCTTCGGCAGATGCTGGTTGGAGCCGTCCGTCGGCTGACTGGCGACGGTGGCGACCCCGTCGTACAGCTCCAGACGAACTTCGGCGGCGGCAAGACGCACTCAATGCTCGCTCTGTACCACTTGTTCTCCGGCATCACCGCAGCGGAGCTGCCAGGTGCGGACGAGGTGCTGAAGGAGGCGGAGGCGACCAAGCTCGTCAAGGCCCAGCGAGTGGTTCTGGTGGGCAACAAAATCTCTCCCGGCAACCCCGTCACCAAAGAGGATGGTACCGTCGTCCACACTCTGTGGGGTGAACTCGCTTGGCAACTCGGCTATGCCGCGGGAGGGGTCAAAGAAGCTAGGAAGGCCTTCGACCGCGTCAGACTGGACGATGAGCGAGCGACGAGCCCGGGAGACAAGCTGCGTGAGTTGATGACGCAGTACGGGCCATGCATCATCCTGATTGACGAATGGGTCGCGTACGCGAGACAGCTCCATGACCAGAGCGACCTTCCTGCCGGCTCCTTTGAAACGCAGTTCACATTCGCCCAAGCACTGACCGAGTCGGCGAAGCTCGCCAAGAACTGTTTGCTCGTCATCAGCCTACCGGCATCGGATACCGCGACGTCTCCTCACGCACAGGCCGACGACATCGAGGTTGGTGGACAGCGAGGCCGGGAAGCTCTAAGCAGGCTCCAGAACGTGATCGGCCGCGTTGAGTCTTCATGGCGCCCAGCCAGTGCCGAAGAGGGCTTCGAGATTGTGCGGCGGAGACTGTTCCAGCCTCTGACGGGACCGGCTCAGTTCAAGGATCGTGATGTTACAGCTCGTGGATTCGCCGACCTCTATCGAGACCAGGCGAATGAGTTCCCGCCGGAGTGTCGAGACGCCGACTACGAGAGGCGGATCAAGGCGGCCTTCCCGATTCACCCAGAGATCTTCGACCGTCTCTACACGGACTGGTCCACACTCGTGAAGTTCCAGCGGACCCGAGGCGTGCTGCGACTGATGGCAGCGGTCATCCACAGCCTTTGGGAAAAGGGCGACCGCAATCCGCTCATTCTCCCTGCCAACATTCCGATCGATGACCCGAGGGTGCAGTTCGAGCTGACCCGATACCTCTCCGACAACTGGGTGCCGGTCATCGAGAAGGATGTCGATGGCCCTGCGTCGCTGCCTCTGCGACTCGACGGTGATCTTCCGGGTTTGGGCAAATTCTCGGCTTGCAGACGAGTCGCCAGAACGATCTACATGGGGTCGGCACCGCTCTCTCAAGCGGCCCACCGGGGGCTTGAGGACCGTCGTGTCAAGCTCGGGTGCGTCATGCCCGGCGAAACTACAGCGGTCTTTGGAGATGCATTGCGACGGCTCACTGCCGCCGCGACATATCTGTACCAGGATGGGGCACGCTACTGGTATTCGACGCAGCCGACTGTCACCAAGCTCGCAGACGATCGGGCGGAGCAGCTCAAGAGGGAGCCAGACAAGGTTGTCCAAGAACTCGACAAGAGGCTCCGAGCGGACCTCCGGTCGAAAGGCGACTTCCCGCGGGTTCACCCGATGCCCCAATCCGGTGGCGATGTCGATGACACGCCGGAGGCAGGTCTTGTGGTCCTCGGAGTGGAGCACTCCTACTCGAAGCAAGCCGGCAACAAGGCAGAGGCGGCTGCCAAGGAAATCCTGGAGTCACGTGGAAGCAGCCCGAGGATCTTTCGCAATGCTCTGGTGTTCCTTGCCGCGGACCAGACGCGGCTTCAGGACCTCGACGACGCGGTACGAAAGTACCTCGCATGGTGTTCGATTCTCGATGAGAAAGAGACACTTGACCTCGCTCCACAGCAGGTGAAGCAAGCAGAGACGCAGCGTAACTCTGCCAACAACGCGGTCAGTGCCCGTGTGCCAGAAACGTTCCAGTGGCTTATCGTCCCAGGTCAAGACACTCCTCAGGCGGGCGTTGAGTGGCAGGTCATGCGGCTGAACGGTGGCGATTCTCTTGCGAGCAGGGCAAGCAAGAAGCTCCGCAACGATGAGCTTCTGCTCGTGACGCTGGCTCCGACACGGCTGCGGATGGAACTCGACCGTGTACCACTGTGGGCGGACGGCCACGTTTCCGTCAAGCAACTGACCGAGTACTTCGGAAGGTACATCTACCTACCTCGGTTGAGTGGGCCGTCTGTACTGCTCCGGGCGATTCGTGAGGGCCTATCGCTCCTGACGTGGCGGCAGGAGTCATTTGCGTTCGCAGACTCGTTTGACGCTGAATCGAAGCGGTACCGCGGACTCCGGGGTGGGCAGCAGATCGAGTCGGTGGAACCTGATTCGGCAGCGTTGCTCGTGAAGCCCGAGGTCGCCACCCCTCAGATGGACCAAGAGCAGCCCACGCCGACTGCTGCCGAAGTACCTGCGGGGGATGCGAAGGGCGGCGACCCAGGACCATTGGCCCCGAACACGCCGGATTCGGCGACCCCGGCCGACGCTACCCCACCCAAGCTGCGACGCTACCACGGGTCGATTGAACTCAACTCAACACGAGTCGGACGCGACGCGGGCAAGGTCGCCGACGAGGTCATTGCGCATCTCGTCGGACTCATTGGGTCCCGCGTTCGGGTCACGCTAGAGATCGAAGCAGAGATTCCTGATGGGGCGCCGGAGCACGTCGTTCGGACCGTTACAGAGAACAGCAGAACGCTCAAGTTCAAGAGCCACGGGTTCGAAAGCGTCTGATCCCGCTACCTTCGTGCGGGACGACCTTGCCCCGCATTCGGCGACCATTGTCTTCATCCAGACCCGATAGGAAGTGAAACGCACGCGACCTCACCATCCATACAAAGAGCCCGCACGTACTTCGCGTCGAGACACGTGTCGCGTGAGCTGCACATGCAAAGACAGCCAGAATCTCCGCCTCGGTCTTCCGAACCCATCCCCGCAGCCTTGCCTGCTTGAACAGGGCCGCCAACCGCCATGGGTCATTCAGGTCCGCCTCCGTCACGTTGCTCAGGTCCGGTTCCTTCGCTCGTGTGCGAGCACCAGCCGGGCCCGCCGCCCGGGCGGGTTCCTGGTGATCAACTCTCCGTGAGGAGAGTTTCTTGTGCTTCTCTGGGGGTGCGGATTCGGTTGTGGATTGTCGCTGCCGGGGTGCGGGGTCGCTGCCCCAGTCCAGGCTCACGACCTGCGGCGACCCCAACCGGTTGAGCCGGAGCTGATCCGCCGCGACCGACCGGAGCACGCCCAGGCAGAGCAGGCGTGCTCGTGCTTCCTTCACCGCCCGAATGGCGACGCCGAAGACGTCCGCGACCCAGGAGGCCTTGCACCACCCACCGGAACGGCAAACACCGTTCTTGTAGAACACGCAGCGGAGCAGGTGTCCGAGCACCGTGGCGATGAACGCTCGTCCGCGGCTCTTCGCCAGAAGTCGGAGCAGAGGCCTAGGCACGGGGATGGGTCGGCCAGGATCCTCGCGAGCTTCGTACGGAACGGTGTCGATGGCGTCCTCGCAGAACTGGAGCAGTCCATGCCTCTCCAGGCGATTTATTGACCGTCGGACGTGCTCGCCCCCGACCCCTCCGACCAGGCCGTGCAACTCTTCGAGGCTGAAGCGGGGCGTGCGGCCTGCTTCGAGCGTGCATCGGCGTGCCAGCAGCTCGTGGCTCGCGAGCCACACCCGAAGGTCTCGCAGCTCGATGTCGCCCGACCGCAAACACGACCATGCGGCTTGGATGCTGTGCTCGTGGATGAAGCAGAAGCCACCCCGGGGCTTGCGTGCCTCGATGTGCCAGTCCCGCCCTCGGGCGTACGTGATCGTCGTCATGGTCCCCTCCCTCTCGATGCGGCGAGTGCTCGCCGTGTGGAGAGACCGGAGTCGGCGGAAGAGCCAACCGTTGACGACTCGGCACGAAGTGTCGTAGTTTCGAGTCATCGGCTCGGTGTGCGTCCGTGGTCGATCTCCAGTCTCAGCGGCCGCCGAAGTCTCGGCGGCCGTTCCCTTTCCATTCTCACCTTGTCCCACTTCGATGCGTCCGTGCAAGACCCTTGTGCGGCCGGATGGCGTCACGGCGTTGACGCCTTGATGGCCCGGTCGGCGTGGTGGCGTTGACGCCGAATCACCGTTGACTTCGTTCTCCGAGTTGTGGCAGTCTCGCGGGTGCCGGTGTGGCGTCGTGGCCTTCGAGCCAGGACGCCGCGATGGCCAGCGGGATGGAGCGTGGCAATGCCAACCGCTCATCCGGTCGGGCCCCGGCCATAACCACACAACAGGAGAAACACATGAACGGACTCGAAACCCTCTGGGGTGGGACGGTCATCGCCGTCGGCAACCAGAAGGGCGGCGTCGGCAAGACCACCACCGCCGTCCACATCGCCCGCGGCCTTGCCAACCGCGGCCACCGCACGGTGCTCTGGGACCTGGACCCGTCCGCAGGAGCCACCAAACACCTCGGCCTCAGCCCTGATGTTTACGCCGGCACGCTGGAGCTGCTGCTCGGCGAGGTCACACCAACCGAAGCGATCGTGAGTCGGGGCGAGACGGACCCGTGGCTCCCGGACCGGCTCGACCTCATCCCGGCAAAGCGACGGCTCGAAACCATCGATGCTGAACTCGCCGCCCGCTCACGGTTTTGGAACCGGCTCGACGTGCTCGGGGACGCCCTGCAAACACTCCGCGACCGGTACGACGTCATCGTGCTCGACACCCCGCCGAGCACAGTGCTCTCGCCGGCCCTCTCGGCCTACGCCCACTCGGATTGGTTCCTGCTGGCTGCGACGCCCGACCCGCTCGCCATCACCGGCCTTGCCGACGCCTTCCGGGACATGACCGCAGTCCGCTCGGGGCCGAACCCCAAGCTACAACTGCTCGGCGTGGTGCTCAACGCCGTGGACATCCGGACCCGGCTCGCCAGGGAACTGCTCGCCTACGTCGACCAGACGTTCGCCATGCCGCCGGGCAACACGTTCCGGTTCACGCCCGCCATCAGCCGCTCCACGGTCGTGCCGACCGCCCAGAAGGTCGGCCGGCCCGTGCCCGACGCCTTCCCCGACCACCCGGTCGCCCGGGAGTTCGGCGAACTGGCCGGGAGCGTCGAAACACGCCTTGTCCTCGCCCAGCGAGGGCTCGGCTCACTCACCGAAACGGAGGTCGACGATGAGTTCCCAATCTGAGAAAGACCGCCCGTTCTCGCCGCTCGCCGGCATCGCGATGGACGCGATGCTCACACCCAACTCGCCGAAGCCTCAGACGTCGGCCGCTCCGCTTCGCGAGACGCTCGCCGGAGCGACCGAGACCACACTGCGGACTCGGATTCATCCCGACGACAAGCGACGGTTCGAGTCGCTGTGTGTCCGGCTGAGCGAGAGCCTGGGAGTCACCGTACGGCCGAGCAACCTGCTCCGTGCCCTGCTCGTGCTCGCCCATCGGGTCGAGCCCTCGTTGCACAATAAAGCGAGGCACACCCACGGACTGGTTCGCCCCCGGAACGACGACCGCAAGGGCACGGCCGAGTTCGAGCGACGGCTCAGCGAAGTGCTGGCCGCGGCCATCGACGAAGCATCGCGGATGTTCCATCGTCGGTAGTCCGCAGCAAGCGGATGGCCCCGTCGGCCTGCATCGGTCACGCCGGGCTCCGCTTCGCTCCGCCCGTCATGCCCGCTGCTGGTCGGCCGCCGGGACCGCCGAGGAGTCCATGGTCTCGCTAGACGGCACGCTCCGCGTGCCCCGCGAGGCCCTATTGCTGGGCTTCCCCGGAGGCGGTCGGAGCGGGAATGCCTCACACGGGGCGAAGACATTCCCGCTCCGCCCGCTGCCGGGAAAGCGTGGCGGGGCACACCACTGAATGAACAGGAGATGGATGCACATGAACGCACACAGATACATGCCAGAGGGTCACGCAGCAGAACGCTGTTTGGGCCTCGCGGCCAAACCACGTCTCGCTGAGCCGAACGCTCGGGGACACATCATCATCGACGGTGCCCGATGAGTCCGGACCACGCGGCACGGACGCCGCACCAGCAGTCCGACGAGTTGAGCCTGAACACATCCGCCTTTCCGAAGGGGATGCCGCGATGGTTGAGCCTTGAGCAAATCAGCAAGATGCAGCGATGCCGGCGGGAGACCGTCATCGACGCCATGCAGCGGGGGGAGCTGCCCTTCGAGCAGCGGGGCCGCATCAGGTACGCACGCCTGAGCGACGTCATCGCGTGGGAAGAGCGAAGACTCCGGCCCGACTACACACCGGTGCGCGGCAACGTGCACCCATCGCTGGAGGAGTTCGCATGAGAAGCAGCACCGCTCCGCGGGCTGCTTCAGCCCGCACTCCAGTTGACCTCGCATCAGAGGCCTTTCCGCCGAAGGCGGACGGCCGTCCGATGACGAAGGCACAGGAAGCACGCCAGCACATCGACCACGCCATCGAACGACTCGCCGCCGAGTTGAACGCCGGCCGGAGCGAGACGCTCCGAGCGTTTCTGGAAATGGTGGGCAAGTTCCACCGGTACTCGTTCGGCAATGTGATGCTCATTCTGTCGCAGCGACCGGACGCCACCCGCGTGGCCGGGTACCGGACATGGCAGAGCATCGGACGCCAGGTCCGCAAGGGAGAGAAGGGCATCACCATCATCGCACCCATGCTGCTGAAGCAGGACGCCGAGCCGGGGCAGGACCCGGAGAAGGTGCTCCGCTTCAAGGCCGCTTCCGTGTTCGATGTGTCGCAGACCGACGGCGAGGCACTCCCGACGCCGGCCCAGATGCAGGGCACGCCCAAGGAGCACCTCCAACGGCTTGAACGCTTCATCGTGGACCAGGGCATCATGCTCGAAGTCCGCATGGACATCGGCCAGGCCGCCGGGGTGAGCATGGGCGGGCACATCTGCATCCGCCCGGAACTCACACCGCCGGAGCGGTTCTCGGTGCTCGTGCACGAGCT
This sequence comes from Phycisphaerales bacterium, assembly GCA_036732005.1. Taxonomy (GTDB): domain Bacteria; phylum Planctomycetota; class Phycisphaerae; order Phycisphaerales; family UBA1924; genus UBA1926. Next base: position 186,812 of record DAINDF010000001.1, read on the forward strand.
CGCACACGAGATGCTCCACCACGGCGAGCACGCCGAGCGTGGTGACAAGCAGACACGCGAGCTTGAGGCCGAGGCCGTGGCGTACGTGGTGAGCACCGGCATCGGTCTGGAGCCCGGGACCGCGTGCAGCGACTACATCCAGACGTATGGGGGCGACGCCGAGAAGCTCGCCGCCGTGCTCGACCGGGTGCAGAAGACCGCCGCCCGCATCCTCGACGCTGTGCTCATCCCCTCGGACGAGCACGAGCAGCCCGCGGCAGTCGCCAACGCGTGAACAGGTTTGGGGCATCCGCGGCCGGTCCCGCCGGACGTGGTTGTCCTGCTCCGTCGCCGTTCGTGGCGGAGCGAACACAACGGAATAGGGGCGGCCGTCTGCGGGACAGGTAGCCGCGTGATTGGAGAGACATATGGAGTACGCACAACCCACGCCGGTCGGCGAAGAAGTGGTGATGCCGGAGACGGCCACCCAGTGCTGGGACCTGTACGAGCGAGACGCACTCCTCCCGCTCGGCGAGTTCGCACGGGAGGCCGGGTTCGAGTGCCCCGTGCTGATGACCGCTGAAGCCATTCGCTTGATGGCTAAAGACGGCCTCTACGGCGGACCGAAGGCATTCCGCGAGGAGCTTGTCCGGAGGCTCGGCGACGTGCGGGAGGCGACGCGGCAGTTCGCACTTCTGGATGCGTACGTCATCCGGGTGGAAGACCAGGACCACGACATCGAGGAGCTGTTCGTTCGACAGAACTTCGAGAGCCGGGAGCCGTTCGTGCTCATCACGGAGCGGGTGTAACCGCAACCGCGGCGGCCTGCGCGGGCCGCCGCACTTCGTGCTCTGAACATCAGAGACAGCATGGTCCCGGCTTACGCCGGGGCCGACTTCTTCGCCCGCCCACCCGCCCCAACGGCCCGTCCCGGGCCGCGTCAGTCGCACTGCTCAGAACCGAGTTGATGGTCCCCAGTGGTGTGTCACAAAACCCATGTCACAGCACGCTCTACGCGTTGAAACCGCATAGGCGTGTCTCCCGGATGATGGACGATGGCCGCGGCTTCACCGCGGGCCACGCTCCGGAGTCCCCGCGTGCTGCGAATCACCACCCAATGCCGAGCCGTGTCTGTGCAGAGGTACTTCGTCGAGCTGCTCTGCAAGGACGACTACTACAGCAAGGGCACCGAGCAGCCCGGCGTCTGGCGGGGCAAAGGTGCCGACCAGCTCGGCCTCGAGGGAAACGTCGCACGCGAAGCGTTCGCACGCTTGGTCGAGAACCGGCACCCAACGAACGACGAGCGGCTGACGCCACGCACGAAGGACGGCCGTCGCGTCGGATACGACTTCACATTCAGCACGCCGAAGTCGGTCTCGGTGCTGTACGCCGTCACCAAGGACCCGGACGTGCTCTGGGCGTTCCGCCAGTCAGTCCGGGACACGATGGCCGAGATTGAGGCGATGGTCCAGACACGCGTCCGGGCACGTGGTGCCAACCACGACCGGTCGACCGGCAACATGGTGTGGGCCGAGTACCAGCACTTCACCACCCGACCCGTCGACGGCGAGCCCGATGTGCATCTCCATTCGCACAACTTCGTCATGAACTGCACCTACGACCGCGATGAGCAACGCTGGAAGGCCATCCAGCTTGGGGAGGTCACGCGAAAGGCCCCGTACTTTCAGACCGTGGCTCTGTCTCGCCTCGCCGCCAACCTCGTCAAGGTCGGCTATCGGGTCGAACGCACCGAGCACGCCTTCGAGGTGGTCGGTGTCTCGCCCGAGGCCATCAACGAGTTCTCTCGGCGGAAGAACATCATCGAGTCCATCGCGAGCGAACTCGGCTTCGAGCAGGAACGCAAGGCGACACTCGGAGCCAAGACCAGGGAGCGGAAGACCGACCAGTTCACGCTCGACGAACTCCACGAGCGTTGGACAGCACGGCTTTCTGACCACGAAGTCTCCACCATCCGTGGGCTCAAAGGGAACCGCACGACGCACCAGCAGAACGCCGAGCATGACGTGGGTGTCGACGAGCCCCGGTTGTCGCCCGGGTCGGATAAACCCGTGCCGGAGCAGGGGCCAGAAGCCGAAGAGAATCACAGGACAGAGCAAGAGCCAGAACCCGAAGAGGCGAAGCAGTACCGGGAAGAGCCGAGCCACGAAGAAGAGCCGAATCCCGAGCACACCCGGCGAAGCCGTTGGGGCTCGCACCTGTTCGCCTCCCTCTCCGCACACGACGCCGTGAGGGCCGCCATCACCGACCTGCTCAAGCGAGACGCCATCGTCGAAGAGAGCAAGCTCGTGCAGCGTGCACTCAGGTTCAGCTTCGGTCGAGCGGAGACCAAGGACATCGCCGACGCCATCGGGCACACGCCGGAGCTCATCCGCCGGAGGCTCGGAGACAAGACCTACTTCACCACGCACGAAGCCGTCGCGGAGGAACGGGAGCTGGTCCGGTTCGCGAAGGCAGGTCGCAACTCGGTCCGGCCCTTCGAGACCAGACCACTCAGCCGGAGTATTCCGAAGCTGGACGACTACGAGCGGGGTGTCCTGGAAAAGCTCCTCGGCTCCACCGACCGCATCACCCTGTTCAAGAACACCGGACCCACCCGCAAGGCCGAGCTGGTGCGGGCCGCCATGACGGGCGTGCAGCAGGCCGGGTACAAGCTGGTTGTCGTCACACCGACCGCAGCATCGGCACGCGAGGCGGAGAAGGACTACGGCATCGGCGACGTCCAGACTGTTGCTCGTGTGCTCAGCAGCGATGACTACACGAGCCGGCTCAGGAACACACTCCCGAGAGCAGTGAAGCCCGTGTTTTGGGTCGAGGACGCCGGCCGCATCGGCATGCGAACCATCGCCAAGCTCGCCGCCGCCGCAGAGCGATGCGGTGCCCGCATCGTGCTCAGCGGGGATGAAGCCCGCTCCCGCAAGTACGAGCGGGGGGACCCATTCCGTTTGCTCCGTGAGGAAGCCGGCCTCAGCTCCGCCGAGCGTCGCGTGCTGCGTGACCGACAGAACGACCTCGAACGCTCCGTTGATGCTCTTCAACACGACGGCGGCTGTACCGCGGTCCAGACGCTCGACGAACTGGGCAAGCTCAGCGTCGCCCCGGATGATGAATCACCGTTCCCCCACGCCGCCGATTATCTCACCGGGTGGGAGGTCAAGGGAAAGAAGGCCTTGCTGGTCACACCAACCCTCGCGGGAGCCAGAGCTCTCACGGAGGTTGTCCGGGACAAGCTCCACTCAGCGGGCCGGCTGCATGGCAAAGACCGCTCCGTGCTCCAGCTCGTGTCGGCGGGACTCTCCGACGCCGAGATGCGTCGTGCCCGCTTCTACGAGCGGGGGATGGTGGTGGACTTCTACCGCCCGTCCCGCGGGTTCGCATCGGGCGACCGAACCAGGGTCATCGGGACAGACGCCATGAACGGTGTGTGGGTGCTTGGGAAGCTCGGGACACCCGTCCGGCTCAACCTGTCGCACGCGGACCGCTTCACGGTCTCGCGTGTCCAGCGGGCGAAGCTCGCCGTGGGTGACCGCATCCGGGTGACCCGGCAGGTCCGTCCGCTCATCGGGAAGCCAATCAAGGCCGGGAGCGTGGTGACCATCACAGGGTTCAACCCCTTTGGACAGATTGCGGTCTCGGGGCTTCGCCTGCTGCCCAAGAAGTTCGGCCACTTCGAGCACGACTATGTCACCACCCCGGGCCGCATCCAGGGACGCCGAGCAGAGGCAACCGCGTTCGTCGCGGACCGCTTCGGCTGGGGTCGAGCCGAGTCCCGGGACATCCTCGCCGCGGGCGAGGCCGCCCGGAAAGACTTCCGGGTCTTTGTCGACGACCGGGAGGCCCTCCGGAACGCCATCTCACGGGAACGCCCGGTCATGAACGCCACCGACCTGACGAACGACCCCGAGTATGCGGAGATGAAGATGGAAGACCATTCGTTTGGATTCGAGCAGACCAAGCAGGAGGACTTGGGGGGCTTCCGCTATGGACGCTGACCCACGCGAGGGACTCCGCAAGCTCATCCGGGGAGATGACGCCGCCGCCGTGGTCTACGGCACCCGTCCGGAGATGCTGGACATCCGCCCCAAGCGGGGAGGGTGGCTCGCTCTGAGATACGACGCCCTCCGGCAGGTCGCCTTCGACCCCGACGGTGAGCCGGTCGTCACCATCGAGTTCAGCTCGCACGTCATCGAGGTGCACGGCCGCAAACTGGAGGGGCTGTACTCCGCCGTGACCACTCGCCGGGCATCCATCCTGGCCGAGGTCTCGGAGCTCTACATCGACGAGGAGCAGACCGGCACATTCATCGAGCGGATGACCGTCCGGAAGAAGGCCCAGGGAGGCCCGGGCCAGGTGGTCGAGCAGGACTAGCGGAGCGGCCGGGGTCTGGTGCAGGGGTCGGAAGTGCAGCAGACGTCTCCCCTAAGCATCCGCTTAGGGCCCTCGCAGAGGGTCCGGAGGCCCTTCGGGCGGGATGAAGCCGGACAGTCGCAACTATAATCGGCCCCATGTCACAGGTCGCTGGACAGCCCGGAACCGCCCCCGGGCCGGGGCGGCGGTTCTCGCTGTCCCAGCCTCTGGTTCGGCTCACGCCGAGCGACGTGCTGACATTGCGGGACGCCCTGGAGGGCGTCCACATCTTCGGCGGACTCGGGAGCGGCAAGACCTCGGGCAGCGGTCAGACCATCGCCCGGGCGTTCCTCCAAGCGGGGTACGGGGGGCTCGTGCTCACCGGCAAGCCGGATGAAGCGGAGACCTGGGAGCGGTATTGCCGGGAGACCGGGCGGGCCAGCTCGCTCATCCGCTTCGGCCCCGGACGCCCGTGGAAGTTCAACTTCATCGACTACGAGATGCGGCGGCCCGGGCCCGGGGCGGGGATCACCTCGAACCTCGTGTCGCTGTTCGAGGAGGTCCTGGAGGTGCACCACCCGGGCAAGGTGCTGGGCGGTGACCCCTACTGGCGGGAGGCCCGTTCCCAACTCCTCCGGAACGCGATCGACCTGATCAAGCTCGCCGGCGAGAAGGTCACCATGGACGACGTGGCGGCCGTCATCCGGTCCGCCCCCCAGTCGCTGGAGCAGGCGGCCGACGACAACTGGCGAGCCGGCTCCCGCTGTGCCCGACTGCTCCGGGCGGCCCTCGACCACCCCCGCCCCGACCCGACCGCCGAGGGCGACCTGCACCACGTGGCGACCTACTTCCTGGACGAGTTCGCCAAGCTCGACCCCAAGCCCCGCTCCAGTGTCGTCAGCATGGTCGGGGCCCTGACGGACACGCTCCTGCGGGGCGACGTTCGAGAGTTGCTGCTCACCAAGACGACGATCGTGCCGGAGGTCATCGAGCAGGGCGTCGTGCTGGTGCTCGACATGCCCGTGCACGTGTACCGCGAGGCCGGACGCTTCGTGCAGGTCCTGTTCAAAACCATCTTCCAGCGGATGGTCGAACGCCGCGATGCGAAGCCCGACACAACCCGGCCGGTCTTCCTCTGGGCGGATGAGGCCCAGCTCTTCACCTCTGGGTACGACCCGACGTTCCAGACCACGGCACGATCGACCAAGACCGCCACCGTCTACCTCTCTCAGAACCTCCCGAACTACTACGACGCCTTCGGCGGGGACGCGGCGGGCGCCTCCCGCACCAAGAAGCTCCTCGGGGCGTTCGGCATCAAAGTCTTCCACGCGAACGGGGACACCGAGACCAACGAGTACGCGGAGCAACTCTGCGGCCGTGACGTGCAGCGTCGAGCCTCGTATGGCGTCACCTACATGGGAGCCCCTTCCACGCCGACAATCCCGCAGAGCACGTCGCACGGGTACAACGAGCAGGTCGAGTCGCTCGTGCCGGCCCGCGTGTTCACCGAGCTGATGCGGGGCGGCTACAACCGCAACTACACCGAAGCCATCGTCTTTCGAGCGGGCGAGCCTTGGAGGGCGTCGGGCCGGGGCTTCATGCGGTGCAAGTTCCGCCAGAGCTTCCCGCCGTCGGGCCGCCGACCGAACGGAGCCGCCCGATGATCAACTTCCCGCGATCCTGCTTCTGCGTGGTGGCGATGCTGCTTCGGCAGTACTCGGGCGGACGCATCATCGGGTTCGTCGCGTTGCTCCACGCGTTGTCGGGCCTGCTCATTTACACGGGCGTGCTGCTCTTCCTGCGGGGGTTCCTCACCGGCACATCGGTCGGCTCACTCCTCGCGGTGCCCATCGCCGTGCCCATGCTCCTGTTCATCGCGTTGATCATCGGCGTGTGGTTGGGGCGTTCCTTCGGCTGGCTGAGGTACGCCGGGCCGATGCGGCTCATCGGGCCGAACGACGGGTTCACGGGGCACGCCGGCGAGATCATCCGACGCCGCTTCAACGTCGAGCATGAATGGACGCTGCTCGAACGCTACGAGCCCGCCGTGCTCAGTGCCGCGGGTGTCGTGCTGTGCATTCTGCCCTGGACGCGAGCGATCGGCTTCTACGTCGTGCTCATGGCGATCGCGGCCGCATGGCAGTCGACCCGGGACCGTCGCGTGAACGTGTGGCAGCAGGCCGACCCCGAAGAGGAGTTCGCTCAGCCTTTCGGGGAGGCCATCGCGGCGGGAAATGGCGTCGAGATCGCGTTCGATGCGCTGGGCGACGTGTCGGTGCTGCTCGATGAGGATGCTCTTCGTCAAGCGAAGGCTCAGACCGGGACCGTCCGTGAGGAGCCACGCTCGTTCATCTCCGTCGCCCCCGGCGTCGCATTCAAGCCCCGCGGGCCGATCAGCGTTCACCGCAAACCACGGGTCACGCCGTGGGTCATGGGCGTCATCGGGCTGATCATCGCCAACTTCGCCGCCGGTGACCTTGTGAGGTTGTACGACCGTGCCCCAGCCCGTTGGCTCGCGGGCGTCCACAGCCTGCAGTCCGCTGGCAGCCTGTTCGGGCCTGCGACTTCATCGCCAGAGCAAGCGGAGGGGGGCCTGACCAGATCGTTCATGGATGCGGTCGACCCCGACGCCGCTCGAAGGCTCCAGGAATCCAAGGTCCGTGATGCGATCGCTTCGGCGATGGTCCGGCTGGGCGAGGCGGAGGCGGCACTCGAACGCGTGCACCTCGCGTTCATCGACCGCCTCGGCACGCCGATCTCGAGTGAGACGCGGCCAGAAGACTTCGACCGCCTGCTGGTCACACAGCCCGTGGCGGCCGAGGCTCTCGCCGCCATCCGCAACGGCGTCGAGACCATCGCGATATCCATTGCGGATGTACGCTTCGCCTTGCAGCAAGCCGAGCGATCACCCGGCTCCACGACCGTCGAACGGGTGAAGCTGATCGAGCAGGAAGCCCAGTCGTTGTGGAGGCAGACCGGACCGCTCCACACGCACATCGGCACGCTCGCCCAGTTGCTCGACCATCAGCGAGCACGAAATAGACCCACACCGGAAGATGCTGCACCGACAGGAGGACGACCATGAGTCGCTGGCCCATGCTGACATTCTTGATGATGCTCGTGCTGTCCCTCGGATGCGGCACGGCTTTCGCCCAGTACACACCGGAAGAAGAAGCTGAAAGGGCCGCGGAGCGTCTCCGATCACGAGCGGCTCAGGAAGCCATCGACATCGAATCCGGATTTCGGCTGCGACGCTACCAGGCCCGGCTCCTGCAATGCGGCACGCTGCTCGACCAGCTCGCGGAGCGTCACGCGGCCCTGACGAAGACGATGGACGACTTGCTGACGAACGACGACGGAAAGCGCCTCGCCGTCAAAGACACCGCGGGCGTTCAGTATCTCGCGTATGTCGAGCGGCCACTGCTTGAAGTCGGCGAGATCGATGCAAAGCGAGAGCAGCTGAGTCGATTGCTCGCTCTGGTCGAGAAAGACGTCGATACACCACAGATCGGCTTTGCTCCGACGCCGGCGGCCGAGACTCAGGCCGATGACCTTTTCCTTTGGGCACGCGACCGGCTCGCTCGGGTTGCTGAGAACGAGGCGTGGCTGATGGCGACGCTCGCCGGGGTTGATCTCGATGCGGACGTCTCGGACCTTCCGACGCTCCAGCAGAGGATCGACCAGTACCGGGCGAGCCGGTTCAGTGCATGGCTTGCCGCCACTGAAAGGGGTCGTCGCGCAGCAGACAAGGAGGCGGCCGACACCGTCGAGAAGAACGCCCGAGAGGTGGAGTTGGAGCGGGCACTCTTTGAGGCCCAGCGTCTCAGGAAGGAAGCGGAGCTACGGCTTGCCAAGCTGCAGATCGATGCGGAACGTCGTGACATGGAGCGTGACGCGGAGCTTCGAGAGCAGCTCGCGGTGGCCAAGCGAGACTACGAGGAACGCCTCGCCGTCATCGCACGCGAAACCAAGATCGCAAATGCCGAACGTGGACGTCGCGATGTCGAAGCCGACATTACCGCCCGAGAGATCGAAGCCGAGGCCACGAAGCTGGACCTCATCGCCCGGATCCGTTCCGAGGCTGTCTTGCGAGACCTCAAGCCGTTCCTCGACCGTGGCTATTGGCAGCCCGGCGACCGGGAGGCGAACATCCGCATCGACCCGGAGCCGATGTCCTGGACGGCATTGCAGAACTTCGGGGCGCTGAATCGTGACGAGGAGGGATTGAAAGCACTGCTCGCCGCCGCGAACGCAAACGGGTGCGACCAGGCGAAGGTGCGAGGCATGGTGCTTGTCTTTGGCAAGAACACGCACGTCGACACCGAACGGACCAAGTGGAGCTACAACCGCGTGTGGACCCGCCTCAAGCCTGAGCACATTCGCGAAGTGCGGCGTATTCAGCAACTGCTCAATGAGTTGGGACCCACGCTCGTGGAAGAGGGCATGCTGGCGCCATAAAGAGAACGCACCCGCCGCGGCCCGTCGGGGAGATTGTACGCCTCGCTACGCGAGGCCATGCTCCCCGCCGCATGGTCCGCGGCGGGGTGTGGCCGTGACGCGAGAGGCGTCACCCTCATGGATGATTGGAGAGGAGCACGCCGACGGTCCATGCCCATCGGCGTGCGACGATTCGGGACATCGGACGGTGAAGGGGGCCGGGAGGGCTTCCCCAAATCACCGTGTCGCGGGCAAGACCGTCCTGCCCGCGAGAACCTTCGGCCGTCTGTGATCACTCGGCCGAACGGGCGTTGCGCTCCTCGTGCAGGATGAACGAGTGAGCCTCGTCGAGCACCTTTCTCGCCGCGAGCAGGTCGTCCCTGCCGAGGCTGTTGGTCTCCTGCCACTCGTCGTCCTTGTCCTTGTAGACACGGACGAGGGTGGTGTTGAACATCGAGCCGTTGCGGGTCTCGTTCTGCCAGACTACGGCCTTAACGCCGTTGATCCTGAACTCCGCCGCAGGCTGGTTCTTCTCTGACGAATCCATACGCTTCTTCCTGTTCATGCGAGCCGTCCTTTCTGGGCGTGAACCCTTCTGGAAGCGTCTCCCGGTTGGATAGGGTTATGCGTGCACCCGCGGGGCGTGTGCCCTTACCGGCTCGAAGGGCGTGATCACCCGACGCTGGGTGCGGATCGCCTCGGCCGGCACCGGCTCCAGGTTCAGCTCCGCCCGGGCTTTGTTCACCGCCCGGAGCACCGAGAAGAGCTGCCGGACCACCGGGGCGTACGGCTCGAACCGGAGCCGCCCGAACTCCTGCTCGACCTCTTCCCGGGTCGCGTTCCGGGCGAACTGCACCATGAACTGCTTCAACCATCTGAACTCGTTGGGGTGGATGCGGACCGAGGCGTGCCAGCTCCGGTCGAAGCCGCGGCGGTAACCGATGCTGTAGCCCGCGAACGCGATGGGCTCGCGGCGGACGTCGCGGATCACCGTTCGCTCCCGCTCGAAGAATTCGTGCTTGCCGTGGGTGGCGATGAGCAGCCAGAACGAGCCGTACCGCATGTACTGGATGCTCGCACGGCCCACGAGTCGTCGCCTGGCTCGCTGCCAGCGGGACATCTCGACGCCGTACTTGTCGAGCAGCTTGCGGTCGATGTACATGGGGTCCCTCCCCGGAGGGATGTGGCCCGCGGTGTAGAAGAAGTAGCCGCGTGCGATGTAGGCGACGGCGAGCTGCTGCACGAAGCCGGGCACGCTCGTCGGGAGGTAGTTGTAGTTGGTCATAGCATTCCTTGTGTGTTGGCAGACAGAGAGGGGCGTCGTTTCGGCCTTTCATCCGGGCACGACACCCAGAGCCCCCGTGCTACAGAACCTCCTTCACAACCTTGTTCCGCCCGTTCCTGCTGCAGTGTCCGGGGCGGCAACCTTCAGCTGCATCCGCCGGTGAGTCGCCTGCATGCCACTCACCGCCTCGCGACTAAAACCTCGGCGGGATCTCCGTGCTCACCTCGCGGAGTGCTCGGCTCCATCCCGCTGATCCCGGCTCCATCCCGCTGATCCAGATTCCATGTATTGCTGTTGCACAATCCATGGACGTTGCGGTGCACCTGGCCTTGGGCCCTTACACCACTCTTTGCTTACCGCCGCCGCCCGTGCGGGCGGTAGCATCGCCCCCTATGCCCCACGCCCGCTCGCCGACCGCCTGGGAACCCGCCCATCGCACACTTGTGCACGATGGGCCGGCGTCCACACACAGAAGCACGCGTCGCCGCTTTCGTCGTCGCCGACACCATCCGCTCCGGGCACCACCCCGAAGCGTTGCGATGGTTCACCGAACGGGCCGCCACTGCCTTGCAGCGGTCACCGCTCGAACTCGGCAGAGCCGAGCCCGACTGTCTACTTGCGGCACACTCCCGGTCTCTGGCGTTTGAATCACCGGGTGGACCTCATTCCGAAGAACGCACCCGGCACCGGACCATCATTCCGGCAGCCCGAGACCTTCCCCTGTTAGCCATGCTCGCCACCGAGACGGTCACGTCGCTCGGCCCTCTGTCGTCCGCTCCGGGATTCCTCCCAGAACGGCGTTTGCTCGCGGGCGTCAGCACGCGAGATTTCAGCCGGCAGAACCCAGAAGCTCCGGCTTACCCATCGACAGACGGCTTTGTTGCGCTGTTCGGCACCGTCTCCGTCTCGATTCACCGCCAAGCCCTCGCGAGCCTCTCATGGTTGAGCTCTTCACCGCCGGCTGTTTCGGCCGGTCGCCGGGCGTGGTCAACGCCCGGTCGCCCGCATCGCTGCGGACAAGCTCCCCACGGCGGCTCGGGTTGAACGAGGTGCAAGACCCCGATCCCCCCGAGACGGATTACGCGAGCGTCGGGCCGAAGCTCTCTGCTCGCCTCACCGCTTCAAGCATGACGGCTCGTGCCAGCGACCCTGCCAGGGATTCGCGGACACGAGTCTGTCCAGGTCGCCCCGGTTCCGTCGCCGACGAGGCGAGCCATCGGATAGAAGCTGCGGATTGTTCTCGGGGTTGGACCGTCGAGCGTTTACTCGCAGCAGCCTCCGTCGAACCGGACAAGCATGTCTCCACGCATCCGGCTCTACGCGTCTCCGACTGCCACACCCCCATCTCTGGGGTAGTTGGCGGGGTGATGAGTCCCGCTCCCTTCGCCCGGCTGGTGAGGCCGGGCTCCCGGGGGTCGGAGTCCGTGTGCGGACGCCGAGGCGGCTGGTGGGCCGACTCGGGCGTTCCGCGAGACACTGTTCTGGAAACCATGTCTCGAACCGAACAATACCCGATCCTCAGGCCAAAGCAACTGCCCCCGGGCCCCGCCAGAGTGAGCCACGGGGATATCCCACTTGGATCACAATCGATGGTGACTTGTGGCCGTTTTGACGATATAGTCACCACGGATGGTGATTCATGGATGACCTTGGCCACATGACGGACGAAGCAGTGCTGGAGAGGCTGGGGGAGCGTCTCAGCCGGTTCCGGCTCGACCGAAACCTGACTCAGGCCGACCTGGCGGCCGAGGCGGGTGTCCACAAGAACACCGTCTTCCGCCTGGAGGCCGGGGGTTCGACCCAGCTCAAGAACCTCGTCCGGGTGCTCCGCGTGCTGGGCCTGCTGGACCGGCTGGACACCATCGTCCCCGAGCCCGTGCCCAGTCCGCTCCGCCAGCTCGAAGAGTTGGAGCGACAGCGGAAGCGGGCCGTCTCCAAGGCGGACAAGGAAGGCGAGCCGTCCGCGTCCGAATGGTCCTGGGGCGATGACGAAGCACCCGATCGGTCCACCGCGCCAGACGATGGCCCGGATGCTGACCAAGAAGCCGGGGGCAGCTCGTGACCGTTGCCGAAGTCAGGCTCTGGGGCCGCATGATCGGAGCCGTTTCCGTCGATGGGCCCGGCGGCGTCGCGGCGTTCGAATACACCCCCGAGTTCCGACGCAGCGGTATCGAAGTCGCCCCGCTCCAGATGCCGCTCGCGGACACCGTCTACACGTTCCCGGCGTTGCCACGCGGCACGTTCTACGGCCTGCCCGGCATGCTCGCCGACGCCCTGCCCGACAAGTTCGGCAATGCGGTAATCAACAGGTGGCTCGACGCACAAGGCCGCTTGCCCGATGAGATCGATGCGGTCGAACGGCTCTGCTACACGGGCACACGGGGCATGGGAGCGTTGGAGTTCCAGCCCGCAGCAGGTCCGCGTGCGACCGAGTCCACGCCCGTCGACATCGACGCCCTCGTTGAGCTTGCCTCCGAGGTCCTCCGCGGCCGCGAAGTCCTCGCGACCAACCTCGGCGACAACCGCGAGGAGGCCCTCCGCGAGATCCTCCGTGTCGGAGCGTCGGCCGGCGGGGCCCGGGCCAAGGCGGTCATCGCCTGGAACCCTCAGACCAACGAAGTCAGGTCGGGTCAGGTCACGGCCCCGCCGGGCTTCGAGTACTGGCTGCTCAAGTTCGACGGCGTGAAGAACAACAAGGACAAGGACCTCGCGGACCCGCAAGGCTTCGGGGCCGTCGAGTACGCCTACGCGTTGATGGCTAAGGCCGCCGGGGTCGAGATGACCGAGTGCAGGCTGTTCGAGGAGGGCGGCCGCCGCCACTTCATGACCAAGCGGTTTGACCGGCTCGACAGCGGCGAGAAGCTCCACATGCAGTCGCTCGGCGCCCTTGGGCACTTCGACTTCAACGCCGCCGGGGCTCATTCGTACGAGCAGGCGATCGCTGTGATGCGTCGGCTCAACTTGCCCATGCGGGACATCGAGCAGCAGTTCAGGCGGACGGCGTTCAACATCGTCGCGAGGAACCAGGACGACCACGTCAAGAACATCGCCTTCCTCATGGACAAGCAAGGACGCTGGTCGCTCTCGCCCGCGTTCGACGTGATGTACAGCTACAACCCGGCCGGAGCATGGACGAACCGGCACCAGATGAGCCTCAACGGCAAGCGGGACGGCTTCGATCGGGAGGACTTCCGCTCGCTCGTACGGACCGCGTCGATGAAGCGTGGACGGGCGGACGCGATCCTCGACGAGGTCATCGCCGCAGTGTCCCGATGGCGGGAGTTCGCTGGTGAGGCAGGGGTGGACCCGGTGCTCGTCGAAGAGGCGGAACGGTACCACCGTCTCGACCCGCAATAGCTACCCGGCCACCATGTCTCACCCCACTCGACCACTCGCTGCGACCGACCTTTTGTGCGAGCTTGGCACCCATCTGCTCAGACCCGAGGTCGGGTCATCAGGCCGTGAACTTCTCGAAGGTCATCCGAAAGCGATGGTGCGTCTCCCAATCTGACTTGAGCTGATTGGCACGGTCCACGGTCACGACCGCAGCTCGAATCAAGTCCTGCATGATGCTTGGCGTGTCGACGATCACCAACTGCGGGAACAAGCGTGCAACGATCTTCTGAGCCCTGCGGTCATCCGTGGCGAGTGGTAGTCCGTGACAGATCGCCCGAGCGGCGGCCGCACTCTCGCCGATATCAAGCCTGCCCTCGGACATCAACGTCCCGAAGATCGCAAGCTCGTCAAGCCCCGTGACGGAGACGAGGTCGAAAGTGTCATTTGAAATTGCTGTCTCAAATCGCTGGAGACGCTCGGGCCTCCGATCGGTAATCTCGCCACGAACGTGGTCTGTCACGACGAACCGGTACGCCGGGTGCAGGCCGAGCAACCTCGCTTGGTCAACAGCCAAGAAATTGAGCAAGACACTGGTATCGATCAGTGCGTGGGTGCGGCTGGTCCCGTCCATAAGCAGACCTACTGGACGGCTTCGCCCAACGCGAGGATGGTCTCGATCTTGTCTCGACCGAGGCCCAGGGTCTTGGCGATCGATCGCGCCTTCGACTCACTGATCTCTTCCGCACGAAGTGCGTCGATGACCAGGGGTACAAGTTGCTCCTCAAGTTCATGCCCGTCCGAATCAGACTTATACAGCATGCGACCCTTCGGAAGCAGATCAAGATATGGCCTCCCGAAGCGGTCCTCGTCTTCGAGCAGCTTCGTGAGCTGGTCGCGGTTGATGTATCCCAGATCCTTGATTCGATAGCACGCGGCCTGATAGCTCACCTCGAAGTGATAAGCGACCATCGCCGGATGGGTGAAGTTGATGATGTGGGATCCCGGACTTGAACGCTTCTCGGCTTCGGATCCCGACTCGCTTGCGACGTCGTAGGTGGTGAACGTCCTTCGGCTGGGTTCTCCAGCCCGGACACTCTCCATCAATTCCCTGACGCCCGTTTCCGGCATCAGGAAAGCGGCGGCGAAAGCGTTGGCACGACGCTCAATGAGCTCCTTTGAGTTCTCCCTGGTGGTAACCGAGATGGCGTGGTCGCGGTCCAGCAGAGCGTGTGCGTACTCGTGTGCGTAGGAGAACCTCTTCCGTGCGTTCGGATGCGACTTGTTCACGATGATGGCAAGCCCAATGACAGCATCTCGTATGAACAGGCCGCTCATCTCGTTGGGCAGATCCGAGCTTGCCGTCCAGATCCCTTCGCACGCCAGCAACTCTGCGATGTCGGGGATGGGAGCGTCGCCCAGGTCTAGTCGCTTTCGCTCTTCTTGAGCGACGGCAAGCCCCTGCTCCACGGAGTCCACATAGTTCTTGGGAGCGGGGACGGAGTATGCGGGAGGCCCCTGGCGTGGCGGTCGCTTGAGCATCTGTCCAAGGGACGCGCCCTCGCGGCAAACGTTGAGGAGCTCCTGGATGGTTTGCTGGAGCTCGGGGCGAGAGGCAAACTCCTCTGAGACCCGACACAGGGCGATGAGGTCGGACTGGGGGCCCTCCTCCTCTTGGAGAAAGTCCACCATGGGACGACCGTACAGCTTGGCCAATCCAGCCAGCTCTAGGGTGCTGAGGGTTCGGTCCCCCGTCTCAATCAGCGACAGGGCAGACCGGGGGATCCCAATGGCCTTGGCGGCCTGCTCTTGGCTGATTCCCGAGTTCTCCCTCGCCGCTGCGAGTTTCCTCCCGATTGCTGCTAGGTCCAGGGGCATGGGGGATACTCCGTACAAAAACCGTCCTGATGGGCGACCCACTGCTACACTCATCGTACCATTCGGTCAGAATCCTCCTACAGTTTCGCGCATTCAGACAGGTCTGTCAAGATTTGCCTAGACTGTTCGGTTGGAGTATGCTTCCTCCGAGTGGCGGCACCGGGCTGCCGAGCACGACTCTGTTTTCCGGAGAACCCCAATGAGCAAGCCGCAAGACCGCACTGTGTTCCAGCGTGACGACGGTCAGTGGGCCAACAAGCGGAACGACGCCAGCCGGGCGTCCTCAGTGCACGACACGCAGGCGGCCGCGAACTCCGCAGCCAAGGAGATGTTGAAGAACCAAGGCGGAGGAGAGCGGACGACCATGGGGCGAGACGGTCGCATCGTGAGCAAGGACACGATCGCCCCCGGGAACGACCCTCGGTCGATTCGGGACACCGAGCACTGATCGTGGCGAAGGTCAGCAAGAAGGTCGAGCAGCCCGAGCCGGGCGTGAAGAAGCCGAGCCGGAAGATCCCTCCGACGACTCGGCTGTTCCTCTACGTTCGTGCGGGAGGACGCTGTGAATTCGACGGCTGCAACCGTTACCTTCTTGAGCACCATGTGACGAAAGCAGAGGGAAACTTCGCAGAAATGGCTCACATCTGGGCCTTCAGCGACGGTGGGCCACGAGCCAGTAAAGAAGCCACGGACATCCACGATATCTCGAACTTGATGCTCCTCTGTCCGGAGTGCCACAAGCACGTAGACGATCGTCCCGAGGAGTTCTCGGCAGACGTCCTTCGGAGCCACAAAAAGGCCCATGAGGACAGGGTGTTCCAACTCACGGACACTAAGCCCGACAGAGACACGGTCGCTGTGGTGCTCCGCAGCAAGATCGCGGGAAGACCCGTCACGATCACGCTCGCAGAAGTGCAACGGGCGATTGCCCCTAGGTACTGTGGCGATCGATGCCTCTTCGACATTGACCTTACCGCGTTCAACGACGATCCGACGGAGGCGTATTGGAACGCAGCGAGCAGCGAGATTCGCTCGCGATTGCGTTCCTTCTACAACACACGGTTCGACGGAAAGACCGCACACCACGTGTCCGTGTTCGGACTTGCACCGATTCCTCTGTTGATGGTCCTGGGAAGCCTCCTTTCCGACAAAGTTCCGACCACGCTGTACCAGCGGCATCGAAGCGGGGAGAACTGGGAGTGGAAGGACGAAGGGGTTGAAGCCGAGTTCACCACGAAGATTCTTCGAGAAGGAACGGACCACAAGAAAGTGGCTCTGCTCGTTTCGCTCAGCGGGTTGATCTCGCTTGAGAACCTCCCGTCCCACGTTGACAAGACATATTCGGTGTACCACGTGGCACCGACGAACGTGAAACCAGACCGCGGAATTCTGGATCTTGAGGCATCTCTTGAGGCGTTCCGGACCGAGTATCAGCGGACGATGCGGCTTCTGGTCGAGCGTCACCCAGAGGTTCAATCCGTCGATGTGTTCCCGGCAGTACCGGCCCCGGCAGCGGTGGCAATGGGTCGTGACCTCCTGCCGAAGCGAGATCCCGTCCTCGTCGTATTCGACTTCAACAAAGCGGTCGGGGGCTTTGTGCGAACCTTGGAGATTAACGCGAATGACTCATGACGAATACCTGGCGGCGATCCTGAAGGAGCAGACGTTCACTTCTGACGAGCAGGAGCTGAAAGATCTCCGCAAGCGTCGAAGTGATGTGGAAAAGCTTCTCCGCGACAAGTTCTCGGGGACCGTCATTTCCATCCGGTGGGGTGGTGCGATGGCCAAGGGAACCATGATCCGCCAGTCCTACGACGGTGACATGACGTGCTACTTCAACCACGGCGATGACACGGCGGGCAAAACGCTGGGAGAGATCTACGACGAGGTCGCGAAGATCTTGAGCGATGACTACATCGTCGATCGGAAGACCTCCGCTCTTCGCATCTACGGGAAGGCGACCTACGGACGGGGTAGCGATTTCCATATCGACGTCGTGCCGGGTCGGTTCACCGACGACGACAAGAGCGATGTGTACATCCACCAGAATGCGGGCACGAAGGAGCGGCTGAAGACAAATCTCCAGACGCACATCGACCACATCAAGGACAGCGGTGTTGTGGAAGCAATCCGCTTGATGAAGCTCTGGAACGTGCGAAACGGCATCGGTGCCAAGACCTTCATCCTGGAGTTGCTGGTCATCAAGCTCCTCAAGGGCAAGAAGGGCAAGAGCCTGTCCGAGCAGCTCCAGCATGTCTGGACCGAGTTCCGCGACCACAAGGACCGGCTCGCGGTTGAGGATCCGTCGAATCCAGCGGGCAACGACCTGAAGCCAGCACTTGACTCATGCCGCAGCTTTCTCTCGTCGATCGCGAGTTCGACGCTAGCAAACATTAAGACGAGCGGTTGGGAGTCTGTGTTTGGCCCGCTCAAGGACGCTGACGAAGCCAAAGAGTCGAAAGCGGCTGCGGTTCGAGTCGCGGTGAGCCGGACGCCTGCTCCCTCTCGTCCCTGGTGCCACGGTGCATGAGGTCGAAGTGGTGGAAGATGTCGCGTACTCAGGTGCTCGAAGAGATCCGGTCGGAGCTGGCGAGCGGGTTCCCGTCGTTGCACCTCTTCGAGCAGCCGGGGCAAGATCCTGAGGTCCGAGGCACTTTCGAGGTGAGGGGCGAGGCCGAAAGCGTCCTCGACACGTTTCTGGTCCGAATCCAAATTCCGCCAGACTATCCTCGCAGTCTCCCGGTCGTGTGGGAAGTCGGAGTGAGAATTCCGTGCCTCCAGGGACGACATATCGAGTCTGACGGCAAGGCCTGCGTTCTCTTGCCTGATGAACGATGGCGTACCTTCCCGATTGGAGCTTCGTTCAGTGAGTATCTGCGAGGGCCGCTGCACAGCTTTTTCCTGAGCCAAGTCGCATTCGAACTGACGGGTGAGTGGCCCTTCGGGGAGTGGGAGCACGGCGGACACGGAATCGTGCAGTTTTATCAAGAGACGCTGGGCACCAACGACCCGATCACCATCGCTCTGTTCTTGGAGTCGCTGAGCAAGGGGAGGTTCGAACCCTTGCGCTCGTGCTTTTGTGGGAGTGGCAATCGCCTCGCGACTTGCTGCAAGAAAAAGTGGCTTGACGTTCGGCAGAAGGTGGACCCTCAGACCGCAAGACGCTCCCTTGGGCACCTCGCCGCCGAGATCTGCCAGCTACGGGATCAGCAGAAGCAGCAACGGCAAATTCTTGGGAGCACCCCGGCCACGCGGCTCATCCGAGCTGCGGGTGGGAGTCGAGGCTTGTGACGTCACGCAAGGGGGCTGATCGGTTTCCCTTAAGCGGATGCGTCTGCACGACTTTTTGGCCCGATCCTGCACGACAAAGTGCGACAATCCACCCCTTATCCACAGGGACCGGATTCGCCGAAGTGCTTGATTCGTAGTGGTTTAGGTCAATTCGCGGGGTTCGGGAAGTCGTGCGTGCCACTCTTGGGAAGCTGACGTTCTACCGCTGAACTACACCCGCAGCGGACACAGCAGTTGCTGTGACGAGAGTATATCAGGCAACCGGGAGGCCGCTCAACCGGGGCGGGGCGGAAATCGGCGCGAAGCTTGGGCCCGATTTTCGTACCGCACGATCCAGTATCTAGGCTCCCGGGGGAGTCCACGCCCACCAAGGGTGGCCGCCAGCGGGGCAGGCCGCTGGGCAGGTGTGATTCGTCGGCAGCGTCGGCCGCCCCGCGCGGCGTTGATCTCTAGGATGGCCGCATGCGCACAACGGCTGGATTTCTTCTCATTCTCTTGTGCTTGGTGTGCGCCCTTGGGGTTGGCGCCGCCCAGGATGCCCCGGCGACCCCTGAGACCCCCGCGGGCGTGACGACGGGGGCGATCGAGGCTCGCATCGCGGCGCTGAAGGACGCGACGGGGCTCGCCGAGGGCGCCCGTGCGACGGCCCTTGATCTTCTGAACCAGGCGCTCGCGGCGATTGCCAAGGAGACGCAGTGGGCGGCCCGGTCCGCCCAGCTCCGGAAAGAGGCGGCCGAGGCGCCGGGGTTGCTCGATCGGATCAAGCAGGAACTGGCCCGCCCGGCGGAGGAAGCGGCGCCGAGCGTCCCGGCGGAATTGAGCCTCGCCCAGGCCGAGCAGTCGCAGGCGGAGGCGGTCGCGGAGTTGCAAGCGGCTCGTACGCAACTGGACGAGTTGCAGGCGGAATCGCCCCGGAGGCAGACGCGGCGTGCGGAGATCCCCGGGCAGATCGCGCAGGGCAAGCAGCGGCTGGCGGAGCTCGAGCAATCGGGCACGACCCCGCCGGATGCGAACGAGCCCGCGCAGGTGAGTGAAGCGCGTGCGGTGCTTCGGGAGGTCCAGGCGCGTGCTGCGAGGGCGGAGATCGAGAGCCTGGAGGCGGAGCTTGCCAACTACGAGGCTCGCCGGGAGTTGCTGCCGGCGCGGCGTGACCTGGCGTTGCGTCGAGTCGCGACGCTGGAGAAGCGACTGGCGGCGTGGCAGGGCATCGTGAGCGCGAAGCGGCAGCGGGAGGCCGAGGCCGCGGCGCAGGAGGCCGAGCGGCTCCGTCGGCAGGCGGCGAGGCAGCACCCGGTGCTCCGGGACTATGCGCAGGAGAGCCAGCGGCTGGCCGAGGAACGGACGAAGCCCGGGAGCGTTCCGCAGCGGATCACGGCGGCGGCGGCGCTGGCGTCGGACGCGCGAGCCCGGCTTGCGCAGCTTCGGAAGGACTACGCCTCGGTCAAGGCGCGGATCGATGCGTCGGGTCTGAGCAAGGCGACCGGGCTGCTCCTGCGGCGGCAGTATGAGTCCCTTCCGGACCTGACCTCGCTTCGGCGCACCATCCGGGAGACGCAGCGGCAGATCGAGGACGCGGAGTACGAGCTGATCGAGCGGCAGGACGCGAGGATCGGGGCGGGCGATGTCGACGCGGCGGCCCGGGAGTTGCTTGCCGGGATCGAGTTGCCGGGTGAGCCGCAGACCCGGAGTGACCTCGAGGCGGTGGCGATCGAGCTCGTCGGGGCCCGGCGGGACCTTCTGAACCAGCTTGTGTCCGATGCGGCGACGCTGTTCGAGGAACTCGTCGAGCTGGACGGGGCGGCGGTGGAGTACCTCTCGGCGGCGGAGGCGTACGAGGGGTTTATCAGCGAGAGGATCCTCTGGGTCCGGAGCATGGCGGCGGACCGGGCTCCGAATCTCGCGGATCTGAAAGAGACGGCGGCGGTACTCGGGTCGTCCCGGCGTTGGATGGAGGGAATGACGGCGGCGTGGCGGGAGGCTCAACGACGGTGGCCGCTTGATGGATTCCGAATCGCGGCGCTGCTCGGCCTGGTTCTCGCGGCGCCCTATGCGGCGGCGCGGGTCCGTCGGCTTTCAGAGATGGTGTCCCGGTTCCGCACCGACGCGTTCGGGCACACGGTGGCGGCGGCGTTGTTCACGCTTCTCGCGGCGCTGCCGGTCCCCGCGTTGGTCTGGTGGGCGGGGGCTGTGCTGTCGGCGCCGGCATCGCCGCACACGCTGGTTCCTTCGCTCGGGTCGGGCCTGATCGCGAGCGTTCCGGCGCTGTACATCTTGTTGTTCCTGCGAGGCCTGCTCAAGCCGATGGGCCTGGCGGAGGTCCATTTCAAGTGGCCCAAGGCGCTGGTGCAGGCGATCCGGGTTCACCTGCTCTGGTTCCTGCCGCTGATCAGCCCGATGCTGATCGTCACGGCGTGGATGGCGACGCTGGACAACGAGGCGGCGAACGCCACGGTCGGGCGTTCGGCGTTCACGCTGGGGATGCTGACCCTGGTGGTGTTCCTTCAGCGGGTGCTCCGGTTCGTCGGCCCGAGCGGCGAACCGGAAGGGAACGCCGTGGCGTGGGCGATGCGGCTGAAGCCGCTGTGGCTCGGGTTGATCCTGTTCAGTCCGGTCGCGTTGGCGGTGCTCGCGTGGCTTGGGTACTACTACTCGGCGCTCGAGTTGAGCGTGATGATGCGGCAGACGATCGCGTTGGTCATCGCCGTCGCGGTGCTGAACTCGATGCTGACGCGTTGGCTCTTTGTCGCGCGACGCCGGGTCGCGGTCGAGGACGCCCGGCGGCGTCGGGAGCAAGCGATCAAGGAGAACGCGGCGGGGTCGCCCGCCGGCGCGACCGAGAGCTCGCTTCCGCCGCTCGATGAGGACAAGGTAAACCTGCCCGGGCTCAGCGCCCAGGCCACGCAGCTCTTCCGAACGGCGACCGCCGTGATCATCATCGCCGCGCTCGCCGGGATCTGGGGTGATGCGCTGCCGGCGCTGCGGATGCTCGACCGCGTACAGATCTGGCCGAGCGTCCGGGTCATCGAGGACGAGAAGGACAACTCGGTGGCTTTGCTCGAGCGGGGGACTGTTCGCGCCGCGGCGGCCGAACCGAGTTCGGGCGGGGGATCGCCGCCCGCCGCGAGCGCGGCGAACGGCACGACCGCGGCTGAGACGCCGGGGTTGGGCCTGCCGCTGCCGGACGCGGGGACCGGCACCACGGAGGGAACGCCGCTGGCGCTGTCGCTGGCCGACCTCGGGCTGGCGGTCATCTTCCTGGTGGGCACCTGGGTGGCGTTCAGGAACCTGCCTGGGCTGATCGAGATGATCGTGCTGCAGCGGCTCCCGCTGGACGCGGCGAGCCGCTATGCCCTGAGCACGGTCATCCGGTACGCGATTGTGATCATCGGTGTTTCCACGGCGCTGGGTGTGATCGGGATCTCGTGGTCGAACATCCAGTGGCTCGCGGCGGCGCTGACCTTCGGTCTGGCGTTCGGGCTGCAGGAGATCTTCGCGAATTTCATCTCCGGGTTGATCATCCTCGCGGAGCGTCCCATCCGCATCGGGGACACGGTAACTATCGGGCAGGTTTCCGGCACGGTGACACGCGTACGGATGCGGGCGACAACGATCACCGACTGGGACCGCAAGGAGCTCATCATCCCCAACAAGAACTTCATCACCGGGGATGTCATCAACTGGACGCTGACCGACCCGGTGCTGCGGCTGGTCATCCCGATCGGGGTCGCTTACTCCTCGGATGTCGGGGTGGTCGAGAAGACGCTGCTCCGGGTCGCGGAGCAGGCCACCGGAATCCTGCGGGACCCGGCCCCGAATGTGCAGTTCCTCCGGTTCGGCGACAGCACGCTCGACTTCGAGCTGCGTGTCTTTCTGCCGACAATCGAGGCCCTTCTGCCGGTCAGGCATTCGCTGAACAAGGCGATCATCGCGGCGTTCCGCGACGCGGACATCGAGATCGCCTTCCCGCAGCGTGACCTGCACCTGCGCTCGGCTGACGGCCTGGCGGACCTGATCCGCGAGGCCAAGGGCGGGCAGGAAGCCGCCCCGGCGGCGGAGGCACGCTCGTGACACCCTACCCCCCGATCGCGCCGGAGCACGGGATGCTCTTCGTCTGGGACGGGGTCGCCCGCCGGGCGGTTTCGGCCGGCTCGATCGCGGACGCCGAGGCGCAGATCCCCGCGTCGAGTTGGCGGTGGGTGCATCTGGACGGGAACCGCGAAGCGACGGCGAGATGGGTTCGCGAGCAGGCGGGCCTGGACACCGAAGCGGCGGAGATCCTGCTTGCGCAGACCACCCGGCCCCGGTGTGAGACCGACGCGACGCGCGTCCTGCTCGTCGGGCGGGGCGTCAACCTCAACCCGGACTCGAAGCCGGAGGACATGGTCTCCGTCCGGTTCTGGGCGACGCGGGATCGGCTCGTGACGGTGATCCTCAGGCCGGTCCGGGCGTGCGCCGAAGTCGCCGAGCACCTGAACTCAGGGGGGAACACGGCGTCGGGCCCGTCGGACCTTCTGCTTGCGATTTTGAAAAGGCTGGTCGACAGGATGTCGCCGGCGGTGGAGGCGATCCGAATCGATCTGGACGACATCTCGGAGCGGATCATCGACGAGAGCATCGAGGTGACGACGGCCGAGCTCGTCCCGATCCGGTCGCAGGCGATCGGGTTCCATCGGTATATCACGCCGTTGATCGAGGAGATCCGGGAGTTGTCCGAGGCCGAGACGGCCTGGGTGGATGACCGGTTCCGGACCGCGTGCCGCGAGTATGCGGACCGCCTGATCCGGATCGCGGAGGACCTCGCGGCGATCCAGGCGCGTGCGGCGGTGGCGCGGGACGAGATCGTCAGCCAGTCAACGGAGAAGCTCAACCGGCGGGTCTACACCTTGACGGTGCTGGCCGCGGTCTCGCTGCCGCTGACGGTGCTCACCGGGGCGCTGGGGATGAATGTCGGCGGGCTTCCCGGCGCTTCGAGCCCCTCGGGGTTCGTGGTGACGCTGGGCGTGCTGGTGCTGTTCGTGGCGCTGGAGATCCTCATCCTGCGCCGGTTCCGCTGGCTCTGAGATCAGGGCACCGGAACCGAGACGGTCACCGCCTCAAAGCCGGTTTCGGGGAGCTTGTTCTCCTTGATGAGGTTGGCCCGGGCGAAGAACTCGGAGGCGTTGCCGGCGTCCTGGCGTGCCTCGGAGACGACGCCGAGGTTCCAGTACGCCGACGCGGGCGGGAGGATCGTCGTGTACATCGTGTACGCGTCCTCGTAATTCCCGTTGAGCGCGAAGCTCAGGGCAAGGTTGGCGCGATACCGGGCCTCGTCGGGGTCCGCGTTGACCGCTGCGGTGAAGGCGTTGGAGGCGGTGTCGTACTGGCCGCCTCGGAGCAGGAGCACGCCGAGGTTGTTGGCAAGCACCGGATCATTCGGGGCCAGGGCGTGGGCCCGCTCGAGCGTCGCGGTCGCGTCGCTGAAACGCTGCTGGCGGATCTGGATGTCGGCCAGTTCGACATAGGCGGGCAGGTACTCTGGGTTCTGCTCGAGGATCTTGGAGAGCACATACTCGGCCTGCCCGGCCCGGCCGTTCTCGTTGAGCAGCTTTGCCATCATGTGCAGGGTTCGGGGGGTCGGGGCGCGGTCGCCGGCTTGGCTGAAGTTGTCCCGCTGGGCGGCCCCGGAGCGGCAGCCGAGTGTTCCGAGCGACGAGACGGCGAGCAGCAACGCCGCGCCGGTGATCCGAATGGTGGTGTTCATGGCTTGTTCCTCGTTTCGTATGCTGGTGCGTGCGTTGCTTCAGTTGCTGTCGGACTCTTTGTCGTGGAATGAGTAGGGCTTGTCGTCGCTCGGCCTGGCGAAATGGGCGCCGGCGCGGATGCCGGGCGTCGAATCGGTCGACCAGAGCCCGTTCTCGATGGAGACCAGTGAAAGATCGACGCGGTGTCCTTCGAGGCCGCGCCGCACCGCCGCGAGGCGGGCGGCGTAGAGGTCGTCCCCGGCGTCGCCCCGTGGCAGGAAGAGCCTGCCCCCGCCGTGCCTCTCGTAGTAGCGGGCGAGCACCTCCAGATCCCGTTCGCCGCGCGGGGTGAGGACGGCGGCGCCCTCGACGAAGTGGTGGTCGTAGATGGTGTGCTGCCGAATGACGGCGTTGCTGACCTGCGTCTCGAAGTAGGTTCGGTTCAGCCATTCGTTGGTGTCGCGGCGTGCGTCGTTGTCCCACTCCGCAACGGGCGGGGTCGCGCTGCGGCATCCGGAGAGAAGGGCCGCGGCGGCCAGGAGCGTGAGTACTGCTTTCATGCGGAACCTCCGTGCGGGGGGTCAATTCGACAACAGGTCAACCATCTTCAGGGCCGCCGGCCCGGCCGAGACGAGCAGCACGACGGGGAAGATGAAGATCACCATGGGCAACAGCAGCTTGATGGCCATCTTCTCGGCGGATTCCTCGGCCTTCTGGCTCCGCATCTCCCGCATCGTCTCGGCGAAGGTGCGGAGGGCGTCCGCGACCGAGGTGCCGAACTTGTCCGCCTGGCTGATGATGGAGGACAGGCTGGCGAGGTCGTCGGCGCCGGTGCGTTCGGCCATGTTCTTGAGGGCCTCGGGGCGTCTGGCGCCGAGGAGCATCTCGAGGTTGACCAGCGCCATCTCGTCGGCGAGGGCCTCGCTCGCCTCCCGGATCTCGTCGGCCGTCGCGTTCCAGGCCTGGTCGAGCCCCATGCCGGCGGAGACGCAAACCTCCAGGAGATCGATCGCGTTCGGGAGGGCGTTGCGGATCTCGCCCGTCCGCTTCTTGACCTTCCGGTCGAGCAGGAAGTTGGGGAGCATCGACGCACCCGCCGCCGCGGCGACGACGAGAAGCACGCTCATCTGCATGCTCGTCTTGAGCTGGACCACGGCGAGCATGGCCCCGCCCAGGCCGACGATGAGGAGGAGGATCTTGATCCCGAAGAAGAGCTCGGCCGCCCCGCGGTTGCTGTAGCCCGCGCGGGCGAGTGTCTTGCGGAGCTTGGGGGAGGGGCCTCCCAGCACGGAGAGACCGCCGAGCCAGCCGAGCATCTGGGCGACGGCGCCCGGGCCCTGGTGCTCCTCTGGCAGGGAGAGCCCGTCGGTGCGGATCTGGCGGAGTCGGGCGTCGAGGGCCCGCCGCTCACGCCGGTTGGTCGCGAGGATGAACGCGCCGGAGAACGCGACAATCGCGAAGACCGAGGCCGGGATGATGAGTTCGGGGGAGAGCATCGTCTCGTTCCGGGGCGCCTCAGTACTTGATCACGGCCATCTTGTTCATGGCCCATGTTCCGACGAACATGCTCGCGACGCAGATCGCCAGCAGCGTCTGGCCCGCGTCGGTGTTGTACATGGGCCTGACATACTCGGGGTTGATGACATTGAGCAGGACGAACACGACCACGGGGAGCCCGAGGAGGACCTGCTTGCTCATCTGCGTCTGCGCGATAAGCACGCGGACGCGCCGCCCGAGCCTGAGCCGGTCTCGGATCACGGCGCTCAGGCGGTTGGTCGTCTCGGCGAGATTGCCGCCGGCACGGATCTGGACCGCTACCGAGGCGGCGAAGAGCTTGAGGTCCTCGCTGGTGTGCTTGCCGGCCACGCTGCGGAGCGCCTCCTCGAGGCTGACCCCCATCTCCTGCTGCTGGACGATCTCCGACATGACGCTCCGCACGGGCTCCTTGGCCTCTTCGGCGGCGAGGGTCAGCCCCGCGATCACGGTGTGGCCCGCGCGAAGGGATCGGGCGCAGAGATCGAGCGCCTCGACGAACTGATCGTCGAACTTGGCGGTCTGCTTGTCCGCCTTCATCTTCACGGCGGTCCACATCAGGTAGACGATGCCCATGCCCGCCATCACCGCGCCTGGGGTGTGCCGCGTGATCACCCAGACCGCCGCGAACGACCCGATCGCCGCCGCGGCCGCGATCATCAGCAGCGTCGGCACGGGGGTCGTGATGCCGGCGGCCTTGCAGCGCTCTCGGAGCGCGGCGAGCGGCCCCGCGGCCCGCTTGCCCAGACCGGGGAGGATCGCCTCGAACTCGTGCCCGTCGTGGAAGAGGCGGACGACGCGTCCCTCCGCGTCGGCCTTGCCGGTCGAGGCGGTCTTGAGGCCGACGCGTCGGCGGACCAGGTCGGCCCGTTTGCCGCGGTTGTAGATCCAGAGCATCCCGCCGATGCCGGTGACGCAGAGCATCATCAGGAAGACCGCGCCGGTCGCGAGGAGATCGATGGGGGACATCCCGCTCACGCCGCCCCCTTCCTCGGGTTGACCATCCGGATCTGGGCCGAGGCGGGCGTCCTGGACTTCCCAACCTCGAGTTTGCCGCGGTGGAAGATCTCGTCGGGAAGGTCGTGGCCCTCGGCGCGGAGGTGCTCGAGGACCTTGGGCCTCACGCCGCAGGCCTCGAAATGGCCCTCGGCGTTGCCGTCCTTGTCAATGCCGGTCTGCACGAACCTGAAGATGTCCTGCAGGAGCACGACATCGGACTCCATGCCGGTGATCTCGGAGACCGCCGTCACCTTGCGCTTGCCGCCGGTGAGGCGGTCGGCGTGCACGAGGATCTGCACAGCGGAGGAAATCTGCTGGCGGATGGTCGCGATCGGGAAGTCGAGCCCGGCCATGGAGACCATGCTCTCGAGCCGGCGGATGGTGTCCCGCGTGCCGTTGGAGTGCAGGGTGGTCATCGATCCGTCGTGCCCGGTGTTCATCGCCTGGAGCATGTCCAGGGCCTCGCCGCCGCGGATCTCGCCGATGACCACGCGATCAGGCCGCATCCGCAGCGCGTTCTTGACCAGGTCGCGCTGGGTGACGAGGCCCTTTCCCTCGACATTCGCGGGGCGGGTCTCGAGCCGAACCACATGCTCGCGCTGGAGCTGGAGCTCGGCCGCGTCCTCGATGGTCAGCACGCGCTCGCCCTCGGGGATGCACTTGCTCAGGCAGTTGAGGAGGGTGGTCTTGCCGGACCCGGTGCCGCCCGAGATGATGATGTTGAGCCTTCCCGCGACCGCCGCCCTCAGGAACTTGTGCATCTCGGGGGTCATCGCCCCCACTTCCATCAGTTTCTCGAGGTCGAAGGGGATCCTCGCGAATCGCCGGATGGAGACGCTGTGCCCGTCGAGGGCGAGCGGGGAGATGATCGCGTTGACGCGGGACCCGTCCGCCAGGCGTGCGTCGAGCATCGGGGTGCTCTCGTCGACGCGACGCCCGATCGCCGAGGCGATCCGCTGGATGACGGTCAGGAGGTGGTCATTGTCACGGAAGGTGATGTCCGAGACGACGAGGCGGCCCTTCTTCTCGACATAGATCTGCTTCGGGCCGTTGATCAGGATGTCTGAGATGTCCGGATCGCGGAGGATGTCTTCGAGCGGGCCGAGCCCGAAGATGTCGTCCATCACCTGGGTGATGAGCCGATCCTTCTCGGTCGCGGAGAGGGGCTTGCCCTCGCCGTGCAGGAGCGCCTCGACCTGCTGGGCGCACTCGCGGCGGAGCTGCTCGCGTGGCAGGGCCTTGGCCTGGTTCAGGTCGATCGAGCCGAGCAGCCGCTTGTGAACGCGCGAGCGGAGGTCGTCGCTGTGCCGGTCGGGCTTGCCGTCGGGGCCGGGATGGTTCGGGTTCTGGGTCATGCTCAGGCGGCCTTCTTCCGCTTGAAGAGCGAGGGCTTCGGCTGCTTCTTTGTCTCGCCGGCGTCGTCGTCGCCCGACAACTGCCTGGCGAGACTCACGAACTGCTTGCGGAGCTTGCTCCCCCCCGCCGCCTTGACCAGCGGCTCGCCCGCGTAGAGCCCACGCGAGGCGCTCACGGGCTCGTCGGGCAGCGGGATGATCTGCCCGTCGAACTCGAGCGTGTCGGCGGCTTCCTTCAGCGTGATCGGCTTGCCCGCGCCCTTGCAGCGGTTGGCGATGACATGCACCGGCGTGCGGACATCCGCCTTGGCCAGGGCGCCGAGCATGAGCCTCGCGTTGTGCAGGTCCTTCACGCTCAGCTGCATCACGATCAGCGTCGCCGTCGAGATTGAGGCGAGCGCGCCGGTCGCGTCGAGCGGCAGGGCCGGCGCGTCGATCACCGTCGCGGGGTACCCCGACTTGAACACGCTGTAGACCTCTTCGATCTGGTCGAGATAGAGCGGCGCCGGCTCGGCGAAGTTCACGCTCGCCGGGCTGAGCAGGACCTCGAGCCAGTCGCCCCGCCCGATCGCGGTCGAGTGCACGAGTTCGATGTCCAGCCCGGCCTCGCGTGCCAGCAGGTCCGCCACGCCGTACTCGCCCCGGAGCCCGAGGTGCGTGCCCGCCCCGCCGAACCGGACATCGAAATCAACAACGAGCGAGCGGCGGCCGGCGAGTGCGCCCATCTCGGCCGCGAGGTTCACCGCGACCGTCGTCGCGCCGCACCCTCCGCTGGCTGAGAGCACCGTGAAGACACGCCCCCGCGTGGCCGACGACCCGCGGATCTGCTCGGCGAGGTCCCGGCAGATCGGGATCATGTCCGGGCCGATCCAGTCCTTGGGGAGGAAGTGACGGGCCCCGGCCTGCATCGACTCGAGCAGGAGTTGCTTGTCGAACTCCGGCGCGATCACAACGAATCGCGACTGGGGCCGGGCATCGACCAGCTGCCCGACATACTCGAGCATGACCTCGGGTTGCGGCTCGATGTCGACCAGCACGAGGCCGGCGGGTGCCTTGTCGAGCTGCTTCTCAAGCTGACGCATGGTCTCGCAGACCATGAACGGCGTGAGCAGCGGATCATCGCCGAGCGCGGAGGCGATGGACTCGCTCACGGCTCGGTCGGTGGTCACCAGGATGGTGCTGCTGGTCTGGCTCATGCGGGGTCGTCGCCGGTCTGGGGGTCAGTCCTTCTTGGCCGGGTCCTTCGGTGATTCGGGCGGCAGCGGCGCACGCTCCTGGTCATGGGTCGCCCACGCGCCGGGACCGAGGAGCCGGTCGAGCCCGAGATCGGCGGCCCACACCGCCGGCGAGGTCGGCTTCGCCGCGTCGCCGTGCAGCTTGCCCTCGGCGTAGAGCTCCCACGAGTTCGGGGCCTTGTGCGTGTCGCCGGGCATCGGGAGGTCGGCCTGCGTGTCCATGGGCTCGACCAGTTCCACCGTCGCGAGCACGAGCATCTCGGTGTCGCCCTGCTCATACCGGACCGAGCGGAACAGCGGCCCGAGGATCGGGATGCTCCCCAGCCCCGGGACCTTCTGCGACCTCGCGGCGACATTCCGGTCGAGCAGGCCCGCCATCGCGAAGGTCTGCCCGCTGCGCATCACGAGAGTGGTGGCCGCGCGGCGGGTCACCAGGGAGGGGATCCGGAATCCCTCGACCTCAACCGCGCCGATGTCGCTCAGGTCGCTGACCTCGGGAGCGACCTGGAGGCGGATCGCGCCGTCGCCCAGGACCGTGGGGAGGAAGTTCAGGCGAACACCGAACTCCTTCCACTCGATCGTGATCTGGGTCGCGCCGCCGATGCCGGCCGAGGCGATCGGGATGGGGAACTCACCGCCCGCGAGGAACGACGCCTTTTCTCCCGACATCGCGACGAGCGTGGGCTCGGCGAGCGTGCGGAGATACTGGTTGTCCTCGAGCGCCTCGATAAAGAGCTCGAAATCAAGGCCCGGGAACCCGCCGAAGAGCGTCACGGCGTCCCCCACCGAAGCGGATTGGAGGAAGGCGAAGTTCAGATTGTCCTGGGCGGTCTGCCCGCCGGGGATGCCGATGTCGATGGAGTTCGGGTTGCCCCCGATCGTCGAGCCCCCGAAGAAGCTGTCGCCGGAGTGGACCGCGTTGATCCCGAGCGACCGGATCGCGATGCGGTTGGCCTCCGCCACGCGCACCTTGATCATCACCTGCTGAAGCCCCGCGACGCGGGTCATGTCGACATACCGGATCTCCGCCGCTTCGAGGAACCGACGCAGGCTGTCGGCGTGCTCGGCCTGGCGGAGGACCCCCGCGACGATCAACACATCCTCGGATTGGGTCAGGTCGAGCGTCGCGCCCGGGAGCACCTCTTCGAGCGTCCGCCGCAGTTGCTCCATGTCGACATGCACCGCGACACGCGCCTCCCAGCGCTTGCCGTCCGGGTCCCAGATGCTGATGTCCGTGGCGCCGACCGCACGCCCGATGATCATGATCCGCCCGGGGTTGATCACCTTGACATCGGCGATCTCGTCGTCGGCGACCGCGACCTCGGAGGCCATCCAGCCCGGCTCGATCACCGTGGAGCGACCGACCGGGATCTCGATTTGCAGGACTTCGCCCTCGCGGAGGAGCGGCTGCACCTCGGGCTCGGAGGCTGCCGGAGAGGTGGCGAGCCAGACGCCGGCGAGCAGCCCGATGAGCAATCGATTCGGCTTCATGCTGTGAACTCCCATGGTTGGGCTTCTCCACGCCGACGCGTTGTTACTCGTCGATCTCCGCCGGCTCATCGGTCGGGGCGTCCGCGAACCGATCGCCGTCTGCCTCCCCGGCATCACCGAAGACCTGAACCTCGGTCTTGTCACCCCGCACGACCACGACACGCCAGGGGCCCGCCGGGCGGACGGGCGCCGCGACAATCTCGGGGGCCTGCGAGCCCGCGGCGGGGTCGGGCTCGGCGGTGAGCGAGTCGTCGAGCGGGTTCCGCAGGGTCAGCGCGAGTTCGCCCTGGTCCCGCGCCGCCTGCAGGTCGCGGGCCTGCTGCGGGTCGACCATCAGCGTCACCATCAATGTGCGGGAGACGCTCCGCGTGCTCGGCGCGGGCTTGGGGTCTTCGCCGTCCGGCTCGGGCTCCACCGTGAACAGGGTCTTGTCCTCGACCGCGAGCACGCTGACATTCTGAAGGAGCGTCCTGGACGCGGGCCCGGCGTCCGCGAACCGGGCCGGGCCCCGCTTGTACGCCACGATGACATCCACACGGCAACCCGGATAGAGAAGGCCCTTCATCGCCGAGGACGAGGGGAAGTCGATGCTGACCGCCCGATAGCCCTCCGGCAGCGAACTCGCCAGCTTTGCGCCCTCTTCATCTGAGAGCAGCACAAGATCCGTGACCGGCTGCCCCGCGACGAGCGGC
This sequence comes from Phycisphaerales bacterium, assembly GCA_036732005.1. Taxonomy (GTDB): domain Bacteria; phylum Planctomycetota; class Phycisphaerae; order Phycisphaerales; family UBA1924; genus UBA1926. The sequence continues at coordinate 218,405 of DAINDF010000001.1, forward strand.
ACCTTGAGCACCCGCCCGAGGATCTGGACCGGGTCCGAGTAGCTCTCCTTGGGCCTCTCCTTCAACTCCACCTCGCGCACCTCGAGGTGCGCCTGCTCGAGCCGCGTCATCGCCGGAAGGTCGCCGGCGACGACCAGGACCTCCGCCTTGGTCGGGACGGCGGGCGCCGTGCCCTTCGAACGCATCGCGGCCATCAGGACCGCGGCGCAGATGGAGGCCACGAGCCCAAGCCCGAGAACAGCGAAGATCGGCCCTTTGCCGCCCATGGTTGCCCTCCGGGCGCACGGAGACGCCGAGCGCGGGGAAATCGAACCGGGTCTCGATCGTCGCCCCGAGGGGCCCGACCTTGGGCCGGGCACCGATTCAGCACGCACCCACGCGCCCACGGCGGCGCATCCGGCGCACGCGTCGCGGCCCCCACGCCGAAGGTCCGATGACCCCGCCGAACCCGCCCGGCCTCCCCGGTTGCGGCCCCTCTCCCCCACTACCTCCGGATGCGCCGTCTCTGCGGGCGGATCCCCCGGACGGTGGAACGCGATTCAGGTTTCGGCTCGCCGCGGCCGACTCTGTATCTGAAGTCTCCAGCCGAGGCGTCGGCTCATCGGCGTCCGACACGCAAGGAAGGTCCGTCATGAACCTCACCGATATGCCCATCGACCACTATGTTCCGTGGACATTCCTCTTCGCGGCCGCGCTGCTCGCGTCCGCAGTCGACGCCTTCGCCCGCCGCGCTTTCCACCCCGTCGTGATGTGCGTCTGGTTCTTCGGACTCACCCTCTCCGGCGCCGCCGGCGGGTGGAGCGTGCCGGAGTACACCGCCGGGCTCATCTGCCTCGTCACGCCCCACATGCTCATCTGTGTCGTCGGCGCCCGGGCAGGCAGGTCGAAAATGCTTTCGGACCAGGTCTCGCCGGCTCAGGCGAGCGAGAGCCCGGAGAACTTCCCGCTGCCGGACCATCAATCCGCCTCGGATCCGCACACCACCCGCCGGGCCGCCTGACCGGGACCCTGAGACCGCTCCTTCTTCAACCCCGCCCCGGCGGGGTTGTTTTTTTCGTTCGGCCTTGCGGCCGCGGGAACGCCTGCGGCCTGCCGAGCGGTTCCGATTGTGCGGGCGACCCGCGTCGAAAAGTCTTCCCGCCTGCTTGCATCCCGGAAATCTGTTTTGCACATCTTTCACGGCGGCTTGAACACCGCACCCCGGGACACGCGATGCCCGGGACACAGGGAACCAACCAGGAGGATCGCCATGAACAAGCTCACCACTCTCGCCAAGCGCTTCTTCAACGAGGATGACGGCCTCGAGACCATCGAGTACGCGGTCATGACCGCCCTCATCGTCGCCGGCCTCGTCGCCGCCCTCGGCGCGCTCTCCGGCGCCATCACCGGCCGCTTCGGCGCCGTCCAGGGAACCGTCGACGGCATCCAGTAATCCCGAACCCCCGAGCGTCGGGGGCCGGGCCGAGCGGCAACGCTCCGTCCGCCCCCCCCCCCACCCCCGCGCCCCCGCCCCCCAAAGCCCCCGCGCAAAATATAAGAACCCACACTGCAACACACCCAACAAACC
>DAINDF010000001.1:219981-699249 GCA_036732005.1 Phycisphaerales bacterium
CCTTCCTGCTCCGGCGCCGCCCTGGCATCCTCCTCCGCTACCATTTAACCCCCACCCCCGTTCCGTGGGGGGCCGGGCCTTGCGCCAACGCTCCGCCCCCCCCCCTACGCACCGCGGCGCCGCGGCCCCGCAAGGCCACGGCGCTTTTTCTTGGAGCCCACGATGCTCGACACGCTCGTCCCCAACCCGCTCGACAACATCCTCCCCTGGAGCGTCGTGCTGCTCGCCTGCGCGGTCGGGTGTCTCACCGATCTCCGCGCTCGCCGCCTTCCCAATGCCCTCACCCTCTCGCTCTGGACGAGCGGCCTGGCCTACGCGACCTTCACCGGCGGTCTCCCGGGTCTCGGGGCCGCCTTCGCGGCGTCCATCATCCTCGCCCTTCCCTATGTCATCCTCTTTCTCGGCGCCGGAGGCGGCGCGGGGGACGCCAAGATGATGGCCGGGGTCGGCGCGTGGCTCGGGATCATGCACGGGAGCCTCGCCCTGGTCGCCGTCGCCCTCGTCGGGGGCGTCGCGGGGCTGGCCATCAGCTTCGCAAGGGGAGACGCGAGGCACACCATCGGGATCCTCGCCACCGCGACGAGCGGCCTGCTCGGCGTCGCGCACGGCAGCCTCCGGTTCTCCGAGTGTCTCGCCTTCATGCCCCCGTCGGGGGGCTCGCGTCGAATCCCCTACGGCGTGGCGATCTTCCTGGGCGCCGCGCTGGCATTCCTTGGAGCACAGCAATGGCACGCATGAAATGGAAGTCCCGACGCGGAATCTCCATCGTTGAGTCGGCCTTCATCGTCCCGATCATGCTGATGCTCGTCTTCGGCTCGATCGAGTTCGGGACGCTCCTCCACCTGCGCCACACCATGCTCCTCGCCGCACGCGAGAGCGCCCGCACCATCGCCGTCGAGGGCGGGTCGGTCTCCGACGCCGTCGCGATCGCAAACGACCTCCTCCCCGGAGACAACCTCGACTTCCAGGTCGAGGCCACGGTCCCGGGCCTGGACGACCCCAACCGCGATGTCACCGTCGCCGTCAGTGTTCCGTTTGCCGAGGCCTCGCTCGGCGATATGTTCGGGCTGTTCGGCGATGAGCGGATGACCGTCAGCGTCACGATGCGGAGCGAGCAGTGAGAACCCGCCACCACGAAAGGCGCACCGCTATGAACACCACAGGCGACACCGCCCCGAAGGCACACCGCCTCCGTGACGCCGCCGGCCGGGCCCTCGCCGCCCGACGCCGGGGCACCGCGACCATCTGGGGCGTGCTCTCCATCGGGCTCTTCCTCACCACCGCCGCGCTCGTCGTCGACGGCGCCCTCCTCTATGCCTCCCAGGCCGACCTCCAGGCCGCCGCCGACGCCGCCGCACTCGCCGGCGCGAGCGGCCTCATCGACGGGCCGAACACCGCCCGCCAGCGCGCCACCGAGTACGGCGAGAAGAACACCGCCGGCGGCACCGCGATCTCCGTCAACCAGGACGATGTCGTCCTGGGCGACTGGGACCCCGACACCCGCACCTTCACCCCGCTCGCCCCGGGCGACGAGGTCTCCGCCGACGCCGTCCGCGTCACCGCGGGCCTCGACGAGGAGCACGGCAACCCGGTCCGCATGGCCTTTGCGCAGATCTTCGGCTCGGGCGAGGTCGATGTCCGGGCCTCCGCGACCGCTGTCTACAGGCCGCGCGACATCGTCCTCGTCATCGACCTCTCAGGGTCGATGAACTACGACAGCCAGATCCGCAACATCCCCTACCTCGGCGAGCAGGCCATCCGGGACAACCTCTACCAGATCTGGCAGGAGCTCGGGGGCCATACATACGGCACCATGCAGTTCGACCCTGTCTACATCTCCTCCAACGACGACTGGTATGTCCGCAACCGGCTCGGCCTCGCGTACCTCCCCTACCCCTACCCCAGCGGCTCCTGGAACGACTACATCAACTATGTCCAGGGCGACAGCACGCTCTCGAGCAACAGCTACCGCAAGCAGTACGGGATGATGACCTTCGTCAACTACCTGCTCGAGCGTCGCCGGGGCGCCAACCAGACGCCCGACCTCTGGATGACCAGCCACCAGCCGCTCACCGCCGTCAAGGAGGCCGTGGACATCTTCCTCGACTACCTCCGCGATGTCGCCACCGAGGATCGCGTCGCCCTCGCCGTCTTCACGGCGAGCAACGGGACCGCGTTGCTCGAACACGGGCTGACCGAGGACATCGAGACGATTCGCTCGCTCGTCTGGCACCGCCAGGCCGGGCACTACCACGGCTCGACCAACATCGGGGCCGGGATGCAGGTCGGTCGTCAGGAACTCGAGACCAACGGACGGACCGGCACGCTCAAGACCATCGTCCTGCTCACCGACGGCCAGGCCAACCTGCCGGCGGAGTACGCCACCCAGTATGTGATCGACGAGTCCTACGCCGCCGCCGACGCGGGGTTCCCCATCGCCGCGATCAGCCTCGGCGCCGGCGCCGACCACGCGCTGATGCAGCAGGTCGCCGAGACCACCGAAGGCGTTTACTTCTCGATCCCGGGCGGCCAGTCCGTCGCCGACTATGAAGAGGACCTCCGCGATGTCTTCCGGCACATCGCGACCGTCAGACCCCTGCGGCTGGTCGACTGAGCCGACACCCGACGGTGCAATACCCTATGAAATCCGGCCCGGGCGCACGCCCGGGCTTTTCAATTCGGGGCTTTCGATGGGCTCGGAGCGCGGCGCTCAGAGAACCGATAGGACCACGCCCTGGAGCGTCCCCACAACGAGCCAGGCCGCGCCCGCGACCAGGTCCATGCCGAACCAGAAGAACAGCATGAACCCCCCGATCATCAGCCACTGCCCGTGCTCGCTGTATGCGAGCCGGCTGTAGCCCGGCGAAAGACACGCCGCGATCCGCCCGCCATCCAGCGGAAGGACCGGGATCAGGTTGAACCCCGCGAGGACCAGGTTCAGGACCGCCCCGAGTTCAAAGAAGGCGGCGAGATTGCCCCGCAGCGGGTTGCTCACGCCGAACCGGTCCGACGCCACCTCCCAGATCGACCAGCCCGCGAACGACGCCGCCGCCAACGCGATGTTCATCGCCGGCCCGGCTGCCGCGACCCACGCCTCCGCGTGCCGCCCCCGCAGCCGCGACGGGTCGACGGGCATCGCGCCCCACGCGATCCCGATCAGCGCGAAGGCCGCGAGGCTCCAGGGCCCCATGTGGACCAGGGGGTTCCAGGTCATGTGCCCGGACCAGCGGGGCGTCATGTCTCCCAGGCGCATCGCCGCCCACCCGTGCGCCAACTCGTGCAGCACGATCGACCCGATCACCAGCACGATCCACGACACGAGCACCGCCGGCCCCCGGGCGGGGTCGTGCAGCACCTCGGCAACCCACCAGCCTGATCCCATGGTTCGAGGATACCTCCGCCGCAACGAAAACGCCCCCGCGCGAACGCGGGGGCGCCGTCAGAATCACGCCGGCAATCACCACTCAGGCCAAGGCGGCCTTCTTCTTGGGCGACGCCTTGCTCACCTTGCTCGCGATCTCCACGAGCCGATCAAACAGCCTCGGGTCGTCGATCGCGATCTGGCTGAGCATCTTCCGGTTCAGCAGCAGCCCGCTCAGCCGCACGCCGTTCATGAACGCGCTGTACCGCGTCCCACGCATCCGGCAGGCCGCCGTGATGCGGGTGATCCACAGCGCCCGCATGTCCCGCTTGCGGGCCCGGCGGTCGCGGAAGGCGTACACCCCGGCCCTGACAACCGCGTCCTGCGCGCGGTACGGGCTGCGTCGATTCGATCCGAAGTAGCCCCGCGCCTGCTTCCGAAGCTTCCGGCGGGCCTGGTTGCGGGCAGCGCCCTTGCGTACACGCATCGTTCAACTCCCTGGGTCCGGCGGGGCATCGGTCACTCGCCGATGTCTTTGGTCCCGACGGACGCCGATTGTGGTCTGCCTCCGCGGGTTACTCCGCGTTCTTCGCCTCACGCGCCGCGCGACGCTGCTCGGGCGACGGGTTCACCCGGAACGCCGTCCTGGGCTGCGTCCTGCCCCGCAGGCGGCGGAACAGCAGCTTCTCCGCACGCTTGATCTCGGGGTTCGAGATGTAGTGGTCGCCCCGCAGCTGACGCAGCCGCTTGCCGCTCTTGTGCGAACTCAGGTGCGAGTGGAACGCGGAACGGTGACGGACCTTGCCCGTCTTCGTCACCCTTACACGCTTCAGAAAACCCTTGTGCGGCTTGTTCTTCGGCATTCGGCACCTCGTCGGCGGTCGTCACGGCTCACGCCCCGGACGAAAAGCCGGTGACGCGGGACGGCAACAATAGCCCACACCCCCGCCCCACTCCACTTCAAGCGCGATCCGGCAGGTGGAAGCCCGGCGTCGGTCAGGGACCCAGGAAGGTATCGGAGACCGAGGCCGGAAGTTCGCTCCCCCGAACATGACCCGACAAATCACGGATCTTCTGCACCAGTTCCTCGATCTCGCGCGGAAGCCAGATGTTGTCCCCGTTCTCCAGAACCGGGGACCCGACCCAGGCCACCGAGTCATCCACCCGGAGCAGGTGCTGCCCCTCGCGCCCATGATTCGGCGAATTCGCTTCGGGGCTCACCCGCTGGCCCCGAAGCCCGGCGATGAGGATGGGCGACCGATCCGCCAGAACCACCGAATCCGGGGAGAGCCGATGCAGCCGAGCCTCGCCCTGCGGCATCAGCCGATAGCTGTAGGACACCTCGTCGAGCGACTTCCAATCCGACGCGTCTCGGTCGGGGCTGACCTCCGGGGCCTTGTCGTTCCCGGGGCAGGTCAGGCTCCACGAGGGGACATGCCGCGTGCGCACGAGCGTGAACAGGTTCGCCGAGTGCGACCGACCCGGGTTGCCCACCTGCGACCACGACCCTCCGAACCCGGCCGTCGCCATCGGCAGCGCATCGTCGTGCGCCATCGCGTACAGCCCGAGCCCCAGGCCCGCGGCATGGAGGTTCGACTGGCAGACCACCCGTCGGCCCTCTTCCGTCATCGAGTTCATGACCGGCATCCCGATCGCGCTGAAGATCAGCAGCACGGCGGCGGCGACGAGGAGATCCCCCAGGCGGAACCCGCGCGGGCCACGGAACGACTCGATCGGGATGGGCGCCGCCTCGGCCTGCGCCACGGCGGCCAGGACCGACGCCGAACGCGAGGCACGGGACTGCGCGACCCAGGTTTCGCCCTCGGGCCCGAGCGTCGTGACCGCGTGGAGCAGGGCCTCGTGCGCACCGGCCCGGTCGCGAAGCGGTCCGGCGACGCGGCCCTGGTCGAACCCCGCCATCACCATCGCCTCGAGCGCGGCGTCGTCTCGCCCGCTCAGACGGACCCCGGTTTCCGCGGTTGCTCGCACCGCGGCGAGCACGCCATCGGCCAGTTCACCGTCCAGGGAAGGCAGCGACACGGGGTCCAGGAGCCCGAGCAGCGCGGCGACGCGAGTCGCCCGCTCCCGGAACACGGGGTCGACCCGGTCCGGGTCGAACCCGGCCTCGACCAGGGCGTCCAGGGCGGCCGCGTCCGGCCCGTGGAGCGGGCCCGCGTGCTGCGTGCTGTCGTCACTCGCCGGCATCGTTGAACTCCCCCTTGGTCAGACGCTTCCAGCCCCGCCCGAAAACCGCGACCGCCGAGTGCAGGCGGGACTTCACGGTGCCGAGCGGGATCCCGAGTTCATCCGCGATCTGGGCGTAGGTGAGCCGCTGGAAGTAGGCCAGAAGCAGGACTTCGCGGAGCGGCGGGCTCATATCGTTCAAGACCCTCTGGACGAGCCTGTCGCGTTCGGCCGCCGACAGCCTCTCATCGGGGGCCGGGACCTCGACCTCCATCAGGTCGATGAACGCGGTTTCCCCATCGCCACCCCCGACCGGGGCGGAGAGCTCCGCGGCGCGGCGACGCCCCTTCTTACGCAGTTGGTCCCGCGCCTTGTTCGCGGCAATCGTGAACAACCAGGGTCGGAATCTGCGGGATTGATCGAATGAGCCGGCGGAGAGGTGGGCCTGGAGGAAGGCCTCCTGGAAAACATCCTCGGCACCCTGACGATCCCCGAGCATCCGGAACAGGAAGCGGAGCAGATCGTCGTGGTACCGGTCGATCAGGACCCGGAACGCCTCGGTCTCGCCCCGGTCGCGGAATCGCAGAAAAAGGCGTTCATCCGATTCGGATGAGCCCGCCTGGCCCGGGGTCCGATCATCCGGGCTATGGGGCTCGACAGGGGGCATCCCGCGAGTGTACGGTGCCCGAAGGGGGGTGGATCGCGCCGGCGCGGCCCCAGAACGCCGCGTGCCTGCAATCGCCGCCGCCCGTTCGCGTTGGGCGGGTGGCCTCGGCGGCCCGTGGACCGGGCCGAGAGGGGAGGACGATGCGGCACGACGCCGCCGAGCAACAGGCCGGCACGCTCCCCGAGGCCGATGCCGACCGGCTCCGCGCGATGGTCGCCGGGGCCGCCGCGGGTGACGAGTCGGCCTGGGAGGCGATCGTGGGCGAGTACGGGCGACGGATCTTCGCGATGGCCAAGAGCCGCCTGGGGGACCCCGAAGCGGCCGAGGAGATCGCCCAGGGTGTCTTTGCGACCCTTGCCGAGAAGCTCCGCGGCGGGGCCGGGGCGTACGACGAGCGCGGGCGGTTTGAGTCGTGGCTCTTCCGGATCACGATGAACCGGGTCCGGGACGAGGGGCGTCGGCGTCGACGCCGCGCCGCGGACACGGGCCCGCTCTCGTTGGGCTCCGCCGCGACCGCCGCGGGCGACGACGGGCCGGGCCTGGAGACCGAGGACCTGCATCGGCTCCGCCGCTCGGTGCAGACGCTCGACGAAAAGGACCGCGAGATCATCGAACTCCGTCATCACGGCGAGCTCCCGTTCGCCACCATCGCGGCGATGCTGGGCGAGCCGCTCGGCACCGTGCTGGCCCGGCACCACCGGGCGCTCAAGAAGATCCGCCGCGCGATCGAGGCCGAACGCGACCGCGCCGCCGCCTCGTAGAGGAAAAGGGATATGAACGACCACACCCGCGATTCGCATCTCGACGACCCCGCGCTACGGGACCTGGCCCGGCGGCTGGACCACCTCGGCGCCGCCGACCGAGGGTGGCCCGACGCCGGCTTCGAGGCCCGACTCGCCCGCTCGACGAGGCCGGGCGTGGCGGGCGTCATCGGACCCGGTCGCTCGAGCGGGCTCTGGGCGTCGTGGTGGTCGCTGCCGATCGCCGCGTGCGCGGCCCTGGGGATCGTGGGGTTCTGGCTCGCCCGTTCCGCGCCGCCGCCCGCGGCGGAGCCGACGGTGCTGCTCGCCTCGCTCGAATCCGACATCGAGGACTTCCTGTTCATCGACGGGCTGCCCGACGAGCGGGCTGTGGTCCCCGGCACGCTCGATTTCGAGACCGATGAGGAACGAACCGCGGACGAGTGGCTCTACGAACTGCTCCGAGATGAAGGGGGTGAGTCATGACTCGGCTGATCGCCGGATTGATCGTCTCGATCGCGGGCGCCGGGCTTTCCGTCGCCCAGGATCCCGTGCCACGCGAGCAGCCTCCGGTGAGAGCCGAGCCCGACGGGGCCGCGCTCCGCGAGCGGGTGCGTCAGCGGCTTGCCCAACTCGACGAAGCGAGAGAAGAACTCCGCGCCGCGCTCGCCCGCCTGGATGAAGGTGCTCCCCCGCGAGAGGCGTTGGGCCCGGGGCTCGAGCGTCTCATGGGTCGCAGGGGTTGGGGGCCGCGCGACGAGCCGGAAGGCCTCGGCCTGTGGGGTCCGCCGGGAGGCCCCCCGCCCGTCGATGGGCCGGCGCCCGAGCCGGTCCCGCTCGATGAGATTCGAGCCTTTGTGAATGCGAATCTCCCGCAGCTCGCCGAGCGGCTCAACGAGGCCGAGCGGGTCGACCCAACCCGCGTGAACAAGATGCTCGAGCGCATGTCGCCCCGGCTCTCGGACCTCATCCGCATGCACCGCGACGACCCGGAGGGCGCCGCGCTCCGGCTCGACGAGATGCGCACGGCGATGTCGATCCTGGGCAAGGCACGGGAACTCCGCCGGCTCGCGGAGAGCGGCGCGGCCGATGAGGCGATCACCGCCGCCCGCGACGACCTCCGAGAGACGATCGCTCGACAGATCGACTTGCGGGATCGGCTCGAGGCCTCGCGGCTCGATCGCGCCGATGCCGACATCACCGCCGCCCGGGCCGCGCTCGAGGTACGCCGGGCGGAGCGTGATTCGATCGTCGAGGATCACTTCAAGCGCGTGGTCGAGCGCGCCTCCGACCCCCGTGGCGACGGAGGCCCACCGGATGACCGCGGCCCGCGCCGCCCGCCGCGCGACTGATCCGCCCCGTCATCCGAGCGCTTCGCGGATCGCCGCGACGCGGCCGAGCAACTCGGCGGCCTCCCCGAGCGGGAGCTGGGTGGCGCCATCGCTCATCGCCGAGGATGGATCGGGGTGGGCCTCGATGAAGAGCGCGTGCACCCCCGCGGCCGTCGCGGCCCTTGCGAGCAGCGAGGCCCGGTCCCGGCGCCCGCCCGTCTGCTCGCCCGATCCCGGTGTCTGCGTCGAATGGGTGACATCGAAGCAGACCGGGGGGGGCCCGGCCCGGGTGAACGCGGTGCAGTCGAGATCCATCATGTCGCCGAGACCGACAAAGTCGTTCACGAGCCGGTGATACCCGAAGAATGTCCCCCGCTCGATGAGCAGGACATTCTCGCACCCCACCTCCGCCAGCTTGCGCACCGGCCCGGTCATCTCACGCGGGGAAAGGAACTGCCCCTTCTTGACGCTCACCGCCCGCCCGTGCCCGGCGGCGGCCTCGCCCGCCGCGGCGAGCAAGTCGGTCTGCCGGCACAGGAACGCCGGGATCTGGATCATGTCAACCACTCTCGCCACGGGCTCGGCCTGCCCCGGCTCGTGGATGTCCGTCGTGACCAGGCAGCCCAAGTCCTCTCGGGCGCGGGCGAGCCACTCGAGCCCTTGCCCCAGCCCCGGCCCGCGGGCGGAGCGGACGCTGGAGCGGTTGGCCTTGTCGAAGCTCGCCTTGAACACCAGCGGGAGCCCCAACTCGGCGCACACCCCCTTGAGCGCGTGCCCCACCTCGAGCCCCAGTGCGAGCGATTCGAACATGCAAGGCCCGGCGATGACGGCCAAGGGCAGGCCCTCGCCGATGCCGATCGGTCCGACGGTGCAGCGACGCGGGGAATGTGCCGGGGTTGTCATCCCCCGAGGGTAGAACTCACGGGCAGCCCGCGGCGAACTGCCCGACAAACGCGACGATGTCGCGCAGGTCGAGCAGACCCTCCGGCGGGGCGATGTCAACGGAAGGGTCGCCCGCGAGGAACCTCTCGACAAACGCCGTGACATCGGCGAGGTCGAGCACGCCGTTGGGCTCGACAAGGTCCGCGTCGTTGCACGGGGGCAGGTCCGCGTAGAAGGTCGTCGTGACAACGACGAAGACATAGGTGCGTGAGACGCCGTCCCAGAAGAATGAGATGTCGTCGAGTCGCGACTCGATCCTGGTCGGCACGAACCCCGCGAGATCGACCCCGCCGAGGTGCCCGAAGACCGCGGTCTCGCGGTATCGCGCAAAGTCGCCCGCGAAGAGCGATCCGCCGCCGAACCAGAGATCGTCATCGACGCCATTGGTCAGCCTCGCGACATGGGGGGCGTAGGCGGGATCGGTCAGGTCGACCGCGGGCAGGATGCCCCCGGGACCGAACGGCGCATTGTAAAAGACGAGGGTGCCACCGAAAGGCCCGGGCAGCCCGGCCGGCCCGATCGCCGCGAGCAGGTTGATGGAGCTCACCGGGAATCCGGAGGCATCGGTGAACACGATCAGATCGGTGACCGCGGCGACCGGGGCCTCGCCGCCGAGGATCGGGGCCGCCGCGATCATCAGGCCGCACGCCGCGATGAGGGCCGTTCCTTCTTGCATATACCTATTTAAGAGGGTCGCGACAGACGAGGGAAGCAGAAACCGACCGATTCTCCCTGGGTTTTCGGCATGCGGATATCCGGACACGGCGAGGATCGCACGCCCATCGCGGGTTTTGTCGCGCGCGAACTTGGCAAGCAAGGCGAAAGCAAATAGATTGTCCCGCCCGCAGGGCAGGACACCGGCACTCCCTCGGAGGATCCACGATGACCGACTCGACCGGGGCCCCAGCCGCGACCGACGCCCCGAAGAACGAAGACCAGATCTATACCCCTCACGCGGGCGAGATGCAGTTGACGCCGCGGGCGATCATCACCGGCTGCGTCATCGGGGGCGTCGTCGGCGCCATGAACATCTCGCTGGGGCTGAAGATCGGGTGGAGCTTCGGGGGCTCGATCATCGCCGCGATCCTCGGGTTCTCCGTCTGGGCGTTCCTCCACCAGGTGTTCAAGGTCCGCCGGTACGGCGTGCTCGAGACCAACATCACGCAGACCGCCGGATCGGCCGCCGGCGCGATGGCCTCCGCGGGAGGCCTGCTCGCCCCGATCCCGGCGTTGGCGATGCTCAGCGACGAGCACACGATCCCGCTGAACTACTTCGAGCTCACGCTCTGGGCCCTCGCGGTCGGGTACCTGGGCGTCTTCTTCGCCGTCCCGCTCCGGAACCAGATGGTCGTCGTCGAGAAGCTCCGGTTCCCCACCGGCACCGCGACGGCCCAGACGATCGTCTCGATCTTCGCCGAGGGGGCCGAGGCGATCCGCAAGGCGAAGTATCTCCTCGCCTTCGCGTTCGTCGGGGCCCTGGTCATCGCGCTCAAGACCAACTGGCACGACGCGTACACGGCGATCGCGGCCAATGTCAACAACCCCTTGTCGATCATCACCGGGGGCCGGTCGCACGACGCCTTGCTCAACGATCCGACCGCGCCCGCGGTGGCGCTCTTCGTCGCGATGCTGATCAAGTGGGGCTTCTACCCGATCGCGACCCCCGCGATGACCGGCGCCGGCCTGATCGTCGGCCCACGCATCGGGATCTCGCTCCTCGCCGGCGGGCTGATCGGGTGGGGTCTGCTCGGGCCCTATGTGATGGCCGGCGCCGGCCCGCTCGCCGCCCTCTTCGGCGCCCACGGCGGGTGGACGGAGAGGCAGGCCGTGTTCGACGCGAAGTACGGCGTGCAGGGGTGGATCCTCTGGCCGGGTGTTGCGATCATGGTCGCCGACGCGCTGACCTCGCTCGCCCTGTCGTGGAAGACGATCGCGAACACCTTCCGACGCTCATCCGACGCCGGCGACGCCGCCAGCATCTTCGAGCCGCCAGAGGCCCGGGTCCCGGCCTCGTGGTGGATGGGCGGGCTCTGCCTGGGAGCCGGCACGGCGATGCTGGTGATGGAACTCGTCTTCGGCATCCCGTTCTGGTTGACGCTCATCGCCGTGGCGCTCTCGTCGGTGCTCGCCGCGATCGCGGTCCGCTCGACCGGCGAGACCGACATCAACCCGGTCGGGGGCATGGGCAAGGTGACCCAGCTCGTCTTCGCGGGCATCGCGCCGGGGCAGATGGCGACCAACCTCATGGGCGCCGCGATCACGGGCGCCGGCGCCTCCCAGGCCGGCGACATGATGCACGATCTCAAGACGGGGCGGATGCTCGGCGCCTCACCCCGAAAGCAGATCATCGCCCAGTGCATCGGCATCACCGCGGGCGTCGCCGTCGTCGTCCCGGTCTACCTCATCTTCGCCAAGGCCTACGACATCGGGTTCGATCCCGAGTACCCCGCACCGGCCGCCCACGCCTGGCGCGGCGTGGCGGAGGTGCTCGCCAACGGATTCGGCTCGCTGCCCACCAACGCGAGCTGGGCGATCGTCGCGGGCCTGATCTTCGGCATGTTCATGCCGATCCTCCGCAAGCTCTACCCCAAGGCCGCCCCGTACACCCCCAGCGCCCTGGCCTTCGGCATCGCGTTCATCGTCCCCCCCATGTACCCCATCATGATGTTCCTCGGCTCGATGATGCTGGTGCTGTGGAAGAAGCTCAGCCCGAAGCACTGCGCGGCCCTCGTCTTCGCCGTCGCTTCGGGCCTGATCGCGGGCGAGGGCGTGATGAATGTCATCGCCGCCGCGTACAACCTCGTCCGCCAGATGGCCGGATAATCGACCCGCTCCGGATCGGCCGCCAGCATCGTTGGGATGGCCCGCTCCCCTCAAGCGGCTCTCGCCGCGCCGGCCGCGCCGGCCGCGATAGACGCTCTCCGGGGAGCATGAACCGCCCCCCCCCGCCGCTCTCACCATGCCGCACGCCGACGAGGCCACCCCGGCACCCGCCCTCCGGGAAAAGACGGCACGAACGCGGACATGCACGCGGAGTCACCCCGGGCGACTATTCACACCGCCGCACTACCATCGCCCATGGGTAGCCCACCGCCGCTGGCGCTCGCCGCCTCCGTCACCGACTTGCCGCTGCTGACCACGCTGGCGGCGGGCCTCGCCGCGGCATGGATCTTCGGGTTGCTCACGAAACGCCTGGGTCTCTCGCCGATCGTCGGCTACCTGCTCGGCGGCGTTCTCATCGGCCCCTACACGCCCGGCTTTGTCGGCGACAAGGAGATCGCGCACCAGCTCGCCGAGATCGGCGTGATCCTCATGATGTTCGGCGTCGGCCTGCACTTCAACCTCAAGGACCTCGTCGCGGTCCGGCGGATCGCGATCCCCGGCGCCGTCGTGCAGAGCCTCTCCGCGACCGTCGTCGCGATGCTCCTCTTTCTCGCGTTCGGATGGCCTTGGCAGTCCGGCATGGTCATCGGCATGGCCATGGCCGTGGCCAGCACGGTCGTGCTCCTCCGGGTCCTCATCGACAAGGAGATGCTCACCACGCCCCACGGGCACGCCGCCGTCGGGTGGCTGCTCGTCGAGGACATCTTCACCGTGCTCGCACTCGTCTTCGTCCCGATGCTGGCCGTCGGCGACGCGGCCGAAGCCGCCCGAGAGAGCGGCGGCGCCGCGCATGTCCTCACGGAGATCCTCATCGCGCTCGGGAAGTTCGGTCTGCTCGTGGCGATCCTGCTGATCGCCGGATCACGCGTCATCCCATGGCTGCTCGGCAAGGTCGCCAAGCTCCGATCGCGAGAGCTCTTCACGCTGACCGTCCTCGTCCTCTCCGTCGCGATCGCGGTCGGTTCGGCGGTCTTCTTCGGCGTCTCCGTCGCGCTGGGGGCCTTCCTCGCGGGAATGGTCGTCGCCCAGAGCCCGACGAGCCACCAGGCCGCGGCGGATGCGTTGCCGCTCCGCGACGCGTTCGCCGTCCTCTTCTTCGTCGCCGTCGGCATGCTCTTCGACCCCGCCTTCGTGGTTCGCGAGCCCCTCATGCTGGCGGCCGGGCTCGGGGTCGTCATGCTCGTCAAGCCGCTCGCCGCGCTCGCCATCGTTGCGATACTGGGATACCCCGGCCGAACCGCGATAACGGTCGCGATCGGCCTGGCGCAGATCGGCGAGTTCTCGTTCATCCTCGGGCAGGTCGCGCTGCTCCACGGCGTGATCCCCGCCGAGGGCCAGCAGATTCTTGTCGGCGCCGCGATGATCTCGATCACCCTCAACCCGATCCTGTTCGGCTCGCTCGATCGGATCGAGGCGGCCGCCCGCCGCCACCCCCGGCTCTGGAGCCTGCTCGACGGGAAAGCCGCCCGAATCCGCAGAACAGTCAACGACGCGTCCTCCGCCCGAATCATGGAGGCGGAGAAGCCCCTCGCGATCGTCGTTGGATACGGGCCGGTCGGGCGGCTTGTCGACGGGCTCCTCCTCGACGCGGGCTTTCACACCGTCGTCGTCGAGATGAACCTCCGCACCGTCGAATCCCTCGTCGCCACCGGGCGCTCCGCCATCTTCGGCGACGCCACGAGGCCGGAGATCCTCGATGACGCCGGCATCCGCAAGGCCCAATACCTCGTCGTCACGCTCCCCAACGCCGAGAATCGCTCCGGCCTGATCCAGATCGCCAAGGAGCTGAACGCGGGCATCCAGATCATCTTGCGCGCGCGATACCTGGCCGAGGCCGAGACGCTCAGCAAGTGGGACAAGACGATCTCGGTCTACGAAGAGGGGGAGACCGGCCTCGCCATGGCGCAGAAGGTGCTGGAACTCCGCGAGATGGAGCCGGCGAAGATCGAGGCCTTCCTCGAAGCCGTCCGCAAGCTGTGGCGGCTCCGGCTGTAGACGCAGGCCCACGCCCGCAAGCCGTGCAATCGCCGCAACTCGGGTCCGGACCCGCTCCGCACAAGCCGCGTCCAGCGCACGGACCGCAGAAGCCAGACCGCGGAGCAACCACGACCAAGGGCTCGCCCGACCACGGCCGTGACCGCACGCACGGGAGAGCCAAACCGGCCCCCTCGCACCGACGACGGCGGGCACGCTCAAATTGGGCCACAACGCCCGATGAACCCGGCTCCTGCCGAGGCCGCCAGGCATTCAGAATCGGGGTGACAGAACTCCAGTTGAACTCCTTGCCGCCAAAGTCGGCCTCTGGAGACCAGAAACTCTACCGCTGCTGCGACGCGGAGAGGCCCATAGGACGAGCCTCCGGGTGCAGCGAATCAGTCTTCCTGCGGTTGGGATGACCGACGATGGATGACATCGAGCACGAGAGTGCGATCATCGCCATCGACCGACCATGCGCGAGTCCGGAGTGTTCCATCCGGTGCGTAGTCGAAACGAACGAGTCGGCGATCGCTCGCCTCGCCTTCGTACCGCGTCAGGTCGAGCTCCAGATTGTTGTCTTGGAGCACGGTCACACCGCCCTCGTAGACGCCGCCAGAAGCCGAAATCGCCACGCATCGCAACTCGTCAAACCCGACATGGTGGTAGAAGTAGGCGTCGAGCAGATGTTCTGGCTTGTCGGCCTTGGATGCCCTTTCGACGCTCAGAGCGACCACATCCAGATACTCCATCCACACGAAGTTCGAGTGGACGAGTTCCACCCGGTCGTCTTCCTGGCCCTCCCACTGACCGACGAGAGGTACGAATGCTCGGATGTTCCTCGAGGGTGTCGGCACCCGACCGGCCGCGGCCGCCGGCGGTGGACTGCGTTCCATAAAACGGGCGTACTCCCACTCCGCGAGGGTTGCCAGACCGTGTCCGCTGTCCTCGAGGAGAACATCGCGATACATGTCCGGGCCGTCGAAGGCCCAGCGTGCCTCCAGCTTCCGCCGAGCCAGCGGCTGGTGGAGTTCGAGGGAGGTCGCGGCGTTGTCGCCATCAAACTCGATCGTGCCCTCCCCGACGCCGCGACCGATGCCGGGGATGTCGGGATGAAAGCTCAGCAGGTGGATCTGCTCGCGATCCGGGCGCCAGTAGTAGATCACCAGCTCACGCCAGGGGTTGCCGTCGATGTCGGACCCCACGCGATGTGCGCGAATGGAGTGACGGCCTGGGCCCCATCGCCAAGTGGTGGCATGGACCGTGCCGAGTCGCCATTCGCCGGCCTCCATGCGAGCGAATGCCGCCATCGGCGCAGAAACCTCCGCGGGCTCGCTCATTGGCGTCGGTTGCGTCTTCATGAGTTCGGCGGAGGCTTCGAACACCCGGACGCCGAAGAGCAAGATGATCAACAGTGCAGCGCAGGAGCGGCGTCCAGAGCACGCAGAGCGCCCGGCAAGAGTGCGGGTTTGCATGCGTCCGTGTACCCGGCATCCCGTCGGGCGTTGCGGACCGCAGGCCGAGCTGTGCCCCGGGAAGAGGCAGGCCGCGGAGAATCGAGGATTGGATTGAAATCGGGGTGGGGAGATTCGAACTCCCGACCTCTTGACCCCCAGTCAAGCGCGCTAACCAAGCTGCGCTACACCCCGTCAGGACCGCAAGTATAGCCCCCCATCCCCCCACCGTCGATCCCGTGCCCCGGCAGCCCCCGATCCCCGATCCCCAATCCCCAATCCCCAATCCCTGATCCCTGATCCCTGATCCCTGATCCCTGATCCCCAATCCCCGATCCCCCCTCCCCCCGATATCCTCTCCCCGTGCACCTGCTCATCACCAACGGACGCGTCATCGACCCCGCCACCGGCCGAGACGAGACCGCCGATGTCGCCCTCATCGGCTCCACCATCGCCGCGATCGGGCCGGGGCTCGACCGCGCCTCGGCCGACCGCGTCATCGACGCCGAGGGCCTCATCGTCTCGCCCGGGCTGATCGACCCCCATGTCCACCTCCGCGAGCCCGGCGGCGAGCACAAGGAGACGATCGAGACCGGCACCCGGGCCGCCGCCGCGGGGGGCTTCACCGCCGTCTGCTGCATGCCCAACACCACGCCGGCGATGGACCGCCCCGAGATCCTCTACTTCGTCACCAGCCGGGCGAAGGAGACCGGGCACTGCCGCGTCTTCCCCGTCGCCGCCGCGACGCTCGAACGCCGGGGCGAGCAGATGGTCGAGACCCAGCTCTGCCACAAAGCCGGGGCCGTCGCGTTCTCCGACGACGGCGATGTCGTCCAGTCCGCCGGCATGATGCGGGCGATCATGACCGCCGTCGCCGAACTCGGGTCGGTCTTCATGCAGCACTGCCAGGACACCACGCTCACCGAGGGCGCCGCGATGCACGCCGGGACGGTCTCGACCCGCCTCGGCCTGGCGGGCTGGCCCCGCGAGGCCGAGGAGATCATCGTCGAGCGCGACGCCCGCCTCGCCGCCGTCACCGGGTGCCGCTACCACGCCCAGCACCTCAGCAGCGCCGGCTCCGTCGAGATCATCCGCAGGGCACGCGCCGCCGGCGCCCCGGTCACCGGCGAGGCGACCCCCCACCACCTCATCCTCTCCCACGAGGCCTGCGACGGGTTCAACACCGCCGCCAAGATGAACCCACCCCTCCGCGAGCAACGCGACATCGACGCCCTCCGCGAGGGCGTCGCCGACGGCACCATCACCATCCTCGGCACCGACCACGCGCCGCACGCCGCCGAGGAGAAGGCCGCCCCCTTCGACGACGCCCCCTTCGGCATCATCGGCCTCGAGACCGCGCTCTCGCTCTATGCCGAGGCCCTCATCGACACCGGCCTGCTCACCTGGCCCGCGATGCTCGAGAAGATGACCACCAACCCCGCCCGGCTCTGCGGCCTCGACCGGTTCGGCCTCGGCACGCTCACACCCGGAGGGCCCGCCGACCTCACCCTCATCGACCCCGCCGCGACCTGGACTGTGCGCCACAGCGAACTCGCCGGCAGGAGCGTCAACACCCCCTTTCTCGGCCGCTCGCTCCGGGGGCGCGCCGTGGCCACGATCGTCGGCGGACGCATCGTCATGAGCCGCCTCGGGGCCCTCCCGAAGCCGGATTTTGCGCACGCCGGCGCGTGACCCCGCCCCAATCCACCTAGACTTCTCTGGTTTCGCGCCCGGGGGATGGGACGGCGGGTGAGCAGACACCGCTCCCCTGCACCGCGACACCACAGAGCACCAACCACGCCGGAAAGGACACTGCAATGGCGATCAAGATCGGCATCAACGGGTTCGGACGCATCGGCCGCCTCGTCTACCGCGCCGCGGCGCAGACCAAGGACATCGAGATCGTCGCGGTCAACGACCTCGTCCCCGCGGACAACCTCGCGTACCTGCTCAAGTACGACACCATGCACGGGCGCTTCCGCGTCGGCGGCGCCCCCGCCGAGGTCTCCGCGACCGAGAACTCCTTCACCGTCAACGGCTACACCACCAAGACCTTCGCCGAGAAGGACCCCGCCGCCCTCCCGTGGAAGGCGCTGGGCGTCGACTATGTCCTCGAGTCCACCGGCCTGTTCACCGAGGGCGAGAAGGCCGCCAAGCACATCGAGGCCGGCGCCAAGCGCGTCCTCATCTCCGCCCCGACCAAGACCCCCGAAACCGTCAAGACCCTCTGCTTCAAGGTCAACCACGACTCCTACAACGCCGCCACCGACAAGGTTGTCTCCAACGCCTCCTGCACCACCAACTGCCTCGCCCCGATCACCAAGGTCATCGTCGACAACTTCGGCCTCGCCGAGGGCCTCATGACCACCGTTCACGCCGCCACCGCGACCCAGCCCACCCAGGACGGCCCGTCCAAGAAGGACTGGCGCGGCGGCCGCAACGCCTACCAGAACATCATCCCCGCCAGCACCGGCGCCGCCAAGGCGGTCGCGCTGTGCATCCCCGCGGTCAAGGGCAAACTCACGGGCATGGCCTTCCGCGTCCCCACCGCCGATGTCTCCGCGGTGGACCTGACCTTCAAGACCGAGAAGCCCACCAGCCTCGCCGAGATCAACGCCGCGATGAAGGCCGCCGCCGAGGGCCCGATGAAGGGCGTCCTCGCCTACACCGAAGAGGAGGTCGCCTCCAGCGACTTCATCGGCGACCCCCACAGCAGCATCTACGACGCCAAGGCCGGCATCGAGCTCAACAAGCACTTCTTCAAGATCGTCTCCTGGTACGACAACGAGGCCGGCTACGCCCACCGCTGCGTCGACATGCTCCGCTTCTTCGCCGCCAAGGACGGCCTCGCCTGACCGCCGGCCCCGTGCCCGCGTGATCGGACCCCCCCCACGCCCCGCCGTCCGCGGGGCGTTTTCATGCGCGTCCGAGATTCCCCGTCCCCACCGGCGCCGCCGGCGCAGCCCGCCGCGCACCCGCCGATTCAAGGGGACCCGGTCGCCCTGTCCAGTCGAATCGCCGACGAATCCGCCGCGGCCGACCGACTCACCGACCGCGGAGGATGCACATGTCAGGCTCGACCCTCAGCACGAACGCACCGAACACCACCGACCGTCAACTCGTCACCTTCCTCCTGGAGCGCGAGGAGTACGGCGTGCCGATCCTCAGCGTCCGGGAAATCAACCGGATGATGGAGATCACCGCCGTCCCGCACTCGCCCCGCGATGTCCTGGGCGTGATCAACCTGCGGGGGAAGATCATCCCCGTCGTCGACCTCCGAAGGAGATTCGGCATGGGCGAGCCGACCGCCGCCGACCTCGATCAGCGGATCGTCGTGCTCGAACTCGAAACCCGCAGCGTCGGCTTCGTGGTCGACAGCGTGGGCGAGGTCCTCCGCGTCGGCGCCGACCGGCTCGACACGGCCCCCACCGTCGCCACCTCGGGCGGGGCCGACTTTGTGGACGGGATCGCCAAGCTCGAGGACCGACTCGTCATCATCCTCGATCCGAACAAGCTGATCTCCGCGAAGGAACTCGCCAAGATCGACACCCCACCGGCGATGGCCGCCTGACAGCCCACGCCGCGTTGGTCGCCCCGCCCGAAGGCGGGGTTTTCGTGCGCTCACCCGGGTTCGTCCGAGAACAGGTGCTCGAGGATCCGGTCTCGGACTCCCTCCATTGGCATCTCGCCCCCGCCGCCCCCGTGCCGGGTGATCATCACCGGGGCGTCGCCCGGCGTCGACGGCCGCCTCCCGTGCGAGCCGCGAACCAGCGACGGGTCCAGCGGGATCACATCCATCAGCGTGCGGAACCCCAGCCGCTTCTTTAACAGCCGCCACCCGATCGCCGCCTTCGGGCCCCGGATCGCGGGGTCGACGAACAACTCGCACGGGTCGTACCCCGGCTTGCGATGGATCTCGACCGTGCGCGCAAAGTCGGGCGCCCGCGCGTCCTCGAGCCAGTACGGGTACGCGAACCAACGCCCCGCCTCCGCGACGAGCACAAGGTCGCCCGCCCGCTCGTGATCGATCGCGTGCGCACGCTTGCCGTCGTCATCGAGCACCGTCTCGACCCCCGGCGTGCGCTCGCACAACGCCCGCACCGCCGCCAGGTCGGATCCGTTGCGCACATAGACATGCGCCACCTGGTGGTCCGCCACCGCGAACGCCCGGCTCGCCCCGGGGTCGAGCATCTCCAGGCCGTCCTCCACCCGCACGCGCACCAGCCCCGCCTCACGCAGCGCCCGGTTGATCAGCACCGCCCCGGTCACGGGCTCGATGCCGTACTCGGAGACGAGCATTGTGCGCACGCCGTCGGCGTCGAACCGGTCGATCAGCGATCCCACAACTCGATCGATCTCCGCGTCGGCCCGCCTCGATTCCTCGCTCCCGGGCCCGAATTTCTGGAGGGCGTAGTCGAGGTGCGGGAGGTACACGAGGTTGAGCGTCGGGCGGTGGCGCTCCCAGACCCTCGCCGCGGCGCGGGCGATCCACGCCGAGGACTCGATCGAGGCTCCGGGCCCCCAGAACTGAAAGAGGGGGAAGCGCCCGAGTTCGTCCTGGAGTTCGTCGCGCAACGCCGGCGGCTCGGCGGCGCAGTCGGGGATCTTCCGCCCGTCCGCCTTATAGATGGGCCGGGGCGTGACCGACCAGTCGGCCGACGAGTACATGTTGTACCACCAGAACAGCTTCGCGCAGGTGGCCGATGGGTCGCGCCGACGGGCGGTTTCCCAGACTTTCTCCGCGCGCACGAGATGGTTGGACTGCTTCCAGAACCGGATCTCAGCGCTCTCCCGATCGTACCAGCCGTTCCCGACGATCCCGTGCGCGCGGACCGGGACGCCCGTGAGCATGGCGGCCTGACTCGTGGTCGTCAGCGCGGGCAGGGGGGGCGCAAGGCGGGTCAGCGAGGCGGATTCGAGAAATGCGCGCAACCGCGGCGTGTGCGCGCCGATCCGGCTTTCGGTGAGCCCCACGATATTGAGAACTGCGGTCGGGTGCGGCATCTCAGGTCCCCGGGATACGGCGTTGGGCGATCACGGTCAGCCCCCAGCAGGCCACCGCGATCGGCATGAGTTCCGGGCGGCCGAGCAATGCAAGAAGGAACGAGTCCCCGAGGCAGAACCCGGCGATCCAGCCCTGCACGGCGGCGGGGATGTTGCCCGACCTCGCCCGGTGCGCCGCCAAGGCGCTCCACGCGAGCAACCCCCCGGCGGCGACGGCTGTCCAGACCGGGTCGCCCACGCCGAGGGCGAACAGCGGGATCAAGTAGGGCGCGCTGACGAGCCAGGCGAGGGCACGCGAGACGCTTGCCCCCCGGATGTCCTCGCGTCGCGCCGCGGCGGTGACCAGGAGCGTCGCCCCTGCGATCGCCGCGGAGGCGGGCCACACCCCGGCCGACGAAGCCCCGGTCGAGATCGCCGCGGCCAGCGGGTACACCAGGGCGCGGCACGCCGCCATGAGCAGCACGGCCCAAGCCGTGCGCTTGTGGAACGCGTTGTAGGCGACAATCGCGGCGACAAGCATCGACGCCCAGATCGCCGGCGCCACGCCGGCCCGGGCGCAGAGCCCCCAACCCGCTGAGAGGCACAACGCGGCTGCGACCGCGACCGCCCGCCGCGAGACCAGCCCCTGCACGATCGGCCGCGATGGTTTGTGCTCGCGGTCCCACCCCGCGTCGGCGGCGTCGTTCAGGAACATGCCGCCCGCGTACAGCAGCGACAGCGCTGCCAGCGGTGTGGCGAACTGTGCCGGCTCGCCCCCCGAAGTGGCGATCGCCACTCCCACGAGGGTGTTGGACCAGATGGTCGGCAGATTTCCGGCCCGCGCGGAGCGGAGGAGCGCCACGAGCATGGGGGGACAGTACCCGGGCCGGGCCCGGCGGGTGGGTCTGTTCCGGTTGCGCCGGCTGGGGGACGGCCCAAGCCCAACCCGCGATGGTCAGTCCCGCGGCTTTGGCCGATATCGCTCCCGTATCGGTCCCCCCGGGACGGAGCGATCGCGCCATGAAGAAGACGGAGAATCCACACGGAAAAGCCCCGGTCGCCACCTGGCGGGACTGGATGCTCCCCGCCGGGGCCGCGGTCGCGTCGGTGGTGCTGTTCGCGGTCGGCGGGGCGTGGATCGCCTCCGATCAGGCCGCGGCCCGAGGCCGAGAACTCGAGCGGGCGCGTCTCGAGAGTGTCGGGGCGGCGATCGCGACCGCGGCGGAATCGGCCGGCTTCTCGAGCACAGACCTGGACACACTGCTCAACACGCTCTCAAGATCGGCGGGGGTCGAACACATCGATCACCTCGGACCGGGGGAGAACGCGCCGCGAGCGGCGGCGGGGCAGGTCAAGGCTGTGGTCACGCTCCCGGGGACGATGGGCTCGCTCTCGCTGGTCAACGGGGTGGAGGCGCCGTCGTCGCTCTCGGGTCTGTGGACCGTCGCGTTGCTCGGGGCGGTGCTGAGCCTGGGCGTCGCGGGCGTCGCGGCGCAGGCCGCGCGGCGGACCTCCGGGCTTCGGCGTGTCGGCTCGGCGCTGCGAGCGATGGCGGAAGGGGAGAGCGACCCGGCGGCGCTGCGCGTCGCGGAGCGCTTCGGGCCGGACGCCGCGGCCTGGAACAGACTCCTGGAGGTCCGCGGGTCGGCGGAGGGCTCGGTCTCGACCACGCCGGGGGACCGCCGCGACTCGGTGAACCAGGCCGGCGTACTGCCCATCAGCGCCCTCGACGCGATGCCGGTCGGGCTGATGGCCTTCGACGAGCATCAGCGGCTGATCTTCTGCAACGGGGCGGCGGCGGCGGCGCTGGGGCTGACGCGGTCCTCCGCGATCGGGAGCCATTTGACCCCGACCCCCGGCGTAGAACCGCTGATCGAGACGCTCGGGCAGGTCGCCTCCGGCGCCGCGACGCGTGCGACGATCGAGCTGTCGCGGGGCGAGGAATCGCGGCGGGATGTCCTGCGGGCGACGGTCCGCTCGCTGCGCCGAGGGGACGACGCGACGATCATGGTGATGCTCGAGGACATCACGCAGCAGCGCCTCGCCGACGAGGCACGCAACGGCTTCGTCGCCCAGGCGACGCACGAACTCCGGGCCCCGCTGACGAACATCCGCCTGCTCGTTGAGGAAGCGATCGAGGTCGGCGTCGACGACGCCCAGAGCGTTGCCCGCTCGCTCAACATCGTGAACCAGGAGGCACGCCGGCTCGAACGCGTGGTCTCCGACATGCTGAGCGTCTCGGAGATCGAGGCGGCGACGATGTCGCTGACGCTGAACGATGTTCCTCTATCGAAGATGCTCCGCGATCTCGAACTGGACTACGCGGCGCAGGCGCAGGAGAAGTCCGTCTCGCTTCGCTTCGCGCTGCCCGCCAAGCTGGAGCCGATCACCGCCGACCGCGAGAAACTCGCCTTGCTGCTGCACAATGTCGTGGGGAATGCGGTGAAGTACACCCCCGAGGGCGGGGCGGTCGCGGTCGCGTGCGAACAGAGCGCGGGAGTGCTGACCGTCCGCGTAACCGACAACGGCCCCGGGATCGCGCCGGCGGACCACGAGAAGATCTTCCAGAAGTTCTACCGGACCGACCAGGCCAGGACCTCCTCAACCAAGGGCACGGGTCTCGGGCTCGCGCTGGCGAGGGAGATCGCGCGGCTGCACGGCGGGGACATCACGGTTGAGTCTGACCTCGGGCGCGGTTCGACCTTTATCGTGAGGGTTCCCGACGCCGCGCGGGGCGCCCTGAGCATCGCGGCGTGAGGAGGCGGTCGTGCAGTTCACCGAGCAGCGACACGGCGCAATCACGGTGCTCAAGCCGGGCGGGCCGCTCGCGGGCGACGACGCGCTCCAGTTCCGCACGCGTCTGACCGACGCCATCTCGGCGACCATGGGTCGGCTGGTGGTGGACGCGGGCGAGATCGCCTTCGTCGACAGCGCGGGCCTGGAGGCGATGGTCGACATCTCCGAGGCGCTCGGCGAGACGGGCCGGGTGCTCAAGCTCTGCGCCGTGAACGAGACGCTCCGCGAGGTGTTCGACCTGACCCAATCCGCCGGCTGGTTCGAGTGCTACGACGACATCAACGCCGCGGTGAGGAGCTTCCTGTGAGCAAGGAGGGTCGCGTCAGGATCGGCGACGCCCTGGTCGCGTCCGGCGCCGTGACGGCCGAGCAGCTGCGCCGCGCCCTCGCCGAGCAGCGCTCCACCGGGCGGCGGGTGGGCGAGTTGCTCGTCGAGCAGGGGATCGTCACCCCCGCGGCCCTGGTGCAGGCGCTGGCGAATGTGCAGGGCGTGCCCGGGTGCCGCCTGCGTCACGGGCTGATCGACCCCGGGCTGATCAAACTGGTCGGGCAGGACGAGTGCGAGCGCCTGCGCTGCATCCCGATGTTCCGGCTCCGCGACACGCTCACCGTCGCGATGGCCGAGCCCAGGAGCCTGCCCGCGATCGACCGGCTCGCGGCGTTGACGAAGCTGCGGATCCGCCCGGTGCTCTCGCTCGAGTCGGACATCCTGGAGTTCGTGAAGAAATACTCGGGCGAGAATGTCGATGTCGACGCCTTCCTGACCTCGCTCAGCGAGTCGGATGTCGAGGTCGTCGAGCGCGAGGCCGTCGACGAGCACGGGGCCACCGACCTGGAGACGATGGTCGACGGCAGCCCGATCGTCAACCTGGTCAATGTCGCGCTGCTGACGGCGGTCCGGGACGGGGCGAGCGACATCCACATCGAACCCAGCCAGCGCGGCACGCGCATCCGGTACCGGATCGACGGCATGCTCCGCGACCTGATGCGCCCGCCGCCGGGCATGCACGCCGCGATCGTGAGCCGGGTGAAGGTGATCGGCAAGATGGACATCGCCGAGAAGCGCCTGCCCCAGGAGGGGCGGGTGCGGATCGTCGCGGAGGGTCGCGAGATCGATCTACGCGTCAGCAGCATGCCCACGCTGCTGGGAGAGAAGCTCGTCGTCCGCGTGCTCGACAAATCGAACCTCCAGGTCGAGCTCAAGCAACTCGGGCTCCGGCCCGAGCCGTTCCTCAGGTTCACGCGGATGCTGCACCAGCCGCACGGCCTCGTGCTCGTGACGGGGCCGACCGGGTCCGGCAAGACCACGACGCTCTACTCGGCGCTCGACCTTCTGCGCAGCGCCGAGACGAACATCCTGACGGTGGAGGACCCGGTCGAGTACCAGCTCGACCTGATCAACCAGATCCAGGTGAACGAGCAGATCGGGCTCTCGTTCGCCCGGGCGTTGCGGTCCATCCTGCGGCAGGACCCGGACATCATCATGGTCGGCGAGATCCGGGACGAGCAGACCGCCCGCGTCGCCGTGCAGGCCGCGCTCACCGGGCACCTCGTCCTCGCGACGCTGCACACGAACGACGCGCCCTCGACCGTGGCCCGTCTTCGGGACATGTCCATCGAGGCGTACCTCATCGCGAGCGCGCTCAACGGCGTGATCGCCCAGCGGCTGGCCCGAACGAACTGCTCCGGCTGCGTGACTTCCTACTACCCGCCCGAGAACATGCTGATCGACGCGGGCCTCGACCCCTCGGTCTCCCGGTCGTTCCGGCACGGGGGCGGCTGCCAGCGCTGCCACAATTCCGGGTTCAAGGGCCGAACGGGCATCTACGAGGTCATGGAGGTCACGCCCGCGATCAAGCGCGCCGTCGCCGCGGACGCGGGCACCGCGACCGTCCGCGAACTGCACTACAAAGGCGGGGGCAAGTCGCTCCGGGAAGAGGGCGTGCTGGTCGCGGTCGAGGGCAGGACGAGCCTCGAGGAGGTCCTCCGGGTCACCCGGGGCGACGACGAGGCGATCGACGAGCAGCCCGGGCGGAAGGAGGCGGCATGAACTTCCGCTACACCGGGTTCGATCGGAACGGCAAGCCCGCGCAGGGGCTCATCGAGTCGGCCGGGGCCGACGAGGCGCGGGAGAAACTCGCGCGACAGGGGCTGTTCATCACGACGATCAGCAAGGCCGCCGGGGCAACCGCCGAGGACGCCGAGCGCGGGCCGCGGCACAAGCCGTGGGTCGCGCACAAGCGGCTGGGCCAGCTCGCGGAGTTCTCGCGGCAGATGTCGGTGCTCGTCGCCACGGGCACGCCCCTGGTGCAGTCGCTGTCGGCGGTCGAGCGGCAGGCGTCGGACCCGGGGTGGTCCCGGGTGGTGCGCGATCTGCGAGAGCGGGTCGAGCAGGGCGCGTCGCTCGCCGAGGCGATGCACGACAACCCCCGCGAGTTCGACGCGGTGACCCGCAGCCTCATCGCCGCGGGCGAGAACGCGGGCAACATGCCCGAGATGCTCAAACGCCTGAGCGGGATCACCCGGCAGCGGCAGAAGACCATCTCGACGGTCCTTGGCGCGATGGTCTATCCGGTTCTCCTGATCGGGGTCTCGCTGATCGTCATCACCGTGATGCTGCTCTTCGTCGTGCCGAGGTTCGCCGGCATGTTCGCCTCGCTGGACACGCCGCTGCCCGCGACGACCAAGTTCCTGCTCAATGTCGGGGACCTGCTCCGCAACTGGTGGTTCATCGTCTTCCCGGCCGCGTTCGGCGCCGCCGGCAGTCTGTTCCTGATCCCCGCGACGGCACGCGGGAGGCGCTTCCTCGACACCGCCTCGCTCCGGCTGCCCGTGATCGGGCGGCTGACGCGCAGCCTCGCGGTGGCCCGCATCGCACGCCTCATGGGCGTGCTGCTCGCCTCCCATGTCAAGATGCTCGAAGCGATCGAATTGACCCGGCAAGCCGCGGGCAACTCCCACTACCGCGCCCTGCTCGCACGAGCCACCGAGCATGTCGTCGCCGGCGAGTCGCTCGCATCCGCGTTCGCCGGGTCGTGGCTGGTCTCGCCCGGGTTCTGCGAGACCGTGAGGAACGGCGAGGAGACCGGTCGGCTCGGCGAGGCCCTGAGCGGCATGGCCGAGTTCATGGACGAGGACAACGAGACCGCGGTCAAGTCCGCCACATCCCTCATCGAGCCGGCGATCCTGATCGTGCTGGGCGGCGTGGTCGGGTTCGTCGCGCTGAGCCTCTTCCTGCCGCTGTTCGACCTGACCGCGGCCGCGGGAGGGCCCAAATGAGACCCGCCGCGGCTCCATCGCCCATCGGGCTTGATCTCGGATCGCGGGTGATCCGCGCGGCCCAGCTCGACCGCGCGGGCCGCGTGCTCGCGCGGGCCTCGCTGCTCCGCCGCGAGCCCGGCGCCGCCTACTCGGTTGATGAGTTCCGTCGGCTCCGGGGCGTGCTCTACCGCGCCGGGTTCCGAGGTCGCGACCTGGCCGTCGTCGCCCCGAAGTCGATCATCCAGCGGACCTCCCTCGACCTTCCACCCCGCTCATCGAACGCCCCGCTGGACGAGATCGCCCGGAGCGAACTGGCGCGGCAAGGCCGGCTCGACCCGGGCGCGTTCGAGTTCTGCTGGTGGGAGGCCCCGCAGCCGCCGCGTCACACCTCCGGCACGAGGGCCCTGACCACCATGTGCCCTGTCGCGGCGTCCAACGAACTCCTGGCGATGCCGGAGAGCCTCGGGATGCACCCGATCGTCCTCTTCAGCCCCGGCACCGCCGCGGGCCTCGCGGGCGCGGCCCAGGCGTCCGCGGGCCGCCGAGTCGCGATGCTCGACCTCGGCTGGAGCGATGCAACCCTGGTCGCCCTCGGGGCGACGGGCATCTACTTCGAGCGGCAACTGAGCGGCTGCGGGCTCGGAGACGCGATGACCGCGGCCGCCAAGCGGCGCGGCGTGCCCGTCGCGGCCCTCGCCGAAGCGTTCGACACCCCGGGGGGCCCGGTTTCCGCCGACTGGTGCGACGCCTATCGCGACCGTGTCGCCGACGAGATGCGCTCCTCGATTGAGTATCTCCGCGGGTGCGACGGATCGCACGAGCCGGAAGAGATCCTCCTTCTGGGCGGGGGCGCCGGCACGCCGGGCCTCGCCCAGGCGGTCGAGGCCTCCACCGAGACACCGACGCGCCCGGAGACCGGGTCGGGCGACCCCGCCGGCGCGGCGGCGTTCGCGGCCGCGTCGTTCGCCCGGGTGGCCCGCGTCGAGGAGGCGGCATGATCAACGCCCCCTCCCTCATCCCCGCCCAACGGGTCCTGCGGCGCAAGCGTCGGGCCAGGACGCGGCTCTGGGCCGCCGCCCTGGGCGCCCTCGCGATCGCCGGGGCCGCGGCATCGGTCGGGGCCCGCGCCTGGCTGCTGGACCGCGACGGGATCTCAACGGCTGAACTCCAGGCCGCCGAGACCAGGCTGGCTGATCTGACCATGCAGCGTTCGACGCTGCTTCAGGAATGGTCCGCCAACGCCGCGACGCTCCGCGCCGTCCGGGCCGCCTCGGACCACCCCGATTGGAGCATCCTCCTCGCGTTCGTCGCCAAACTGGGCGCCGACCGCGTGACGCTCGACCTGTTCAGCCTCGAACCCGCGTCGGGGGCCGAGGGGTTCGATATCCGCGTCGAGGGCGTGGGGCGGACGCAGCAGGATGTCGCCCGCTTCGTCCTGGGGCTGGAGACCGCGGGTGTCTTCTCTTCCACCCGCCTGGAACGCAGCGGCGCCGAGGAAGCCCGCGACGGCGTGCCCTTCTCCGTCGTCTGCCTCATCAGGCCCGAACCCCCGGGCGGCGCCGCCGCTCCGACAAGACCGCCCGCGGGCGCGAAGGCGGAGGCGAGCGGATGAGCACGCGCCGAACCAACCCGCTCCTGGCGATCGACCTCGGCGGCGCCGCGGGCTCGCTGGCGGTAATCGTGCTGATCGCGCTGCTCGGCGTCCAGCCACTGACGACGATCAAGGCCGAGCGCGAGGCGCGGGCTGTGCGCGCCTCCGAGATCAAGGCCCAGACCGACACGGTGCTCGGCGAGATCCGCGCTGCCCGGGCCGCGATCGACGAGACCGCCCAGCAGATCGAGACCCGCGAGCTCCGCCTCCTCTCCGCCGGCGAGCTCAACGCCAGGATCGCCTCGATGATCGAGCATACCTCAGAGCGTGGGCTCGAGGTCCTCGCGATCAAACCGGGCGAACTCGTGCGGGGCGAGCTGCACGGGCGGGTCCCGATCGAGACCGCCCTCTTTGGCCCGCTCCCCGAAGTGGTCCGCTATCTCCATGAACTCCGGACCCGGTCGCGCGACCTCATCGTCCGCCGGATCCATATCCGCCCCGCCCCCGAGCCCGGCCAGGTCGTCGCGGGCCTCGGCACAGACTGGCTGACCCGGGCAGACTGACCCGCCATCGCACCGGCCCACCGGAATCGGTGGCCCCGGAGCGGTCTGAATCGGACATCCCCTCGTATGGGGCTGCCGATCAAACGAATCGTGCTTCTCGGTCTCGCGGGTCTCGGGGGGACCGCGCTGCTCGTCGACCGCACGGTGCTCTCCTCCGCGACCGCCGCGACGGAGAGCCTGACCGGCCTGGTCGAGCAGGTCCAGTCCGCCCAGAACATCGCCGCCGCGCTCGACAGCGGCGATCCGATGGCGATCCAGGGGCTCCTCGAGTCGCTGGTGAACGACCAAGGCGCCGATCCCAACCAGGTGCCCACCGGGCTGTTCGGGCTCGCG
Source organism: Phycisphaerales bacterium (assembly GCA_036732005.1). Classification (GTDB taxonomy): domain Bacteria; phylum Planctomycetota; class Phycisphaerae; order Phycisphaerales; family UBA1924; genus UBA1926. The sequence goes on from DAINDF010000001.1 coordinate 249,044, forward strand.
GAGATGGCCCTCTCGGCCGCTCAACCGGACCAGGGCACGCCCGCACAGGACGCCTCGGGCGTCACGCCCCGAGGCGAGCCCGGGGTCGGCGTGGGCCTGCCCCGTGTCTCGATCGTTCTGACCACCCCGAACGGTGGGCTCGCCGTCGTCAACGGCCAACCCATGCGGGAAGGCCAGCACGCCCACGGCCTCCGCCTGGTGCGCGTCGAGGAGGACGCGGTGCTGGTCGACGCCGGCCGGGGCCCGCGGCGCGTGGCGATTCGGCCCTGAGTGCGCGGCCCGGTCCGTTTGTGCGGGCTGACCGAGAGAAGCCGGGGCGATTGAGGCCCCGGAGTGGTCACCCCGCCCCAAGGGATGGTCGAAGAAAGACCGGTCGGAAGTTCGAGGCATTCCAATCTTCCCTTGATACCGAGAGGCCCCCGATGTTCAGCATCACCCGCAGCCGCCGAGCGTTCAGTCTGGTCGAACTCGTCATTGTCGTCGTGATCCTCGGGATTATCGGCGCAATCGCGATCCCGCGCATGAGCCGCGGCGCCTCGGGCGCCGGCGAGAGCGCCCTGATCGCCGATCTCGCGGCCCTGCGGAACGCGATCGAGCTCTACAAGGCCGAGCACGGCGGGACGCTCCCCACCGCGGCCGCGATCGAGGCCCAGCTGACGACCTATTCGAGCTCCGCCGGCGCGACCCAGGCGACCCCGGACTCGACCTATGTCTACGGGCCCTATCTGCACGCGATCCCGGCGATCAAGGTCGGCGCCCGCAAGGGCTCCAACGGCATCGCCGCCGCCGACGCCGCCGGCATCGGCTGGCTCTACAACGAGACCACCGGCAAGATCATCGCCAACTCGACCGCGACCTCGTCCGACGGTGTGACCACCTACGACGAGTTCTGATCCGAGCCCGGCATGCCGAACGGCTCCGACGCCATCAACGCACTCGGAACACGGGCTCGGCGGGGGTTCACCCTCGCCGAGCTCGTTGTCGTGCTCGCGATCATCGCCGTGCTCTCCGCGGTCGCCATCCCACGGTTCGCCCAGGCCGGCAACACCGCCTCGGCCCAGTCCGCAGCCAACATGCTCGCCGCCGCGTTTGAGGACGCACGCGTCGCCGCACGGATCCGCTCGGCTGGCGTCCGTTCGAGGTTCTCGCCCACGACCGACCGCGTGCAGATCGGCGTGCCCTCCACCTCCGAGGTCCTCGCCGACTTCGTCACCACAGACGCCCCCTACCGCGCCAACATCAGCATGGCCCTCACCGAGGACGGCGACGACACCGTCGATGTCGATGCCCTCGGCTTCTTCTCCCAATCCGCCATGATCACCCTCTTCGTCGGCAACCGCAGCGTCGCCGTGCTCATCGACGCCGACACCGGGACCGTCTCGACCACGACCTCCACCGTGACCTCGACCAAGTTCCTCACCGACAAGGGGCTGAAATGACCGCCCCCGCCCGCGGATTCACCCTCATCGAGACGGTCGTCTCGATCGCTGTGCTGTCGATCGTCATGGGGGCGCTGATGTCCACCATGATCCTCGCCACCCACGCCCTCCCGGGCCTCGACGACCCCGCTCGGCTCGCCAACGAGGCCGACGCCGCCCTCGAGGAGATGATGACCGACGCCATGATCGCCTCCCTGGTCACCACGGATGGGGCCGTGCTCAAGCTGGTCGTCCCCGACCGCACCGGCGACACCATCGACGAGACGATCACCTTCGGCCTCGTCGACGCCGACACCCCCCCCACCGAGCTCTACCGCGAGTTCAACGGCACACGCCGCGTCGTGGCGAACCGCGTGCTCGCCATGGGCGTCGAGGTCACGAGCTTCGAGGGCGGGCCGCGCCTGCTGACTGTCGAGCTCGCGACGGGGCACTCCATCGTCCGCCGGGCCTCGGTGGACCTGATGGCCCGCCCGGAGACCACACCGTGACCCGCCGCAATCGTTACGCCTCCCGCCCCGGGCTCTCCCTCGTCGAGGCGGTGCTCTCCATCGCCATCGTCGGCGGACTGCTCGCCTCCGTGCTCACCGTCGTGGGTGTCGCCGCCCAGCGGGCCGGGCAGGCCGAGCAGTCCTCCCGCGCCGCCTGGCTCGCCCGAGACCTCCTCGCCGAGATCGCCAGCCGACCCTGCGCCGACCGCGCCGCGGGCGACCTCCTCAGCGGGCTCGACGCGGTCACCAGCGATCTCGGGCTCAACCCCCTGCTCGAGGCCGCGGGGGCCGACCTCATGCCCGGGCGAACCGCCTTCAACGACATCTTCGACTACGACGACTGGACCTCCACCCCCCCCGTCGATGTCGACGGCGAGCCCATCCCGGGCTTCGACGGGTGGACCCGCTCCGTCACCGTCACCGACGCCAACCCCGCGACGCTCGCCAGCAGGTCCTCGAACAAGGACTGCGCGTTCATCGTCGTCACCGTCGCCATCGGAAGCCGCACGCTCCACACCGAGACCATCGTCCGCAGCGCCGCCGCCGACGGGCTGCGCCTGATCGGCGCTGAAGAACAGGAAAAGGCCCAGTCCGGCTCGCTGGGCTCGGTGCTCACCGGCCTGCTGGGGAGATGACCATGGGACGCCTCCACACCACACGCCGGGGCGGGTCGTATGTCTTCGTCCTGATCACCACCTCCGTCGCCGCCTCGATCGCGATCGGGGGGCTCACGCTGCGGCAAGCCTCGGCCGAGCGCGCGGCCGACTTCGAGGACCTCGCCTCCGCCCGCCTGCTCGCCCAATCGGGCCTCGAGGCCGCCCTCGGGGCCCTCGCGGAGGACAACAACTGGCGGAACGACCCCACGCTCGAGATCGACTACGCGATCGGGCGCGGCAAGGTCGGCGTCGAGGTGACCGACCCCGCCGACGCCGACCTGAGCGACGATGCCGATGATTCCTACCGCGTCACCGCGACCGCGACGCTCGGCCAGGCCCGCGCCGTGCTCCGGGCCGATGTGATCATCCCCACCGGCGACGAGTACCGCGACCGCGTGCTCGAGGCAAGCCCCGTCGCCTACTGGCCCCTTGACGAGGACCGTGCGACCTTCATCGCGACCAAACTCGCGGGCGCCCAGGACGCAGGGTACTCCCTGAACACCGTGCCGAACAAGCGCACGGGTTTCGATGAACGCCCCGCGCCGACCATGGCCAGCACCTTCTCATTCGCCTACGCGAACCACCACGCCGACTATCTGCTCAACGCGGGGACCATCGCCTGCTGGGTCTACATCGATTCGGACTCCGCCGGCGACCAGGCGATCTTCGCCAAGAACATCACCGGGAACAACCCGGGGAGCATCTACATCTATGTCTCAACCAGCATGCAGCTCATGGTCCGCATGGAGACGACCACACAATCAACCACCCAGAGCGTGACCCGGCTCTCGCCCGGGGAATGGCACCATGTCGCCGTCACCTTCGGGCCGGGCGGCATCGAGATCTTCGTCGACGCGGTCTGCAAGAAGAAGGACAAGACCTGGACCACCGGGCTCGGCACGGGCGCCGGCGGCAGCGGCAACACGCTGCCCATCCAGATCGGGTCGTGGTACAACGGGACGACTTTCCAGGACTCGCTCAACGGCTCGGTCCGCGATGTCGCGATCTTCTCCAAGCAGATGACCGAGGACGAGATCGACCTGCTCGTCAACGGCACACCCCCGATCCCCTCCATCGACCCCGACTCGTGGGCCTGGGTGACGGACTGATACTGATCTGGATTGGTTGACGCGCGGAAAGCGGTGCCACGACCCGCCCGGAGGGCGCGTCGTGCGTCTCTCGTCGGCGTCCGATCCGCACCACGCGCCGCTGACGCGGCGGGTGGTGGCACCGGCGGAGCACGCGCAGCGGTCAATCACGAGCCGTATGACACGCCCCGCCATCGAACGCGCCGAAGAGCCTAAATCGCAAGTGAAGGACGGGTGCCCTGGAACACCTTTGCAGGCACTTCAGCCCCGCCCGGGCGCGCAGGCCCGAAGCACCCACTTCAACTCATCCGCGATCCCCTCGGCCAGGGTCCCACGCTTGAGCTCTTCCGGCAGCACGCCCCACGCGTAGGTCTCGACCTCGAAGTGCCTCGTGTCGTGATACTCCCGGGCCGCCGCGACCGCCTCGGCGATCTGGCCATGGGTGGAGCCCAGCGGGCCGATCGAGTCGAGGTAGACCGGGACATGGAAGTGGACGCGGAGGCGGTCCGGGACCTGTGACGCATCGCCGCCGTCGCGGACGCGCTCGAGCATCGCGATCGCCTCGGGCAGGTCTTCGATCAATTCAAACGAACCCGGGTCCCCCTCCCGGCGCTGCACGCCGGTCTGGTGCAGGTACCGCGGCTCGGCGAAGGGACGGAGGTGCTCGATCGCGGCTTCGACGCCGATCGCTTGCACATCGACATCGAGGGCCGACGAGATCTGCACCTTGTTCACGCGGATGCCCGCCTCGGCGTATCGACGCAGCACGGTCCGCTGGTCCTCGAACATCACCGCCGCGTGGCAGACATCGTGGCAGACGCCGATGTGCCTGCGGTGGGCCTCATCGGGCAGGTGCTCGTCGAAGAACGCGATCACATCGTCGGCCGTGTCAAGAATGCACCCGGGCTCGGGCTCGAGGTCGAGGGTCAAGAGCCCGCCCACGGCCGACGACGCGGCTCCAATAAAGGTGGTCGCGAGCCGAAGCCACTCGCCGGCCGCCTCCACGCGGGCGGCGTCCCCTTCCGGACGCGACCACCCGATCGGCAGCGTCGACACACTCCCCCCCGAACGCCCGTGCCTGACCATGTCAGGCGCCGCCAGATCCGCCATGAGACCGACCGCGGCCACGGACTGCATGAACCGCAGCTTGTCGGACCAGTCGGGCTCGTACACCCTGTGCTTGACCCGGCGCCCGTGGAATCCGGCAAACGGGAACGCGTTGCCGGTAAAGACATAGAGCCCGTTGCCCCGCAACCAGTCTCGCAGCGCCGCGACCCGATCGTTCCCGATGCCGCACATGTCCCACTCAACAAATCGTTCCTTCGACCCCATGACATCCGGGGGCGGAACAAAGTACGGCATCCAGAGGCCGAGCCCGAGCCTGCGCCCATCGTTCCACGAGGCCCGCACCGCGAGCGCGTTCGCCGTGAGGGATTCGACGATATCGGAGAAAGTCTCGCCCGGGTGCACATTGGTGCAGTACCCGAGGTTGGTCCCGTGCCCGAGCAGGTCGATCATGACCCGGACCCGACGGCGAACTTCCCGCTCTGGCTCAGGAACTTCATCGGGTTCCCGTACGAGATCGTGTCGATCGTCTCCTCGCTGTGCCCACGCCGCTTCATCTCCAGCCGGCACTTGGGCACCGCCAGCGGGTCCGAGTGCCCCCAGTCACCCGCCGAGTTGATCCACAGACGCTCGGTGCCGCACATCTCGACGATGTCCGCCGCCCGCTGCGGCGTGCACTTCGTGTCCGGGTAGAGCGTCATCCCCGCCCAGAACCCCGCGTCGAGCACCAGGTTCACCGTGTGCTCCTCGACATGGTCGATCAGCACCCGCCCCGGGTCGAGGTTCCCGTTCCGCCGGATCGCGTCGATGATCAGCCGCGTCCCCTTGAGCTTGTCCTCGAGATGCGGCGTGTGCACAAGGACCAACTGCCCTTGCGCCGCGGCCAACGCGAGCTGCTCCTCCAGGATCGCCAGCTCGTTCTTCGAGTTCTTGTTCAGCCCGATCTCCCCGATCCCCAGCACGCCGGGCCGCCCCAGGAACTCCGGAATCAGCGCGATGACCTCGCGCGCAAAGCCCGGGTCCTCCGCCTCCTTCGGGTTGATGCACAGCCAGCAGTGATGCCGGATGCCGTACGCCGCCGCACGCGCCGGCTCGGTCTCCGTCAGCAGGCGGAAGTAGTCGTAGAACCCCTGCGGGCTCGACCGGTCGTACCCCGCCCAGAACGCCGGCTCCGTGATCGCCACGCACCCCGCCAGGGCCATGTTGCGATAGTCGTCCGTCGTCCGGCTCACCATGTGGATGTGCGGATCGATGTACCGCATCAGCCCCGCCCCCCCTTCGACGCCCCGCCCGGAGGCGCCGCCCCCAGCGCCCCCTTGCCCGGCGCCGCCGCGACCGGGTCGGCCGACTGATCCGACAACGCCTCCTGCACCCGCCGCGCCCGACCCGGCGCAGGCTCGGTCAGGATCTTCACCGCCTCGCGGAACGCATCGATCCTGAAGTCGCCCTCCCCCCCCGCCCGGTCGTAGCGGTCGAGGAACGCGGCCAGGTCGAGCAACTTGGCGCGGTGTTCAAGGAAATACAGGTCGAGAACCCTCTTCCGGTCCGCTGGGATCGACGGCATGGCTTCGCTCCGGGGGCTGTCCATCGGGCAGGATAGAAGTCGCCCCGCCGACCGGCCCGCCACCCCGGGCCCCGCAGGCCCGCCCCGATCCGGACACGACCCGCACAGAACGCCTCGGGCAATGTGAAGATGCGACGAATCCCGACCCCGGGCCACAATTGGGGCTCCCGCCGCTCCTGCGGACCGGACGATCTGCTATTGTCCCCCGTCGGATGGACCCGACGCCGTCCGGTGTCACGACCCAAGAGATCATCCCCACCCGGCTCACCCGTGAGACCGAGTCGCCAGCGGAAGGCGAACACACCGCAGACGCATCAGGTCGAGCCAGAACCGCCCATGACAACACTGCATCACCCCACCGCGGCCCCCGGCCCGGAACCACTGCCGGTCGCCGAGCGCGCCATCACCCTCACCGTCATCCTCCTCCCCATCGTCGGCCTCATCGCCGCCATCGTGCACGCCTGGGGCTGGGGCGTCGGGTGGACTGAGGTCCTCCTCATGCTCGGCATGTACATCGCCACAGGCCTGGGCATCACCGTCGGGTTCCACCGCCTCTTCACCCACAAGTCCTTCACCACCGGCCCCGTGGTCACCGCGGTCTTCGGCATCCTCGGCTCGATGGCCTTCGAGGGCCCCCTCCTCCGATGGGTCGCCTTCCACCGGTGCCACCACCAGCACAGCGACAAAGAGTCCGACCCGCACTCCCCCCACCACCACGGCGAGGGCGTCCGCGCCGTCATCAAGGGCTTCGTCAACGCCCACCTCGGCTGGATGCTCAACCGATCGCCTCACGAGGAAAACCTCTCCCGCTACATCAAGGACTTCGAGTCCAACCGCCTTGTCACCTGGATCAGCAACGCCTTCCCCCTCTGGTCCCTGCTCAGCCTCGTCCTCCCCGCCGTCATCGGCGGGCTCATCGACATGTCCTGGACCGGCGCCCTGCTCGGCTTCCTCTGGGGCGGCCTCGTCCGCATCCTCGTCGTCCACCACATCACATGGAGCGTCAACTCCGTCTGCCACCTCTGGGGAACCCGCCCCTTCGAGAGCCACGACGAGAGCCGCAACAACCCCATCGTCGGCGTGCTCGCCTTCGGCGAGGGATGGCACAACAACCACCACGCCTTCCCCACCTCCGCCCGGCACGGCCTGGCGTGGTGGCAGTTCGACGCGTCCTACCTCGTGATCCGCACGCTCGCCCTCGTCGGCCTGGCGAAAGAGATCCGCGTGCCCTCCGCCGAGCGCATCAACTCCAGGCGACGCCGCCGGCCCGCTGAACAGGGCAGCAACGCCGCCGCCTAGGCCCAGCCGATTCGCCCGCCGCGGCCCGAGCTACTCGCCGATCGGCGGTGATCCCGCCGGGAGGCCGCGTTCGCCAACAGATTGCCCCGCGGACTCACCCTTCCGGGCGGCCTCGGCCCTCCGGCCCGCGACATAGAGCAGGTGAAACACCCCGTTCGCCGCCAGCATCGCGACGGCGATCCCCACGGCCCCCACCAGCCCCACGCCGACATTCGACGCCATCCAGAACAACTGGATCAGGCAGAGCACCGCGACGCCCACCATCGCGGGCGTCCTGGGAATGAACTGGATCGCAAGCGCTCCCAGCGGCGCCCCGAACAGCACCACGGGGGCCGCCGCGAGCCAGTGCCCGAACACTCCCGGGTCTGTCGCGCCCGATGACGCCGTGGTGAGCACGCCCACCAGCGAGTTGAACGCCATGAGGAGCACGCTCGTCGAGATCGCGACCCGCAGATCGCACCGGTAAAGCAGCACGAGCACGGTGTAGGCGATCATGTCGATCCCAACGCCCGTGAACGCCGAGGCCAGACCCCCGACCACCCCCACCGCCAGGCCCGCCGCCGCGTCCGTCCGGGCCGAGAGCCGGGGCAGGTGGTGCCAGTGCCGCATCTCCCTCGCCTTGACCAGCGTCAGGAATCCGAAGGCGCCCCACACGCACGCGAACGCCAGCTTGATCGCGCTCTCCGAGAGCAGCGGCAGCAGCGCGACCGACGCGACCGGCACCACGATCGCGCTCGACGCCATCGCCCACAGCATCAGCCGCAACGCCAGCGCCCGCCCGCTGCACAGGATGAAGATGCTCGCGCTCGTCATCCCCACCGACTGCACCGCGAACGAGAACTGCCGCCCCAGCGCCGCCGGCTCGCCCAGCATCAGCACAAGCACCGGGAACCCGACCGTGCCGCCGCCCATCGGCGTCGCGCCCGCGACGAAGCTCCCCAGCATCATCGCCACCGCGGTCTGCCAGTGCCCCGCGACCTCGCCCCAGAGGTCACCCCCCACCACCGCCGCGCACCAGGCGAACACGAACCACGACGCCCACGCCAGAAAGGGCGCATACCGGCGAGCGGCCTGGATGGACGCGGGTTCAAAGGGCTGGCTCATCGGACAGAATTATCGGCGATCGAACCGCCCCGCATCGCCCCGATCAGGCGATCCACGCTCCCACCCGGCCGCAGATCAGGCCCCCTCATCAAGGCCTACGGGCACCCGCCCACAAACGCCGAGACGAACGCGCTGATGTCCGAAAGGTCGAACACCCCGAACGGCTCGGCGAGGTCCGCCGCCGGGGCGTTCCCCGTGAACGCCGCGATGAACGCCGTGATGTCCGAAAGGTCGAGCAGCCCGTCCCCCGTCAGGTCCGCAGGGCAGCAATCGCCCCGCAGGTCGCACAGCCGGATCGTGGCGAACTCATCGCCCTCGACATTCCCGTCCTGATCGAGCGACTCAGGTTGCTGCAGGAGCCAGTACAGGACCCCGCCGTCCGGCGAGACATAGCTCAGCACCGCGACGGCGACCGACTCCGGCAGCGACCCGAATTCGCCCACCAGATCGATCGTCCCCTCCAGCACCGAGCCGACCGCGAGTTGCGTCGCGCCCGCCGCGTCGAACCACCCGGCCCAGTTGCTGCTCTCCTCATTCCCGATGAACGCGTCCCAGCCCGCGACCATGCCCGACTTGGCCCACATCGCCGGTCCCATCGCGCCCGGCGCGTCCGCGAGCACAATGAACCGATCCTGCCCCAGCGACGCGGGGTTGGTCGCAAGGTACAGGACCGACCCGTCCAGACCAGCCCAGAGGCTGATCGGCCCGTTGCTCCCGATGAGCGTCGCGGACGCGTCCAGCCCGCCGTCGATCACGAACCCCGCCCCCGGGTCGCTCCCGTCGACCGTGAAGTGCCAGTCCTGCCCGCTGTTGTTGTCCCAGACCCCCGCGCCGTTGTTGAACACCATGTCGATCGTGCTCGCGCTGCCCGGCACCGACACCGTGATCTCCCACACGCCGTCCCCATCCCCGTCGCTCATCGCCGGGTCCGGGCTGATCACCGGATTCCACCCGTTGAACCCGTAGTGCAGGAACACCTGCCCCGCCCCCGCGAGCGGACCGCCGCTCGGGTCGTAGGCAATGGTCACGGGCTCCCCGGCCACCGCCGGGTCCGGGTCGATCACCACCGTGTCACCCCCGCCCCCGAGGTCGCTCGGCCCAACCCACACATACATGATGTCAGACTTCTCGACATTCCCGAGCGTGTCCGTCGCCTCGATGTAGTAGTCGATCAGCACCTGGCTCTGCCCTGTGATCATCGCGCCGAACCGCATCGCTTTGTGCGTCGCGCCCAGCACCCCCGGGGGCGTCGGCACCGCCGCGCCCGTCATCGCCACGGATTGCCAGGGCCCGACCTCGGCGCCGCCCGCATAGGTCTCGTTCTGGATCGACGACAGCGGGTTCACGCCGTCGCCGTCCACCCGCCACTTCAGCGTCACCCCAGCGAGCCCCGAATAGTCGTGAACCAGCGTCCAGACCTCAAAGTCGCTCGCCTCGGGCTGGCTCCCCCACTCGAACCCGCCCGGGTTGTACGGCTCCCGCTGCGGCACGAAGACCGTCGGCGGGGTCTGATCGACGAACGACGCAGACGCCAGCGCCGGGTCCGTCTGCGCCGTCGCCAGGTTGCTCCCCCGCGTCACATTGGAGTCCCACACCTCCGTGCCGTCCCAGTACCAGTAATCAGACGCCTGGGAAACCAGCAGGTAATGCCACGCCCGGTGGATCGGGTCGCCCGTCCCGTTCAGCACATGGGTCATCTCGACCGTGGAATCGAGATTCACCGCGTCGAGCTGCTCGAGCGTCATCACATGATTCCGCGCCGCGACGAGCGCCGCCCAGGAGTTGATGTCCGGGCTCACCGCCCCCGCCGAGACATCGCCCCCGAGCCACTTCTTGAATTCGGGGTCCCCGTTGTCCGCGCCGGCCCAGGAGCCGTCCTCGATGTGGATCACATCCGCAGGATCGACCGGGAATCGGTCCAGGTAGTCATTGACCGTAGAGACCTCGTAGTCCGGGTCGCTCTGCACCCAGTTGACCATGTTCTGGAAGTTGTGGTGGTAGTACCCCTCGCTGCCCCCGCCGAAATTGTCCCCGTCGTGATGGAGCACGACGAACATCGGGTGATCCGGGTCGTCGTTGTCGGGCAGGTACGCGTCCATCACCTGGTCGTAAAGAAACGCCCCGTACCCGCCCCGCCCGTCCTCGTTGCCCTCGTACCGCGCCGCCGGCACCGCCACGATCCGCGACACCGCGCCGGTCTGGGGGTCCACATGCTGCGCGTAATGAGGCTGGTACCCGAAGGGAACCGAAACCCGCGACGGCGCCCACAGGTTCTGCAACTGCACCCAGCGCCCCCCGTTCGCCGCCGGGTCCGGGTTGACCTGGTCCGCCCGGTTCGGCGCGAACAGGTTCGACGCGTTCGTGTGCGGATATCCCACGCACGCCCGGTCAAAGTGGATGTTGTCGACAAGCACCCACTCGATCCCCTCCGCCTCGAGCGCCGGGATCATGCGCGCGCTGAACGCCGTCTCCGGCGGGAACAGCCCCCGGCTGAACCCCGTGTTCCCCCCCGAGAACCAGGTCTGCCCGTGGATCAGCTTGTGCAGCCGGAGCTGTATCCGGATGTCACGCTCGCCGATCAACGGCATCAGCGGGTGGTGATACCCGAACGCGACCATCTCCAGCCGGCGATTGCCCAACGCCGAGCGGTTGGACTGCACGGCCCGGTACGCCCCGTCCCAGTTGTTCCACATCCCGCCGTTGATCCCCGCGGCCTCGAGCGCGTTGAGGTTCTCGATCAGCGATCCGGAGAACGATACCTGGGCCCCGAGGTAGGGCAGATGGTCCCCCGCCTCGATCGCGTTCCGAGGCCAGGTCGTGTAAGGCCCGAACCGCTGATTGTGGATGTCCGGCACCGAGAACGAGAAATACGGGTCCGCGCCGAACGGGTTGAGGTAGGGCACATAGATCGGCTGGTGCATGTGCCACAGGAACCCGATCTGAATCGGCGCGGCGGTCGAACAAGCCGCGAGCCCGGCAACCAGGGCGAGCGCGGAACAGACGGCAGAGCGATCGCTCATGAATACTCCTCACGAATGAACAGCGAACATCCTACCCGATCCGGGGGCACGCCGGAGCGCCGTTTGCGAGTATCTCGGCCTACTTCCGACCCAGCGTGACCTGAACCCCGCCCGTCTCGGACCGAATCGACATCGCCAGCCGCTCCTCCGGCGAGACCGCGAGCTCCTCGATGGTCATGCCCGCAAACCGCGCCCGCAGCAACGCGACCGCGTCGTTGACCGCGTGGTGGATCGGGCAGATGTCCAGGTGGATCGCAAGACCCAGCGGGCAGTGATCCAGCGTCGGCAGGTTCTCCCCCAGCGCGGTCAGCACATCGAGCACGGAAACTTCAGACGGCGCGCGCGCAAACGAGAACCCCCCGCCGATCCCCCGGTGCGCCAGCAGAATCCCATGACGGCGCAGCGCCCGCAGGATCTTCGACAGGTAATCACCCGGCAGCCCGGTCGCCTCAGCGATCTCCCTGGTCGTCACCGCCTTGTCGGGTGTCCCCGCAAGAAACCCCAAGGCCAGGAATGCGTACTCCGCGGTCCGCGAGATCATGAAGCCTCCAATAGACATGAGTATAAGGATATCGTCTTTTGCCGTCCAGTCTCCCGCCGGGTTTTCCCGAGATTTGGTCAGGAAACCGGTCGGGATCCCCGCCTAGATGCTCAGCCCCGCGGCCGCGACGACCCGCTCCCGCAGGTCCGACTCACCCTCCCGGAAGGCCAGGGTGAGCGCCGGTCTGGCGACCGGGACGCCCAGCCCCTGTGGGTCGCGACGCCGCAGCTTGGTCCAGTCCTTCTCGGTGACCAGAAGGACCTCGCACCCCCGGGCCAGCTCGGCAAGCCGGGCGCGTGTCCCGGGGCCGATCGGGTCGTGATCCCGCAGGGCGAGCCGGCCCGCCAGCGGCCCCCCGACCGCCCGCTCGGCCGCGGCGAAGAAGGCCTCCGGGTGGGCGATCGCGCAGGCCGCGGCGACCCGGCGGCCCTCGAGCCACGCGACCGGTCGGGTCTCCTCGGACGATTCGTCGGCAACGACCAGCCCGTCCCACGCGTGCGCACACACCGCGTGGACGGAGGCCGGTGCGTGCGCACGGACCGCGTGGAGCACCCCCCCCAACCCCGAGGCGTCCACCAGTTCCGCATGGGTGACCACGACCGCCGACGCCCGCGACAGCGACGCGGGCGGCTCGCGGAGCCAGCCGGCGGGCAGGCACCTGTCCGCGGCGAACGGCCGGGACGCATCAACGAGGACGAGATCCAGTTGCCGGGCGAGGCGCCGGTGCTGGAACCCGTCATCGAGCACGACCACATCCACCGCCCGCCCCGCGTCGGTGGCGAAGAGGCGGAGCAGGCCCTCGAGCCGATCGGGCTGGGCAACCACCGGCACCTCACCGGAGAACGCGTCGGCGTGGGCCGCGGCTTCGTCGGAGAGCCCGCCCCGGGCGCGGTAGCCCCGCATCGCGATCGCGGGGCGGTGGCCCGCCTCCCGGAGCCAACCCACGAGGCGTTGCACCATCGGCGTCTTCCCGGTCCCGCCGACGGAAAGGTTGCCCACCGAGATCACCGGTCGGTCGATCGTGACGACGCCCCGCCCGGCGTCGAACCGGAGGTTGCGCCGGGCGACCTCGGCGCGGTACACGCGCTCGGCGAGCCTGGCCACCGGGGCGAGCGGGTCAGGGAGCGGGCTTCTTCGGCGCATCGGGCCGGGCTCCCTGCTTGATCCGCCCCATCGATTCGAGGAGTGCCCGGCGCTCCTCGCGCAATCGGCGACGCTGCCGGATCAGCAGCCGCGTGTTGTTCACCGCGTCGAGCGCCGCCAGCGTGACCACGATCCCGAGCAGCCCGACGCACGCGAACCATGTGAGCGTGAAGAGCCTCGCGTCCGTGGTCGGCACCACCGAGAACGCCGCGGCCAGGAGCGGGACGGTCGCGAGCATGATGCCCCCGTTGACGCTCCGCAGGCGGTACCGGCTCGCGGGGATCTCCGCCTTCGCGTCGCGCATCAGCAGCAGGTGCGCCACGATCACCAGCATGGTGAACGCCGCGAGCGGGCCGACGAACCAGAGCGGGAGGATCGTGTCGGGGGGCACCGGGAACGGTAGAGCGGGCGGGGGGCTCAGTCGATCAGCGCGTGGCGACGCAGCCGCTCGGTGAGCGAACGCATCGGCAGGCCCACGATGGTCGTCGCGTCGCCGTCGAACTCGATCGGCCAGCCCGCGTTCAGGCGGTCGAAGAGGTTGTACGCCCCGGCCTTGCCTCGCCACCCGTCCGATCGCAGGTAGGATGCGATCTCATCCGGCGGGATCGATCCCACGCGGACCGTCGCCCGATCGATGAACAGGTCGATCAGCAGCCCCTGGCGGTCAACCAGCGCAACGCCCGTCAGCACATCGTGCGGCCGGTTCGCGAACGCCCGGATGATCCGATCGGCATCGGCCCGATCCCGGGGCTGCCCGATGATCTCGCCGTCCAGGACGCAGACCGTGTCCGCCCCGAGGACCACCGCGGGCAGGTCGTCCTCGAGCGTCGCGGCCACCGCCCGGGCCTTCAGGTACGCCAGCGAGGCGACCCAGCACTCGGGCGAGACCCGGCCCGGGATCAGGTCGGCGTCGTCCAACCGCTCGGCGAGGCGGACTTCGTGCTCGATGCCCGCGCCGTTCAGCAAGTCCCGCCTGCGGGGCGAGCGGCTCGCCAGGATGAGCCGGGGCCGCTCGGAGGCGGTGCGGGAAGCGGGGATGGCGGCGATGCTCGGCATGGGCGTTCGGTCGTACGAGGCGGGGAGGCCGGGGTTCTACCGACCCGAATTGTCCGGGATGCCCCCGCCCTCCGGGGTTGGACGCTCGGGTGGGCCTAGCGTTCCCGGATGCGGGTCCATCTGATCCAGATGAACATTGGTTGGGAAAACCGTCACGAAAACTTCGCGGGTGTTCATCGGCTTCTTGAGGGTATCGGGATCACCCCCGGGGACCTTCTGGTCCTCCCGGAGATGTTCGACAGCGGATTCAGCCTGCGGACCGAGACCACGCACGACGGGGCGGGCCAGACGCTCACCTTCCTGCGCACGCTGGCGATCGATCTGGGCTGCACAGTGCAGGGCGGGCGGACCGTCCTCGGGCCCGCGGGCGGGCGGGCGACCAACCGAGCCCCGGTCTTCAACGGCGCCGGCACGCTGCTCACCGAATACGCCAAGATCCACCCGTTCTCGTTCGGACGCGAGCCCGAGGCGTTCGAGGGCGGGGCGGGCGTGACCACCTACAAGTGGGCTGGGCCGGATTCCGATTCGTTGATGGTGTGCCCCGCGATCTGTTACGACATCCGGTTCCCCGAGTTGTTCCGGCTCGGGCTGCTCGCGGGGGCGGAGGCCTTCGCGATCGGGGCGAACTGGCCGGCGGCCCGACAGTCGCACTGGCGGGCGCTCGCGGTGGCGCGTGCGATCGAGAATCAGGCGTTTGTCTTCGCGGTCAACCGCACGGGGCGGGACCCGCACCTCGAATACGCCGGCGGGTCGATCGTGGTCGGGCCCCGGGGCGAGACACTCGGCGAACTCGGCGACGAGGAGGGCGTGCTCACGGTCGAGGTCGATCCTGCGGCGGTCCGCTCCTGGCGGGAGACCTTCCCCGCGTGGCGGGACATCAGGCTGATCGGGAATCGGGGCGCGGCCCCGGGAGGCGGCGATGACGCGTGAAACGGCGATGTTCGGCGCGGGTTGCTTCTGGGGCGTCGAGCATGCCTTCCGGCAGGTCGACGGCGTGCTCGAGACCGCGGTCGGCTTCGCGGGCGGGACCACCGAGAACCCGACCTACGAGCAGGTCTGCACCGACCAGACCGGGCACGCCGAGGTCGTGCTCGTCGAGTTCGACCCCGCGGCGGTGTCCTTCGAGATGTTGCTCGAGACCTTTTTCGCCAGCCACGACCCGACGCAGCGCAACCGGCAGGGGCCTGACATCGGGCGGCAGTATCGCTCGGTTGTGTTCGCGTTCAACAAGGCGCAGCGCGACGCCGCGGAGCGCGCGATCGAGGCCCTCGCCTCCAGCGGTCGGTTCAAGAAGCCGATCGTGACCGAGGTCAAGCAGGCGGCGCCGTTCTACCGGGCGGAGGAGTACCACCAGCGTTACATCGAGAAGAACGGGGGCGCGGCGTGCGGGATCTGACTTGTCTTGTTGCGGGCGTGCTCTCGGTGTGCGGCGTCTCGATCGCCTCCGGGGCGAGCGTGACCTTCCGCGTCGCGGTGCCGGCGGGGACCCCGGCGGGCGACACCGTCTACATCGCGGGCAGTTTCCAGGGCTGGAACCCGGGCAGCCCGGCGCACGCGCTGGAGCCCGAGCCCGACGGGCGCTGGGCGATCACGCTCGACCTGCCCGACGGCGCGCCGATTCAGTTCAAGTTCACCCGCGGGACCTGGGCCCGCGTCGAGAAGGGCCCGAACGGGGAGGAGATCCCCAACCGGGTGCACACGCCCTCGGGCGTGCAGACGCTGGAATTGCAGGTCGCGCGCTGGGCGGACCTGGCGCCCTCGACCATCACGGGACATGTCGAGTGGTTCGAGTTCGGGCCGTTCCTGAGCGGGAGACGGTGCTGGGTCTATCTTCCGCCGGGCTACGACGCGGGCGCGGAGCGCTACCCGGTCCTCTACATGCACGACGGGCAGAACCTGTTCGACGACGCGACCAGTTTCGCGGGCGAGTGGCGGGTCGATGAGGCGTGCGAGGCGCTGATCGCCGCCGGCGAGATCGGCCCGGTGATCGTCGTGGGGATCGAGAACGGGGGCGCGTCGCGGTGCCTCGAGTACACCCCTTGGGCCGACGCGGGGGTGGGGTGCGGGGGCGGGGGATCGGCGTATCTCGCCGCGATCCGCGACACACTGATGCCCGAGGTCGACCGGCGATATCGCACGCGCCCGGGCGAGGCGTTCATGGCCGGTTCGAGCCTGGGCGGGCTCATCTCCGCGTACGCGGGGTATGCGTTCAGCGCGTGGAGCCGGATCGCGGCGGTCTCGCCCTCCTACTGGTTCGACGGGGCGGAGATGCTCGCGTTCGCCTCGGCCGCGGGCCGACCCGCGTTGCTGGAGCGGTTCTACCAGGACATGGGCAGCGCCGAGAGCGGCGTGGGGAACCTCAACGCGATGCGTTCGATCGCGCTGGCGCAGGGGTTCGTCGAGGGTGGGGATTTCACCTCGCTGATCGCCCCGGGGCACCAGCACAACGAGTTCTATTGGGCCCAGCGCGTGCCGGGCATGCTCCGTTTCCTCGTCGGCCCCCCGGCGGGTTGCAACGCGGCGGACCTCGACGCGAACGGGCTGCTTGACCTGGCCGATATCAACGCCTTCGTCGCGGCCTTGCTGGCGCAGGACCCCGACGCGGACCTCGCCCCGCCCGCGGGCGTGTTCGATCTCTCGGACATCAACGCCTTCGTCGCCGCGTTCGTCTCGGGGTGCGGCTGAGGCCCCGGGAAGAGAGGGGACGCCCGCCCATGGACACCCGCGGACGCCATCCATCGGCCGCACCGTTCCGCGTCTGGGGAAAGCCCGGCGAGGACTTCGACGAGGCCTCGCTCACGCAGTTGAGGGACGCGTGCTCGCTCCCTTGCGCCCGGGCCGGGGCGCTCATGCCCGACGCCCATGTCGGGTACGGGCTGCCGATCGGGGGCGTGCTCGCGACCGAGGGCGCCGTCGTGCCCTACGCGGTCGGGGTTGACATTGCCTGCCGGGTGAAAATGACGGTCCTCGACCTGCCGGTGGCGTGGCTCGAGGACGACGAGGGCGTGCGCCGCCTGACGCGGGCGATCGAGCGGGAGACCCGATTCGGCGTCGGGGCGTCGTTCGACGAGGAGCACCGGCGCGAGCACCCCGTAATGGACCGGGACTGGTCGGTCAGCCCCGTCACCCGGATGCTCAAGGACAAGGCGCGGGCGCAACTCGGCACCTCGGGGTCGGGCAATCACTTCGTCGAGTTCGGCACGCTGACCGTCGAGGGGGAATCGGCGGCGGGATCGCTCGGGCTCGAGCCCGGCACGCACCTCGCCCTGCTCAGCCACTCCGGGTCGCGCGGCACCGGGGCCGCGGTCTGTGAGCATTACTCGAAACTCGCGGCATCAATCCACGAGGGCCTGACCGACAACCTGCGCCGCCTCGCGTGGCTCGACCTGGGCACCGACGAGGGCGCGGCCTATTGGGCGGCGATGGAACTCATGGGCGAATACGCCTCGGCCAACCACGCCTGCATCCACCGCGCCATCGCCTCCCACCTCGGCGCCCAAGTGCTCATGGATGTCGAGAACCACCACAACTTCGCGTGGAAGGAGCGGCACGACCCGGGCGACGGGCAGGGCGAACGGGAACTCATCGTGCACCGCAAGGGGGCGACGCCCGCCGGCCCGGGCGCGCTGGGCATCATCCCGGGCTCGATGGCCGACCCCGGGTTCCTCGTCCGTGGCAAGGGCGGGGCGGGATCGCTCGACTCGGCGAGCCACGGGGCGGGGCGGGTGATGAGCCGCCGGCAGGCCAAGAAGACTTTCCGCTGGTCGCAGGTCGAGCCCCTGCTGCGTGAACGCGGGGTGACGGTTCTCAGCGCCGGGATCGACGAGAACCCGCGGGTGTACAAGGACATCCGCCGCGTGCTCGCCGCCCAGCAGGACTTGGTTGAGGTTATCGCGCGGTTCGACCCGAGGCTGGTCAAGATGGCCCCGGAAGGGGAACGGGCGGAAGACTGATGCCCCGTCGTTGCCGGGGCTCCGGGTCGGGCGGCGCCGGGCCGGGTTGTGGGGCTGGGCCGGATGGTTTAGCATCTGCGGCGCCGCACGGGCCCGGCCCAGGGGCGGAACTCCAGACGCGAGGGGTGGTTGAACGCATGAGGCGAACCCGGAGTCGAGGTGTCGGATCGACGGGGACCGCGGCGGCGCTGACGCTGGCGCTGCTCGCCGGCTCGATCGGCGCGTTCCCACGCCACGCGAGCGCCGGGTCGACAAGTTCGACCCAGCCCACCCAGGGCGAGACCGGGTTCGGGGGTGTGAGCCTGCCGGTCGACCTGGTGGTGGGCGAGATCACGCTGCGGGCCCGTCGGGCCTGGGTCTGGCGCATCCCCGAGGCCCGGGGGCCCGAGACGATCCGAATCGTGCTCGAGCACGATGTCACCACCCTGCTCGGGCCGAACCAGTTGTCCGCCGAGCGGGCGTCGCTGTGGCTCCGCCCGGTCGGCGTGGGCGGCGTGGGGGACGCCTCCGGCATCTTCGAGGTCTTCGGGTACTACGAGCGCGTCGACTCGCCCGGCGGGCCCGCCTCGCTCGGGTTCAGCGCCGAGAAACTGCCCGTGCAGGCCCTTATCGCCGCGAGCGAGCCCGTGCGCCTCGCGGTCGACCTGCGGCTGAACACCAGGCCCGACGCCAAGAGCGAGGCCGCCGCGTTCACATCCCGCGCCGATGAGTCGTTCGCATCGATCCTTGAGTCGATCCGCAACCCCGAGGCGGCCCGCGCCGCCCGCGCCCCGGCCGAGGAGCGCCTGGCCCCCCCCGCCTGGATCCTCAACCGCCGGCTGCCCGGCGCGCCCGCCGAGCGGTCCCCCGCCGAAAGCGGGTCGTCGGACGCCTCGGGCGCCGATTCGGAGGGCGAGAGTCCGCCGGCGGGCCGCCGAATCGCTGACCGGTCGGTAAGGCCCGGTCGCTCCGTCCGCTTCAGAACAGAGGGCGAGCGCCCGGGCGGCGAACGCGTGGCCCCCCCGCCCGCGCCGCGCGAGCCGCGGGCAGCGCCCGGGCCGACCGAACCCGTTGCCTCGCGGCCCACACCACCCCGAGACGGCTTGGAGCCGGTGGCCTCGCCCCCCCCCGAACCGAGGGCGACGGACCAGCCAACCTCCCCGCCGCCCACCGCAGAAGCCGGCGCGGGCGATCCACGCACGCCCACCTCCCCGGCGTCGCCGCCGGAGGCCGATACCTCCTTCGAGCCCGAGGTCGACCAGATCGCCGCCGCGGATCCGCCGCAGGCGATTGACGAGGAGGCGACCGGCGAGCCGGCCGAACCACTCGGGATCGAAGCGCCCCGGATCTTCTCGAGCAGCGGCGTTTTCTTCTTCTCCGCGGGCGAGCGGGCGACCATCGAGCGGGCCGAGGACGCGAACCTCGTCACACTCACCGGGGGCGTGGTGCTGCAGCACGAGGCGCCCGACCGAGTCATGGAGATGACCGCCCGCCGCGCCGTGCTCTTCCTCGCGCCGGGCCCGCTCTCGGAGACGCTGGGCCGGCTCGATGTCGCCGATGTGACGGGGATCTACCTGGAAGGGGGCGTGCGCGTCTCCGACGGGCAATACACCCTCCGCTCGCCAGCCGTCTTCTACGATGTTCGCGAGGACCGGGCGCTGCTGCTCGACGCGGTGTTCAACACCTACGACCGCCGCCTGCGCATGCCGCTGACCATGCGCGCGGGCGTCATCCGGCAGGAGGCCGCCAACCGGTTCAGCGCCGAGCGGGCGGTCTACGCCAACACCGCGTTCGCGACCCCGCAGCTCGCCATCGGCACGGGCCGGATGACGATCTCGCAGAAGCAGCACGACGACGGCGAGCATTCGAACATCGTGGACGCGCGGCATGTCACGCTCCGCGCCGGCGGTGTCCCGTTCTTCTACTGGCCCTGGTTCCGGGGCGACCCGGAACGCTTCCCCCTCCGCTCCATCGGGATCGAGGACTCCAACCGGACCGGCACCTCGTTCCTGACCTCGTGGGACCCGTTCACCCTGCTCGGCATCGACCCGCCCGACGGGCTCACCGCCACCGCGGACCTCGACTACTACGCCGACCGAGGCGTCGGGCTGGGCGGCCGGCTCTCATGGGACCGTCCCCGCATGAGCGGGCTCCTGCGGGGCTATGTGCTCCCCGAGGACAACGGGACCGATGTCATGCGCAACGGGGCCGAGATCGAACGCGAGGGAGAAACCCGCGGCTTCGCGATCCTCGAGCACCGCTGGCAGTTCCTGCCGGAATGGACGCTGCTGCTCAACGGGTTCCACGCCTCCGACGAGGCGATCCTCCCCGCGCTGTTCCGCGACATCGGCGTCAACGACGAGGAACTCACCACGCGGGCCCACCTTCGCCGGCTGGAGAACGACACCGCCATCACCCTCGAGGCCAAGGGCCTGACCACGGACTTCATCCCCAACGAGCACCTCGCCCAGTCCCCCGGGTACGCCGTCGACAAGCTGCCCGAGATCGGCATCGCCAAGATCGGCGACGACCTGCTCGACGACCTCGCCCCGGGCTGGCTCACCCACACCTGGAACGCGGACGCCTCACGCATGCGCCTCCGCTTTCAGGAGATCACCCCCGCCTCGATCGGCCTGCGGAACCGGGCCAGGGCCGACCGGGCGTTCGGCGTGGGCCCCAACGACCCCATCGCCGACGCCGCCCGCGACGCCGGGCTCAACGAGTCGTTCGTCAACCGATTCGACACGCGGCACGAACTCTCGACCAAGTTCAACCTGGGCCCCGTGCATGTCAGCCCGTTCCTCGTCGGGCGGTTCACCGCCTACGACACCGACTTCGAGTCCTTCAGCCCCGACGAGGGCGACGAGATGCGGCTCTGGGGCGCCGCGGGCGTCACCCTGTCCACCTCGATCTTCCGCGTCGACGACTCGGTCGAATCCCGCACCTTCGACCTTCACCGCATGCGGCACATCATCGAGCCGACCGTGACCCTCTGGCACGGCGGGGGCACGATCGACAGCGCCGACCTGCCCGTCTACGACGATGATGTCGAGTCCCTCGCCGAGGGCTCGGCTGTCCGCGTCGGGCTCAACCAGACCTGGCAGACCAAGCGCGGCGCGCCGGGGCGGTGGCGCACCGTCGATGTCTTCACCCTGGACGCCGAGTACGGCGTCTTCTCCGACGACGCCAACGAAGAGACCCCGATCGGGCGTTACTACTCGGCCCGCCCCGAATTGAGCGCCCCGGACGAGTTCGTGCGCGTCGCGGGGACCTGGCAGGTCTCCGAGGTCGTCGGCTTCACCGGCGAGACGATCTGGGATGTGGACGACCAACGCGAAGACCGCAACAGCGCCGGCGTCATCGTGCAACACTCCGAGCGGCTCAGCAGCCGCATGGAGGTCCGCCGCCTCGAGCACCAGGACGACACCTTCGGCAACGCCCAACTCCGCGGCACCTTCGGCGACAAGTACATCTACTCGCTCAACACCACCTACAACTTCCGCGAGGAAGACTTCCAGAACTTCTCGATCTCGCTCTACCGCCGGTTCACCAACGGCCTGCTCGGCGGCACGATCAACTACAACAACATCTCCGGCGAGACCACCTTCGGGCTGTTCGTCCAGCCCGCCGGAGTCGGCGGCGCCGGCGTGGGCGGGCTCGGGGGACGCAACTCCCGCTACTGAACGCACGCCGCCGCGGGCTCTCAGGGGCCTTCGCCACCGCCCGCGGGCGCCGACTCAGCGCCCCCCGCGGCGGGCTCGACGCCCGTGGGCGACGCGGCCGCCGCCTTGTTTCGCTCCTCCACCAGGTTGGTGTAGGCGAACACGATCAGCATCGCGGGGATCGCGGCCTTCTCCACCGCCGTGTCCGCGAGGTCGGTGAGGTTGCGCACTCTGCCCGACTCGACCTCCGCGGTCAGATCGACAACGACATTCTCCAGCGTCTTGAGCATGCTGCCCCAGACAAACCACTCGTCCTCCGTCCGCGGCATCGCCCGGCTCACGATCGGAAACGAAGTCGGGGGCACCAGGAACCACCGGCCGTCCCGTCGGATCATCGACAGCCCGAAGGGGGGCAGGATCGCCTTGCCGTCCCACAACAGCCCGACGGTGTCATCGGAAATGGAAACCGTGGTCAGCCTCGCGCGCCCCTCGTCGAGCCAGCGGAACGGGTCCACGAGCAGCGTCTTGATCACGCCGTTGATGACCTCCCGTTCCGAGTCCGACCGGGGGCGGGTGAGCATCTCCGCCGCACCCCCGCGACGGGCCGGCGCGGGGGCGCCCGTGTCGAGCGTCAGCCCCTCCCGGTTGATCCGCGCGGTGCCGAACGACGACGAACGCCGCTCCCCCCGCCCCGCCGCGACAAGCCTCGAGAGGATCGGGCTCGTCCGTCCCTCCGCCGCCGCCCGGTCCGCCTCCTCCCGGAACTGCCGCAGTTCCTCCGGGAACCGCGTCTCAACCGCCGCGCCGAGGTCATCCAGCGCCCCGAGCACGCGACCGAACTGGTTGAGGAACGATCGCTCCGCGGCGCCCTCGGCGTGAATCAACTCGACCAGCCGCGCCGCGTCCCCGGATTCGATCATGTGCCGGGCCGAGTCCAGGGCCGCGTCCGCCGTCGAGGCGTCGTACGACCCGGGCGACCGAGAGCACCCGGAGGCCATCGCCGCCAGCACAAGCACCAGAAACCCGATCCCGCGACGCATCATGGACATGATCCTATCAGACGATTCCGCGGACCCGCCCCTCCCGATGCACCCCGCGGCGATCCTCCCGGTCACTCCCGGTCGGGGGCCGCGCCGGGATAGAGTCTGTCGGACCCGATCGGCCGCTGGATCCGGCTGCTCCCGAGCCTGTCGGGTCGCCCGTCTGGAGGAATCGCCGGCATGCAAATCACCGTGAACGGGGAGCAGCGGACCGTCGACGACGGCGCCACCGTCGCCGATTTGATCGAACTGCTCGGGCTCGCCCGGGCGATCTGCGCCGCCGAGGTCAACAAGGCGGTCGTCCCACGCGACAAGCGGCCCGAGACGCCCCTCCGCGAGGGCGATGTCGTCGAGGTCGTCACCCTCGTCGGCGGGGGCTGACCCGTGCCCGCGACCCAGACCACCGCCGCGATCCTCTCGATCGGCGACGAGCTCGCCCTCGGGCAGATCCTCGACACCAACAGCCAGTGGATCGCCGACCGCCTCCTGACCCTCGGCGTGCGCACCGCCGAGCACCTCACGGTCGACGACGATCTCCCCCGCCTGACCGACGCGATCCGGCGGCTCGCCGAGCGCCACACGCTGCTCGTCTGCACCGGGGGCCTCGGGCCCACCGCGGATGACCTGACCCGGCAAGCCCTCGCGGCCGCGATGGGCGAAACGCTCGTCGAAGACCCGGACGCCCTCGCCCACATCGAGGCCTGGTTCGTAGGGCGCGGCGGGATGCCCGCAACCAACCGCGTGCAGGCGCTCCGCCCCCGATCTTCGCGATGTCTGAGCAACCCGCACGGCACCGCGCCGGGCCTCGCCGCGCTGCTGGGCGCCACCCGGGTGTTCTGCCTGCCCGGCCCGCCGCACGAGATGACCCCGATGTTCGAGGCGTTCGTCGCGCCGGAGGCCGCCGCGCGGGACCGGGCCGTGCGCACCCGGACCGTCCTGACCTTCGGGCTAGGTGAGTCCCGCGTCGCCGAAATCCTCGGGCCGCTGATGGACCGGGACCGCCCGTCCCGCGGTCTCCCGCTCGTCGGCACCACGGCCAGCCGCGGGGTGGTTTCATGCCGCCTCCGCGTGGAGGCCCCCACCGCCGAGCAGGCCGACGCGGCGCTCGACGCGACCGAGGCCGAGGTGACCGCCCTGCTCGGGCCCGCCGTGTTCGATCGGCGTGACCCCGCGTCGGGCGATTCCCCCGACATCGCCGACGCGTTGCCGCGGGCGTTGCTCGCGCTGCTGCGGGGGCGTGGCGAGCGGGTCGCGGTCGTCGAGTCCTGCACGGGCGGCCTCATCGGCGCCGAGCTCGCCTCGGTCCCCGGGTCGTCCGACGCGTTCGCCGGCGGCTGGGTCACTTATTCCAATGAGATAAAGATCGCGCTCGGCGTGCCGCGTGAGATCATCGAACGCCACGGCGCCGTCAGCGGAACCTGCGCCATCGCCATGGCGCGAGCCGGCCTCGAGCGCGCGCTCGCAGCCGACCCGACCTGTGCGCACGCGGTGGCCGTGACCGGCATCGCCGGCCCGGGTGGGGGCACTGACGACAAGCCGGTCGGGACGGTCTGGGTCGCCGCCGTGAGCCTGGAAGGGCCCGACGAGGCGCGGCGATTCCGATTCAGGGGCGGGCGGGATGCCGTCCGGGGGTGGGCCGCTCGGGCCGCGCTGGGCTTGGTCCGGCTGCGGCTGATCGGGCGGGAGATGCCGCTGCTCGGCGAGGCCGAGCGGCTGGCCTCAGGCTGATCGCTCCGCGAGCGACCGCTCGATCCTGTGCAGCGAATCCCTGATCTCCCTCGCGACCGACGCCAGGTCATCCTCCCCGCCCGGCGCGGGCGCCGCGGGCGTCGCCGCCGACCCCGAGAGCCGGTCGCGTTGGTCGAGCACCGCCTGCCGGAAGGCCGGGGTGTCGACGATGCCGATCATGTTGACCAGGAACCCGCCGGGCCCCGAGGAACTCCCCGCGGTCTCGACGCGGAAGCCGTGCAGCCCCAGGAAGCGCATGACCGGCCCCTGGTACATCTGGAGGTCGGTGATCTTCTCGAGCGGAACGGTGCTCTCCACGCGGTTCAGCAACCCCTTGCGGATCAGCAGCGCCCGGTCCGTCAGCGTGCAGCGGAGCGCGGCGATCCACCGGTCGAGCACGAGATTGGCGATGATCAGGTAGATCGGGATGATCGGGATGAGGACAATCGAGAGCGCGAACGCGACCGTCGGGCTGAGCAGCCAGTAGGCCTTGACCTTCGGGTCGAACTCGCCCTCGCGGAGCACGGTGTGGTTCGACATCAGCGAATCCCCTCTGCCCTGTCGCCGCCCGGCGGGCCGACAGGCGCCGAGCCATCGCCGAGTGTCCTGGTGTAGTACCGGACATCGCGCCACGCGCCGTGCTTGAACCCGACCGAGGCGAATGTCCCCGCGGCGGTCATGCCGAGACGCTCGTGCAGGCGTTCGCTCGCCGGGTTCGGGACGGTCACCCCCGCGATCACGCATCGGAACCCGCGTCGCCCCAGTTCGTCGAACAGCGCACGGTAGAGCGCCAGGCCCACGCCGAGAGCGCGCGCCGATTTGTCGACATACACCGCCGACTCGCAGGTCCAGTCGTACGCCTGCCGCGTCTTCCACTGGGCCGCGCGGCTGAACCCGACCACGCGCCCCCCGGGCCCGTCGACCGCGACGAACCAGGGGTAGACCGCGTGGTCGCGTCGCCACGCCGCCGTCACCGAGGCCGGGTCATCCGGCGGCGTGGCGAAGTGCGCGACCCCGTTCACGATCGCGTCGTTGGTGATCTCGGCGATCCGCGGGCAGTCTGCTTCTTCGGCGAACCGGATGGTCGGCGTCACGATCAGTCATCGTACTCGGCGTCGACCGGCCAGGGCAGGTCGTCCCGGTCGTCGGTCAGCAGCGCCAGCGAACCCTGCCTGAACACCAGATACCGCTCGAAACTCGTCGAGCGGTACCGCTCCCGCGCGTACACCCGGTAGACCGCCACATCGTGCCCCTGCTCGTCCACCGCGGCCCGCACCAGCGAGACATTCTCCGCCGGGAATCGGGCGAGCACCGCCGATTCCGAGTCGCCGATCCGGTTCTGCGCGTTCGATGCGACGATCGAATCCAGCGTGGCCCGATCGACCGACCCGTAGCCCCGGTACGAGGACCCCGAGGACGAGCCGCTGACGATGATGCAACCGGGCAGGGCGAGGCTCGCGGCGGCGAGCACGGCAGGGGCGAGGCGGCGCATGGCTGTTCTCCTTCTTGTGCGTGGGCACACACCGCGCGGGGCGGCACGGAAGGGTGTTGGGGATCGCCGGCCCCGGGTTGCGGCCGATCGTCACTCGGCCGGAAAGTCCCAGGGCGACCCCGGGGTGTACCCGATCAGGTCGTAGAGTTCCTGCCGGGTCTGCATCTCGCCCAGGAACGGCGCAACCGAGCCTGTCTCCTTGAGTTGCGTCAGGGCGCGGGCGACCGCTCCCATCGCGACGCGCAGCGTCGTGACCGGGAAGATCACCAGGTCGTACCCCAGTTCCCCGAATCTGGAGAGCGGGATCAGCGGCGTCTTGCCGAACTCGGTCATGTTGGCTAACAGGTAGACCCGCCGGCCCGCCAGGCGGGCCCGCAGACCGGCCGCGAAGTCGCCGAACTCCTGCTCGGACGCCAGGCCCTCTGGGAAGATCATCTCCGCCCCGGCCCGGACATACGCCTCGGCCCGGTCCACCGCGGCCCCGAAGCCCTCGACGCCCCGCGCGTCGGTCCTGGCGCAGACGATGAACGCGCCGCCGGAGCACTCGCGGGAAGCGCGGGAGGCCCACTCGATCTTGCTGACCGCTTGCTCGAACGGGATCAGGGCCTTGCCGTCGAGGTGCCCGCACCGCTTGGGGAAGACCTGGTCCTCCAGGTGCAGCCCCGCGGCGCCGGCGTGGTTGTACTCGATCACGGTCCGACGGACCATCTCCTCCTCGCCGAATCCGGTGTCGGCGTCGGCGAGGAGCGGCAGGCCCGAGGCCGACGCGACCTCGCGGGCCGTGCACGCAAAGTGGTCGAGCGTGAGCAGCCCGACATCCGGCACGCCGGCGGCGACCGAGGTCGCGCCCCCGGAGAGGTAGCACGCCTCGAAGCCGGCCCGGGCGACGGCGCGGGCCACGAGCGCGTTGAACGCCCCCGGGGCGGCGACGACCCCCTTCTCCATCAGTGCTCGAAACCGCAGGCCTGGGTGTTCCTGTGTCATCTCGGCGTCCTCTGGGCGCACGCCGCCGGTTATCCCGGCGGGAGGAGTTCGACCTGCACGGAGAGCCGGGCCGGCTGGCTGCGCGGCATCTTCGGGTCCGCGTCCAGCACGCCGGCCCGGATGGACCGGACGATGTACGACCCGTTCTCCCAGCCCTCGGGGGTCTCGTTGGACCAGTACATGTCCATCTCGTCCCCCACCTTGGGCAGGATGCGGTCGTCCCAGTGCGTCCGGATCGCGCCCGAGTCGGCGTCGCAGCGTTCCAGCGTCACGATGATGGTCGATGTCGCGGTCATGGCGTGCGCTCCGGCCTCCCCCGATCGCGCCCGCTCCGGGCGGCGTCGGGGCGATCCTACGGCGCGAGGGGGCCCGGTGGTATGCTGCCCGGATGAAACACGCGATGCTGCTGTTCGCCATGACCGCGGGGCTCGGCTGGGGCTGCGTCGCGGCACCCAAGGCCGCCGAGAAGCCCCCGCCCCCGCGGCTGGTGGCCTGGGAGGCGTTCAGGGAGGCCCCCGAGGGCGGCGTCTGGCTGGGGGCCCAGCCCTCGGAGCAGGCGCTCGACGCGTTCTCGGCGCACGGGCGCGGGCTCGTGGTGAATCTGCGGACCGACGAGGAGATGGCCTACCTGCCGTTCTACGGGGACGCGGTGTCGGCCCGGGGGCTGCGGTATGTGCGCATCCCGACGCGCGGGGCGGACCTCGACGCGGGCGAGGTCGAGGCGCTGGCCGACGCGATGCGGGCCCACCCGGGGCCGGTGATGCTGCACTGCGCGAGCGGGGGGCGGGCCTCGGTGCTCTGGGCGATGCACCGGATGGCGGCGGAGGGGCTCAGCGCCGTGGAGGCGGCGGCCTGGCTCGAGGCCGAGCGGGGCGAGGTCTCCGAGGAGACGCGCCAGCGCCTCGCGGCGTTCGGGGCGACACGCTCCGACGAATGAGGCGGCGCGCGGTCAGGCCGGGCCGGTCTGGGCCCCGAGGTTGGCGTCGCGGGGGAGCACGGTGATCTCGGCGGGCTCCGGGAGGGCCTTGGCGCTGCGTGCGCCCGACTCCTCGAACCGACGCAGGGTGGGGGTGACGCGGGATTGGATCGATCCGACGGCCTCGTTGTACTTCGAGGTCGCCTTGGCGAGCGCCTTGCCGAGATCGTCGATGTGCCCGAACGCGACGGCCGCCCGCTCGTGGAGTTCCTTGCCGAGGTCGAAGAGTTCACGGGCCTGCTCGGTCAGGTCGTGCTCGCGCCACCCCACGGCGACGGCGCGGAGCAGGCCGATGAGCGTGGCCGGGCTGGCGAGGATGACGCTCTGCCCGGCGGCGGTCTCGAGCAGATCGGGGCGGCGGGCGAGGGCGGTGTCGAGAAAATGGTCCCCCGGGACGAACATGACGACGAAATCCGGCGACCCGCTGTACTGCTGCCAGTAGGACTTCTTGGCGAGCTTTCCGGCCTGGGTGGCGACATCTTCGGCGAACTTGTCGAGCAGGCGGTCGCGTTCGTCCGCGTCGACGACCTCGACGGCGCGCACATACGCGTCGATGTTGCACTTGGCGTCGACGACGACAACCCGGTCGTTGGGCAGGCGGACGATCATGTCCGGACGGAGGGCCCTGCCGTCGTCCGTCCGCGTCGAGGACTGCTCGTCGAAGTCGCAGTAGGGCACCATGCCGGCGAGCTCGGCGACGCGGCGCAGCTGGAGTTCACCGTATCGGCCGCGGATCTCGGGCCGGCTGAAGGCCTGGACGAGTTTGTCCGTGGATGAGCGGAGCGAGTCGCTGGCGGCGGCGGTCAGGTCGACCCGCTCAGTGAGCTTGACGAGGCGTTCCTCGGTCTTGGCGAGGGTCTCGCCGATCGGGCGGACGAGGTCGTCGACGGCCTTGCGGCGCTGGTCGAGATCGGCGCCGGCCTGCTTGAGCTGGCCGGCGAAGTTCTCTCGGGCCTGCTCGAGGAACCGGCGGGTGTTGGTCTCGAGCGCCTCGGAGGAGAGGCTGGCGAAGTGGGCCTTGAGCTCGGCCTCGCGCTCGCGGAGCCAGTTCTGGAGGCGGGTCTGTTCGGCCTGCAACCTCTGCTCACGCTCGGCGTGGAGGCGGCGGTCGGCGTTGGCCTGCTCCTCGGCGCGGGCGAGCGTCTCGCCCAGCTCCCGGGCCCGGGACTCGGCGGACGCGAGGTCCGTGCGGAGGAGTTGGTTCATCTCGGTGAGCCGGCGCGTCTCCTCTTCCCGGCGAGACTCGGCGTGCTCGGCGTCGCGGCGGGCCTGGGCGAGCAGCGAGGCGGCCCGGAGGTGGGCCCGCCCGAGCCACCCGGTCGCGAGCAGGGCGAGGAGCAGGGCCAGGCCGAGGATCAGGTTCAGGAGGTCCATGGGTGCAGGATATTCGGTGGGGAAGCGTCCGGGTGACACCCCCGGCCCCGGGGGGCGGAACACCAAAAAGGGACGGCCCGGCGAGAGGGGCACGCCGGGCCGTCAGAGGTAAGAGGGGCTTCGGTGATGGCGAAGGGCCGCCGTGGCGCGATTCGACCGCGGGAGGGTCGCGGATTCGCCCGGGCGGTCAAATCGAGGATCCGGGGTGAAACAGGAGGCGGGCGGGCCGCCCTTCGGGTCAGCTGGCCAGATCGGTGATCCGGGAGAGGGGCACGGTCACGGCGGCGTCGCCGTCGTTGAAGTGGGCCTCGCCGATGCCGTGCTCGCGGAGGGCCTGGCAGTATCCGACCGCGTCTGGGGTGTCCATGTGGAGCACGACGCCGGGCTTGCCCTTGGCGGCGAGGTGGTCGCGGTAGCCCTCGGCGCGGGCCTCGTCGGTAAAGACGAGCAGGCGGGGACCGCCCGAGGCGCGCACGATGAGGGGTTCCGGCTCGTCGGGGTCGTCGGCGGACGCGACGCCGATGAAGTACCAGGCGTCAAGGGCGAGGGCGGCCTGGATGTAGGCCCGCTCACCCATCTTGTTGCGGGCGTCGCGGGCCTGCACGGCGAGGGCGTCGAAGTCGGTCATGCGGCACCTGCCTTTCCGGGTCCACGATACCACGCGGGGGGGGCCAAAAGAAACACGACCCCGGCGGTGGGCCGGGGCGTGCGCGAAGGGATTGGGGTCCCGAGAAATCAGGTTGAGGCCGCGGGCTAGCCGCCCAGCAGGTCGAGGACGGACCGCGGGCGCGAGGCGGCGATGGCGAGCGCGGAGAGGCCCGCCTCGTTGAGGATCTGCCCGCGGGTGAACAGGGCGGCCTCGCGGGCGAAGTCCGTGTCGCGGATGATGGAGTTGGCCGCGGCGACATTCTCGAATTCCGTGCGCACGGAGGCGGCGCGGGCGTCGAGGGTGTTGCGCTGGAAGGATCCGATCCGGCCTCGGAGTTCGGTGATCGTGGCGGCATCCCGGATTTCGGGGGCCGGGGGGAGTTCAAGCGAATCGCCCGCGGCGGGGATGGCGAGACCACCGTTGAAGAGCGGGACGCCCCCGAACGAGGCGCTCGAGATGGTGCGCTCGACCGACTCGTCGATGGACGCCATTTCGAGTTCGATGGCGGCCCGCTCGGCGTCGGACATCGCGCCGGTGTTGGCGGCGGCGACGGCGAGCGACTCCTTGCGGACCAGCATCCCCCCCGCCTCGGCCAGGGCGGCCTCGGCGGTGCGGGCGACGGCGTCGTTGCGTTCCAGGGCCCGGCTCTCGGCGTCGAGCGCGGCGAGCTGGGCCTCGAGGTTCTCCGAGGCGATCAGGCCGGCGGGGTCGTCGCGGCCCGCGTTGATCCGCTGCCCGGTGGCGAGCCTATGGCCGGAGTCGGCGAGAGCGCGCTGGGCCCTGCCCAGGGCGTTAAGCAGGCCGATCTGGCTCGATGCGTCGCTGATGCGCATGGGATCCTCCGGGCGGGGCGTTCGGATCGCGGCCCGCGTTGAGCGTGCGATTCGGTGCGGGCGGCGGCAAGCGTTGTGGTATGGCGGGGCTCGTCGCCGGGCGGTGCGATCCGCGGGTTCGGCGCAACCGCTACGCTGGGAGCGATGAACGAGCCGCAGACGCAGCAGGAGGTCCTCGCCGCCGCCGAGCAGTTCCGCCGGGATTACCGGGCGGTGCGTGAGCAGATCGGTCGTGCGGTGGTCGGGCACCAGCACATCGTGGACGGGGTGCTGGTGTGCCTGTTCGCCGGGGGGCACGCGTTGCTGGAGGGCGTGCCCGGGATCGGGAAGACGCTGCTGATCCGGACGCTGAGCCGGGCGTTGCACCTGGAGTTCAACCGGATCCAGTTCACGCCCGACCTGATGCCGGCGGATATCTCGGGGACGACGGTGGTCGTGGAGGTCGAGGGGGAGCACGGCCGGGTGAGCCGGGAGTTCCGGTTCCAGAAGGGCCCGGTGTTCGCGCAGATCCTGCTTGCGGACGAGATCAACCGGGCGACCCCGAAGACGCAGAGCGCCCTGCTGGAGGCGATGCAGGAGCGGAGCGTGACGGTGCAGGGCGAGACGCACGCATTGCCGCGACCGTTCTTCGTGATGGCGACGCAGAACCCGCTGGAGCAGGAGGGGACCTACCCCTTGCCGGAGGCGCAGCTGGACCGGTTCTTCTTCAAGCTGCTTGTGGGATATTCCAAGCGGGAGGACCTGCACGAGATCCTCAAGCGGACGACGGGGGGCGAGGAGGCGGAGATCACGCCCGTGCTGGACACGGCGCGGCTGCTGGAGCACCAGCGCCTGGTGCGGCGTGTGGAGGCGGCGCCGACGGTGGTGGACTACGCGGTGCGGTGCGTGCTGGCGACGCACCCGAAGGGCCCCGACGGGGACGGGGCGTACGCGACGCCGCAGGTGAACCAGTATGTGCGCGTAGGGGCGAGCCCGCGGGCGGCGCAGGCGTTGACGCTGGGGGCGAAGGTGCTCGCGCTGCTGGACGGGCGGGCGGCGATCTCGATCGAGGACATCAAGAAGGTGGCGCTGCCGGCGCTGCGGCACCGGATCATCATGAACTTCGAGGCCGAGGCGGAGGGGATCCGGGCGGACGGGGTGATCCGGAACATCCTGGACACGCTCCCACGCGAGGCCGGGGGGTAAGGCCCGGGTCAGGAGGCGCGGAGCCTGGGAACGGCCGCGAGGAGGGCGCGGGTGTAGGGATGCCCGGGCTCGTGGATGATCTGCCGCTTGTCGCCCGATTCGACGATTCGCCCGTCCTTCATGACGGCGATGCGGTGGCAGATGTGGCTGACCACCGCCATGTCGTGGCTGATGAAGAGGTAGGCCAGGCCGAGTTCATCCTGGAGGTCCTGGAGCAGATTGATGATCTGGGCCTGGACGGAGACATCGAGCGCGCTGGTTGGTTCATCGCAGACGATGAGGCTGGGGCGGAGCGCGAGGGCGCGGGCGATCGCGATGCGCTGGCGCTGCCCCCCGGAGAACTGGTGCGGGTAGCGGTCGGCGCTGGCGGGGGGCATGCCGCAGCGTTCGAGCAACTCCCCCACCGCCCGGGAGGCGTCGCCGCGGGTGCGCACGAGGCCGTGGATCCGGAGCGGCTCGGCGACGAGGTCGAGGACGCGCATGCGCGGGTTGAGCGACGCGGCGGGGTCCTGGAAAATGATCTGCATGCGTCGGCGGAGGGCGCGGAGGCGGGCGCCGCGGGCCACGCGGAGGTCCTGCCCGTCGAAGCGGATCTCGCCGGAGACGGGTTCGATGAGGCGCAGGACGGCGCGGCCCAGCGTGGTCTTGCCGGATCCGGACTCGCCGACGAGGCCGAGGGTCTGGCCCAGGGCGAGGTCGAAGGCGACTCCGTCGACGGCGCGGACGGGCCCGCCCCTTGCGGGGAACTGGACGCTGAGGTCGCGGACCGCGAGGATGGGCCGTTGATCGGCTTCGGACACGGGGCGGATGGTACCGCGGCGAGCCTCGGGCCGGGGCGGGGCGCGAGCCGATGAATGGAGGGGCCCGGGCGGGCCCCGGGGATGCGCGATGTGCGGGATCTGCGGTGTGGTAGCGGCGAACGGGCGGGGACTTGAGATCCCCCTCGCCCGCTTTCTGGCGATGCGGGAGGCGCTGGCGCACCGTGGGCCTGATGACGCGGGGTTGTTCGAGGGCGCGGGGGCGTTGCTCGGGCACCGCCGCCTTGCGGTGATCGACCCGGGCGAGGGTGGGCGGCAGCCGATGGCGACGCCCGATGGGCGGTTCGTGCTCGTGTACAACGGGGAGTTGTACAACGACGCGGAGGTGCGGGCGTTGCTCGAGGCCGAGGGCGTCGCGTTCGGTTCGTCGTGCGACACCGAGGCCGTGCTGCACGCGGCGGCGCGATGGGGCGCCGAGGCGGCGACCCGGCTTCGGGGCATGTATGCGCTGGCGCTGTGGGACTCGACCCGGCGTGTGCTGCTGCTGGGCCGGGACGGGTTCGGGATGAAGCCGCTGCACTGGGCGCACGCGGGCGGGGAGTTGGTGTTCGCGAGCGAGGCCCAGGCGCTGTTCGAGCACCCCGGGCTCGCGGCGCGGCCGGACTGGGGGGGCATCTGGGCGTACGCGGCGACGGTGCGCACGGCGGTGGAATCGCGGACGATGTTCGAGGGGGTGCACGCGGTGCGCCCCGGCGAGTGGGTCTCGGTCGATTGCTCGGGCCGTTCGTGCGAAGTCGAGAGCCGGGTGTATCGGGCGAGTGTCTCGGCGCACGGCGGCCTGGGGTCGATCCGCGAGAGGATCGAGGATTCGGCGCGTCGGCACCTGCGGAGCGATGTGCCGTGGTGCTCGCTGCTGAGCGGCGGGCTGGACAGCACGATCCTGGCGGCCCTGGCGATGCGGGAGGCGGGCCGGCTTCGGACCTATGTCTCGGGGTGCCCGGAGGCGGGCAACGGCGCGGCGGATGACTTCGCCTTTGCTCGCACGGCGGCCGACGCGATCGGGACCTTGCACGAAGAGGTCGCCGTCGATCGCGGTGGGTTCCTTGAGCGATGGGGCTGGATGGTCGACCGGTTGGGAACACCCTTGAGCACGCCGAATGAGGTTGCGATTTTCGAGGTCGCGTCGAGGCTCCGGGGTGATGGGCATGTGGTGGCGCTCAGCGGCGAAGGGGCGGACGAGTTGTTCGGGGGGTACGACCTCCCGATCGCGGGGGCGATCGGGCATGTGCGCGCGCGGCCGGACGCGAGCGGCGACGAGGACGGGGCATTCGCGCTGGCGTCGGCGTCGTGGCTGACGAGTGCGCAGCGGGGCGTGTTCATGCGGGCCGACTTCGCCTCGCTCGCCGATCGGGATGGGCCGCTCGAGTCGGTGTACGCGGGGGCGTTCCGGGGGCTGCTCGACGAGGTCGCGGCGGACTTCGACGGGCCCGGGCGGGAGGAGCGGCGCGTCCAGGCCTTCCTGCGGATGCTGCGGCGGTTCAACCTGACCGGGCTCTTGGGGCGGCTGGACACGGCGACGATGCTGGCGTCGGTGGAGGGCCGAACACCCTTCGCGGACGCGGAGGTCGCGATGGCGGCGGAGGGGCTTGCGCTGGCGGCGAAGTTCGGGGAGGGCGACCCGCCGCGGACGAAGATCCCGCTGCGCGAGGGGTTTACGGACCTGGTGCCGGCCTCGATCGTGACCCGCCCGAAGCGGAGTTTCCCGCTTCCCTTCGAGGGGTGGCTCGCCCCGATGGCCGGGGCGGTTCGGGCAAGTGGCTTGGTCGCCGAAATCTACACCCCCGCCGCGGTGGAGTTCGTGTGGTCCGACCCGGTGCGTTCCTGGAACCTGGCCTGGCCCATGGCGAACCTGGCGTTATGGGGCGAGCGGTGGTGGAAGTCGTCCCGCTAGGCGGATTGGGCTCGGCGCTTCGGGCCGCCTGAGGTAAACTCGTGCGCGGGGTTGAGGTCGGTGGTCCACTGGGGGCCTTTGAATCCTGGAGCGTGCAGAGGATGAACCACGGGGGAGTCGTTGTCGGCATTGTTGCCAGCGCGGGCCTGGCCGCGGGCGGGGAGTGCGCGGCCCCGGGGTGCGCCGCTGTGGGGCCCGGCGTTGTCGGGTTCGAGGTGGTGCACGGGTGCTGGGGCGACGAGCAGGGGCGATTGACCGGGGGCCGGTTCCTCGTGCCTTCGGACGGCGTGGACTTCAAAGGCGTGGCCGGCGTGCAGGCGCGGGGTGATGGGGACAACCGGGTCGATCTGGTGATCGTGGGCGACGGGTATCGCGCCTCCGAGATGGGGCTGTTCCACCTGCACGCCGATCGGATCGCGGATGACTTCTTCGCCTATGAGCCGTTCGTGCGGTATCGGCCCTACTTCCGGGTGACCAAGGTGGAGGTCGTCTCCGAGGATTCGGGCGTGGACAACGACCCGAGCCAGGGTGTCAGCCGGGACACGGCGATGGACATGGCGTTCTGGTGCGGCGGGACCGAGCGGCTGCTGTGCGTGAATGTCGGGGACGCGTACGCCTATGCCACCGCCGGGGCGCCCGATGTCGATCAGGTGCTCGCGATCGCGAACTCCACGAAGTACGGCGGGGCGGGGTATTCCTCGAGCAACCTGGGGACGGCGTCCGGGGGCAACGCGTCGGCCGTGCAGATCGCGATCCACGAGATGGGGCACTCGCTCGGCGACCTGGCGGACGAGTACACCTACGGGGGCCCGTCGAATTACACCGGGCCCGAGCCGAGCGCGGCGAATCTGTCGAGGTACGACGCGGAGGATCAGCTGCAATTCGAGCGGAAGTGGTTCCGCTGGCTCGGGGCGAGCCTGCCCGGGTTCGACGGGACGGTGTCGACCTTCGAGGGCGGGGGGTATTCGGAGACCGGGATCTACCGGCCCTCGTCGAACTCGATGATGCGGTCGTTGAACCGGCCCTTCAACCTACCCAGCGCGGAGCGGCTGATCCGGGAGTTCTACCGCGAAGTCTCGCCGATCGACGCCGGGCCCGAGGACGGGGCCGAGTTCGACGCAACGGAAACGATCTCGATCGTGCCGATGCAGCCGATCGGGACGCCTCTTTCTGTGTCGTGGAGTGTCAATGGGGTGCCGGTGGCGGGCGCGGCCGGGGCCTGGGACCTGGACCTCTCGTCGCTCGGGCTCGGGGCGGGGGAGCACACGGTCGAGGTCCGCGGGGTGGACGAGACGCCCTGGGTGCTGGACCCGGCGATCCGGTCGGCGTTCCTGACCGAGTCGCGGGTGTACAAGGTGAGCGGGTGCGGGTCGTCGGTGGACTTCAACGACGACGGGGTGCTCGACCTGCGGGACATCATGTGGTTCGCGGACGCGTTCCTGAGCGGCGACCTCGACGCGGACCTCTCCGCCCCGTTCGGGATCCTCGACCTTGGGGACCTGACGGCGTTTGTGGGGCTCTTCCTCGGGGGGTGCCTCTGAACGGGGCGGGGGTGGTCCGGGGGATGAATCGTGGGTAGAGTTGGGGCCTGCCACGGCGCGTCCGGCTCGGATGGTCGCACGGGCCCCGAACGCATCCCAGACCGGACTGAGCGGAGTTGACGATGAAGAGCGACACCCATCCGACCTACTACCCCTCCTGCAAGGTGTTCCACAACGGCCAGCACGTGATGACCGTCGGGGCGACGGTCCCTGAACTGCATGTCGATGTGTGGTCGGGGTCGCACCCGTTCTTCACGGGCCGGTCGCAGTTCGTCGACGCGGCCGGGCGGGTGGAGAAGTTCCAGAAGAAGTTCGCGGGGAACTACTTCAAGCCGAAGAAGTGACCGGCTGGGGGTGCTTCCGCCCCCGCATTTGCCGCCGAAATGTTCGTTTTTTGATCGGCAATGCCGCGGCGCGGTATTCGGTCCTGCTGCGGGATTTTCTGGAACCGCGGAGGGTGACGGGTCGAACCGGGGGACATCGCAAGGGCTCCGGGGTCGGAATCCCCCGGCGGGCTCGGCCTGCCGATTGATGGTGTGGGTTCCGGTTTCGGTTGCTCCCCGCTCGGCCATTCTCGCCGAGGGGTCTGTCTTGCCGCGTCTGGCGTCCGCACGATCGGGAGCGGTCGCAGGGGTTTCTGGTCATGCCGCCGAGGAGCGGCTCCTAGAAGGGTGTCTCTCATGAAGTACGCATCTGTTCTGGTGTTGGCGGCGGTCGCCGGGTCGGCGTTTTCGACCGTGGCGGTCGGCGCAGAGGTTGGTGCTCCGACGGGCGCTTCGGCGCCGGACGAGCAGTTTCAGCGGATGATCGCGACGGCGATGCTGCCCTCGCTGCCAAAGGCGCACCGCGACGCGATCATCGCGGCGGGCGGGCTGGGGGCGGAGGGGTACGCGGCGCTGCGCGACCATTCGGGCGAGCTTCTTGTGTCGCACGACGATCGGTACGAGCGCGTGCGTGAATTGGTGAGCCCCGCGCTGTTCGCGCGGATGCACGAGGAGCACCTCGGCGTGATGCTCGAGACGCTCGATCGGGCCGAGAAGGGCGAGACGCCCAAGCTGCTCTGCTTCGCGCCGGGGACCGACCCGGAACTGGTCGCGGCGTTCAGCGCGATGTTCCAGGAGGAGTTCTGGGGCGGCGCGACGGGCGAGGAGCGGTTCCAGATCGGGGCGCGGTGGAGCACGACGGCCTCGTCGTTCTCGACGGGCGGCACCGGAAACCCGATCGTCCTGACCTACTCCTTCCCGCCCGACGGGGCCCTGGCGGACAACCTCTCCGGGCAGAACCGCGCGAACCAGTTCAACGCGTGGATGAACGGCATCTACGGCTCGCAGGCGGTCTGGCAGCCGATCTTCGCCAGCGTTTTTAACCGCTGGTCGGACCTGATCGGCGTGGACTACATCTACGAGCCGAACGACGACGGCGTCGAGGCGAACACGCTGCCGGGCGTGCTGGGCGTCCGCGGCGATGTCCGCATCTTCGCGGTGACGCTGGACGGCTCCAACGGCGTGCTGGCGTACAACGAGTTCCCGAACAACGGCGACATGGTGTTCGACGCCTTCGACGGGTTCTTCAACTCGACCACCCAGCAGTCACGCCGGCTGCGGAATGTGACCTCGCACGAGCACGGGCACGGCCTGGGCTTCCTGCATGTCTGCCCGGCGAACTCGACCAAGCTCATGGAGCCGTTCGTGTCGACCTCGTACGACGGGCCCCAGCTCGACGACATCCTCGCGGGGCAGCGGAACTACGGCGACCTCCTCGAGAACAACGACACCTCGGGCACGGCGAGCGACCTGGGCAATGTGTTCGTCGGGAGCAGCCAGAACCTCACGAACCTCAGCATCGACGACAACTCGGACATCGACTTCTACCGGGTGAATGTGACGCAGCCGCTCGAGATCGGCGTGACCGTGACGCCCGACGCAGCGGCGTACCAGCAGGGCCCGCAGACCTCGGCGTGCAACACGGGGACGCTGACGGACTACAACTCGATCCACAACCTGCAGCTCGAGGTCCGCGCGTCGAACGGGACGACGGTGCTCGCCTCGTCGAACACGGGCGGGACGGGCCAGCCCGAGTCGCTGGACTTCACGATCACGACGCCGGGGACCTACTTCGTGGTGGTGCGTCCGTCGACAACGACCAACAACATCCAGCGGTACCGCATGGACCTGACCGGCGGGCAGATCCCGTTCAACGGGCCGACGATCGTGGCCCAGCAGAGCGACCCGACCGTGGTCGCCCCGGGCGTGCCGGTTGTGCTTGATTACCAGGTGCTCCCCAACGCGGACACGATTATCGACGGGCCCGACCTGAGCTACCGCTTCGACGGCGGCGCGTTCACGACGGTGGCGATGACCCCGCTGGGCGGGAACATCTTCCGCGGAACCATCCCGGGCGCGGACTGCGACGACTCGCCCGAGTACTACATCTCGGTGGTCGGGCAGGTCGTCGGCGAGGTGAACCTGCCGCTGGCGGGTGAGAACGACCCCGCGTCGTACGCGGTGGGCGCGATCGATGTCTCGTTCTCCGACAACTTCGAGACCAACACCGGCTGGGACGGGTCGCTGGCGACCGCGACGGCCGGGCAGTGGGACCGCGGCGTGCCGGTGGCGTCGACCGGGGCCCCCTCGTCGGACTTTGACGGCTCCGGGCAGTGCTGGGTGACCGGCAACGCCGCGGGTGAGGATGTCGACTTCGGGCTGGTGATCCTGCGGAGCCCCTCGCTGAACACCGTGGGCGGGGCGTCGTTGTCGTACGCGTACTGGCTGGGCGGCTCGCTCGGCACGGGCGACCGTCTCCGCGTCGAGGTCTCCTACAACGGCCAGATCACCTGGACGCCGCTCAAGGAGTACAACGCCGTCAGCGGCGGGTGGGTGACCGACAGCGTCGAGGTCCCCGCGGGCGACGGCGTGGCGAGCACCTTCTTCCGGTTCATCGCCGAGGACGCGAGCACCGACAACACCGTCGAGGCCGCCATCGACGCCGTGACCCTGAGCACCGTGGTCTGCACCGAGCCCGGCGGGTGCAACGCCGCGGACATCGGGCTGCCCTACGGCGTGCTCGACCTGGGTGACATCAACGCCTTCCTCGTGGGCTTCACGGGGCAGGACCCGATCGCGGACCTCGCCGCCCCGTTCGGGGTCTGGGACCTCGCGGACATCGGGCTGTTCACGCAGAGCTTCCTGGCCGGCTGCCCCTGAACCGAGCCTGACCGCGTAACCTGAAGCACAAGCCCGGGCCCGAGCCCGGGCTTTTTTCTGCGCCCGGGGAGGATATCATCCGTTCATCCGGAAATATGGAAATAGGCCGCCGGGGCGGCACTTCACGGGGGCGACGCGGAACGATGGCACGGCTGCTGGATCAATTCGCCAAGCGGGTGCTTGTGCTCGACGGGGGCATGGGCACGAGCACGCACGAGCATTGCCTCTCGGTCGAGCGGGACTACGGGGGGTGCGAGAACTGCACGGACATCCTCACTCGGACCAGGCCCGATCTGGTCGAGGCGATCCATCGCGGGTTCCTCGAGGCGGGGGCGGACGCGGTGGAAACGAACTCGTTCGGCGGGCCTCGCCATGTGCTGGCGGAGTTCGGGCTCGAGGGCGAGGCGTTCGAGCTGGCGAAGCGGTCGGCCGAGATCGCACGGTCGGCGGCGGATGCGTTCACAACCGCTGAGAAACCGAGGTTCGTGCTCGGGTCGCTGGGCCCCGGGACGAAGCTGATCACGCTGGGGCAGATCGGGTGGGAGGCGATGCTGGCGAGCTACCGCGAGGCGATGCGCGGGCTGGTCGCCGGCGGGGCGGACGCGTTGCTGATCGAGACCTGCCAGGACCTGTTGCAGGTCAAGTGCGCGATCAACGCGGCCCTTGCGGCGCTCGAGGACGAAGGGAGGTCGGCGGATGAGATCCCGCTGATGGTGAGCCTGACGATTGAGCAGAATGGGACGATGCTCGTCGGGAGCTCGCTCGAGGCGGCGATCGCGGCCCTGCGTGGGTACCCGATCGCGACGCTGGGCCTGAACTGCGCGACCGGACCCGAGCAGATGGTCGAGTCGATCAAGCTGCTCGAGAGAACCTGGGACAGACCGATCACCTGCTACCCGAACGCGGGGTTGCCGATCCTCCACGAGGGGAAGACGGTGTACCCGCTGGGCCCCGAGCCTCTGGCGGCGGCGCTGCGTTCGTTCGCGGCCGAGCACGGGGTGGGGCTCGTGGGCGGGTGCTGCGGGACGACGCGGGCGCACATCGCGGCGATCGCGCGGGCGGTCGTGGGGGTGCGGCCACGCGGGGGGCGGCGCGCGGCGTGGGCGGCGGGGAGCTCGAGCCTGTTCAGCCCGACGCCGCACCGTCAGGACGCGAGTTTCCTGATCATCGGGGAGCGGTGCAACGCCTCGGGCTCGAAGAAATTCAAGGGGCTGCTGGAGGCGGAGGACTGGGACGGCGTGGTGTCGCTGGCCCGTGAGCAGGTCCGGGACGGGTCGCATGTGCTCGACCTCAACACGGACTACGCGGGGCGTGACAACGCCCGGGACATGGCGGAGATCGTCTCCCGGCTG
Organism: Phycisphaerales bacterium; assembly: GCA_036732005.1. Taxonomy (GTDB): domain Bacteria; phylum Planctomycetota; class Phycisphaerae; order Phycisphaerales; family UBA1924; genus UBA1926. The sequence continues at coordinate 290,167 of DAINDF010000001.1, forward strand.
AGCCGGCAGGTCGATGCGCCGCTGATGATCGACTCGACGCAGGTGCGGACGATCGAGGCCGGGCTGCGGCACGCGGCGGGCAAGTGCATCATCAACTCGGCGAATTTCGAGGACGGGGAGGAGAAGTTCGACGCGATCTGCCGGCTGGCAAGGGCGTACAACGCGGCGCTGGTGATCGGGACGATCGACGAGGACCGCGAGGCGGCGATGGCGCGGACCGCCGACCGGAAGGCCGCGATCGCCGAGCGGGGCATCCGCCGGGCGACGCGGGTGCACGGGCTGGACGAGGCGGACCTGTTTATTGACCCGCTGGTGCTGCCGATCTCGACGGGCATGGACTCGGACCGGCGCTCCGCGCTCGAGTTGATCGAGGGCGTGCGGCGGATCGCGGCGGCGCACCCCTCCGTGCAGATCGTGTGCGGGCTGAGCAACGCCAGTTTCGGGCTCAAGCCGGCGGCGCGGGTGGTGCTGAACAGCGTGCTGCTCCACGAACTGGTCGAGGCGGGGCTGACGAGCGCGATCGTGCACGCGAGCAAAATCCTGCCGCTCAACCGGATCGACGGGACGCAGCGACGCGCCGTCCTGGACCTGATCTTCGACAGGCGGGCGGCGGAGAACGGGGGCACGGGCCTGCCCGAGGGCGTCGAGGACCCCGGGTTCGACCCGCTCGCGCGGCTGATCGAGCTGTTCCGCGATGTCGAGGGCGTGGCGTCGGCGAGGAAGTTGGCCGCGAGCCTGACGCTGGAGGAGCGGCTGCGGCGGCACATCATCGACGGCGAGAAGGAGGGCCTCGCGGCCACACTCGACGAGGCGATGTCGCGTTACACCCCGCTGGAGATCATCAACGACCACCTGCTGGACGGGATGAAGACGGTGGGCGATCTCTTCGGTTCTGGCGAGATGCAGCTTCCCTTCGTCCTCCAGAGCGCCGAGGTGATGAAAAAGGCCGTGGGCCACCTCGAACCCCACATGGAGAAGGCCGGCGGCGGTGGCAAGGGGAGCATCGTGCTGGCGACGGTGAAGGGGGATGTGCACGACATCGGGAAAAACCTGGTGGACATCATCCTCTCGAACAACGGGTACACGGTGCACAACATCGGGATCAAGAAGACGATCGACGAGATCCTGCACGCCTACGAGGAGCACAAACCGGATGCGATCGGCCTGAGCGGGCTGCTGGTCAAGAGCGTCAATGTGATGGAGGAGAACATCGAGACGCTGAACGAGCGGGGCGTGCTCCCGCCGCTCATCCTGGGCGGTGCGGCGTTGAGCCGGTCGTACGCGGAGGGGTATCTCCGCGGCAAGTACCGGGGCACGCTGCTGTACGGGAAGGACGCGTTCGACGGGCTGCGGATCATGGACCACATCGTCGGGGGGCGGGTGGCGGCGCTGGACGCGGAGATCGAGGCGAGGCTGTCGAAGCGGCGCGAGACGCGGGAACGGGCGGGGCTTGAGGACGAGTCGTTCGCCGACCGCGCGGGCCCGGCGCGCGGGGCGACCGCGGTGGCCGCCCGGTCCGGGGTGCGGCGGGATGTCGAGATTCCCGCGGCGCCGTTCTGGGGGAGCCGGGTCGTGACCGGGATCGACCTCGACACGGTCTACCCGTTCATCAACCCGGTGGCGCTGTTCCGGGTGCAGTGGCAGTTCAAGCGGGGCAAGCGGACCGAGGAGGAGTTCGAGCGGGAGATCGAGGAGAAGGCACGCCCCGTGTTCGAAGCCCTGAAGAAACGCTGCAAGGAGGAGCAGATCCTCAGGCCCGCGGTGGTGTACGGGTACTTCCCCGCCTGGTCGGAGGGGGACGATCTGGTGGTCTTCGATCCGGCCGATCAGGACCGGGAAATCGAGCGATTCCGTTTCCCTCGGCAATCGAAGAACCGGGGCCTCTGCATCGCCGATTTCTTCCGCGACGAGGGGGAGTGCCGGACGATGGGGCGCAAGGACATCCTCGGGGTCTCGTGCGTCACGATGGGCGGCCGCGTGAGCGAGGTCTGCCGCGGGCTCTTCGAGGCGGGCGACTTCGCGGCCTACCTGCACATGCACGGGATGGGCGTGGAGACCGCCGAGGCGCTGGCGGAGATGTGGCACAAGCGGATGCGACAGGAACTGGGGATCTCGGGGGAGGACAGCGCGGAGGTCAGCGGGCTGTTCCGCCAGGAGTATCGCGGGAGCCGGTACAGCTTCGGGTACCCGGCCTGCCCCGAGATGCGTGACCATGAAAAGATCTGGCGGCTGATCGACCCCCGGCGGATCGGGTGCGAACTGACCGAGAATTGGCAGATCGATCCGGAGCAGAGCACGAGCGCCATCGTGGTGCACCACCCCGAGGCCAAGTACTTCAACGCGTGAGAGAGCGTGCGGCTCTCCGCCTCGCCAAGATGAATCCGGGATCGAGTGAGACCGGTCGCGATCGAGGGTCGTGAAGTGAGTGATGAACACTCGCCCTTCGCGCTCGCCGCGGGCTCGCGGAGCCACGCACGGTTTACACCGGACCGGAATCAGAACGGCGCCGGGGCTTCGAACTTGACCCATTGCCCCGTGTAGGGGTGCCAGAACCCAAGTTTCTCGGCGTGGAGCAGCAGACGGGGGGCGAGGGTCTCGTCGCCGTAGAGGCGGTCGCCGATGATGGGCAGGCCCAGACCGCCCTTCTCGGCCGGGTGAGCACAGTGAACCCGGAGCTGGTGGGTCCGTCCGGTGAGGGGGCGGAGTTCGATCCGCGTGGCGTCGATCACGCGGGCGTCGGGGGTAGTCCAGGCCTCCTCTCCGCGGAGGACCCAGTCCGTCTGGCCGGGCCTGCCGTGGACCGCGTCAACCTTCTGGAGGGGCCGATTCGGCCAGTCGACGCAGAGAGGAAGGTCGATGTGCCCGCGCCGGCCGTCGGGGTGCTCGCGTTCGGTGGGGACGGGGGCGCCACCCAGCCGGCCCTGGAGGAGGGCGACATACCACTTCCGGACGCTGCGCTTCTCGAACTGGCCCGAGAGCTTGCGGTGGGTCACCGGGTCGAGGGCGAAAACGACGAGGCCCGAGGTGTCCATGTCGAGCCGGTGGCACGAGAGCGAGCCGGTGGCGTGGGGGTACCGCTCCTGGACGCGGACGCGGGCGCAGTCCTGCTTGTCCTCGCCCCGGCCTGGGACGCTGAGCATGCCCGCGGGCTTGTTGACGACAACAAACGCCTCCTCCTCGTGGACGAGGGCGATGTCCAGGCCGGGCGTCGGGGGGATGTGGACTCGGGCGGGCTCGGTCACGAAGGGGAGGGTAGAGGCCCCGCGGGGGGGTTGTCGCCGCTATGGTTGCGTATGAGCAAATCCCTCTCCGTCGCGACGCTGTTGTTGATTGCGGGCCCGGCACTGGGGCAGCACGGCGGCCCCTCGGGCGATGCCGAACCGCTCGACTGGATGACTCTCGAAAAGGGCGTTCTGAGCGGGTATGTCCGGCTGACCGACCCCGCGGAGTACCTGAAGGCGGGTGAAGCGTACTTCAACGGGGACGGGACCTGGGTGATCTTCCAGGCCACGCCGCACCCCGCCGAGGGCGCGCCCCCCAGCGCGCACTACGAGATGTTCGTCGCGCCAGTGGTGCGGGACGACTCCGGGCGGATGACGGGCCTGGGCGAGGCGATCCAGGTCTCCAAGACCGGATCGGCGAACACCTGTGGCTGGTGGCACCCGACGGAGCCCGGCGTCATCCTCTTCGGCTCGACGATCGAGCCCCCGGTCGAGTCTGACCAGCCCGGGTACCAGCGCGGCAGCGGGCGGTATCAGTGGTCGTTCCCGGTCGAGATGGACATGGTGACGACCAGAGTGACGCCCGACGGCGCGGCGCCGGCCGAGCGGATGTTCTCGCGGCCCGGGTACGACGCGGAGGGCTCGTGGTCGCCCGACGGGCGGCATGTGCTGTACGCGAATGTGGACCTTGAGAAATCGCTCGCGCTGGGCCGGCCGGACGCCGACCTGTGGGTGTACGACACCAAGACCGGGCTGCACGCGTTGATCGTAGAGGCGGGCGGGTACGACGGCGGACCCTTCTTCAGCCCGGACGGGGACTGGATCACCTACCGCTCCGACCGCCGCGGAGACAACATGCTCCAGTTGTTCATCGCGGAGTTGTCGCGGGATGAGTCGGGCCGGATCATCGGGATCAAGCGCGAGGTCGCGCTGACGGACAACCAGCATGTGAACTGGGCTCCGTACTGGCACCCGTCGGGGCGGTACCTGATCTACGCGACCAGCGAGGTGAGCCACCGGAACTACGAGGTGTTCGCGATCCCCGCGCTGGACGAGAACGGGGAGCCCGTGACCGGACGCAAGCCGATCCGGATCACCCACGCGGACGGGTTTGACGGGCTCCCGGTGTTCAGCCCGGACGGGTCGGTGATGATGTGGACGAGCCAGCGGATCCCGCAGGGCATCGAGGGCGAGACGCCCTCAAGCCAGGTGTGGGTGGCGTCGTTCAGCGAGGCGATGAACGACGCCTACAGCCGCGGCGAGTGAACCCGGGAGGGCGGCGCGTGGCGGGCGAGCCTTCGGACTTCGGCCAAAGCCCGGTGCAGACACTCGCCCGCGTCGGCGACCCGACGCCCGCGCGCGAGCACTCGGGCTTCTGGTCCCACTGGCTCGGGTTGGTCGACGGCGATGCACCGAGGCTGATCGCCCGGATCAGCGGCGGACAGGGCGAGGCGGAGATCGATCCATCGGACCCGACCTGCACCCACGGGTTCGCCAGTCTGGGCGGGGTGCGGATCGGCGCCCGCCTCTGCCTGCCCCCGCCCGGGCAGGAGATCCGGGCGGGGCTCGTGAGCACCCACGGCTACGCGGTCAGCAAGCCGATCGAGGAGCGGGACTCGCTCTTCGCGTCGTTGGTTGATCGCGGGGTCGCGGTGCTGAACATCCGCGTGCGCGGGTTCGCGGGCAGCCGGCTTGATTGCGGGGATCTCCAGACGCCGGGGTCGGAAGGGCTGGGGTGGATCACCCGGGGCCTGGACGATCCCGACGCGAGCGCCGAGGGGACGATGGCGTGGGTGTATCCCCAGGCCGTCGCGGATGTCTTCCAGGCCTGCCGCGCGCTGCGGGCGTGGCTCGCGGGGCACACGGGCGAGGAAAAGCCGCTCTACCTGCACGGCGAGAGTTTCGGGGGCGGGCTCGCCGTGCCGGCCGCAGCCAAGCTCGAGGGGCGAGGCATCGACCGGGCCCGCATCGACCGGCTCGTGCTGGCCCTACCGACGATGGGCGACTGGCCCTGGCGGCTCGGGCACCCGCTCACGCGCGGCGCGGGAGCGCAGATCCTGGCGCTGCTCGAACGCCGAGCCGATCTGGGCGACCTGATCCGGGGCCGGCTGCGCCTGATGGACTCGGTGGTGCATGCCTCCCGTGTGAGGTGCCCTGTGCTGTGCAAGCTGGCGGAGCGAGACGAGGTGGTGCCCGCCCCCACCGCCGCGGCGGTGTTCAACGGGTTGCGGGTGGACCCCGGGCTCAAGTGGAGGTTCGTCGTCCCCCACGGGCACGCCGAGACGGGGATCGCGAACGCGCGTCGGCACGCGGAGTTCGAGCGGTGCGCCGCGGACTTCCTCGACCCGGGCCGGTCGCCCAACGAGGCGATGCTCGCGTGGAACGACCGCCTGAGTGGACGCGGCGCCCCCGCGGCCGGGGCGGGAGGGGAGACCCCGCTCCTGTTCGGCGCCCCGGGGCAATCCCGGGAGCAGGCGCATGAGGAAGACCCGGATCAACTCGACGCGGTGGTCCGCCGGGCCTACGAACGCACGGGGCGCACGCTGGACGACCTTCCCTACACCGAGGACTTTGAGCAGCTGTGGTCCTCGGTCGCGAAGGCGACGAACGCGGGGCGGCGGGAGCTGTTCCACCGCCTGCACAACATGCGCAAGGCGGGGAAACTCCCGCGGCTCGGCCGGGCGCACGCCCAGCCGCCCAGCATCGAGCCCGCCGAGGAGTCGATGCTCGCGACGCTGGTGATCGAGGCGGTGGGCACGCTCGGCCAGCGGGATCGCCTGCCGTACACGCCGGCGTTCGACGCGCTGCTCGAGCGGTTCAGCGCCCAGACCGGTCGCAGGCTGAGCGCGCACGATTGCTGGCGCCTGGTGGCGAAACTCTCGAAGTGAAGGGCGCGCCCGTGTGGGCCGCCGCGGGGCGGTCGTCGCGCGCACGAAAAAGCCCCGCCGCGGGGCGGGGCTTGAGGGGATCATCGGGCGTACTCGGTTACGGGCAGCCGCCCGAGAAAGCGGTGATGAACGCGGTGATGTCGGCGAGGTCGAACACGCCGAACGGGGGCGCGAGGTCCGCCGCGGGCTGGGCCCCGGTGAAGGCGGTGATAAAGCCGGTGATGTCGGCCAGGTCGAGGATGCCGAAGGGCTCGGCGATGTCGGCGGCGTTGCAGCCGGCCTGGACCTCGGCGCTCAGGTTGACATACTGCGTGCCCGGGATCAGGGAGAAATCGACCTCGTTGAGCGTGCCGAGGTTGTCGGGCCCGGCGGCGTCGCCGAAGACCTGATTGGACATGAAGTTGAACCCGCCGTTGGAGATGAAGCCGGCGAGGAGGATGTCCTGCACGCCGTCCCAGCCCAGCTCGTCGAGGTCGATGCAGATCTCGATGCCGGTGCTGACCTGGCGGACGATGGAATCAACGGCCGCGGAGGAGGTGACGCCGCCGACATTGGAGTTGTCGATGGCGATCTGGAGCAGACCCGGGACGGGGTTATTGGGGTCGATCTGGGTCTGACGCGGGGCGTAGTTGGTGTACAGGCCGCTGGTGAAGCCGTCCTGGATGTCGACGCGGGGCCCGGAGAAATCGATGAGTTCGACCGGGTTGGCGACGGGGTCGCCCACGCCGTTGGTGACCTCGCCGCCGAAGAACGCGCCGTAGTCGAGCGGGGTCAGGGTGAACGGCTCGAGGAGGACGCCGTCGCTGCGGAGGACCGCGGCGTCGGTGAAGTTGATCAGGTTGCCCGAGCCGCCGTCCTGCCCGTTGTTGACATTGAACCAGTAGTCGGCCTCGAAGCCGTCGTCGAACTTGATGCCGGCCATGGTCTGGAGGGCGCCGAAGGAGATGTCGATGTTGTCGATCGGGTCGCCGTTGGAGTCGAATCCGAGGCGGTTCTGCCCGCCGGGCTGAGCATCGATGAAGAGGCTGAGCTTGTTGAAGTTCACCTCCATGTTGCCGCCGATGAAGATGTACAGGTAGTCGGTGCCGACCTCGCTCTGGACGATGCCGGCGCGGAGGTTGTCGAGCTCGGAGCCGTACGCCCAGTTGGCGTCGGGCGAGACTGGGGTGGCCTGCGAGGGGCTGCCGATCACGCCGGCGACGTTGACATTGCTGACGGCGAGGCTGACGGCGGGCACGCCGGAGTCACCGCCCGTGAGCGGGCCGGCGTTGGCGGCGCCGTAGCCGGCGAGGTTGCCGAGCAGGTCGACATCGGCGTTGTTGCCGGAGAACACGCCGTACCAGGCCCGCGGAACATTGGGGGTGTTGCCGTCGGCGTCGTTGTCGAAGGCGTCGACGGAGACGACGAAGTCGGGGCGGAAGGTGTCGGCGGGCGAGGCGCTGGTGTCGAAGATGACATTGGGCGCGTCGATGATGAACGCGCCGGAGCCCGAGCCGTTGCCGAGTTCGGACGCGCCGCCCGCGGTGCCGTTGGTGTCGATGTAGAGGTCCAGGCCGTTGCCGTTGGCCTCGAGGTTCCCGGCGATCATGATGTAGATGTTGGTGGCGTCCTGGGCGACGAAGACCTGGTCGATCTCGGAGCCGCCGCCGCCGATGTCGGTGCCGGCCTGGCTGTCGCCGAACCCGGTGTAGTTGGTCTGGACGAACTTGGCGGCGCCGTAGCCGGCGTCGGCGGTGCCGTCGACGACGATGGTGGCGTTCGGGATGGCGCCGACATCAATGAACTGGCGTCCCGGGAAGCGGACGGGGTCGTTGAAGTCGGGGCTTCCGCCGATGTTTGAGGTGTCGATCGGGAGCGACCCGATGGTCTGGTTGGACATGAAGGAGCGATCGCCCGAGGTGACCCAGCCGCCGAGGCGGAAGGTCGTCGCGTTGCCCAGGGCGGACTTGGGGATCTTGATCTCGACGCCCGTGGTCACATTCTCCGGATCGCCGAAGTTGCCCCCGTTGAACATGCCGGCCATGTTGTCGCCGAACTGCGTCGGGACGGTGTTCACCCAGCGGATGGGCCCGTAGAACCCGTTCTCGGTGGCGCTGCTGAACACGCCGTCGATGGTGGGCTGGGCGGCGGCGAGGCCGGCCGAGGCCGCCAGGATGGCCGCGGTGAGCGTGCGCGTACGAATGTTCATCGTGATCTCCCTTTGCAGATAAATTGGTGAACTATGGGTGAGCAACTCACCCTCCCCGAAACAACGCCGCGGCCCCCAGTCTCTCCGCATGATCGGCCGCTTCCCGAATTCTAGCGGGCCACCGGGTCTGGATCGACACAAATCCGCGCCGAATCAAGGGGGTGCCGCCCACCCCGAGACGCCCGCACGCGCTTGTGCGGATGATGCGAACGGGATGGGCGTGGCGCGGAACCAGAGACCGGCGCCCTCGACTCGGGCAAGTCAAGCCATTAACTTTCCGCGTTTCATTCCGGCGTTTTCCTGCAGGCCCTCCCGCCGTAGGGGTGCCGGCTCACCACGGTTCTGGGACGATCCGGCGACGGGGACCTCGCGTAGCGGATCGTCCCTCGCCGCCTGCTCCCGACCCGGATCAACCGACTCCCGGCGTGTGTGGGAGAGCACAGTCCGGGGACCGAAGAGAGACGGTCCGGGAAATCGGACGACTGTGTCAGCACAGTTGGGTGAACGGCACGCGAAATCAAGTTTGACAAATGCGTCAAACTTCGACGATGATGCGTATTGTCCGAGAAGACGGACCATCCTAAAATGGCCCGTCTGCTCCAGAATCGCCCCCCGGCTCTCGTGACGGGAGGGCGTCACCCAGGTTCCGGGAGGGTGTCATGGCCGCGAAGACTCGTGCCGCTGGTTTCACGCTGATTGAGTTGCTCGTGGTGATCGCGATCATCGCGTTGCTGATCGGGATCCTGCTGCCCGCGCTGGGGAAGGCCCGCGATTCCGCCCAGGCGGCGGCGTGCCTGGCCAATGTGCGGAGCAACGGGCAGGCGATGATCAATTATGCCGACTCCAACAGGGACTGGCTGCCAATCGTGCCGCTCGCCGGGCCGGCTGCGGCCCAGTGGCCGCAATTTTTGACTGGGCAGTCGGTGTACGGGGGCCTGGCGGGCTTCTACAGCCTTTTCCAGATTGGACAGGGGAGCGAAGATGACCTTGCGTCAAGCCAAGTGGGCTTCATTGGAACTCCCCAACTTGGACAGGCCTATGCGGATGGCGGCACGGAACCCGTGATGAGTGGATATCTGGATGGCTTCGGCGCCTTGTATTGCCCTTCGGATGGGTTGGATTATTGGTGGAAGCGGCCCTATCCGACCACTGGCACTCAGGCTCGTTACACGATCAGCGGGGCCAACGAAACCATGGTCCCTGAGGCTCCCGGCGGCTCGAAGGATGTGATTCACTACAATGTCAGCTACATGTATGTCGCGGGTCTGAGCATCAGCGAGCCGGGAATTCTCGTTCCGGCACCGTTCTTTGGCGACGAGACGAATACCTTCGATTACTCCCTGAACGCGTGGTACGGCTGGAACTGGGCTGAGAACTCACCGGGTACCGGGAGCGGAATTGAGCCGGACCCGGTCGCCGACTTCGGCTTCAATCCTGAGACCGGCTACGCCAAGGACGACAACCACGGCGACCGCGGCGGGCACTTCGTCTTCATGGACGGGCACGCCGTGATGGTGACCGAGAACCCGCAGTTCACTTTCTTCTCAAGCCCAGACAATATCGACGAAGGAAATCCGTACTACGATCGCGCCAGGCAGAACGGAACCAGTATCAACTTGCTGAACCCGGATCGGAGTAATCGGGTTCAGACAATCGACTAACTGTTCATATTCAAATAAAAGGCCCGGCAGCTTTGCCGGGCCTTTTTGTACTTGCCGTTGTATCAGGGGCACCCAGCCGTGAATTCCTCCACAAATGTGGTGAGGTCAGTCTGGTCCCACACCCCGCAAGACTCGGCGACATCCGCAAGCGGGTGATCCGCGTTAAACAGCGTTACAAAGGCAAGGGTATCTGCCAAATCCAGGACACCCAGCGGCAGAGCAATATCCGCGGGTTTGCAGCGTCCTGTCAGCCCCCCGAACTCGAACGCCCCCATGTCAATCACCGGTGCCGCGCCCAAGCCGGTATCCGTGATGGATGCTGAATCTACGAACCGTTGAGCCAAACCCAGGTCAAGGCCACGGTCTGCCCCTGCAAGCCCGTCATTTCGCCCCGCGTCTATTGCTGGCGAGGTTGATTGGAGGCGCAGGTCCCCGCTGGTCGGAGCAACAAAGAGCGGGTCGGTGTTGAGAACTGTTGATGCCCCCGCTCCACCCCACCCCCCCTCGACAATGCAATACTCCACCAGAACATCGCTGATCGACACTCCGGTTCCCAGGGCAATCGGAGAGCCGCCAGAGTTATTCCACAAAATGCTGTTTCGCATCAGCGCACAATCCGTCGATACTGGCAGGCCGTCCAAATAGACAGCGGCCCCAGTGGATGCCGAGTTTCCGAAGTAGGTGCAGTTGGATGCCGCGCTAGAGGGTGAAGAAGAGGAGCCCGCACGAACTGTTTCCACAAAGAGTCCACCTCCCCGATTCGCAACATTCTCAACAAAAGTGCTGTTGTGCACCCCGTCATCCTGCAGGCATGCCCCGGGTGTCCCCGCAGTCGTCAGGAAGACGGCGCCTCCGTCCTGCAGCGCCTCGTTGCCCTCAAAGACGCACCGTAGGACTTGGCATTCTGCCGTTCCGTACAAAGCACCGCCATGGATGCCGGAGCTGTTGCCATTGAAACTGCAATCTTCAATTCGAACTTGCCCACTTGGGGCATCTACATAAATTCCACCGCCTACCCCACCTGCGGAATTGTCTTCAAAAACACTGCTCGAGATCATGCCACCGCCTTGCGTGCTGATCGCACCACCATCACCCGATGAGCCAGGGGCAGAGTTCAATTTGAATGAACACCCAGAGATTTCAGTAGCCCCAGATTCCGCCAGAATTGTGATCGCCCCACCCAAGGAACGTGCATTCGCCTGTCCGATGATCGTATTGCTTTGGAACGACGACAATGAGATAGAAACAGGGATTTCATTCCGAACGGCCACCGCACCACCCTGAGTCCCTGCCGAATTGCCTTCGAAATCGCAAGAGACGATCTCAATCTGACACGACAGGTCTCTTATATCGCGTTCTGCAATTGCGGCTCCCGCGATCATGACTGCGCCACCATGTGTCGCGGGTTGATTTCCCAGAACTCCCAAATCTGCTGAGTTTCCTTGAAACACGGATCCCTCCAGCCGCAGCGTCCCCGCAGCAAAGTACAAGGCACCACCAGCGAATGGCTCACGCAGGCTCTGGTTGTCAACGAACTCGCAATCAGTCACCTCCGTCAAGAAAAGCTCATTTGCCTCCGCAGCAACCATCAGCGCACCGCCCTTGCCTCCTGACGCCAAGTTCTCTTCGAATCGACAAGCTTCAAAGCGCGGGTTCGAAAGGAGAGCGGCGACAGCAGCACCTCCAATGTACCCCGGCAGCGGGTCCGCTGGCACCGCTTCGCCGACCCACTCCGCCGTGTTCTGCAAGAACTCGCAGTTGACGAACTCAGGCGTCCCGCCCACTGCAATCACACCCGCGCCACGCGAATAAGACCCGATGCTCAGTTGTGTAAAGCTGTCAATCCGGTCTGCCCGACCGTTCCGAATCACGAGCAAATCGAGTCGGGTTCCCGAGCCTTCTGTTCCGTTAAGAACCGACACAACATGATACGCCTTGCCGGTCGCCCCGAGATCGCCGTCCAACACGGTTGGTCCGCCGGTCCGGACGGCGAGAGACGAATCACCGTTTTGAAAGCCCCCATACACCTGAACCCCGTCTGGAATAGCGAAAGTGACGGTTCGCGGGTCCATATCTGCTGGGTCGACCAAGGCCGATGGTCGATAGACTCCTTCCGCGATCCAGATCTGATCGCCAGACTGTGCGATCGCCAGGGCGCTCTGGAGATCTGCAAATGCGTTCGCCCACGTTGTACCGCACTGGAGGGGATCTGGGGACACGCATGTAGATGTGGAATCAACATACCAAACAGTCTGGGCCGTTGCGACGCAACTGCTAGCCGAGGCGAGAACACAGACAGTGATGTGCAGTGATTTCATTGCCCAATTCTCCATTTGGCAGCATTGCCGATCACAGCATACAGGAAATTGGATACAAAGGGATGTCATAATTAGCAGTCTTAGCAGGATTTCAATATCGACGCCCCCACAATGGGGTAATACGCCCTGGGTCGCCTGATTACCCCTCGTTGGGGTGAGTTCGCTATACTCCCAGCCCGGCCGTTCGGCCTGTGGTTCCGCACACCCTGACACGGCTCAGCCGTTGCTGGAGCGCCCCGTGACCGACACCTCAAACCATGGCGCGAACCTCGGGTTCACGCTCGGCATCGTGACCGTCGCCGCCCTCGGCGGGTTCCTCTTCGGGTTCGACACCGCGGTGATCAACGGCGCGGTGCCGGCGTTGAACGCGATGTTCATGGACCCCGCGACGAATTTCGCCGGCGGGCTCGAGATCACCGAACGCTCGCGGGACATCTGGGTAGGCCAGTCGGTGGCGCTGGCCCTGGTGGGCGCGGCGATCGGGGCCTTCGCGGCCGGGCCGATCACCAACCACATCGGGCGGAAGAAGTCGATGGTGATCGCGGCGGTGCTGTTCCTGGCGAGCGCGATCGGGTCGGGGATGCCGTTCACGATCTTCGATTTCACCTTCTGGCGGTTCATCGGGGGCGTGGCGTTCGGGGCCGCGTCGGTGATCGCGCCGGCGTACATCGCGGAGGTCTCGCCCGCCTCGTTCCGCGGGCGGATGGGCTCGATGCAGCAGCTCGCGATCGTCATCGGCATCTTCGTGGCGCTGATGAGCAACCTGCTGATCGCGCAGAACGCGGGCGGCTCGGCCGAGCCCTGGATCGGCGGCTTCGCGGCGTGGAAGTGGATGTTCTGGATCGAGGCCCTCCCGGCGGCGTTGTACGGGATCCTCGCGCTGCAGATCCCCGAGTCGCCCCGCTACCTCGTGACGCAGGACCGCGACGCCGACGCGAGGCGGGTGCTCACCAAGGTGCTCGGGTCGAGCGTGGCGGACGGGAAGATCAAGGAGATCCACCAGAGCCTCTCGAGCGAGCACAAGCCCCGCCTGGCGGACATCCTGGGCCCCGGGCTGTTCAAGAAGATCGTGTGGCTGGGCATCGGGCTGAGCGTGTTCCAGCAGTTCGTGGGCATCAATGTGGTGTTCTACTACTCCAACCTGCTGTGGACCGCGGTCGGGTTGACCGAGGACAAGGCCTTCCTGAACACGGCGATCGGCGGCGGGACCAATGTCGCGACGACCTTCATCGCGATCGCGCTGGTCGACAAGATCGGGCGCAAGCCGCTGCTGATGTTCGGCTCGCTCGGCATGATGCTCTCGCTGGGCATCATGGCGTTCGTGTTCCAGACGAGCGTGAACGAGGCGGGCGTGCTGGACCTGACGGGCGACAACGCGGGCAAGGGCAAGATCGCCCTGGTCGCGCTCAACCTGTTCATCGTCTCGTTCGGGGCGTCGTGGGGACCGATCGTGTGGGTCATGCTGGGCGAGATGTTCAGCAACCAGATCCGCGGCGCGGGGCTCGCGGTGGCGGCCTCGGCCCAGTGGGGCGCGAACTACCTCATCAGCGCGACCTTCCCGCTGATGCTCGGCATCAGCCTCGGGTTCGCGTACGGGTTCTACGCCGTCAGCGCCCTGCTGAGCTTGCTGTTCGTGCTCTTCCTGATCCCCGAGACCAAGGGACGCGAACTCGAGGCGATGGGCGAATTGGAGAACTGACCCCCCTATCCCCCCCACCGCGATCAGTCGAGAGACATGTGATCGACCCCCGGTTCGGCCGGGGGTTTTTTCTTGCTGTTCGGGGGGCTGCCTCCGCCGCGCTGGAGGGGGATCTGGGGCGCTGAAGGCGAATCGTTGGGGGTGTCTTGATGTGGGCGCGGGATGCGGTGTTGTGTTGTGCCCCTTCGGCCTCTGGTGCTCCGCACCGCCACCCCTGGCGGCCCCGCAGGCGCGGGCCAGGGTGGGGGTCGAACGCGAGCAACGCCAACGGTCCGAAGGCGTTTGAACGCGGAGTCGCGGAGGATGCGGAGCGAGTGCCGCGTTGGGACGGGCCCTGTCCCTCGGCCCCGTCAGCCTGATGGGCCCGCCGCAGCGGGGCAGGGGGCCGGAGCAGATTTTGGGCGGGAAGGGGTTGCCGTGTGTTGCGAATGCGTTATCATCTGCACGACGAGCCCGCGGGGCGGGCCCCGGAGAACGCCATGCGACGCGGGTTCACGCTGATCGAGTTGCTCGGGGTCATCGCGATCATCGCCCTGCTGGTCGGGGTCCTGCTCCCCGCCCTCGGCGCCGCCCGGCGGGCGGGGATGACGGCCGCCTGCCTGAGCAACATGCGTCAGCTGGCTCTGGCCCAGGCGATGTACGCCGATGACGGGGACGGGGCCCTGGTGGACGCCGGGATGCCGCACGGGGGGCTCGACATCGGGTCGTTCGGCTCGCTCTGGATCACGGCGCTGAGCGACTACTACGGGTCGGCCGAGGTGGTGAAGTCCCCGGTGGACGACAGCCCCTTCTGGGCCATCGCCGACGGGGGCGACGACGCGGGGATGACCCTCGGCGAGTTCCTCGGGTTCTACGACCGCAACCGGTCGTTGCTGAGCGACGGGGACCCGGACAACAACCCCGCGTTCCAACGGGCGCGGTGGAATTCCTACGGCCTGAACAACATGATCACGGCGAGTTTCTCACCGCTTCGGGCGGGGTACCTGGACCCGGTCACGGGCCGGGTGTTCGGCGGCGCGGAGACGCCGTTCGCGAACCTGAACCGGATTCCCCGGCCCACGCAGACCGCGCAATGGCTGATGATGGTGCGCGTGGACCCTGTGGCGGCGCCGGAGGCCGGGTTCGCCAAGTCGGACCATGTCCATGTGGAGGATTGGAGCCCCGGGATGCTGCCGATCCCGGCGAATGTGTTCTCGCCCTCCAAAGCCTCCGAGCAGATGGACACCGCGGCGCACGGGGGCGACGCGGGGACCGCCGGCGGGCGGGCAAACTTCGCGTTCCTGGACGGGCACGCGGAGACACGGCGGTTCTCAGAGATGTACAAGAGCGAGGGCGTGAACCGGTTCCACCCGGAAGCCGGCACGCCGTGAGATGAAATTCTCTATTTCGGAGCGTGTTGCACATGCATTCGCACTACCACGGACCTGGAGCCCGGGCCACCATTCTCGTCGCGGGCCTCGTGACCTTGAGCGGGGCCGCCTGGGGTCAAACGCTGCACGACACGGACATTGTCATCCGCGTCGGAGGGGACGGGGCGATCGAGACCGGCCTGGTTGAGCCGGGGGGCGTCGCCTGGGGTGAGCGCGTGGTGCGGGGTCGGCTCGACCTGGCGCAGTTCGAGAACCTGGCGGACGACCCCGGGTTCGACAGCACGAGCGGGGCGTTCCCGCCCGGGACGGCGATCGGATTCGACCTCCTCGCGGCGCTGCGGTGGTGGGACGGCGCCTCGTTCGAGACGATCGACCCCGAGTATCGCATGAGTGTGACGAAGGGGAGCAGCGTCGTCACGACGCCCGGGGCGGACGGGGCGGTGGCAGGCTTCACCTTCGGATCGGCGGACTCGGGCGGTCGATTCCACCACCATGTGCGGTTCTTCCTGGATCCCTACGACCCGTTCACGGCGGTCGATGGGCTCTGGCTGCTGCAGATGCGGCTGTGGAGCACGAACGCGGCGGTCGGGGCGAGCGAGCCCATCTTCCTCGTGTTCGCATCGGGGGCGGAGGCGCTGAGCGAGCAGGACGAGGCGGTGGCGTGGGTTGAGGCGAACCTGGTCGGGCCGGGGGGGTGCAACCCGGCGGACCTGGCCGAGCCCTTCGGGCTGCTCGATCTCGCGGACATCAGCGCGTTCGCGGGCGCGTTCGTCGCGCAGGGGACTGGCGCGGATCTGGCCGAGCCGTTCGGCGTGTTCGATCTGAGCGACATCACGGCCTTTGTCGGGGCGTTCCAGGCGGGATGCCCTTGAGTGTGTCGGAGCGGGCGGGGTCTCCCCGCCGGAACGAGACGCCCCGCGAGGGGGCAAGGAGAGCGAGATGAAGCGGATGCTTGTGCTGGGTGTGGTTGCGGCGGCGGCGGGGATCGTGCGCGGGCACGGCGAGGGGGACATCGGGCTGCTGCTGGACGGGAGCCGGATCGTGACCGCCGTGGCCGATGACGAGACGGGGGCGTTCACGGCGATCGGCGAGCGCGTCTTCGCGGGCGAGATCGACTTCGTGAGCAATGTGGGGGACGGGCCGGGGTTCTTCACGACGGACGGCCCGACGCTGCCGGGCGGGTTCACTCCGTTCGCGGCGGGGACGACGATCTCCTACCAGACGAACGGGGCGATCATGGCGTGGGACGGGGCGTCGTTTGTTTCGACGAGCAACCGGCTGCGCCAGATCCAGATCCCAGGGGTGCTCGAGATCCTCTCGCCGACGGACGGGTCGGTGACGCCCGGATTCGAGTATGCGTACAGCGGCGGCGACTTCGACGAGCACCCTGACTACGCGATGCAGGACGGGGCAACGCCCGGGATCTTCCTCTGGAGCGTCTCGTTCGCCGCCTCGGACGGCTCGGGCGTGTTCGCGACGAGCGACTTCGCGTGGGTGGTGTTCAACTTCGGGATGAGCGAGGAAGAGCACGAACTCGCCCTGGAATGGGCCGAGGCGAACATCCCCTCGCCCGGGGCGCTCGCGGCGCTGGGTCTTGGGCTCGCGGCGGGCTCGCGCCGTCGGCGCTGAGCCCGCGAACGGGATGCATTGGTGGGGCGGGCCGGCGTGGAGGAGACGCCGGCCCGCTTCCGTTCCGGGGGGCGTGAAGGCGGGAGCCACGCCGCCCCCACCACCCGCCTCGGGCGGAGTGGTGGGAGACAGGTCAGAACACGAAGGGCGCAGAGGGCCCGAAGGGGGATCAAGGAGAGCCATGGGCGCAGGCGACGGGTCGGGATCACGGGAGCAAGCGGGGGTTCGCGGCCAACAGGCCCGTCGCTGACGCTCCGGGCTCCTGCGGGGCGATGGCGTTGGCTATTAGAGGCTTCCACGCCCGTGGGGGCTGCGCGATCGGCGAGGCTCGGGCTGGAGCGAGGAAGTCAGCCGGCGGGCTCGATCACGCCCCGGCATTCGCCGAAGCCGATGCGGCGGAAGCCCTCGCGCTCGCAGTATCCCTTGAGGATGACCTCGTCGCCGTCGGCGAGGAACTTGCGCTGCTCGCCGCTCGGGAGCGTGATCGGTGTGCGCGCGGTCCCTGGGGCGGCGATGGGCGGCGTGGCCCAGGGGTCGCCGTCCCAGGTGAGTTCGAGCAGGCAGCCGCGAGAGTCACGCGTCGGGCCCGAGACCGTGCCCGAGCCGAGCAGGTCGCCCGGCTGGAGGTTGCACCCGTTGCTGGCGTGATGGGTGAGCATCTGGGCGACGGTCCAGTACATGTGGCGGAAGTTGCCCCGGCTGATCCGGTGGGGCGTGAGGCCCCGCTTCTTCATCTCGGCGGACTGGAGGTAGACCTCAAGGGTGATGTCGAGGGCGCCGTGGGCGCGGTCGTGGTCGCAGTCGAGGTGCGGGAGGGGCCGGGGGTCTCCAGCGGGTCGCTCGAAGCGCGGGCCGCGGAAGGGGGCGAGGGCCTCCATGGTGACGATGCAGGGGCTCACGGTCGTCGCGAAGTTCTTGGCGAGGAAGGGGCCGAGGGGCTGGTACTCCCACTTCTGCAGGTCCCGGGCGGACCAATCGTTGAGCAGGCAGAGCCCGAGGATGTGGTCCTCGGCCTCGGCGATGGGGATGGATGTCCCGAGTTCGTTCCCACGGCCGATGACGACGCCCATCTCGAGTTCGTAGTCGAGCATGGAGCAGGGGCCGAAGGCGGGCGGGGCGCCGTCCTCGGGCGGGGCCGTCTGCCCGTGCGGGCGGGTGATGGGCGTGCCCGAGGGGACGATGGAGGAAGCGCGGCCGTGGTAGCCAACGGGGATCCATTTGTAGTTCGGGAGGAGCGGGTTGTCGGGGCGGAACATGGAGCCGACATTCGTGGCGTGGTGGACGGAGGCGTAGAAGTCGGTGTAATCGCCCGCGTCGAGAAAGGGGAGAACGGGTGGGATCTCCGACGCGGGGAGGAGCGCCTCTTTGTCGATCAGCCGCTGGACGGTGCGTGTCGCGCTTGAGCGGAGCAGCCGGCTCAGCCGCGAGCGGAGGGCGGCGACAAACCCGGGAACAAACACCGCCTGCGAGGGAACCTCGGGCAACTGAGGGGCCTCGGGAATGAGGCCGTGCAGCTGGTCCGCGGCGGCGAGGGCGTTGAGATCGATGACCATGTCGCCGATGGGGACGAAGAGTTCCTCGATCAGGCCCAGCTCGTCATCCTCGGCGAACGAGGCGAAGATCGGCAGGTTCTGGATCGGGAAGTCGGTCGCCGGGTCGTTGGCGCTCTCGACCCAGGATTCGAGCTTCGGGTCGTGGGTCTCGTTGATCTCGTAGGGCATGGTCTGCTCCGTGTCGTGAACCAGTGGAGTCCCGGGAACCCCCTCCGCCTCCGCTGCGCTCCGGCACCTCCCCCGTCGGTGACGGGGGAGGAGATTCCGGATTCGGCGCCCGCTGCGCTCTCGAAGTCTGCTCCAATTCTCCTCTCCCGTCACCGACGGGGAGGTGGCCCGGCTCATCCGCAGGATGAGACGGGTCGGAGGGGGTCCCCCGGTTTCGACGAGACCGTATGCGGGCCAAGGCCGTCCGTTCGATCAGTGACAGCACGCCCTGGAGATTGTCCCGGACATCAACCGCCCGGATGCGCATCACTCTCAGGTTGCGAGCCACCATCCAGGCGTCGCGCCGGTGGTCGTGGTCCTTCTGATCGCCCTGATGGCTCGACCCGTCGATCTCCACCACCAGCGCCGCCTGGTGGCAGTAGAAGTCGGCGATATACGGGCCGAGCGGGTGCTGGCGGCGGAAACGGAGGGTGGCGAGTTGACCGGCTCTGAGGTGGTTCCAGAGGCGGCGCTCCGGCGGGGTCATCTCTCGGCGAAGCGAGCGTGCCCGAGGCTTTGCTTTGGCGTCGGCTGTGAGCGGCTTGTGGAATGTGGGCCTGGCGGACATCTGGGGGACCCCCTCCGCCTCACTTCGTTCGGCACCTCCCCCGTCGGTGACGGGGGAGGAGAGTGTCGAGTCGGGTGAATTCGGCCCATTCATCGCGGCGCAGTCTACAGCGTCGGCTCGAGCATGCCCGCCTCGTCCGGCTTCGGCGTCGGGGCGTGCGTTCCGGGCCCCGATCGAAAAGATGGATGGGGGCTTGACAACGGGGGAAAATCGTGTAACCTTTCAGTTACACATGCAGCCTGACGCCATGGACGCGGTCTTTCAGGCGTTGGCTCACCAGGCCCGACGGCGGATCCTCGACATTGTCAGGGCCGCGCCGGGGGTCCCGGTGGGCGAGGTCTGTTCACATTTCGGCATGAGCCGGATCGCCGTGCTGAAACACATCAGGGTTCTTGAGGAGGCGGGCCTCCTGCTCGGGGAGAAGCGAGGCCGGGAGCGGCTGCTGCGGTTCAATGTCATCCCGATTCAGTTGATCCACGATCGGTGGTCGGACGAGTACAGCGGGTTCTGGGCGGGATCACTCGCGGACCTGAAGTACCGCGTGGAGCGGGCCGCGTCGGGCGAACGAGGCGCGGAAACGGAGAAACAGCGTCCCCGGGCCAGACCGGGGAAGAAGGGGCGATCATGAGCGTGAGCACGGAACAGTCGTCGGGACGGTGCGTCTTCCGGGTGCAGATCAACGGCCCGATCGACGCGGTGTGGCGGGAGCTGACGAAGACCGGCGAGGTGCAGCCGGCGATTTTCAACAATGTCATGCACACCTCCGGCGGCGTGCAGCCCGGGTCGTTGATGCAGATGCGGAGCAAGGACGGGAAGTATGTGGGCATGGTGGGCACGATCCTGGAGGTGACCCCGCCCCACCGCTTCAGCCACACGCTCCGGTTCACGCACCTGGACGACCCGGAGTGCGTCGTGGTCTACGAACTCCGCGAAAAGGACGGCGGCACCGAGTTCACGCTAACGGTCGAGAAGATGCCGGAGGGGACGAAGACCGGCAAAAGCATGATGCAGGGCGGCCCGATGATCTGCTCGACCCTCAAGG
Organism: Phycisphaerales bacterium; assembly: GCA_036732005.1. GTDB lineage: Bacteria > Planctomycetota > Phycisphaerae > Phycisphaerales > UBA1924 > UBA1926. Next base: position 310,511 of record DAINDF010000001.1, read on the forward strand.
CGGTGATCGAGCAGGGCGGCCCGCCCCTCATGACGCGGGTGCTCTTTGCCGCTTTCGGCGCGCTGGCCCCGATCACCACACCCGCCAAGTGCAAGGCGGAGCACTGGCCGCTCAGGGCGTGAATCCGGGCCTCAGAGCCAGCCCAGTTTGCGCAGATCATCGAGCGGCTCGGCGAACGAGCAGGACCCGTAGCCGAGGCAGAACGACTCGCGGCACCGGGCGAGTTGCGTGTTGTCGATGGCGAGATCACGCCATCCCGCCCGGTCCTCGGCGAGCACGAACGCCGTGTGGTCCGTCTCGGCGAGGATCGCCTCGATCTGATCGGCCTTCAGGCGGAGCGAGCGCGCCAACGCCGCGGCGAGGAAGACATTGAGATAGCCGTGCATGACCGCCCGGGGCGCGTCGGGGTGATAGGTCAGGGCGTGCACGGCGCGGATCGGGTGGTGCAGGCCCGCGGTGGCCTTGAAGGGAACATCGGCGGCGGCGCACGCGGCGATGAACGAAGCGAGACGATCGGGCGGGGGAATCAGCTCCGGCGTGACCCCCCCGCAACGGACTTTGCCCCCGACGCCCGGGTTGCCCGAGAGCGCGGCGACCATTCCGCGGAAGTCGGTGTCCAGCGGGATCTCGAAGAAGACCGAGTACTCCTCCGGGATTGCGTCGATCGCTTCGTCGATGAAGGCGGAACTCGTCGCCCGCAGCTCCAGCGCTCGAACACGGGCGAGCCCCCGGTCCTCGTCGGCGTGGCGCTCGTTGAACGCGTCGGCGGCGTCGAGCGAGGCCTCGAGCGGAAGGTCGCATACGACCGAGACGCCCCAGGGCTCGCCTGTGTGGGCCATCTCCCGGTAGCCGCTGGTCGCGTAGGTGCCGGGCATGAGCGCACGCCCGTGCTCGGTGAGTTCCTCGAGCCGGCTCGCGGGGCAGATGAAGCGGTCGAGCGCGAACGCATCGGGCCCGGCGAGATCACGGGCGAAGTTCTGGGCCGCGACGGGCATGGAACACCCGGCGGGCGGGAACAGACCGGCGTAGTCGATCAGATTGGTGAGCAGCGTCTGGACGGTTCCGAGCATGGGAACATCGTACGGTGCACGGCAGGCCGCACGCGGCCCCCATGCGGCGAACAAGGCGAAAGAAAAGGCCCCGCGATTCGGGGCCTTTCGGGGCGGCCGAGTTTGTCAGGACGGGTCAGGGACAGCCGGCGTTGAACGAGGTCACGAACGCGTTGATGTCCGCAAGGTCGAAGACGCCGAACGGCGCGACGAGGTCCGCCGGGGGCTGCTGGCCGACAAACGCCGTGACAAACGCGTTGATATCAGCAAGGTCGAGCACGCCGAACGGGGGCGCGATGTCGGCGTCGCAATCGGTGAGGTAGGTCACCTGGAACTCGAGCACGACCGGGCGGCCCGACTGCTCGACGGCAACCGTTGTGATCGTGTTCAGGCCCGGGACGAGGCTCTGGTCGAAGGTACGGCGGAGCTCGTTCCGATCGAAGGGCCTGGCCGCGTTGAGCGTGTTGATGAGGGGAACCGGGTCGGTGCCGGGCGCGAGATTGAGGAAGGTGTGCAGCGTCTGCACTGTGCGGTCGAGCGTCCGGAAGCGGAAGGTCGGCCGGTCGTCGGTGAAGGGATCCTCGGCGTCGAGGAGCAGGATCTCCGGCGGGAGCCTGTCGACATAGACGACCTCGCGGGCCTCGGCGAAGAGGGGGCCCGAGCCCGGGTCACGCTGGCGGAACGCGACAGCGCTGATATAGTGGAACCCCTCCTCAAGACGGGTCGCGTCGATGACCTGCTCGTACAGGCCGTCACGCTGCGGGTCGCCCATGCCGGGCTGGTGGACATCGGTGAACTGCTCGTAGCCGCCGAGTAAATCGTCGGCGAGCGAGATGTCGGGGGCGCCGGAGTCGTTCCAGTCTTCGGCGCCGTCGTCGATGCGGAAGAGGGCGTTGTCGTCTGTGGTGAGATCAACGGTGTCCCCAGGGGTGGTCTCGAGTCGGAGCGTGAAGGCGTCCGAGGAAACGATGGGGATGGTGCTGAGACGCTGGATGAAATCGGGGAACGAGGCCGGGTCGGGCGGGATGACGCCGCTCTGACCGACAATGGTCAGCGTCGCGTCGGGCACGGCCGGGGCGTAGACGACGAAACCCCGGTTGTGCTCCCCGGCGGACGAGGCGTTCCGGGGGACAGTCAGACTGACCGAGCCGTTGGCGCCGACGGTGATGACCTCGGGAATCTGGTTCGTGGGGTCGACCGAGGGATTGGCGGCGTTGCCGGTGTACTCAATGAGCCGCGTGCCCTGGGGGAAGGTCGTGGTGATGGAGAGGGTGTCGACGCCCGCGTCGTAGCGGTCGCTCACGCCGACGAGGACATCGCCCCGGAGCCCGCCCCCGGGGTTGGTGGCGCGTTCGAAGACGAGCACATCGTTGATGTTGCCGTTGCGTTGGAAGTAGTTGCCGGTGCCGAGGGTGTTGTGGAGGTGGACCAGGCGTGTGACGACATCCTCGGGCTGGGCGGTCGCGGGGTTCCAGCCGAGCGCGACCGGGACGCCCTCCCGCGGGAAGAAGCCGGAGGAGCGCGGGAGGCCGCGACCGTGGTGATAGACAATCGAGTTGCCCGGGCGCATGAGCATGTAGGCGTGGGCGAACCAGCCCTGCTGGCGTGCGGTCGGGAGCGGCGGGAGCGAGCCGCCGCTGCCCTGGGTCCCGTTGTCGTGGCTGTAGACATGCATGACGCCGGCGGACCCGTTCTGGAAGCCGTCGTCGGCCTGGTCGAGATGCCCGTTGTCGGCGTTGGCGAAGATGTTGGCCCACGAGCCGAACCCGCCAGCGTTCACGAGTTCGCGGAGCCGGGCGGCGCCCTGAAGGTCGAGGGCGTCGCGGTTGGCGAAGGCGTCCTTGCGGTAGTAGTTGTTCAGGATATCGAAGTTCCCGGTGACATTCTCGCCGAACGAGAACGGGGTGACGCGGACGCCGTCGGGGCGGGTGCGTGCCTGGAACACGGCCGAGTCGAAGTGCTGGTCCCACCACCAGGGGAACACATGCTTGGAGGCGTCGAGGCGGTAGCCGTCCACGCCGTTGACCTCGAGCATCCAGTGCAGCCAGCGTCTGAGGTATCCGTTCGAATCCTCGGCGACCGGATCGCCCCGGCTGGGGTCGTTGAGGTTGAACCGGTAGCGGATAACGAGGTCGCTGCCGCTGTGGGCCGACGGGGGGTTGACGAAGATGTCCTGCTGGAGGACCTGGTCGGGGTAGAACCTGGCGTTGTCGGGATCTGGCTGGTTACGGATGTTGCCCGCGGGGATGTTCGCGGGGTTGCCCGCCTGGGTCGGCTGGCGGATGAACTGGTTCGATCGATCCTGCTGGATGTCGATCAGCGCGACCAGGTCGCCCCGCCACAGGTCGTAGTTGGGGGCGCCCGGGTTCTCGCTCTGGCGGTATCCCTGCGCGTTTCCGGAGTGAAAATCGCCCCAGTCGTCGGTGGGGAGCTTGTTCCGGGGCGGATTCTCACGCGGGATCCAGAACCCGGGGTAGCCCCCGTCGGCGAGGAAGGCGTCGCTGCCCGACCGCCCGGAGTTGTGGTTGAGCACCGCATCGATGTACACGAGCACATCGGCGCGGTTGAGTTCCTCGACCATGGCCAGGAAGGTGGCCTCGGTGCCGTACGCGGTGCGCGCGCGGCTGCCCGAATTGTCGATGAGCGGCGGCTTGCCGAGATCGAAGCGATCGAAGGTGTCGTAGCCGGCGCTGAACGGATCAGAGGCCTTGGACGGAGGAGGCAGCCAGACGGCGCGGTACCCGGCCTTGAAGATGTCGGGCACGCGACGCTCGATGTCGTCCCACTCGGTCTCGAAATACTGAAGGATGACCCGCTCGGCGGCGGCGACGGACGAGACCGCCCCCGCAAGCGACAGCAACGCGACAGCCGCGTATCGACCCATGGCTGAACTCCCCGGCTCCTCGGGCTGGGGCCCCCAGCCCCACCCCAGACAGATTAGACGGACCGAAGCCGCCCCGATGGTCTACACAGAAGACCCGGGCGGGTCCGACGGGGCTTACCATACCCCTGCACAGAGTCCGATTCGACGGTTTTCCGGTGTGGGATGAGCCGTGCCGGCAAATACCGGCGGCCCGGGGGCCGTCAGCCGAGATCGGGCCCAGAGACTGGAGTTGATGATGCGGATCCAGACGCGTTCTTTTCCGGGGATGGTCGCCTTGTTCGCCGGGTTGGCGGTTTCGTGCCTGTGCCAATCTGTATCAGCCCAGATTGTGGCCGAGGTGATTGGCGACGGGGTGGTGCAGTATCACCCCAGCCCCAAGGCGAAGGCGGACCGGATCCCCTCGATGGCCCTGCTCACGCCCGCCCGGGCACAGGCGTCGGGAGAAGGCACCCAGGTCGTGCCCGCGTTCGGCCGGGGTCCGTCCGTGCTCCACGGCGATGACCGCTTCGTGACGACGATCGACATCGAGCCCGGGACGAGCCTGTACGGAACAGGCGAGGCGGCGGGCCCGCTCCTCAGAAACGGACGCGTGACGGAGTGCTGGAACTACGACGCGTACGGCTACGACGACTCGTATCCGAACCTCTACACCTCGCACCCGTGGGTGCTTGCGCTGCGCCCCGACGGGAGCGCGTTCGGCGTGCTGGCGGACACGACCTATCGGGTCGAGATCGATCTGACGGAGGACATCGTCTTCCGCTCCGCGGGCCGCGAGCACCCCGTGATCGTGATCGAGGGCCCGACGCCGCAGGAGGTGATGACCAAGCTCGGCGCCCTGACCGGGACGATCGAGATGCCCCCGAAGTGGGCCGTGGGCTATCACCAGTGCCGCTACTCGTACAACCCGGACGCGCGGGTGCGGGAGGTGGCAGAGGCCTTCCGCGACAAGCAGATCCCCGCGGATGTGATCTGGATGGACATCGACTACATGGACGACTTCAAGGTCTTCACCTGGGACGCCGAGCAGTTCCCCGATCCCGCCGGGCTGAACGCGTACCTCGACTCGATCGGGTTCTCGAATGTCTGGATGATCGACCCGGGCGTCGCCAACCAGCCGGGGTACTTCGTGCACGACACCGGAACGGAGCGGGATGTCTGGGTCAAGCGGGCGGACGGCACGGAATACACGGGCTATGTCTGGCCCGGCGAGTGTGTCTTCCCCGACTACACGAACAAGGCGGTCCGCGAGTGGTGGGCCGGGCTTTACCACGACTTCATGGCGACCGGGATCGACGGCGTCTGGAACGACATGAACGAGCCGGCCGTCTTCAATGTGCCGACCAAAACGATGCCCGAGGACAACCTGCACCGGGCCGACCCGGAACTCGGCGGCCCGGGCCCGCACGCGCGGTTCCACAATGTCTACGGGATGCTGATGGTCAAGGCCTCGCGGGAGGGCGTCATGGCCGCCAACCCCGACAAGCGGCCCTTCGTGCTGAGCCGGGCCAACTACATCGGCGGGCATCGGTACGGCGCCACCTGGACCGGGGACAACACCGCGAACTGGTACCATGTTGATGTCTCGATCCCGATGATGCTCAACCTCTCGCTCTCGGCCCAGCCGTTCTGCGGGCCGGATATTGGCGGGTTCGCGGGGGACGGCGACGGCCCGATGTTCGCGCGGTGGATGGGCTTCGGGGCCCTGATGCCGTTCGCGCGAGGGCACACCGCGAAGGGGAACATCGACAAGGAACCCTGGGCCTTCGGTGAGGAGGTCGAAGCGACCGTTCGCCGGGCGATCGAGCGGCGGTACCGCCTCATCCCGCATCTGTACACGCTGTTTGAAGAAACGCACCGCACCGGTCTCCCGATCGCCCGCCCGACCTTCTTCGCCGATCCCGCCGACCCGGCCCTGCGGAGCGAGGACGATTCCTACCTGCTGGGCGACGGGCTCCTCGTCGCGGCCCATGTCACGCCGGGCCGCGAGCGGGTCCACATCCTGCCCAGGACGAGCGACGGGCTCCCGTGGATGCCGTTCGATTTCCCCTCGTTCGACGGCGGACGCGACAGCAAGGACCCCGACCAGCCCGCCCTGTACATCAAGCCGGGTTCGATCATCGCGACCGGCCCGGTGCACCAGCACTTCGGCGACCGGCCCGACCAGCGGGACGAGTTGACGCTGATCGTCTACCCAGACGCGAGCGGCGTGTCGAGCGGTACGCTCTACGAGGACGCTGGCGAGGGCTGGGGATTCCGGTCCGGGGAATACCTGCGGACCACCTACACCTCGGAGATCGTGGGCGACAAGGTCATCGTTTCCGCCGCCGCCAGCGAGGGGAACATGCCAAGGCCCGACCGCACGCTCCATGTGCGCATCTTCCTGCCGGACGGCACCGAGTTGACCGGTTCGGGCAAGGACGGCCGGCCCGTGGCGGTGACTCTGCCGGGCTGACGATCTTCTCCGAGCCAGAACGCAACACCCGGCCCGGGCGGCGACCCGGGCCTTTCTCCTCATCCGCCTGACTTCGGAAAGGGCATGGATATGTCAGACGCACGCCCGGTCGCGCTCATCACGGGCGCCGGGACGGGGATCGGGTTGGCGACCGCCCGCCTGCTCGCGAGCGCGGGTTACCGCATCGCGATGGTGGGCCGGCGCGAGTCGGTGCTCCGCGACGCCGGCGCAACGCTGGGCGAAGAAGGACGGGACTGGGCGGCCCTGGGCGCGGATGTGGCCGACCCCGCCCAGGCGCTGGCGCTGCCGTCTCGGGTGGTTTCGCAGTTCGGCCGGCTCGACGCCCTGGTGAACAACGCGGGGTGGACCCCGCTGAAGCCCGTGGCGGCGCACACGCCCGAGGATGTGGCCCAGATCTTCGCGGTCAACACGATCGGCCCGGTGCTGCTGCTCATCGGCTGCCTCCGCCTGATGCAGGCCGCGGAGGGCGGGCGCATCGTCAATGTGTCGAGCCGGGCGAGCGCCGACCCGTTCCCAGGGCTCGGCGTCTACGGAGGCGCCAAGGCCGCGTTGAACACGCTGACAAAGGGGCTGGCCAACGAGCTCGGGGCCCAGAGCGCCGTTCGGGTGTTCTGCGTAGCGCCCGGGGCGGTGGAGACCCCGCTGCTGCGGTCGATCATCCCGGAATCGGCGCTCCCCCGCGAGGCCTGTCTGGCTCCGGAGGATGTGGGCGCGGTGATCGCCGATTGCGTGCTGGGCCGGCGCGACGCCGAAAGCGGATCGACGATCTGGGTCAACAGCCCCTGAGCAGGCTCACTCGTACCGCCTGCCCCGGTGCTCGATCCATCCGCCCTCGCGCCGGCGGCCGGGGTCGTGGTGCGTCCAGTGGATCACCCCGCCCTTGTCGTTCCACTCGTACTGCCCCCGAACCGTGATCGTGTCCCCCTCGACCCACGGGACGCGGGGGGCCAGATCGATGTTGTGCGCGACAAGGACGGTCTCCACACCCCCAACGGGCGGCTCGACCGCCAGAAGCACGCGCTGATGCCGGCTGCCCTCGTTGTCATCGGGGAGCACGCGGACAACCCGCGCCGAGAGGTCGACCATGACACCCGACTGCCTCGACGCGATCGCCGCCTCGAAGGAGGGCGACACGCCCCCGACCACCCCCGGGCCGCGGGCGACATAGGACAGCGCCGCGGCGACAAGCACGACCGCGAGCGCGGCCCACCGGTTCTTCATCAGCGGGTAGGCGCGTCTGGGCATCGGGTCGGGCCCCGGGTCCTTGGCGGCAGCGGATCAGATGCGGATGGTGCCCTCGAGGAAGGTCACCGCCTTGCCGATCATGCGGACGCGGTCGCCCTCGACCTCGCAGACCATCTCGCCGCCCCGCCTTGAGACCTGCCTCGCGGCGAGGCGGTTCTTGCCCAGACGCTTAGCCCAGTAGGGCGCGAGCGTGCAGTGCGCCGAGCCGGTGACAGGATCCTCGAGCACGCCGGCCTTGGGGGCGAAGTAGCGGCTCACAAAGTCGTGCGAGGCCCCCGGGGCGGTCGCGATCACGCCGAACGCGTCGATCGCCATGAGGGCCTTCGGATCGGGCTCGACCTCGTGAACATCCTTCTTGCTCTCGAACACGCACAGCAGGTTGGTCGCGCTGCGGTACACCTCGGCCGGCTGCCGGCCCAGGGCGCGGACCAGCGCCGTCGTCACCTCCGCCGGCTCGCAGGGCCTCGCCGGGAAATCGAGCGTGATCGTGTCGGCCTGCTTCGTGGCGATGAGATTGCCCGAGTGCTGCGTGCTGAAGGTGATCGAGTCGCCCTTGTGCCCCAGGTGCTCGAAGAGCACATGGGCGCTGGCGAGCGTCGCGTGCCCGCACAGCTTGACCTCCACCTCGGGGGTGAACCAGCGGAGGTGGTAGTCGCTCCCCGGGTCGTTCCGCTTCACGAAGAACGCGGTCTCGGAGAGGTTGTTCTCCGCCGCGATCGCGAGCAGCTTGTCGTCCGGGGCCCACACCTCAAGCGGCACCACCGCGGCGGGGTTGCCGGAAAACAGGCGGGAGGTGAACGCGTCAACCTGGTAGATCTTCATACGCGCAGTCTAGCCGGGGGCCCGGAGGGGCCGCCAGCGGTTCGACGCCGGGCCGGGTCACGCCTTCTTCGGGGCCTTGTCCGGGTCCCAGGTGCTCGCGACGAACAACTCCTCGAGCTGCTTGGCGTCCACCGGGCTCGGGGCGTCGCACATCACATCGGCCCCGGTCTGCGTCTTGGGGAACGCGATGACATCGCGGATGCTGTCCACGCCGGCGAGGTGCATGATGAGCCGGTCGAGCCCGAACGCGATCCCGCCGTGGGGCGGTGCGCCGAACGAGAGGGCCTCCAGCAGGAACGAGAACTTGGCCTTCGCCTCCTGCTCGCTCAGCCCGATCAGGTTGAACACCTTGCGCTGCAAATCCTGGCGGTGGATACGGATTGACCCGCCACCGATCTCCGAACCATTGACCACCATGTCGTAACCCGCCGAGACCACGCTCTCGACCGCGTCGATGTCGGAGATGTCGGCGGCCATGAAGGCCTCGACCTGGTCGGGGTTGGGGGCGGTGAACGGGTGGTGCAGCGCGTAGAACCGCTTGGTCTCCTTGTCCCATTCGAACATCGGGAAGTCGATCACCCAGCAGAACGACCACGCGCCCTCGGGGATCATGTCCAGGTCGCGGGCGACCTTCTGACGCAACTCACCCAACGCCTTGGAAACGACCGCGTAACTGTCGGCGCCGAAGAAAACCTGGTCGCCCGGCTGCAGCCCGAGGCGGGCGACAAGCTCGCCGGCGATGGGCTCGATGAACTTGGCGACGCCCGTGTCGAGCCTGACGCCCCCGTCCGCCGCGACGCACTTGGCCGTCGGCACCCCGCCCGCGCCGAACTGCTTGACGAACTCGGAGTATCCGTCGGTGATCTTCCGGGTGAGCTTCTCCGCCCCGCCCGGAACGCGGATCGCCTTGACGACGCCCCGGGGCTGCTCGAGCGCGCCCCGGAAGACCTTGAAATCGGTCTTGGCGGCGAGGTCGGAGATGTCGACGAGTTCGAGGCCGTACCGGCGGTCGGGGCGGTCGCTGCCGTACCGGTCCATCGCCTCGCGGTAGGTGATTCGTTCGAGGGGGGGGATGTCGACGCCCAGGATCTCCTTCCAGAGCGACCTCGCGAAGGCCTCCATGGTCTCGAGCACGGACTCGCGGTCGACGAAGGACATCTCGAGATCGATCTGGGTGAAGTCGGGCTGGCGGTCGGCACGAAGGTCCTCGTCGCGGAAGCACCGCACGATCTGCATGTAGCGATCGAACCCGGAGACCATGAGGATCTGCTTGAAGAGCTGAGGGCTCTGCGGCAGGGCGTACCAGGATCCCGGCTGCAGCCGGCTCGGGACGATGAAGTCACGGGCCCCCTCCGGCGTGCTCTTGGTGAGCATCGGGGTCTCGACCTCGAGGAACCCCTGCCCGTCGAAGAACCTACGCGTGAACTGCGCGACGCGGTGACGCACCATCAGCACGCGCTGCATCGCGGGCCGGCGCAGGTCCATGTAGCGGTATCGGAGTCTCAGCTCCTCGTTGGGCAGCGGGCCCTTGTCGTCCGGAAGGAACGGAGGGTTGGCGGTCTTCGAAAGCACCTCCAGCGACTCGACGACGACCTCGACTTTCCCGGTGGCGAGCTTGGGGTTCGGGCCGCCGTCGCGGATGCGGACCTTGCCCCGCACGGCCAGGCAGTCCTCGTTGCGCAGCTTGTCCGCCTGGTCCAGCAGTTCCTGGCTCGCGTCCTCCCGGTCGAAGACCACCTGGGTGAGGCCGTAGCGGTCGCGCAGGTCCACGAAGATCAGGCCGGTGCCGTGATCCCGGTAGGAGTTCACCCATCCGTTGAGGGTGACGGTCTGGCCAACATGCTGCTCGCGCAGCTCGCCGCAGTTGTGGGTTCTCTTGAGCATCGCAAACCTCTGGAGTGCCGATCGCCGCCGCCCGGTTGGCCGATACCCGGCCCGGATCGGGCGAAGACTCTAGCGCATCGGCCGGGGTGCATCCGTTCTTGAATACCGCCCGGGCCGCCGCAGTCAGCAAGGAGGACCCCGGAGAACGCGGTACGATCGCCCGTGCCCCCACACCCGAGCGATCCGGAGACCGCCGAGTTCATCGTCGAGATGTCGCGGGCCCTCGCCGCCCACGGGACGCCGGCCCACCGCCTCGAACAGGCGATGTCGGTGTGCGCCGCCCGCCTCGGGGTCCACGCGGAGTTCTTCGCCACCCCCACCGCCGTCTTCGCCTCCATCGGGGAGGGACAGCACAATGTCACCCGCCTCGTCCGCGTCGAGTCCGCCGAGGTCAACCTCGACCGCCTCACCCGGCTTGACGCGGTCCTCCAACGCGTCTCCGCCGGTCAGATCGACGCCGCCCAAGGACGCATCGAGACCGCCGCGGCCCTCGCCTCCCCGCACCGCTGGCCCGTGACGCTCCGGGTCCTCGCGACCGGGGTCGCCGCCGCCACCGCGGCCCGCTTCTTCGGGGGTGGATGGCGTGAACTGGCGCTGGCCACTCTCGCCGGCGTGGCGGTCGGGCTGCTCGCACTGGTCGCCGCGAGAGTGCGCCGCCTGGTCCGCGTCATCGACTTCGCCGCGGGCGGTCTTGTCGCCGTCGTCGCCGGGCTGCTCGCCCCCCTGCTCGGCGGCGCCGACGCCGACACCGTCGTGATCTCCGGGCTCATCGCCCTGATCCCGGGCCTCTCTCTCACCATCGCCGTCAGCGAGATCGCCACCCGCAACATCGTCGCCGGCTCGGCCCGCCTGATCGCCGCCGCGGCGACCCTCGCGACCATCGCCTTCGGCGTCGCGGCCGGGGACGCCGTCGCCTCCGCCATCCTGCCCTCCCTCCCGGTGGACCCCGCGACACTCCCCGCGTGGACCGAGTGGATCGCCCTCGCCCTCGCCCCGGCCGCCCTCCTGATCCTCTTCAACGCCGCCCCGAGCGACCTCCCCGCCGTCGCGGCGGTCTCCGTCTGCGGGTTCCTCGCCGCCCGGTACGCGGGTGAGCACACCGGAACCCAGCTCGGCGTGGGGATCGGGGCGATCGTCGTCGGCGTGCTCGCCAACCTCAGGGCCATCCGCGCCAACAAGCCCGCGGGCGTCTGCGCCCTCCCGGGCATCATGCTGCTCGTGCCGGGGGCGATCGGATTCCGTTCGCTCTCGGCCTTCCTCGATCAGCAGGCGGTCCAGGGCCTGCAGGCCGCGGTGCTGGCCGTCGTCATCGCGCTCTCGCTCGCTACGGGGTTGCTCCTGGCCAATGTCCTGCTCCCGCCGAACCGCGCTATCTGATCCTCACACACGCACGAACAGCTGCCGCCGGTACATCCACCAGCACACCCACCACCAGCCCGCGAGCCAGGTCAGCACGAAGGCCCACCCCCCCACCGCGGCCGACCCCGTCCATTGCGTCACCCACGCGATGAACCCCCCGGCGAGCGAGTCGGTCTGCCCCTCACCGCCCGGGTGCGAGATGAGCCACTTGCTGAAGATCGTCTTGAACGAGAGCTCCGCCCCTACATACAGCACGATCGCGTTGAGCCCCCAGACCCGCAGCACGAGCGCCGTGGTGAGTTTCCACGCGTCGATGACCAGGTAGAACGCGACGAGCAGCAGCACCCCCGTCCCCGCGCTGAGCAGGCAGTACGCCGGGCTGAAGAACCACTTGCTGAACGGCACAGTGAACTGACCGAGCAGCCCCCCACCCGCCGGGTCATAGCCCCACTGCAGCGCATACGCCGCCCCCGTCAACGCCGCGCCAAACCCCAGCACCGAGCACACCCTGGCCCACGCCCGCCCGGGCCCCGTGAGCATCTCGGTGGCCCACCCCCCCAGCACCGCGATCGCGGCGCAGGGAAGGAACTGCTGCGACATGCCCAGCCACCCGCCGACCCACCGTGTCCAGCCCGGCTCGAGATGCTCGAGGTTGAGCACGCGTTTGATCGCGTCAAAATGCTCCCATGTACCGGCGCCGACCGGCGCGCCGGTAGGGCCCCGGGCCGCGACGAGCCCGCTGACCCAGTCCCAGGAAACCAGCGTCATCAAGCCCCACTTGCCGAGCAGAACGGCGATGACGAACCCGACCTGGGCCCATCGCGGCATCAGGAAGACGCCGAGCGCGACGAGATACCCCACGCCGATGAGTTGAAGGATGTTCCACTTCAGCAGATCGGTCCACGCGAGCGGGGTTGACGAGGCCCCCGACGCGACCGTGAGCATGACCCCGAGCAGGTAGAGCACGAGCGCCCGGCGAAGCCCCGCGAGCATCACGCCCCCCCACCGCTTGCCCTTGCCGCGCCCCGATCGGACCGAGAGCGGGATCGCGCAGCCCATGATGAACAAGAACCAGGGAAAGACCAGGTCGGTGAAGGTCGCCCCCTGAGCGGGCTCGTTCCACTCGACATGGAAGAACTGCGGGTGGAAGACCGACCGGTCCCAGGTCATATTGACGAACAGCATCGCGGCGATGTCGAACCCGCGGAACGCGTCAAGCGAGAGCAGCCGCCGCTTGGGGGAGGGGCCCGCCGGAGTCGTGGCCTCGGGCAGCGACGCCGGTGGCGCGGCCCCCTCGGCCGAACCGGCCTCGACGGCCGGGCCGCGCCCCGCGTCCGGAGGGACAGGGGGAGGCTCGATCACCGGGCTGTCATCACGCTCGCTCATGCGGGCCTCCTTTGCACCAGGCCACGAGCGTACCGCGCCAACCGCCGAACCCGCCCGCTACGCTGCGCCCATGCCCGAACCGAGCCGAGGCCCGCGCCACGAGATCGAGATACTCCGGGGGAGGTTCTCCCGCTTCCTGACCACCGTGCTCGAGCCCGCGGTCTGGGGCGAACCCAGCCCTCTCGAAATCGCCGCCTGGCAGACAGCCGCCCGCGTCCCGTTCGACATCGCCTCGGCCTCGCCGTTCCAACCGGTCAAACTCGGGTGGCGATGGGGCCCGGCATGGAGCACCTGCTGGTTCCGCCTGCGGGGCGTCTACCCGGATCACCGGGGTCGACCGCTCGACCTTCGTTTCAGCACGCGCACGGAGTGCACCGTCTGGATCGACGGGCTTCCCGGTCGCGGCCTCGACAACAACCGCGATTCGGTCGAACTCCCCCCCAAGCCCGCCGGCACGCCGATCGAGGTCTACATCGAGGCGGCCTGCAACCACCCATTCGGCATCTCCACCTTCGACTGGGACATCTCCGACACCCACGACCGCTGGCGCTCGGCCGACCCAGGGCACCTCGTGCTCGCCTGCCTCGCCGCACGGAACGAGCCCGTTCGCAGGCTGGTCACGGTCTACCGGTTCGCGGCACGCCTGCTGGACGAACTCGACCCCGCCTCGCCCGAGGCCCGCACGCTGTTCGACGCGCTCGCCGAGGCAACCCGGGCCGTCGACGATCGCGCCGTCGAACGCACCGCCGACGCCGCCCGCGCGATCCTTGAGCGGGCCCTTCACACACACGAGGCCCCCAACGCCCGGGGCATCGCCGTCGGGCACGCCCACATCGACACGGCCTGGCTGTGGCCCCTGGAGGAGACACGCCGCAAGATCGTCCGATCCTGGACCAATGCCCTCGAGGTGATGGACCGCCACCCCGGCGCTTCGTTCATCTGCTCCCAGGCCCAGCAGTACGCCTGGCTCGAGCACGACGCCCCCGAGGTCTTCGACCGCCTCTCCCGACGCGTCGCCGAGGGACGCTTCACGCCGATGGGCGGCATGTGGGTCGAGCCGGACGCGAATGTCCCCTCCGCCGAGTCGCTCATCCGCCAGGTGCTCCACGCGGACCGATACTGGCGCTCCCGCTTCGGCGACAAGCGGGGAAGGCAGCACACGCTCTACCTCCCGGACACCTTCGGCTTCCCCGCATGCCTGCCCACGATCATGCGCGCCACGGGCCTTGACCTCTTCATCACCAACAAGCTCTCCTGGAACCAGGCGACCCCGTACGCGTTCACGAATCACCGCTGGAGCGGGCTGGGCGGCGCCGAGGTGCTCGCCCACAACACCCCGAACCACGATTACAACTGCACCAACGCCCCGAAGGAACTGCGACGCACCCTCGCCAACCTCCGCCCCCACCCCGACGCCACGGCTGCCCCCCAGCCCTTCCTCCACCCCTACGGCTTCGGCGACGGCGGCGGCGGGCCAACACTCGAGCAGGCCGAGGCCGTGGACCTCGCGGCCTCTCACCCCGCGCTCCCCCCCCTTCGCCACGGCGTCCTCGGCGAGTTCCGCCAGGCCCTCCGCTCGCTCGACGAGACCCTCCCGAGCGGCCTCCCACGCGTCGAGGGCGAGCAATACCTCGAACTCCACCGCGGCACACTCACCACACACGCCTGGCTCAAGGCGGCCAACCGCGAACTCGAGCTCTCGCTCCGCCTCGCGGAGGTGCTCGCGTTCGCCGGGCCGACGCCCCCCGACCCCACCCACGCGACCCGCACCGCCGCCCGACTCGACGCCGCCTGGAAACTCCTCCTGCTCCAGCAGTTCCACGACATCCTGCCCGGCTCATCGATCACCCGGGTATACGACCAGTGCCGGGGCCAACTGGCCGAAGTCCGCGGCGCGGCCCTGCAGACAATCGCTGCCTCACTCGCGGCATGGGCGGATTCCGCCGAGAAGGGCGAACCCCTCGCGGTGCTCAACCCGGCGTCCTCCACGCGCTCGGGCGTCGTCGAGCACCGCGGGACGCTGCGATGGGCGGAGCGCGTCCCGGCCCTTGGTGTCGCGCCGCTCGAATCCGGGCCGACGCCCCACCCCGTCGAGATCTCGCCCGAGGGCGTGCTCCGCAACGGGCTGATCGAGGCACGCATCGACCGCTCAGGCCGCGTGGCGTCGCTGCGGCGGATCGGCGGGCCAGAACTCGCGGAGCAACCCCTCAACCGGCTCGTCCTCTACCGCGACATCCCCATGAACTGGGACGCGTGGGACCTCGACGCCTACACCGAGGAGGAACCGCTCTGGGCCAACGAGAGCCCCGCCGATTCCTGGCGCGTGCGGATCGACTCCCCGCTGCGCGCAGAGATCGAGGTCGTGCGCACGATCGGCGACGCCAGCAAGATCGCCCAGGTCTTCCGCCTCGACGCGGGCTCACCCCGCCTCGACATCGTGACCTGGTACCAGTGGAACGAGCGCCACCGCCTGCTCCGCGCCGAGATGTCGACAGGCATCCGCGCAGCCCGGGCGTCCTACGAAATCCAGGGCGGGTTCATCGAGCGGCCGACCACACGCGACACGATGTCCGAGCGGATGATGTTCGAAGTGTGCGCCCACCGCTGGATGGACCTCGGCGAGCCGGGCCGGGGCCTCGCCCTCCTCAACACGGGGCGCTTCGGGCACGGGTGCCACGGGGGACGGATGCACCTCTCCCTGCTCCGAGCGCCCTCGCACCCCGACCCGACCGCCGGCCGCGACCAGGGCACGGTCACCTACAGCCTCCTGCCTCACGACGGCAACTGGCGGGCCGCCGAGGTCGACCGCGAGGCCGAGTCGCTCAACGCCCCGCTCCGCGTCATCGGCGCCGGCGGGCGGCGCTGGGCCCCCGTCGAGGTCACGGAAGCCCCGGGGCAACGCCTCGAGATCACCGCCCTCAAGCCGGCCGAGGATGATCCCGCCCGTCTCGTGCTCCGCCTGATCGAGACCCGTGGCGTGGGCGGGACCCCCTTGGTGCGTTGGCGGCTCCCCGTCCGGCGTTTCACCCGGTGCGACGCCCTCGAAAGGCCGATCGACCCTGTTTGGGCGCACGCGGGCGACTCCGCCGAGATCGAGGTCGAGCCGCACGGGATCGTCACCCTCGTGGCCGAACGCGCCTGATCAGCCCGCATCCCCGAAAGTGGTCTCGTCGACCACCGGGAGCGGCTCCAGGCGAACCGCCGACCGGGGCGGCATCGGCACGGGCTGCACCTCCCCCGCCAGCAACGCCGCCACGAGCAGCGGCTGGCCCGGCACGCCCGCGGCGTCCAACTCGACCACGACATCCCGCACCGGTCCGCCCTGCCCGAAGTCGAACTGCCGATAGACCTGGCGCGGGCGGTCGACCTCGAACGGGCCCTCAACGCCGTCGCCCAGAAGGGCGGCAATGGCAGCGATCACCCGCCCATCGGGCAACCCTGGGCCGGGCGCGATCAGCGTCGCCGCGACCGACCCGGCGAACAACGGAATGCCAGGGGTGGGCAGGTACAGATCCGCCACAACCCCTGCAGCGGCCAGCCCCGCCGCGAGATCGCCGGGGTGACCGACCCGGACCTCCTCGGCTGCAACTACCCACTCGAGCACCCAGGCGGGGGGCAGGCGGGCCTCAAGGGCCTCGGCGGCATCCGTGAGCAACGCCTTGACCCCCGCCGGAATCGGGTGCCCCCCCCAGATCCGGAGGATCGCCTCGCCCGCTTCCGAGATCAAGATCTCCGCCCGGTCCAGCGCGAGCGGCACCTCGTCGGCGTCGACCAACTCCAGGTCGCCGAGGGCGTGGGTGACCGCGTGCAGGGTGATCATCGCCGGGACGGCCTCGCGGAACCGCCCCAGATCACCGGTTGTGGGGAGAGCCACGGCCTGGCGGGCAAACTCGGTGCACCGGGCCAGTAGGCCGGCCCAGGAGAGCGTCGGATCGGGGTTTGGCACGGGTGGATTGTGCGCCGCCGGGCCCCGGGCATCCACTCACGGCAGTCACGAGATTTTTCTTGAGAGCCGCGTGACCGGACAACCGGGCCTTCGCTTTTGAGGTCGGAGAGAGGAACCACAGCCCGGGGGGTCATTGACCCCAGCCCGGTTGGCCCTGCCGCGACCTGAACCCCCCAGCAACGGGTTGCGGATCACGGGTGCCGACCACCGACCCCCGGGGAACCCCAGGCCGGACAGCAAACGCTGTTCGGCCTTTTTCTTGCCCGCCGCGGGAGGACTGCCGGCGGCTACCGTCGGGGATGGAACTGACACCCGAGGATCTGGGGATCGCCGAGCGGTACAAACTGCTGATCGGGCTGGTGACGCCGCGGCCAATCGCGCTGGTCTCGACGGTCTCGACCACCGGGGTGACGAACCTCGCGCCCTTCTCGTTCTTCACGGCGATCGGGTCGAACCCGATGATGCTGATGTTCTGCCCGGCGAACAACCCGGACGGGACGGAGAAGGACACGCTGCGGAACGCCAAGCCCGTGTCGGAGGGGGGCACCGGGGAGTTCGTGGTGAATGTCTCGACGCACGCGCTCGCGCGGCAGGTGGCCGGGGCTGGGGAGGCGCTGCCGTTCGGCGAGAGCGAGTTCGATCTCGTGGGGGTGTCGGCGGGGCCGTCGCAGCGCGTGCGCGCGCCTCGGGTCGCCGAGTCGCCGGTTTCGTTCGAGTGCGAGACGACGCAGGTGATCCGGACAAACCCGGGTCAGGCCGGGGGCGGGAACATCGTGATCGGGCGGGTGCTCGCGGTGTTCGTGCGGGACGGGCTGATGAACGAGCGTTTCCACACGGACCTGGACGCGTTGGACGCGATCGGGCGGATGGGCGGGCTCTCCTACTGCCGGACTCGGGACCGGTTCGAGATGCCGATGGGGCGTGCGGCGCTCGGGTGAATGGCACGCCGGGGCCCGGGGTCAGGGCCTGGGACCTCGATTGCGTGAGGCGTGGATGGTGAGCAGCGCGAGATCGGCGGGGGTCACGCCCTCGAGCCTGGCGGCCTGCCCGTAGGTCTCGGGGCGGAAGCGGGAGAGGGCCTGCCTCGCCTCGGCGCGGAGGCCCTGGATCTCGGCGAACGAGAGGTGCGCCGGGATTCGGCGGTGCTCCATCGCGGCCTGACGCGCGACATCGGCCCGCTGCCGGGCGATGTACGGGGCGTAGCGGAGCTCGGCGTGGGCGGACCGCCAGACCGCCTCGTCGGCGGCGAGGGGGGCGAGGTGCCGGCGGAGGTCGGCGACGGTGAAGCCCTCGCCACGGGCCGCGTCGCGGAGCGGCACGCCGTTGACACGGGCCCGGTCGGCCTGCCGGAAGACGGCCTCGCGTTGCTCGCTCCGCGTTCGATGCTGCGCGGCGCGGCGGCGTCCCAGTTCGGAGTGCTCGAGCAAGCCCAGGCGCAGGGCGATCGGCGTGAGCCGATCGGCGGCGTTGTCGGCGCGGAGCAGGAGCCGGTGCTCAGCGCGGCTGGTGAACATCCGGTAGGGCTCGACGGGGGTCTTGGTCACGAGGTCGTCCATCAGCACGCCGAGGTAGGCCTCGTCTCGCCCCAGCATGAAATCCGGGGCCTCTCCCCGCGCGAGGCGGGCGGCGTTGATGCCGGCGATGAGGCCCTGGGCGGCGGCCTCCTCGTAGCCGCTGGTGCCGTTGATCTGCCCGGCGAGAAAGAGCCCCCCCACCGCGTGGGTCTCGCCCGTGGCGCGGATCTGGTGGGGACGGACCATGTCGTACTCGACCGCGTAGCCGTAGCGGTAGATGTGGGCGTTGGCGCAGCCGGGCATCGTGCGCACGATCGCGTCCTGGATGTCGGCGGGGAGGCTGGTGGCGATGCCGTTGCAGTAGACCCAGTCGGTGCGGAGGCTCTCGGGCTCGAGGTAGACGCCGTGGGATTCACGGTCGGCGAAGCGCACGGTCTTGTCCTCGATGCTGGGGCAGTATCGGGGGCCGACGGACTCGATCTGCCCGCTGAACATCGGGGCACGGTGGATGTTGGCGCGGATGAGGTCGTGGGCCTCGGGCGTGGTGTGGGTCTGGCGGCAGTCGACCTGGGGGAGAACGGGGAATGGGGAGTGGGGAATGGGGAACGGGGAATCCGGGAGGATGAGGGTGGAGAGGTCGCTGAAGGGCTGGGGGTCGTCGTCGCCCGGGTGGATGGGGAGGCTCTCCCAGTCGATGGTGTCGCGCTTGAGTCGGGGCGGGGTGCCGGTCTTGAGCCGGCCCAGTTCGAAGCCGAGGGCGCGGAGCGTGTCCGAGATCGGGCCGGCGGGGGCCTCGCCGTGCCGCCCGCCCGGGGTCCTGGATTCCCCGGTGTGCATGAGGCCCCGCATGAAGGTGCCGGTGGTGAGGACGACGGCGGGGGCTTCCAGGACGAGTTGGCCCTCGGGCGTGCGCACGCCGACGGCGGTGACGCGGTCGCCTTCCACCCGGATCGAGTCGACGGCGCCCCCGATAACGGCGATCTCGGAACGGGCGGCGATGACGGCCCGGGCGGCCTCGGCGTAGGCGACCTTGTCGGACTGGCAGCGCGGGCCGTGAACGGCGGGGCCCTTGGAGGTGTTCAGGACTTTGAAATGGATGCCGGTGGCGTCGGCGAGCAGGCCCATGAGCCCGCCCATCGCGTCGATCTCGCGGACGAGTTGGCCCTTGGCGAGCCCGCCGATGGCGGGGTTGCAGGACATCTCGCCGATCTTCGCGGGATCGAGGGTGACCAGGGCGACCGTGGGAACGCCGTCGGACAAGCCACGATGATCAGACGAGCCGAGACCGTGAGGGAGCGGAGCTGTGGCGCTGTGAAGAGAAGATCGCTCCCTCAGGGTCGCGGCTCGTTGCGAACCGGACGGACGGCTTGGCAGCAGATTCGCGGCGGCCCACGCGGCTTCGAGGCCGGCGGGGCCACCCCCGATGACGATGACCTGTATGCGGGTGGTACGCACGGTGGTATGGTTGTGGGGTGGGTTGGCGCGGCGTGCGGAGGCTGGGGCCGGTGACCGGCGAGGTCGCCACGGACGCTGGCGGGTGGGCCGCCGGGGCGACCCGGCGGTTACCCTGTCATGTTGGGTGGACCCTCGAGCGGTTGCCGGGCTCGGGCGTGCAGGGCGCGGATGACCATTCCACCGGGGCTTGGGATCTTACGAAAGGCCTTCGATGGGCACCCGCTTCGACCTGCTCTTCATGATCCCTTGCCTTGGGTTTATCGCCCTCTTTGCGGCGTGGCTCGTCTTCGCGTTCGCTTCGGGTCTGCGCAGTCGCGCCGGCTTCGGCCTCATCGGATCGCTGATCGCGGCGGTCGTGCTCGGCGTTCTGTGGCAGGCGGACCACCTGCCGTGGCTCTGGCAGGCCGGCGGGGTCAAGGCCATCCCGATGATCTGGTTTGGCAGTGCGGTCCTCAACGGCTTCGCCCTCGCTTCGGGACGGGAGCGGTCCGGGAGGGTGATGGCCTCGGCGATCACCCTGGGCGTCGCCGGGTTCTTGCTCCACGCCGTCGGTGGGCTCGCGTTCCTGTGGGCGGCGGCCATGAGTGTGTAGCCCGAGCACCGTTGCCATCCGACCTGTGTCCTGCCATCAGCGAGCGCGCGAAGAGCCGGCGATCAGCTCTGGCGACCGGTCCTGCCAATGGGGCGGCGAAGGCGTCCGGTGCCGGGTGCCACTTGCGGCTCGCCCGCCAGTGCCTTCGTCAGGGCCCCGGATTGCCGACACTCTGGACCCGTCCGACCACGCAGGAACACGGCTCGCCAAGCAAGCCGTGACGCCCTGCATCAATGAGCTGCGCTCACGCCAGCTCGGGGAACATCTTCTTGACTACGCCCACCAACTCCTCGACATGGCTGGCGGACTCGTTGAAGAGCTTCTGCTCGTCGGCGGTGAGCTTGAACTCGACGATCTTCTCGACGCCGTTCTTGCCGAGGAGGGCGGGGACGCCGACGAAGAGGCCCTTCTTGCCGAACTCGCCGTTGAGGTAGGCGGCGCTGGGGATGATGCGCTTCTTGTCCTTGACGATCGCCTCGACCATCTGGACGGTGCCGGAGGCGGGGGCGTAGTAGGCGCTGGTGCCCATCAGCTTGACGATCTCGCCGCCGCCGACCTTGGCGCGTTCGACGCAGGCGGCGATCTTGTCGGCGGGGAGGAGGTCGGTGACGGGGATGCCGTGGACGCTGGTGAGGCGGGGGAGGGGGACCATGTCGTCGCCGTGCCCGCCGAGGAGGAGGGCCTGGACATCCTCGATGGAGCAGCCGATCTCCCAGGCGATGAAGGTTCGGAAGCGGGCGACATCGAGGGCGCCGGCCTGGCCCAGGATGCGGCTGGCGGGGAAGCCGGTGGCCTTCCAGGCGGTGTAGACCATCGCGTCGAGGGGGTTGGAGACGACGATGACGATGGAATTGGGGGCGTACTCGCGGATGTTCTCGCTGACGCTCTTGACGATCTTGACATTGGTCTCGATGAGGTCGTCGCGGCTCATGCCGGGCTTGCGGGGGAGACCCGCGGTGACGACGACGACATCGGAGCCGGCGATGTCCTTGTAGTCGCTGGTGCCGGTGATGGCCGAGTCGAAGCCCTCGATGGGCCCGCAGCATGCGAGGTCGATCATCTTGCCCTTGGCGACGCCCTCGCGGTCGGGGATGTCGAGGACGACGATGTCGCCGAGTTCCTTTGCGGCGGCCCAGTGGGCGCAGGTGGCCCCAACTTTGCCCGCACCGATGATGCTGATCTTCGCGCGACGAGTCTGTCCCATGGCACGGTCCTTTCGAAGACCCCTCGATGCGGGGGTCGGGGTTGGCGCTGGCGTGGAGCCCGATTCCACCGATCGGCCGGGCTCCCTGAGATCGGGGCTGGCAAATGGGCCACCCGGCCCTATACTAGGGACGCTTATCGGAAGCGGTCGGTCCGAACCGTTCGGGCCTCCGCGGGAATGAAGAGAAGAGACTCGAGAGGAGACTACAGATGAAGACTGTTGTTGCGACGGTGTTGATGCTCGCTGGAACCGCGGTGGCAGGGCCGACCTTCTACGCGTTCCAGGAGAACACGCTGCACCGCGTGAACGCGGACACGAGCGTGGATGTGTTCACGCTGAGCGGGACGATGATCTCGTCGGCGGTGAACTCCGCGGGCGAGATCGTGGGTGTCGAGGGGCGCGGGCAGCGTCCGCACAACACCTACCGGCTGAACGACCCGCTGGGGTCGCCCTCGCTGGTGACGACCGGGCAGACGATGAACCCGGTGAACTCGCTGACCTTCGTGGGGAATCGGGCCTTCGGGTTCGACAACCTGACGGCGGACTTCGTCGAGCTGGACCCGGTGACGCTGGACCAGATCAACAACTTCGGGAACCTCGGGTTCCCGGGCTCGGTGGGGATCGGGTACGACTCGGGCAGCGACACGATCTACGCGATCAACCGCTCGACCGATGAGCTCTGGGCGGTCGACTACCACAACGCGACCGCGTCGCTGGTCGGCAGCCTTGGCGTTGATATCCAGAACGGCGGGGCCGAGTTCTTCGGCGGGACGCTGTACCTGGCCAACCAGAACCTGACGACCGGGTTCTACGAGATCGGCACGGTGAATGTGCTAACCGGCGCGTACACCACGCTGTACCAGCTGGGCACCTTCCCCGATCCGAATGTCCAGACCCAGTTCGTTTCGCTGAGCATCATCCCGGCCCCGGGTGGGGTCGCGGTGCTCGGCCTGGCCGGGCTGGCCGCCGCCCGCCGGCGCCGCTGAATCGGCGTCGGTGAACCGGCGAAAGCCGGGCCGGCGTTGACAAGATCGCTTCCAGGCACCGGCCCCTCGCGGGCCGGTGTTTGCTTTTGGCCGCTTTGGATCGTGGTTGCATGCCGCGTCACGGGCCTGATACGGATTCCCGATCGTCCCTGGGCGTCGGTACCGTGGTTTCATCTCGAAGAGTGAACCACGAGGGGGCGGCGCGGGCGGTCCCGATCCGCCGTGACTCTTCGAGATGACGGCGGGCACCGAACAGGGCCGGCCGGGATCAATCTGCTTCCCATGGCCAGGCCGTGGGGCAACCGGCGGCGTGCAGACGGGCACGCAGGTCAGGCCACCCGCCCCGCGCCGCGTGCAACGCGTGGGGCTCGGTTCGCTGCTCGAGGCAGAGCGCGGCGACGACACCCGCGGCCTCACCGACGCCCCACTCGACGGGGTGGAGCCGCGTGCTCCCGTTGGCGACATGGCTGACGCCGAGGCACTTGCCCGCCGCGAGGAGATTGTGGACGCGGACCGGGACGACGGCCCCGAGCGGGACGCGGAAGGGGCAGGCGGGGACATAGACACTGTTGCGTCCCGCGCAGGAAGGGTGGAGGTCGATGGGATAATGCCCGATGGCGATCGCGTCGGGGAAAGGCTCGCCGACGCCGTCGGGGGTTGCGTCCTGTCCTGGGAGACCGCGGCGCTGCTCCGAGCCGACATGCTGCTCGGTGAGCACGGTGCGGGCGAGGAGGCGCCTCGGCTCTCTGATGTAGGGCGCGAGCGCGAACCCGTCGGGGGAGGCGAGTTCGTCGCCTCGGAGCTTGAGCCCCGGGTAGCCCACGCCCCGGCCGTCGTGCCGTGGGGCCTCGGTCTGCATCCAGTGGAGGAAGCAGAGGGACTGCTCTCGGGCGGCGGCAAGGGCGCGGGCCCGGTCGGCCGAGGAGACGCCGAGCAGGGGGGCACGCCAATGGTCCATCTGGACGACATTGAAGAGGCTGACATCGGGGCGGGCGTCGGCGTGGACGGCGGCGTCAACGATGCGGCGGTAGCGCCAGAGTTCCCAGACGCCGGGGGGCGGCTCATCGGGCCAGGGCACGAGCCCGAATGTCCGTTGCCCGGCCTCGTTGTGGCTCGGGACGACCCAGGAGAAGAGCGGCCCGGTCCAGGCGGGGGTCATCTCCGGGATGGCGCAGCGCCAGTAGTCGTAGGCGGCGGGGCGTTCGACGGTGTGGTCCTCGCCGGGGCGGTGCTCGACGGCGAAGCACCATGTGCAGGCCTGCTGGTCGAGCGGGTCGTGATCGACGCCCGGGGGCAGGTCGCGTCTCGCGTGGATCTCGCCGTAGACGCGCGCGGACTCGGCGCCGATGGCGTGCTCGACGCCGCCGAGTTCGAGCAGGTCTCCCGTTTCGGTGGCGTCGAGGAAGAGGTCCGCGTGAATGATGATGGTGTCGCCGTCGCGATCGCGGGCGGTGAGCGGGCCGACGCGGTCGCCATCGGCGTGCAGCCCGGTGATCTCGGCGCGGTCGATGATGGTGACGCGGCCCCCGCCGATGCGCTCCGCCTCGCGGATCATGGCCCGGATGATCGGGTCGGCGAGACGCGGGGCGAAGCAGAGGCGGCTGACCCAGCCGCCGCCGGGGTCGAGGCGGGGGTTGGCCCGGGCCGCGTCGGTGAGCGACTCGCGGTCCCAGTACTGGGCGCGGACGCGTCGGCGGAATTCGGCGTATCGAGCGGTCGACCCGGTGAACGAGCCGTCGCGCGGGGCGCCGGGCCCGTCTCCCTCGATCCAGCGGTGCTCGTCGGGGGGGACGCCTTGGCTTGAGAGTTGCCCGCCGAGGAGGGGCGTGGGCTCGATGAGCACGGCGGTGCGGCCGGCGGCGGCGAGGGTCATCGCGGCGGCGACACCGCCGCACCCGCCCCCGGCGATACAGACCTCGGCGCGGAGATCGGCGTTCATTTGACGGCTCCTGCGAAGAGCTGCGGCGTGAGGAACCGCTGGATGGCGAAGAAGAACAGCACGATCGGGGCGAGGGCGAGCACGCTGGCGGCGTAGGCGACGCGGGGGTTGGTGGCGAACAGCCCCATGAGGCGGTTGATGGCAACCGGGAGGGTGAGCATGTGGTCGCTCTGGAGGACGACCAGCGGCCAGAGCAGATCGGACCAGGCGAAGATGATGTTGAACAGGGCGAGTGTTGCGAGCGTCGGCGCGGCCAGGGGGAGCATGATGCTCCACCAGATCCGGAAGCTGCCCGCGCCGTCCATCCGGGCGGCCTCCTCGATCTCATCGGGAATGGAGAGGAACGCCTGGCGGCACATGAACACGCCGAACGCCGAGACGCTGAAGGGAACGACCACCCCCGCGAGGGTGTCGTAGAGCCCGAGCCCGGCGGTGATGCGGAACATGGGCACGACGATGACCTGCTCGGGGATCATGGTGGTGGCAAGGACAAGCAGGAAGATGACGCGGCGGCCGGCGAAGGGGATCCGCGCGAGCGGATAGGCGGCCATCGCGGCGAAGAGCACATTGAGCGAGGTGCGTGCGAAGGTGACGAGGACGGAATTCACGAATGGGCGGGCGAGGTCGCCCTCGGTCCATGCCTCGGAGAAGTTGGCGAGCGTGAAAGGCCCGGAGAGGGAGCGGAGATCGGCGCCCGGCGACTGGAAGGCGCCGAGAACAAGCCAGAGCGCGGGCCCGATCGCGAGGGCGGCGAGCACGAGGGCGGCGGCGTAGGCCAGCACGGAGAGCGGGATGGGGCGCCGGCCGAGCATCAGCGTTTTCCCCCCGCTCGGCTGGTGACCCAGAGATTCAGCATGCTGAACGCGAGGATCACGAGGAAGGCCGCGACACCGACGGCCGACGCGGCGCCGAAGGCGTTCTCCTCAAACGCGGTCTGGTAGACGAGGGGGACGATGGTCTTGTGCTCGACGGGCGCCCCGCCGATGGTGACGAAGAGCTCGTCGAAGACCTTGAGCGCCGAGACAGATGAGATGATGAGCACGAGGGTCATCACGGGCCAGATCGTCGGGAGGATGATGTGGCGGAAGGTGAGCCAGCGGCCCCCGCCGTCGAGCGCCATCGCCTCCTTGAGCTCCCGGGGGACGGTGAGCAGGGCGGCGAGGAAGATCATCATGTAGAAGCCGAAGCCCTTCCAGAGCGTGACCATCATGGCGCTGACGAGGGAGAAGGGGCGTTCGGTGAGCCAGTTGACGGGGTCGAGCCCGACGCCCGCGAGGATCGCGTTGAGCAGCCCGTTCTCCTCGTGAAGGACGATCCGCCACGCCACCGCGGCGACGATGGTGGGCGTGACAACGGGGAGAAAAAACAGCAGCCTCCAGAGCTTGGCCCCGCGGATGCCCGCGTCGACAACCATGGCGCAGACCAGGCTGAGCACCACGAGGACGGGCGTGACGAGCAGGTAGAGGAACGAGTTGCCCAGGCATGTCCAGAAGCGCTCGTCGGCGAGGAGGAGGCGGTAGTTGGCCAGGCCCGCCCACTCGGGCGGGGCGAAGGCGTTGTAGGTGGTGAACGAGTACCGCACGACCTCGATGAACGATCCGAAGAAGAAGACGCCCAGCACGAGCAGCGCGGGGGCCATGAACAGCCAGGGCGCGGGGGAGGGGCGGAGGCGAATCACGGCATCGCTCCCGAAGCGTGAGGGCCCGATTCAACGCGGGGGGGCGTGGGGATGACCTCGAAGGTCGCGGGCGCCACGCCGGCGGCGGCGCGGCGGGTGTTCATCTCGGCAAGGATCCGCGTCCACTCGGTCTGCACGCGGGCGAGGACCTCCTCGAGCGGGATGTCCTCGAGCAACGCCCGTTTCATGCCGCCCTCGAAGACGCGTCGCATCTCGGGCCAGCACTCCATCGCCGGGGTGAAGGGGACCGCCGAGGCCATCGTGGTCGCGACGAGCCGCCTCGCGTCGCCCTCGATCGAGCGCCCCTCCGCGGCCTCCTCAACGGTGGGCCCGTCGAAATAGGGGTCGAGCAGCGCGGCCGGCGTGCTCGGCAGGATCGTCGCCTCCCGGCAGAACAGGGCCTGGCTCCGGGGGCTGGTGATGTGCGCGGCCAGCGCGGCGGCGAGCGCGGGGCGGCGGCTCTGCGCGCTCACGCCGACGGGCATGACCGCGATGTGGGCCCGCCCCAGCGCCCCGGTGATCGCCGGGGTGACCGCGGTCTGGTCGTACACGGAGCGCGCGACATCGCGGACGCGGCCCAGAAAGTTCACGCCGGTGACGAGCGACGCGACGCGTTCGTCCTGGTAGACATCGATAAGGTGCTCGAACCCACGCGTGGCGCACTCGCGGGGGAGGGCCCCGGCCTTGTAGAGCCGGACCCAGGCGTCGAGATACGCCACGACATCCTGGCGGAGCAGGTCGGGGATGAGCTCGCCCGCGGGCCCGGCGCGGAACGGGGGGCGGGCGTCGGCGATGAGCATCATGGGGAGCTGGGAGTCCTGGCCGAGAGGCTGGGTGAAGAGGAACAACCCCGTGTCGGCGTGGAAACGCTCGGCCCTGGCCATGAGGTCCTGCCAGGTCGGGCCCAGGTCGGCGGGGGTCAATCCCCCGCGGGCGAGCAGGGCCCGGTTGCTCATGGTCGCCTGGGTGGTGAGATACCAGGGGACGGCGTCGAGACCCCTGCCGAGACGGCCGAGCCCGAGGGCCCCGGCGTGATACTCCTCGAGCGTCTCGCCGGGGAGCAGCGACCCGAGATCGGCAAAGGCGCCCGCCCCGGCGAAGCGGGCGAACATCAGGTCGGAGAGGTTGATGACATCGGGGGCTCGGCCGGCGGCGGCGGCGGCGATGAATTTCCGCTCGATCGCCATGAAGGGGACATCGACCCAGATGACCTCGACGCCCGGGTGCGCGGCCTCGAACTCGTCCAGGCGGGCCTCGATGTACCCGGTGAATGTGGGGCGGAGAGAGATGGTCCAGAACTCGATACGCGTGGCGTCGTCACGCCCGCAGGAGCAAAGCGAAAGCACCACCAGCAGCAACCCCATCGGGCCGATGCGTCGTGGCATGGGTCCTCCCCCGTCAGAGGCGCCGGCGAGGGGCGGTCACGGCGTGTCGTCGTCCGGCTCGGCGTCTCGGTCGAAAGGTGACCAGAGCACGCGGAAGGTGCTCCGGCCCGTCTCGCGGTCGATCAGGTCGTCGACACGCTCGCGAGAGACATTGTTGCCGACATAGACGAAGTTGGCGCCGCCGCGGACTTCGAGGGGCTGGTCGTTGCGGTTGGGGTGGCGGTACCAGGGGATGTACGAGGTCGGCCGGGTGGTGCCCGCACCGAATTCGGGAGCCCGGCTGGCGGCGCCGCCGAACGAACCGCCGCCGAAGGCGTTGCCGGGCCAGTCGTTGACGCCCGTGCCCCCGCCGAAGCGGCCGCCGATGGGGTTGGTGGTGGTCTGCTGCCCGGGCTTTTGCCCGATGGCGGAAGAGGTCATGTACATGTCGGTGTTGTCGATCTGATCGTGGTGCGCCACTGCCCCCACGCCTCGCCAACGAGCATGATCGAGGTCGACTCGCTGGTGTCGGCCCGGAAACGCCTGCCGTAGGTGTTCTCGCCGAGTGGGCTGGAGCCCGCGCTGGAGGCCCAGGCGTTCATGCTGTAGGAGCGACCGCCCTCGGGGTGCATGGGGCAGACCATGATCTCGCCGCCGAGGGTCTCGTACCCGTTGGCCGGGTCGTCGCCCGGGGCCCACTGGGGGATGTACTCGCCCAGACGCTTGATGTCGTACCAATACGCGAAGACATTCTGCCCGGGGGTGTTGTTGGAGTCCTGGTCCGCGTAGGAGGCGTCGAAGGGCTCGGTGTATTGATCGGGCGGGAAGTAGTCCTTGTTGTCGTTGGCGTAGAGCATCAAAGCCTGCCCGATGCTCCGCAGGTTGGTCTGGCAGATCAGGTCTCGCGCGGCATCACGGGCCTTGCCGAGCGCAGGCAGGAGGATGCCGATGAGCAGGGCGATGATCGCGATCACGACCAGCAGCTCGATCAGCGTGAATGCCCTCGTGCCTGTGGGGGCTTGAAGGGGGCTCTTGCGGGTCATCGGCGTTCCCTTTCGGCGTTGACCCCGGAGGCCGCGTGCGAGGCCCGGGGGATGAATTCGGCAGAGAGCGTGTGGCGCGGCGGCCCTTCGAGCTCGCCTCGGAGCACCGCGACCGTCTGCGCGATCGCGAGCGAGCCCATGGCGGCGAGGGGCTGGCGGAAGGTGCTCAGCGCGGGCGCCAGGTGCGTGGCGCTGGGCGGGTCGTCCACGCCCAGCACGGCGATGTCGTCCGGGATCCGCAGCCCGAGATCGCGGGCGGCGTCGTAGACATCGAGCGCGAAGTAATAGCCCGAGGCGAACAGGGCCGTGGGAGGCTTCTTGGAGGTCAACAGGGCCCGCAACGCCGCCCGCCCGCCCTCATCGAGGCGCCAATCCTCGACATGGACGACCAACGCGTTGGGGGGCGCAATGCCCAGGGCCGACGCCTGCTCGCGGAAGCCACGCTCGCGGTCGACCGAGTTCGAGAGGGTGGGCCGTTCGCCGACAAGGCCGACGCGGCGGTGCCCGGCGTCGAAGAGTTCGCGGGCGGCACGCCGGCCGATCTCGGTGTTGTCGGTGTCGATCCACCCGAACCCGTCGATCTCGAACGAGGCCCCGATCTGGATCAGCGGCGCCCCCCCGCCACGCGAGGCCGCCCTGACCCGACCGTTGCTGGCGCCGAACCGCGGGGGCTGGGCGAGCTGCTCGCGGCTCGGGTTGAGATAGAGCACCGCGTCGCACTCGTTGCGCCAGTCCTCGCCGTAGCGGAGGAAGACGATATCGATGCCCTGCTCGTGCGTCGCCCGGCGGATCCCGTCCATGATGGGGCTGTAGTAGGGATTGGCGAGCGACGCCTCCGCGTGAACGACGAGCCCGAACCGCAGGTCGGTGGTCTTGCGGTCGGGCGAGAGATAATCCTCGTGCACGAAAGTGCCCCGGCCCTGCCCCCGGCGGAGCACGCCGGCGGCGACGAGCTCCTGCAGGGCCCGGTGCACGGTCACGAGCGAGACCGACATCGATTCGCTCAGCGCCTTGGTGCTCGGGAGTTGCTCGCCCGGCGCGACGCGGCCCGCGTCGATGGCATCGCGGACGGCGTCCCGCACCGCGGCCCAGATCGGCTGGCCCGGCACGGGACGCACAGGCTTGTGGTCGACGAGGTCAGGCATCGAAAACCGCCCGGGGGCCTTCCGGCCCCCGACGCGGGGGAGATCAGATCAGCGGCGGCGGCGGGCCGCGGCGAGACCGCCCAGGCCGAGCAGCGCCAACGCGCCGGGCGCGGGCACCTCGAAGATGTACACCTGGCGGTTGATGAAATCGAGGATCGCGAGCGTCTGGGTCGCGGCATCCCACGAGAAGTCGTAGTACCCGTTGCCCAGGTCGAACGCCGGGCCGCCGAAGGTGTTCAGCGTGAGCTCGGTCCCGTCGAGCCCGATGACCTTGAGCACATTCGCGGCCGACTGCCCGATCGCGGTCGTGGCGCGGTCGTTGTAGATCACGAAATCGCCGAACTCGCTGCTGTTGACATAGGCGACATTCTGCCCGTTGACGAACGCGCCGTTCTCGTTGTTCTCAACGAGCAGAGACGCGACGCCCGAGTTGCCCCCGGTTCGGCTGAGGAGAACAACATCGTTGGAGCGGCGGGCGACCATGTCCCCGTTTTCGGCGAAGTCCATGTCGCGCCAGAACGAGCCCTGGAAGTCGGGCGTGATGATCATGCCGTTGGCGGTCGTGTAGATGTCGGCGCCGGTGACAGAGTCCTGCAGCGCGCGGCGACCCGAGCCGAAGGTGGTCCAGGCGACGCCCGAGTCCGCCCCGCCGAAGCCGGGGTCGAACCCGACGCCCGACCCGCCGCGGGCGTTCTTGGCCCACTGCATGTTGCCGTTGAGGTCCCAGGCGCTGATGCCCATGGGGTCGGCGGCGCCGTCGTCATAGGCGGCGGCGAGCAGGCCACCCTTGATGTCCAGGCCCGAATACCCGCGGCTGGCGGGGGTCGCCAGCACGCCGAAGGTCGCGCCGACCGTGTTCGTGCCGAGGACATCGTCGATCCGGATGATGCCGGCCGTGCCGGTCGTGCTCGGGCCGTTCTGGTAACCCGCGACGAACAGGCTCGTGCCGTTCCAGGCGATCGCGCCGGCGGTCTGCCCGGCGGCGGCGTCGCCGCCGAACATCGCCGCGGTCATCTCGACCCGGCCGAGCTGACGCATGCTGATCGTCCCGGCGCTGGCGGCCGCGGTCATGCCGGCGACCAGAAGAAGGTTCAATGCGGTCTTGTTCATGTCTCGATCCCTCCGTTCTGCAGTTCTCTCACTCGTGAACACGAATCGCGGCGGACCGACCCGCCGCCGAACCCGGGGCCATTGACCCGGGTACCGAAGAAGATTCTATAACAATCCACCCGGCTGTGAAACCCCAGATTCGCCCATTTCCACCCCAAAATTCGGCACAGCAACCGATCATCTCCCTGACTTGACCTCGATCCAGGCTCCCCCCTCGGCGATGGATCGGTTGCCGGCGATCATGACGGCCATGTTCTCGACAATCGCGTCGAGCGAGGCGGGGGCGGGGCCACCCTCGAAGAAGGTGACCATGCCGCGCACGAGATTCCCGTAGACGGGCCCAAAATCCACCCTGAACTGGTGAAGGGCCTTGGTGCCGTGAACGGTGCCGCCGAAGTCGTACGCCCCTTTTCGCTCCAGGCGCAGGCGGGCGTAGCGGCCGTCGTGGTACTCCATGTCGAGGAGGTGCCGGTCGGGCAACTCGATGGCGCTCACACGCTTGACGCCCGGGCCCCAGATGGCGTCGACCATCTCGATGGTGTGGACGCCGTAATGGAGCAGACCGGGCGCTCCCGGGCTGAGTTCGCCCGGGCCGAAGGCGTCGATCGCGACGATATCGCCGAGATCGGCGGCCTTGATGGCGGCGTGCTCGGTCGCGAAGCGGAGACTCGAGGCCGAGTAGCAGCGGGCGTTGTAACGCTCGGCGAGTTCTCGGATCTCGACCGCGTCCTCGAGCGTGCAGGCGAGGGGCTTATCGACATAGGTCGGCATGCCGCGCTCGAGCGAGGGACGGGCGAGTTCGAGGTGGCGGAATCCGCTGACGGCGAGCACCATCACGCCGTCGACGGACTCGAGGAGTTCCTCGAGCGAGGCGGCGGGCTCGACGCCGAGGTCGACGGCCTGGGCCCGCCACTTCTCGACATCCGCCGCGACGGGCCAGTCGTGCCGGCCGTCGGTCCAGAACTTCGTGACGCGGCACGCGGTCTCGCCCGCGTCGTGGAGCGCTTTGATCCGTCGTGAGAACTCCGGAAGGTGGCTGCTGTCGATCCCGATGGCGCCGATACGCATGGCATGGCCTCTTCTCCCCGCGGCGCGGGGTTGTCAGGTGACTCGTTCACGCCGGCCGCTGGTCAGCGAGCGGGACTCGGCGTCGAGCACGGCGAGCGTCGCCGCGGCGTCCGCGAGCGTCACGGGGAGCGGCCCGCCGGCGGCGATCGCACCCAGGAACGCGCGGATCTCGGCATCGTACCCGGACTCCTCGGAGACCCGTACCGGCTCCGCCTCGCTGTGATCGATGGTGGTCAGAACCAGAGCGGGATCGCGGGTGAGGTCAAAGTCGGCCGAGCCCCGCTCGAACTCGGCGACATAGCGCATCCGGAATGAGACGCCTCCCCGGAGCCAACCCCCGGACGCGGCGACATGGGTCGGGCCCTCCCTGAAGTGGTAGATGGTGGTCAGCCGACCCCGGTCGCCGACGCTGGTGACGGCGTCCGGCGGGCCCAGGAGGGAGCAGACGAAGTCGGTGTCGTGGATATGAAGATCGTGGAGCGCGCCGCCGGACCGGCCCGGATCGTCGTAGAACCCCTTGCTCCACCCGGGGGCGGTGCCGAGGCGTTCGAACCAGAGCGACCGCACAGCGCCCAGCGCGCGGTCGCGGACGCGATGGGCGAGCCAGGCCCAGGCGGGCCAGAAACGGATGCACATCGCGGGCATGCAGAGGCGTCCGGCCCGCTCCGCCTCGGCGGCGAGGGACTCGATCTCAGCCCGGTGCAGCGAGACGGGCTTCTCGACGAGCACATGCTTGCCGGCGCGGAGCGCCGCGGCGGCGATGGCCGTGTGCGTGTCGGTGGGCGTGCAGACGCTCACGGCCTCGATGTCGGGCCGGGCGAGCAGGGCGTCGAGCGAATCGGTCGCGAAGACCTCCGCGGGATCGAAAAGCACCCCGGCGTCCGCGCCCGTGTCGATGTTCCCCGCGGGGCCCGCGCGGCCGGAGAGGCGGGAGGGGTCGAGATCGAAGACGCCCGCGAGCCGGCATTGGTCGTGGGCGAGCCCATAGGCGCGGATGTGCGTCTGCCCCATGAACCCAAGCCCGATCACGCCGATGCCGAGGGTCATTCGATGCCCCTGAAACGGGAGACGAGGTCCCGGGCGAGGCGGATGTCCGCGACGCGGTCGTCGCCGGCCTCGCGCTCGATCATCAGATCGATCGTGGGGAGCATGGTACCGATGACACCGAAGAAGGCGTGCCAGTCGACCTCGCCCGCGCCGGCCGGGACTTCCTCGCCCCATGCGCCGGGCGCGGGGCTCGGGGTGGCGTCCTTGATGTGGATCTGGGAGACATGCGGGGCGAGTCGGCGGAGAGCGTCGATCGGGTCTCCGCTGCCGTAGAGGAGCATGTTGGCCGGGTCGAAGTTGACGCCGACCCCACGGCCCTTGAGGTCTTCGAGAACGCCGAGCAGCGTGGTGGCGGATTCCTGCCCGGTCTCGAGCCCGATGCGGGTGCCGGTGTCGTAGAAAATCGCGGCGAGCTCGCGGAGGCGGTCGAGCATGCGCCGCCGCTCGGGGTGGCGTTCGTCGGCGGGGAGGAATCCGGCGTGGAAGGTCACGAGGCCGATGCCCCGGCGACCGGTGATCTCGGCGAGGTCGCGGGCCGCTTCGAGATTCGCGTCCCAGGTCTCGTCCGGGCGGATGCCCCCGGTCCGCTCGATCGACTCGATGGTGGAGTAGTCCTCGCCCAGGGTGGCCATCATCGCGCTGCGGACCGCGATGCCGGCGTTGTCGAGCCGTTCAAAGGTCTCTTCTTCGTTCCACTGCCCCGTTCGGATCGGGTCGAGGGCGAGCTGGACCGCGCGGCACCCGGTGGCGCAGATCTTCGCGACCAGGTCCTCGGGCGAGCCGGGCCGGAGCGACCACGAACAGACCCCCAGGACGGCGCTCACGGGTTGCCCCCGCCCTCGGGATCACGGCATTCGACGGCGCGGAAATCCCACGAGACGAACCCCTCGATCGCCTGGTACTCGGGCAGCCCGAGGCGGTCGTAGAGCTCGGCGGTCTGCCGGTTGCGGTCCTCGGCACGCTGCCAGAACTCGCGGGTGTCGCTCGGGCCCGGGAAGAGCGCCCGGTCCTTCTGGCTCTGGTGCTTGAAGATCGCCATGCGCTTGCGCTCGACCTCGTCGGGCGAGAGCGGGACGGCCATCTCGATCTCCTCGGGCCCCCACTCCTGCCAGGCGCCGCGGTAGAGCCAGACCTGGCATTCTCGCATCCAGGGCTCGCCGGCGAGGCGGCGCACGGCCTCCATCACGGCGGCGAGGCAGACGCGGTGGGTGCCGTGCGGGTCGGACAGGTCGCCCGCGGCGTAGATCTGGTGCGGGCGGACGGTCCGGAGCAGGTCGACGACGATCGCGACATCGTCCTCGCCCAGGGGCTTCTTGCGGACCTTGCCGGTCTCGTAGAAGGGCATGTCGAGGAAGTGGATGCGCTCGGGCCGGACGCCCGAGTACTTCGCGGCCGCGCGGGCCTCGGCGCGGCGGATGAGGGCCTTGATGGTCTGGAGCTCGGCGCTGTCCACCTCGCCCGGGTTCTTGGCGCCGATGAAGCCCTGCACGCGTGCGGCGAGCGAGGCGGCCTGCTCCTCGGCGAACCCCATCGCGTGGCTGAGCTCGGTGACGAAGTCGGCGAACTTCGAGGCCTCGTCGTCGAAGACCGCGATGTTGCCGCTGGTCTGGTAGGCGACATGGACCTCGTGCCCCTGGTCGCAGAGCCGGATGAAGGTGCCGCCCATGGAGATGACATCGTCGTCGGGATGGGGGCTGAAGACGACGACGCGCTTGGGGAAGACATCCGGGCCGTTCGCCGAGTCGACGCCCCGCCCGACGACGAACCTCGGCCGGCCCGCCTTCCCGCCGGGCCAGCCGGTGATCGTCCGCTGAAGCGACTTGAACACCGAGATGTTGAGTTCGTACGCCCCGCCCGAGGCCGACACGAGGGACTGGAGCCCGTGGGTGTTGTAGTCCTCGTTGGTCAGCTTGAGGATCGGCTTGCCGGTCTCGCGAGCGAGCCAGATCACCGCCTTGCGGACGAGCCGCTGGTCGGACCAGTCGAGGTCGGCGCCCCCGTCGTGCCCGAGCAGCCACGGGGCGCGGAACCGGGTCAACTCGGCGGCGGCGGCCCCGTCGAGCACGAACTTGGCGCCCGCGTGCCCCTGGAGGAACGAGGCAGCGACGGTGTTGGTGACCTCGCCCTCGACGGCGCGCCGGATCACCGGCGCCTTGTGCTCGCCGAACGCCATGAGCACGATCCGGCGCGCGTCGAGGATCGTGCCCACGCCCATCGTGATCGCCTGGCGGGGCACATTCCACTCGCCGAAGAAATCACTCGCGGCGTCCATCCGCGTCACGCGGTCGAGTGTGATGAGCCGGGTGCGGCTCTCACGCCCCGAGCCGGGCTCGTTGAACCCGATGTGCCCCGTCCGACCGATGCCGAGGATCTGGTAGTCGATCCCGCCCGCGGCACGGATCGCTTCCTCGTACTCGGAGCCGTACGCGGCGAGCCGATCCTGCGAAACCCGCCCGTCCGGCACATGGATGTTCGACGGGTCGATGTCGACATGGTCGAACAGGTACTCGTTCATGAACCGCCGGTAACTCTGGAGCGACTCGGGCGGCATGGGCCAATACTCGTCGAGGTTGAACGAGACCACATTCGCGAAGCTGAGCCCCTCTTCGCGGTGCAGCCGGACCAGCTCCTCGTACACCGCCTGCGGGGTTGATCCGGTCGCGAGCCCGAGCACGGCCCTTTCTCCCCGCGCGGCCTTGGCGCGGACGAGGTCAGCGATTTCGTGGGCCACGGCCCGGCTCGCCTCGGCGCTGGACCCGTAGACGAGCACCGGGGCCCGCTCCATCTCTCGCCTGGTGGTCCACTCCGGGACCGGAACGCTGGTCTGCTGTGTCATGGGTTCGCCCTGTGCGCTACTCCGAATCGACTGCTTCGCCCCGGAAGGAATCACCCGAGAGGGCTTCCATCCGGGGCCGGAAGATTATAGAATATTCGGCTGTATGGCACAGGCCAACCCCTTCATCCGCAGTTTCCCGGACGGCGGCAAGTGGCTTTAGGTATTTGAAAGGGCGCCTCCGAGTGTTCTGGCGGCGGCCAGACCCTCGGCAACCCCCGCCATGGGAGGGCGGACCGCCGGGTCGGTGGCCGAGGCGCAGGCCTTGGCGAAGTGGGTCAGTTGGCGGGCGAAGCGGACCTCATGCGACTCAACCTTGATCACCTCGGGATTGCCGGTCACCGGCGCGAAGACGAGTTCTTCGGGCTTCATGTAGTCGTAGGTGAGCGTGCCCGCGTCTCCGATCAGACGCACCTCGAACCGCTCGCCCTCCATCCACCCGGAAACGATGACCCCGGCGGCGCCCGCGTGGGGGCCCTGGGCGCAGCGGAGCAGCGCGGTGCCGCCGCATTCACCGCGTCCCGGCCAGGGCTTGTCGAGCACGGTACCGACGGACTTGGACGGCCCGACAAGGAAGTGGAAGAGGTCGACGCTGTGGCAGCCCGCGTCGAGCAGCGCGCCGCCGCCGCTGATCGCAGGGTCGCTGAACCACTTCTCGCGCATCGGGGGGTAGTGGAACGCGAAGGTGTTCTCGAAACGGACGAGGTGCCCGATCTTCCCCTTGCCGAGCAGCGCCCGCATCTGCTCGATCGCCGGGGTGAAGCGGTGGCAGAACCCGACGGCGAATACCAGCCCGGGATGATCGTGCGCGATCGACGCGATCATCCCGGCTTCATCGGCGGTCGCGGCGAGCGGCTTCTCAACCAGCGCGTGCAGGCGACGCTCGGCGACCCGGGCCAGCACCTCGCGGCGGACCGACGGGGGCGTGCAGAGCGCAACGGCATCGACCCGGAGCCCCCCGTCCATCGCGCGGAAGAGATCATCGAGCGACCGGAACGCCCGGCCCCCGTGCGGGGCGACCAGCGCCTCGGCCGACGCCGCGTTCACATCCACGGCGGCGACGATCTTGATGACATCGGGGTTGGCGGCCTTGGCGTGGGTTCCGGCGATCGAGCCGGCTCCGATGAACGCGAGGTTGATCACGGCTTTGCTCCGTCGGTACACGATGGTCCATGGTCTCCGGGTTCATCCCGGGACACAATGAGCGTAGCGCCATGAAACGAATGTCAATCACCCCCGTGCCGTTGTTGGTTCTGCTTGCCTGCCTCGCCGGGGCGACGCCCATCGGCGCGGCCGCCCCCTCCGAAGTGCGGGGGACCTGGGTCACGACGACCGCGAACACCCACATCGCTTCGCCGGAACGCACCGCCGAGACCATGCGGAGGCTCGCGGAGATCGGGCTCAACACCGTCTATGTCGAGACCTGGAAGAACGGATACACCCAGTACCCCTCCGCCGCGCTCGAACGGGTGATCGGGGTGGACCGCAGGCCCGACCTGGTCAAGCAGGACCCGGGCGACCCGGACGGCGCCGTCCCGGCGAGGGACCTTCTGGGGGAAACCCTCATCGAGGCGCACCGCAACGGCCTGCTCTTCATCGCTTGGTTCGAATACGGGTTCATGGCCGCGCACAAGGACACCGACAACCACCTCCGGCGGATGAAGCCCGAGTGGCTCAGCCGCGACATCAACGGGAACACCGTCGCGCCGAACGGGTTCGTCTGGATGAACCCGCTGCACCCGGAGGCCAGGCGTTTCCTGCTGGATCTCGTGCTCGAGGCGGTGGACAAGTACGACCTCGACGGCATCCAACTGGATGACCGTATCGTGTGGCCCTACTACACGATGGGGTACGACGATTTCACCGTGGCGTGGTACCGAAACGAGCACGGCGGGGAAGCGCCCCCCAACGACCCCCGCGACCCGGAATGGATGCGCTGGCGGGCGGACAAGGTCAACGAGTACAGCCGCCAGTTCGTCGAGGAAGTGCGCCGGGCCCGCCCGGGTCTGCTGATCAGCCTGAGCCCGGCCCCGTACCCATGGTGCTTCGAGAACTACCTGCTGGAATGGCCGACCTGGGCGACCTGGACGCCGGGCAACGAGTCGATGCAATGGTGGGACGAGTTCATCCCGCAGTGCTACCGGTACGACTTCGCGGCCTTCAAGGGAACATGGGACCAGCAGGTGGGCAACCTGCGAGACGCGGGCGCGCCGGGCCGCGTCCGGGACATGCTCGCCGGGATCCTGACGACGGGGAGCAAGCCCGAGCCCGTGCCCTGGGACGACCTGCGCCGGTCGGTCGAGCATGTCCGCTCGACGGGGGGCGGGGGGCATGTTTGGTGGTTCAGCCGCGGCGTGCTCGACGAGTATCCCGAGGAGATGGCCTCGTTCTACGGGGTAGGTGAGAGCGGCCGAGCGGCGAACCCGAGAAGGCCCGAGAACTGGCGCCCGCCGCCGATCCCGTGCGCGGACGACCCGGCTTCTTCCAGCGTGTGGAAGGAGGGGAGGATCTACAGGCCGGTGCGTGAAATCCCCCGGGGCGCCTACAGGGTCATCGTCAAGCGGGGCGGCGTGTGGCGCGAGGAAGACCTGATCACCCCGTCGCGATTCGGGGCGGTTTCGGACAGACCCCCGGCGTCCGTGGCGGAGGGGGAGCCGGTCGAGGCGGTGGAGTTGCTCGTCGATCGCCGGCCCGAAATGGCCGATCCGATCACCGGAGGCTGACGAACAGTCCCGCGGGAGCGGGCTTGGGAGACGCGGAGATGCTCAAGAAGATCGTCCTCATGGTCTCGATTGCGGTGGCCGCCCTTTCGGCCCTCGCCGACTTTCCGATCTCGGTGACCGAGATCAACCGTCAGAACGGGGGCACCCGCGTCCGCGGCTTCGTCGCCCAGATCGACCTGTCGGACCCGCGGGTCGAGATCGTGGTCACACAACCAAGGCCGGCACCAGAGGGCGTCGAGGCAAAACTGCTCCGGACCGACACCTGGAGAGAGCGGGTCGGCGCCGTGCTGGCGGTCAACGCGAACTTCTTCGGGACACTCAGCGGCGGAAACGCGGACATCGTGGGGCTGAGCATGACCGACGGGACCCTGGTCTCCCCGGTGCGGACCTACCTGGGGCAGCCGGATCCCTCGCTCGTCGTTCGCGGCGACGGCACGGCCTCGGTGGGGCGCTTCGGCGCGGGCGACCTCGCGGGCGTGGTCGACGCGATCGCTGGCGTCGGCCGATCGGACACGGACACCGACCCGGGAACGCTGCTGGTGACCAACGGGACAAACACGGGGGCGACGGCGCGGGTGCAGCCCTCGGTGCGCAACCCGCGCACGGCCGCGGGGGTGGACGCGGACGGGGACACCCTGATCGTGATGGTCATCGACGGGCGGCAGCCCTCGTGGTCGGACGGGGTGACGCTGCCGGAACTGGCGGACCTGATGATCGAGTTCGGGGCCCACAACGCGATCAACCTGGACGGGGGCGGTTCGAGTTCATTCCTCTACGACGACGGGGAGACGACCTATGAAAACAGGCCGAGCGACGGGGCCCACCGAGCAGTGGCGAACCACCTCGGCGTTCGGATCAAGCGCGACGAGTCGATGATCCCGGAAGTGGACCGCAGGCGCATCCGCGGGGTGTGGCTCCGCCCCCCCACCTCGCTCGCGTCGCTCGAGAGCATCCTGCTCGAACTCGCCGAGGCGGGCGTGCAGGACCTCTTCCTCGAGACTTTCTACTGGGGCTTGGCCACCAACGACTCGGATGTCTTCCAGGACCGCTTCGCCTACGACTATCTCGCCGACGCGATCGACCTCGGCGCCAGGTACGGCATACGCCTGCACGCGTGGATGGAGACGGCCTACTGGTCGTTCAGCGGAACGGGAAACTACATCCTCAACGCGAACCCGGACTGGAAAGTCGTCGACTACCTCGGGAACACGAACATCGGCGACATCGCCGGGCAGGTGTTCGTCAACCTCGGGCACCCCGGCGTTCAGGCGAAGATCGGGGATTACTGCGCCGAGCTCGCGTCGGGGTACCCCGGGCTCTGGGGCATCCAGACGGACTATCACCGCTTCCCGCTCGACAACAACACGGGCGACACGCAGCGGGCGCCCTACTCCTTCGATTCATGGTCGCGGTCGCTCTTCCAGATCCTCACCGGGTTTGACCCGATCAACTTCGGGCCCAACCCCAGCGGCAGCCTCTGGGACCAGTTCACCGCCTTCCGCCGCGACGGGATCGCGCAGTGCGCGGGGGTCATGCAGAACCGCATCGCGCTCGAGGACCCGGGCATGCAGTTCTCCGGCGCGGTCTTCGCCAAGGCGATGACCGATCCGTCGCAACTCGTCAAGATGCAGGACTGGCCCACCATGGCCGCCAACGGGTGGCTCCCCCTCGTCGTCCCGATGGCGTACGGGCAGAGCACATCCTCGATCGCCAGCGACCTCGACGCCGCACTCAACCAGGCCGGCCCGGCCCGCGTCGTCGCGGGGCTTGCGATCCTCACCAACATCTCGCGGCCGACAATTACCCAGCAGTTGAGCACGGCCTACGGCCGTGGGATTCGCGACTTCATCTTCTTCGAGGCCACCGTGATCTCGAGCTCCGCCTCGAGGCAGACCGAGCTCGACGGGTTCCTCGACCTGAACGGCCCCTTCCAGACCGCCGACTTCGACGAGGACCACGATGTCGACGCGGACGATTGGGACGCGTTCTACGCGGCCTACCCCGGCTCGCCCGTCGCGGCGGGGGGCTCGCCGGCCGACATCAACGGCGACGGGGTGATCGACGCGGAGGACGAGGCGCGGTTCCTCTCGCAGTTCAAGGCGTTCCGGTTCGGCGCCGACGGATGGGTGGACCTGAAAGACCTCAACGCGCTGAGCGCAAACTACTCGCAGAACGCGGCGGGCACCCCGTTCCGCGACAACCTGTTCGATCTCACCGGGGACGGCAAGGTCGACGACGCGGACCGGGCCCGGCTGATCTCGATCGCGGACGAGTCGCTCGGCGAGCCCTGCGCGGTGGACCTCGCCCCCCCCTTCGGCGTCCTCGACCTCGCGGACATCAACACCTTCATCTTCGGGTTCATCAGCCAGAGCGCCGTGGCCGA
This sequence comes from Phycisphaerales bacterium, assembly GCA_036732005.1. Taxonomy (GTDB): domain Bacteria; phylum Planctomycetota; class Phycisphaerae; order Phycisphaerales; family UBA1924; genus UBA1926. The sequence continues at coordinate 351,643 of DAINDF010000001.1, forward strand.
CCTCGCCCCGCCCCAGGGGGTGTTCGATCTGTCGGACATCAACGCATTTGTGACCGGGTTCACGGCGGGATGCCCCTGACCCCCGGCCGACCCAGCCCGGCCAATACCCTATCATATTGCGAGTATGGAGAGATCTGCGCACGAACTGCGCCGTGTGGTACCCCAACGCTTGCGTCGGGCGGCGGAAGGTTATAGAATTACGATCGCACCCCGGAACAACGGAGACCCGGGTGCGGAATCACAGCCCTGCACAGGCCCATCTCGGGCCGCAAGAGATGAACTGAGGAGGAGTCATGCGTCACACCGCTTTGCTCGCGATGTTGGCCGGGTTGACCTGCGGCGGGGCCGCGACGGCCCAGGACCTGGTGCTCGAACTGCTCCAGGTCGAGGACATCACCGCGCTGAACACCCTCAACCCAGACAACCCCGAGCTGTACATCGGCACCAACCCCGCCGCGATCGCCTGGGACGGCAACAGCCTCTTCGTGGCCGGGTTCAACAACTCGCTGGACACGCGGACCCTCAACATCGTCCAGGTCATCGACTTCCTCGACGGCCCCGGCATCCGCTCGTTCGCCACGGTCGACGGCAGCGCCAAGTCCTCCCCCGCGTTCTGGTACTGGGCCGGGCTTGACTGGGACGACGACCGAGGCCTGCTCGCGTCGTGGAACGACTTCGGCGGCGGGCAGCCGCAGTTCATGGTCTTCGAGCGTGATCTCTCGGGCGTGACGCTTGACTTCGCGGTCGGCTCGGCCGGCGGCCGCGGGCGTGCGGACTGCGCCTGGGACCGCGGCTTCGACGGCAACGGGTTCAGCATCCTGGGCGGCACGGGCGCCGTCGCCGCGGTGCTCGACAACGACGAGTTCACCCCCTCGGGCTTTGGCGCCTCCTCGCTGGGGCAGGCCGGCCCGATCGGGCTCGACTCGACCAACAACCTCGCCCCGGTCTACGCCGCGTTCCAGAGCCCCCCGCCCGGGATCCTGACCGCGCCCCGGCTGATTCCGAGCAACGGCGACGCGACCGGGACCCTCTGGCGCGCCCTTGATATGAAGGGCGCCTACGCCGCGGCCCGCGCCGACAACGACCTGGTCATCTCCGAGCGCGACGCGAACAACGCCACGGTCGGCGAGCCCATCCGCGTTGACGCCGGCAGCCACCCCTTCGAGGCCGGTCAGAATGTCGCGATCATCGACAACCAGCAGTGCGGCGACACCTACATCATGTGGAACGACCGCCCCGCCGCGTGCTCCGGGTCGCTCACCGATGTGATGCAGCTCACCGGCGTTGACGGAACCCCCGCGACCTATTCGATCGTTGACGCGAACGGGGATCCAGTGCCCTTCACCGCCCGCAACTGCTACTACAGCATGTTCTGGGACAGCGGCGACCAGCTCCTCTTTATCTGCGAGTTCTCCACCGGCATCGTGTATGTCCTGACCCCGTCCTGCGGCGGCCCCGCCGGCTGCAACGACGCCGACCTCGCCGAGCCCTACAACCTGCTCGACCTCGCCGACATCAACGCGTTCGTCAGCGGATTCATCGGGCAGAACCCCATCTCCGACATCGACAACAACGGGCTGTTCGACCTCACGGACATCAACCTGTTCGTGACCGCGTTCCTGGGCGGCTGCCCGTAATCCGCCTGCCTGTTGGCGGTTCTCCTTCGACGCCCCCGGCCCCTCGCCGGGGGCGTTCTTTTTCCCCGCGATCCCGTACGCTTCGGGCATGACCACCCAGACGGGCCGGATCGGTTTCGACATCGGGGGCAGTGCGCTCAAAGCGGTCCGGCTCGGGAACGGCGGGCAGGCCACGCGCGCACGCGTTGGCTACCTCGCGCCCACGCTCGAGACGCTTCTCGCGGCGATCCGGCAGGCGGCGCGTGAACTGGTCGTACTGCCGGACGACAAGATCGGCGTCTGCGCGCCCGGGGTGCTCGATGTCGACCGCGGCGTGGTGCGCTACGCCGCGAACCTGCCCTGCCTCGCCGGGGTCTGCCTCCGCGGCCTCGTCCGCGACGCCCTCGGCGAACGCACGCCCTCCGCCGTCATGACCGACGCGATCGCGACCGCGCTCGGCTCGTTCGACCAGCGCCCTGTTGAGGGCAGGCTCCTCACGCTCGCGATGGGAACGGGCGTCGGTGCGGCCCTGCTCGAGCACGGCCGCCCGCTCACGCTCGACGGCGCGACGATCGGACATCTCGGCCAGATGGATGTGTCGTATGGGGAGGCCAGCCCGCCGATCGGGCCGGACGGCGGGCGCGGCTCGCTCGAGGCCTATGTCGGCTGGCCCGCGCTGGTGGCACGCTTCGGAGAGGCCGACGCCGCCGCGTCGGTCGCCACCCTCTCCGCGGATGACCCCGTGGTGCGGGCCCTGGTCCGCGCCCTGCGGGTCTGCCACGCGCTCTACAAGCCCGATGTCGTCCGGCTCCTCGGGGGGGTCGGGGCGCTGTTCACCCCGATCGTCCCGCTGCTGCACGGGCTGACGACCGACGGGCTCACCCGCGTCGCGCGGCCCGGCTGGCGTCTCGAAGCGATGGACGACCCCTATCTCGCCGCGTTCGGGGCCGCGTCGTCGGCATGAGGCCCCGGCGTTGGCCCCCTCGTCGGCGAGCGGCCCAGCAGGCAGACCCCCGTACAGACGCCGGCGGAAACCGCGAGCTTCCAGACAAAGGCGAGGTCGAGCACCCAGATGAGCCAATCGCCGGGGTCGGCCCCCCGCCGCGCCTCGAGGTCCACGAAGATCGACCAGAACATGGGCTGCATCAACCCAACGGCGACGAAGCCCAGGACCAGGGCCGCGACCGCGGTGCAGGTGTTCCCGCGGGTGCGGGTGAACAGGGCCGCGAGGAACACGCCGACGAGCCCCGCGTAGGCGAAGGTCATCACGGTCAGCGCGAAGGTGAGCAGTGTCCCGCCAACGCTCGCGTGGGCCCGCTCGAGCCAGACGCACAGCGACGCGAACACCCCCAGCACGACCCCCCACCCCACCACCGCGACCCGCCCGGCAAAGACAAGCGACCGCTCCGTCGCCGCGGGCCTCGCCTTGCGGTAGAAGTCGTTGATGAAAGTCGAACTCATCGCGTTGATCGCGCTGTTCAGGCTCGAGAGCCCCGCGGCGAAGAGCCCGGCCATCATGAGACCCGCGAGCCCCTGGGGCATCTGCTCCATGATGAACGAGAGAAAGACCTGCCGGCTGTCGCTCGGCGGCGCGGGGGGCTCGCCCGCGATCAGGGTGGGCTGCTGATAGAAGAGCCAGAGCAGCAAACCAACGAGAAGAAACAGCGCGACCGAGGGGATCCCCATGAAAATACCGATGAGGATGGACCTCGCCCCCGCCTTGGCGTCGCGGCAGGTCAGAAGCCGCTGCACGAGGTCCTGATCGGTCCCGTAAGAACCCAGCCCCATCACCGCGAAGCCGATGACCGCGGCCGGGAACGAGAACGCCGCGTGCGGATCGAGCGAGAAATCGAAGAGTGTGAGCTTCGAGCCCCCGCCCGGCCCGCCCGTGGCGAGGGCCGCCGCCGCCTCGCCGAAGCCCGCGTCGAGCCGCAGGGCAATCACCACGATCGCCGCGACGCACGCCCCGAGCAGGACCGCCATCTGGATGACATCGGACCAGATCACGCTCGCAACGCCCCCGACCAGCGTGTAGGTCACGCCGACGAACGAGAGAATCGCGATCGCGATCACCAGGTGTTGGGGCTCCATCCCCCGATCGCCGAAGAGGATGAGCGACGCGGGGATCGCCCCGATGTAGATCCTCGCGCCCGACGCAAAGACCCGCCCCACCATGAAGGTCAGGCTCGCCGCGCGCCCCGCGCCGGGGCCCATCCGGGCGCCGAGATACTCGTAGATCGTCTGCACCCGGGCCCGGTAGAACGCGGGGATGAACCAGACCGCGATGACGACCGCGGCGAGCAGCATGCCGAGGTTCGTGGAGAGGTAGGTCAGATCGCCCAGGTAGCCCTGCTGCGGCACACCGATGAACGACGCCGCCGACATGGAGGTGGCAACCAGCGAGACCGCGGCGGCCCACGCCGGGATGCGGCCTCCCCCGAGAAAGTAATCGCCGGTCGTTCGGGTCTCTCGCCGGCTCAGCCAGATGCCCGAGATCACGATCAACCCGAAATAGACCGCGATGACGATCCAATCGAGCAAGCCGAGCGCGGGCGAGGCGGCGGGCATGGATCGAGGATAGTGTGTCGATGTCCGTCGCGTGCGCCCGGCGCCGCACGCGGAGAGGAGCGGCGTGCGGGACCCCGACCCCTTCAGGCTTCTGATCCCCCACCCCCGCGTGGTCCGGAGGCTCAGCGGGATGATCCCGGCGGGGGTGATGAGCCGCGAGCCCGAGGTGGTGCGGGACGCGGGACTGCCGAGCGGCGGGTACCGGCTTCGCCTCGACGGCGATGGTGTCCGGATCTCCTGCGGGGACGACCCCGGCGAGCGGCACGCGCGGGCGACGCTTGAGCAGATCCGCAGGCTGCCGCCCCAAGGCCTGCCGGCGGTCGAGATCGAGGACGCCCCGGCGCTGCACCGCCGCGGGGTGATGCTCGATGTCTCCCGATGCCGCGTCCCCACGATGCCCGAATTCCGCCGTATCGTTGACACGCTGGCGGGCCTCAAGGCGGACCACCTGCAGTGCTACACCGAGCACGCCTTCGCGTACCGCCGGCACGAGCGGGTGTGGGCCGGGTGCGACCCGATCACGCCCGAGGACGCGCGCATTCTCGACGCGCGCGGCGCCGCGCGCGGCGTCGAACTCGCGGCGAACCAGAATTGCTTCGGGCACCTCACACGCTGGCTCCGCACCCCGGGCTACGACCATCTCGCCGAGACCCACGGAGACTGGGTCTTCGCCGGTATGCCCCGATCGGGCCCGTTCAGCCTGTGCCCGTTCGACCCCGGGGCGATACCGTTCGTCGAGTCGCTCCTCGATGAGTTGCTGCCCTGCTTCGCCTCCCCGCTGGTCAACATCGGGTGCGACGAGACCTACGACATCGGGCAGGGGCGCTCAAGAGGCATGGTCGAACGCGAGGGCAAGGCAGCGGTGTACGGGGATTTCGTCGCCCGTGTCTGCCGGGCGGTGCTCTCGCGCGACCGAACGCCCATGTTCTGGGGCGATATCGCCGGAGACCACCCCGGGGTCCTCGATCGCCTGCCACGCCAGGCGATCGGGCTGCCGTGGGGATACGAGCCATCGCACGAGTTCGCCCGCGAGGGCGCCGCGTTCCGCGAACACGGCATGCGGTGGTGGGCCTGCTGCGGCTCGAGCTCGTGGCGTTCGTTCGCGGGCCGCCCTGCGGAGCGGCGCGCGAACATCCGCCGCTGCGCGCACGAGGCGGTCGCCGGAGGCGCCGATGGCATGCTGATTGCCGATTGGGGCGACCTCGGCCACCGACAGGCCTGGCCGGTCGCGCTGCTCGGGATCGCCGAGGGGCTCGACGCGGCCTGGACCGGCGCGGCCCGGTCGCCGGGGTTTCTCGAGGCCGTTTCGTTGCAGGTCTTCGGAGATCAATCGCTCGCGATCGCGGGCTGGCTGGAGGAACTGGGCGATGCGGACGAGCCGCTGCGGGCGGTCTCGGGTCGGCCCGGTCCCGGGGGGGAGCCGACCCGGCTGCTCAACGCCTCGGCGCTGTTCACGGAGTTGCATCCGCCGCCGATTCGCCTCGCCCTGCCCCCGCGGGTAGAGCCGTGGCTCGAGGCGCGCGCGCGGATCGCGTCCCTTGCCCAACGCGTCCCGACCGGGGCCGGGCCGTTGGTCGAGCGGGAATTGAGGCACGCGGTGCAATGCTCGCTCTGGGCCTGCGATGTCGCGCTGGCCCGGCGGGGCGGGGGCGTCAATCCGGAGCGGCTCGAGGCCGACAGGGGGGCGATCAAGGCCGAGCAGCGGGCGCTCTGGACCGAGCGCTCACGGCCCGGGGGGCTGGACGAGAGCCTGGCGTTCTGGGACGATGTCTCGGTGGAGCGAGGGCGATGACGGGCACATCCCGGCTGGTGGTGGGGTGCATGAGCGGCACGAGCTGCGACGCCGTCGACGCCGCGCTGGTGCGGGTGGACATCGAGGAGCGGAGCATCGGGACCCGGGTGGAGGGGCACGGGTCCGAGCCGCTCGGACCGACCGGGGAGGCGCTGCGCCGGTTTTCTCACGGGGAGGCGCTCACCGCGAAGAAGATCGCGGCGCTGCGCATCGACCTCGCGGCGGCGCACGCGGCGGCGATCGACCGGGTCGCGGATGCCCAACCGATCGATCTGATCGCCTGCCACGGGCAGACGGTGCACCACGCGCCCCCGCTGTCCTGGCAGATGTTCGCGGCGGCGCCGATCGCGGCCCGATTCGGGGCCCCGGTCGTCTTTGACCTTCGATCGGCGGACCTGGCGGCGGGCGGACAGGGCGCGCCGATCACGCCGCTGGCCGATTCGGTTCTCTATGGCCCGCACGCCCCGGCCGCGGTAGTCAACCTCGGGGGCTTCTGCAACATCACGCTGCTGGACGGACCGGGGATGGTCCGGGGGCAGGATCTGTGCGCCTGCAACCAGTTGCTCGACGCGGCGGCCCGACGATGGCTGCGGGAGCCCTACGACTCGGAGGGGGCCGCGGCGGGCCGCGGGCGGATCGACCTCTTCCTCGCGGGTGAACTCAAGATGGCCCTCGCGTCCCAGGCGTCGCTCGGGCGGTCGCTCGGCACGAACGACGAGGGGCTCGGCCTGCTCGACGCGCTCGACCGCCTCGGCCCCGAGGACGCGCTGGCGACGCTCGCGTCGGCGATCGGGGCGACGATCGGGCGGGCCGCGTCGGTGATGCGCACGGTGGTGCTCGCGGGCGGGGGAATTCGGCACGCGCCCCTTGTGCGGGCGATCGAGGAGGCCGCGGTCGGCGCACGGGTCGTTCGCTCGGACGACCTCGGCGTGCCGGCCCAGGCGCGGGAGGCGGCCGGGATCGCGGTGCTCGGCGTGCTCTGTCTCGAGGGCGTGCCGATCACGCTCCCCGGCGTGACGGGGGTTCATGGGCCCGCGCCGGTCGCGGGGAGTTGGGCGCTCCCGCCCGATGGATCGTGGGAGGTTCGTCGCCGTGGGTGAATTGCCGCCAGACCGTTCCGACATCCTGACCGAGCAACGCAACGCCCGTTCGGAGCGGCTGCATGCCCTCGGTGTGCGCGCCTGCGTGGACCTGATCAACGCGGAGAACCGCGCGGTGCTCGCCGCGATGGACGCCGCGGCGGGGGCGCTCGCGGCCCTCATCGAGGCGGCCGAGCCCGGGTTCGCGCGGGGGGGGCGGCTGATCTACCTGGGCGCCGGGACCTCGGGGCGGCTCGGCGTGCTGGACGCGTCGGAGGCGCCGCCGACCTTTCAGGTCGAGGTCGGGCGCGTCGTCGGGGTTATCGCGGGCGGGGACGCGGCGTTGAAACGCTCGAGCGAGTCGCGCGAGGACGAGCCCGACGGGGCAGCAGAGGAACTCGAGGGGCTCAACCTGACCGCGGACGACACGGTGGTCGGGCTCGCGGCGGGCGGAACGACGCCCTATGTGCTGGGCGGGCTGGCGGTGGCCAAGGCGATCGAGCCCGGGATTGTGACCGGGCTGGTCTGCTGCACGCCGATCGCGAGGCCGGCGGGGGCGGACCACCTCGTCGTGCTCGCGACAGGGCCCGAGGTCGTGACCGGGTCGACCCGGATGAAGGCGGGGACGGCGACGAAACTCGCGATCAACACGATCTCGACGACGCTGATGGTGCGCACGGGGCGGGTCTACCGGAATCTCATGGTGGACCTGCGCGCGACGAACGCGAAGCTGATGGACCGCGCAGCGCGGATCGTCGGGACGCTGACCGGGCTGGAACGGGTCGAGTGCTTCCAACTGCTCGATCGCGCGGGACGATCGGTGAAACACGCGGCGGTGATGCATCGCCTTGGCGTGGAGCACGACGAGGCGGACCGGCTGCTCGCGGACGCCGGCGGGCGACTCGAGCGGGTGATCGGCGACTGATCGGAACCTCGCCGCGTCAGGCGCCGAAGCCGACGCCCAGCCTCGCGTACACCGCCTCGATCATCTCGGCCTGGGCGATCGACCAGGCGGGGGATGGCGTTGGCCCCGATTCGCCCGCCGCGGCCCGCGCGAAGGACTCGGCCTGGAGCGTGTAAACCGCCATCGAATCCGCGAGCGTCGAGCGGATCTGTGTCGTTGCGCCGCTGGCGGTGACCTCGATGCGCTCCGGGCGCGGAAAATCCGGAATGACCGCTTCGCCGTGCTCACCGATGAGCCGGGCGACGACGCCCCGGGTCGAGCCCCCCACCATGGTGCAGGTGAGGTCGAACTCGACGCCCGAGGGGAAGGCGCCTCTGATGCGGGCCGACCCGTCGACGGCGTCGGACCCGTCGCCCCGGGTGGCGTTGAAGAAATCAACCAGCTCGCAACTCGCTTCGAGCGAGGCGGGCTCCTCGCCCGTGACGGTGCGGGCGAAGGAGATCGGGTAGCAGCCCAGGTCCATCACCGCGCCGCCCGCGAGGGCTCGGCTGTAGCGGACATTGTCGGTGGGCCCGTCGGCGATGGTGATGTCGAAATGGGCCTCGACGCGGCGGAGCGGGCCGAGGGGCGAACCTGGGGCCCGGGCGAGCTCGACCGCCCGCGCCGTCAGCGGGCTGTGCAGGTACATGAACGCCTCAACGAGGAGGCGGTCGTTCTCCGCGGCAGCGGCGAAGAGGGCGCGGGCCTGAGCGCCCGTCCAGCAGAGCGGCTTCTCGCAGAGCACATGCTTACCGGCGCGGAGCAGCCGTTCGGACCAGGCGACATGGTCGCGGTTGGGGAGGGTGAGGTAGACCGCGTCGAGGTCGCCCCGGGTGAGCAGATCGTCATAGGTGCAGGCCTGGGGGATCGCGTGCCGATCGGCGAATTCGCGGGCCCGGGCCGGGTCGCGCGAGGCGGCGGCGACGACCTCGCAGCCGACCGCGGCGGCGATGCGGGGGGCCACTTTCGAGGCGATCCGGCCGGTGCCCATGATGGCGAAGCGGAGGGGCATCAGGTCAGGATAACCGTCGTTCCGGCGGCCGGGGGTGACGACTCGGCCTTGCCGAGCAATTGATGGTGGTGCCGGACCGACCTCGCGTTAGACTCCCCCGCGAGGCTGACAAGGAAGCCGACCGGCGACCGAGGCGTTGCCGGGAGGTCATGCTCCGGAGGAGTGATGATGAACCTGCGTGTGTGTGTCTCCGTGGTGGCGGGGGTGGTTGGGCTGTCCCAGGCGCAGCCGCTGGTCTCGGTGTTCAGTCTCTCCACCGAGGGGTGGACGATCGAGACGAGAACGAACCCGGACGGGGCGTTCTCGTTCGTGGCGAACTACGCACCCGACTTCGTGGTCTCGGGCGGTGACACGGGGGGGTACCTCTCCGAGGTGGACCCCGACGCGCAGTGGTCGTTCTTCAAGGCCCCGACGGCGTGGCTGGGCGATCGCTCGTCGGCGAGCGGGAGGGTGCTGCGCTATTCGACACGGACCGACGCGGTCTCGTACCCGGACGGGCGGCTCGTCGTCATGTTCGGGAACAACGGGCAGCGGCTCTCGCACGACGCGGGGATACCCGTGGTGAACACCTGGACGCGTCGCGTCGTGCCGCTGCGCGAGGGCGCGTGGTCGCTCGGCACGAACGGCTCGGGCACGCCCGCGACCCGGGCGCAGATCGACGCGGTGCTCGCCGACCTCGAGGCCCTCTACATCGGCATGGAATTCGGGGGCGAACTGGCCGAGGAACGCGTCGACCTGGACCGCGTGGCGCTCGGCGTGTGCGACGCGGACCTGGCCGAGCCGTTCGGGATTCATGACCTGGCGGATATCACCGCGTTCGTGTCGGCGTTCACGGGGATGGACCCGGCCGCGGATTTCAACGGGGACGGGCTGTTCGACCTGCGCGACATCACCGCGTTCGTGAGTGGGTTCACTGGTGGGTGTCAGTGATTGCCGAAGGGACGCCTTCTCGTGGCGTGAGACCATTTCGAGTTCAGTCAGTTTCAGCCAAGATGAGGCGGTCGATCGCGAGGCTCGTATTGGGATCACTATTCAACGCAGTTCGCACAGATATTATTATGCAGCTCCACTTCTCCGCGAGTTCTTTCAACCCTGTCTGATTCACTACCAAAGCCTGCCAATCAACTGCGCCTTTGCGAGGCTCGTTTGCGAATCCTATAGATTTGATGTGTCCGTCATTGCCTCGGCTTGTCCACAAATTCCCGTGAGCAAAGGCATGGCGAAGTAGCTTCTGAACACAGCAGACGCGGGGGTCGGCCTCATCGTTATTGTCGCCAATGTCAAGCCAGGAGCGGTCTTCATTCTCCAAATCAGATCGCGGAATGGAGGGGTAGAATCGAAACCGCCCGTTTTGAATCTCTGAAGACAGTGGAGCAGCCAGCCACGATTCAAATATCTTCGTCGCATTGAACACAGTCGAATTCTCTCGCAGCGTAGGCAATGCATGCAGGCAGGTGATTCGTTCAAACGACATCAGGACCGCTGGGAACAAGAACGCGAGTGCACGCGTGATTTCGCGATCTGGAACTTCACCATCAGTACGGATCAACTCCGCAACGCGGCAGGGGAAGTCAACTGACCAGCTCTGATAGTTCATAGCTAATTTTCACAGCCGCTTCAGCGCATCCACCAGCGCATCGATGTGCTGATCCGAGTGCGCCGCCGACATCTGGATGCGGAGCCTCGCGTGCCCCTCGGGCACGACCGGGTAGCCGAAGCCGATCACGAAGACGCCCAGGTCGAGGAGGCGCTTGCTCATCGCGATCGCCTTGGCCGTCTCGCCCACGATGATGGGGAGGATCGCGGTCGGGCTGTTGAGGACCTCGAAACCGGCCCTGGTGATCTTCTCGCGGGCGTTCTCGACATTGTTCTTGAGACGCGTGACACGCTCCGGCTCGTCCATGACGATCTCGATCGCCTTGTTGGCGCTGCACGCGATGGTCGCGGGCAGCGCGTTGGAGAAGAGCGTGGGCCGGCCCCGCTGCACGAGCAGTTCAATCCCCCGGCTCGACCCCGCGACAAATCCGCCCGCGCCGCCGCCCAGGCCCTTGCCGAGCGTGCCCGTGAAGAAGTCGACCTGCCCCAGGTCGTTGCCGCCTTCGCCCTTGGGGCCGATCATGCCGAAGTGCTCGTGCGTGCCCCGCCCGGTGCGCCCCATGACGCCGTGCCCGTGGGAGTCGTCGACGATGAGCATGGCGCCGAACTCGTCGCAGAGGCCTCGGATCGCGGGGAGGTCGGCGATGTCGCCCTCCATGCTGAAGACGCCGTCGGTGACGACCCAGATCTGGCCCGTCACCTCGGGGTCCTTGGCGGCCTCGGTGAGTCTGGCCCGCAGGCCGGCGTAGTCCGCGTGCTTGTAGACGGTCTTCTTGACGCCCTTCTTGATGGTCGCGGCGAGGCGGATGCCGTCGATGATGCAGGCGTGGTTGAGCTCGTCGGAGATGATCGCGTCGCCCGGCTCGGCGAAGGTCGGGTAGATCGCCTCGTTGGCCGCCCAGCAGGAGACGAAGGTGTACGCGGCTTCGGTGCCCATGTACTGGGCGATGGTCCGTTCGATGCGCTCGTGGCAGGTCAGTGTGCCGCAGATGAAGCGGACCGAGGCCGTGCCCGCGCCGTACTTCCGCAGGCCTTCGATGCCGGCCTCGACGACGCGGGGGTCGTTGGCGAGGCCCAGGTAGTTGTTGGAGCAGAAGCAGAGGACCTCGCGCACGCGCCCGTCGTCGTCCCGCAGGCGGACGGACGGGCCCATGGGCCCGTCGATCATGTGCAGGTGCTTGTACTCGCCCTTGCGCTCGAGCATGGCGAGCACATCGTCGGTGCGGGCGTCGAAGCGCGACATGGACTGCGTCGTCATGAGAAAACTCCCGTCGGGGCGGGCGGGCCGCCGCCGAGGGGAGTGTACACCCGGCCCCGTTCCGGCTCATCGCGAGCAGGCGGGTGGGGCGATCAGTCGTCGTCCTCCGATTCGGCGTGGTGCGTTCCGCCCGTGGCCGGAGGGAGCGCGGACGACTGCCCCCTGGGCGGCACACCCAGCCCGTGGTCGTAGACGATCGAGCCCCCGGTGTGGGCCGTCCACGCGAAGCGGGCGGAAACGCCGATCGACGCGATCAGCGCGACGCTCGCGAGCAACGCGGCGGCCTTCTTGGGCTTGGGGAGCAACCCGCCCGCAGCGAGCAGGACGCAAGCTCCAGGCCACAGCCACGCGCCCTCGCCGAGTTCCTCGTGACGCTCGAGGGCGGCTTCCTCGGCCGGGGTGAGCGCGGGCGTGACGGCCTCGACCGCCTCGTAGGCCTCCTCGCCGGCCCCGGCGGCGAGACCCGCGCCCGCCATCGCGCCGAGCAACGCCAGCACCGCGGCGATCCCGACCGGCTTGCTCTTGAACCGCGTCGCGGCGAACCAGCCCAGCAGGAGCACCGCGACGGGCATGAGAACGATCGGCCAATGGACCATCATCGCGTGACGGGCGTGCGGGTCGGCGAGTGAATCCATGATCTCCTGGAGCATTGCAGAGCCTCTCCGTATTGAGTCACGACGAAACGCCCGGGCCCCAATCGAGCCGGACCTTGATTGTTGGGCGTCGGGGGCCGCGGGTTCCAGCGCCCCGCACGCGCCCCTGGGCAGGGTTGACCCCAAATGTAGGCCAGGCTACAATTTCTCCCGGGACCGTCTTGGACGCGTTTCCTGGAGATTCCTCGCATGAACGGCTCGCAATCGGGACGGGTTCTGCTCCGGCGTTGGATGATCTTGCTGGCTCTGCTCGCGTTCGGTCTTCCCGCCCACGCCGAGCCCGGCACCCCTCGATTCACGGCCGTGGCGACCGTCGGCATGGTGGGCGACCTCGTCCGCTCGGTCGCGGGAGAGCGGGCGGAGGTCGTCGTGCTGATGGCCTCGGGCGTCGACCCCCACCTCTACCGGCCCACCCGCTCGGACCTGCAGCGCCTGATGCGGGCGGAGATGATCTTCTCCAACGGCCTGCTGCTCGAAGGCAAACTGGCCGAGGCGCTGACGCGCGCCGCGGACGCCGGGAAGACGGTCGTCGCGGTAGCCGAGGGGATCGACCTGGGCGACCTTCTGGACCCCGATGGGCTCGGGGGGCACCACGACCCCCATGTCTGGATGGACCCGACGCTCTGGGCGAAGGCGGCGGGGGTGATCCGCGACGCGCTGATCGCGTTCGACCCCGCGGGGGCCGAGGCGTACCGCGCCAACGCCGAACGCACGATCAACGCGATCCTGGAACTGGACGCGTACGCCGCGCGGGTGCTGTCGACCGTCGCGGAAGGCGAGCGGGTGCTGATCACGGCCCACGACGCGTTCGGCTACTTCGGCCGGCGGTTCGGCTACGAGGTGGTCGGCATCCAGGGGCTCTCCACCGAGTCGGAGGCGGGGGTCCGGGATATCGAGCGGCTCGTTGACCTGATCGTGAGCCGCAACATCAAGGCCGTGTTCGTCGAGTCCACCGTCTCCGAGCGCAACATCAACGCGTTGATCGCCGGGGCGAGGGCGAAGGGGCACACCGTGGCGATCGGCGGGAGCCTGTTCAGCGACGCGATGGGCGACGAGGGGACCTACGAGGGAACCTACCTCGGGATGATCGACCACAACGCCACGACGATCGCCCGTGCGCTCGGAGGCCAGACGCCCGCCCGTGGTATGAGCGGAAAACTGGCGGAACCATGAGCCCCGAGTTCGCCAAGACAACGGCGGCACCCGGCGAACTCGGCCCCCTGGCCGCCCGCCCCGAGCACTCGCCGGAAAGCCCCGTCTCGATCCACGCGATGACGGTGGCCTACCACCGCAAGCCCGTCCTCTGGGATGTCGACTACGACGCGCCCGCGAACAAACTCATCGCGATCGTCGGCCCGAACGGCGCGGGAAAGAGCACGCTGATCAAGGCGTGCCTCGGCCTGATCCCGCTCGCGTCGGGGCAGGTCGAGTTCTGGGGGCGGGCCTACCGCAGGGCACGCGCGCGGGTCGGATATGTCCCGCAGCGGGAGAGCGTCGACTGGGATTTCCCCGTGTCGGCCCTCGATGTCGTCTGTATGGGACGGTACAGGATGGCGGGCTGGTGCCGCCCCGTGGGCGCCCGCCACCGGAACGCCGCGCTCGATTGCCTCGAACGCGTCGGCATGCGGCCGTTCGCGAACCGGCAGATCAGCCAGTTGTCGGGCGGGCAGCAGCAGCGGGTCTTCCTGGCGCGCGCCCTTGCCCAGGAGGCGGACCTCTATTTCATGGACGAGCCGTTCGCCGGGGTCGACGCGGCGACCGAGCGGGCGATCGTGCGGGTGCTCCGGTCCCTCCGCGAGTCGGGCAAGACCGTGATCGCGGTCCACCACGATATCCAGACCGTGCCCGAGTACTTCGACGAGGTCATCCTGCTCAACATGCGCGTCGTCGCGGCGGGCCCGGTCTCGCGCGTCTTCACGCAGGAGAACCTGCACCGCACCTACGGCGGAAGGCTGACGCTGCTCTCCGAGGCCGCCGAGGCGATGGCCCGCGCCGCGTCGGGGGAGGGCTGAGCCGTGCCCGGCGGGGCCCCCATCCACACGCTCGCCGAACTTGGCTCGGCCGCGGGCGGGTCGCTCGCGATCGTTCCAGACGCTCCACTGCACGCCGCAGAGGTCTGGAAGACCCTGACGCTTCGGGCTGGGTTCAACACCAGCACGGTGATCCTGGGCACGACGCTCCTCGGGCTCGCGGCCGGCATTGTCGGCGTCTTCGCCCTGCTCCGGAAACGATCGCTCGTGACCGACGCGTTGAGCCACGCGACGCTCCCGGGCATCGCGCTCGCGTTCCTGCTCGCGCCCGGGCTGGGGGTCGGGGGGCGGTCGCTCCCGCTCCTGCTGCTGGGCGCGACGGCGAGCGCCGCGCTCAGCGTGCTCTGCATCCAGCTCATCCTGCGACACACCCGCCTGCGCGAGGACGCGGCGATCGGCATCGTGCTCAGCGTCTTCTTCGGCGCGGGCGTTGTCGGGCTGTCGTACATCCAGAAGAACGCCCCCGCGGGGGCGGCGGGGCTGAGCCACTTCATCTTCGGGCAGACCGCGGCGATGAGCGTGGGCGACGCGACCCTGATGGGGTCGATCGCGCTGGTTGCAATCGGCGCCGCGTTGCTGTTCTTCAAGGAGTTCTCGCTCGCCTGCTTCAACGACGCGTTCGCGCGGGTCCAGGGATGGCCCGTCTCCTTGATCGACCTGGCGATGATGGCGCTCGTCGTGCTCGTCACCGTCGCGGGGCTCCAGGCCGTCGGGCTCGTCCTCGTGGTGGCGATGCTGATCATCCCACCCGTCGCCGCGCGGTTCTGGTCCGAGCGGCTCTGGGTGCTGGTTGCGCTCGCGGGGGTGTTCGGGGCGTCCAGCGGGTACCTCGGCGCCGTGGTCTCTGCGCTCCTCCCCGGCAAGCCCGCAGGCGCGGTCATCGTGCTGACCGCGGGCGTCATCTTCTCGCTGAGCATGCTGCTGGCGCCTTCGCGGGGCGTGGTCGCCTCGACCGCCCGCCGCCTGCACCTGCGCCTCCGCATGGCGGGGGATCACCTGCTCGAAGCGGCCCACGAATCCGCCTCCAAGACCGACCTCGCGCCGGGCGAAGGCGTCGTCACCCCCGACGACCTGCGCTCGCTCGCCCGCCTGCGGGGCTGGCCGCCGTGGTTCGGCCCGCTGGTCGTCCACGCGCTCACCCACGGGGGGATGCTCTCCCGCCGGCCCGGGCGGGGGCTCGCGCTCACCGAGGCCGGGCGTGAGCGCGGCGCCCGCGTCCGCCGGAACCACACGCTCTGGTCGCAGTACCTCATCACCTACGCCGACATCGCGCCCACCCATGTCGACTGGTCGGTCGATCAGGTCGAGCATGTGCTCTCCGATACCCTGATCGCCGAGCTCGAACGGGCCCTCGAACGCCGGGGCGTGGCGCTCCCACCGCGGGCAGGGAGCACGCCGTGACGCCGTTCGACCCCGGGCTCGACCTCTTCCCGCTTCTCGCCGCCACCCTCGCGGCGGCGACCTGCGGCCTGCTCGGCAACTTCCTGGTCCTCCGCCGGCTCAGCCTCATGGGCGACGCGATCAGCCACAGCGTGCTCCCGGGGCTCGTCGTCGCCTTCATCATGACAGGGTCGCGGAGCCCGTTCCCGATGTTCCTGGGCGCCGCGGCCGCGGGGATCGCGACGGTCGGGCTCGTCGAACTGGTCAAACGCCTCGGGAGGGTCGAGCCGGGAGCCGCGATGGGCGTGGTCTTCAGCGTGCTGTTTGCGCTGGGGGTGCTGCTTATCGAGTCGGGCGGGGCGCGGCACATCGACCTCGACGCGGACTGCGTCCTGCACGGGCAGCTCGAGACGCTCGTCTGGTACGACCCGCCGGGGTCCCTCGCGGGCCTTCTCAGCCTCGACACACTCCGCGCCGCGCCGCGACAGGTCTCGACGCTCCTGGGCGTCCTCCTCGCGACCGCCGCCTTCGTCGCCCTGTTCTACAAGGAACTCCGCCTCGCCGCCTTCGACCCCGACCTGGCGACGACGCAGGGGTTCAACGCGACCCTGCTGAACGCCCTGTTCATGCTGTTCGTCGCCGCCGCAACGGTCGCCTCGTTCGAGGCGGTCGGCTCGATCCTCGTGATCGCGATGCTCGTCTGCCCCGCGGCGACCGCCCGCCTGCTCACCGACCGACTGGCCTCCCAGATCTGGTGCAGCGTGGCCCTCGCGGTCGCCGGCGCGGTCGCGGGGTATCTGGGCGCCACCTGGATCCCGGCCCGATTCGGGGTCGACTCGGTCAACGCCGCCGGCTCGATCACGCTCGCGTTGGGGGGCCTGCTCGTGATCGCGGTGATCGCCTCCCCCCGGAACGGGCTGGTGCGCCGCCTGCTCCGACGCCGGCAACTCGCCTGCGAGATCGCGCACGACGACCTGCTCGCGACCCTCTTCCGCGCCTCCGAGGCGGGCGAGCCCCGCCTCACACCGAGTCGTCTGCACACCCTCCTGCCCGGTCGGGCGGTCCGGGCCGCGACCGCCCGCGCCACCCGACGCGGCCTGCTGGCCACGGACAGCCGCGGCGTCTCCCTCACCGAGTCGGGCCTGCACGCCGGCGCGGAGATCGTGCGCCGGCATCGCCTCTGGGAGCACTACCACGTCGACCGGGCCGGGCTCGCCCCGGACCATGTCCACGAACCGGCCGAGCGATTGGAGCACTTCGGCTCGGGCCCGGCCCCGGGCCCCGCCACGGACCCGCACGGCAAGCCGATCCCCGGATCGGGCCCCGGCGAGAATCCGGAACGCCCTCCCCCAAAATGAACACGACCCCGGGGCAGCCCCGGGGTCGCACAAGCACGGGCGGAAGGATTCGAACCCTCAACCTCCTGATCCGTAGTCAGGTGCTCTATCCAGTTGAGCTACGCCCGCAGGTCGCGGCGGGATGCTACCCCCGACCCGGGCCGACGACAAGTCCGCCCCGAGTTCGCGGCTTGATTCCGCCCGTCGGGGCGGCAACGATAGCGGTCCCGTGCGGGGGTGCGGCGGGGTCGGGAGAACCCGGCGGCACCCGACCGGCCGGAACCCTTCCCCGGCGAAGGGTCTCAAGGAGCGACGATGGCCAATACCCAGTCGGCAAAGAAGCGCGTCCGTCAGAACCTCGTCCGCCGCGCCCGCAACCGTTGGCGCCTGCGGACGATGCGTGGCGCCATCAAGGCGTTCGAGAAGGCTCTGGCGGACGGGAACATGACCCAGGCCGCCGACGCGTTCCGCACCGCCTCCGCCGTGGTGGACAAGACCGCCCAGAAGGGCGTCATCCACCGCAACCAGGCGTCCCGCCGCAAGAGCCGGATGAGCGCCCGCCTGAAGAAGGCCAAGCAGACCGCCTGACCATGGCTGCCTCGTCGGCCCGAACGCCACCGCCGGGGCGTCGCTCGGCCGACTCCCGCTCCGGGACACGCGAGGGCTACGCCTCCCGCTCGATCGATCCGCTCCACATCCTCCTCTTTTTGACGCCGCTCGTCGCCTTCTATGAGGCGACGATTTTCTTTTCCGGGCTCAGCGGCGTGCAGGACACCGTCGCCGCCCACGAGCTCATCAACCGATTCCTCCGCGTTTTCGGCGATTTCGCCCTGTATCTCCCCGGGATTGTCCTGATCGGCACCCTCCTGCTGATGAAGTTCCACCGCGGGGACGCCTGGTCGATCCGCCTCGGGACCCTCCCCCTCATGGCCGTCGAGTCCGTGGTCTGGGCGATCCCCATGCTGGTGATCGCCGCCCTGCTCAGCACCCCGCCGGCGGTCGCGGTCTCGAGTGCCGAACCGCTCGCCAGCCTCCCGCTGCTCTCCCGAATCGCCCTCTCGATCGGGGCCGGGCTCTATGAAGAACTGCTCTTCAGGCTCCTCCTCGTCAGCGCCGGGGCGATGGCCCTCCGGAGCATCTTCCGCCTGTCGGACACGCTCGCCGCCGGGCTTGCGATCGCCGCGGCTGCCCTCGCCTTCACTTTCTACCACCACCCCGGCGACCCGGCGACGCTGATCGCGCGCCGCCTGCTCTACTTCGTCGCGGGGTGCTTCCTGGGCCTGGTCTTTGTGCTGCGGGGGTTCGGCATCGTGGTTGGGGCCCACGCGGTGTACGACCTGTGCGTGCTGGTCTTGCTCCGGGCCGATGTGGAGGCCTAGACTCATTCCCCAATACAGGGGGATGGATGGTGCAAGTGTTTATCGGACATCCCCCGGGCCAGATCGGTGCTGGACTCGGCCCCCGGTCATCCGATATGTTGGGGTGACGATCCGACCCCTCGGCAAGGCAAGGAGCGGCGGAATGGGTATCGACTTCGCGATCGACGAGCTCTACGCAACCGGCTGGTCCGCCCTCGACTCGGCGGGCTGTGAGCGCCACAGTTCGGGGCGCTGGGTGCCCACGGTCGAGCGGGTCCGCCGCGAGTTCGCCAAGTCCGGCTACACCATCACCATTTCCTACGCGCAGTTGTTCGATTGCCACCGCGCGGTCTGGGCCGATCTCGGCGGGGCCCCCGCGGGCGCGGTGGTGGGCGCATCCGAGCACGAGGCGGCGATCTACGCCCTTTCGCACCTCCGCCGGGCCCTGGCGCCGACCGCCTGAGCGGATCGCCCCCTCCCCCACTCTTGCACAAGATCCTCGCGCGGGCTTGACCTTGCGCCGGTCGCTTTTTAGTGTTGGGCCGCAGACGGCCCCATCGTCTAGCCCGGTCCAGGACACCAGGTTCTCATCCTGGGAACGGGGGTTCGAATCCCCCTGGGGTCATTGGAGGCGGGCGCCCTCGGCCCGCGTTCCCCTCCTGACAAGGTCAAGCATGGTTGAGGGACCGACCGGGGCGTTCGGCGACCGTCCGCTGGTGCGCCGCATCCAGGATGTACTCCGCGAGCGGATCCGCTCGGGGGAGTTGTCGCCGGGTCAGAAACTCGCGAGCATGCGCCGGCTCGCCAACGAGTTTCATTGCTCGCTCGGGATCGTCAAACAGGCCGTCAACACCCTCGTTGCGCAGGGCTTCCTCCGCTCCTCCCCGCGCCGGGGCGTCTATGTCGCCGACACCTCGCCCGCCGCCCGCGAGATCCTGATCGTGCTGCCCCACCTCGAGGTTGAGCGGCTGCACCTCGCCCTCGCCGGCGTCCGCCGGGCCCTGCGGCACACGGGCTACCGGATCTCGATCCACGCCCAGGTCGACCCCGAGGACAACGAACTCCCCGCCTACCTCACCAGCGCCCAGATCGCCGGCGTGCTGGTCATGCTCCCCGCGCGGGGCGATCGCGAGGTCGTGATCGCGGCGGCCCGGAGCGCGGCCCTCCCGATCGTCGTGGTCGACATCGCGGACCGGATCGACGGCGTCGACAATGTGCTCATCGACCCGATCGAGACGAGCCGCCTGGGCATCCAGCACCTCTTCGCGATCGGGCACCGAAAGATGGGGATGCTCGTGCCGCTCGAGGACGAGCGCACGATCTCGGGCATCGACGAGTTGATCCTCGAGTCCGTCCGCCGTCAGGGCATGCCCGCCGAGCGGATCACCGCGGTCCGTGTGGAACGGGCGCGGGAGAACCTCGATCAGGCGTGGAGGCGGGCCAAGGTCAAGGCGGAGGAACTCCTGCGGAGCGACCCCGAGGTGACCGCGATCATCGGCATCGGCCCGCAGATGACCCTCGGCGCGGCCCTGGGCGCCAAGGCGGCCGGTCGCGTCATTCCGCAGACCTGCTCGGTGCTGGGCCTCCTGGGTGACAGCTCGGCCCTGCAGAGCTTCGAGCCCGCGATCACGATCTTCGACAACCCGCTGGTGGACACCTGCGAACACGCGGCCACGCGCCTCCTGGGCCGGATCGAGGGGTTCGACGCCGCCCCGGGGCGGATCAGGCTCTCTGCGAAGTTCATCGAGCGGGAGAGCATCGCGCCGGTGCGGTCATGAACGCCGGCCGGCTCGGTGTCCTCACGGCGATGCCGGAGGAGGCCTCCACGCTCCTGTCCGCGTTCGACCGGCCCGCCGAGACGATCGAGCACGGGAAACGCGTCTTTCATCTCGGTGAGTTGTGGGGCGTCCCGGTCGTGGTGGTGGTTTCGCGGTGCGGCAAGGTCTCGGCCGCCGCGACCGTCACCGAACTGATCGTGCGATTCGGGGTGGGGCGCGTGGTGTGCGCGGGCGTCGCGGGCGGCCTGGGTGAGGGCGTCGAGATCGGCGATGTGGTGATCGCCGACCGCCTCGTGCAGCACGACCTCGACGCCCGCCCGCTCTGGCCCCGGCATGTGGTCCCGCTGCTCGAACTGGCCGAGTTCGAGGCGGACGCGGCGATGAACAACAGGCTCGTCGCGGCGGCGGACGACTTCTGCCGTGCGCACGGCGCGGGCCGAACGCACCTCGGGCTGATCGCGAGCGGGGATGTCTTCGTCCACGGCCCCGTCCTCGGGCACAGGATCCGAGAAACGCTGCCCGGGGTGCTCTGCGTGGAGATGGAGGGAGCGGCCGTGGCGCAGGTCTGCCGCGAGTACGGGGTCCCGTTCGCGGTGGTGCGGACGATCTCGGACCGGGCGGATTCGGACGCCCCCGCCGA
The DNA here is from genome assembly GCA_036732005.1 of Phycisphaerales bacterium. Lineage (GTDB taxonomy): Bacteria > Planctomycetota > Phycisphaerae > Phycisphaerales > UBA1924 > UBA1926. The sequence goes on from DAINDF010000001.1 coordinate 372,683, forward strand.
TTTCGGGGCCTCGCTGGGGGCCTTCGCGGCGACCCACACCTCGGGTATCCTGAGCCGGTTTCTGGCTCCGCACCGCGCGGGTGAAAGGGCGTGATGCTGGGAGAATTCGCGATCGCGACGCTTGCCGCCGGCGGAGCCGGGGAGGGAGCGCTCGCGCTGCTGCTGATCGCCGTGCTGGGTGTGGGCGCCCAGTTCCTAGCCTGGCGGGTGGGGCTGCCCTCGATCTTGCTGCTGCTCGCGTTCGGGTTCGCGGTCGGACCCGGCGCCTCGCTGGCGCTTGGCCATCCCATTCTCGATCCCGATCCGCTGTTCGGCGAGCTGCTCTTCCCGCTGGTGGGCCTGTGCGTCGGGCTGATCCTGTACGAGGGCGGGCTGACGCTGCGGGCCCGAGAGATCAAGGGCGTGAGCCGGGTCGTGTTCATGCTCGTCTCGGTGGGCGCGCTGGTGACCTGGGGGATCGCGGCGCTCGGGGCGTACTTCCTGCTCGATCTCTCCCTGGAACTGTCGCTGCTGCTCGGGGCGATCCTGATCGTGACCGGCCCCACCGTCGTCGGCCCGCTGCTCCAGCACATCCGTCCCTCCGGGCAGTCGGGGCCGGTGCTGCGATGGGAGGGCATCGTCATCGACCCGATCGGGGCGGTGGCGGCGGTGCTCGTGCTCGAGACACTGCTCGCCGGCAACCCGGCCGAGGCGCCGGTCGAGGTGATCCTCGCGCTCGTGCGCACGGTCGTGGTCGGGGGCGGGCTGGGGTTGCTCAGCGCCGGGGTGCTGGTGGTCTTCCTCGACCGGTACTGGATCCCCGAGCAGTTGCAGAACCCGGTGAGCCTGATGCTTGCGGTCGCGTCGTACACCGTCTCGAACATGCTCCAGGCCGAGTCGGGGCTGCTGGCGACCACGGTGATGGGCGTGGCGCTGGCGAACCAGCGGCGCGTCGATGTGCGGCACATCCTCGAGTTCAAGGAGAACCTCCGGACGCTGATCATCGCCTCGCTGTTCATTGTGCTGGGGGCGCGCATCACGCCCGACGACCTGCGGATGGTGGACTGGAGCCGGGCGGCGGGCTTCCTCGCGGTGCTGGTGCTGATCGCCAGGCCGGTCTCGGTCTGGATCTCGACGATCGGCGCGGGGCTGTCGCTGAAGGAGCGGCTGTTCATGTCCTGGATGGCGCCACGCGGGATCGTGGCGGCGTCGGTCTCGAGCGTGTTCGCCCTCTCGCTCGCGGAGGCGCAGCCCGAGTCGCAGGCGACGATCCTGGTCCCGCTGACCTTCTCGGTGATCGTCGGGACGGTCTGCGTCTACGGGCTGACCGCGTCGTTCGTCGCGAGGGCCCTGGGCGTCTCGGACCAGGACCCGCAGGGGCTCCTGGTGATCGGGGCGTCGCCCGTGGCCCGCTCGATCTCCGCGGTGCTGAAACGGCACGGCGTGACGGTGCACCTCGTCGACACCAACCGGGGGAATGTGACCGCGGCGAGGATGGCGAACCTGGGCGTTTCCTACGGCAATGTACTCGAGGACCTGTTCTTCGAGGAACTCGACCTCCGGGGCGTCGGGCGCGTGATCGCGATGACGCCCAACGACGAGGTGAACACGCTCGCGCTGCAACGGTTCGAGCACCGGCTGGGCAAGGCGAACCTCTACCGCCTGCCCGCCCGCCCCGAGAAGAAAGAGAAGGCGAAGACCAGGACCGCCCCGGCGGAGACCACCCCCGCCAAGTCGGCCCCCGCGCGGACCGGCCCGGCGCCCTCCCCCAGCGTGGACGCGGACCCGGGCCGATCGGCGACCGTGACCACCGGACGCCGGCTCTTCAACTCGTCGATCGACCTCTCGCTGCTCGAGAAACGGCTCGCCTCGGGATGGGTCATCAAGGCGACAAGCATCTCCGCCGAGTTCACGATGCAGGAGTACCACACGCTCTACGGCGACGAGGCCGTGCCGATGTTCGCGATCTCGGGCGAGGGGGATGTCCAGATCGCGGTCGCCGGCAAGGCGATGACGGCCGAGCCCGGGTCGAAGGTGATCGCGCTGGTGAACCCGGAATCGCTCTTCATGTTCGCCCCGATGGGCGGTGATTCGTCGACCGGGGCGTAGCACGGATCCCCGTCGAGATTGTGCTCGATGCGCCGCGGGCACGACCGCGGCGACGGGCTCACGGCGGCGGGTCAGACCGGATTCGCGTGCCAACTTCTGCAGTCGGTTATCCAGTCGAGCAAGCCTCGCCGATCCATCCGATCGCCCGGGCGACAGCCACCGTCGCCGGGATCGTGGGATGAGCCGCAAAGAACGGCCCCAACTCGCCGATCGCGACCCACCGCACGGCCTCGTACTCCCAGCGACTGGTGCCACTCTCGTCGTCGATGGCCGCGACAAGCTCCTCGACCGGGCGGACCAGGCGGACGCGCACAACCAGATCGACGCTGTTGGCCTCGGGGTCGGCGAGCAGCCCGATCGGGGGGGCCGGGTCTGGGTCGACCGGCAGCCCGAGTTCCTCGCGGATCTCGTTGACGAGCCCTCGCCAGACATCCGCGGCGTCGAGGGAGTCCCGGTTGATCGGAGGGGCGTCGACCCCGCCCGAGGGGCCGAACTCCCAGAGTCCACCAAAGATCCGCGTCGCCCGGCTCCGAAGTCCGAGCAGGACATGGGATGTCCCGGCGAGGTCGGAAGCCTCGAGCACGCCCGTGACGCCGAGCTGCGTGACCCCCGTGGCGATCCGGGGCTGGACGGCGAGCCGCTTGTACCGATCGCGCCGGACGCGGAGACGGCCCCGGCTCGGGTCCGCGTCCAGGAACGCGAGGATCGGCCCGTTGAAGCACCTGGGATTGCGTGCCCGGATGAACGCCCACTCGGCCTCGATGGCGGCGTCGGGCGTCTCCGGGCCGGGCGGCAGAACCTCGATCCGCAGCGACCACGCCGACTCGAGACCGGTCCAGAGCGGCGGGCGGAGGCGGCTCACGGCATCAGCCCGCGCATCCCGGGGAGAAGCTCGCCCAGCCCGAGCTCCGCGGCTTCCTCCTCGATGATCTTCTGGGCCGCCTCCTTCGCCCGGGCGAGGGCGTCGTTGACCGCCTCGGCGATCAACGACTCGGCGATCGCGCGGTTGACCCCATCGCCGAACCCCGCGGCGAGGGCGGGCTCGACCTGGACGGAGAGCACCCGCCCGGCACCGGACGCCGTGACACGGACCGCCCCGCCCCCGGATTCACCCGCGACCTTCGCCTGCTCGAGGCGATCCCGGACGCGCTGCGCCGTCTCCCGGAGTCTCTCCTTGTCCTTGAGCAGGCCGGCCACGGCGCCCATCGCCTTGAACTGGTCGAACATCTCGCCTCCTCCGGGGCGTTCGGCGCCCGCTCAGCGTTTCGGCTGAACATGCACGATCTTTGCGTTGAACACCCGCTCCGCCTCTTTGACGAGGGGGTGCTCGGACAGTTCGTCCACCGGGACCACGGCGGGCGCCGCGTCGGCGGCGGCGTTCGCCTTCTGAGGCGGGGCGGGCTCCGGGGCCTGCTCCACGATCGAGATCGACATCGCGTGCCCGCCCACCTCCTGGACAAGCCGCGCGATCTCCGCGAGATGGTCGCGGACCATGGCGGCCCGCGCGGGAGGGACGGCGAGCGTGAGGAGTTTCGGGGTCGCGCTCCGCACGCTCAGCGTCTCGAGCATCGCGCGGAGACGCGGGCCGGCAGCGGCCTTGGCTCGGGGCCAGACCTCCTCCGGCGCAGACGGCTCCACCCACGGCGCGCTGGGGGCGACACCCCGCGCCGCCGCTTCGGGCGCGGGCGGAGCCGCGACGGGCGCGGACGCCTGGGCGGGCGGGGCGGGTTTCGAGACGGCCGACGCGTCCCGCGTCGAGGCGGCGGCCGTCAGGGTTTTTTTGCCGTTGTTCCCCGACTCGTCGCCGATGTCGCACGCCCGGAGACCAGCGCGGTGACATCGGCGAGCTTCTCGGTCAGCGCGAGGCGGACCAGCAACGCATCAAAGAGCGCCCGCGGCGCGGCGCTCGACTTGATCGCACGCTGCACGCTCTCGGTCAGCGCGATCATGTGCACCAGCCCGGCCGCGTCGAACCGGGACGCGAGCTCGACTTCCTGCCGCCTCGCCTCCCCGCTCAGCTCGACCAGCCCGGTCTGCGCCCCGCAGGCGGCGAGCACCATGAGGTCGCGGAACCGCTCGAGCAGGGTGTCGAGCACCTGGTCGGCAGAGGTCCGGTTCAGGAGTTCGCCCCCGTACTCGAGGCACCCCGCGGGGTCACCGTCCGCGGCGGCGGCGATGAGCCGGCCCGTGATCTCGCGGTCCGGCAGGCCCAGGAGCGATTCGAGCAGGCCGAGCGTCAGCTGATTCTCGCCCGCGGCGATCAGGCGGTCGAGCAGGCTCAGCGCGTCGCGCATCGACCCGTTGCCGAGCCTCGCCACCGCGGCGATCAACTCGGGCTCGGCCTTGATCCCCTCGGCCTCGATCACCGAGGCGAGGTGCGCCTCGATCTGCTGGAGCGGGATGTTGCGGAAGTCAAACCGCTGGCACCGGCTCTGGATCGTCGCCGGGACCTTCTGCGGCTCGGTGGTGCACAGGATGAACTTGACATGCTCGGGCGGCTCCTCCATGGTCTTGAGGAGCGCGTTGAACGCCTCCTTCGTGAGCATGTGGACCTCGTCGATGATGTAGATCTTGTAGCGCCCGCGGAGGGGGCGGTAGACGCAGTTGGCGATGACCTCCCGGGCCTCGTCGACACCCCGATTGGAGGCGCCGTCGATCTCGATGACATCGGTGTCCTGCCCCGTGAAGATCGCCCGGGCGATCTCCTCGTTCCCCTCCGGGTTGTTCAGGGCGTCAGCGAAGATGCGGGCGGTGGAGGTCTTGCCCACCCCCCGCGTCCCCGTGAACAGATAGGCGTGCGCCACCTTGTTCTGCTCGATCGCGGCCCGGAGCGTCCGGGCGATGGTCTCCTGCCCCACGACTTCGTCGAAGGAGCGGGAACGGTACCGGCGGGCGAGGACGGTGTAGGCCATGGGGCGAGTGTAGAGCCCCGCCGCGGGCGGGCGGTGGACACGGACCGGGGTGTCAGGAAACCAGCCGCCCTATGAGTTCCCCCGGGGAGGCGCGTGAGCGTGCGGGCACCCCCGTCGCTCCCACCCTGGGCCCACGATGTGCCCGGAGGAGACCAAACCATGAAGACCCGGGCTTTCGCGATTGCTTTCGCTGCGGCCTACACCCCCTCGTACGCCTGCGATCCGATGTTCGGCAGCCCCACCGTGGCCCGCCTGATCGAGGACGCCTCGAGTGGCGTGGTCGCGATCTACCGCGGCGCCGGGCCCACCGTGGGCCCCGGGCGTGTCACCGCCTGGACCTTCTACGACGCCCACTCGCCGCAGAACGGGGTCACCCCCCTGCTCTTCGCCGATCACGGGACGCACCTCGAACTCGTGGGCGTGGGCACGACCCGCATCAGCAACGCGAGCGGCGTGCAATCGCACGAGTTCGGACTCATCGCGGGGACGGACACGCTCAGCGCGGGGCAGGGCTACGCCGTGGGGTTCACCACACGGAGCTTCGAGGGCGGGCCGGGCCCGGACGACCTGACGCAGACCGGCCAGCACCCGGGCACGATCGATTTCGACGGGTACGGCAACTTCAGCGACCCATGGGACTACGCATTGCCGGTCAACCTCGCCGTCAACCAGGTCTACGGCTCAGGCGGAGTGCCGCTCAACGGGTTCGGCTTCGACGGTCGCATCTACTCCGCGGAGTTCACGATCCGCTGCGACGACACCTGCCCCGCGGACCTCGCCCCTCCGTTCGGCCTGCTCGACCTCGCAGACATCGTCGCGTTCGTGCAGGCTTTCACCTCTCAGGATCCCGCCGCGGACTACGACGGGAACGGCCTCTGGGACCTCGCGGACATCCTCACCTTCGTGACCGCGTTCCAGGACGGCTGCCCCTGAGAGAAGCACCGCCCGTGCCGGATCCGCGATATGCTGAGCCGATGCTGCGCCGACGACCACGGGCAGTCTTCAGCCGGCTCGACCAGCCCGCGGAGGCGCGTACGGCCCCGTCGGGGGATCGGAGACCTGGGATCTGTATTCCTGTGTAACCGTTGCGCCGTTCAGCATGCGGACCTTACTCAACGCCGCCGCCTCACTCGTGGACCTGATCGACGACACGCCGTAGGGCGTGGCCCGGCGCTGCACGAAGCGGCAGCCGCCTCCGAGATGATCGGCTCGCCGGGTCCTCACGGCTCGCTGCTTGTTTAAGAGGTGCAGCCGCGCGCCGATCGTCGCTGGTCAGTTGCACTGGTCACTGGCTGGGGTTCATCACGCGGGCGTTCCGTATCGAGGGTGCACAGGCGAGGGCCGAACGAAGGAGGCCCCAGCCTTCGTCTACCATGTCGCGGCATGGACACGCCACGAACGATCGCGGTCGTCACGACAGGTCGGGCCGACCACGGGCTCCTCATCCCGGTGGTCGACGCGATCGGCTCCCGCCCCGGCTGCGAGCCGTTCTGGGTCCTGACCGGCGCCCACCTGCACGAGTCGCCGGGTCGGCCCGCGGCGCCGTTTGACGCCGCGACCGCCCGCATCGGGGCCCGGGTCCCGATCCCCGCTGGCGACGACGCGGACGCCGGCATGGCCGACGCGATCGGGCGGGGCGTCCTCGGCTTCGCCGGGGCCTTCCGAGAAACCCGGCCCGATGTCGTGCTCGTGCTCGGAGACCGCTTCGAGACGCTCGCCGCGGCGGTCGCCGCCTTCGCCTCGGGGATCCCCGTCGCCCACCTGCACGGCGGAGAGATCAGCCTCGGCGCGGCGGACAACCAGTTCCGCTACGCCATCACCGCGCTGGCGAGCCTGCACCTCGTCGCCACCGAGCTCTCCCGCCGTCGGCTTGTCGCGATGGGCGAGCCCCCGGCGCGCGTCGTCCGCGTCGGCGCCCCGGGGCTCGACCCGCTGATCGATTTCAGGCCGCCCCCGCGGGCGGAGTTCGCGCGGGCGGTCGGCCTGACCCCGTCGGGCCCGTTCCTGCTCGTCACGCTCCACCCGTGCACGCTCGACGCCGCGGACCCCGCCGAGCAGGCCCGCGACCTCCTCACAGCGCTCGACGGCGCCGCGATGCCCTGCCTCGTGACCGCCGCCAACCAGGACCCGGGCGGGCACGCGATCAACGCCGTGCTGCGCCCCGCCTGCCGCGATCGGGGCTGGCCCTTCGCCGAAGCGCTCGGCCCGGGGCTCTACCACGCCGCGATGTCGCACGCCTCGGCGATGGTGGGCAACTCCTCCAGCGGCATCATCGAGGCGGCGACGCTCGGCCTTCCCGTGGTCAACATCGGCGACCGCCAGGCGGGGAGGGAGCGGTCCGGGAATGTCGTGGATTGTGCGCACGACCCGGGCTCGATCGCGCGAGCCCTGCACGCCGCGCTCGAACTCGGCAGACGGGCCTACGACAATGTCTACGGCGACGGGCGGGCGTCGCCCCGAATCGCCCAGGCGCTCGCGGAGTTGCCGCTCGGCGTCGACGCGATGCGCAAGCCCTTCACCCCGCCCGGGCTCTGACGCCGAGGTCCGCGTTCTCCGCGAGGTCCTCGGCGACGAGCGTGTGGTCGCTCGCGACGGCCCGCCCGAGCCGGCGGCCCACCACCCGCTCGAGCATCGAGGGGGGCAGCCCCGTCGCGGGACGCTTGGTGGTCAGGTCTTCTCGCCGCAGCACATGCCCGGCGGGGAGGTCCCGGACCAGGACGATCGAGCGACGGGCCGCACGGATCGTGTCGGCCTCGCAGGCCGCTGGCCGCTTCACCCCGTCCCCCATGGCGCTCTCGACCCGTCGGATCTGCGTGACCATCTCGGCGAACTCCTGCGGCTCAAGCGAGGCGGCGTGATCGGGCCCGGGCAGGTCTCGCGAGAGCGTCAGGTGCTTCTCGATGACGCGCGCGCCCAACGCCGCGCCGGCGAGGGCGACAGCCCAACCCATCGTGTGATCGGAGAGCCCCACGGGCCCCTCCAGGGCCGACCGCAGCGACTCCATGGCGCGGAGGTTCATCGACGCCGCCGGGGCGGGGTAGGAACTCACGCAGTGCAGCCAGCACACCGGCGGTCCCCCGGCCTGTCGCAACACCCGCTCGGCCTGCTCACACTCATCGAGCGTCGCCATCCCCGTCGAGACAATGAGCGGAAGGCCCAGCGAGGCCACCTCCGCGAGGAACGGGTGGTTGGTCAGCTCCCCGGAACCGAGCTTGAGCGCGGGCACGCCCAGGTCGCGGAGCAGCCGGGCGCTCTCCAGGTCGAACGGGGACGAAAGAAACACCAGGCCGCGCGCCGCGGCGTGGTCGCGGAGCGTCGCGAACTGCTCGTCCGCGAGGCACAAACCCCGAAGCATCTCGGCCTGCGTCGCCTCGACGCCGAGATTCGACCGCTGGTAGGCCGCCATCGACGCCGTCCCGGTCACCAGCGACTCGGGTCGGAAGGTCTGGAACTTCACGGCGTCGGCGCCCGCGTCCGCGGCGGCGTCGATCAGCCGCAACGCGAGGTCCGCGTCGCCGTTGTGGTTCACACCCGCCTCGGCGATGAGGAACGCCGGGGCGCCCTCGCCGATCGCGTGCCCCGCCAGGTTCAGCACCGCCCCACGCCCCCGCCGCCGCAGCGCCGCCTCGGCCCGGTCAAGGTCCGCCGGTGTGTCGATGTCCACGCCGCGGTCCGCGGGCACGATCACGGCCCGTGTCCGACCCGGCACCGTGAACGCCCTGTGCTGAGCGAGGAAACCGACCGTCGTCAGATACGCCCCCGCCGGCCGGTACGCCGGCGCCTCGGCCTGCCGCGCCGCGTCGCTCCACTCCGCCGCGGGGGAGACAACCCCGTCAGAATCGAGATGCAGCGACCACCGCAGCGGATGATCGAGCGGGGCGGCCGCGATCACCGATTCCGCACCCGACTCCATGGCCGCCCACATCGACCCCAGGTCGTCCGCGGTCAGCAGAGGCGAGGTCGGCTGCAGCAGCAGGACGGCGTCCACGGGCCGCCCCGAAGCCCGGCACCGCTCAACTTCATAGTCAACCACGGCCAGCGACGGGGTCTCGTCGCGAGCCAGCGAGGCGGGGCGGAGCGTCCCGGGCCGGTCCCGGGCCGGCCAGGCCGATGCGATCTCGGCGTCGTCCGTCGAGAGCCAGAGTTGAAGCCCCGGGCGCGAGCCGCGGAGCAGATCCAGTGTCCGGTGAGCCCAGGCGACCAGCGGGCGACCCGCGAGAGGGGCGAGGTTCTTGCGCGGGAATCCCTTGGAGCCCCCGCGTGCCGTGACCAATCCGAGCACCCGCATGCCGCTCTCCGTTGCCCACGACCCGGCCCACGCACGCCGACCACCCGTCGGCAGCCCGGCCGCTCTCACCACCATCGGCACGAATCCCCCCTACGCTGCAGGCATGGCGGGCATCCTCGTCCTGACCCTCGTTCTCGGCGTGCTGACCGCGGTCTTCACCGTGGTCTGGTGGGCCATGGGCGAGTCATGGGTGAAGAAGGACCGACGCGCCCGGGGCCGGCACGCGACCGAACGGACCGACGGCTCAAAGTCATCCCAGCCGCGCGTGATCCGCGACCGCTGACCCCGGGGCCGGCCCTCAGCCCGCCACGATGTTGACCAGCCGACCCGGCACGACGATCACCTTCTTAACCGTCTTGCCGTCGAGCAACGCCCGGATCCTCTCGTCCGCCAGGGCCGCCTCCTCCGTCGCGGCGGCGTCCGCCCCGGCCGGCACGGTGATCTTCCCGCGCACCTTCCCCAGGATCTGCACGGGGATCTCGACCTCGTCGTCGGTGAGCATCGCCTCCGCGAACGCGGGCCACGACGCCGAGGCGAGCCGCGCATTCTCCCCGCCCAGCCCGAGCCTGGCCCACACCTCCTCGGCGAGGTGGGGCGCAAACGGCGAGAGCACCCGCATGAAGCGGTCCATCTGGTCCGCGGTCAGCGTCGGCCCGCCCGCTTCCAGCCCCCCCTTGGGGATCGCGGCGTTCTTGAACTCGATCATCGCCGCGATCGCGGTGTTGAACGCCAGGCGCTCGATGTCCTGCCCCACCTTGGCGATCGTGCGGTGCAGCAGTTTCTCCAGCCTCTCGTCGGCCGCCGTGGCGAGGCGGACCTTCCCCGTCCGCTCATCGACGCAGAGCCGCCAGACATCGCGCAGGAACCGGAACATCCCCTCGATCGCCCGCGTGTCCCAGGGCTTGCTGGCCTCGAGCGGGCCCATGTACATCTCGTAGAGCCGGAAGGTGTCCGCCCCGTAGGCGTCGATCACATCGTCGGGATTGACCACATTCCGCAGGCTCTTGGACATCTTCGCGACGATCTGCGCCACCGCCTGCCCCGTGGCGGTCTCCACGAACTCGGGCTTCTCCTCGGTGCCCCGGTTCTCGACCTGGTCGATCGGCACGAGGCTCCGGTCGGGCCGCTGGTACGCGTGGCTCAGGATCAGCCCCTGGTGGAACAGCTTGTGGAAGGGCTCGGGCGTCGAGACCTCCCCCAGGTCGAACAGCACCTTGTGCCAGAACCGCGCGTACAGCAGGTGCAGCACCGCGTGCTCCGATCCGCCCACATACAGGTCCACCCCGCCTGTCTTCGCCAGGTCCTCAGGGAATGTCCCCCACCGCTCCACCTGCGCGCGGTCCACGCCCTCTCGCGGGGTCAGCATCCACGCCCGCTCGGCCTCCCGACCCACGAACCGCTCGCCGTTCCGAGGGTCGCAGTAACGCAGGTAGTACCAGCACGACCCCGCCCAACCCGGCATGGTGTTCGTCTCACGCCGCACCCGCTCCCCCGCGGCAAGCGACGACACACCCGCCTCGCCCGCCGTGGTGAAGACCCAGTCCTGGGCCTTCGCGAGCAGCGGCTGCGGGTCCTCGCTCTCCACCGGGTGGTAGTCCTCCATCGGGGGCAGCAACACCGGAAGCGCCGACTCGTCCACCCCGTGATGAAACCCACGCTCGTCGTACACGATCGGGAACGGCTCGCCCCAGTAACGCTGCCGGCTGAACAGCCAGTCGCGCAGCTTGTAGTTGACCTTCCGCCGGCCCTTCCCCTCGGCCTCCAGCCGGTCGATCATCGACGACTTCGCCTCGGCCATCCCCAGCCCGTCCAGGAACCCCGAGTTCATCGCCGGGCCCTCGCCAGTGAACGCCTTGCCCTCCCACCCGTCAGGAGGCCTCACCGTGCGGACGATCGGCAGGCCGAACACCTCGGCGAATTCCCAGTCCCGCTCGTCCTGCCCGGGCACCGCCATGATCGCGCCGGTGCCGTAGCCCATCAGCACATAATCCGCCGTCCAGACCGGAATCCGCCCCCCGGTCGCCGGGTTGATCGCCTCGACGCCAAGCGGCACCCCCGTCTTCTCCTTGCTCTCCTGCCGCTCGACATCGCTGCGGTTCCGCGCCGCACGGACATACGCCCCGATCGCCTCGCGATCCCCGGGCCCGTGCCGGTCCTCCAGCACCGCGTCGACCAGCGGGTGCTCCGGCGCCACGACCATGAAGGTCGCGCCGAAGAGCGTGTCCGGCCTCGTTGTGAACACCCGCAGCGGGAGCCCCTCGTGGGCCGAGGGCGCCTCGACCAGGTCGAAGTCGATGTGCGCCCCCTCGCTCCGCCCGATCCACTCGGCCTGCTGGGTCAAGGTCGACGCCGGCCAGTCCAGTTCCTTCAGGTCCCGCAGCAGCCGCTCCGCGTACGCCGTGATCCGGAACTGCCACTGCCGGAGCGGCTTGCGGAACACGGGGTAGCCCCCCCGCTCGCTCCGGCCGTCGATGACCTCTTCGTTCGCCAACGCCGTGCCGAGCTTCGGGCACCAGTTCACCGTCTGCTCGGCGACATACGCCAACCGGTACGAATCTACGATCGCGTGCCGCGTCTCCGCGTCCAGCTCGCCCCACTTGAAGATCGCCCGCCCCGGCGACCCGATCGCCCCGTACTCGGCCGCGTCCGGGTTGAAGATCGCCGGCCTCACGCCCCCTTCGAGTTCCTCGACCAGCTCCTCGATCGGCCTGGCACGCTCGGCCTGCGGGTCGTACCACGCGTTGTAGATCTTCAGGAAGATCCACTGCGTCCAGCGGTAGTAGTCCTCGTCGATCGTCCCGAACTCACGCGACCAGTCGTAGCAGAACCCGAATCGCTTCAACTGACGCCTGAAGTTGTCGATCGCCTTCCGCGTCGTCACCGCCGGATGTACGCCCGTCTGGATCGCGTATTGCTCGGCGGGGAGCCCGAACGCGTCCCACCCCATCGGGTGCAGGACATTGAACCCCTTCATCTTCTTGTACCGGCAGATGATGTCCGTCGCCGTGTACCCCTCCGGATGGCCCACATGCAGGCCCGCCCCGGACGGATACGGGAACATGTCCAGGCAGTAGAACTTGGGCTTCGAACCATCCCACCCGGGCTCCCCGGGGTTCGGCTGGCGGAACACCCCCGCCCCCTCCCACCGCGCCTGCCACGCGGTCTCGATCTCGCCCGCGAGTTTCGCGGTGTAGCGGTGGGTCTGGTCGGCCTGGGTGCTCATCACGCCGTTCTCTTGGGGTGAAATCCCGGCGCGGAACAGCACCGGCGAAAGGAGCCCGAGTATAGACGACGCCCCGCGCGACCGACCCCGTCGCGGCCGTCATACGCTCCGCCATGCCCATCCCGACCACCCCGCTCGAAGGTCGCACCGTCCGCCTTGAGCCCCTCGACCCCGCCGACGCGCCCGCCCTGCTCCGGGCCGCCTCCAGCCCGGAGACCTTCCGGTACTTCACACGCCCCCCCACCCCATGGAGCGCCGAGGGCATGTCCGCCTACTGCCGCCACCTCGTCGAGAACCCGGCCATCCTCGCCTACACCGTCCGCCTCAGGGCGACCGGCGAGATCGTCGGATCGACCACCTACTGCGACCTCCGACCGGAACACCGCGCCGTCGAGGTCGGCTGGACCTGGTACAGCCCAGCCCACCGAGGCACGCTGGTCAACCCGGAGTGCAAGTTCCTGCTCTTCGAGCACGCGTTCTCCGGCGCCCTCTTCGGCCAGCCAGCCGTGCGGGTCTGCCTCAAGACCGACCTCCGCAACGAGCGAAGCCAGCGGGCGATCGAACGCCTCGGCGCGCGCAGGGAGGGCGTCCTCCGCGCCTTCGTCATCATGCCGGACGGGCACCGCCGAGACACCGTCATGTTCAGCATCATCGAGCCGGAGTGGCCGACCGTCCGCGAACGCCTGACCAGGCGGCTCGACCCCGAAGCCGGCTGAACGCCGCCGCGCTCAGCGCGAACGCTCAGGCGCGCGTCCGCCCCTCGGCGGGCGTCAGCCGACCGATCAACGACGCGTGCTCGGGCAGCAGGGCCGCCAGCGCCGCCGCCCGGGGCCCGCCGATCAACTCGAAATCCTCCCAATCGAACCCGGGCGCCACGCTGCACCCCAGCAGCGCGAACCCGTGCGGGCCCCGCCCCAGTTCCGCCCCCTGCCACACATCCGCCGGCGCCACCACCTGGGGCCGCTCCCCGCCCTCCAGGTCCCGCCCGATCCGGACGATCTCGGCCACCGGCCCGCCCCTCGCCGCGGAGGGCTCGTGTGTCCGGGTGAAGTCGTTGATCCGCAATTGCACGACCGGATCGCCGAGGTAGTGGTGAAACACCTCGTCGGACCGGACGCGGTGGAGCGAACTCGTCTCACCCGTCCGCAGCAGGTAGTAGATCTGCGTGCTGTGCGCACGCGGGCGGTCGGTCGCGAATTCCGGGATCACCCCCGGGGGGATGGCCCCCCCGGCCCGGTAGGTCTCGCGGAAGAAGCCGCCCTCGTACGGCAGACGCTCGAGCCCGAGCAGTTCGATCACCCGGTCGGCGGTCAGCATCCCGCACCGTAGGGCCCGGCATCTTCGCAGGGTGAAACGGGAGGCCCCCCGCGCCCGTATTGTTCTGCATGACGGAGGAAGTCTCGATCCGCGTGAACTTCTCGCGTCCGATCCCGGTCTTCCCGCTGGATCATGTCGCCCTGCTCCCCCAGCAGGTGCTCCCGCTGCACATCTTCGAGCCGCGCTACCTCCAGATGGTCTCCCACGCCCTCGACGGCGCCGGCCAGATCGCGATGGCCAAGTTCCAGGGCGATTCCTGGAAACTGACCTACCACGGCAACCCCCCGATCCGCCCCGCCGTCTGCATCGGGCAGATCGTCCAGCACGAGGCCCTCCCCGACGGGCGGTACAACATCCTCCTCCAGGGCGTCTGCCGGGCCAGGGTGGCCGAGGAGCACCTCCCGGACGAGGAGCACCAGTACCGCCGCGCGATCCTGAATCCCATCGGGCTCGAGGATGAACCCCAGCAGCCCGCCGAATCGCTCCGGGAGTTCCTGTCCGAGAACCTGCGCGAGGGCCCCCTCCGCCGCCTCGTCGCCGCCGAGAAGATGCTCGAACTCGTCGCCAACGAGGAACTCCCCTCACCCGTCCTGCTCGAGATCGTCTCGTTCGCCCTGGTCACGGATGATCGTGTCCGCTATGCCCTCCTCGCCGAGGGCAGCGTCGGTCGCCGGGCTTGGCTTGTGCGGGCGACGCTCGATGACCTCTCCGCGCTTATCCGCAAAGCCGAGGCCCAGCGAGCCGATGAATGGCCCAAGGGGTGCTCCTGGAACTGAAACCGCCGACGCCCCCGGCGAATACAATGGGTGCGGAGAGAGTTGGACCACCGGGCCCGACGCAAGGAGGACACGATGAACAAGTCAGCAAGCAGCTCCCGTTCGCGGAACCCCCGCGTGGCCCTCGCGGGCATCGCGGCCGCCGCGCTCCTCGCCGCCCAGGCCGGCTGCAACAACGCCGGTGAGGGTGCCCTCTCCGGGGCGGCCCTCGGCGCGCTCGGCGGCATGGCCATCGGATCGCTCAGCGGCGATATGGGCAAGGGCGCCGCCATCGGGGCGGTCGTCGGCGGCCTCGGTGGCGCGGTCCTGGGCGACCAGAACCAGCGCCGCGACCGCAGGCCCGGGTACGACGACGACTATTGAACCCCTGCCGGCCAGGGCCCGCAGCACCGTTCCCGAGAAACAAAAGACCCGGCGCAGGCCGGGTCTTTTTCGTGGCGGGCCGCGTGAGCGGTGATCCGCATCGCTCTCGCAGCAAAGGCCCCCGATCCGGATGGCCCCCACGGCGCTGGCATACACGCCGCGGATGATCTAGTGAGGCACTTCCTTCACCGCGTTCCGGTTCCACGCCGGCACGCGCATCACGATCGGGCCCCCGTCCTTCGGGGCACGCTCGATGTCGCACTGGCAACTCAGCCGGCTGTTCCGCTGGATCCCGGGGGCCTCCTCCACCCGGTCCTCCTCCATCTCCGTCGCCTCGCTCAAAGCGTCCATCCCCCGCTCGACATACACATGGCAGGTC
Source organism: Phycisphaerales bacterium (assembly GCA_036732005.1). Lineage (GTDB taxonomy): Bacteria > Planctomycetota > Phycisphaerae > Phycisphaerales > UBA1924 > UBA1926. The sequence goes on from DAINDF010000001.1 coordinate 388,029, forward strand.
GAGCAGGCGCACACCCCACCGCACGCGTGTTCGATGTTCACCCCGTGCTCCATCGCCACCTCGAGCAGGTGTTCGCCCACCGCCGCCATCACCTCGTGCTCGGCCCGGTCCGACCCGTCCTCGTTCAGGCCCGTCGGGTCCTCAAGGATGATCCGGACCGGGATGACCTTCGGGCCGTGCGGGTGATCGCTGTGACGCATGTGCATGGGGCGGTCCTCGTCGCGGCCGATCGGCACGGCCCTTTGCTCACTGGAACCATTCTAGAATGATGCCCGCCCGGGTCCACCTCGGCCCCCCCTGCATCCCCCGAACCCGGTTCGACTCCCCCGAGTTCGCTACCCTTGAACCAATGACCGCCGCCGCGTTTGAACAAGGACAGACCACGCCCCGCGCCGGCGGGGCCCGTCCCGCCAAGGACGACGGCGGACGCCCCCACGCGGTCGCCCTCAGCGTCGTGGCCCCCGCGCACAACGAGGCGGGGAACATCCCCGGCCTGGTCGAGCAGGTCGGCGCCGCCTGCGAAGGCCTCGGCGTCCCGTTCGAGTTCATCATCGTCGACGACGGCTCCACCGACGACACCCGCGCCAGGATCCTCGACGCGATGCCGGGCCGCCCCTGGCTCCGATGCATCGCCATGACCAGCACCCCCCCCGGCAAGGGGAACGGGCAGTCCGCCGCGTTCCACGCCGGCTTCCGGGCCGCACGGGGTGACCTGATCGCGGTCCTTGACGCGGATCTCCAGAACGACCCGGCCGACCTCGCCCGCCTGCTCGAGGAGATGCGGCGGACCGGGGCGGACTTCGTGCAGGGCGATCGGTCCGCGGCCCGCCGCGAGGGGGACGCCTGGATCCGCCAGGTCGGCTCGATCGTGGGGCGCAAGTTCCGACTCTGGCTCCTGGGCGACACCATCCGCGACACCGGGTGCTCGCTCCGGCTCATGCGCCGGGAGATCGCCCTGCGTCTCCCCCTCGAATTCCGCGGCGTGCACCGGTTCATCCCCGCGCTCGCCCGGCAACTGGGGTACAAGGTCGTCGAACTGCCCGTGCGCCACCGCCCGCGCGCCCACGGCGAGACCAAGTACGGCATGGGCATCGCCAAGCGGGCGATCCCCGGGCTGATCGACACGCTCGCGGTCCGCTGGATGGGCAACCGGAGGCGGCCGGTCACGAGCGAGCCCGTCGGGGCGTTCGCCGGGGTGCAGGGCGCAGAAGAGGTGAACGCGTGAAGGCGGGCCCCGTCATCGCGATGGTCGCGCTGATCCTGCTGGGCGTGTGGCTCGTGCTGCAGCCGACGATCTCGCGGGAGAAGTTCGATTACGAGGTCCGCGTCGGGGCCGAGGAGTTGTTCGCGGAGCGAACGGACGATGGTCTTTACCGCTTCGTCGCGCCCGCCAGGCTCGCCGAGCGCGGGGCGATGCCGGGCGAGGTCCTTCTCCGTGTGGTCGACGAGCAGAAGGCCGCGTGGGACGCGAGGCCCGCGTTCGAGCGCACGCTGCTGGGCTTTTTCAACATCACGAGCTGGACGAATTTTTTGTGGGTCGCGGTGGGGCTCGGGGGGCAGATCGCGTTCTTCGGGCGCATGCTGGTGCAGTGGGTCGTCAGCGAGAGCCGCCGGCAATCGGTGGTGCCCGAGCTGTTCTGGTGGCTGAGCCTCGGCGGGGGCGTCTGCCTGTTCACCTATTTCGTGTGGCGCGTCGACTTCGTCGGCGTGCTCGGGCAGTCGACGGGCGTCGTGATCTATGCGCGCAACCTGCGTCTGATCACCAAACAGAAGCGGCGGGACCGGCGAGCGGCCGAGCGGGCCGCCGCGGGGAGCGGGCCGGTCGACCCGGTCGGCCTCGTCGGGGAAGGACAGAGCGATGCGCGTGCTGCTGGATGACCGGCCCCTCGAGGTGTGCCCCCCCACCATCGCCAGGGCGCTCGAGGTGGCCCGGCGGACCGCCGACGCCGACGGGCGCGTGGTCATCGAGGTGCTGGGCGATGGGCGCTCGGTCGATCAGCGGTTGCTCGATCACCCGCCCGCGGACAGCGCGGGGTTCGCGGAATTGAAGCTGGTGACGGCCGACCCGGGGCTGCTCGTCTCGGTCACGCTCTCCGACGCCGGCGCGGTGCTCGACGAGGCCTCCGCGGCCCACGCGAAGGCGGCGGACGCCCTCCTGTCCGGGCGCGTGGAGGAGGCGATCGAGCCGCTCCGGGCGGCGCTGGAGGCGTGGGCGTTGATCCGTGATGTCGTGGAGAAATCGGGGGCGCTCCTCGGGCTTGATGTGCGCACGATCCCGGCCTCGGGCCGGACGGGCTCTCAGGTCATCGACGGGCTTACGGGCAGCCTCTCCGAGGTCAAGCGGGCGCTGACCGAACAGGACTACTCGGCGCTGTCCGATGTGCTCGCCTACGACATGCCGGAGCAGGTCGATCGGTGGCGCGAGCTCATGGCGTCGATGGAACGGATCGCGGCGGGCCCGCGTGGGTGAGCAGGGAACGGGCGGGGTGTTCGGCCCGGGAGCAGCGGTGAAGGGCGAAACAGGCGTCAACAACCCGATCGACGCGTTGATGGACCGGGCCTCCGAGGCGCTGGCGTCGACCCGGTACTTCGAGGCCGCCCGGGATGCGCACAACGCCCTCGTGCGCGCGCGGCGGGCGGGCGATTTCGAGCGGATGGCGCGGATCTGCCTGCCGCTGCAGGAGTCCCGCCGGCTGATCCGCCAGCAGGCGGCGGACGCGGGCGGCGTCCGCGTGATCGCGCACCCGGCGGATGTCCCCCGGCCGCTGGTGCCGGGGTGTTACCTGATCCAGCCCCCGATGATCGGGGCCGACGCCCGGGTGCTGCGTGAGACGGCGTTCAAGGCGCGGGTGCCCGTTTCGGTGCTGGCGCGGGAGCCGCTGACGCGGTCGGGCCGGTGGCCGATCGTGGGCGTCGGCGAGATCTCCGTCCGTGTGCAGATCGCCCCCCCCGCGGCGCTCGAACGGGTCGAGGACCGGGTGACCAAGGACCGCTACGAGGGCCCGATCTCGATCGAGTGGTTCGAGTCCGCCGGCGAGGCGCTGGGCGACGCCGCGATCGCGAAAGTCGACTCGGCCCTCCACCCCCACTGGCGCGTGGACGAGTTCATGGAGGCGCTGGAAGCGGCCCCCGAGCACGAGAAACTGCACCAGGCGCTGGCCCGGGCGTGCCGCGAGGCGGTCGGGGTCGCCGAGCCGGTCGGGAGGCGTCCTTCGCCTCTGGACAACCCGTTCAGCTTCTGAGCGTTTTCCCGCGGCCTCCGCCCGTCTGGGCTGGGGCGCACAGCGCCTATTCTCCGGTTCCGGGGGCTTCCCGCTCCAGTACCGGATCGAACGAGGATCAGAATGGCCAAGACGCTCGGCGCCGCGACGCAGGAATTCGAGAAGCAGGACCGCTGCGCGGACCTCCCGCACCGCCCGCGGGTGCTGCTCGGCAAGATGGGTCTGGACGGGCACGACCGGGGCGTGAAGGTGATCGCGCGGGCGCTGCGCGACAGCGGGGCCCATGTCATCTACTCGGGCCTCTGGCAGACGCCGATGAGCCTGGCGATCTCGGCCCGCGACGAGGACTGCGATGTCATCGCCGCGAGCATGATGAGCAACAGCCACCTCGCGCTCGGCCCCCGGTTGCTCGAGGCGCTGGGGAAGGTCGGGAGGCCGGACATCCCGGTCTACATGGGGGGCATCCTGCCGCAAGAGGACATCCCGAGGCTGAAGGAAGCGGGGATCGCGGCCTGTTTCACGACGGGGACGGGGCTGCTGGACATTGTCAACGCCGTGCGCGGGGCGACGCGGGCAAAGGGGCCGGAGATCGCCCCGGGCAGCGCGACCGCGCAGCTGGCTCGGGACATCTCCCGCCTGCACGAGTCGGGGCAGACCCGGGCGGGGGCGACGAGGCGTCGCCCGAAGCGGGTCATCGGCGTGACCGGCTCTCCCGGCGCGGGCAAAAGCACGCTGGTGGCCCAGCTCGTGGGCGAGCACTGCCGGCGCGTGGAGGCGGGGTCGGCGTCGGGGCGGTGCGCGGTCGTGGCGTTCGACCCCAAGAGCCCGATCACCAGCGGGGCGCTGCTGGGCGACCGGCTGCGCGTGGACTTCAACAACCTCGGCGAGCGGGTCTTCTACCGGAGCCTGGCGATCGGGGGCGAGGACTACCACGCGGTCGACGAGATCGTCGAGCTGATCGGCGGGGCGTTCGACGGCGACGAGGCGTTCGACACGCTGTTCATCGAGACGGTGGGCGCGGGGCAGAACGAGACGAAGATCCGGGCGCATGTGGACCGGACAGTGGTCGTGCTCACGCCGGGCATGGGCGACGCGGTGCAGATGGACAAGGCGGGGATCCTGGAGATCGCCGATGTGTTCGTCTGCAACAAGGCGGACCACCCGGGCGAGAACGAACTCGTGCGTGATCTCCGCGACATCGCGGGTCGCCGCCCGATCGTGGAGACGATCGCGACGCGGGCGCAGGGCGTGCCGGAGCTGCTCGATCTGCTTGTGGGCTGAGGCGGCCTCGCCTGCGCCACGCGACGGGCCTTCTACCGGATTCGTCGCGAACTAAGGCGAGCCATGGGCGCAAACCTATGAAGTGATCTGGAAACGAAGGTCGGTGGGCTTGCGCCCGCGGCTCGTCGGGCACGGGTTTGCACGAGAAACGGTATCAGTACTTCTGAAGCCCCAGAACCTCGAGCAGGGTCTCCTCGTGCCGATTCGGCCGCACGCGGTCGGTGAGGAGCAGGAGCGAGGCGAGAGCGGCGCCGGCGACCGTGCCGGAGAGGTGGGCCATCAGGGCGACGCCCGAGTCCATGACGCCCGCGTCGAGAAGCATCTGGAAGAGCAGGTCCTTGGCGAAGTACGCGCCGATGACGATCCACGCGGAGACCTGGAAGGTCCGCACGACCGGGCGGATGATGATCCACATGAAGAAGAAGATGGAGACATTGTTCCGCGGGTAGAGGACGATGAACATGCCCGTGATGCCGGAGATCGCCCCGCTGGCGCCGAGCGAAGGCGCGCCCTCGCCCGCGTAGGCGGCGAACGCCATGGAGGCGAGCATGCCGAGCAGGAAGTAGGACGAGAGAAAGAGGCCGTGCCCGAGTTTGGCGTTGATCGCGTTGCCGAAGACGAACAGGAAGATCATGTTTCCGATGAGGTGCACGATGTCCCCGTGGGTGAGCGTCGACCCGAGCAGGCCCGCGTCGGACCACCACTCACCCGCGCCCGAGAACATCCACTTCTCCCACGGCGCCTCGTCGGCCATGGCGGGGAACGCGAGGACGCTGACGGCGACCGTCGCGGCCATGAGGGCCCAGTTGGCGATGGGCCACCGCTCCATGGGGACATCGACGGTGTAAGGCATCAGGATCATGGGCGTGCCTCATGCATCGTCGCCGTCCTCCGGGTCGTAGGGGCTGCTCGCGCCGAGGGCGGAGGCGGTCAGGACGCCGAGGGCGAGCCACGCCGCGCCGAAGATCAGGGCCTGGCCCTCATCAATCCCGAGGACTTCGATGGTCTCGGTGATCTCTCGCCCGTCCCAGTCTTCGTATTCAAACTCCCAGTCGAAACCAGCGAGCCGATCGGCGGGGGTCAACGCCAGACCGCCCACGATGGCGGCGAAGGCGCACACCGCGGCGATGCCCCCCGAGGCACGGGTGCCCGCGCCGCGGAGCACCGCCAACGCGCCGGCCGCGGCGAGCGCCCCGAGCGGGAAGACCATCACCCTCGACGAGTCTCCGGTCGCGCCGCTGACGGCGAGCCAGAGCCCAAGGCCTGCCGCGGCGCCCGCCGCGGAGGCCGCGAGGGCGAGCGCGAGCCGGGCGACCGACGGGGGCGGGGGCGCCTCGCCGTCCGCCCGGTCGCGGATGCGGGTCTTGTGTGATTTGCCGGTCGCGACATTCGTGCCGCACTGGACGCAGATGACCTGCCCCGGCAGGATCGGCCCGCCGCACTTCGGGCACGCTTTCATGGTGCGGATGGCCCCCTCGGGCGGGCCGGCCGAGGCGAGGGCGCCGATGACCGCGTCGAACTCCGGGGCGTCGGGCTCGGGATCGGCCTGGGCTCGAGAACCCTGCACGCTCCTCGCCCGCTTGGACGCCGCCGCGGCGCAGGGCTTGCAGGCGTATCTCCCCTGCGCATCCTTGATGCGGGGACGATCGGAGCAGTCCTGCCCGCAGACGATGCAGACCTTCGCCGAATCCACGCCCATGCCAAACCCCATCGCGGACAATCCCGGGATCGCCCGGAGAGACTGTAACAAAGACCGCCAATCCCGACAACTTCCGTACTCTTCTTTCTCGAAATTCGAACACGGCCCGGGAGACCTGTCGCCGGGGCCCGACGGGGTCCGCCCCGTACCATCCCGCGTTCCACCTTTGCCCGAATCGAGGACCACCCCGCGTGAGCGACCGCGAACCAGACCCATCCCACCGCCCGCCCCACGACCGAGGCCTCGCCGCGGAGGTCGAACGCGGGGCGATTGACCCGACGGAGGAGGGTGTGGTCGGGTCTCGCGAGGCCGGGGCGGGTTCGCCGGCTCGACGGGGCCTCGGGCTGACCGAGGACGGGCGCTTCCGGTCGGGCCGGCTCGCGGGGCTGGGCATGGGCGCGGCGATCTGGGTGCTCTCCTGGCCGGTGGTGCTCGAGAGCTTCCTCAACTCGCTGGTGGGGCTGACGGACACGGTGCTCGCGGCGGGGCTGGGCGTTCCCGAGGCGGACGCGATCGCGGGCGCGTCGTACATCATGTGGTTCATCGGGCTGGTGATCATGGCGGTGGGCGTCGGCGCCACGGCGCTGATCAGCCGGGCGGTCGGGGCGAGCCGCATGGCGGTGGCGAACGCGGTGCTGGGGCAGGGCGTGCTGCTGAGCCTGGTGACCGGGGCCGTGGTCGCGGGCGTGGTGGTGGTGCTTGCGGGCCCGGTCGCGGGGCTGCTCAACATGACCGATCGCGCGGGCGAGGCGTTCCGGACCTACATGGTGGTCATCGCGGCGGGTGTGCCGGCCGCGTCGCTGCTGTTCATCCTGACGGCCTGCGCGCGGGGCGCGGGGGATTCGCGTCGCCCGCTCTACGCGATGGCGGCGCGGAACATCGTCAACATCGTCGTGAGCATCCTGCTCTCCGGGGTGGACCTGACCCGCACGGTCGTCCGCGACGGGGCGCCGGTCACCGAGGTCATCTTCTCCAACCCCGTCTCGCTCGATCTGGGCATTCTCGGGATCGCGCTGGGGACGGTCGCGGGTGACATCGTCGGGGCGTTGATCCTCCTCCGCATGGCGGTACGCGGGACCTGGGGGGTCAGGCTGATCAAGCGCCGCCTGCGCCCGCACTGGATCACCGTCAGGCGGCTGGTGGCGCTCGGGTGGCCCAACTTCGTCGAGACCGCGGGGATGTGGTTCGGAAACTTCCTGGTGATCATCATGGTCGGCGGGCTGGCCGTCGCGGGGGGTGACGGGCTGCTCGGCGCGCACATGATCGCGATCCGCATCGAGGCGCTGAGTTTCCTGCCCGGGTTCGCGATGGGGACGGCCGCGGCGACGCTCGCCGGGCAATACCTGGGCGCCCAGCGTGCGGACATGGCGCGGACGGCGGTCTGGCGGTGCACACTGATTGCGACGGGGGTGATGCTCGCGTTCGGGCTCGCGTTCATCACGGTTCCGGGGTCGCTGGTGGGGCTGCTGAGCGCCCAGCCCGAGCACCTCCGCATCACGCCGACGCTGCTGTTCATCTGCGGGTGGGTCCAGGTGCCGTTCGCGCTGGGGATCGTGCTGCGCTCGGCGCTTCGGGGCACCGGCGATGTCAAGGTCGTGCTGATCATCACCTGGGTGTCGACCTATCTCGTGCGCCTGCCGCTGGCGTTCCTGCTGAGCGGCGCCGACCTCGCGTTCGGGGCGGGCAACGGCGAGGGGCCGTGGCTTCGCATCGCGAACCCGATGCCGGACGACTTCTTCGTGCATGGGCTGTGGGGCCTCTGGATCGGGCTGTGCATCGACCTGCTGCTGCGCGGGGTCTTCTTCACCGCACGGTTCGTGCACGGGGGGTGGACGCGGATCCGGGTCTAGCCCGGCCTGCACACCCCAAGAACCCCCAGAGCCGGGGGGAATGAGGTGGGTGGGGATCACCCGGATTTGAATTGGATCTTTTTGTCTCCTTTGGTAGAATTGGGCTTTCCGCCGCCGCTCGGTGTTCGCCCGCTCGGGCGGGATTCGCACCGGCCGATTCTCTCATAGGGGAAAACCATGACGCTCCCAAGGCCGACGCCACGACTCGGTTCGCTGCAGCCCATCGTGCTGGTGCTCGCCGGCGTCTGCGCCGGCGCGCTGGCCGCGCCCGCGCCGACGACACTGAACGATTTCTTCGGCCCGGGGACGCAGCCGGGGGGGCTGGCGGTCGGGATTGAGTCGTGGACGAGGTGCAGCGGTTGCCATGGGGGGTACGACGCGGTGCACGAGCCGTTCCGCCCCTGGATCTCGAGCCCGATGGGGCAGACGATGCGCGACCCGATGTTCCGGGCGTGCCTGACGATCGCGAACCAGGACGCGGCGTTCGCGGGGGATCTCTGCCTCCGCTGTCACACCCCGCAGGGCTGGCTCGCGGGGCGGAGCACGCCCACCGACGGCTCGGCGCTGCTCACCGCCGACTACGAGGGCGTCAACTGCAACTTCTGCCACCGCATGGTGGACCCGTGGCAGTCCACCGGCATCAACCCGCCGGACGACGCGACCATCCTCGCGAACCTCGCGGACATGCCGGTGAACCCGCACAGCGGGCAGTTCGTGATCGACCCGCAGGACCGCCGGCGGGGCCCGTTCGATCTCGACAACTTCAACAGCCACGAGTGGCGTCAGAGCAGCTACTACGCGGACTCCTCGAACTGCGCGATGTGCCACGATGTCTCGAACCCGGCGTTCAGCCGGCAGCCCGACGGCACCTATGCGCTGAACGACCTGGACACCCCGCACCCGACGCAGGACAAGTTCGACATGTTCCCGATCGAGCGGACCTACAGCGAGTGGTCCGCCAGCGCCTTCGCCCAGGGGCCCATCGAGATGGGTGGGCGGTTCGGGGGCAACATCACCGCGGTGAGCAGTTGCCAGGATTGCCATATGCCCGACGGCACGGGCCGCGGGTGCAACCGCAGCAGCAGGCCGATCCGTGACAACCTGCCCAAGCACGAATTCAACGGTGGGAACACCTGGATCGTCGAGGCGATCCGCCTGCTGTACCCCGATTCGGAGACAGGACTCGACGCGGCCTCGGTGAACGCCTCGGTGGCGCGGGCGGTCGGCATGCTGGAGGCAGCGTCAGATCTCACGCTCTGGCAGGAGGACGATGAGCTGTACGCGCGGGTCACCAACCAGACCGGGCACAAGCTGCCGAGCGGCTACCCGGAGGGACGGCGGATCTGGCTGAATGTTCGGTTCTTCGACGCCGGGGGCGCCATGCTGATGGAGCGGGGCGCGTACGACCCGGTGACGGCCACGCTGGTGACCACCGACACGACGGTGTACGAGGCGAAGATCGGCGTCGACGCCGCGGTGAGCGCCGTCACCGGCATCCCCGAGGGGCCCGGTTTCCACTTCGCGGTCGCGAACACCTGGTACAAGGACAACCGCATCCCGCCCCGCGGGTTCACCAACGCGGGGTTCGAGGCGGTCCAGGCGGCCCCCGTGGGGCACGGGTACGACGACGGGCAGTATTGGGACGACAGTGAATACACGATCCCGTCCGGGGCGACCCGGGCCGAGGTGCGGGTGTACTACCAGCTCGCGTCGAAGGAGTACATCGAGTTCCTCCGCGACGAGAACGAGACCGACGATACCGGCGAGACGCTCCACACCCTCTGGGCCGCCACCGGCAAGAGCGCCCCGGTGCTGATGGACTTCGCGGAACTCGCCCTGGCGAGCACCGGCGGGTGCAACGCGGCGGACCTGGCCCAGCCGTACGGGGTTCTTGATCTCGCGGACATCAACGCGTTCGTGGCGGGCTTCCTCGGGCAGAGCCCGATCGCGGACCTGAACGGCGACACGATCTTCGACCTGCGGGACCTGAACCTGTTCGTGACGAACTTCCTGGCCGGCTGCCCGTAACCCGGCCCGGTTGCTGGCGATCCGCTCTCGCGACCCCCGCGCCCGCGCGGGGGTCTTCTCGTTGCGTCGGCGTCATGGGCCGAGGCGGCCGGGTCGCGTCAGACCAGCCCGAGGGCGAAGAAGATCGCGGTGAAGATGAGGTCGGCGAAGATGATCGCGACCACACTCTGCACCACGGTCTGCGTGGTGGCGTTGCCCACGCCGGCGGCGCCCCCGGTCACGGTGAGCCCGTTGTGGCAGGCGATGATGCCGATGAGCAGCCCGAAGACGCCCCCCTTGAGGAAGCCGGAGAGGAAGTCGGAGAAGTTGACCTGATCCACGAGATTGCTGGTGAAGGTCGAGTAAGGGATCTTGAGGAGAGTGACCGAGATGATCAGCGCCGCGGCGACCGCGACGCCGCTGGCGATCACGCCGAGGGCGGTCATGCTGAGGACCGAGGCCAGCACGCGCGGCACGACGAGGAAGCGGACGGGGTTGAGGGCGTGGGCCTCGAGCGCCTCGATCTCCTCGCTGACGACCATGGTGCCGATTTCGGCGGCGATCGAGGCGCCCGCGAAGCCCGTGAGGACAATCGCCCCGATGAGCGGGCCGAGCTCACGCAGCACGGCGACGCCGATGATGTTGGCGACGAGGTCGCGGCGTCCGAAGTCATCGAGCGGGGGGGCGAGCTGAAGGGCGAGGATCAGACCCACGACCCCCGAGACGAGCGAGACGATGAAGATCGAGCGGACCCCGACGCGGATGATCTGCGAGACGACCGCGTGCCGCCCGAATCGGACCTTGGGGGTGGTGGCCGCCCGCCAGACCCAGGTCGCGGCGTCGAGGAAGAGATAGACCCCCGCGCCGATCAGCCCGAGGACCTGGATCGACTTCCTCCCGATGAATTCGAGGATCGGGACGATGAGCCAGCCCTCGAAGAGGAGCCGGCGCAGGCCGCCCGGGGCGTTTCGGCGCGGGGTTGTGGAGCCTGGCGAAGACATGCCCGGGCAGCCTACCGCAAGTTCAGACCGCGATGTCGTCGACCGTCGGGACGATGTTGAAGAACTGGTCCAGGCGGGCGATGTCGAAGATCGCGCGGACGCGGTCGTTCATCCCGCAGAGGATCATCTCGGTCCGGTTCGCCTTGGCGGTGCGCATGCACTCGACCAGCGTCGCCAGGCCCGACGAGTCCATGTACCCCACATCCGCCAGGTTCACCACCAGCCTCCGGGGCTTGCGGTCGTTCACCCCGCGCAGGGCGGTGCGGAACTCGGGCGAGCGACTCATGTCGATGTCGCCCACGGGGCTGATGACCACGCCCCCGGCGCCGTCGGCGATCTTGAATTCTTCCTGCCCCATCCCCTGAGCCCTTCCGTCGCCGTTGGCCTACGCGCCCTGGGCGGCGACCCCATCGCCCCGCGTCGCGTGCTTGATCATGGAGAGCCGCATCCCCTTGCCGTCCCGCTTGGTGTACACCACCGTATCCATCACCTCGCGGATGATGTGAACCCCGAGGCCTCCCGGGCGGATATCGTCGAGATCCCGCCCCTTCAACTGCTCGGGCTCGACCTGCCGCGCCTCGTCCTCGATCACCAGCCGGATGCCCCAGGGCCTGCCCGCCCCGTCCCGCTCGGCGGGCCAGACGCTGATCCAGATCGGCCGGTCCGCCGCCCGGTCGTACCCGTGGCGGATGATGTTGCACAGCGCCTCGTCGACCGCCAGGGCGATCTTGGAGCACTGGAGGTCATCGAACCCGAGCCGCCTCGCGACCGACCCGACCAGTTCGCGGGCCCCGCTCAGATAGATCGGGTCGCTGACGAGTTCGATCCGGATGTGCGGGCGTTCGTCCATAGAAGCCGGCCGATCGGAACTTCGCTCACTCCCCGGCCGCCGACACCCCGGAAAACGCCGACGCGCCCCCCTGATCACGGGCCCACGCCTGCCACCGGGCCACCGATTCGGCCCGCTCCCACCAGGGAGCGGCGTAATCATACCCGAAGGTCTCCCCCGTGATCCGCTGCAGGGATCGGATCGACAGCAGCCTCGCCCCCGGGTCGGTGCTCTCCAGCTGGCGGATCAGTTCATGAACCGCGGCGCGGTCGCCCCGCTCGCCCGCGTCGGCGATGGCGGTCAGGCGGGCCGTGGGGTCGGGCGAGTCGAAGCCCTGTGGGACAGGCGGGATGCAGCCCGGGCAGAGCATCGACCCGAGGCAGGCGGCCGCGTACGCTGCGCCTCTGGCGCCCGCGGGGAGGCGTCGGGGCCCCCGGAGCCTGGCGAGTCGAGCATGGCACACCGCGAACACCGTTCTCTTCACTCGAACCTCCCGCACGACGAGGTCGTCCCGATCCTCGATTTCGGGTCCCAGACCGCGCAGCTTATCGCGCGCCGGGCCCGCGAGGCGGGGGTCTACGCCGTGCTCGTCCACCCCGGCATATCGGCCGAGGACCTCCGCGCCATGCAGCCGAAGGGGATCATCCTCTCCGGCGGGCCGGCCAGCGTCTATGACGAGGGCGCCCCGACCTGCGACCCGGCCATCCTGGACCTGGGGGTGCCCGTCCTTGGCATTTGCTACGGCATGCAGCTCGCGTGCCGATTCCTGGGCGCGACCGTCGAGCGGGCGCCTCACCGCGAGTTCGGGCGGGCGTCGCTCGCCGTCGGCGACCGGGCGGGCCTCCTGCACGGCGTCCCGGAGAACACCACCGTCTGGATGTCCCACGGCGACCAGATTTCCGGCCTCGCGGGCGCGGGGCTCCGGACGCTCGCGAGCACGGCGACCTGCCCCTACGCCGCGGTGGCGACGGCCAACGGACGGTTCACCGGGGTGCAGTTCCACCCGGAGGTCACCCACACGCCGCACGGCGCGGACATGCTCCGGAATTTTCTCTACGAGGTCTGCCGGTGCCGGGGCGGGTGGCGGATGGCGAGCTTCGCCGAGTTCGAGGCCGAGCGGGTCCGCGAGCGGGTGGGCGATCGCCGCGTCATCTGCGGGCTGTCGGGCGGGGTGGACTCGTCGGTCGCGGCGGCGCTGATCCACAAGGCGATCGGGGATCGGCTCACCTGCGTGTTCGTGGACAACGGGCTGCTGCGCAAGCACGAGCGGGAGCTGGTCGAGGCCACCTTCCGGGACCATTTCCGCATCGATCTCCGTGTGGCGGACGCGGAGCGTGAGTTCCTCGCCGACTTGGCCGGCGTGACGGACCCGCAGGAGAAGCGGCGTCGGATCGGGCACCGGTTCATCGAGGTCTTCAAGCGGGCCGCCGAGGACCTGCCGGGCTCGCATTTCCTGGCCCAGGGCACGCTCTACCCGGATGTGATCGAGTCGGGGCAGGGGCACGCCGGGAACGCGGCGAACATCAAGCTGCACCACAATGTCGGGGGGCTCCCGGAAGAACTGGGCTTCGAGCTGGTCGAGCCCCTGCGCGACCTCTTCAAGGACGAGGTCCGCAAACTGGGCGAGGTGCTCGGCGTGCCCGACCAGATCGTCTGGCGGCACCCGTTCCCGGGGCCCGGGTTGGCGGTCCGCGTGCTGGGCGAGGTGACACGGGAGAAGCTTGATGTCCTCCGCGAGTGCGACGAGATCCTGCTCGAGGAGATCGTCGCCGCCGAGTTGTACCGCCGCACGAGCCAGGTTTTCGCGGTGCTGCTGCCCGTGCAGTCGGTCGGGGTGATGGGGGACGGGCGGACCTACGAGAGCGTGGTGGCGATCCGCGCGGTGGAGACGCAGGACTTCATGACCGCGGACTGGGCCCGCATCCCGTTCAATGTGCTCGCGACGATCAGCAACCGGATCATCAACGAGGTCCGGGGCGTGAACCGGGTGGTCTACGACATCTCCAGCAAGCCCCCCGCGACGATCGAGTGGGAATGAACCCCGGGCCGGCGCGACCGCCGCGAGCCCTGTAACGAAAACGCACGCCCCCGTCGCCGGGAGCGTGCGCGTGGTGGTTGGTGGTTGGGCCCGCCCCGGCGGGGCGGGACAGGGATCACATCATCGGGGCCGGCGCCGCGGGGGCGGCCGGGGCCGCGGTCTTCTTGGCGGCCTTCTTGCGGGTTGCCTTCTTCTTGGTCGCCTTCTTCGCGGTCTTCTTGGCGGCCTTCTTCTTCGTCGCCTTCTTCGCGGCCTTCTTGGCGTCCTTCTTCTTCGCGGTCTTCTTCTTCGCGGTCTTCTTGGCGGCCTTCTTCTTCGTGGCCTTCTTCTTCGCAGCCATGCTCTTGGTCTCCGTGGATGAATCCGGGCCGGACCGGCCCGGGCGGCGCCCCGTGCGCCCGAGTTGAGATTCGTACAACTCCACAAACCGGTCCGCGGTCACCCGCCGGATCGTGTCGCCCACCACCTCGAGCGGCACCTCCTCCAAGCGGCGAACGCGGACACACCCTTTGCCCATGTCGAGGCGCTTCCCGGTGGCCCGCCAGGCCTCCGCGAACCGGGAGCGATCGTCCTCGTCCATGTACACGCAGAATAAATACAGCCCGATGTGGTTCTTCTGAGAGGCGATGCTCGCGAACGGAAGGGGCTGCTTCGGGTCGCAGTGGTACCCGGCGGGATACTCCGAATGAGGCAGGAAATTGCCGATCATGCCGTACTGGATGCCCTCCTCGAACCGAGGGTCCAGATTCGACCGGATCGCGGCGCGGATCGCCTCGACCGCGGCCCGGCGGTCCGCCGGGAGCGAATCGAGGTACTGCGCCACGCTGGTCGGCCGGCTCGCCATGTCGGAGAAGATACCGAACTCCACACCCGCCCGGCGCGCCCTGTGCGCCCGGGACTGCCCCAGTATCGACCAAATTGTGGAAAGTCCAAGAACACACAGCCCGATCCGCTGAGCCCTCCGCGCCGATGGGCAGACACGAGAATCGCCCCTCGCATGCAGACAGCCTTGCCGGCGACGCCAATCCCCGGTCCGGTCGGGCCGATGCATAGAGTCCTCCCATGACCCGCGCCCTCCTCAGCCACTGGCTCGTGCTCGCCGCCGTCGCGGCGATGCTGCTCGGCGGCGTGGGCGGGTCGCACCGCTGCTGCTGCACGGGCTCGGTTGAGCCGCTGGCCCTCGCGGCGAACACCAAGGGGACGGACCGTCCCGCCGCCGAGCGCGGCGAAGGCGGGTGCTGCTCGCGGGAACGCGATCGCGGCGACACGCCGGCGGACGAGCGGGACCTGCCGGCCGACCCGGACCGCTGCCCCTGCCCCAAGACCTGCTGCACAGGCGGAAAACCTCTGGCGGTCTATCGCCCCGCGATCCCCGATCTGGGCCAGCCGGCCCCCACCGAGGAGACCTCCACCTGGCTCAGGGCGCTCAGCGGCCGGGCCGGCGTGTTCGGGCTGCTGCGCCCTCCGAGAGCCTGAGGCCGATCCCCCACAGGGATGGTGCGCGCCGGGGTGGACCCCGGGGCGCGGGCACCTCATTCTCTCGGAGAACCTCATGAACGCGCACCCGCCAACGGGCCCCGGGCCCGATCTGACCGATTCACGCATCCCGCGCCCGACCCGGCGCCTCGCCGACACCCTGGCCCCGCTCGCGGTGGTCGCCGGCGCCGCAGGCGTGCTCCTGATCGCCGGGGGCGGCGCCCTGATCCCGACCCGCGAGGTCCGGGTTGAGCCGGCGGTCTTTGACCGGGCCGACCACCCCACGGCCGCGACCGCCGGGCCCGCCCGCGCCGTGCGCACGGTGCAGACCGCCGGATGGATCGAGGCCGACCCGTACTACATCGCCTGCACGGCCCTGGCCGAGGGCGTGGTCGAGGAAATCCTGGTGCTCGAGGGCGAGCGGGTCGAGGCGGGGCAGGTTGTCGCCCGCCTCGTGGCCGAGGACGCCCAGCTTGAAGCCCGCCGCGCCGAGGCCGACCTGGCTTTCGCGCTCGCCGCGGTCGCCCGGGCCGAGGCCGATTTCGCCGCCGCGCGGGCGGACTGGGAGCATCCGGTGGAACGCGAACGGGCGGTGGGCGCGACCCTCGCGGCGTTGGACGAGGCCAGGGGTGAACTCGCCCAGCTCCCGGCGTTGATCGCGCGGGAGCGGGCGACCGCGGAACGCCTCGTCGAGGAGCTCGCACGGTCCGAGCGGGCCCTGGGATCGGGGGCATCCAACGAGATCGAGGTCATCGTGCTGCGGAAGAACCTGGCGGCGCAGCGGGCGTCGCTCGAGGCGATGACGGCGCGGGGCCCGATCCTGGAGGCGATGATCCGCCGGCTGGAGGCCGAGGCGACGGCCGCCTCCCGAAACGCCGAACTCCGCATCGCCGAGCGCCGGGCGCTCGACGCGGCGGAGGCGGGGGTGCACGCCGCCCGGGCCGAGGCCGACCGGGCCCGGGCGAGGCTGGATGAGGCCCTTCTGCGCCTGGACCGCATGACCATCCGCGCGCCCGTCGGCGGGTGGGTGCAGGCGAGGCTGGCGGCGCCGGGGGACAAACTGATGTTCGCGATGGACTCGCCCCACTCGATGCACCTGCTGCACCTTTATGACCCGTCGCAGATCCAGGTCCGGGTGGATGTCCCGCTCGCCGACGCGGGGGAGGTGTCGGTCGGGCAGCCCTGCGAGGTCGTGGTCGAGATCCTGCCGGAGAGGCCGTTCCGCGGCGAGGTGACCAGGATCACCAACCAGGCGGACCTCCAGAAGAACACCCTCCAGGTCAAGGTCCGGGTGATCGATCCATCGCCACTTCTCAAGCCCGAGATGCTCAGCCGGGTGACCTTCCAGGGCGGCCATGAGGCCGGCCCGGGCGACGACCCCGGGGCGGACGCGGCCCGGGCGGTCCGCGTTCCTGCCGAACTCATCGCGGCCCGATCCGGGAGCGAGGGCGTCTGGGCGGTGAGGGGGCGGAGCGCCGAGAAGGGGCGACTCGCCTGGGTGCCGATCGTCCGGGTCGAGGAGAGCGGGGGCTGGGCCCGCGTCCGCGGGGCGCTGCACCCTGGGGACCTGGTCGCCCAGGCCGATGCCGATTTCAAGGAGGGCCTGCGCGTCCGCTTCGCGGGCGCCGAGACGGGCCAACGCGCGCACGATGCGCGGCAAGGGGGTGCGGAATGACCCTGATCAAGTGCCGGGGCCTCTCCCGCGAATACCGAAAGGGCGAGAACACCATCCGCCCGCTCGACGGGCTCGATCTCGACATCCCGCGCGGCGACTTCCTCGCCCTGATGGGCCCCAGCGGGAGCGGCAAGACCACGCTGCTCAACCTGATCGCCGGCATCGATTCGCCCACCTCGGGCTCGCTGGTCATCGACGGGGTCGACATCGCCTCGCTCCCCGCGGGGAGGCTGGCCGCCTGGCGCTCGGCCCATGTCGGGTACATCTTCCAGCTCTACAACCTCGTGCCGGTGCTGACGGCGTACGAGAATGTCGAGCTCCCCCTGCTGCTGCACACCCTCTCGCGCCGGGAACGGCACCGCCGCGTCGCCGAGGCGCTCGAGCTCGTCGGGATTGCCGATCGGCACGATCACTTCCCCCGGCAGCTCTCGGGCGGGCAGGAGCAGCGGGTCGCGATCGCCCGGGCGATCGTCACCGGCCCGACGATCATCGTCGCCGACGAGCCCACGGGTGACCTCGACAAGCCCTCCGCCCACGCCGTGATGCGGCTCCTGCAACGCCTGAACCAGGAAATGGGGATGACCGTGATCATGGTGACCCACGACCCGCACACCACCGAGTACGCCCGGCGGACGCTGCACCTGGACAAGGGCAGGCTCGTCGAACGGGCCGCGTCCAACGAGACCCTTACCGAGGAGGTGCCCGCATGAACGCCCTGAAATACCTCCCTTATGTCCTCAAGCAGGTCTGGCGGAACCGGGTCCGCACGGCCCTCACCGCCGCCGGGATCGCCATCGCGATGTTCCTGTTCACGGCCGTGCAGGCGATGCAGCACGGCGTGACCCTCGCGACGCGCCAGACCGCCGACGACACGACGCTGGTCGTCTACCGAAAGGACCGGTTCTGCCCCGCGACGAGCCGCCTGCCCGAGGACTACCTCTCGCGGATCAAGCGCATCGAGGGCGTCACCGCCGCGTTCCCCGTCCGTGTCGTGGTCTCCAATTGCCGGACGAGCCTGGATGTGGTGACCTACCGCGGCGTGCCCAAGGACGAGTTCATCGCCGAGCGGGGGGCCGATCTGAAGGTCATCTCGGGCTCGCTCGAGGACTGGAAACACCGGACCGACGCCTCGCTCGTTGGAGAGACCCTGGCCACGCGGCGCAACCTGCGACCGGGGGTGACCTTCGACGCGGCCGGCATCACAACCTATGTCGCCGGGGTGATCCGCTCGGACGACCCGCAGGACCAGAATGTCGCCTACACCGGGCTGGACTTCGTGCAACTCGCCTCGGACGAGGGGCTGGGCGTCGTGACCCAGTTCAATGTCAAGGTGGACGACGCC
The DNA here is from genome assembly GCA_036732005.1 of Phycisphaerales bacterium. Taxonomy (GTDB): domain Bacteria; phylum Planctomycetota; class Phycisphaerae; order Phycisphaerales; family UBA1924; genus UBA1926. The sequence continues at coordinate 406,448 of DAINDF010000001.1, forward strand.
TCCCTGCTCGAACCGGTCGGCAAGCGGATCGACGAGGTCTTCCGCGCCGCCCAGGACCCGACCGCGACCTTCAGCGAGAAGGCCTTCGTCGGGCGGATCGCCGACGACATCATCGAGATCGTCAATTTCGCCCGCTGGCTCGGGTTTGGGTGCCTCGCGGCGGTGCTCGCGCTGGTCGGCAACGCCATCGTGCTCGCCGTGCAGAGCCGGGTTGCTGAGCACGCCGTGCTGCGCACGCTGGGCTTCCCGGGCCGGTTGCTCGTCGCGCTGATCGTCGTCGAGGGGGCGATCATCGCGCTGGCGGGGGGGCTGCTGGGCGCGACCGCGGCGGTCGCGGTCGCCCGGTTCGGGAGGTTCGCCCTCTCAGTCGAGGGGCAGAGCATCCCGATCGCCGCGGGCCCGGGGCTGCTCGCCACGGGACTCGTCATCTGCGGGACGCTCGGGGTCCTCGCGGGCCTCGCGCCGGCGATCCGGGCCTCGCGGCGGGAGATCGCCGCCTGCTTCCGGGCGGTCTGAGCAGGGGAGGGAACCACGATGATCCGGCAACTCCCCTTTCACTACGCCTATCGCAACCTGGGGCGAAACCGCCTGCGTCTCGTCGCGTCGCTGCTCGGGCCCGCCCTTGTCGTGCTGCTGGTGCTGGCCGCGGGCGGGTTCGTCCGGGGGATGCAGGCGAGTTTGACCCAGCACTCCGGGCTGCACGAGAACATCCTCCTGCTCAGCACGGGCAGCGAGGAATCGCTCGAGCGCTCGCAGATCGACGCCGTCGTCGAGGGCGTCGCCGCCGCCTCGATCCCGGGCGTCAAGCAGGCCGCGGGCGTTCTGTTCGTCTCCCCGGAGATCAACGCCTCCCTGCCCTGGCGGGAATCCGAGGGCTCGGAACTGGACCTCAGCGCCGTCGTCCGGGGGGTGCGACCCGTCGCGTTGCTCGTCCACCCCGAGGTGGAGATCGTCGCCGGACGCTTCCCGGAGACCGGGCGGGACGAGATCATGGTCGGCGCCCTCGCTTCGACGCGGCTGGGGCTGCCCGACGAACGCCTGGCGATCGGGCGGACGCTGCGCTTCGACAACCGCGACTGGACCATTGTGGGCCGGTTCTCGGCCCCCACCACCGTCATGGACGCGGAGATCTGGATGAACCTCGCGGACCTCCAGGTGGCGACGAAGCGGGAATCGACCCTCTCCTGCGTGGTGCTCACCCTCGACAGGGGCTCGTTCGGCGACGCCGATTTCTTCGCCAAGAACCGCCTCGACCTCGAGATCACCGCCATGCGCGAGGCCGACTACTACCGCGACCTCGCCGCCTTCTACCGCCCGATCCGGATCATGATCATCGCGACGGCCCTGCTCATCGCCCTCGGGGGCGTCCTCGGCGGGCTCAACACCATGTACGCCTCGTTCGCCTCACGCGTCCGCGAGATCGGCATGCTCCAGTCTGTGGGGTTTACGCGCCGCGCGATCGTCGCCAACCTCACCGAGGAGTCCCTCTTCGCCGCCGCCTGCGGGTCGATCATCGGGTCGGTCGCGGGGCTTGTGCTGCTCGACGGCGTGGCGGTCCGCTTCTCGATGGGGGCGTTCGAGCTCATTCTCGACGCGCCGGTCGTGCTCGCGGGGATGCTCGGGGGGCTGCTCGTCGGGCTGATCGGCGCCGTTCCCCCGGCGATCCGCTGTCTCCGTCTTCCCATCCCCGAAGCCCTCAAGTCGTTCTGATACCATGACCCGAAAGGAAGCCACGATGCGAACACGCAGAACCAGATTCACGCTCGCCGCCGCCGCCGCTCTGGGCTCCATGCTCCCGGGCTGCGGGGGTGGTGATCCCGCCTCGACCAGCGCCGCCAAGCCGCAGGCCCCCGCCCCCTGGCTCCTCGCCGAATCTCCGGCGGGCGCGGTCCCCGTCGGGTCCATCAAGCAGACGGCCAAGGAGGGCGATCTCGTCACCGTGCGCGGGATCATCGGCGGGCGGGTCGACCCGATCAGCGAGAGCCCGGCGTTCTTCGTGATCGTGGATGAGGGGGTGTACAACGCCTGCACCGCCGAGCCCGACCACTGCGCGACCCCCTGGGACTATTGCTGCGCCCCCTCGGAGACGCTGACGGCGAACAACGCCACGGTCCGCCTCGTCGACGCCGAGGGCCTGCCCGTGCCCGCCGATCTCGCCTCCCACGGGATCAAGGCGCTCGACGCGGTGGTCGTGGTGGGCAAGGTCGGCCCCCGCCCCGACCCCGCCGTGTTCACGATCGAGGCGACGGGCATCCACGCCGTGGGCGGATGACCGACGCCGCCGCCCAAGGCCGACTCCCCGAGCCCGTCGGGCTCGAGAGGCACCTGACGCGGGCCCACACTTGGGCGGGCGTGATGACGGGCCTGGCCGTCACCGCCCCGACCTCGATCGCCGAACTGGCGATTGTCCCCACCGCGGTCGTCTTCCTGGTGGGCATCCCGTGGACCTTCCGCCTCTGGAAGGACGCGTGGCGCCGACCGGTCGGGGCCCTCCTGCTCGCGTTCGCGGCGTGGCTGGCGATCGGGCTGGCCTGGTCGCCCGACCGGGCCCTTGGGATCGAAGAGTTCGGCACGCTCCGCTTCGCCCTGGTGGTCTTTCTGCTTGTTCCTGCGCTCCGGCGCACCTCGACGGGCCGGGGCTCGCTGATCGCCGCCCTGGCCGCGGGGTTCCTCATCGGCAACACGGTGCAGGCCCTCAACGCCTGGGCGGTCTTGGGAGGTGGGCCCGAGGCCTTCCTTTTCGGCCGAGAGCGCAACCGCCTGAGCGGCTGGTGGGATCCTGCGGTCGCCGGCACCATCCTCACCGCGGCGCTCGGGCTCCACCTGCCCCCCGCGCTCATGGGCCGGGGGCGGGCCCGCTGGGTCGCCCTCGCGTGCGCCGGCGTCACGATCGCGGGCCTGCTGGCGACCGGCTCCCGCGGGGGATGGGTCGCCTCGGCCTCGCTGCTCACCGTCGCGGCCGCCGTGGCGATCGCGCGGGCCGTGCGCACGCCGGGCGAGCGCCTCCGGACCCTGGCCGGGCTCGTTGTGCTCGTCTCGGTGCTGGCAGTGGCCGGCGTGATCCTGCGCGAGCCGATCGCCGCGAGAGTGCAGGCGATCCCGCGATCGCTCGAGGGCGGGGCGGATCAGACCGCCGACGGCGCCCGCCTCACGATGAAGATCGAGGCGGCCCGGGTGTTCCTCGATCGCCCCCTTCTCGGCGCGGGCACCGGGGGGTACGCGGCGCGCGCCCGGGCCGGGGCGGACGCGAACGCGCAGGCCATCCACGATCACGCGCACGACACCCTGCTGCACGCCGCCGCCTCGGGGGGGCTCCCCGGAGTCGGTCTGCTGGTCGCGCTGGGCGTGGCCGCGATCCGCGGCGGGTCGCGCTGGGCCCGGGTCGGCGGCCTGGGCACTTACGAGGCCGGCCCGCTCTTCGCCCTCGTCGGGCTGGTCTTCGCGACCCCGTTTGACACGCTGCATGTCAGCGCGAGCGCGGCGGCGGCGGCCGGGTTCATCCTTGCGCTGTGCGCCTCGTGCCCACGGGAGGGGGAGGCTCAAGGGGCGGTGCTCACAAGCCGCTGGCCGTGAGCGGCGGGCCGGCGTCCCGCGCCGCCGCCAGGACAGCAAGAACCTCGCTGTCGGTGTACTGGTGGAAATCCCGGTAGGACCCGCCGACCCCCACGAAGTGCTCGAGAACCTCGGGGCACTCGACACGGTCGCAGACGAGTCTCAGGCGGGCGATGGTGTCGATCGGCCCCACGGGGACCGCCACCACGACACGCGCCGGCCGCCTGGCGATGACGGACGCGATCGCCGCACGGAGCGTCCAGCCGGTCGCGACCCCATCGTCCACGATGACCACCGTTCGGCCGACCAGGTCGATCGGGGGGCGGCCTTCGCGATAGAGCTGGGCGATCTCTGCGGCCTCGGCGAGCCGGACCTCCGCCTCGAGACGCACCACCTCCTCGCGCACCCCGAGCCGCTCGATGAGCACCCCGTCCGTGAGCGTCACGGGTGGGTCGCCCTCGCACACCGCCCCCATCGCCAACTCGGGCTGCCACGGGGTGCGCAGTTTCCGGGCCACGATCAGGTCCAGTGGCGCCCGCAGCGCCCGGGCGACCTCGGCCGCCACGGGCACGCCGCCGCGCGGCATCCCGAGAACGACCGGTGTCGCCTGTTCAAGATCCGCGACGCCCCGAGCGAGAACACGCCCCGCCTCGACACGATCCGCGAAGATCAACCCTGTCCGTCCTTTCCGAGGAACTCCTCGAACCATGCGCACGCCAGCGACGACACCCGCCCGAGTGCCCCGGGCTCTTCGAAAAGGTGGGTCGCGCCGGGAACGATCTCCAGGCGAGCATGGCCTCCGAGCAGGCCCAACGCCGCCCTGTTGCACGCCAGCACCGGCGTGTCTCGCTCACCGACGATCAGCAGCGTCGGGGCCCTTACCGCGGCGAGCAGGTCCGATGCGAGGTCGGGCCGACCGCCCCGGCTCACGACGGCGCGTACCTCGGGGTCGGACGCCGCGACGCCGAGCGCCGCCGCCGCCCCGGTGCTCGCCCCGAACAGGCCGAAGTCGAGCCCCCTGAGCCGCGGCTCGCCTCGCGCCCACGCCAGGGCCCGCCGCAGCCGATCCGTCAGGAAGGGGATGTCGAAGACCAGACGCCGATCCCGGCTCTCGGCATCCGTCAGCAGGTCGAACAGCAGGGAGTCCAGGCCCGCGTCCGCGAGCGCGTCGGCGACGGCGGCGTTCCGCGGGCTCAGCCGGCTCGATCCCGATCCGTGCGCGAAGATCACGAGGCCGAACGCTTCTTGCGAATGGCGCAGCCGCCCGGGCAGCACCGCCCCATCGCCAGGGACCGCGACCTCCGAAACACTGGCCACGGCCATAAGGGCCTCGACAAAATGCTAGCCCGGATCGCGGGAGTTAGGATGCCGCGTGGCGGACGATCCGGACCCCCATCTCCCAGGCAGCCTCGACGAAGAGGGCATGCTCCCGGCGGACACCCCGCCGGCTTGGGGGACCGAGTCCCGGGCCGAACGCCTGCTCCGGCTGAATCGGGCCGCCCGCGAACTTCCACCCGTTCCGGGGGTCTACCTCATGAAGGACCACCGCGGGGTGGTGCTCTATGTCGGCAAGGCCGCGAAATTGCCCGACCGGGTCTCGTCGTACTTTGTGCCCTCGGCGGATCTGGGCCCGAAGAAGCAGCGGATGCTCGACGAGGTGCACGCGTTCGACACGCTTGTGTGCGCCGGTGAATGGGAGGCGCTGCTGACCGAGAACCGGCTGATCAAGGACATCAAGCCGAAATACAACGAGCGCCTCACCGATGACAAGACCTTCCCCTACCTCGTCGTGACGCAGAAGGAGGATTACCCTCGGGTGTTCGTGACGCGCAACCCGACGGGGGTCGACCCGAAGACCGGCGAGACGCCCGCGGAGATGAAGGGGGCGCGGGTCTTCGGGCCGTTCACGAACGCGGGCGCGCTGCGCGAGGCGGTGCAGGTGCTCCAGCGGGTGTTCAAGTACCGCACCTGCTCGCTGGACATCGTCGCGGGGGACCCGAAAAACCGGCGCTTCCGCCCCTGCCTGCTCGCGAGCATCGGGCAGTGCACGGCGCCCTGCAACGAGTCGATCACCGTCGAGGGATACCGGCGCGACATCGACCGGTTCGTGCGGTTCCTGGGCTCGCGGCGCTCCGCGATGCTGCGGGAGATGCACGATGAAATGGCGGCGGCCGCGGGGAGCCTCGACTTCGAGCGGGCGGCGGCGCTGCGTGACCAGATCCGGGCGATCGAACGCCTCGACGAGCGGGCGGACCGGCGGGACGGGTGGCAGCCCGAGACCGAGATCGGGTTCGTGGACCCCGGGGCGGGGACGAAGAGCCTGGCGAAGACACTGGGGCTCGATCAGCCGGTGCGCTGCATCGAAGGCATCGACATCGCCCATCTGCAGGGGGGCGAGACGGTGGGGAGCAAGGTCTGCTTCATCGACGGCCGCCCGTTCAAGGACGAGTACCGCCGCTACCGGATCAAGTCGTTCGAGAATCTCCCCGGGGGGCGGGCCAACGACGACTACGCGGCGATCCGCGAGGTGGTGAGCCGCCGCTACCGCGAGGCGGGGGCGGGCGAGGAGCTGTACCCGGATGTCGTCCTGATCGACGGGGGGCTGGGGCAGCTGCACGCGGCCCTGGAGGCCTTCGAGCAACTGGATGTCAAGCCCCCGATGGTGATCAGCCTGGCGAAGAAAGAGGAGTTGATCTACATCCAACGCCGGGCGGAGCCGGTGCGCCTGAGCCGGAACAACGCGGGTCTGCGGCTGTGCCAGCAGGTGCGGGACGAGGCGCACCGGTTCGCGCAGCACTACCACCATGTGCTGCGGCGGAAGAAGAGCGTGGGGGAGGATTGATCCTGCCGCAAACCGGTATGGGGCGTCACGCGAGCGGCAGCGACACACGCCGCTCGAGTTCCTCGCTGGGGCGGGCGATCAGGTCGTAGCCTTCCGAGTCGACGATTGTCGAGCGGACGAGCTCGCCCGGGCTGAGGCGCTTGCGCGAGCGGACCAGTGTGGATGAGTCGATCTGCGGGGCCTGGAAGTACGCCCTTCCCCGGGAGACGAACAGGCCTTCCTCGTCCTCCCCCACCGCTTCGTCGATCAGCACATCGAACCGGTTGCCCGTGTTCTCGGGGTCGGCGGGGTCGAACTGCGAGGCGAGGAACTCCGCCTGGTCGAACGCGATCTCCTGCTGGAGGGACATGATCTCCGCGTAGCGGCGTTCCTTGACCTCGTCGGGCACATGCAGCGCGGGGTCCTCGTCCATCGTGCCGGCCCGGGTGCCGGGCTCGCGGGAGTAGCGGAAGCACCCCACCGCGTCGAAGCCGATCTCGTCGATGAACTCGAGCAGCTCCTGGTGGTCGGCCTCGGTCTCGCCCGGGAAGCCGGTGATGAAGGTTGTGCGGATGGCCATCCCCGGGATGCGCTCGCGCATCGCGTGGCAGAGCCTCGCCTGCTGGTCGCGCGTGACATTGCGGCGCATCGCGTCGAGCATGCGGTCGGAGGCGTGCTGGAGCGGGATGTCGAGGTAGGGCAGCAGGCGGCCCTTGTCGACGAGGGCGGCGAAGGCGTCGATGATCTCGTCGGTGAAGTTCGTGGGGTAGGCGTACATCAGGCGGACCCAGCCCGCGCCGCCCTCTTCCGTGACGGCCCGGCAGACGCCCCGCAGCAGCCCGGGCAGCCCCTGGCCCGAGGCGAGCCCGGTGCCGATATCGTCGCCGTAACTGGTCGTGTCCTGCCCGATGAGCAGCAGTTCGAACGCCCCGTCGCGGACGAGTTCCCGGGCCTCGGCCTCGATGCGATCGAGCGGCTTGGACCGCATCTTGCCGCGGATCGAGGGGATCGTGCAGAACGCGCAGTTCTGGTTGCACCCCTCGCTGATCCGCAGGTAGGCGTAGTGCCGGGGCGTGAGACGCAGGCGGGCGGCGTCGGACTCGAAGTACCCGATGCCCTTGCCGTCCTTGCCGTTGACCGTCAGGCCGGTGATGTCGCGGCCCAGGTCCTTCGCCTTGGCGAGCCCGTTGGCGTTGATCCAGTAGCGCGGGCCCGCCTCGATCGCCTCGCCCAGCGACTCGCGGGTCGCGCGGGGCCCGCGGACGGCCTCGATGACCTTCTCGCGGTCGAACACCCCGATGAGGGCGTCGATTCCGGGCACCCAGTCGAGCATCTTCGCCCGGTGCCGCTGCACGAGGCAGCCCGCGACGACCACCCGCTTCACCTCGCCCCGGTTCTTCGCCTCGACCGCCTCGCGGACGACCGCGAGCGACTCGGCCTTGCTCGCCTCGAGAAAGCCGCAGGTGTTGATGACCACCGCGTCGGCGGGCGTAATCCGACCGGACGCGGCGGTCGAGTCCTGCTCCGAGCCGGCGACGGAAAGGTCGTCGTGCTCGGCGTCGGACCCCGCGGACGCGGAGACAGGCACCACCCCGTCCTGGGCGAGCAGGCCCAGCATCGCCTCGCTGTCGACGGTGTTCTTCGGGCAGCCGAGCGAAACGAACGAAACGGTCCGGATTTCGTCGTCTTCGCGGAGGGTGGACGGGGCGTGGGTAGACATCGGGCAACAGTATGCGGGTCCTCCCCCCCGCTCCCCGCCACTACGATCAGGGACGCACCGCAGGGAGAGGCGGCCATCGACACGAGCACCCATGTCAACCCGGCGGCCTACCTGACCGAGGACCTGCCCCCCCTCGGCGGGCGGATCAAGTCCGTCCCCGAGGACTTCCTGGTCGAGGAGATCCCGCTCTATGCGCCCTCGGGCAAGGGCGAGCACATCTATCTCTTCGTCGAGAAGCGGGGCGTCACCGCGATGGAGATGGTCCACGCCGTCGCGCGGCACTTCCGGGTTTCGGCCCGCGCGATCGGGTATGCGGGGCTCAAGGACAGGCAGGCGATCACACGGCAGGTGGTCTCCGTGCACACGCCGGGCCGGTCGCTCGAGGATTTTCCGCACTTCGAGCACCCCGACATCCGGGTCCTCTGGGCCGACATGCACGCCAACAAGCTCAAGCGGGGGCACCTCGCGGGCAACCGCTTCTCCATCAAGATCCGCGGCGTCGGGCTCGAGCACACGCCGACCGCCCTGCGGGTGATCCGCACGCTCGAGAGGTTCGGCGTCCCCGACCGGATCGGGCCGCAGCGGTTCGGGTATCTCCGCAACAACCACCTCGTCGGGCTTGATCTGCTCAGGCTGGACCCCCGGTCCGCGATCGATCGGCTGCTCGGCCCCTCGCCGGAGGCTCCGGAGAACCAGCACGAGGCCCGGGCGCTCTTCGCCGCGGGCGACTTCAAGCGGGCCCTCGCCGCGTTCCCGCACCGCTTCCGGACGGAGCGGCAGGTGCTCGCGTCGATCGCGAACGGGGAGCACCCCGAGCAGGCGATCGACGCGATCGACGCCGACATCCTGGGGTTCTACTTCTCTGCGTTCCAATCGGCGGTGTTCAACGCGGTGCTGGACGAGCGCGTCGTTTCGGGGACGCTGGGCGAGCTGCTGCAGGGCGACCTCTGCCTGGACAGCCAGGGGCGCAGGCCGATGCGGATCGACGAGCCCGCGCTGGTCGATCCGACGATCCGGGAGCGGTTCGCCAGGCTCGAGCTCAACGCCTCGGGCCCGATGTGGGGCTCGAGCATGCTCCGTGCCTCCGACGGGGTGGGCCAGACCGAGGAAGCCCAACTCCGCGCGTTCGGGTTGACGCCCGAGATGCTCGCCAACGCGGAGCACTACGACGCGACAATGGTCGGCGGCACGCGACGCCCCCTTCGGATCCCGATCTCCAACACGGAGGTCGAGGGCGGCACGGACGAACTCGGCCCCTACATCCGCTGCGCGTTCGACCTGCCGAGGGGGGCGTTCGCCACCACGGTGCTCGACGAGATCATGAAGCCGGATCGATTGGGGCAGACTCAGCGGGCCGCGGGGGAGGACGACACGGGCGACGAGGGCTGAACCACACGGAGCGTGATCTCGCGGACTTTGGTCCCGCCCGGCGGCGCAAGCCGAAGGATCAGGCGGTGCGGGGAAATCGCCGGAGGAAGGAAACGGAAAGGGAGCGTCATGAAACGAGCGGCCTTGATCGTCGTCTGCGTCGCGGCGCCCGCCTGCGCCCAGGTGATCGACTTTGAGACGCTGCCGGGCGGCGCGACCCCGGCCGACAACCAGCCCCTGCCCCGGGACACCCCCTATGTCGTCGACGGCATCGAGGTGCGCATCGGATTCGACACGAACGGCGACGGGATCGCCGACACCGACGCAATGTTCGAGGCCTCGGGAGAGGACGGGACCGACGGGTACAATGTCTGCTTCCAGGCGAACGACACCGCCCGTTCCGGGCTCGACGCGCAGCTCGGGGATCGGTTCCTGCGCTGGGTCCAGCCCGTGCAGAGCCTCGCCTCGCTCCCCCCCCCGATCGTGATCTCGTACAGCGCCCCGTCGCAGGCGTTCAGCGGCGAGGTCTGGGATCTCGACGCCGGGACCACCTCGTTCGAGCAGTGGCGGGTGCAGGCGTTCGACGCGTCCGGGGTGCTCGTCGCGCAGGTCGACAGCCCCGTGATGGAGCCCGGGTGCAACGGGGACACCTTCGACGGAGAGCCCTGGGTCTTCGCCGTCTCCGCGGTCGACATCCGCAAGGTCGTGCTCTCGTTCATCGGGAGCGCGCCCTCCGTCGGCCTGGCGTTCAACAACTTCCGGTCCAACTCGTTCCTGCCGGGCCCCACGCTCATCGCCCGTACCCCCGACGCGTTCGAGGGCGTGGAACGCGGGCCGGGGGAGATCAGCACCGTTCGGCTCGTCTGGTCCGAACCGGTCGACATCGACCCGGGCGATCTGGTGGTGACCGACGACCAGGGGTCGCCCGTTCCCCACGCGTTCAGCGGGTCGGGCACGCAGGTGACGACGATCTCCTTCGCGCCCGGGGAGGGCATCCGCAACGGGGAGCACACCATCACCGTCCGCGACACGGCCGTCGCGTCGGGCAACAACGCCCCGATCGACGGGGACGGGAACGGGCTCGCGGGCGGGGCGCTGGTGCTGCCGATCCGGCACGCGTGCAACGCCAACCTCGCCACGCCGTACTCGATCCTCGACCTGCGCGACATCAACGCGTTCGTCGAGTCGTTCCTCAACTCGTGCGATTGAACCCCGTCGTGCTCGACCCGCGGCCCAAAACGGCCGCGGGCCCCCGCTCTCGCGAGGGCCCGCGTCGTGGTCAGGCGCGACCGTAAGCCGAGTTCTGTCCTCGCCGGCGGTTCCCGCCCCGTGCTTGACGGGGGCTCGTTCCGGGCCGAAGCCGGGAACCGGGACGGGCCTGCCGGCGGGGGCGGCCATTTCTCTGCGTCCGCCGTTGCCGACGGACTGGAGGGGCGAACCCCTCAGCACCCTACCCGGGACCATTGACCGGGCCGGCCTGGTCCCTGCTTGGGCTTGCACGCGGTGTGGAGTCCTGGTCGCCCGCGGTCACCCGCGGACCGGTGCGCTCTTACCGCACCGTCTCACCCTTGCCTGTGCCGGTCTCCCGGCCATCGGCGGTCTGGTTTCTTCACGCCCCGGGCAGGACGAACCTTGCCCGGGCCTACCCCTTGTCGGTGACCACCGGCTCGCGCCGTTCTTCCGACCGGTGGGTGTTGCCCACCACCGTGCCCTGCCGTGCTCGGACTTTCCTCATGCGCGACGGGCCCGGTCCAAGATCGGAACCCGCCGGCACGCGGCCGCCTCGCCGCGCCTGCACGCATGATATCGGCCGGCAACCCCCGGGCCTCGCCCCGAATCGGAGGATCGGCCACCCAACCCGCGGCGGGTGTACGCTCCGGGTGCATGGATCGCGACCGCCTGATCGCCTGGATCGACCCCGCTCATGCCCCCCTCGTGGCGCGGGCCGCCTCGCTCGCCGGGCTCACTGTCTCGGCGGCGGGGACCCCCGCGCGCGGTGAATCGCAGGCGGTGGCCGACGCCCTCGGGGCAGAGCCCGCGCCCGACTTGCGGGCCGCGGTCGCCTCGGCGGAGCGGGCGGTCGTGCTGATCACCACGGCCGCGGACCTGGCCCGCAGCACGCCGGCACTCGACCACCGCACGCTCCTCGCCGCGGAGGGACGCGGCGTCCGCCTATCGACCACGGTCCCGTTTCCCGGGTCACTCATGGACGCCGCGGAGGGGGGCCTGCTCCGCGAGCAGGCCGGCCTGCGGGCCGCCGACCTGATCCGTGTTGTGCCCAGAGTGCGGCACCACCCCGCGTACCAGGCGGCGGCCGAGGTGATCGAGGCGTTCGGGCCGTGCGGGCTGCTGACGGTCGAGGCGACCGCCGCCTTGCCCGGCGGGGGTCTCGCCTCCGCCTGGCTCGCCGCGATCGATGCCACACTCGCGCAGCGCGGGCTGCCCGAACTGGTCGACGCCGCGTCGTCCTCGCCCGCGAAACACCTCGGGGAACTCGAAGGCGACCTGGCCGCCCTCTTCCGCTTCCCCGATGGCGGAACCGCCCAGGTCTCGGCGTCGAGTCACGGGGGATGGGGCTGGCGGGTCGCATTCCAGGGCCCCGCGGGCCGGCTCACGCTGCGGACCTCGGGTTTCGACTGGTTCGACCGCGACGGCGCCCGCCGCGACGAGCACAGGGCCGACGAGCGGTGGCGCGACCAGGGCGAGGTGCTCGCCGCCGCGCTGCGAGAACTCGCCGACGCGTCAACCCCGCAGCGGCCCGCGGCCCCCTGGGGCGAGATCTTCGCCACGGCGGACGCGGCCCTGCTCAGCACGCGAACAGGCCAGCCCGAATCGCCCGGCACGATGCTGCGCGCGGCCTCGTCCGCGGGCGCGACGGCGTAGCGACCCGGGGGCGGCTCACGCCGAGCGGATGAACGACTCCAGGTGCTCGACATGCTGGGTCAGCGCCTGCGCCTCGGCGAAGTTGAGATCGCCGATCGAGATCATGCCCACGAGCCGGCCGTCGTCCACCACCGGGAGGTGGCGGATCCGCCGGTCGCGCATGAGCACCCGGATCTCGTCGAGGGGCGTCTCACGCGTGCAGGTCAGCACATCCCGCGTCATCACCGTTTCCACCGTCGTGCCCGACGGGGCCCGCTCCGCGGCGACCACGCGGCGGAGGAAATCTCGCTCGGTGATGATCCCGCGCACCTTGCCCTGCGTATCGGTCACGACGAGCGAGCCGATGTGATGGTCGTTCATCATCTGGGCCGCCTCGAGCACGCTCGTCCCGGGCGGCACGGTGGCGACGGTCCGGGTGCCGGCTTCCTGCTTCTTCGCGAGCAACTGTGAAACGACATACATGCAAGGCTCCTTTCCTTGGCGTCTCGTCCTGATTGCACACCCGGAGCGCTCCGGGAGAACTCCCGGAACCACAGTCTCCGATATCGCCACGCCGATCGCAAGAAAAATCCGGGCAAACACCCTTGACAGCCCGCGAATCGGGCCGCGCCCTCACCCCTTGCGGGGAATCGGCTCAGGCCCATCGCGTCAGGTGCCAATTCTTCTTGCCACGCCGGATCGCCAGGACCGACCCGTGCAGGAGATGGTCGGCCGTCAGCCGCGTCTGCGCGTCGATCTTCACGCCGTTCACGCTGACCGACCCGTTGCCCAGGAACTCGCGTGCCTCCCGGTTGCTCGCCGCGAGCCCGGTCTGCTTGAGCAACTCGACCGGATCGACGCCCTCGCCGGCGAGCGCCGCCTTGGGGTGCTCGCTCGAGGGGACATCGGCGAAGACCTCGCGGAGCGTGGACTCGTCGAGGCCCGCGATCTCGCCGCTGAACAGCGCCTTGGCGGCGGCCTCGGCCCGCTCGGCCGCGTCGCGCCCGTGCAGGATGGTTGTGGCTTCCTGCGCGAGGCGGCGCTGCAATTCGCGGGCGCCCGGGTTGGCCCGGTGCCGCGCGATCAGGTCCGTGACCGTTGCCTCATCGAGGAAGGTGAAGATCTTGATCCAATTCTCCGCGTCCGCGTCGGTGGCGTTGAGCCAGAACTGGAAGTAGGCGTAGGGGCTGGTGCGGTTGGCCGTGAGCCACACAGCCCCGGTCTCGGTCTTGCCGAACTTCCCGCCGTCGGCCTTGGTGACGAGGGGGGCGGTGAGGCCGAAGGCCGTCGCGCTTCTCGCCCACCCAATCCATGGGTCTGCTTCAATGTCCCGTCGGAGTTCCTCAATTGACTTTGAGCTTGTTGCGGTTCCTCGCTCAACCCACCCAACGAGGCCTGCCTGCAGAGTCTCCCAATTCGTTTCACTTGCAGCAATTCGCCGAATGAGGTCCGCACCGGCCACAATGTTCCCAAATTGGTCGCTACCCCCTAACTGGACGGTCACATCCGCGTCTATCGAGAGTCGGAAGAAGTCGTACGCCTGCAGGATCATGTAGCTGAACTCGGTGTACGAGATCCCCTGCTCGCGGCTCTCCAGGCGGCTCTTCACCGAGTCCTTCTGCATCATCATGTTGACGGAAAAGTGCTTGCCGATGTCGCGCAGCGCGTCGATGTAGCTCAGCCCGCCCAGCCAGTCGAGGTTGTTCAGCACGCGATGCGACGGGCCGTCGATGCCCCCGAGCACCGCGTCGAAGATCGGGCGCTGCCCGCGGATGTGCTCGGCGACGCGCTCCCTGGTCATCAGCGTCCGCTCGGCGCTCTTGCCCGAGGGGTCGCCGATCAGCCCCGTCCCGCCCCCCATCACCACCACCGCCTCGTGCCCCGCCCGCTTGACATGCGCCAGCAGCATGATCGGCACGAGGTTGCCGATTGTCAGGCTGTCGGCCGTGGGGTCGAAGCCCGCGTAGATCCGCCGGGTGCCGGTCTTGAGGTGTTCGCGCAGGCCCGGCTCGTCGGTGCACTGGTGCAGCAGGCCCCGCCAGCGGAGTTCGTCGATCAGGTCGATGCGTTCGCCGTCGCTCATGGCGCAAAGGTTAGCCCGCCGCCGATCGGGCAACCGGGGCGCACGCCGCGCGGCCCGCTCAGAACCGCCGGCTGACGACCGCGTCGGCCGAGAACTCGATGAACCGCCGGACCGGGCTCTCGGGCAGCACCGCGAGCGCGTCCTTGGCCCGGCGCACGAGCCCGGCGGCCCTCGCCTTGGCGTACTCGATCGAGCCCAGGTCTCGCATCGTCGCGACGAGCTGGTCCACCGCCGCCTCCATCGAGCCCTGCCCCGACCCGAGCCCGCGGACCGACTGGAGCAGCCCGCCCCGGGCCTCCGGGGTCGCGTGCGCCAGGGCGTGGATCAGCGGGAGCGTCAGCTTGCCCTTGGCGAGGTCACGCCGGACCGACTTGCCGATGATCGACTCCTCGCCCATCAGGTCGAGCAGGTCGTCCTGGATCTGGAACGCCACGCCCATGTCCCGCCCGAAGCCCCGCAGCGCCCCGACCAGCTCGGCGTCGGCCCCGCTCGCGGCCGCGCCGAGCGAGCAGGAGAGCCCGATCAACGCCGCGGTCTTGCGGTCCACGATCTCGAAATAGGTGGGCTCGTCGAGCGAGAGATTGTCGCGGTGGTGCAACTGGAGGAGCTCGCCAGACGCCATCGTCATGGCGGTGTCGCCCACGGCGATCGCGGCGTCGCGGCTCTCCACCGAGGAACACAGGTGATACGCCGACGCGAGCAGGTAATCGCCCAGGATCACCGCCGCCTCGTTCCCCCGGAGGGCGTTGACCGTCGCCCCGCGCCGGCGGACCTCGGCCTCGTCGAGCACATCGTCGTGGACGAGGGTCGCCATGTGCACCATCTCGACCACCGCCGCCAGGCCGATGTGCTCCTCGGTCCAGAGTGTGCCCGGGTCGCGGCCGGCGGCGAGGGTCGCCGCGGTCTCGGGGTGGGCCGCCAGGCCGCAGAGCAGGACGAGCGTCGGTCGGAGCATCTTGCCCCGGTAGCGTTCGATGTGGCGGCAGAGCTCGTTGACGGGCGGGATGTCGGTCTCCAACTGCCGGTCGAAGCAGATCTCGACCCGCGCCAGCCCGCCGACAAGCGCCTCGTTGATGGGGATCAGGGACTCGGGGACATCCAGCACACCGCGCATGGGCAAGATTAGGCGTGGATGAGGGATTGGGGATCGGGGATCAGGGATCAGGGATCAGGGATCAGGGATCAGGGATCGGGGATTGGGAATTGGGGTTGGGGCTTTCGCCCGGGACCCTGGTGCCCGGGGACCGGCGCCTAGCGCTCGCTCACGATGTAGCAGATATACGCCGGGTCGGCGCTGCCCTCGGTCGTCGGCGTGAAGATCCCGTTGCCCTCGCCGGTCGGCTCGCCCTTCTTGTTGAGCTCGTCGCCCTCCCAGTACACCGTGGTCTTCGAGAACCCCGCCTCGGCCAGCAACTCCCGGAGCTCCGGCAGCGTCCAAAGCCTCCAGTGGTACTCGAACGCCCGCTTGATCTTCGAGCCGTCCTCGAACGCGAAGTGGATGCGGCAGTGCATCCCGCCGGTCACGGGGTTGTACTTGTGCTGGTCCCAGATGTAGGTGAACGAACGCCCGTCGGGCAGCGAACACTCGCGCTCGTCCTCACGCTCCTCCATCGTCTCGGAGCCCCCGTAGAAATCCTGGAAGAAGACGCCGTCCGGCCCCAGGCTCTCGCGGACCGATCGGAAATACCGGACCATCGACGGGCGGTCGAGGAAGAGCCAGTACGAGAAGTTCATCGCGAGCACGCAGTCCACCCCGACCGCGTCGCCGGGGTGCAGCACATCGCGTTCGAGCAGCGAGACGCGCTCGCGGGCCTCGGTCGGGAGAGTCCCGGCGTTCTTCCGTCGTCCCCAGTCCAAGGTCGCCGCGTCGATATCCAGCCCCAGCGCCCGGTTGCTCTCGCGCCGGCGGACCCACTCGCACGAGGTGTGCCCGGTCCCGCAGAAATCCTCGCGGAGCAGCGTCGCCCGGCGCCCCCGCAGGGCGAGGAAGGTCTCGTCCACGAAGTCGATCTCCGCCTCGACATTCTGCACCGAGGCCTGATAAAGATCGTGCTTGTCCGCGGTCTTGGCGGTGAGCGGAGGCAGTTTCGGGGCGGACTTCTTGGGCCGCTTCGTGGCGCTGGGCATCCGGTCTCCTCCTGGGCGCGGGCTGACCGCGGGGCCAGAGTCTATCTCAAGCCGGGGCCCGGGGGGGCCGATCCCGGCGCTATCATCCCGCTCGCCGGGCGGCGGCGACAACGGGTCCACACTGCGAGGAATGGCCGATGCGTCTGACGATGGTTGGAACGGGGTATGTGGGGCTGGTGACGGGGGTCTGTCTCGCCAACACCGGCAACGATGTCCTGTGCCTCGATGTCGACCCCGCCAAGATCGAGAAACTCCGGCAGAACATCTGCCCCATCTACGAGCCGGGCCTCACCGAACTGATGGTCAAGAACGCCGAGGCGGGCCGGCTGCGCTACACGCTCGACAAGAACGAGGCCTACCGCGACGCCGACATGGTCTTCATCTGCGTCGGCACCCCCTCCGACGACCGGGGGCACACCGATCTCTCGTATGTCCACTCTGCCGCCGACGACATCGCCGATGTCATCAAGGCCCTGGGCCCCAACCAGAAGCCCAAGGTCGTCGTCATGAAGTCCACCGTGCCCGTCGGCACGACCCTCAAGATCCGAGACCGCATCCGCGACCGCGTCGGCCCGGGCATCCCCTTCGATGTCGCCGACAACCCCGAGTTCCTCAAAGAGGGCGACGCGATCACCGACTTCAACAAGCCCGACCGCGTCGTCGTCGGCGTCGAGAACGCCCGCGTCGGCGAGCTCTTCCGCGACCTCTACGACCCCTTCGTCCGCAACGGCCACCCCATCTTCGTCATGGACATCCCCAGCGCCGAGATGGTCAAGTACGCCTCAAACAACTTCCTCGCCACCAAAATCTCCTTCATCAACGAGATGGCCAACCTCTGCGAGGCCTACGGCGCCAACATCAACCGCGTCCGAGAGGGCATGTGCGCCGACAAACGCATCGGCTACGCCTTCCTCCACCCGGGCCTGGGCTACGGCGGCTCCTGCTTCCCCAAGGACACCCTCGCCTGCATCATGATGGGCGAGACCTCCGGCACCCCCACCCTCGTCAGCCGCGCCGTCCACGAGACCAACCAGGCCCAACGCGACCGCTTCTTCAAGCGCATCGTCACGCATTTCGGCGGGGAGCAGGGACTCGCCGGGCGCACCCTCGCCTTCTGGGGCCTCGCCTTCAAGCCCCGCACCGACGACATCCGCGAGGCGCCCGCCCTCACCCTCGCCCGCAAGGCCCTGGGCTACGGCTGCACCGTCCGCGGCTTCGACCCCGTCGCGATGGAGAATGTCGCCAAGGCCGCCCCGACGATCCACCTGGTCACCGACATGTACGACTGCGCCAAGGGCGCCGACGCGCTGGTGATCTCGACGGACTGGGACGAGTTCAAGAGCCCAGATTTCAAGCGCCTGGGCGAGGCGATGAAGGGCAAGGTCATCTTCGACGGACGCAACCTCTACCGCCGCCAGCACCTCGACGAACTCGGGTTCACCTATTACTCGGTGGGCCGGGCCCCGGTGAAACCGGCGTAATCGCCGGGCCAGAACTCGACCTTGAGTCAGGGTCGGTCGATCGGTACATTCAGGGCATCTTCCGTCAGAGCCCGGTCGCCGAGGTCATTGGGTGTCGAGGTGCATTCCCAAGCTGCTGGGCCCCCTGGCTCGGGCGTCCCGCCCGTGTTCGTGCCTCGCGCTCCTCCTCCTGACCCCCCCCGCCCTCGCCCAGCTCGCCTTCACCGAATCCGCCGCCACCCTCGGCTGCACCCACACCTTCTCCCCCGCCCCCGGCTACCCCGGCACACACGACCAGATGGTCGGGGGGCTCTGCGTCGCCGACTTCAACCACGACACCTGGCCCGATATCTACGCCCTCGGCGGCGGCAACCAGCCCGATCGGCTCTTCCTCAACACCGGGGGCGCCTTCGCGGAAGCCGACCCCTCCGAGAGCCCGGGGGGCTGGAACCTCCCCGCCCCGCGCCGCGGGGCCGCGCTCGCCGCGGGCGATATCAACCGCGACGGCCTGACCGACCTCTTCATCGTCTCCTACGGACCCATCTCCGAGCCCGCCTCCAGCGCCGCCTGCATGCTCCTGCTGAACCGCGGCGGCCGCTTCGAGAATGTCGCGACCGCCGCCGGCGTCAGCCGCGTGGCGAACACCGTCGACGGCACCAGCGCCACCCTCGGCGACATCGACAACGACGGCGACCTCGATCTCTTCGTCACCGCGTGGGCCATGAACGCCGGAGGCAACCGGCTCTTCATCAACCGGGGTAACAACCCCGACGGCGTGCCCGTCCTCGACGACGCTACAGCCTCCCTCGGGGTCGACCTCTCCGCCGTCCGCGGATACACCGCCCGGATGATCGACCTCAACAACGACCGCCTCCCCGAGTTGCTCATCAACGGCGACTTCCGCACCAGCCGCCTTCTCATCAACCTGGGCCCCGCCCCGGACGGCCTCCCCCACTTCACCGACGCCGCCGCTCGCGCCGGCATCACCGCCGACGCCAACGCCATGGGCATGACGATCGCCGACGCCGACAACGATGGCGACCTCGACTGGTTCACCACCAACATCTACAGCCAGTTCACCGGCAACGCCAACACGCTCTATCTCAACCAAGGGCTCGACGCCCAGACCGATCCCGACGCCGTCACCCCGGTCTTCAGCAACGCCGCCCAGACCGCGGGCGTGACGAATGTCGGCTGGGGCTGGGGCGCCGTCTTCGCCGACCTCGACCACGACGCCGATCTTGACCTCGTCGCCACCGGGGGTTGGCACCAGTACCCCCCCACCCCCGCCCGCCTCTGGCGGAACAACGCCGTCCTCGCGGGCATCCCCCGCTACACCGAGGTCGCCGCCCAGTCCGGCTTCGTGTTCACGGGCCTCGGGCGAACCCTCGCCGCGCTCGACTTCGACCGCGACGGCGACCTCGACCTCGCCATGTCCGCCCGCGGCACACCGCTGCGTCTCTTCAGAAACGACTCCGTCTCCGAGAATCACTGGATCACGCTGACCCTTGACACCGTTCCCCACCCCTGTCTCCCCGCCGACGGACGCCACACCCGCGTCGAACTCACCTCCCACCACCCGGACGCATCGACACGCACGCAGATCCGGGTGCTCGACGGCGGGCCGACCTACCTCGGCCATTCCCAACTCATCGCCCACGCCGGCCTGCTCGACGCCACGACCGTCGACGCCGTGCTGCGCCTGCCCGATGGATCGACCCGCACGCTCCGGGACCTCGCCGTCGACACCCACCACCTCGTTCGCATCCATCACCCGGCCGATTTCTCCGAGGACGGCCTCGTGGACCTTGTCGATCTCGCGGGGTTCGCCTCCGCCTTCGCCGCGAATTCGCCCGACGCCGACCTGAACGCCGACGGCCTGAACGACCTGGGCGATGTGGTACGCTTCATCCATGCCCTCCTCGGCAGCCCCTGCGCGGCCACAGATTGACGCGACCATCCAGTGCCTCGACTGGCTCGACCTTGCGCGCACCCTCCCCCCGGCCTCGGTCGACCTTCTCTACGCCGATCCGCCGTTCAACACCGGCAAGACGCAACGGGGAAGCCGCCGCCACTCCCCTTCCGCAACTCTCCAGAACGCAGACACGCACCGCAACGGCACGGCGGGAGCAGCCCATCCGTCCTACCCCGACTTCTTCCCCTCCACCACCCATTGGCTCGCGTGGCTCCGCCAGCGGCTCGAAGCCACGCTCCCCGCGCTCAGGCCCACCGCCTCTATCCTCCTTCATCTCGATTGGCGCACCTCCCACCACGCACGCCTCCTGCTCGACGACCTCCTCTCACCCGATCACTTCGTCAACCACCTCGTCTGGTCCTACGGCCTCGGCGGGTCCTCCCCCCGCCGGTTTGCCCGCAAGCACGACGACATCCTCTTCTACGCCCTCACCCCGGACGGGCACCACTTCGATCCCCCCCGCGTCCCCGCGACCTCGAATCGGATGAAGGGCGAGACCAAGAAAGCCACCGATGTCCTCGACATCCCGGCGATCAACAACATGGCAGCCGAACGCACCGGCTACCCCACCCAAAAGCCGCTCGCCCTCCTCTCCCTCCTCATCGGGGCCTGCTGCCCGCCGGGCGGGGTCGTCCTCGACCCCTGCTGCGGATCGGGGACCACCCTCGTCGCCGCCGCCGCCCTCGGTCGAAGGGCCATCGGGGGCGACATCAACCCCGACGCCGTCCGAATCGCCACGCGCAGGCTGAACCTCGCCCCTGATCCGGACGAATAGGATCAGATCATGCCCGAGCGCCTGTTCCGGCTCTACCAGCGCAAACGCGTCATCAACATCAACGCGAATGTCATCATCGCGGGTATCGGCTCCACCCTGATCGTCGTGGCCCTCATCTGGATGCTCAAGATCGTCTTCGGCACCAACTGGCACTCGCTCGGCTACACCGCCTTCTCCGTCGTCGCCGATGTCATCCTCGATGTCGCGATCTTCACCCTCCTCCATTGGGTCGCCAACCACTGGCGCCCGCTCAAGGGCCGCACCGACCGCGAGCGCATGCAACTCGGCGCCGCCGCCCCGCCCCACCTCGAGGACACCGCCCGGGTCCAACTCGAGCGCATGGTCCTCAGCCCCCTCTACTACATCATCGCCGCCGGCGGCACCGAGGGCCTCCAGCGCCTCGGTATCCACCCCGCATGGGCCGTGCTGATCGCCTACCCCATCGGCCTCCTGCTCACGCGCACGATCCACACCATCTGGGGCTACCGAAGCGGGACCTTCCACGACCACGATGTGCAGGAGAAGCGCCGCAAACTCGCCGCGCTCCAGGCCGAACGACGCCGCCGCCACGAGGCCCGGCAGCGCCGCGCCGCCACCCACCACCGCGCCCGCTGACACGCAGGCGATCTCCAAGCAGCATTCACTCGATCCGCACCCGCACCCCAAGCCGAACCGTCGCCGGCTTCAGGCACGCCGCGTCATCGCAGGCCTGGAAGGTGATCCCGAGCACCGGCGCCCCCGGGCCCGCGCCCACCCCCTCGGCCCGCTCGATCGCCACCGGGATCCGAACCTCCCCCGTGTGCACCCGCAGCTCGTCCTCACCCACGAAGGCCGCTCCGTACGCCCCACCCTCCGGATAGTCCGCGTAGACCGCCACGCCCTGCCCGCTCACCAACCCCACGCGCAGCGGAATCAGACCAGTCGCGTCGCCCCCCGCCGCCACCGGGTCCGCCGCGAGGATGTGGTACCCGGGCTTGATCCGCAGCCCGAGCGTCAACGCCGCCGGCTCGCCCTCGCGCACCACCACCTCCTCCGCGTCGGCGTAGACCTCGACGACCGAGGACGAACCCCCGGGGTCAACAGCCGGCGTCGGGGCCTCCTCGCCGAACGCGAGCCGCGCCGCAACGCCCTCGTCCATCCGCATCACGCCCAGCACCGCCCGCGTCGAGTTCACCGAGCCCACCGGCTGCTGCGCCACCGCCCCGCTCAGCGACGACAACTGCTCGAGCGCCCGATCGAGCCAGGGCCCCGCCGCGTCCGCCCCGTGCAACGCCAGCAACGCGTGGACCATCACACCCGCCCCGCTCGGCGTCGCCCCGTCGTAGGTCGCCCGCGCGCGCACGAACAAGTCCGACCGACCCTCGATCACATCCGCGTACGCCCCATCCTTGAGCCCGAACCCGCCGTGAACCGCCTCGGCGATCTCCTCCGCCGCGCGGAGATACCGCCCCCCGCCCCGCCCGGCCTCGTGCAGCGCCACCAGACCCACGATCCCCCACGCCTGGTCCTCCAACCCGCCCACATGCGAAGCACGCCCGTCTCGGAACGCCCGCCTCAGCAGCCCGTCCTCGCCCCGCATCGACCCGAGCAGAAAGCCCGCCGCCCGCTCGGCGGCGTCCACCGGCGACGCCTCCCCGAGCGCGGCCCCCGCGTCGACCAGCCCCTTGATCATCATCCCGTTCCAGGACGCGATGACCTTGTCGTCGAGCCCGGGCTGCTTCCGCGTCAGCCGCGCCGCGAGCAGGCGCCCGTTGACACGCCCGAGCCGCTCCGCGAAAGCCTCCTCCGACAACCCCAACCGCGCAGCGACGACCTCGGGCCGACCCTCGAGCCGAAGCACATTCTTCGGGCCGTCCTCGGGGTGGTGCGGATCGAGGAAGTTGGTCCCGCTCCCGAGCCCGTAGACCTCGCGGGCGAACGCCGCATCGTCATCACCGAGAACCTCCCCGGCCTCGGCGTTCGTCCACAGGTAGTTCAGCCCCTCCCGGTGGTCCACCTCCGCGTCCTGCGCGCTGAAGAAGCCCCCGTGCCCGCCGGTCATCTCCGTGCGCACATACCCGATCGTCCGCCGCGCAATCTCGCGGTAGAACGCATCGTCGTACACCGCCGACGCCCGCGCGTAGACACTCAGCAGCTGCGCGTTGTCGTACAGCATCTTCTCGAAGTGCGGCACCGTCCAGGTCGCGTCCACGCAGTACCGATGGAACCCGCCCCCGACCTGGTCGAACAGCCCGCCGACCGCCATCCGGTCCAGCGTGAACCGCAGCGCGTGATCGATCGCGGCCCGCGTCTCCTCGTCCACCGACTCGCGAGCGTCGAGCAGGAACTCCAGGTACACCGGCTGCGGGAACTTCGGCGCCCGACCGAAACCGCCCTCGGTCCGATCGAACAGCCGCAGCAGCCCCGAGACCGCCTGGGCCACCTGCGCCGCGCCGAGCGACGCCGGCGCCGACCCCGCCTCCAGATGCTCCCGAACCGCCTCGCCGAGTTGCGACGCCTGCTCCAACGCCTCGGCCCGGCGGTTCGTCCACACCGAGGACATCCCCCGGAGCACCTGCACAAAGCTCGGCCTCCCGTGCGCGGGCTCGGGCGGGAAGTAGGTCCCACACCAGAACGGGCGGAGCGACTCGGGCTCGAGGAACACGCTCATCGGCCAGCCGCCCCCGCCGGTCATCATCTGCGTCGCGGCCATGTAGATCTCGTCGATCTCGGGCCGCTCCTCGCGGTCGACCTTCACGCAGACGAACAACTCGTTCATGACCGCCGCGGTCGAGGGGTCCTCGAAACTCTCCCGCTCCATGACATGGCACCAGTAGCAGGTCGAGTATCCGATGCTCAGGAAGATCGGGACCCCCCGCCGCCTCGCCTCCGCGAACGCCTCCTCGCTCCACGGGTACCAGTCCACCGGGTTGTGCGCATGCTGGAGCAGATACGGACTCGTCTCGTGGATCAACCGGTTCGTCACCGCATCCTCCCGCGCCGCCCCCGGCGCCCCGACCAACCCCAACGCAACCGGGATCGCCCCCGCCCACGCACGCACGCGTCAACGCCCCCCGAGGAACTTGAGCACGAGCGTCCGCACCTCGCCCGACGCCGGGCCCGGCCCGGCCACGCGCCCGCCCGCCGCCGCGAGGCTCGACCGCAGCACCGCGTCCGCCGGCAGCACCATACCGACGAGGGACGCCTCGCCGACGATCACACGAACCTCGTCCTCCTCGCCCCGTCCGGGCGGGGCGCACAGGTCCGCACGCTCGCGCTCGAACGCCTCGGCGTATCGCCCCGCCGCGGCCCGCACCACACCCCCCGAGGCCTCATCGAACGCCGCGGTCACCGCCGACGCCAGCCCCGCACGCTCCGCGTCCAGCAGCGCGCGCACGAGCAGCACCCGCTCGGCCGAGCCCTGCACGAGCACCGGCACGCTCACCCGGAACAGCACACGCCCCAGCCTCGCCTCGGCCCGCTGCGCCACCGACGAGGCCCCCGACCTCGCCACCACCAGACCGTGGGCCGCCGCGAACGCGTCGAGCCCCGCGGCGATCGGGATCGAGACCGCCGGGTCCGCCCCCGCCTTGAGCACATCGGCCGCGACCTGGGAGAGCCAGGACCGTTCGTCCTCGAACAGCGCCGGGTGGAGGAACTCGCGGAGCGGCGCGAACGCCGCCGATTCGGCGATTTCGATCCCGGCCGTGCGCACATACCCCGCCGGGTCCTCGCCGGCGTCGGTCGTCTCGATGATCCCCTCGTCGAAGAGCCCCCGGGCCCAGGCCCACGACTCGACATACCTCCGGTACGCCGGCGTGCGCGCCGCCGCGGTGCGGGCGGCGACCACCCCCTCCTCACGCGGTGTGAGCAGCAGCGTGACCACCCGCTCGGCGAGTTGGAGCGCGACCATCGCGGCCGCCTCGCGTGTGGTCAGGTGGTACGGGCTGACCACCGCCTCGAACGGGTTGGCCCGGCGCGCCAGGCCCGTCACGGGTCGACCCCGCCGGCGTTCGCCTCGACCCAATCCATGATCCGGGGGGTGTAGAGCCAGAGGCTCATGAACAGCGTCAGGTGGTTGCCCGACACAAGCCAGCGTTCCGGTTCGCCGAGCGCCCGCCACAGCCGGTCGCCCGTGTCGGGGGGGATCGCGTCGTCCGCCGTGGCCTGGAGCATAAGGACCGGCGTGCCGTGGAGCGCGGCGGCCGCGTTGCCCGCGTCGAGCGGCGCGTGCGCGAGGTAGGCCGACGCCACGCGTTCGAGGGCCCCTCGGTCCGGCGTGCCATCGAACCCCGTCCACTCGAACTCGAGGGCTTCCACCGGCCCCGTGTAGCTGCTGCGCGTCACGATCTCGAGCAGGTTGGCCCCACCCGCGATCAGCACCGCGGCGTCGTAGACGCCCGGAGTCCGCATGACCGCCGCCGGGAGCGCGAGGGCCCCCGCGCTGCCCCCGAGGATCACCTTGGGGCGATCCGAAAGGGCGGGACGCCGCGCGAGCACATGCCCGATCGCCCCCTCGGCGGCGTACGCCGTTTCCGCCACCCGGTCCATCAGTTCCGACGCCGCCTCGCGGGCGGAGGCCTCCGCGCCGGCGCCGCTGTCGATTTTGAGATCGCTCCGCGCCACGAACCCGGCCGGCGGCGCCAGCATGCGCACAACATTCCACCCGCGTTGCCGCATCGTCGCCACCATGACATCCACTACCCCCTCGGGCACGCCGAACAGCCCGGGCAGCAGCATCACCACGCCCTCGCCCGGGTCGCCCGGTTCGGCGGACCCGCCCCGCCTGTGGTCGTAGTACGCGAACCAGGTCCGCTGGACCTCGACGCGGGGTTCGTCCGCCCTCCGCTCCGCGACCCGCCCGGACGCGAAGACGAACATGAACGAGGGCTCGTCACGCCCGCGCGCCCCTTTCGGCGCCGGGACCTCGGAATCTCGCTGGAAGATGAACGCGCCCTCGCCCTCGAGGCGGAACTGATACCCCGCCTCCCCGGCCCGCCCCGCCGCGAGCGCCCGCACGATCGCCTCATCCCCCTCCTTGGGGAGCCGTCGGTGCCACGACCCGTGCCGCCTCGGATACCAGGCCCGCAGCGGCCCGTCCACCGCGACCACCACGCCCTTCCCGATCCCGGGCGCCCCGTCCCCCCAGCGGGCCGGCCAGACGACCGACTCGGCCTCGTGCGGAGCCGTCCGGCTCAGTCCGTCCGGAATCGTGCTCGACATCGACGCCGCGGATTGCACCGTGACGCACCCGCTCGGCGCGACGCAAACCAGCGAAAGCCCGATCAGCACGAGACCGCGCGCACCCCGAGCGTGCGTCCGTGGTCCGGCGGTGCGGGATTGCGTCATCGGGTGCTCCTTCGAACGGCCTACGCTGATCGCCGGTCGATCGTACTGCCATTCTCTGCCGGATCGAGCGTATGCGCACGCCAGAATCCCACCCCAACGCATCCGATTCCCCCGGTCCCGCGCCGGAAAACTGGGGCCTGTCCCGGAGCCTGATCGCGCGATCGGTGCTCGGGGGGAGCCTGATGGGCCTTGCCAATCTCGTCCCCGGGATCAGCGGGGGCACGATGCTGGTCGCCGCGGGCGTCTACGGCAAGTTCATCGACGCGATCAGCGACCTGACCCGCTTGCGGTTCAGGCTTCCCTCCCTTGTTCTCGTGGGCGTGATTGTCGCGTCCGCCCTCGCCGCGATCGGCGGCCTCGCGTGGGTCATCACGATCGGGCTGGCCGAGTTCCGCTGGGGCATGTACAGCCTCTTCATCGGGCTCACGCTCGGCGGCGTTCCCGTGATGCTCCGCCTGGTTCGCCCGATGACCGGGGGAGCATGGGCCGGCGTCGTGACGGGCCTGGTGGCGATGCTCGCGGTCATCGCGGTGCAGACGATGCAGCCCCAGGGCGGCGCGGGCTCGTCCAACCCGCTCGTGCTGGGGTTCGCCGGGATCGCCGGCGCCAGCGCGATGATCCTCCCGGGGATCAGCGGGGCCTATCTGCTGCTGCTGCTGGGGCAATATGAGAAGATCATCGCCGCGATCAAGGACTTTGTGCACGCCGCGACCGAGGCGGACCTCCAGGGAGCGCTCGCCCAGGTCGGCGTGCTCCTTCCCGTCGGGATCGGCGTGGTGGTCGGCGTCGCGCTGATCGGCAACATCCTGCGGTTCTTCCTCCATCGATACGAGAAACCCACGCTCGGCGTGCTGCTCGGGCTGCTCATCGCGGCGCCGGCCGGGCTCTATCCGTTCAAGCAGGGCACACCCCCCGCGCTCGGCGAGACCTTCGACGGGCAGATTGTCACCCAGGAACTGCTCGACGATCTGAAGCCCCAGGACTGGCCCGAGGCGCTCTTCACGCCCACCCCCGCCCATCTCGCGGGCTCACTCGCCCTGATCGCGGCGGGCGTCACGGTCACCATGGGCGTCGCCCGCCTCGGCGGGAAGGACTGAGCCCCAGCCCCGCATCCGCTCGGCCGCACGGCGCGACACGACCACGAGCAGCGCGACGCCCGCGCCAACCATCAGGACGCTGAGCCACTGCCCGCGGCTGAGCCCCATGGGCCGGGCCGAATCGAGCAAACCCGCGCCCTTGAAGTGATCATCCGGAAGACGCCAGAACTCGGTCACCACGCGCCCGATTCCGTAGGTAATCAGGAACCACGCCCCGACCACGCCGGGCTTGCGCGGCCTTCGGAACACGAACCATGCCACGGCGAGCGTGACCATCCCCTCGGCGAACAATTGGTACAACTGCGAGGGGTGCCTCGCCGAGACGAGCGGCTCGAGTCTCGCGGCGATCTCGGCCGACCCGGCGTGCAACTTGTCCAGCACGCGTCCATACGCGAACTCGAACCAGTCCGCCTCGGGGTCGTTGGGCAAACGGTGCTCGGTGACGAGGCGGACGAGTTCAACCTCCTGCGACGCGGTCAGCGGCGCCTCGTGCCCGCTGAGATGCTCCTGCGGGAAACGGACCGCCCACCAGGGCGCCGGCTCGCCCGCGCGGGCGACCACGCGGCCCAGCAGTTCGCCGTTGATGAAGTTCGCCAGCCGCCCCAGGCCCAGGCCGATCGGGGCGGTCAGCGCGATCGCGTCCATGACATGCAGGGGGGGGCACGCCCCGACGCGTCGCCCCGACTCGTCCTTGAACCCGCGGGACACGAGCCACGCCGCGACGATCACGCCGAGCATGCCCCCGTGGCTCGCCATCCCCCCACGGGTGATCATCAACAGGCCCCAGAAGGGGAAGGCCGGCTCGAAGGTCCAGAGGAGGCTGGGCTGGTAGAGGAACACATACCCGAGCCGCCCGCCGATGACAACGCCCCCGACGAGCATTATGAGCGCGTCGAAGACGCGATCGGGCGGGACGCGCAGCAGCCCGCGCGTCGCCATTCGGTGCATCATCAGCCCCGCGATGAGGAACCCCGCGATGTAAGAGAGCCCGTACCAGCGGATGCCGAAATGATCGGTGAACCGGAGCACGAAGGGCCCGATATCGTGCAGCCAGGCCGCGAGCGTCGCCGTCATCGGGCCGCCTCCGGGGGGATCCCGAAAAACCGGGAGGTGTTGCGGTTGATCGCGGCGTGGAACTCGTCCCAGGCTTCGCCCCGGGCCTCGGCAAGGAAGCGGGCGGTGTGCATCGCGAAGGCGGGCTCGCAGGGGCGCACACCGCGCACCGGGGCGGGGCTCAGATAGGGCGC
This sequence comes from Phycisphaerales bacterium, assembly GCA_036732005.1. Classification (GTDB taxonomy): domain Bacteria; phylum Planctomycetota; class Phycisphaerae; order Phycisphaerales; family UBA1924; genus UBA1926. The sequence continues at coordinate 434,863 of DAINDF010000001.1, forward strand.
ATCCGTCTCGACCATGATCCGATCCAGCGGGACGAGCCCGGCGCTGGCGAGCACCTCGGGCGCGTTCTTGTAGGTCGCGACGCCGGTGAAGGAGATCATCGCTCCGAAATCGAGCACCGCCCGCGCGTCCTCGGGTGGCTCGGTGAAGCAGTGGAACACGAAGCGATCCGCCGGGATGGTGGAGGCTCGCAGGATCGGGAGCAGGTCCCCCACCGCGCGTCGGCAGTGCACCACCACCGGCTTGTCGAGCCCGGATGCCAGGCACGCCTCGATCCGGGCCAACTGATCGGCCAGCACCCGCCTCTGCACACCCCGCTCGGGGCGGTCGTAGTGGTTGTCCAACCCCAGTTCGCCCCAGGCGACGCAGCGAGGGTGCCGCGCGACGCGTTCGATCTCCGTCCAATCGGGCTGACCCCGATCGGTGTAGAGCGGGTGAACCCCCGAGGTGCACCAGACCCGCCCGTCCCCCTCCGCGATCGCCAGCGCGGCGCCGCAGTCGTCCGAGCTCGTGGAGATCGTGATTGCCCCCGCGACCCCGGCCTCGTTCGCCCGCGCGAGCACCCCGTCGAGCCGACCCGCGAAATCGGGAAAGGTCAGATGGCAGTGCGTGTCGATCACGCGCGCATGGTATCCCCCCGCCCCGGCACGCCCCCCACCCCGACAGAGCCGTACACTCCGCCCATGCCCAATCGCCCGCGGATCGCAGGGGTGCTCCTCCTCGCGCTGCTCACCACGGCCGCCCGCGGGGCGGCGGAACGCTGGTATGTCATGCTCATGGAGGATCGCCGAGCCGGGTGGATGGTCGAACGAGAGCGCGATGAGGACGGCCGGGTGGTCTCCGAGTCCGATGCGCGGCTCACGCTCCGCCGGGGCGACACGCCGATCACGCTCGAGATCCAGACACGCTTCGTCGAATCCCCCGCCGGCGAGCCGATCGAGATGAGCAACCGCACGACCTTCGGCGGCGGCCCGTCCGAGCAGCGCTTCGAGTTCACGCCAGACGCCGTCCTCTACACGGCCAGTGGCGCCGGGGTCACCAAGACTGAGCGGCTGCCCCTGCCGGAAGGCCGGTGGCTCCCGCCCGCGGCCGCCTCGCAGTACCTCGCCGCGCGCCTCGCGGCCGGCGCCGACCGCATCACGACGCGGACCCTCGACCCGCTCAACGGTCCGACGCCGATCACGACCGAACGCTCGGAGTTTGAGCGCACGACGATCGAGGTGATGGGCCGCTCGGTCGAGGCGATCCGCTGCACCAGCGTCTCCAGCCTCTACCCCGACGCCGCGGGGGTCGAGTTTCTCGATGAGAGAGGCAGGTTGCTCCGCAGCGAGTTGCAGCTCGGCGAATGGAACATCACCATCCTCGCCGCCGACAAGCAACTCGCGCTCTCGCCGGTCGACCCGCCCGAACTGATGCAGAGCGTCTTCGTCCGGCCCGATCGCGCGGTCGAGAGCCCGTACCGCGCCCGCCGCGGCGTGTTCATTGTCGCCGCGACCTCGGGCGAGTTGCCGGACCTGCCAGCCACGGGTTCGCAGCGTGTCGAACGGATCGACGAGCGGACGATCCGCGTCCTGCGCGACCTCGACGCCGAGCCCACCGAGCCCGGCCCCGAGGACACCGCCCCGCTCCTCGCCGCCTCCGCCATGCTCGACCGCGACGACCCACGGGTGCGCGAACTCGCCCGAGACGGGCTCGCCGCCGCGCCCGCCGAGCCCGCCGCCCGTGCCGAGACGCTCCGCCGATTGGTCCACAGGCATATCCGCACCAAGGACCTCTCGGTCGGCTTCGCCTCCGCCTCCGAGGTCGCCCGCACCCGCGAGGGGGACTGCACCGAGCACGCGGTCTTGCTCGCCGCCCTCCTCCGCGCCGACGGCATCCCCGCCCGGGTCGTCAGCGGGCTGATCTACGCCGATCAGCCGCGCGACGAGGACGACGCCTTCGGCTACCACATGTGGACGCAGGCCCTCCTGCCGACCGGCGCGGGACCGCGCTGGATCGATCTCGACGCGACCCTCCCGGACGCGCTGCCCATGACCGCCACCCACATCGCCCTGGGCGTCACGGCCCTGCCCACCACCGAGCGGATCAACGCCCTGGTCGATCTCGCCCCCCTGATGGGCCGCCTCGCCATCGCCGTCGAGACTCTCGAATGAACGACGCAAGCCCCCCGCTCCCCCCGCTCCCGCCCCGGGATCCCGCCGGGCACAAGGGCACTTTCGGCACCGTCGTCGCGATCGGCGGGTGCGCGTCCCCCGAGACGCGCATGGTCGGCGCGCCCGCGCTGGTCGCCCGGGCCGCGCTGCGGGCCGGCGCGGGGCTCGCGAAAGTTCTCGCCCCAGAGCCCGTGCTCGACACAATCCTGTCTCTGATCCCCTCGGCGACCGGGCGGGCACTACCGGTCGACGAACGGGGCGACATCGTCCCCCACCTCGCCGCGGAGATCTTCGACGACGCCGCCGATCAGGCCGACGCCCTCGTCGTGGGCCCGGGCCTCGGGCGGGGCGACGGCGCCCGCGCCCTCGTCCACCGCGTGATGGGCCAGCCCGATCGGCCCGTCATCGCCGATGCCGACGCCCTGACCCTGCTCGCCGCCACGCCCGATTTCGCGCTCGACCTCCGAGCCCCGGCCGTGCTCACGCCCCATCCCGGGGAGTTCGCCAGGCTCGCCGCGGCCCTGCGAATCAACGCCGATCCCGTCGCCCCCGACGCCCGCCCCGCCGCCGCCGAACGCCTCGCCCAACGCCTGGGCTGCGTGGTTGTGCTCAAAGGCGCGGGCACCGTAGTCACCGACGGCCTCCGGACCTGGGTGTGCGACCGGGGCCACCCCTGCCTGGCCACCGCTGGCACGGGCGATGTCCTCGCCGGGCTGATCGCGGGGCTGGTCGCGCAGTTCGTGCCGTCGGGTCCACGAGCGATCGGATCGGTGACGCTGCCCCCCCCCCCGGGTCGGCCGCTGGACCTTTTCGACGCGGCGAGACTCGCCGTCCAGGCCCACGCCGTTGCCGGTGAGCAATGGGCCGCCGCGGGCCGGGCCGACGCCGGACTGCTCGCCGAGGAACTCGCCGACGGCCTCTCCGCGGTGCTCACGCCGATGCGTCGCTGAGTCAAACCGCCGCGCCTGCTCCGGGCTTGAAGACCATGCCTTTGACCCCGTCTCCGAAGACTCTGGGCGCTTGGTGGGTCAAGCGTGGTGCTCTTGCCTCTGTCGTCTCGCTGGCCTGAAAAACCGGGCGTTAATCCGGCCTGTGATCGGCCGGGGGTGCGCTTCAGGACCCGCGCCTGCGGGACGAGGTGGAGTCGCCAAGTGAAAGGACCACGCCGGGAGTGAGCGCGCGGCACAAAAACACAGCCGCCCTCCCGAGGGAGGGCGGCCGCTGCGATTGCGTCTGCGTCTTTGGCAGATGAACAGTTGGGTCCAGCCTTCGCCGTGCGTCGCCGCGCGGCTATCCGCCTTCTTCCGCCTCTCGCGAGATGGCGGAGGAGTCTGGCGGGCGAGAGCGAGTTCACTCGCCGGGTGCGGATCTCTCCGCGGCCTTGGGGGAATCTCCTTCACGGAGTCAAGGCCATCCCGGTCTAAGGAAATCCCTTAGAAAGGAGGTGATCCAGCCGCAGGTTCTCCTACGGCTACCTTGTTACGACTTCGTCCCAGTTACCAGCCTCGCCGTGGGCACCCCTGAAACGAGGTGACTTCGGGCGCTGCCAGCTTCCATGACGTGACGGGCGGTGTGTACAAGGCTCAGGAACATATTCACCGGAGCGTAGCTGATCTCCGATTACTAGCGATTCCGACTTCATGCAGGCGAATTGCAGCCTGCAATCCGAACTGGGGCATGGTTTTTGCGATTTGCTCCACCTCGCGGTCTTGCGTCGCTTTGTCCATACCATTGTAGCACGTTTGCATCCCTGGGCGTAAGGGCCATGAGGACTTGACGTCATCCCCACCTTCCTCCGGTTTGACACCGGCAGTCTCGCTAGAGTCCTCGCCATGACGCGTTAGTAACTAACGATAGGGGTTGCGCTCGTTAAGGGACTTAACCCGACACTTCACAGCACGAGCTGACGACAGCCATGCAGCACCTGTGCATGTTCCACCCAAAGGGCGTCACCGATGTTTCCAACGGCTAATCCATGCATGTCAAGCCCAGGTAAGGTTCTTCGCGTTGCCTCGAATTAAGCAACATGCTCCACCGCTTGTGTGAGCCCCCGTCAATTCCTTTGAGTTTTAGCCTTGCGACCGTACTCCCCAGGCGGCACACTTAATAGTTTTCCTTCGGCCGGGACGGCGTGAAAACCTCCCCGACCTAGTGTGCATCGTTTACGGCGTGGACTACCGGGGTATCTAATCCCGTTTGCTCCCCACGCTTTCGTGCCTGAGCGTCAGGACAGGCCCAGTGAGTTGCCTTCGCCATCGGCGTTCCCATGGATATCTACGCATTTCACCGCTCCACCCATAGTTCCACTCACCCCTACCTGCCTCGAGACCGGCGGTTCACCCTGCAATTCCACGGTTGAGCCGTGGGCTTTCACAAAATGCCTTCCGGTCCGCCTGCGCACGCTTTAAGCCCAGTTATTCCGATTAACGCTCGGGCCACTCGTATTACCGCGGCTGCTGGCACGAGTTTAGCCGGCCCTTCCTCTGGGTCTGCTCGTTGGTGCTAGACCCTGACAGCGGTTTACACTTCGTAGAAGCTTCATCCCGCACGCGGCATTGCTCCGTCAGGCTTGCGCCCATTGCGGAAGATTCGTTACTGCAGCCTCCCGTAGGAGTCCGGGCAGTGTCTCAGTCCCGATGCGGCGGGTCATGCTCTCACACCCGCTACCCGTCTTCGGCTTGGTGAGCCATTACCTCACCAACTACCTGATAGGACGATCGCCGCTCCCAAGGCGCCGGAGCTTTCCTCCTGAGAGGACATGGGGTATTACCCGAAGTTTCCCTCGGCTATCCCCCACCTCGGGGTACGTTCGATCGCGTTACTCGCCCTTTCGCCACTGTGTCGTTCGACTTGCATGTTTTAGCCATGCCGCCAGCGTTCAATCTGAGCCAGGATCAAACTCTTCAATTGATATTTGTGAGCCCATCGGGCAAGCCCGATGGGTCGATCTCATGAAGCGATCCGACTTTTGTCCCGCGAGAAGCCTCTTGTCGAGGGCTCGCGGGATCGGTCTGCCCCGGGGGTGAATCTCCCCCGGAGCAACCCCGCCTTCCGCCTTGCGGCGTCGGCAGGGTGCGCTATCTGGCTATTCAAAGATCTTCTGTCGACCGGACGCTTCCGCGACCGACCGACAGGGGCTGATCTTGCACGAGAACGCCAGACGCCGAGGGGAAGTGACCCTCGACGACCTTTTTTCAGGAACATCCGGCCCTGGTCAGGCCCCGGTTGTGCACCGGTGATGTCCCCGCACGCTCTCGCGGTGGACCCAACTGTTCACTTGCCAAAGAGCCTTCCAAACCGGGGCCTCTCGCCCCGGTTTTCGCCCCTTCTCCAGACTCCCGAAGGCTCCCAGAGACGAAGCGAGCCGCGATGAGCGGCAGGGGAGAGAATAGCGCGCACCCGATGACCGTCAAGTCGGCCGCTCCAGAAATCCGGGCCCTTTTTTCCCTCACTCCCCTGAATCCCCGGATTCAGGCCCCGCCGCCGAACGCCGGCGGTCCGACACCGCCGCCGTCACCAACCAACGCACGGGCCCATCCCCACACCCATGATTCCTCGCTCGCGGCGGCACAACCCACCCTTCCAGAGCCCGGAAACAGGCGCTCGCCGTCGCCCCCGTCGTCCGGACATCGTCGACGAGCACAACCCCGCGAACCGCCGGAGCCGCCCGGGCGGTCCGCACCCTGATCGTCCCCTCCAGGTTCCTCGCCCGGGCCGCCGCCGACAGGCCCGCCTGGTGGGGCCGGTGCCGCCGCTCCAGCACCCGCGCGGGGCCCGACCCCAGCGCTGCCCCGACGCCGGTCGCCAACACCAGCGTGTGATCGACACCCCCGTTGCTGAGGCGTCGCCGCGTCGTGGTCGGGACCGGGACCACCAGCATCCCCGCCGGCTCAAGCCCCGCCCGATTCAGCTCGGCCAGCACCAGCCCGCCGAGCAGCCCACCCATCCGCAACCCGGACCGGCGATCCCCCCGGTACTTGCACGCCACGATCGCCGACCGCACCGCCCCCTCGTAGGCGTCAAGCCGAACCGCGCGGTCCCACGCCAGCCGCTTGCCCCGACACGCCGCGCACCCGTGCGCATCGACCTCCCCCGCGCCGACGCGGCCCCCGCAGCGCGGGCACGCGGGCGCCGCCCCATCCACGCGCCAGCCCGCCAGCGGGTCCCGGGCGCGGCCTCCCCCGAGGATCGCCGCTTCGAGCCGATCGAGCACGCCGCCCGGCCCCCGGTCCTGAACGCGCTCAGGGCTCGCGGACGGAAGCCCCTCGTCCTCGGCCGAGATATCGTCCGAGTGCCCGCTCTCCGGCGGCTCGATCGGCCTCGGGGGCCATACGAACGCGTCCTGGTCGTCCGCGCGCGCCATCGCTCAGCCCGGCGTCGCCCCGAGCCGCTCGCGGACCAGATCCGCCCGCACCGCGGCGCGGTCCGGCGCTTCGAGGGCCCGGCCCACGACCCGTTCGAGGTGGGCGTTCTGCACCTGCAGCAGCAGCGACGCCACGGACCCGAGGTCCGTCTCGTTCACCAGCCGCATCATGATCCCGAGCCGGACCCGGCTCAGGAAATTCATCGCCTCTTCCACCGAGAGCAGCCTTGCGCTGCGGAGCACGGCCCAGGCCCGCCAGATCGCGTCCTCCGTCGAACGCCGGCGTTTGCCCAGCAGCACATCGCGCGCCCGCCGCTCGTACTCGATCACCTTCGGCACGACCTGGGCCTGCATGATGTCGAGCAGTTGGGCCTCGGTCCGGCCGAGCGTCACCTGGTTGCTCAGCTGGTAGAAATCCCCCACCGCCTCCGAGCCCTCACCGTAGAACCCGCGGACCGCGAGCCCCATGTCCTCGGCCGCGTGCTTGACCTTCTCGATCTCCCCGGTCAGCTTCAGCCCCGGGAGGTGCAGCATCACGCTGAACCTCGCCCCCGTGCCCACATTCGTCGGGCACGCCGTCAGGTACCCGAATCGCTCGCTGAACGCGAACTCGAGCCCCGCCTCGAGCAGGTCGTCGACCCGGTCGGCGTGCTGCCACGCCCCGGGTAGGTCGAGCCCGCACCGGATCACCTGGAGCCGAAGGTGATCCTCCTCGTTCACCATGATCGAAAGCCGCTCGTCCGGCAGGCCCACCGCCACGCCCCGCGGCTCCTCGGCGCTCCCCTTGCCGTTCGAGAGCTTCCCCCGCGCGTGCGGCCTGCTGATCAACTGCCGCTCGACCAGCAGCAGCCGCTCCGCGGGCGTCGCGTGGTGCAGATCCACCCACATCAACTGCGGCGAAACCCCGGCCGATGCGATCCGGGATCGGCACAGGTCCAGCACCTGCTCGCGATCGCCCCGCTCGGCCATCGGCATGAACGGGAACCCCGCGAGGTTCCGCGCCAGCCGCACGCGCGACGACATCACCACATCCGTGCAGTCTCCCTCGCCGCGCAGCCACTCCGTCCGCTGCCCGCAGACCGACGGGAGGTGGGTCCGGTCCCACACCGGCCCGGGTTGCTCCTCCCCGGGCTTCATCCGCCGCTCCCCGAGGCCGGGTTGGTCAGTTCAGCCAGCTCGTCACGCAGCCTGGCCGCCCGCTCGTACTCCTCCGCCCGCACGGCCTCGCCCAACTCACGCCGCAGCCGCTCGATCCGGTCCGCACGCCGGTGTGCCTCGAGCACCGCCTCGCTCACCCCCGCGTCGCTCACCCGCCCCGAGGACAGCGCCCGCCTCGGCCGCTTGCCGACATGCCGGTTGCCGCCTTCGTGCGCGCGCTCCAGCAACGGCACGAGCCTGGCCTCGAACGCCTCGTAGCACCCGGCGCACCCCATCAGGCCCGTGTTCTTGAACTCCGCGAAACTCTGCCCGCAATGCTCGCACCGGGCCGTCCCCACTGGGGGCCGCGGCGGGGCCGACGCCGGCTGCGAACCCAGCACCACGCTCGCCAGGAACTCCCCCACCGGGTTGCCCGGCCCGCCGACGCCCAGCTTCGCCGCGCAGACCTCGCACAGGTGCGTCTCGCGGATCTGACCACCGCTCACCACGACATCGTGGTGCGTCGCCTCGCGTTCCCCGCAATGGTCGCACAGCATCAGGACCTCTCCGGCGCGGCGCAGCCGCAGCCTCTCGACGCCGCTCCCGCGACCCCGACAGCCTACATCCTAGAAGAGATCAGGCAAACACCAACCGCGGGCGATCAGGCCATCGCCTGCTTCTGCTGCCGCGTGTACCCGTACTTGCGCTTCAGCGGCTTGACCAGGAGCCCGCTCCGGATCGCCTTGGTCGAGACCTTGATCTTGACCGTCCGCTTCACGCCGTGACCGTCCTCGATCACCGCGCTCACCTTCTGCAGGTTCGGCTTGAAGGTCCGAGGCTCGATGCCCGTCGGCTTGAGACCGAAGCCGCCCTTCGTGATCTTCTGGCCACGCCACGCCCGGCGCTTCCCGAAGGTCGTCTTCTTCCCCGTAAAATAGCAGATGTTCGGCATCGGTTCACCTCTCGACGGTCTGATCCGTGGCCGCAAGCATAGGCCCCCACGCAACGCCGGTCATCAACCCCCCGGCCCAGGTCCACTCGCCGCCGCCCCGCCCCGGCGACCCACCCGGTTCAGGGTCGCCGAAGCCGCTGCCGACCCAGCAACAACTCGAGCGTCTGGGCCACCAGTTCGATCTCCCGGTCCGTCAGCAGCCCGTGGAACGGGAGCGCGAGCGTCCGGCTGCTGATCGACTCGGCAATCGGGAACATCCCGGGCCCAGTCCCCAGGCGCTCCCGGATGAACGGGAGCAGGTGGATGCACGGGAAGTAGTCCGACGACCCGATGTCGTGGGTCCGCAGGCCCTCGATGATCTCGTCCCGCTCCTCCTGCGTGTACCCCACCCCGAGCCGCGGCACGAACACGAACCAGCTCATCTCCGTCTCGCGGTCCACCGTCGGGAGCACGAGTTCGGTCATCCCGCTCAGCCGGTCGATGTAACGCCGGGCCACCACCGCCCGCCGCTCCAGGATCGACTCCAGCCGGCGCATCTGCCCCACCCCCACCGCCGCCTGGAGCTCGCTGATCCTGAAGTTGTACCCAAGACGCTCAAACCACAGCCACTTGCCGGCCCCCACCGGCGGGAAAGGCCGACCCTGGTTCCGCAGCGAGCGGCACCGGTTGGCCACCCCCTCGTCCCCCGTGACGATCATGCCCCCCTCGCCGCAGGTGATCTGTTTGTTGGGATAGAACCCGAACACCCCCGCCGTCCCGAACGCCCCGGCCGAACGCCCGCGGTGCCGCGTCCCCAGCGCCTCGCAGCAGTCCTCGATCATCGGGATCCCGTGCCGCTGCGCGATCGCCTCGTACGCCCCCATATGGGTCGGGTTCCCGAACGCCTCGACCGCGAGGATCGCCCGAGTCCGGGGCGTGATCGCCCGTTCGATCAGCCCGGGGTCCATGTTCAGGCTCACCGGCTCGATGTCCACAAACACCGGCGTCGCCCCAACCTGCAGGATCACATTCGTCGACGCGACAAACGAGAACGGCGTCGTGATCACCTCGTCCCCGGGGCCGATCCCCAGCGCCGTCAGCACGCAGAACAGGCCCGCCGTTCCCGAACTCACCGCCACCGCGTGCGGCACCCCCACCCGCGCCGCGACCAGCCGCTCGAACTCCTCGGTCATCGGGCCCATCGCCAGCCGTTCCGAACGCATCACATCCAGCACCAGCCGCTCTTCGAGGGGCGACAGGTCCGGTCGGCTCAGCGGGATCTCCAGAGGCTCCATCGCGTCTCCCCACGCGGGCGCAACGCCGCGCGACCCGGGCGAGCCGATCCACGCTCGCACCGCCGGTCCGGCAGAGGATAGCGGTCAGCCGCCCCGCCTGAGCGACTGCTCCAGGTGGTCCGCCAGCGAGGCGATCGGCATCCCATCGATCGAAAGGCCCGCGCCGACCGACACGCCCTCGGCCATCTGCGCCTCGATCCGCCGGTGGGCCGAGATCACCGTCGAGTGGCTCCGCAGCCCCATCGCCGAGGAGATCTCGGGAAAACTCCGGGTCGTCAGCCGCTTCGCGAGCAGCGTCACCATCGCCCGCGCCAGCACGACGCCCTTGTGACGCCCGGGGCCGCCCAGGTCCTCCCGGCTCACCCCCAACGCCGCGCACACGCACTCGATCACACGGTCGATCTGCACCGGACGCTCCGGCGCCGACTCCACCCCGCGCCCCGCCGCCCCCGCCTGCTCCCGCAGCACCGCGGCGACCGTCGCGGCGTCCACCGCCCCGCTCCCCGCGACCGCCGCGTGCGCGCGCAGCCGGTTGACCAGCCCCAGCAGGTCCCGCGCCGACGCACGCACCCCGCCCGGGCCCAACGCCGCGCCCTCCGCGAGCGAGGCCACCTCCGACTCGCCCAGCACCAGCCCGGCCCGCGACGCGAAGTGCTGCACCAGCCGCCGCCGCGTCACGGGCCCGGGCGGCTCGATCCGCGCCAGCGACCCGGACAGGAAACGCGACACCAGCGCATCGCTGAACTCCCGGATGTGCCGCGGGTGCGCGTCCGACGCGAGCACCACGCGCGCCCCGCTCAGGTCGAGCGCGTCAAAGGTGTGCAGGAGCTCGGTCTGCGTCCCGGTCTTGCGGGTCAGGAAATGGACATCGTCGATGCAGAGCAACTCGATCCGCCGGTACGCGCGGTGGAACGCCTCGATCGTGTTGGAGCGGACCGCCGCGATGTACTCGTTCGTGAACGACTCCGCCGTGACCACCTTCGTGCGCGCGCCGGGGTGCACCTCGGCGAACCTCGCCGCGATCGCCGAGAGCAGGTGAGACTTGCCTACCCCGCTCGGGCCGTAGACAAAGCACGGGCAGTCGCCCCCCCCGTCCGCCGATTCCGCGACCCGCCGCGCCGCCTCGAACGCGAGCCTGTTGCAGGGCCCGACCACGAAGTCCGAAAGCGTCTGCTGCGGCGCCCGACGCCGCGGCCCACGCTCCACCCCGCCCCGACGAAGCGACGAGGGCGCCGGAACCTCGGGCGCGACCCCCGCCTCCCGGGCCGAGACCTCGAACCGGACCGTCGAGGCCCCGCCCGGCCCGCCGGGAGAGATCCCCTCGACCGCGCGCCGCAGGACGGGCCCGAACCGGGCGTCGATCATGTCCGCCGCGAAACGGCTCGGGACCGTGACGCAAAGCCCGTCCGCGCCCAGTTCCAGACGCGCCGATCGGCCGAGGTACCGCTCGTACGCATCCGACCCGATCTCCCGGCGGATGCGTTCCTCGACCTCGTTCGCCGCGGATCGCCCCCGGTTCACCGCCGCGCGTGTCGAGACCGCCGAACCCGCGTCCCGGCCCGCGATCTCCCCGCCGTGTTGTTGTTGCGTCCGTCCGTGCACCGCGTCGCCCCACTCGCGTCATCGCCCCTCGGTCCACCGCGCGGCCAAGCCGCCCCTCCGCCGGCCCCCTCCGTGTGCGCACGGACACCGCACGACGCGGCGTGCGCGCCGCTCGGCCCGTCCTGCCTCACTTGAGAGGGGGCGTCAGGAACGCAAGAGCAACCGGGGCGGCGGGGCCGGGAGCCCGCGCTCGCGGCGCCGAGCCGTTCCCGCCTCGCCCGGAACGAGGAGATCGTGTCTTCCCGTTGTTCCCGCCTGGTGTGCCCGCATCGCGTGTCCTCCGCGACGGCTGAACCCGTCTTCGCCCAGGTGACCGGAGACGCGGGAATCCTCCCCCGCCCCGCCCGAATCGCGGCCTCTTCGCCGCGGATCCGGAGGGTACCTCACCGCCCGCGTCGAGACAATCCACCAATCGAATGCCGCGCCGCGCCGCCGCGTGCTCGCGCCTTTTTTTCAAGGGCTTAGCGCAACGAAAAAAGAGTTCTCCACGCGCTCGCGTCGATTGCCAACAACTTGTGCAAAACCCGCCGCGTCAGGAGCCACGCACCGCCGCGACGAACGCGACCCGCCTCGCCGTCACGGTGAACCCAAGGCTCGCGTACAGCGCGCGCGCGGGCTCGTTCTGCTCGTCCACCGCGCAGGTCACATGGCTCAACCCGGTCCGCTGCGCGCGCGCGATCGCCGCCTCCAGCAGCGGCCCGCTCAGCCTCCGGCCCCGCAGGCTCGGGCCGAGCCCCATGTACACCAACTCGACCGCGTCCTGATCCGGGCAGGGCGAGAGCAGGACACAGCCCTCGGGCCGGCCCTCGTGCCAGACCAGCCACCAGAGCGAGGGGTCGTGGCGCCCCGCCGCGAGGTGCGAATCGATCACATCGTCCAGGTCTCGCATGTCGCACAGCCCGGGGCAGTCCAGCGTGTCGATGTAGGTCCGGGCCAACGCGGTCCGCAGCGCATCCGCGTCCGCGGGGTCCTTCATCCCCCGGAACGGGCGGATCTCCAGCCCGCCCGGCCAGGATCCGGCGTCCTGCCCGCGCAGGGCCGGCAGCGAGAGTGGACGGCGGAGATAGGCCAGGTCGCCCAGGCGCGTCATGCCCCCACCCCGGAAGGCCTCGATCGCCCACCACTCCTCGGGCGCGGGGAGCGCCTGCACGAGGTGGACCCGGTCCGGGAGGAGTACCTGGATCTGGGAGACCACCCCCCTGACCAGGGCAATCCGATCCGCCGCCTGCCGTTCCGGCGTGCCGCAAATCCCGAGCGGGCCCTCGCCCGAGATGAACATCATGGCGGTCCGGCCCGCCTGAGGAACAACCAGGGCCGACTGCCGGACCCGGGCCCCCTCGCCGATCGCCCACATCAGGTCGAGATCGATGCCGTGTTCGCGTGCCCGTTGCACGAACCTCCGCCCGGCCTCGATCGGGTCGAGACCCGGGGCGGCGACGAGTCGGGCGGCGGCGTCTCGGCGCAGGTCGCGTCCGACGCGTCGGGCCTCGGGTTGTTCGCTGGGTGCCGGGTCCATTGATGTGTGACGGGTGATGTGTGGCGGGGCGGTTGGCAGGCGTGCCCTCGGGCCTTAGACTATCGTCGCCGCCGGGGTGAGGGCCGGCCCGAGCGAGCCTCGGGGCACCGCGGCGTGCCACCCCGCCGCGTCACCGCGTTATGAGAGAAGGACCGCCCGTGCCGATCAATCGAAGCAGAATCCGATTCGCCGCGCTCCTCGGGGCCGCCTTCGTTGCGATGGCGACGCCCGGCCTGGCGGTGGCGGCGCCGGAGCCCGAGCCAGTCCCGGTGCGGTGGGAGTTCGATTTCCGCCCGGACGCGTTGCGGCTGGCGCAGCTCGAGGTCGAGGACGAGGGCCCGGTGTGGTTCGCGTTCATGACCTATCGCGTGGCCAACCACTCCGGGGAGGACCGGATGCTGGCCCCGCTGTTCGAGTTGGGGACCGACGAGGGGCATGTGATCCGCTCAGGCCGGGAGGTGCCGCCCGAGATCACCTCCCGTGTGATGGTGATGCTGGGCGACCCGCTGATCGAGGATCAGCTCGCGATCGTCGGGTCGTTGCTCCAGGGGATCGAGAACACCCGCCGGGGGGTGGTGGTGTGGCGTCTGCCGGCGTTGGATATGGACGAGTTGATCGTCTTTGCCGCCGGCCTCAGCGGCGAGAGCGAGGCGTTCTTCACCACCGACCCGGCGACGGGCGAGTCTGTCCGGCATGTGCTCCGCAAGACCCGGATGCTCCGGTTCGCGGTACCGGGGCAGATCACCCCCCAGAGCCCGCCGACCCCCGAACAGATCGAGGCCCGCTGGATTCTGAGGTAGTCCCGGCGGCGTCGGTCGATACGGCCTTTCCGCTGGACCGCGGGGAGCGTCCCGCCTAGCGTTGCAGCCCCGGAAGCGCCCCGCTTCCGTGTCTTCAATCTGACAGGATTTCGTCATGGCACATAAAAAGGGACAGGGTTCGAGCAAGAACGGCCGCAACTCCAACCCGCAGTACCGCGGGGTGAAGCTGTACGGCGGTGAGTTCGCCAAGCCCGGCTCGATCATCATCCGCCAGTGCGGCACGAAGTTCGTGCCCGGGTTCAATGTCCGCCGGGGTTCCGACGACACGCTGTTCAGCGTCGGCACCGGTCGGATCGTGTTCCAGGGGCGCAAGGTGCATGTCGACCCGGTCGAGGAGGGCGCGGTGCGTCCGGTCAACCTCCAGCGGATGCGGACGGCCCGGGCGGGCTGAGCCGGTTCGTCGCAATCGAGTGCATGGCAGGCCGAGGCGGTGCGCCCCGGCCTGTTTGTTTTTGGGTCCGGATGAAGCGGCGCGGGGTGACCGAGGGCCCTCGGAAACGGTGACTGACACTGATCTGGATAGATCGTCGCGCGGGCGGCGGTGCCACGACCCGCCCGGAGGGCGCGTCGTGCGTCGTTCATCGGTGTCCGAGCGGCACCACGCGCCGCTGCCGCGGCGGGTGGTGGCACCGACGGCGCACGCGCAGCGGCCAATCATACGGAATTCGATTGAAACCCGGGCGAGGCGGAGTCGCGATCCAATGCAACGACCGGGAAACGAAGGTCCGCGGGCTCGCGCCCGCGGCTCGTCAGACACGAGTTTGCATGAGCATTGGTAAGCGTCCCGCGGTTGGACCCGAAGGACAAACCAAGAACGGACCACGCTGGGGGGTCGGAAATCCGCCTTCACCCTTCGGGCAGAAGGCGGGCACCGGGGGGGCAATTCGGTTGGGTCAGCGGTACCGACGAACGACGGCCTTGACGATGCCCTGGACCTGGCAGAACTTGACGCGGATGGGCTCGTAGTCGGGGTTGGCGGGCTGGAGACGGATGTGGTCGTCCTCCTTGAAGAAGGTCTTGAGAGTGGTGCTGCCGTCTTCGAGGAGGGCGACGACGCGGTCCCCGTTGCGGGCGACCTGGGCTCGCTCGAGGAGGATGTAGTCCCCGTCGAGGATGCCCTCGTCGCGCATGCTGTCGCCGTCGACGCGGAGGGCAAAGCCCGATTCGCGGCCGCTGTCGCCATCGGAGAGGAGTTCGGAGAGGTCGAGTTCCTCTTCCTCGGCGACCTTCTCGATGGGGTAGCCCGCGGCGATCTTGCCGACGAGGGGGACGCGGAGCGGGCGGTCCTCGTCGGGAACGGCGATGCCGTCAGCGATCGACAAAGAGCGAGCCTTGTTGCGTTCGCGGACCAGTGCCCCCTTCTTGATGAGGGCCTCGACATGCTCGAACACGGTGACCTTGCTGACGCCGATCTCGTCGGCGAGTTCCTGCATCGTGGGGGAATAGCCACGCCGGACGCGTGAATCCCGGATGAGTTTCAGGATCCGGAGCTGCTTGGGGGTCAGGTTCATGGACTTGGCGATGGACATGGCGTTGTTCCTCCTCGGGCCGATCGGCGGCGTGTGCCGCGGGCGGCGTGGCGAAGCCCCGCGTGGGGGCGGCGGCCGGCGTGGGGTGGATCAGACCCCGCAAGGCCGAACGGTGAAGCGCGGACAGATATGAACGCGAGGCATGGAGCGCCTCGGCCTGGTGGCCGAGGAGGCGCTCAACGGCGAGCCAGCGCCCGGCACGATGGGCGAGGCGCTCGTGGGTTGTTTCTGAGTTCTGAGGAACATCGGTGCTGGGGGTGGGCAGATTCGGGCCGGCCTCCCCGTGCGCGGCCCGCTGCATCCGGCCGGCGGACCCGACCCAGGTGGACCCGAACTCGCCCCCTGGCCCGAGGCGGAGGATCGCGACACCACGCGCCGGCTGCGTCTGCGTCTCGGCCTTCTGTGCGGTCCATCGGATCAACGGGCGGTCCTCCCGGGCGTAGGGAAAATTCTGAAAGTTCGCCCGGCTCTCGCCGAGCATATCCCGACTGATTGCCCCGCGTAAAGGGCGAAAAGGGGAAACATGACGGACATCCACATCGGACCGACCCCTTACTCCCATTGAACTTTTGGGCCGGAAGTTTGGTCCAAGATAGGATATTATCCGAGACTCGTCAAGGTCCACGCACAGATTCGTGTCGTTCACGCCAGCTGATGGGCGTTTTCAAGGGACCTTCCTCGCGAACGCGCCGCCGATTCGGGTCACCCGTCCGGTGAGTTCGAGAATCGTCAAGGCCGCGCGGACACGATCGACACCGAGACCGGTGGTGTGCGCGATCTCGTCGGCCGAGGCCGAGCCAGATGAAAGCGATTTCAAGATCGTGTCGTTGTCATCGGAGCCCGGCGCGGTTTCGTGTGTGCTCGCCGCCGGGTCGCCGTAGCGGATGTCGTGGAGCCCCTGGTGGGTGAAGCGGGCGGGGCTCTCGAGCGCGTCGAGCACATCGCCCGGCTCGACGGCGATCGCCGCGCCGCCCTGCTTGAGGAGGGCGAGCGAACCGGCGGAGGCGGAGGAGTCAACCCTGCCGGGCACGACGAGGACCTCTCGCCCGTGCTCCTCGGCGGCGAGGCGGGCGGTGATCAGCGCGCCGGACCGCTCGCCGGCCTCGATGACGAGGACGCCGAGGCTGAGCCCGCTGATGATGCGGTTCCTCGCGGGGAACTGCTCGGCCCGGGGCTCGGCGGTCATCGGGAGTTCGGAGAGGATCGCGCCGCGGTCCTCGGCAACGATGCGCTCGAAGAGCTCGGCGTTCTCGGGTGGGTAGCAGCCCGCGAGCCCGCACCCCTGGACCACGATGGTGCGCCCACCGGCTCGGAGGGCGCCGCGGTGGGCGGCGGTGTCGATGCCGCGCGCGCCACCCGAGACGATCGTGAGCCCGGCCCGGGCGAGCACCCCGGCGAAGCGCTCGGCCTGTTCGATGCCGTACTGGGTGCAGCGTCGGGAACCGACGACGGCGAGGGGATAGCGGTCCTCACCGGCCGGCTCGAGTCTGCCCCGCAGATAGAGGAGCCTCGGGGCATCGGGGATCGGGGCGAGGAGGGTCGGGTAGCCGGGCTGGCCGTGGGCAAGAAGGGTGACGCCCCGCGACTCGATGAGGCCGAGTTCGACTCGTACCGCCTCGTCGGCCTCGGGGATCGCCCTGAGCGCGCGGCGGGCGGTGGGCTCGCCGATGCCCTGGACGGCAGCCCAGGCGGCGGCGGAGGCACCGAGGGCCCGGTCCGGGGAGCCGAACGCGTCGAGCAGACGCCCGATCCGGATCGGCCCGAGGCCGGGGAGCATCGAGAGGCGGAGCATGTCGATCGCGAAGGGAGTCGGCGGCGGCGGCATCCCGCGATTGTACAAACAAAGCCCGTTCGCAGCCGCGGCCCGGTCAGCGGGCGACGCGTTGGTAGGGCCGGTTGTCGTCGGCGGCGTAGGGCATGGTCCGCGCGAAGATCTCGAGGGGCTCATCAGCCCGGACCGGCGTGAGGAGCCGCTGCAGCACGGTCTGCATTGGGTAGATCGCCAGAGGGTTGGGCTGGCGGAGCGTGAAATAGAGCCGCTCGGCGTCCGGGGAGCCGCGGTGGTGGTCGAGTGAGACCTCCCAGCCGGGCGAAGGGAGTTCGGCGACGACCGTGTGCCACTCGCTGGAGGAATCGACCCCGATCTGGGGGCCGGGGTAGATGCCGGCGTCGGTGCGCAGGTCCTTTGAGCACCCCGTCAGGCCGAGGGCGGAGGCGACGATTGCGATGGCGGTCAGGGGTTGGCTCGTGCGCACGGGCATGTTCGGGCGGTCTCCCTAGGTCGGGCAGGGCAGACCGACATGCTAACCGGATGGGCAACGGGTTGCGCCGCGTCGCGGGCGGGTCAGATCACCAAGTCGATCATCCGTCCCGAGCCGAGTGTGCGCCGGATGGTCTCCTCGAAGGCCACCGCTCGGGGCGCGGGGGGAGGGGAAGGGGGCGGGAGATCGCCGAGGCGGGCGAGGGTGTCGTCTCGCCTTGGGGGGAGGTGGTGCGGCGGGGTGGGGCTGGATGGCGGAACGACCGGGTCCCCGGCGGCGACCCGAGCCCGCATCGCCAGGGCGCGCAGGTAATCCGCGTATGGCACAGCGCCGGGGCCGGCCCGGAAGGCGTCGACCGTGGCAGGCGGGCCGGGGCAGGGGCGGGCGACATCGGCGGCGCGCGTGTCGTGCGTGCCCGCTCGGCCCGCGGGGGGCGGGGCCGCGACCGCGAAGAAAGCGGGGCTCGAGATGTGGGGGACGCGCTCGACCACCGGGGGACGGGGTACAGACGGCGTGCCAGGGTTCGGGCGGGCTGGTCAGGCCCGATAAGAACCGTGCGCGCGTGCCGCCGGGTGGATCTTCCGCTTGGCCGTGCCGGGGCGCGGGATCGGGCGTGTTGTGTCGGGGCAACATCGTGCGTGGCGTAGAGTGATCGCGTGTTGGTGGACGACCTCGATTTCGATCTCCCGCCTTCGCTCATCGCGACGGCGCCGGTTGAGCCGCGGGACTCGGCCCGGCTGCTGGTGATCTCGCGGTCGGATCCGGGCCGGCTGGAGCACCGGCGTGTGCGCGACCTGCCCGAACTGGTGGAGCGAGGGGACGCGATGGTCTTCAACCGGTCCCGGGTGCTGCCGGCCCGGTTCCTGGCGCGGAGCCTCTCCACCGGTGGGCGGGCGGAGGGGCTGTGGCTCCGCGATGACGGGCGGGCAGAGGACGGGCGGCGGGTGTGGGTCGCGTTGGTGAAGGCGAGGCGGCACCGGGCGGGACGCGTGCTCGAATTGGTCGATGCCCGGGGCGGGGCGACCGGGGTTCGGCTGGAGTTCCTGGGGCCCGCTGCGGATGAACCCGGGGCGTGGCGGCTGGGGGTGGATTCGGACTGGGAGGACACACCCGCTTTGCTGGATCGCGTGGGGTTGCCGCCGCTGCCGCCCTACATCAGGCATGCCAGGCGGGACGCGGGTCTTGAGACGGAGGACGAGCGGGACCGGGAGCGGTACCAGACGGTCTACGCGGGATCGACGGCGTCGCCGAGCGGGGAGGGGTCGGCGGGGGCGGTGGCGGCTCCGACGGCTGGGCTGCACTTCACCCCGGCGCTGCTGTCGGCGTTGGACGGGCGGGGGGTGAGCCGGCACGAGGTGGTGCTGCATGTCGGGACGGGGACCTTCAAACCGGTGGAGGTCGCGGACCTCGACGAGCACCCGATGCACGCGGAGTGGTGCTCGATGCCGGAGGGGGTGCGCGGGGCGCTGTCGTCGGCTCGGCGGGTGATCGCGGTGGGGACGACCTCGGCGCGGACGGTCGAGGCGTACGCGGCGCTGTCGGAGTCCGGCGGGGTGCTGCCCGAGTGGCTCGAGACGGACCTGCTGATCCAGCCGGGGTATCGGTGGCGTCGGGTGGACGGGCTGTTGACGAACTTCCATCTGCCGCGTTCGACGCTGCTGGCGCTGGTCGCGGCGTTGGTGCCCGGCGGGATCGGGCGGGTGCGCGAGGTGTACGGCGAGGCGATCCGGGAGGGGTACCGGTTCTTTTCTTACGGCGATGCGATGCTGATTCTGCCCTGAGCGCGTCGGCTCGCGGCGCGGGTGATAGGCTCCGCGGGGGCGTGCGCGGGAAAGTGCCGGGGGCGGGGCCGTGCGGTCGATAGAACCCCGGTGAATTGCGGGGGATTCCAATGCAGCTCGGCGATCTGATTTCGGAGTTGGGGATCCGGGTGGCGCGGGGCGGGGCCTCGGGTGTGCGCGTGAGCGACATGACCGAGGACAGCCGGACGGTGGTGCCGGGCTCGTTGTTCGTGGCGCGGGCGGGGCGGAAATCGGACGGCCGCCGGTTCGCGCACGACGCGGTGCGCGCCGGGGCGTGCGCGATTCTGACCGACTCGGGAGCGGATGTGGAGTCGTTCCCGCTGGGCGCGGTGCTGCTGGTCTGCGAGGATGTTCCGCTGGCGACGGCGCTGCTTGCGGAGCGGCTGCACGGGAACCCGAGCCGGTCGCTGCTGCTTGTGGGCGTGACGGGGACGAACGGGAAGTCGACGGTGACGCAGCTGGTGCACCAGTTGCTGAACCGATGCGGGGTGCGTTGCGGGATGATCGGGACGGTGGAAGTCGACGACGGGCGGGAGGTGGCGCCCTCGCCCATGACGACGCCTCCCTCGATCGAGTTGAGCCGGACGCTGGCGACGATGGTCGAGACGGGGTGCCGGGCGGCGGTGATGGAGGTCTCGAGCCACGCGCTCGACCAGAAGCGTGCGGACGGGCTTTCGTTCGACGCGGCGGTGTTCACGAACCTGTCAGGGGACCATCTGGACTATCACGGGAGCGTTGAGGCGTATGTCGCGGCGAAGCGGCGTCTGTTCACGCTGCTCGATGCGGGCGTGGGCGGGCCGGCGATTCTGAACGCGGACGATCCGGTGGCGGGCTCGACGCCGGCGGCGCGGCCCGTGCGGTGCGGGATGGTCGATCCGGGTGCGTGCGACTGGTTCGTGCGTCGATCGGAGCCCTCGGTGGAGGGTGAGTGGCTGGACCTGGCGTGGGCGGGAGGGCGGATCGGGGCGCGGGTCCCGCTGGTGGGCGGGCACAACGCGATGAACGCGTTGCAGGCGACGGCGGCGGCGTGGACGGTTCTGGAGCGGGCGGGGATGGAGCCGGAGCGGGCGCGGCGTTCGCTCGAGCAGGCGCTGACGCTGGTTCGGCCGCCGCGTGGGCGGCTGGAGGCGGTGCACGAGGAAGGGGACGACATCGCGGTGTTCGTGGACTATGCGCACACGGACGACGCGTTGGCCCGTTCGCTGGCGGCGGTGGGTTCGGTGAAGCCGACGGGCTCGCGGCTGTGGGTCGTGTTCGGGTGCGGCGGCGAGCGGGATCGGACGAAGCGTCCGCGGATGGGTCTGGCGGCGGTGCGCGGGGCGGACCGTGTGGTGGTGACGAGCGACAACCCGCGGTCGGAATCGCCCGCGCGGATCATCGCGGATGTGATGGACGGGGTCCCTCGCGAGAAGCGGGATTCGGTGACGGTGCACATCGACCGCGACCGGGCGATTCTCTCGGCGATCGAGTCGGCGTCACCCGGTGATGTGGTCGTGATCGCGGGGAAGGGGCACGAGACGGAGCAGGTTCTGCCGGACGGGGCCGGGGGGACGGTGTCGCGCTGGTTCGTGGACCAGGAGTTCGCGGCGCTGGGGCTGGCGGAGAGGCGGGCGCGGGCGATGAAGGCGTCGGGCACGGGGCTGGTGGTGTGAGCGGGCTGATCGGCGCACACGGGCTTGCGCTCGACGCGGTGGCGGCCCTGCTCGGGGGGCGGTGGGTTATCTCACCGAGCCGGGGCGGGCGGCACGGGCCGGTTCTGGGCGCGTCGATCGACACCCGGACGCTCAAGCCCGGCGAGGTTTTCTTTGCGCTGCGTGGGGATCGGGCGGACGGGCACGCTTTTCTGGACGCGGCGGCGGCGGCGGGGTGCCCGCTCGCGGTGGTCGACCGCGAGGTCGGCGTGCGTGCGCCGGGCATGGCGGTGCTGCGGGTGGCGGACGCGCGGGCGGCGCTGGGGGTGCTGGCGCGGGGGTATCGGCGGGCCCTGAACGGGACGCGAGTGATCGGCGTCACGGGGTCGAACGGGAAGACGACGACGACGAGGTTCCTGCACGCGGCGCTGGGCTCGACGATGCGGGGAACCTGCCCGTCGAAGAGCCACAACAACGATCTGGGGCTCCCGCTTACGCTGCTCGCGGCGCGGCCCGGGGACGACTATCTGATCTGCGAGATCGGGACGAGCGGGCCCGGGGAGATCGCGCGGTTGAGCGCGATCGCGGAGCCGGAGATCGGCGTGATCACCTCGATCGGTCGGGCTCACCTGGAGCGGCTGGGCTCGGTGTCGGGCGTGGCGGAGGAGAAGGCCGATCTCGTGCGCTCGCTGCCGACGGGCGGGCTGGGCGTGGTGATCGCGGATTCGCCGGAGTTGGCGGCGGCGCTGGCGGGGTTCATGGGGTGCCGGCTGGTGAGGGTCGGGGCGGGGGAGGGGGCGGAGATCCGCGTGGGTGGGTTCGAGCCTTCGGGGACGGGGATCGCGTTCGACTACCTGGGGAGCCGGGCGGAGGTTCCGCTGCCGGGGGCGCACAACGCGCTAAACGGAGCGATGGCGTTGCGGGTGGCGCAGGCCGCGGGGGTGCCGCTGCCGGAGGCGATCCGGGGGCTGGCACGGGCGGCGGCGCCGCCGATGCGTCTCGAGCGGCTCGATGTTGCGACGCGCGATGGCGGCGTGGTGGTGGTGAACGACGCGTACAACGCCAACCCGGAGTCGATGCGGGCGACGCTCGGCGTGTTCCTCGATGGCGGGCTGGACCCTGCGGGGTGGGCCCGCGGGACGGGCGGGCGGCGGGTGCTGGTGTTGGGCGAGATGCTGGAGATGGGCTCGGGGAGCGCGGGGATGCACCGGGAGATCGCCGAAGGATTGGCGGCCCGGGTGGGCGACCTCGACGGGGTTGTGCTGGTGGGCAGGCACGCGGCGCCGATGGCGGAGATCCTCGAGGCGGCGCGTGCGGGGGTGGTGCTGCTGGCAGAGCCGGACGCGTCGGGCGATTGGGCGGACCGGGCCGCGGCGTTGATTCGGGGTGGTGACCTGGTGTTGCTGAAGGGCTCGCGCGGGATGAGGCTCGAACGGGTGATCGACGCGTTGCGAGCGCGGGGCGTGTAGCCTTCTCGGGGTGGTCCGTTGGATTCGAGGGAGCACGGATGCTCTATTGGATACTCGACATCGCGCGTCGCTGGCTCGACGAGATCGGGCTGTACTCGGTGGTTCGCGTGCTGGACCAGGTGGAGTTCCGCGCGTTTGCGGCGGCGTTTCTTTCGTTCCTGCTGGTGATCGTTGCGGGGCGGCCTGTGATCCGGCAGTTGACGCGGCTCAAGATCGGGGACGCGGGGTCGACGGACGCGGAGGCGCTGCGGGCGCACGCGGCGAACAAGGCGAACACCCCGACGATGGGCGGCGTGCTGATCGGCGGGGCGATCCTGGTCTCGACGGTGCTGCTGGCGGACATCCGGCAGATGCATGTGCAGCTCGGGCTGGTGGTGCTGCTGTGGCTGGGCGTGCTGGGCGGGTTCGACGATTGGCTGAAGCTGACCGCGCGGCGCCGGGGGACGGGGCGGCAGGGGCTGTTCGCGTGGGAGAAGATGGTCTTTCAGCTGGGGCTCGGGGTGATCGTCGGGTTCTTCGCGTACAACGCGGGGGACGACCCGGCGACGCCGCTCGACCTGGCGCATGTGCTGAACCTGCCGTTCCAGCGGACCTTCCTGCCGGGCGGGGGGGGTGTTGCGGAAGGTTTGATTTACCTGAGCGCGCCGGTGTTCATCGCTATCTCGGCGCTGCTGATCGCGGGCATGTCGAACGCGGTGAACATCACGGATGGGATGGACGGGCTGGCGGGGGGCGTGTCGGCCACGGTGTCGTTCGGGCTGATGGTGCTCGCGTTGATCGCGGGGTCGGACGGGTTCAGTCAGTACCTGCTGGTGCCGCATGTGGCCTTCGTGAACGAGCTCGCGGTGCTCGCGGGGTCGATGGCCGGGGCGTGCATCGGGTTCCTGTGGTGGAACGGGTCGCCCGCGCTGGTGTTCATGGGGGACACGGGGTCGCTGGCGCTGGGTGGGCTGATCGCGTACCTGGCGATCGCGATCCGGCAGGAGATCGCCATGCTGATCATGAGCGGGGTGTTCCTGCTCGAGATCGGCTCGGTGGTGCTGCAGGTGGGCTACTTCAAGGCGTCGGGCGGGAAGCGGGTCTTCCGCTGCGCCCCGTATCACCACCACCTGCACCTGGGCGGGTGGACGGAATCACAGGTCGTGACGCGGCTGTGGATCGTCTCGATCCTGTTGGGTCTGGTCGGGCTCACGCTGCTGAAACTGCGGTAGGCTCCTCGGAAACTCGCGGGCCATCATGGAGGACTCCCGATGCGATCGATGCTCTCGCTCTCTGTGCTCACGCTCGCGGCGGCGGTTTCGGGGGGGTGCTGGAACGCGTACAACGAGACGACGCACGCGCCCGCCGAGACAGCACCGGATGGATTGGTGATCGGGGCCGCGACGGTGGTGGCGGTGCGGCCCGATGTGCTGGGGGCGGCGGCGGGGTTGCCGGTGACGGCGGGGACGCACGGGATCAACGGGGCGCAGGTCGTGCTGCAGGGTTCGCTGGTGGGCGTTGACAGGACCTGGATCACGCTCGACGAGGCGGGCGGGGAGCGTCGGTGGATCCGCCTTGAGGTGGTGAGTTGGGTGAGCCAGGCGACGCCGCCACCGGATGAGCAAGCCGCCGGGGGCTGACGCGTGCGCCCGGGAGGGCCGGTGCCGCGCGGCTTCGGTGCGGGCGGGCGGAACACGGGGAAGAAAAAGGGCCCGCGCCGAGAGGCGCGGGCCCTTGTGCATTGGGTCAGATCCGGTCCTTGGACCGGGCCCGGGTTACGGGCAACCGGCCTGGAAGGCGGTGATGAAGGCGTTGATGTCGGCGAGGTCGAAGATGCCGAAGGGGGCGACGAGGTCGGCGATCGGGTCCTGGGTGGTGAAGCCGACGACGAAGGCGTTGATGTCGGCGAGGTCCAGGATGCCGTAGGGCTGGGCGATGTCGGCGTCGTTGCAGCCGAGGGCGATCAGGGCCAGGTCGTCGGCGTCGACATCGTCGTCGCCGTCGAGGTCGCCCTCGCAGTAGGTGCTGCCGGTGCCGATGTTCGAGGCGATGATGGCCGCGTCGGCGGAGTCAACGACGCCGTCGAGGTTGATGTCGCCGAAGACGGTTTCGAGGACGGAGAGGACGAAGTCGCGGTCGGCCGCGTCGACGACGAGGTCGCCGTTCATGTCGGCGGAGAGGTCCATGTTGACGGCCTGCTCGAGGTCGGACCAGTCGCCGTAGTTATCCATGACATACTCGATGTCGTCGCAGTCGACGGCGCCGTCCCAGCCGTTGGGCTCCCAGCCCGGGGTGGGGAGGTCGCCGGCGATGTCGGCGGCGGAGTCGCCGTTGTTGTAGGTGCCGCGGGCGAGGGTGGTGCCGAAGAAGTTGCCCCCGAAGGCGTTGTCAACGGCGAGGAAGCCCGCGCCGCGGTCGAGGACATCGTTGACCATCGCCAGGCCGTCGGCGGCGTAGCGGACATCGGCGGCGGTGAAGTTGCCGTCGTTGTTGTGGTCGCCCAGGATCTCGAAGGAGGCGAGGCCCGAGCCGGTCCAGGCGGGCCCGCCGTTGCGGGAGCGCCATGCGGCGACCATGTTGTCGAGGTCGTTGATGTCGCGGACCCCGTTGGCGTCGAAGTCGCCGGCGATCTTGTTGACCGAGTTGGCGCCGAGCAGGGTGTTGTAGTTGATGAGGGTGCCGTTGACGGTGCGGTAGTGCGAGCCGGTGTTGCCGTCGGTGTAGGTGGTGTTGGCGGTGCGGGTGGGCGAGCGGCCCGCGGTGTTGGAGTTGAACGAGTCGAGCAGCGGGTTGGCGAAGGTGTTGGCGGGGTCGTTCAGGGTGAACGACTGGACATTGGGGTTGAGGGCGCTGTTGGCGACGATGGCGATGGGCTGGGTGCCGTCGGCGTCGAAGTCGGCGGGGACATTGTCCGGGGCCGCGGTGAGGAGGAACGACTCGGCGAGGAGTTCGCCGGGCATGAAGTCGGACTGGGCGCCGCCCGGGACGGTGACGAAGGCGGAGATGGAGCGGAGGATGTTGTTCATGTAGGCCGCGGCCGCCGGGTTGGCGGGGGCGGGGTTGCCGGCGAAGGGGTTCGGGCCGGTCTCGGAGGGGAGCCAGCCCCATCCGCCGAGCGAGGCGCCGGCGTTGCGCGGGTCGCCTCGGAAGGAGAAGGCCGCGGGGCCGGTGATGTTGTAGCCGTTGGGCCCGCCGTCGATGACATTCTCGATGGTGGGGCGGGCGGCGACGGTGCCGCCCTTGATGTCGGCGATGACGGCGAGGCAGTCGAATTCCTCGTTGATGAGGCGGCTGTTCTCGATGAGTCGCTCGGCGCCGGTGTGGCCCACGCCGAGGCGGGTGTTGCGGACGGTTGTGTCGAGGTTGCCCGAGCCGGACTTGTTGGAGGGGAGGTAGTCGGGTCCGACAAGGTCGTGGATGCTGCTGGTCAGGCGGAGCCCGATGTTCTCACCGATGCCGAAGGAGGGGTCGAGGCCGATGCCGTTCATGAAGGCGTTGCGGGTGCCCGAGCCGGAGTCGCGGGTGACCTTGGTGAGGTTCTCGCCGTTGGCGCGGCGGCCGGTGGCGGCGAGGTGGCGGAGGTCGGACATGAGGATCTCGCTCATGCCGACGCCGTAGTTGACCGCGGCGGCGACGGGGACGATGGAGATGCCGAAGTCGTAGACGGTGAAGGAGTCGGGGTTGCCGAGGTTGGTGTTGAGGCGGGTGAGCGGGCGGAGGAGGTTGCTCTGGTTGGTCGGGGTTCCGTCCTTGTTGAGGGCGACGACGGGGTTGCCGCCGTAGCCGGTGGCGCCGGGGGAGCGGAGGGGGCTGTTGGCGCCGTTGACGATACCGAACCAGGCGAGGGGCACATCGGAGGTGGAGAAGTCGACATGGAGCCCGGCGCCGCTGCCGTCACCGGTGACGCCCGGCTCGAAGGAGCCCGGGACGGGGAGGAAAGGGGCGCCCGAGCGGTTGGCCGAGTTGCCCAGGGGCTGGAGGACCGAGCCGACGACGAGGTTCAGGCGCTGCCAGATCGAAGAGGAAACATGGTTGGAGTTGCCCGGGTCATCAACGGTCGAGCCGTCCATGTCGGTATCGAAGAGGTCGCCGTTCTCATCGAAGACGAGTGAGAAGAGGTCGAACTCGCGGATGCCGTTGCCCGAGCCGGCGATGCGGTAGTGGAAGAGCCACTGGGTGTCGTCGATGGTGCCGCTGCCGCAGGTGAAGGGGGCGGTGAGGCACCCGCCGGAGTTGGGGGCGAGCTGGTCGGGGAAGAGGCTGCCGAGCGAGCCCGCGCGGCCGTCGCCGTCGACATCGATGAAGTCGTTGGTCGAGGCGTCGGCGCGGAAGAACGACTCCTGGAGCGTGGCTCCCGAGCCGGTGAGCACGAGCGGGTCGGCCTGGACGGTGGCGGCGGCGCCGCACGCGGCGATGAGAATCGCGATATGATTCGCCTTCATTGCTGGTTTCCTCCGAGTGGTTGGGGTCGGGAAGGGCGTCGAGGCCCGTGCGTACCGATCGCGCCCCGCGGGCCGGCCTCCGTTGCCCGCGGCGAACTCTCTCAATGCCTCCGCACGCACGCTGCGAGGGAGAAAGACACGGCGTCCGGTCTCGCGGACGCCGGTCGGGATCGATCAGCCGCCGAAGCCCTCTCGTTCGAGTTCCTCGACGGTCCAGACGGCGGTGTTGTTCTGCCCGCCGCCTCCGGTGCCATCGACCGCGGGGGTGATGCTGTAGAAGCGGTCGCCCCAGAGGCTGTTGCGGAGGGTCTCCTTGAGTTCGAGCATCTCGGTGTGCCCGTCGACGAAGGAGAAGTTGGACTTGCCGCGGTGGGCGCGGGAGACGAGGTTGAGCTGCTCGTTGTCGTTGTCGATCAGGCCGACCGACTGCTCGCGGAGCTGCTCCTCGTTCCAGATCTCGTCTTCGAGGTAGTAGCGGAAGGGCTTGTTGGGGTAGGCGACATTGCCGACCTGGTAAACATCGTTCTGGCCCTGGAAGGACTTGAAGGGGACGATCGGGCGGTGGCTCTTGGACTTGGAGACCGAGTCGTCGGAGCCGCCGAGCTCGGCGACGGTCTTCCACTCGTTGCGGTCCTCGATCTCGGCGGCGAGGATGGTGGTGGAGCCGCTGCCGATCTGGTCGACGCGGACGAGGACATTCTGGCGGCGTGCGGAGGCGGCCGCGATCTCGTTGAACTTGTTGCGCGGCATGATGGCGCCGTTCACGGTGAACGAGATGCGCGGGACCTGGCGGTCGGTGAGTTCCATTTCGTCGCCGCCGCGGTCGCTGGTGTCGGAGATCTGCCAGGCCTCGGAGTTGAACGCGTCGGGGCCCCAGTTGGTGCGCGGGGCGCCGCCGTTGGTGGTCTTGGGGCTCTCGAAGGCGTCGGCGGGGATGTTGCCGTCATACAGGAAGTAGGACCAGTGGGCGTAGCCGTTGTTGCCGTCGGGGTTGCCCGTGGAGGAGCCGTACTGGCTGTTCCAGTTCCAGTCGAGCCCGTTCTCGGTGCGGGGGTACGCATAGGCGGGGGGGAGATAGTCCTGGTTCTGCGAGGTGTAGACGGCGACGCCCTGTGAGATGTTGCGTGCGTTGGCGCCGGCCTTGAGGGCCTGGGCCGCGTCGCGGGCGGCGCCGAGCGCGGGGAGCAGGATCCCGATGAGCAGGGCGATGATGGCGATGACGACGAGGAGTTCGATGAGAGTGAAACCGTTCACTCGTGTTCGCTGCGGCATCCTTGGTCTCCGTGGTGTGTGTTGGACGGTCCGGTGAGCATGAGTATTGAGAGATGGGCGCCCGGCGTCCGTTCTCGATGCGCTGAGCCTTCGTGAAGATTGTGCGAAGCGGCCGAGAGCGCGAAGAAACATTGAAGATTGCGTGAAGGCCGCGTGCGCAATCGGCGCGTGATGCGCGGACGATCGGAGGCCCAAGCGCGGGTGCGCTCGGAGCGCGCGGATCGGTGATTCGGTCGACGCCCGCGACCTCGGTTCTACAACGGCAAAGGCGAGGCGACGCGGCTGGGCTGTGATGCGGGTTCCCGGTCGTCACCGGGCGTCGGTGCCGTGGTTCATCTCGAAGCGCGAACCACGAGCGGACGGCGTGGGCCGTCCCGCTCCGCGGTCACTCTGTGAGATGACGGCGGGCGCCGAGCACAAGATGGAGCGGAGATTCTGTCTGATGGGCCGGCGGTCGGGGGCGTGCGGGGTGATCGAGTCGATCGGAAGGGGGGCCCGGGCGAGTTCCGGGAGTCCGGCGCGGGGGCGTGGGTCAGGCCGGTCGGCGGCGCCCGGTGGGCCGGTCATGCTCCGCAAAAACGCCAAACGCCGCAAACCCTTCGGCTTGCGGCGTTTGCGTCAAGTGGAGCGGAGGAGAGTCGAACTCCCGACCTCATCATTGCGAACGATGCGCTCTACCAACTGAGCTACCGCCCCGTAGGACCCGAAGCGTACGCCCGTCCGCCGCCGGCGACAACACCCCGCCGAACACCTGGGAGGCTTGACGCGAATACACTCGCAACAACATGGCGAGACCCGTCACCCCCCCGCTGTTCTGGATACCCCTCGCGGCCCTGGCCTGGGCGGTGCTCTCGCTCTTCCCGGGCGGCTGCGGGCGACAGGAGCCGGCGGAGGGCGGGCCCTTGCGGGTGGTGGTGTCGATCCCGCCGCTGCGGGGCCTCGTGGAGCCGATGTTCCCGGAAGGGACGGAGTTCACCACGCTGGTGGAGTCGGGGCGGAGCGTGCACGGGTTCGAGCCGACGCCGGCCCACATGGCCTCGCTGGCTCGGGCCGATGTTGTCGTCATCGTGGGGCTGGGGCTGGAGGGTCGGGTCGCGGACGCGGTTCGGCATGGGGGGGCCCGGGCCCGGCTGATCGAGATGGCGTCGGTCCTCGGCATCGAGGGGGGCGGGCACGCGTCCCACGAGGGGCACGACCACGGGGAGGGCGAGGCGTGCGGGCTGGTGGACCCGCACCTGTGGCTGGACCCGGTGCTGGCGCGGGACTTCGTGGCGGCGCTCCCGGGGCTGGTGCCGGCGCGGGCGGCGGAACGGGCGGCGGCGGCGGCGCCCGAGATGGTGCGCGCGATCGAGGAGATCGACGCGATGTACCGCGATCGGCTCGCGCCGTTCGCGGGGCGCGCGATCGTGACGCACCACGCGTCGATGGGGCGACCGGCGGCGCGGTACGGGCTGCGGGTGGCGGCGGTGCTGCGTCCGGTGGAGACGGTCGAGACCTCGGCGGGGGACATCGCGGCGGCGCGTGCGGCGATCGAGGCGGAGGGCGTGGGCGCGATCTTCGTGGAGCCTCAGTTCAGCGGGAGCACCGCGGAGCGGCTGGCGGAATCGGCGGGGGTGCGGCTGGTGGTGCTCGATCCGCTGGGGTCGGGGGACTGGTTCGCGATGATGCGTTCGAATCTCGACGCGTTGGTGGAGGGACTCTCCCCGGCGACGGGGGCGGGCTCGGAAGACCGCCCGGGAGTGGGGCCGTGAGCGGGGAAGACCGCGCGGGCGTGCATGGGGATCGCGACGGCGTTGCGATCGAGATGTCGTCGGTGAGTTTCGCGTACGGGGCGGACGCCGAGCCGGTGGTGGAGGGCGTCTCGCTGTCGGTCGCGCGCGGTGAGCGGCTGGGGATCCTCGGGCCGAACGGGGGCGGAAAATCAACGCTCTTGAAGATCCTCCTGGGCGACCTCTCGCCCCGGTCGGGGTCGGTGCGTGTGCTCGGGGAGCCGCCGGTGCGGGCGCGGGAGCGCGGGCTGATCGGGTACCTGCCGCAGCGGGTGACGGCGGAGCTTGGGTTCCCGCTTTCGGCGAGGCAGGTGGTCGAGCAGGGCGTGAGCATGGGGCTGAGGCCTTGGCGCGGGCTGAGCCCGGAGCGGCGTCGGCAGTCCTCCCGGGCGCTGGAACTGGTTGGGGCGGGCGAGCTGGCGGACAGGCCGGTGGGCCGACTTTCTGGGGGGCAGTTGCAGCGTGTGCTGATCGCCCGCGCGGTGGCGTCCGGGCCCGCGGTGCTGCTGCTGGACGAGCCGACCGTGGGCATCGATGTCTCGGGGCAGACCCGGTTCGGGCAGATGCTCGAGACGCTCCGTGCGGACCTTGGGCTGACGGTTGTGATCGTGAGCCACGAGCTGGCGACGATCGCGGCGACGAGCGACCGTGTGGCGTGCCTTCGTCGGACGCTGCACTTCCACGACGCGCCGCACGGGCTGACGCCCGGCGTGCTGGCGGAGGTGTTCAGCCACGATGTGGCGATCCTGAAGAAGCCGTCGACCGGTCGCTCGGATGAGCGGCGCCCGGGAGAGGGTGACGCGGGGTGCGGGTGCTGCGGGGGTGGGGCGTGAAGACGGCCGAGTACCTGTTTACACCGGAGCTGGCGCCGCTGTTCTGGCCCGGGGTGGCGGCGGCGCTGCTGGTGGCGGCGCTGTGCGCCCCGCTGAGCCCGCTGGTGGTGCTCAAGCGGCTGAGCTTTGTCGGGCAGGGGGTGAGCCACGCGGCGTTCGGCGGCGTGGGGCTCGCGTTGTACGGCGGGGCGCTGGCGGGGGCGAGCGGGTGGACGGGCGGGATGCAGCTGGTCGTGGTGGTGTTCGCGGTGGTCGTGGGGCTGTGGATCTCGGTGCTCAGCCGGGGACGGGCGACGGACACGGCGATCGGGATCGTGCTGGCGGCGTGCATGGCGATCGGGTTTGTGCTCTACCGCCTGGCGGCGGGCGAGTTGGCGGCGAACGGGCGTCCGGCGCCGCCGGGGATCGACGATGTGCTCTTCGGTTCGGTGCTGCGCGTGGGGTGGGGCGGCGTGTGGGCGACGGCGCTGGCCACGGCGTTTGTGCTCGGGTCGATGTGGTGGGTCAGGCGCCCGATGATCGCGTGGGCGTTCGACGAGGCGACGGCGGGATCGCTGGGGATCTCGGGCCCGGGCATGCGTGCGGTGTTGCTGGTGCTGTTGTCGCTGGCGGTGGTGGCGACGATGCAGATCGCGGGGGTGGTGCTGGCGACGGCGCTGCTCGTGCTGCCCGGGGCGATCGGGCTCGGCGTGAGCGCTCGCCTCGGGACGGTGATGGCGATCTCGCTGGTGAGCGCGGTGCTGGGCGTAGCCGGTGGGCTGGTGGTGAGCTTTGAGTTCGGCGTGCAGACCGGGCCGGCGATCGTGCTGGTTTTGCTGGCGTTGTTCGGCGCGTCGAGGCTGGGGCGTGTGGGGCGGGGCGTATGATCCCGCGGCTGTTCGAGGGAGGCCGACATGAAGTCGATCAAGGCCGAGGTGTTGCTGGCGGAACTGAATCGCCTGCGGAAGGACCTGGAGGAGGACCCGTCGGATGTGGAGTGGGTGACGCTGCACCACGCGTTCTGCTTTATCTCGTACAAGATGGGCGATTTTCAGGCCTATCTGGACGAGCAGGCGGCGCGGGGGGCGTTCGAGGAGTTTGAGGGCTGATCGGACCCGTCGGCCGGGGCGTCGCGAAAAATCAGCGTTGTCGTTGCGGCGGGGTGTTGCATTCCCGGGCGGATTGACGATACTGAGCGGATCGAAGGGACCACTTCGGCAGAGGCTCTGAGAACCAGCGTCCGAGCCGAGGAAAGGGCCTTCGACGACCGTGTCCCCGGGCCTGTCTGAGCACAGGGCGGGGTGCGGGCGATGTGCCTCGGGCGACGGCCCGGGGGTCAGAGTCGGGCGGCGGGAGGTACAGAACCGCGACGGCCCGGCATGGCCCTTATCGAAGGAGGTGGTCCAGTGATGAAATGTGACTGTACGAAGGGGCTGCGCCGCTGAGGCGTGAGTCCGACGGGGCTCGCGCTTGGCGTAGCCCACGCAGGAGTCCTGCTCGCCGCGGGTGAAACATCCCGGGTGAAGAAAGAAGAACTCTTTCTCGGCAGGCTGCAAGCTCCTACAGCCGCCTCCCTCACGAGGGAGGCGGTTTTTCGTTGGGCGGGTTCTTGTTGGAGGAGCCCCCTACTTCTGTGGCGCGATCTGCACCGGGCGGGGCGCGGCCCCGGGGGCGAGCGACTGCGCGGACAGTAGGAAGTGCGGGCGCGAGGACGCGGCGATAGAGTTTCCCCGAGGCCGGTTCCGGTGGGGCCTTTCGGGGGAACGCCGTGACCGACCAGCAGTCAGCCGCGATCGCCAGCCCGCCGGGCGGGGGGCGTTGGACGCTCGCGGCGGCGTGTGTGCTTCTGATTGCGGGGCTGGTGGCGCTGCTCCCGGTGCTGCCGAGCAACATCGATCAGAAGGAGCAGCCCGGGACCGTGGCGTACATGGCCGATGTGGCGGACAACGGCGCGTGGCTCGTGCAACGGTTGCCGGAGGGCGGGGTGGCGACCAAGCCCCCGCTGCTGCACTGGGCGGGGGGCGTTGCGCTGCGTCTTTTCGGTGGCGGGGAGTGGGCGTTGAAGGCCCCGGTGGTGGCGTGCTTCCTCGTGTTGTGCGTCCTGGTGTATGCCCTCGCTCGCGACGATCTCGGTCAGGATGGCGCGCTGGTGGCGGTCGCGATGTTTGCCGCCGTGGGGCCGACTTACGGGCTCGCGTGGATCGCCCGCCCGGACATGCCGATCGCGCTCTTCCTGACGATTGCGTTGCTCGCGTCGTTGAAGCAGATCCGGGCGTGGCGTGAGGGGCGCACCTCGACGCTCGGGTGGATCGCGATCTTCTGGGGGTCGATCGCGATGGGGCTGCTCGCGAAGGGGCAGGTCGCGCTCATCGGCGTGGCGTGGTTCGCGGCGGCGGCGCTGTGGCACCGGGTGCGGGCCGGCGTGCCGCTGGCGAGGTGCCGGCCCGGGATGCAGGCGGTCGGGCTGCTCCTCGCGATCGGGGTGTTCGGGGCGTGGGCGTTCGCGGCGTGGCGGGCGGAGCCCGGGTTCGCGGCGATGGTGGAGCAGGAGGTCGTGAAGCGATCCGCCGAGGGCGAGGCGTTCCTTGGGAAACGGTCGCGGGAGCCCTGGAATGTGCCGCTGTACGCGCTCTCGCGGTTCGTGCCGTGGAGCGTGCCGATGGTCATCGCGTTGATCGCGATGGCGGTCTCGGCGTTCGAGCGGCGTCGGGCGCGGCGGGCGGGAACGCCCGAGCCGGCGCCGCTCCCGCGGACAGGATGGGCCGCCGGGTATCTCGGGCTATTCGTGCTGCTGCTGATGACGCAGCCGACGCACCGCCCGGACCACCTTCTGCCGGCGTACGCGGCGGCGGCGGTGGTGGGCGCGACGATCGTCGTGCACGCCTCGCGGTGGGCGGGGCCGCACCGGGCGGTGATCCTGGTTTCGCTGGGCCTGATCGGGCTCTCGGGCCTCGCGGCGCCGATCGCGGCCTGGGCGGCGGGCGATCCAACGCCGCTTGAAGTGGTTGAGGTCGCAACCGGCGAGATCAGGCGTGACGGCGGGCCGGCGGCGGCGTGGACGGTCGGGCTCGTGTCGGCGGTCGGGGTGATCGCGGGTGCGTGGACGCTGCGGCTGGTGGTCACACGGCGATTCGTCGCCGCGGCGATCGGCTCGGCGTGGGCGTTCAGCGGGCTGCTCGGGGTCAACCGCCTGCTCTTCGACGAGGCGGCCCGCGAGCGGCGGGGCGATGCGCAGATCGAGACGATGCGTCTGGCCCGCGACGCGGCGGCGCGGCTCGGCCTGCCGATCGTGTTCCACGAGACGGGGTACACCGCGCTGCAGGCGCTCGAGGGGCGGAACGACCCGCCAGGCGAGGACGCCCTGCGTAGGGCGGTGTCGGAGGGACAGGGAGCAATCGTCGTGGGCCGGGTGGCGTCGGTCGAGGGGGTGTCACGGGTGGCGCCGGGTCGGTCGGCGGTGCTCTACCTGGTGCACGCGGGGAACGAGCCCGAGGCGAAGCACCGGTACGCGATAAGCGTGGTCCGACCGGCTTCCGGCGACGGGTGAGCCCGCCGGGTGGACCGAGCGGGAGACCGATCGCGGTAATGTCGCCCTACGCTCGGGCATGACCACGACGCAGAACACGCCGCTTGTGCTGATCATCCGCGACGGGTGGGGCCGGAACCCCAATCCCGAGCACGACGCCTTCAACGCGGTGAAGATCGCCGAGACGCCGACCGCGGACATGCTCGAGCGGGACTGGCCAACAACGCTGGTCGCGACGAGCGGTGAGGATGTCGGGCTGACCGATGGCACGATGGGCAACAGCGAGGTCGGGCACCAGAACATCGGCGCGGGGCGCGTGGTCTATCAAGACGCGGTGCGGATCTCGATCGCCTGCCGGGAAGGCCGGCTGGGGGAGATCGCGTCGCTGGTCGGGCCGATCGAGCGGGCTCGGGACGCGGGCCGGGCCGTGCACCTGATGGGGCTGAACTCGGACGCGGGCGTGCACGCGTTGCTGGAGCACCTCTACGCGCTCGTTCGGCTGTGCAAGCAGTTAGGGCAGACCCGGGTGTTCATCCACCTGTTCGGGGACGGGCGTGACACGGGCCCGTTCACCGGGAAGGCGTACGCCGAGCAGGTGGAGGCGTGCTGCCGCGAGATCGGCGTGGGGCGTGTGGCGAGCGTGGTCGGGCGTTACTGGGCGATGGACCGGGACAACCGGTGGGAGCGGGTCAAGCGGGCGTACGACCTTCTGACTGGGCGGGGCGGGAGCCTTCCGAACTTCGCCGATGCCCCGTCGGCGATCCAGGCGTACTACGACCAACCCGAGGGGGGCGCGACGCTGAACGGCGATGAGTTCATCTCCCCGCGCACGGTGGGCGACGCGGCGGCCTCGCGGGTCGCGAACGGCGACACGGTCATCTTCTTCAATTACCGCGGGGACAGGCCGCGCGAACTGTGCGCGGCGTTCCTGCTCGACGCGTTCCACGGCGCGGAGGAACTCAAGCCCAGCCCGGATTCGGGCGAGCGGGGGTTCGACCGCGGGCCGAAGCTCGACCTCGACTTCGTCCTTCTGACGCCGTATTCGGAGCGTCTCGCGGGCCTCGCGAAGGTGGCGTTCCCGAAGCCGCCGAAGATGGTGAACATCGGTGGGCAGTACACCAGCGGGCTGGGGCTGAGGCAGTTCCGCTGCGCCGAGACGGAGAAATACCCGCATGTGACTTTCTTCTTCAACGACTACCGGGACGAGCCGTTCCCGGGCGAAACGCGGGAGATCATCCAGAGCCCGAAGGTGGCGACCTACGACCTGCAGCCGGAGATGTCGGCCCGCGGCGTGTGCGACGCGGTGCTGCGGAGGCTGGAAGCCCCGGACTGCGAGGAGTTGATCGTCGTGAACTTCGCCAACGGGGATATGGTGGGGCACACGGGGAGCCTTGCCGCGGCGGTGAGGGCGTGCGAGACGGTGGACGGGTGCGTCGGGGAGATCATCGAGAAGACGCTGGCACGCGGGGGATCGCTGATCGTGACCGCGGACCACGGCAACGCCGAGCAGATGTGGAGCCCGGAGAACAACTCCCCCCACACGGCGCACACGACCTACACGGTGCCGCTCCATGTCGTGGGGGCGGGCTTCAAGGGGCGGGGGCTCCGCGACGGCGGGCGGCTTGCCGACATCATGCCGACCGCGCTGGCGATGATGGGGCTCGACAAGCCCGCCGAGATGGCGGGGGAGAGTCTGCTGGCCTGAGCGGCCCCGAGAGCCCGGTCAAAGCGGGCGGTGGGCGTGCGGCGGGGGCTCGTCGGGCGCCGGGTCGGGCCGGGTGGCCAGGTCGGAGAGCCGGCGCTCGAGGTGTTCGAGTCGCTTGGCGAGTTCAAAGACCTGGGCGGAGAGTTCACCCACCACGCGTTCGATCTGCTCGGTGCGGAGTTCGGTGAGGCCGACCTCTTCTTCAACGGCCTTGAGGCGGTCAGGCGGTGGCGTGTTCGTGCCGGGCATGCCTTCTCCTTTCAAGGGTGGGTATGCTGTGCCGATGCCGAAGCCGCGTTGCTCCCTCGTCGTTGCCGTTGCCGCCTCGTCCTTCGCGTTCTCGCAGGACGGCGGCGTCCCTGCCGATCATTCTAGCGTGGACGCCTCGCCCTCGGGCCTGGGTGTGGACGCGGACCTGACGCTCTCACCCGGGCAGTTCGGGGCTTCGGGGAGCCGGCACTTCGCGGTGTACGGCGGCGCGGGTTTTGCGCTCGAAGAGGACGACGAGTCGACCGACGGGAATCTCGCGTTCGCGGTGCAGTACTTCCTGATCGATGATGTCGAGTTGATCGGCGAGGTCGGGGGGTGGTACTTCGCGCAGGACGGGGACGACCAGGCCGGGGTGAACCCGAGTTTCACGATCCGGTGGCACTACCTGAACCGCGACCGCTGGTCGCTGTACCTTGACGCGGGGATCGGGCTGCTGTTCGCGACGGGCGAGGTGCCCGATGGGGGGAGTTCGTTCAACTTCATGCCACGGGCCGGGGGCGGGGCGACCTATCGCCTCACCGACAGCGGCGTGCGGCTCGTCGCCGGCGCGAGGTGGCACCATGTCTCCAACGCCCGGATCAACGGGGACGAGGACAACCCCGACCGGGACGGCGTCGCGGTCTACGCGGGGCTGATGTTCCCGTTCTGAATCGCGGGCGGGTCGCTCAGACCGCGTCGGCGAGGCGGACGGGCGAACCGAGGACCGTGGTCTCGACGCGGTCACGCCCGGCCCGCTTGGCCTTGTAGAGATTCTGGTCCGCCTTCTCGAGCCAGGAGGTCGCGGCGGCGTCGCACGCCACGCCCTCGCCGACGCCCACGACGCCGAACGACGCGGTGACCTGGCGGTTGGGGTGGCGCGGCCAGGTCCGCTCCTTGACCGCGGCGCGGACGCGCTCGCAGAGGTTGGCGGCCTGATCCGGCGCGGTGTCGGGCATGATCAGAGCAAATTCCTCGCCGCCGTACCGGCACGCAACATCGGACGCGCGGCAGGTCTCGTTGATAATCGCCGCGAGCCCCTGGATCACGGAGTCTCCGGCGGGGTGCCCGTAGGTGTCGTTGATCGACTTGAAATGGTCGAGATCGATCAGGGCGATGGAGAGGGCGCGGCGATGCCTCGCCACCGCGGCGGTCTCCTCGGCCCAGCGTCGGTCGAAGTAGGCCCGGTTCCAGAGCCCGCTGAGCCCGTCGATCTGGGCGCGGTGGGCGAGCATGTTCACGAGGTTGTGGATCCGCAGCGCGGACCGGACACGGACCCGGAGCTCGGTGATGTCGAACGGCTTGGTGACATAATCGATCGCGCCGAGATCGAACGCGGTGACCTTGTCCTGGGCCGCGGTCAGGCCCGAGAGGACCACCACGGGGACATCGACCGTGCCCGGGTTTTCCTTCAGCCCCCGGAGCACCTCGAACCCGTCGACATCGGGCATGTCCAGGTCAAGCAGGATGACCGCCGGGATGAGGTCCTTGGCGAGCCTGAGCCCCTCCTGCCCCGACTCGGCGCAGATGAGCGTGATGGGCTCGGTCCGAAGGCGGGCCATGAGCAAGCGATGGACATCGATGCTGTCGTCCACGAGCAGCACGATGGGATCGTCGGGGGTCTTCTCGCCGGCCGCGTGCTTCATGGCGTCTACTCTCCGAGCCTGACCAGATTCCCTGGGGCGAGCCTCACCCGAGATCACTCGCCTCGACCTTCGCCGCACGGCGGCACAACGACAGCAGTTCATCGAGCGCGTCCGCGATCGCCCGCTCGGGCGATCCCCCGTCCACGCACCGTTCAACGACCCCGGCGGCCCGCCCGATCTGGTCGAAGCCGTACCCCCCGGCGGCGCCCTTGAGCTGGTGGGCGAGGGTCCGCAGGCGAGCGAGATCGTGGGCCCGCATCGCGTCGTTCAGGCTTGAGATCCGTTCGGGCATTTCGTCCACAAACCAGTCGACGAGCTCACCCATCTCGGGATCGCCCGAGAGGGTGCTGAGGAGGCGCGGGAGCGGCGATGGCGGGTGCGTCATCCGCCGGAAGATCGGCGAACACGCCCGAGCGATTTACCCAATCAAGTGGGATTCCCCGGAGCGGGGCTTGATGTCGGGACTTCGACCGAGTCCGAGAATGCGAGCCCCGGCAAGGGGTCGACAGGCGGGCCCTCTCGAGGAGTGGGCACGCCACCAGTGAGTGTTCGCAGCGTTACCTACGGGGAGGGGAGCCCGAGCGCCGCGAGCCGCTCGATCGTGCCGGCAGGGGCCCCGTTCCGGGCTGCCTCGTCGAGGAGTGTGCGCTTGAGCTCCTCCGCCTCCGTCGGTCGGCCGGCCGCGGCGAGCGCCCGGAACCTGGTCATCCCCGCAGCGAAGTAGGACGGCGATTTGGGTCCGAGAATCTGCATCGCGGCGTCGGCCTGTTCGACGCTCTCCGCGTATCGGCCGAGGGCGAGCAGGGCGTCCGCGATCGCCCGGTGGGTGTAGGCCACCTGGGTGTGCCTCGTCCCCCACTGGCTCTGGCGCCTCGCGAGCGCGTCCTCCAAGATTTCGAGCGCCTCGGCCGGGCGGTCGTCGGCGAGGAGGGCCTTGCCGACTTCCTGCATCGCGGAGGTGTGGGGGATGGAGCCCTCGCCGTGCTCGCGGGCCGAGTCGGCGGCGAACCGAGTCGCGACCTCGACCGCCTCCCCGGGCCGTCCGGCTGAGATGAACAGGCCGACTGCAAGCCGGCGCATGCCGGTCAACTCGGGATGGCCCTCGCTGTAGATGCTCTCCGCGCGGGCGAGGGCGTCTCGCAGCAGCGCCTGCCCGGCGTCGGGGTCGCCGGACTCGATCATGTTCTGCGCGAGCCTGAACTCCAGCTTCACCGTCTCGGAGTGCATCGGGCCGAGCTGCTCGCGGGAGATCGCCGTGGCCTCCTGGAACACGCGCGCGGCGGCCTCGTGCTCCCCCCCGCCGGAGAGCGCGAGCGCGGCGTAGCGCAGGATCTGGGTCCGCAGGCCCGGGTCCACGGCGCCCGGGGCGCGGCTCAACCGCTCGATCTCGGCAACCTCGTCGTCGCGCGCCGACCGATCCTCGATGTACTCAGACGCACGGAGCCTCGCGTGCAGCGTCAGGGGGTGATCCGGGCCCAGCGCATCGCGCGCGTCCCGGGCGAGGGCGACGAACATCTCCCCGGCCTCCTTGTGCCGCCCCGGGAGCAGCAGCGTCGCGTTGGCCCGTTCGAGCCTCCAGGAGAGCAGCCGTTCGGGATCCGCGGCCTCCCCGCCCAACGCGATCGCGTCCGAGAGCATCCGCTCGGCCTCGGCGGACCGACCCACCCGCTCGAACGCGACCCCGAGCCTTCCCTTGACATCCGCCAGCAGGACCGGGTCCGACGCGAACCGGGCCTGTGCGCCCGCGGCGGCGGTCTCCAGCAACTCCGCCACGGTGACATCGCGACCGGGCCGTGCGTCCGGGTCGGCGGCGGCGAGCATGTCGTCGAGCAGGAACGCGGTCACAAAGCGGGCCTGGGCCGCGTGGCGGTCGGAGTCGGCCCGCGCCGACTCGGCGATCCGGCGCTGGGCGACGGCCTCGGATCTCTCTCGCACCGCGACGGCGAAGCCCCCGGCGAGCGAACCGACCGCGAGCAGCGAAAGCCCGACCGCGAGGCGGTGCCTCCGCACGAACTTGCCGGCGAGATAGAGCCCGGTCTGCGGCATCGCCCGGACCGCGTGCCCGGCGAGGTATCGCTCCAGGTCGTCCGCGAGCGCGGCGGCGGATTCGTACCGGTCCTCCGGGTTCCATTCCACACAGCGGAGCACGACGCGGTCGAGCTCGCCCCGGAGCTCGCGGGGCCCACGCACCGGGCCCGACGCGCGCGGGGGGACGAGCCTGCTCGGCGGCGTCGCGCTGACGGGCGTCGAGGCCGATTCGGCGCCGGTCATCGGGTCACGCGGCGGCCGGCCGGTGAGCAGTTCGCAGAGCATCACGCCGATCGCGTAGACATCCGAGCGGGTGTCGATAGGAAACCCCGAGCCGGCCTGCTCGGGGCTCATGTACCGGGGCGTGCCCAGCCCACGGGCGTGCCGACCCCGTGCGTCGTCCTCGGCGAGTGCGGCGGCGATGCCGAAGTCGATCACGCGGAGCCGGACGCCCGACTCATCCTCGGAGACGAGCACATTTGAGGGCTTGAGGTCCCGATGGATCACGGCCCGCTGATGGGCGTGCTGCACCGCGCGGCAGAGCCTCGCGACCAGCCCGACCCGCTCGGCCACGCGCAGCCCCCGCTCCTCGGCGAACGCGGTCAGGGGCACGCCCCGGACCAGTTCCATGGCGACGAACAGCCGACCGTCCGCGGTCGCGCCGGCGTCGTGGATCTTCACGATGTCCGGATGGTCCATGCGGGCGAGGAAACGCCGCTCATCGGCGAACCGCGTGACCGCCTCGGCCGAGTCGATCGAGGGCTTGAGCAGCTTGATCGCGACCTCGCGTTCCACGGGCGCGTGCTGCAGGGCCCGGTAGACGGTGCCGTGCCCGCCCTCGCCGAGAATCTCAACGGGCTCGTAGGGCCCGATGGCCCGCGGCAGGGCGGGGGGGGCCTCGACGGGGTCGGGGGCCCGGGAAGGATGCTCGACGAGGAAGTCCGTCGCGTGCTCGTGCGAGGCGATCAGGCGGCGGACCGCCTCGCGGAGCCCCGCGTCCCCCCGGCAGGCGGACTCGATATGGACCGCCCGCTCGGCCCGATCGAGGTCGAGCGCGTCGAAGAAGATCTCCTTGGCCCGCCCCCAATCAACGGGGATCGCGGTCGTGGCTTCGCTGTCTCCGCGGTGCGTCACGGCAACCCGCCCCCCCCAAGATCATCCCGGAGCCAGGCCCGGGCGAACTCCCAGTCTCGCTTGATGGTCCGGTCCGACACGCCCAGCATCTCCGCGATCGCCTCGATCCCCTGCCCGGCGTAGAACCGCAGCCGCACCACGCGCGCGGCCCGCTCGTCTACCTGCTCCAGGCGCGAGATCGCCTCGTCGAGGGACAGCAAATCGTCGGGTTCCAGCGATTCGGCGGCGTCCAGAGCGTCGAGCGTGACACGGACCCCCCGCTCACGCCTCGGCCCGCCCCGCTTGGCCGTCGCCTTGCCCCGCGCGTGGTCGATCAGCACCCGGCGCATCGCCGTCGCCGCCGCACCGAAGAACGCCGCCCGGTCCGAGAACGAGGGGGTCGTCTCCTCGCCCGCGACGCGGAACAGCCGCAGGTAGGTCTCGTTGACGAGCCCGGTCGCGCCGAGGGTGTGGTCGGCCCGCTCGGACCGCAGGCGCGAACGGGCCATCGCGTGCAACTCGGCGTAGACGATCTCGACCAGCCGGTCCCGGGCCTCTCGCGATCCGGAGGCGGAGGACCCGAGCAGCCGCGTGATCTCCCCGTCGGGCTGTCTGGCGTCGGCCGGCATCGATCGTGACCCCCTCAGAATTTTTTCCCGAGCCGTGTCCCCTCGCCCCGCCGGCCCTCGCCATGTTCTCCGGCAACCCGCACGACGCGGGCCCGGGCGGCACGGTCGCCCGGCGAGCCGGGCGGGTCTCCGTCGGGAAGAGCATACCCGGAGCCCGCACCGGAACGAGCACCAAAACACCGAGTGATTCGAAGGGAAGTCTGCCATGATCTTGCGGAACACAACTGTCTTCGCGCTCCTCGCCGCCGCCGGGTCGGCCGCGTCCGCCGGGAACTTCGCCTGGGTCGGGGGCTCCGGCCTCTGGAGCGACGCCTCGAAGTGGACGGGGCCGGCGGGGCTGTACCCCAGCGTGATCGCCGACTCGGCGAGCATTGCCGGCAATCTGTATTCGGTCACGCTTGACCAGAACATCTCGATCGGCTCGCTGAATGTCATCAGCGGGGGCACGGTTTACACCAGCGGTCACAGCCTGTTCGTCAACGGCGATGTGCTCGTCGCGAACATCGGCAGCAGCCTGAGCGTGAGCGATACGCCGGCGCTGCGGGATCTGGATCTCGACACCCTGTCGATCAATACGGGCGTCGTTGCGATGTACGGGGGGCTGATGCAGGCCGACGAGGCGATCTCGATCCAGGGCTCGGGCGGCATCCTGGGCACCGGCACGATCGAGATGAACAGCACCACGGGCAACCTGGTCGTCGGCGACGGCGTGATCTGGGCGATGGACGGCTCGGGGCCCTCGGACCTGCTGCTCATCCGCCGGACCGACTCGAGCACCTCGCGTCTCGACTGGACGAGCCAGGACAGCGCGATGAATGTCTGGGGGGCCAAGACCCTCGAGAACCAGCTCCCGTACACCGGCTCGCTCGGCGGCAAGATCCTGGTCTCCGGCAGCGACGGCACCGCGATCTACCGCAGCGCAAACGCCATCGTCGCGGGCGCAAGCTCCTCCATCAGGCTCAGCGGCCTCGCGGCCAACAGCACCGCCCGCCTCGAGGCGCCCGTGCTCGATTCCTACGGCGATGTGCGTGTCAGCAGCTACGGCGTGATCGATGCCCCGCTCATCGCCCTGCGGGGCACGGCGACGCTGCAAGCCGACGGCTTCCTCTCCCTCCCTGCGGACGCGATGATCTTCGATTCCTTCGTCGTTTCCCCGGACGGAGAGGGGGGGACCATCCAGATGGGCCGAGCGGGCAGTTCACTCAGCGTGATCGGCGGCGCAACGGTGATCTCGCTGGGCGCGGGGGGCGAATTCGACCTCGACGGCGCGGGGGACAAGGTCGTCAACATCGCCGCCGGCTCGTCGCTTATCCTCGATGTCGAGAAGGTCGACATCGGCAACTTCGAGCTCTTCAGCGGAACGCTCAACATCGACGGCCTGCTCCATGTCGAGGATTTCGGGCCCGGCGACTCCTGGGCGAGCAACGGCGAGATCAACCTCGACGGCGGGGAGATCACCGGGCGGAAGATCGTCAACGACGGGGTGATCGCCGGACGGGGCGAGGTCAACGCCATGGTGATCAATAACGGCGAGATCGCCGCGCAGGGCGGGGCCCTCTTCCTGAGCAGCGTCGATCTTGATGGCAACGAAATTCCCGAGTCGGGCGTCGTCCGGGCGCAGGACGGGGACATCGTGCTCACAAGCCCCGCTTCGGAC
Source organism: Phycisphaerales bacterium (assembly GCA_036732005.1). GTDB lineage: Bacteria > Planctomycetota > Phycisphaerae > Phycisphaerales > UBA1924 > UBA1926. The sequence goes on from DAINDF010000001.1 coordinate 478,195, forward strand.
ACCGCCTACTACTTCAACAGCGCGGCGTTCGTCGGCGACGGGGTCGGCGTGGCGGAGGTCTTCGAGATGAACTTCCCGCTCAGCATCCAGCCGGGCGGGGGCGAACTCCACCTCGACGCGGGGTTCCTCCGCGCCAAGCGGCTCAACCTCTCCGGCACCTTCACTTCGCAGGGGGCGTCCACCCTCCGTGCATCGGGCAACGGCCCGATCGACAGCATCAACTTCATGCCGGGCGGGAGCAATGCCGTGACCGGAACGCTGGAACTCGACGGGGATGCATGGGCCATGGAGGGCGCGTCATTCCAGGGCGCGGGTGTGCTCAGGGCGGTCTCAACCACCAAGCGCCTGTTTCTTGACAACGGGGCGGACCTCGGCTCGGTCGGGATCGACGCCGCGGGCGAGGTCTTCCTTGCCGATCTGGTCGGGGTGGCGTCGACGGCGTCCGCGGGCTCGCTCGTGCTCCGCCCCACGGCCCAGTTGAACATCAGCGTCGTGGGTGATCAACCCGCGGACAGCGATCGGCTCGTGGTTTCGGGGCCGGCCATCCTCGACGGCAGGCTCGCCCCGGCGTGGTACGGCCAGGGCGCCTGCCCCATCGGCGTGACCTACACGATCCTCACCGCCGGGTCCGTTGCGGGGTCGTTCGACACCATCGATCCCACGGCGCTCGGGGCCAACCGCCGGGCCATCGTGCAGATGCACCCGGACCGGATCGATGTCCTGATCACCTGCCTGGGCGACCTCAACGGCGACGGGCTGCTCGATCTGAGCGATGTCACCGCGTTCGTCCAGGCCTTCACCGGCAACGACCCGATCGCCGATGTCGCGGCCCCGTTCGGGCTGTTCGACCTGAACGATGTCACCGAGTTCGTCGCGATGTTCCAGGCCGGGTGCCAATAACACCCGACCGGCCGACCGGGCAAGGGGGGAAGGCGGGCGCCGCGCAAGGCGCCCGCCTTGCTTTTTTGGCGCTCGCCGCCAGACCTCGAGCCCGGGATGGCCGCCGGGGCGGGTCGGATTCCGAAAATCCGCACCCGAGACATCCGCTATAGCGGACTTCCTGATCTACTTGACTATAATTAGGGTGTCCCCGCTCGGGTGCCCGATGGGGACGGGTGGAGTGTCAGCCGTGGGCGAACCGAGGCGACGGGCAGGCGGGCGAGGAAGGAACCCCCGGGGAGCCCGAGCGGGCGTGGTGGCGTGGCTCCTGCTGGGGCTTTTCCAGAGCCAACTCGCGTGGGCCCAGGACGACCAGGGCGGGGCCACGCGGGAATCGGACCGCCGCTGTCTGCAATGCCACGGGCAGCCCCACATCGCCGAACTCGGGCCCGACGAGCGGCTCTCGATGGTCGGCACCTGGCTCGGCGAGACGCCGCCTCCGGGGGCGGACAGGCCCCGCCCGCCGCGGGACACCGCGGTCGGGGAGCGTCCGGCGACGCGCCCTGGGCTGTTCATCTCGGGCGACGCGCTGCACGGGAGCGTGCACGCGGGGATCGGGTGCGTGGAGTGTCACGAGGACGCGGCGAGGCTCCCGCACGAGCCGACGCTGAACCTGCGGACCTGCGGGATCTCGTGCCACGCGCCGCAGGCGGCGGGGTTCGACCTCGGATCGCACATGGCCGCGTTCTCGAGGCAGGAGGAGCTCGCCCCGTCGTGCGTGACCTGCCACGGCGGGCACCAGGTCAAGCCTCTGGACGACCGCGAGGCGGCGCACCACCGGATGAATGTCTCCGGCCTCTGCGGCGACTGCCACCAGCAGCACACGCCCGAGAGCGACACGGACGACCCCGCGGGGCTGGTGAACGCCTACCTGGCCAGCGCGCACGCGCGGTCGATGTCGGACGGGGGCCTGATCTGGGCGGCGAACTGCGTGGACTGCCATGATGCGCACGCGGTGCGTCCGTCCAGCGACCCGCTGTCGACTGTGCACCGAGGGCAGGTCCCGCAAACCTGCGGCCGGTGCCATGTCGGGGTGAGCGAGACCTACGCGACGAGCGTTCACGGGGTGCGGGCGGCGGAGGGCAACGCCGAGGCGCCGGTGTGCACGAGCTGCCACGCGGCCCACGGGATCACGCAGGCGTCCTCCCCCTCGTTCATGCTCGATGTGATCAACGAGTGCGGGCGGTGCCACGACAGCCCCGACGCGAACGGGGATCGGATCGGGACCTACTACCAGAGCTACCGCGAGAGCTACCACGGCCAGGCGACGAAGCTGGGGTCGACCCGCGCGGCGCGGTGCAGCGACTGCCACGGGGCGCACGACATCGCGTCGCTGGAGGACCCGGCGTCCCGCGTCCACCCGGACAACCTGATCGCGACCTGCGGGCAGACGGGCTGCCACCCCGGGGCGAACGCCAACTTCGTCGGCTTCGATCCGCACGCGAACTACCGGGACGCGAGGAACTACCCCGTGCTCTTCGGCGTGTGGATGTACTTCATTATCATGATGAGCACGGTGTTCGGCTTCTTCGGGCTGCACACGGTGCTCTGGTTCGTCCGGGCCAGCCGGGAGCAGCGGAAGCACCCGAACCACGCCAAACACGGGAACGGGAAGACGGCGATCCGCCGGTTCACCACGCTCAACCGGATCAACCACGCCCTGGTCGCGATCACCTTCTTCGGGCTGACCGCAACGGGCATCCCGCTCGTCTTCGCGCACGAGGAGTGGGCCGCGACGATGATGGAGATGTTCGGGGGGGTGCACACGGCGGGTCTGTGGCACCGGTTCTTCGCGATCCTTCTGATCATCAACTTCGCGCTGCACTTCTACGGGCTCGGGAGGGCGTTCCTGAGGCGGACGGTCAAGTGGCACCAGTGGGTCTTCGGCCCCAACTCGCTGGTGCCCCGGTGGAAGGACGCGAAGGATGTCGGCGGGATGCTCCGCTGGTTCTTCCGGGGCGGGAAGCTCCCCCGGTTCGACCGGTGGACCTACTGGGAGAAGTTCGACTACTGGGCGGAGGTCGGCGGGTCGATGATCATCGGGGGCTCGGGCCTGCTGCTCTGGTTCCCGACCATCGCGTCGAAGATCCTGCCCGGATGGATGTTCAATGTCGCGATGATCGTGCACGGGTACGAGGCGCTGCTCGCGATCGGGTTCATCTTCACGATCCACTTCTTCAACGCCCACCTGCGCCCGGGCATCTTCCCCGTCGACGAGGTGATCTTCACCGGCACGATGCCGGAGGAGGAGTTCAAGGAGCACCGCCCCGAGGAGTATGACCGGGCCGTCCGCGAGGGAAGGCTCGAGTCGCTGCGGGTCCCCGCGCCCGACAAGCGGCACAAGCCCGTGGCCCTCGCGGTGGCGATCGTCTCCATGGGGATCGGGTTCGTGCTGCTCGCCTTGATCATCATCGGCGGGGTGAGCAGCCTGGTGAGGTGAAGTCATGGCCCGTCCGCGTCAACCCCGCCCCAGGAAGCGCGTGCCCGGCGCGGTGATCGCCGGGGCGGCGATCGTGTTCGTCGTCGTTGCGGCGTTGACGGCGCGGGCGCTGCTGGGCGTCCCAACGCCGCGGGCCGAGTCGCCGGCCCCCGAGCCGATCGCTCAGATGCCGGTCGAGCCCGCGCCCCGCCCGACCGAGTTGGTCTCGTTCGAACAAGGCTGCTCGACGCCCGCCTGCCACGCTTCGTACGCTGCCGAACCGATCGTTCACGGCCCGATCGCGCAGGGCGCGTGCGCGGGGTGCCATCTTGCGGACACCGGGGGCCATGTCTACCCGGTCGCCGGCGGGGGGAACGCCCTCTGCACCGCCTGCCACGATCTGGGCCCGACCGGGCCGGTGGAGCACCTTGCGGTGACCGAGGATGGGTGCCTGGCGTGCCACGACCCGCACGCGTCGGCGAACGCCGCGTTGCTCCGGGCCGCGTCGCTCGCGGAGACCTGCGGCGCGTGCCACACGCGGACGGGCGGTGCGGTCGGGCACGAGCCGTACGCCGAGTCGCTCTGCATCGCCTGCCACGAGCCGCATTCGGGGATGAACCCCCTGCTGCTCCGAGGCGAGGAGGCCTCGGACCATTGCGCGATGTGCCACGCGGGGGCGGCCGCGGAGTTGGAGGCCTCGCCCCACGGGCACGATCGGATCGACGGGTCGTGCCTGCGCTGCCACGCCGGGCACGCCAGCGAGCACGATGGGCTGCTGACGGACGAATCGGGGGCGCAGTGCCTGCGGTGCCACGACTCGGTCCGGGAGACGATCCAGTCCTCGCGCGTCGCCCACCGGGGCGCGATGACGGACCGGGCCTGCCTGACCTGCCACGCGCCGCACGCCTCGCCCGAACGCTCGATGCTCCGCGCCTCGGAATCGGAGATCTGCCTGGCCTGCCACGCCGAGCCCGTCGAGGCGATCGACGGACGGACGATCCCGGACATGCGCCCGTTCGTGCTGGACGCGGCGTTCGAGCACGGCCCGGTGCGCGGGGGCGACTGCGGGGCGTGCCACAGCGTGCACGGGTCGTCGCACGACCACCTGTTGCGCGAGAAGAACCCGGAGACGCTGGTGGGTTCGTTCGATCTGAGCAATTACGCGCTCTGCTTCGCGTGCCACACGCCGAACCTGGTCCTCGACGAGACGACCGAGGTCGCGACGGCGTTCCGCGACGGGGACCTGAACCTGCACCGCCTGCATGTCGCCAACGGCGGCAAGTCCAGGTCCTGCTCGAACTGCCATGTCGTGCACGGGGGCAACCGCCCCCGGCTGATGGCGGACTTCCCCGCGTTCGAGGGCTCGGGCTGGCGGGCGCCGCTGGGGTTCGTGATCAACGAGAACGGGGGATCGTGCGCCCCGGGCTGCCACGAGCCCAGGTCGTACGGCCGCGGGCCGGGCGCGGGGGGAGGCGGGTGATGCGGCGGGCGTTGTTCATCGCGGCGGGCGGCGCCCTGGGGGCGGGGCTTCTGGCCGCGGGGGCGCGGCAGCCCGCGGGCGTCTCGGCGCCGACAACGGCGATCGAGCGCGGGGGCTGCGTGACCGCGGACTGTCACCCGGGCGTCAAGGACAAGGCGTTCCAGCACGGCCCCGTGTTCGTGGACGCGTGCGAATCGTGCCACACGCTGGCCGACCCGGCCGCGCACGCGTTCGAGTTCACGCGGGGACGGGCCGAGACCTGCTCGTTCTGCCATGTCGTCGAGGCGCCCGAGGGCGAGCATGTCCACGCGCCGTTCGAGCAGGGTGAGTGCCTCTCGTGCCACGACCCGCACGGGGGGGCGGTGCCGTCGCTGCTCCGCGGGCAGCGGTACGGCGAATCGTGCGACTCGTGCCACGCGGATGTCACGGGGTCGCGTGAACTCGTGCACGGGCCGGCGGCGGCGGGGGCGTGCGGCGCGTGCCACCGCCCCCACTCCTCGCCGAACCCATCGCTGCTGATCGAGCAGGGGCGGGACCTGTGCCTGCGCTGCCATGTCTCGACGGGGATCGAGATCGAGCGGATGCCGGTGATGCACGAGCCTGTCGCGGGCGACTGCCGCGTCTGCCACGACCCGCACCAGACGAACCACGAGGCGATCCTGCTCGAGGAGCCCCGCGTCCTGTGCACCTCGTGCCACGAGGACATCGCCCACGCCGTGAACGAGGCGAGCACCCAGCACGACGCGGTGATAAAGGACCGCTCCTGCCTGAACTGCCACGCGGCGCACGGGTCGGAGCACGCCCGCCTGATGAAGAACGACACCGCCTCGCTCTGCTTCGAGTGCCATGATCAGAAGATCGAGATGCCCGACGGCACCACGCTGGCGAACATGAAGGAGCGGATCGAGGGCGGCAAGAGCCTGCACGGCCCCGTGGCCCAGGACGACTGCGCCGCCTGCCACGACATCCACGGGGGAGACCACACGCGGCTGCTCGTCCGCGAGTACCCCTCGGACCTGTACTACCCGTTCAGCGAGAACGCCTACGCGCTCTGCTTCACCTGCCACGACCGCAACCTCGTGCTCGAGGAGCACGATACGAGCGTCACCCGGTTCCGCAACGGCGACCGCAACCTGCACTTCGTGCATGTCCACCAGGACAAGAAGGGCCGGTCCTGCCGGGTCTGCCACGATGCGCACGCCGCGGACCGCGAACAGATCATCCGCTCCTCGATCCCGTTCGGGCCCGCGGGGTGGGAATTGCCCATCGGGTTCACGCCCGCGACCAACGGCGGATCGTGCCAGAGCGGGTGCCATGCGCCGTACGCGTATGACCGGGCCAACCCGGTGATCTACCCGTCGACCCCGCCCGACGAGTCGTGGCGCGGGGCGGACCTCGTGCCCGGCAAGGACGCCCAGGCCCCGAAGCCACCGAAGAAGGACTGACCAGCCCGCCCCCGGGAAGCACTGGGGGCGACGAAAGGAGTTGCCATGTTCTCGCTTGATTCGATCGCTCGAACGGCCGTCGTGTGCGCCGCCGTGGGCTGGTCCGGGCTCGCGGCCGGCGACGAATTGCGGAATGTCAAGCCCGGGCAGGAGGTGCCGGCCTACCGGATGTCGACCGTGGACGGGCAGACGCTCGACTCGATGTCACTCCGCGGCAAGGCCGTCGTGCTTGTCTATCTCTCCGCGGAGCAGCGGAGCAGCGAGCAGGCCGCCGCGGATTCGTCCGAGGTGTTCAAGAAGTTCAAGGACGAGCCGGTCGCGCTGGTGCATGTCACCGCGGACATCGTGCACAAGCCCTCCTTCGAGCGGCTCCGTGCCGAGAAGGGCATCGAGGCCCCGCTCGGGCTCGACGCGGGGCGCAAGCTCTACGGCGACCTCGGGCTGATCGTGTTCCCCACCACGATCCTGATCGACGCCGAGGGCCGGCTCTCGCATGTCATCTCGACGCGCAGCCCCGACTACCCCTGGATCCTGGAGAACTCCATCCGCCACACGATCGGCGAGATCAACGCCGACCAGCTGGCCGAGCGGCTCAAGCAGAACGCCGCGGAGATCGGCTCGCCGAAGAGCCTCGCCCAGCGGCACCGCTCGGCCGCACGCCTGCTCCGGGAGAAGGGCCTCTTCGAGCCCGCGCGGGCGGAGCTCGTCCGTGCCCGCGAGTTCGACCCCACCGACCCCAACATCATGCTCGACCTGGCCGACATCGACCTCTCGACGGGCAACCCCGAGGAGGCCCGGTCGCTCGCGGCCGAGGTCCTCTCGACGCACGACGGGCACCGGCGGGCGCAGGAGGTCGTCGGCGTCGCGTTGTTCATGATGAACGACATCGAGGCCGCCCGGGCCACCCTCACCGAGTCGCAGTTGCTCAACCCCGAGCCCGCCCGCGGGCTGTATTACCTCGGCAGGATCGCCGAGATCCAGGGCAAGCCCGAAGAGGCGATGCGGTTCTACAGGCAGGCCGCCGAGCACAGGCTGGGCCTCTGATTCCGCAGCCCAACCCGGCTTCCCCAAGCCCCTCGCCTCGGCGAGGGTTTTTTCGTTGGCCTGCGGAAGAACTGGCCGGTGTCCTCCCCGCCGCGCGAGGGCGGGTGTGTACGCCGTCGATCCCCGACCAACACCGGGCCGAGTTCCGGTGCCTTCAAGGCGCAAAGAAACGGGGCCCGGTCCGGGCCCCGCGTCGCTTCATGTTGCCACTCCAGCATGCGTCACGACGGACGAGGCTCGGCGCCCTTCGGGAGCGACTCAACCCGGGCGGGCTTCCCGATCGAGGCCGACGAGGTGAGTTGCCTGTGGCGGACCTTGCAGGCGATCAGGAACGCGATCTCGGCGACCGCCCAGAGCCCGACCCAAAACTCGCCCCCCGAGCCGAACCCGTAGGAATGCAGCCCGGTCGCCATCACATAGTTGACGCCGTAGAAGGTCCAGACGATCGCGGCGAACCCAAGCACGGACGACGCGGCAAGCCCGAAGTCTCGGATCCAGCCGACATACCTCGCGTGCAGCACGGCGAAGTAAATCACGATGCTGATGAGCGCCCAGGTCTCCTTGGGGTCCCAGCCCCAGAAGCGTCCCCAGGAGTCCGCCGCCCAGACGCCGCCCAGGATCGTCCCCGCCGTGAGCAGGAAGAGCCCGATCTGAAGGCACCGGTAGATCTGTACCGTCAGCGGGTGGGACCGGATGGGCACGGCCGGGTCCTCGGCGTGGGGCTTGCCGAGGAGCACGGTCTTGACCAGGTACGCGTGCCCCAGCACGGAGGCGACGAGCAAGATGCCGTAGCTCGCGACGATGGTGAGCACATGCACGATAAGCCAGTAGTTGCTCCGCAGGACGGCGGGCAGCGCGTTGGTCTGATCGGTGAGCGGAACGAGGCCCGCGAAGAGCACGCTCAGGAGCGCCGCGCACACGCCGCCGAAGAGGTAGTACGCCTTCTTGTTGAACGCCTGCGCGATGAGCCCGAGGATGATGCCGACCAGCCCCATCCAGAGCAACGACTCATAGGTGTTGCTCACCGGGGCGCGGTGCAGGATGCCCACGCGCAGCCCGATGCCGAGCGAATGCTCCACCACGCCCCAGACGCCCAGCAGCACTGCCAGGATCACCAGCGGCTTGCGGAACACGAGGCGGCTGAGCCCGAACACCACGATCGAGAGCCCGTAGGCGATCGCGGTCTTCCGCCAGGGCTGGTGACTGTTGTAGAAGAGCTCGAATTCGATCGCCTGGGCTTCCCGAGCCGGGAGCGTGCCCGTGGCGGCGATCGCGTCGGCGAGCGCCCGGGCCGGGGCGTCGAGCGGCTGGCCCGCAAGGTACGCATTTCCGAACGCCGAGAACGCCGCCTGGACCTGCTCGGTCCCCGGCTCCCCGCCCCCGGGGCCGGCGAGCCTGAACCGCTCACCCGCACCGTTCGGAACGATGGGCAGCGGCGTGCGCGAGCGGAACTTCATGATGCGGTCGATGGCCGAACTCAGGGCGAGGGCCTTCTTCTCGTCCGGGAGCGGGGAGACCGACGAGTCCTCGGCCCGCCTCGCCCCGAACCCGTCGAGGACATCGCGCACGCCCTGCGAGTTGGCGATCTCCATCGGGCTGAAGAACTCACGCATCGGGTCGAGGCCGACCTTGGTCTTGAACGGGCGGTTCTCGATCGCGATGATGGGCTCGCCGAGATACCGCTCGGGCTGGAACATCATGTCCAGCAGCAGGAGCATCGGGTCCCGGTCCGAGTAGACCTCGGGCCCCCGCCCCTCCGACCAGCGCGACCGTCCCGTCAGTTCAACCGCCAGGTCCCGAGCGTACGAGCCGAGCGGCTTGGTCCGCCCCCCGTCCTGGATCGGGATCGCCCGCATGGTCTCCAGCCAAGGCTCGTCCGCCAGGGCCGGCGTCGCCGCCAGCGCCAGCGTCGCCACCAACATCGCGAAGATACGCCGCAACATCGAAGCTCTCCTTTGCCTCTTTGGCCGGCCGGATCCCAGGGTGCCCCCGGCTGAGCATCCGGCTGTAGAAAGTCACGAGGATTCCCACGCAGAGGATCGTGCACCCCGCGTAGGTCATCGGGAGGCCCGGGTCCTTCATCACGCTGAACACCGAGACCGTGTCGCCCACGAACCCGGATTGGTACACCTTCCAGTCCCCGTAGGCGTACGGGTTGTTCATGAAGACCGTGAGGCTCTCGGTCTGGTGATCGGGCGTCGTCACTACGACATCCGATTCGTACGCCATCGCCATCATCGTGCCCGGGTAATCCGTCTTGCGGAACTCCTCGAGACGGACGCTGAACGGCACGGGCTCGCGGCGCGGGCCGAACCGGAGCAGCGCGTTCTTCCCCGGCACCCGCGCCGTGCCCTTCCACGGCAGCACCTCGGGCTCGGCCCCGTCCGTGCGCACGACCAGGGCCGGGCGGTACTCGCTCGCCGGCGGCGCCTCGACGAACCGGCTCGCCTGACGCGCCCGGGTCACCTGGCTGAGGATCCAGAAATGCCGCCCGCCCGCGTCGAAGTGCCACGGGAGCACGCCGCTGTGCTCAACGCTTGTCACCACGCCGCCCGCATCGACATACGACGCCCGCAGCGCATCGGGGGCCCCGTAGATCACGAGTTCCTCGGCGCTCCCGCCCGCGGCTCGCAGCGCCGCCCCCGAGGAGCCCGACCCCTCCATGGTCCGGCTCAGCACCATGTCCGGGAACTTCTCGAACGCCGTGTGCCGCTCGACCGTGCCCGTGCTGCTCGCGATGACGACATCGACCGCGGGGTTGTCGCCCCCCTCGGGGTTCTCCCCGATGCCGCCCGACTTGACGATCGCCGACGCGTACCGCGTGATGCTGCGGATTGTCCAGCCCGGGAAGGCCTCGTCACCCTCCGCGCCCAGCGGGTAGCGCTGCCCCGCGACGACGAACCCGAACCCCGTCTCGTCCGACGAGCGGCTCGGGGGCGTGAACTGCTCATCCACCCCCAGCACACGGATCGTCAGCCCCCCCAGAAACGCGGGGCCCCCGCTCTTCCCGGCCTCGGCGATCCACATGCCGTGCGTCGCCGAACGATCCATCGTGATCTCGAACGCCCGCAGGGGTTCGGGCCCGTCGTCGGCGACGAACGCCTCCTCGCGCGTATTCCCCCACCGCTCGAGAATCTCGACCTTCATCCCGCCGAGCCTCACCGACCCGCTGATATGGTCCTCGGCCGAGGTGCTCGCGAGCACCCGGCTCACCCCCGCGTTGAACTCGACCAATTCGAGGCGCTGCGTGTTGATCTCGATCTCGCTCGAAGACTGCCCCTCCTGGAGCACCATCCGCCCCTCGAGCCGCCCGAAGAGAGACCAGAAGCCCCCGACGATCAGGATCACCAGCCCCGTATGCACCGTGATGAACCCGACATGCCGGCGGTTCCAGGGGTACCGCGTGATCACCGCCGCGATCAGGCTGACGCAGACCAGCGCCATCAGCCCGATGAACCACCCCGATCCGTACACCAGCCGGGCCGCCACCTTGGCCCCCTGCGTGGCATCCAGGTAGGTCCCCCAGATCATCGCCACCGACACCAGCGCCATGACCGGGATCGCCAGGCGAAGCCCGCCGATGAACAGCAGGAAACGCCCCAGACTCGAATGGTGCCAGTCCAGATGTGCTTTCATCGCGGCCCTTTGCGTTCAACCTCGGCTCACCGCGGCGGGCGTCGCCCATCGCGGCACTCGGCGGACATTGGTGTCCACTATTCAATCGGACAAAGGGGTCCGAGTCAAGTGTTTCGAGAGTAAACTATCCGGTTCTTTCGACCGATCGCGATCGTCACCGATATCTTGATCGTATTTTATTAGGATCTCGGCGGCGACGCTAGACCCGGTCCGGCAGTTCGATCAAGAAGCTCGCGCCGGCCCCGTCGCTGTGCCCCAACGAAAGCCGGCCCCCCTGACCCTGAATCAGGTCGCGGCTGATCGGCAGGCCCAGTCCGGTCCCGCGCCCGACCGGCTTGGTGGTGACGAACGGCTCGAAGATCCGCTCCCGCTGCGACTCGGGGACTCCCGGGCCGTTATCCGCGACGAGAAGGCGGATCGACCCGTTCTCCCGGACGCTCGAAAGGCGGATCCTGGGTGCCGGCGTCTCGACCAACGCGTCCGCGGCGTTGATCAGGAGGTTCATGAGCGCCTGTTGCACGGCCCGCGGGTTGACAAGGACCGGGGCGAGATCCGGGGCGAGATCGAGATCGACGGCGATCGCGCGGAGCCGCCGGTCGTAGCCGAGGATCTCCGCCGTCTCGCGGACGAGCGCGTTGAGATCGACCATCTCGGGCTCGCCCAGGTCGGGGTGCCCGAGCATGGTCATCTGCCGGACCGTCGCGCTGATGCGGGCGACCTGTTCGCGCATCTGGCGGACGGCCTCCGGCCGAGGCTTCTCGGGCGAGCGCTGCATGAGCTGGAGCAGCCCGTCGATGCTGGCCAGAGGGTTGGAGATCTCGTGCGCCACACCCGCGGCGAGCTGCCCGATCGAGACGAGTTTCTCCACGCCCGCCATGGCCCGCTCCTGCTCAATGAGCCGCTCCTTGAGTTCGAGGAGGCTTCGCTCCTGGATCAGCCTCGCCTGCTCGCGGCGGAAGAGCCCCCGCGTCGCACGATTCACAAGGTGAACGGAGAAAAACAAAGTCAGGATCCACCCGATCGCGGTCATCCGCTCGAGCCCGGTGTGCGGCCAGCGGTCCACGAGTTCGAGCGCCACGGTCAGGAGCGCGACGGCGAGCAACGCGGCGGCGTAGGCCTGCACACGCGAGAGGAACAGGCTCGCGAAGATCATGGGGAAGATCGCAAACCCGATGACCGGGCTTGCAAGCCCCCCGGTGAGCAACACGATCGCGGTCAACGCCGCCAGGTCCGCGGCGAGCTGCGACCAGGCGAGCAGGCCGAGGCGGACCGCCGAGGGAGTCTCCGCCCCGCGCGAGAGCAGGCGGAGCACCCCGTTGACCACCAGCAAGCCGAGCCCGATGAGCGCCATCACGCCCGGCGGGTGGAAATAGGGCCCGAAGCCCCACTGGACGAAGTCGAAGGCGATGATCGCGCCCGCGGCGAACCAGCGCAGCCCAATCACCCAGGCGAGCTGCCGGGAGAGCAGCGGTCGGAGCAGATTCCCGGTCTCGTCGATCACCTCGCCCCCCCCGCCGGCTCGTCGGCCCCCGCGACCGGCTCGGGGCCCGGCGCCTCGACGCCGTCGCCCGTCGCCTCGCCCGTGCTCCGCGCCAGGTCGAGCATCTTCCGCCCGTCCGCGTACTCGGTCAGCACGATGCGGCGGACATCCTTGAGCGATGCGACCGTTCGCGCCATGCGGCGGAGGTTCTCGCGGATCAGCGAGAGCCGATCCGCCAGGGCCCGGTCCTCCCCGGCCCGCCGCTGGAGGCTCCCGAGTTGGAGGTCGATGATGTTGATCACATTATTCAGCTCGTGGTTGAGCGTCACCGCGAGCTGCTGGAGCGTCTCCATCTTCCTCGCCTCGTTGAGGCGGAGCTGCTCGGCGAGCTGGTTGAACGACTCGGCGAGCTCCCGGAACTCGCCGCCGCCCTCCACCTCGACGCGGTGCCCGAAATTCTCCCGGGCGAGCTCGCGGCTCGCCTCCACCAACGACTCGACCGGGCGGGTGATCATCTCCCCGGTGCGGAGCAGCAGCACGATCGTCACATTCAATGCGACCAGCGCCGCGATCGTGAGCCCGACGATGAGCGTCCGCAGCCGCGTCGTCAGGTCGACCAGCGCCGCCGAAGCGTCGGCCCGCACAATCTGCCTGAGATGAAGCGCCTCGACGAGGGCCTGCTCGATGAACGGCGGCGCATTGGCCCGCCAGGACTCGAGCGAGCGATCCTCGATCCACGAAGCCTCCGGCGCGATCGAGGGCAGCAGCGCCCCGATCCGCGCGAGGCACGACGCACCCTCTTCGCCCACCGAGCTCCCCTCACGCACCGCGGCGTACGCGGACCGCACGCCCTCCGAGGCCAGACGCACCCGGTCGCCAGCCCCGGGGGAATCGTCCGCGAGCGCCTCGCCCATCTCCCGCACGGACCGCTCGAACGCGTCGATCGACCCGACCGCTTCACCCGACGCCACCCGCCCCCCGGACAACTCGCCGAGCACCCCCTGGAGCAGGACGATCGCGACCACCGCGCCCGCGATATAGACCGCGACGAGCACGCCGATCCGGATGAGCAGCCTCCGCCTGAGCATCGCCACCCCCGCCGGTCACCCGGCCGTGCCGGGCCCGCCCGCCTCCTCACCCGGGTTTTTGGGGATCCCGAGTTCGTCCATTTTGCGGTAGAGGCTGGAGATCCCGATGCCGAGCCGACGGGCCGCCTCGTTCTTGTCGTACCCCGATCGCTTCAGGAGCAGCGCGATGTGCTGCCTCTCAAACGCGGCGACTGCGCCCTTGAGGTCCTCGCAGTCAATCGGCCCGTCCGCGACCGCCGCGGGGCTGAACGGAAGATCACCGATCTCGATCAGCCGGTCATCGGCGAAGATCACCGCCCGCTCGATCACATTCTCCAGTTCGCGGACATTGCCGTGCCAGTCGTGGCCGAGCATCGCCCGCATCGCCGCGTCGCTGAGCCCCAGCGGCCGCTTGCCCATGTCGCGGGCGAACCGATCCAGGAAGTGCCGCACCAGCTGCGGGATGTCCTGCCGCCGCTCCCGCAGCGGGGGCAGCTCGAGACGGACCACATCGAGGCGGTACATCAGGTCCTCGCGGAACTGCCCGGCCCGGCAGAGCTCCCGCAACGCCTGGTTGGTCGCGGCGATGATCCGCACATTCACCGGGCGGGGCCGCGTGTCCCCCACCGGCACCACCACGCGCTCCTCGAGCACACGCAGCAGCGAGCTCTGCACCGCCATCGGGAGCGTCGAGATCTCGTCGAGGAAAAGCGTCCCCCCGTCCGCGGCCTCGAAGTATCCCTCGCGATCCCGTACGGCCCCCGTGAACGCCCCCTTGCGGTGGCCGAATAACTCGGACTCGATCAGGCTCTCGGGGATCGCCCCGCAATTGACCGCGACGAACGGCTTGTCCCGCGTGACCCCGTTGTAGTGGATCGCCTTGGCGAACAGCTCCTTGCCCGTGCCCGATTCGCCGTAGATCAGCACGCTGGAGCGAACGGCCGAGAGCTTGCGCACGGTCTCGAACAGCGACGCCATCGCCGGCGAGTCGCCGATGAGATTGTGGAATGTGCTCGAGGCCGCGAGCGCCTCGGTCTGCACCGCCCGGTCGCGGCGGAGCTCGCCCACCTCCAGGGCGCGGCGCACCCGGATGAGCACATCCTCGAACTGCACGGGCTTGAGCAGGTAGTCGGCCGCCCCGGCCCGCATCGCCGCCACCGCGCTCTCGACCGTGCCGAACGCGGTCAGCACAAGCACGGGTGTTTGCGGGGCGATCTGGTGCGCGTGGCGCAGCAGCTCCATCCCGTCGAGCTCGGGCATCCGGATGTCCGTCAGCACCGCCGAGAACGGACGCTCGACCAGGCGGTCACGCCCCTCGCGACCGTTGCCCGCCTGCACGACCTCGTACCCCTCCTCCTCGAGCAGCTCGGCGAGCGACTCGCGGAGAAGGGCCTCGTCCTCAACCAGCAGGATCGACGCGGCCACGGGGGTCCTCCTCGTGCGGGGGCCTCACGAGCCCGGCAGGAACTCCGAGGGAATCGGCGCGTCGATCCGCTCGTGATCCCAGAACACATTGACGATCCACCACCTCGGGCCGTCCTTGAGCAGCTGGAAGCTGTAGATCCCCCGCGAGTAGGGCTTCGGGTCCTCCGCGACGCGACGGGCCTCGTAGGTGCTCCACACATGAGCCATGTTCCCGAACTCCAGCGTCTCGCGGTAGACCTCCTTCTCGAAATACCCGCCCTTCTCCATCACCGCCTTGTTGAACGCGATGTACTCCTCGAGCTTCATCACCCACATGCCCGTCCGACCGTCCGGCAGCGGTCGCGCCGCCACCAGCCCAGCGAGCGGCTGGAAGATCGACCGCAGACGATCCCAGTCCCTCGCCTGCCCCTTCGGCCCGCTCAGCGAGGCGTAGTACGCGGCGATGATCCCGTCGATCGTGGCGACATCCTCCGGCCTTGCATCCGGAGGCTCGGGCACATCCGCGTTCTCGTGCTGCATCACATTCGGGTGCCCCGGCGGCATCCCCGAAGGCTGCGGGTGCCCCGCCGGGAGACCGCCCGGCGAGGGGTGCCCCGGCGGCAACTGCGGCTCCGCCGCCGCCCCGGCGCCCAAGAGCCCGCTGATCATCGCGACGACTGCGAACTTGAACATGGCCTGACTCCCTTTCCGCGATCCCCGATCGCGCCGTTCTGTTCGGGTTTCCCGAATATACCTGCGGGGCCCGTTCTCCCGCCCCCCGGGTGGCCCCGCGGGGAATTCTGTCCATAAATATACGAATATCATTGCCAAATGGACACGATTGTCCATAAACTTTTTCAAAATACGACCCCGGGGACCAGAAAACGCCCCGGCGTCAGGAGAAGCCATGCGACGGATCTGGGCCTGGCTCTGGGCGGAAAAGAAGAAGTGGCGGGGCGTTGGCGCCTGCGGGCTCGCCCTCTTCGGCGTGGGCGGGATCGTGAGCGTCGAGGTCACCTCGACGCCGAACTTCTGCGGCTCCTGCCACATCATGGATCCGTATTACGACTCCTGGAAGACCAGCGCGCACAAGGATGTCACCTGCGTCAAGTGCCACATCGAGCCCGGCATGGAGAGCTATGTCCACGCCAAGCTCAACGGCCTGGGGCAGGTGGTGGACGACCTGCTTTCCCGGACCAGCTTCAAGCCCTCCGCGTCGGTCACCGCGCTCTCCTGCACACGCTCGGGCTGCCACACCACCGAGACCCTCGCGGGCAAGACGATCGACAACGGACGCTTCAAGTTCCGCCACGACAAGCACCTGGGGCGGACGCACCTGGGCGTCGAGATCTCCTGCGGCACCTGCCACTCGCATGTGATGGGCGACGAGCACTTCGAGGTCAACACGACCGTCTGCATCACCTGCCACCTGACCGAGCGTGACCGCTTCGACGCCACCCCGGGCGACGGCGCCCCGATCGGCGAGATCCGCATGGTCGCCCGCACCGGGCTCGACGCCGCCCCCGACGGCACGCCGAACTCCGGGGAAATCCGCCCGCCCAGCAACTGCCGCAACTGTCACGACGCCCCGACGGAGATCATCCAGTCCGGCGACCTCACCATCAACCACGCCGAGTTCCTCGAGTACGGCGCCTCCTGCGAATCCTGCCACCGCCACACCACCGCCGCCCCCCAGCCCATCGAGGACGGCCGCTGCATCGCGTGCCACACCTTCGGCGTCGAGAAGACCCTCCCCGTCGAGGAAATGCACCGCGTGCACGCCCTGGGCAAGCACAAGATCGAGTGCTTCAGCTGCCACGGCGTCGTGCAGCACGGGCTCACGGCCCAGGCGATGACCCTCGAGCAGTTCGACTGCCGCAAGTGCCACATCGACCAGCACTCCGCCCAACGCGACGCCTACCTGCTCGCCGCGGACATGGGCGAGGCCCACCCCGAGACCCCGGCCGAGAGCCTCATCAACCCCATGTTCCTCGCCCATGTCGACTGCACGGGCTGCCACACACGATCGAAGGCCCACAGCGACAGCCCGATGGACCGGGCCGAGATCCGGACCGCGTCGGCCGAGTCCTGCGACCAGTGCCACAAGCCCGGGATGGGCGAGCAGATGATCCCCCTGTGGCAGAACTCGACCCGCAAGCTCTACGAGCGGGCGACCGCCCGACTCGAGTCGATCGACCTCACCTCGCTCTCCGCGGAGAACTCGGAGAAGGTCCGCGAGGCGGAGGCCCTGCTCGACCTGGTCAGGCTCGACGGGTCGTGGGGCGTCCACAACCCCAAGTACACCGAGCAACTTCTCGAGCGCGCGCTCGGGAAGATCACCGAGGTCCTCAACGGCAGCGCCGGGAGTGAAGGGTGAAGCCCCTCTGCGTCGCCATCCTGATACTCGCCGGGGCGGCGGCGGCGCAGACCACGCCGAACCCGCTCGTCCCCCCCGCCACGCGGGTGCTCAACTGCAACACCTCGGGCTGCCACGCGCCGATCGTCGAGCACAAGGTCCTGCACGGGCCCGCGGCGATCGCCGCCTGCGACGCCTGCCACGAGTACCAGGACCCCGCCGCGCATTCGTTCGTCATGAAGCGGCAGGGCAGCGCCCTGTGCACCTTCTGCCATGTCGGGGCGGACGCCAAGCTCGCCCTGATCTCCCACGAGCCCTTCGCCCAGGGCGACTGCACCGGCTGCCACGACCCGCACGGGTCCCACGACTCCATGCTGCTCAAGGCCGACACCCAGGCGGGGCTCTGCGCCCGCTGCCATGACGGCGCGATCGCGGGGACCCACATGCACACCCCCGCCGCCCAGGGCAACTGCCTCGGCTGCCACGGCGCGCACGGCGCGGACCACAAGGGACTCCTCAGCAGGGAAGGCCGCGACCTGTGCATGACCTGCCACGAGGACACGCGGCAGCGGATGCAGACCGCGGCCCACGCGCACGACCCCGCGACGGGGGACTGCCTGCAGTGCCACGACGCCCACGCGTCGGACTTTGAGGACCATCTCCGGCTCGCCCCTCGTGCGCTCTGCGCCGATTGCCATGAACCCATTCTCCAGATGGCCACCCACGCCTCGGTGAAACACTCTGCGGTCCTCGACGGCAAGGCGTGCCTCAACTGCCACGAGCCCCACGCCAGCGACCACGACGGGCTGCTGCACGACAACCCCATCGGCGCCTGCCTCGCCTGCCACGACAAGCCGATCGTCCTCGAGGACCGCACCGTCGCCGCGGTCTCAGAGATCGAATCCGAGGGTGCGGTCCGGCACGGCCCGGTCGCCAAGGGCCTGTGCACCGGGTGCCACGAGTTGCACGGCTCGGAGCACGGGATGCTCCTGGCCGCGAACTACTCGCGGAACTTCTACGAATCGTTCAGCCTTGATCACTACGCCCTGTGCTTCAAGTGCCACGCCCAGGAACTCGTGCTCAACCCGCAGACCGCGACGGAGACGAACTTCCGCAACGGGGAGAAGAACCTGCACTTCGTGCATGTCCAGCAGGATCGGCTCGGCCGCTCGTGCCGGTCGTGCCACGCGACCCACGCGAGCCACTCCCCCCTCCATGTGGTCGACAGCGTGAAGTTCGGCCAGTGGGAGCTGCCGCTGAATTTCATGCAGACCGACACCGGCGGCTCGTGCAACTCGGGGTGCCACCGCCCCGCCACCTACGACCGGGTCAACGCCACCCCGGGCATCCTGCTCAACGGCGCCGGCGTCACCCCCCCGCCCAACCCCGGAGGCTGAGCCCGCCCTCAGCGCCCGCCGAGCAAGCCGAGCAACTCGTCGCGGAGCCGCCCGAACAGCGACGCGTCGCGCCCGACCGGGTCGGCCAGGCGCGCGGCGGCGAAGTCGTACGCCTCGAACGGGCCCTGCCGCCGGCGGGCCGGGTCTTCGTCCGTGAACCGTGGCACAACATGCCCGTGCAAAGCCGGCACCTGGTTGCACAGGATCAGGTAATTCAGCCGCTCGCACCCGGTCGCCCGCTGAACGGCATCGCCCAGCAGGGCAAGGTCCGCCAGGAAGGCCGCCCGCCCCGCCGGGGGGAGATCGTTGAGGTGGGCCGGCGTCGGGTCCGCCCTCCCCCGCAGATCCGCGGGCAGGTCGGGCAGCAGCATGCAACATCCCACGATCCCCTCGGGTTGATGCTTGCCGAGGATCGCGAACCCGGACGGCATCCTCGCCAGGCAGGCGGGGTCGTCGCCGGCCCGGATTCTCGCGACCCTGTCGTGAATCGGCGTCGTCATGGGGCCTTTCCGGTCGGGATCCTCACGCGGGCGACGGCACCGTGCGGACGATCTCCTCGAGCCGGCCCGCGGCGGCGGACCACTTCATGGACGACCCGTCGCCCTTGAGGAACACCCGGTGCGCACAGACCGGGACGATGTTGTCGAGCACATCCTCGGGGATCACATGGTCCCGACCCGCCATCAGGGCCGTGGCCCGAGCGGCGTGCGCCAGCGCGAGGCTGCCCCGCGGGCTCAGCCCGATCTCGATGGCGTCGTGCTCGCGGGTCGCGCGGGCAAAGCGGACGATGTACTCGCGGATCGGTTCGGAGAGGCGGACCCGGTCCACCGCCTCCTGGAGCTCGACGATGTCCCGCGTGCCGAGCACCGGGCTGAGCCGGTCGAGCACGGTCTGCGCGGGCCGGAGGTCCAGCAGCCGGCGTTCGGACTCCGCGGTCGGGTAGCCCAGGCTGAGTCGCATGAGGAAGCGGTCGAGCTGGTTCTCGGGGAGGAGGTAGGTCCCCTCGAACTCGTAGGGGTTCTGCGTCGCGAGCACGATAAACGGGGGCGCCAGCCGGTGCTCGACCCCGTCGACCGAGACACTGCCGTCGCTCATCGCCTCGAGCAGCGCGGTCTGCGTGCGCGGGGTCGTGCGGTTGATCTCGTCGGCAAGCACGATGTTGGCGAAGATGGGCCCACGCTTGAACTCGAACCGATGCCCCTCGCGGTCGAAGATCGTCACCCCGATGACATCCGCCGGGAGCATGTCGGGAGTCAGCTGGATGCGGCTGAAGGTCGCGTCGATGCTGCGGGCGATCGAGGACGCGAGCACGGTCTTGCCCACACCGGGGACATCCTCGATGAGCACATGCCCCCGGGCCAGCAGGCAGCGGATCAGACGATCGATGACCGCCCGGTCGCCCAGGAACACCGAGGCCACGCTTTCTCTGAGTCGCGCGATTTTCTCAAGCATGCCCATCGCTCGGCGCGGGCCCGCGTCGGTGCGGGCCGGTTCTCGGGGGCGGACTATAGGGCGGGCCGACGCCCGAACCCGTTCCCCGCGCCGCCCGGCCCACGCTATGCTGCAAGCGCCCGAAACGGCAGGGGATGGGATCACCCACGGTTCGTGCGCTCGTCGGGATGGGTTTCGTGGAAGAGACCGAATCGAAACGACCGGACGCCCCCGGGTCGACGCCCCCCCTGGCGCACGACCTGACCGGGGATCTCCCGTGCATCGGGTGCGGGTACAACCTGCGCGGGCTCTCCATCCGCGCCCAGTGCCCCGAGTGCGGCACCGCCGTGCGGGCCACGATCCTCGCCCGCGTCGATCCCAGGGCCGAGGAACTCAAACCCGTGCGGCACCCCTGGCTCGTGGCCCACGCCATGATCCTCTGGGCATGGGCCGCGGTCGCCGCCGCGCTGCTCGTCTGGTCGCTCCGCCTGTCCGAGGTCGTGGGGATCTGGGTCATCGGGTCCTCGAGCGTCCACCTCGGCTGGGCGGTCGACTGGAGCCTTATCGGGATCGCCCTGAGCGGCCTCGGGGCCCTGGCGTTGGTCAGGCCCGTGGCGGGCCGGGCGGGATGGGACTCGTTCAAGGCCGCGGGCGCGGTGCTGACCTATCTGCCCCTGCTGTATGTGCACCACCAGCTCCATGCCCGGTACGACGCGATGATCGGGACGCCCTTCATCGGCCCGATGGGCATGGACACGGGGCGTGCGCTGCTCCGCCTGGCGGAGAACCTGCTGATCGTGGTGATCGTCCTGGGGCTGCGGGCCAACGCGGTGGCGCTGGCGGAGCGGTCGCTGGTGATGCGCACGGGCCGGGTTGACACCCAGCCGATGATGGCCCTGGTCGGGTCGCTCGCGCTGGCCTCGTTCGGGGACATTCTGCACATCTTCTTCGGGAAGGCGGGCGGTATCGCGGGTGACCTGCTGATCACCTTTGAGCTGGTGGTCATCTCCGTGGGCTCGTTCCTTTTTACCCTTGGGCTCGTGGGGGTCGCGGTCGATGTCCTCCGCCTGCGCGGGGTCATCCTGAACCCGGCGCCGGGGCTGAGCGATATCTTCTCATCGATGGAGGCCACCGATGGGACTGCCCCGGGCCGTTCGTGACCGGTTCGATGGGTTGGTGGAGGAGGCGCTCGATGCGTTGCCGGATGCCCTGCGCGACCTGCTCGAAGAGGTCCCCCTGATCGTGCTGGATGAGCCAACGCCGGAGATACTCCGCGATGTCGGGATGGACCCGGCCGATCCCGCGTCGGCGGAGGAACTGTGTGGGTTGCACACCGGCATCCCGGACACGGAACGGGGGGTCGATCCCCCCCTGGACCTGCAGGGGGATATCCACCTCTTCAGGCGGGGGATCATCGCCCAGGCCGGCGGCTGGGGCCGCGTGGAGGGCGACGACCGCCCGGCGGACGACCGGGTGTACGAAGAGATCGTGATCACCCTCCTCCACGAGATCGGGCACCGATTCGGGCTCGACGAGGACGACCTGGAGCGGCTCGGGTATGGGTAGGCAAGCCTGACCGGGGGCGGGGCGAGCCTGAAACGGGTGATAGACTGCGTGCGAATCAACGCCGGGGCGTGTCCCCCGCGGGAGGTGTTCGCATGCGCATGGATGTCAGGGTGCTGGCGGCGGCGTTGACGGTGTCGGCCGCGGGTGTGTTGGCGGATGAGTACGGGGTGGCGATGCTGGAGATCTCCGGCGCCCCGCCGGCGATGGAGTCCGGGTTCTCGATGTTCGCGGAGACGGCGCCGACCGTGCGCTGGTATGTGGACACGCTCTACGACGCGTCGGCGGACGATGGGCTGGATGCGCTAATTGTGCGCATGAAGGACGCGGAGCTCTCGACGAGCGACATCGAGGAGATCGGGCAGGCGATCGCGTGGGTCCGCGAGGCGGGCAAGACGGTCTATATGTTCGCGGAGAACTACGGGCCGGGCGAGCTGCTGATGGGGGCGTACGCGGACGAGGTGATCGTGCAGCAGGGCGGGTCGGTCATGCTCCCGGGGCTGTACATGGAGGAGATGTACCTGGCGGACACGCTCGCGTGGCTGGGCCTGGACGCCGATTTCGTGCAGATCGGGGACTACAAGGGCGCCAACGAGATGATGACGCGGTCTTCGCCCAGCCCCGCGTGGGAGCAGAACATCTCGGGGCTGCTGGACGCGATGTACGCGACCATGCGCGAGACGCTCAAGGCGGGCCGGGGCCTTGACGACGCCGGGCTGGACCGGGCGATGGACAAGGGCTGGATGGCCGACGGGGCGACGGCGATCGACGCGGGGCTGATCGACGCGGAGGTCGACCTCACCGAGTTGATGGGGCATGTCGAGGCCCGGGCGAAGGAGCAGGGCCTGCCCGTCGAGAGCCTGGCCTATCGCGGCGAGCTCGGGGGGGGCGAAGAGGCGGGGATGGACATGTCCAACCCGTTCCTGGTCTTCTCGCAGTTGTTCCAGCCGACCCATCGGCGGACGACCGGCCCGACCCTCGCCGTGCTGCACATCAACGGCGCGATCGTCGATGGCGACTCGACGCCGGAGGGCCCGTTCTCGTCGGCGTCGGTGGGGAGCCGGACCGTCCGCAACGCGATCAAGAAGATCGCGGCGGACGAGAACATCAAGGGCGTCGTCGTCCGGATCGACTCGCCGGGCGGGTCTGCGATCGCGAGCGAGGTCATCTGGCAGGGCCTGACGCGGCTGAGCGAGGACAAGCCCGTCTGGGTCAGCGTGGGATCGATGGCGGCCTCGGGCGGGTATTACATCCTGGTGAGCGGGGATAAGGTCTATGTCAACCCGTCGAGCATCGTGGGCTCGATCGGCGTGGTCGGGGGCAAGGTCGCGCTGGGCGGGCTGATGGACAAGGCCCACATCAAGGTCGTGCCCCGGGCCCGCGGCCCACACGCGGCGATGTTCGGCTCGGTCGAGGGGTGGGACGAGCAGGAGATGGCGCTCATCCGCGAGAAGATGACCGAGACCTACGCCCTGTTCACCGACCGCGTGGCCCAGGGGCGACCCGGGATCGATCTGTCGAAGACCGCGGAGGGCAGGCTCTTCCTCGGGCAGGACGCGGTCCGGCTGAACATGGCCGACGAGGTCGGGACGCTGGACGACGCGCTGGAGGATCTTGCGGCGGACCTCGCGCTGGACGAGTACGAGATCATGGACTTCCCCGAGCCCCCGACGCTGGAGGAGATCCTGAGCCAGGCGTTCGGCGGCATGATCCGATCGCCGCTGGGCTCGGCGGGGCTCGGCGAGCGGCTCGCGTTCCTGCGCGAGGTGCTGGGGCCGCGGCGGTTCGAGGCGCTGCGGGACGCGTTCACGATGGGGATGATGCTGCGGAGCGAGCCCGTGCTGCTGACGGCGCCGCGGGTGATCTCGTTCGAGTGAGTCTTCGGAATCCACGGCGCACAAGAAACCCCCGTCCATGACGGGGGTTTTTGCGTGCTCTGTGGAGATGGTCGCTCAGACTTCCATGATCTCGTCGGACTTCTTCTTGATGACCGTGTCGATCTCGGCCTCGTACTTCTTGAGCATCTCCTGGATCTGGTCCTTCAGCCCGGCGATCGCGTCCTCCGGGAAGTGCTGGCCGTCCTGCTTGGCGAGCCCGTCGGCGAGCTTGTTGGCGTCGCGGCGGGTGTTGCGGAGAACGACCTTCTGCTCCTCGCCGTGCTTCTTGGCCTGGGTGACGAGCTGCTTGCGGCGGTTCTGGTCGAGCGTGGGGATGTTGATGCGGAGGGTCTTGTCCTCGACCTGGGGGTTGAGGCCCAGCCCGGCGCTCTCGATCGCCTGCTTGATCGAGTGCAGCGCGGTGGCGTCGAAGGGCTTGACGAGGATCTGGTGGGCCTCGGGCACGCTGATCGCCGCGAGCGACTTGAGGTCGGTCGGCGAGCCGTAGTAATCGACCTTCACGAACTCGACCAGAGCCGTCGAGGCCCGCCCCGTGCGGATGCCGCGGAGCTCGTGCTGGAGGTACTCGATGGCCTTCTTCATCGCGGACTCGGCCTCGGCGGTGATCTTGGCGGGTGTGGTCGACATCGGCAGGTCTCCGTGATGGGCGTCGGCGGCTCGGTGGGCCGCGGCCGCCGTATTCGCAGGGGGAATGATAGACACACTCGACGCGGGCGGGCCCGATTCGGGGCGGGCTCAGCGAGAGGTGACGATGGTCCCGATCCGCTCGCCGCGGACGACGCGGGTGATGTTCCCGCGCTTCTTGAAGTCGAAGACGACGATCGGGATGCGGTGTTCCTGGCACATGGCGAACGCGGCGGTGTCCATGATCTTCAGCCGCTTGTCGAGCGCCTCCTGGAAGGTCAGCGTCTCGTAGCGCGTGGCCGAGGGGTCCTTGGCGGGGTCGGCGGTGTAGACCCCGTCGACCTTGGTCGCCTTGAGCAGGGCGGCGCACCCAAGCTCGGTGGCCCGCAGCGCGGCGCAGGTGTCGGTGGTGAAGAAGGGGTTGCCGGTCCCCGCGGCGAGGACGACGACGCGGCCCTTCTCAAGGTGCCGGATCGCACGGGCGCGGATGAACGGCTCGGCGACGGAGCGGATCTCCAGGGCCGAGCAGACGCGGGCCGGGACGCCGAGGGTCTCGAGCTTGTCCTTGAGGGCCAGGGCGTTGATGACGGTGCCGAGCATGCCCATGTAGTCGGCCGTGGCGCGGGCGATATCGCCCCGCTCGGCAAGGTCGGCGCCGCGGACGAAGTTGCCCCCCCCCACCACGATGGCGATCTCGGCGCCGTTGCCCTTGGCCTCGGCGATCTCGGACGCGATCAGATGGAGCTCCTGCGCATCGATGCCGGACTTGCCCGGCTGGCAGAACGACTCCCCGCTGAGCTTGAGCAGGACGCGGCGCGGCGGGCCGTTCACCTCGGCGAGCGGAGGGGCGGCGGGAGAGGCGGCGGTCGAGGCGTTCGTCGGCATGGTTCTTCTCGCGGGGCGACCCGGCGCGGGGCCCCGAGAGCGAGCAAACGCGCCCCGAGGGTCGGCGTCAAGCGCCAGGCGGGTTTCGGGCCCCGGTTCGGGGGCGGGCGCTGCATCCGGCGTGCGTTGGCGGCGGTAGAGAGGTGAGGGGACCGGGGCCTGGGGACACCCGGTACACTGCCGCGGGGGGACACCGCCGACCGCTCCCGCGACTGGACCGGACTGATGCCGATCAATGAACCCTCCCCGCATGAGGCGGGGGGTCAACCCGAGCAGGAGGCAGCCCGCGGGGCCGGGGGCGCGTCGGTCTGGGAGCGGATCGTGCGCTGGGCGACGCGGGCGGCGGTCGCGGGGGCGGCGCTCTCGTTGCTCATCCACTTGGTGGTGATGGTTGTCGCGGGGTGGCTGACGGTGCGCTACCCGGGGGCGGATGCGGGCGGGGCGGGCCCGGCGAGCCAAGTCGAGTTCGCGGTGATGACCGAGAGCGAGCTCGCCTCGCTGGTCGCGGCGGAGGAAGCGCCGACGCCGCTGGTGCCCTCGACGGAGGCGTCGGTGGACCCCGCGACGGTGGACCTAGCGCGTTCAATGCCCTCGGCGGCGGATTCGATCACGGAGGCAACACTCGAGATCGACCTGGACGCGGGGGCGGGCGATGTCGGCGAGAGCGGCGAGGCGCTGGTGACGGGCGGGGGCGGGGGCGGGGCCTCGTTCTTCGGGCTCGAGGCGCAGGGGAGCCGGTTCGCCTACATCGTGGATCGGTCGAGTTCGATGCGCGGGGAGAAGTGGTCGCGGACGCAGGCGGAGCTCTCCCGCTCGATCTCCGAACTGACGGAGAACGGTGAATTCCTCGTGGTGTTCTACTCGGACGAGCCCGAGCCGCTGGGAGGGCGGCCGCAGTGGAGCGACGCGTCGGAGCGGTCGAAGGACGAGGCGAGGCGGCAGATCGGGGCGACGGCGCCGATGGGGGGCACCAAGCCGATGCCGGCGTTCGAGCTCGTGTTCGGGCGGCGTGTGAAGCCCGACGCGATTTACTTCATGACAGACGGCCGGTTCGGGGATGAGGTGCCCGACCTGGTGGGGGCGATGAACCGGCGTTACCGGATCCCGGTGCACTGCATCCTGTTCGGCGAGCCCGGGGCGAACAGCGCGATCGCGGGCGAGGTGAGCACGATGATGCAGCGGATCGCACGCGACTCGGGCGGACGCTTCCGGCATGTGGAGGTCACGCCGTGAAGCGGGCGCTCTGCGGCATCGCCGTCGGGATCGCGGTGGCCGGCGCCGCGGCGGCCGAGCAGCTCCGGGCGCTGCCATGGGACGCGTCGGAGGGGGCGTGGCATGTCCGCGGCGTCAGCGCCGCGGGGGTCGAGATCGACTCGGGCGGAGGCGTCTGGCTGGTCGGGTGGCACCGGGTGCGCACGCTCGAAGGGCACGCGACCCCGGAGACGCTGGCCTGGCTCGAAGGCGGCCGTGCGGCGTGGCGCGCGGTCACCCGCCTGGAGCGGGGCGACGCTTTCGGGGCCGAGCCGCTCTTTGAGGCGGCGATGGAGTCGCTTCGGGGCGCGCGGGGCCCCTCGATGGCCGCGATCGCCGAGGGGCTCATGCGGTGCAGGATGCGTCGCGGGGCGCGCGCGGCTGCGCTGGACGCCTACTTCGACTTGTACGAGACACTCCTATCGGCCCCGTCGCGCGACCCGCGTTGGGGCGTCGGGGCGGAGTCGCTGGACGCGAAGACGCTGCTCGTGCCGGCGCTGCCGCCGCTCTGGTTCGATGACGAGGCGGCGCGGGCGTTCGCCGACCGGGCCGCGGGGCCGATGCCGGAGGGCGATGAGTCGGCGGTTCAGGCCTGGGCGTTGCGAGTGCTCTACCGGGCGGCGGCTCAGCACGCGGTGGGCGACCCGATCGACGCGGACGCGACGGCGCGAGCCGCGGGGATCGCGGCGCGGCGCGCGGGGGCCGCGTTCGTGGCGGACCTGGTCCTTGCCCAGGCCGGTGGCGTTGAGGCGCGCACCGCTGCGCGGCGGGCGCTCGACGCCGAGACCGTGCCCGGCGCCGAGGGGTGGCGCTCGGTGTGGGCGCGGGTTGCGATCGGGCGGTCGCTCCTGCGCGAGGATGGCGAGCCGGAGAGGCGGCAGGGGGTGCTGGTGCTGGCCTCCGTGCACGCGCTCGACGCGGAGGTCTCACCTTACCTGACCGGGCTGGCGTTGGCCGACGCCGCCGTGGGCTGTGAGTCGCTCGGGGACCGCTCGGCGGCGCGGGTCTTCGCGGACGAGTTGCGGAAGGAATACCCGGGCCATCCCGTGCTGGGCTGGCCCGCGGTTGGCGCGTTGTGGGGCCCGGGCCCCGGAAGGATGGGGCTGCCGTGATATTCGGAACGCTGGCGACCGCCGCGATCGGCGTGGAGCGGTCGTTGCTTGATTATCTCCTTCAGGCCCGCGAGGTGGGGCTGCTGATCGTGCTGCTCTCGGTGTTCGTGACGGCGGTGATCATCACGCAGTTGTTCACGATCCGCGCCTCGAGGCTGGCGCCGGAGGATCACATCGAGCGGCTCGACGCGCTGCTGGGTGGGCACGACACGGAGGGCGCGATCGCATATTGCGAGAACGAGGAGAACCGCTGCCTGCTGACCCGCGTGCTGGGCGGGGCGCTCCGCCGATGCGCCCGCTCCCCGTTCGGGTTCCTCGAGATGCGCACCGCGGTCGAGGAACTGGGCGAGCAGGAGGTGGCGAGGCTCCAGCGGATGACGGATGTCATCGGGCTGGCCGCGTCGATCGCCCCGATGCTCGGTCTGCTGGGCACGGTCGTGGGCATGGTCGGGGCGTTCGACACGATCAGCGCGACCGAGGGCCCGGTGCGGCCCGACTCACTCGCGGGGAACATCTCCGAGGCGCTCATCACGACGGTGATGGGGCTGATCGTCGCGATCCCGTGCACGGCGATCTACACCTTCCTCCGCAACCGGATCGACCACCTGGTGACCGAGATCGGGGGCGTGATCGAACAGTTGACGCTGCACATCGAACGCGCCCCGGCGGCGGGCGGGGCCCCGAGGCCGATGGAGCGTCGGGGATGATCCGCCGACGCCGGAGCCGAGCCCGTGTCCGCGGCTTCGATCTGACGCCGATGATCGATGTGGTGCTGCAGCTGATCATCTTCTTTATGTTCACCTCGCAGTTCGGGCAGATCTCGCGCACCTCGGTTGACCTCCCGATCGAACCCGGCGAGAAGCTCCCGGAGACGCGGCCCTCGCTGGTGATCGACATCTCGAAGGAGGGTGGGTACACGGTGGACGCGCGGCCCATGGCCTTCGACCGCGTCGTCGCGCTGGTCAAGCGCGAGGCGGAGCGGTCGGGCGGGGCGGCGGGCGTGGTGATCCTCGTCCGCCCGGACCGGGCGGCGTCGGCGGGCGCGCTGAACCGCCTCGCGGATGAGCTCGCCCGGATCGGGGTCCGCCGCTGGTCGATCGCGACCCGCGCCGAGGGAGGTGGGTGAGATGCGGCTCGGCGCGAGGCAACGCGACGACCAGGGCCTGCTCGGCACGCTCCCGATGACGAGCATGATCGATGTCGTCTTCCTGCTGCTCATCTTCTTCATGGTCACGGCGAGCTTCTCGGCGGACGAGGACCGCCTGAGTTCATCGCTCGCGACCGAAGGCGGCCGGGCCGCCGCGCCGCTGCAGCCGCAGGTGGTGCGCGTGCGGATCGTGGACGGCGCCACGGTGTACGAGCTGGGCTCGCACCGCGTCCGCTCGCTCCGGACGCTGGGCAACCTGTTCAACGCGTTGCCCAAGGAGCAGGGTGTGGTCTTCAAGGTGAGCGACGCGGTGCCGATCGCGGATGTCGCCGGCGCGATGCAGGCGGCCTTTGACGCGGGGTTTGTCAAGAGGAGCTATGTTCCGTCGAGCCAGCCCTAGCCTGTTCGGCGCGGTCGCCGCGCTCCTCGCCGCGCCGTCGTGGGCCCAGCCCGTCGCGTCCGACGGCATCGGCGATGATTCCCCCGCGGGGGTCCTCGAGGCGTACCTGCGCGCTCGCGGGCTGAGCGACCTGCTGGCCGAGCACCTTCGCCACCGCCTCGCCGAGTCGACGGGGACCCCGCGGGTCGAGATCGCCGAGCGGCTTGGGCGGGTCTACGCCGAGCTGCTCGAACAGGCCGACTCACAGGCGGAGCGCGACGAATTGACCGCGTTGAGCGCGGCGTTGCTCGAACAGGTCCCCGCCGCCGACACCTTTGATCTGCGCATCGCGCTGATCAAGTCCCGGTACCTGCTCGCCGAGGAGGTCGCGGAGCGATCCCGGCTCCGGCTGGCGAGCGACGAGGAACGCCGCGAGGCGACGGCGACGCTGGACGCCACCGCCGTTCAGCTCTCGCTGCTCGGGGAACGGGCGGACCGGCGCGTCGAGGCCCTGGAGCGGCGGGAGCGTTCGGGCGGCGTGGTCGATCTCCCGGAGCTGCGCGGCGACCTCGCCCAGGCCCGCCGCGAGCGCTCGCTGGCGAAGTACTACTCGGGCTGGTCGCTGTACTACACGGCCCTGCTGACGGGATCCCCGGCGCCCGCGGAAAAAGCGCTCACGGAGTTCGGCTACCTGCTCGGGGCCGAGGGGGGCCTCCCCACGCTCGACCGGCTCCCCAAGTCGCTGCTCCGGTACGAGCATGTAGCCCGGGCCGCGATGGCGGTTGCGCTCTGCCATGCGCTGCGGGGCGAGCCGGTCGCGGCGACGATGTGGATCGACGAGATCCGCAAGAGCGAGGACCTGCACCCCGGCGTGCTCGACCAGATCTTCTCGCGGCAGGTGACGGTGCTCGCGACAGGCCGACGGTGGGACGCGCTTTCCCGCGCCGTCGAGCAACGCCGCGGCGCCCGTCTCGGCGAACGGGCGACGGACCCGCTGCGCACGAGCGAGGCGAGGCTGCTCGCGGTCGAGGTGCTCGAGGCGCTGCGTGCGCCCGATTCCGACGCCGCCCGCCGAGAGGCCGCCGAGCCCATCGCCGGGGCCGCGATGGGCGATCTCCTCGCACGCGGCGAGAGTGCGCAGGTGATCGACCTTGTCGAGCGGTACGGCACGCTCCCGATCGGGTCGGACGGGTTCATCGGGCGCTATGTCGCCGGATTGCGGGCGTACCGGCTCGCCAGGACGGCCCACGCCGATTCGGGCCTGCCCGACACGCTGCCGACGCGGGAGCCCGGGCTTGTCTCGGCGTACCTGACGGCGAGCGACCTGCTCCGCCACGCGTTCGAGAGCCCGGACGCCGGCTCGTTCGGGCAGGAGCGTGCCGCCGCGGGGATCATGCTGGGGCTCTCGCTCTACTACAAGGACTCGCCCGCCGAGGCAGCGGAGCGGTTCGAGCAGACCGCCAGGCTCGTCGAGCCCGGGACGCAGCAAGCCGAGGCGCTCTGGATGGCGGTCGTTTCGCTGGAACGGGCCCTCGAGCAGGGGCGCGTTGAGGTCAAGACCAGGCTCCACGCCGCGGCGTTGCTCTTCGTACAGAATCACCCGCGCGACGAGCGGGCGGCGAGGCTGCTGCTGCGGTTCGCGGGCGACGGCCTGTTTGACAACGAATCGGCGCTCGCGGTTCTGCTCGCGGTCGACCGTGGCTCCCCGCTCCGCCCCGCCGCGCAACGCCGGGCCGCGGACCTGCTCTACCGCGCGTACGCCGGTTCCGGCGAACCCGAGCGCAGTGAACTCGCGGGGCGCTTCCTGCCCGTCGCGTTCGACTGCCTGGACGATGACCTCGGCCGACTCCGGGATCCCGCGGCCCGGGCGGGCGACGAGGACCTCACCGAGTCGGTCCTGCTCCGAGCGAGGCAGGCCCTCGACGCCGCGTTGACTCCGCTCGCGACCGACACGGATTCGGCCCGCCGCGCCTTCGCGGCGATCGACGAGGTCCGGGCCCGGGCCGGGGCCGCGTCTCCCGGCCTTTCGGAGCTCGGCGGGGAGTTGGCGTACCGCCGCCTTCAGTTGGCGCTGGCGACCGGCGACGAGCAAGGAAGGGAGCGGGCCCACGCGGAACTGGAGTCGATCGGGGGGCGATTCCTCGACGCGGCGGACCGCTTCCTGTTCTCCCGGGCTGTCGAGCGGTGGCGCCGCACCCGCGAGGTCGGCGACGCGCGGCGCGTCACGGCGATCGGCGTTCGCCTCCTCGGGGAGGGAGTCCCGGATCGGGCGCACCTCTCCATCGCCGAGACGACGGCGGAGGCCGCGACCGCGGTCTGGGAGGCCCAGGCCGACCGCGGGCTCCTGAATGCTGCGATCTCGATCGACCGACGCGTGCGCTCGGGTCACGCGCCGACAGCGGCCCTGCTCCGCCGGCTCGGCCGCAACGCCGAGTCGGCGGGCGACCGTGAACTCGCCTACGACGCATGGGCGACGCTCACGCGATCGCTGCCCGAGGGCGAGCGGGATTGGTTCGAGGCGAAACACGAAACGCTCCGCGTGCTCGCCGAACTCCGCCCCGACGAGGCGAGGGCGGCCCTCGATCAGCACAAGGTGCTGTACCCCATGCTCGGCCCCCCGCCCTGGGGCGATCGGTTCGCGGCCCTTGAGGTCCGCCTTCGCGCCGGGGGGAGGGCCGAGCCGTGAACGCGCCTCGCGGCGATCGCCCCGTCCCGCCCGTGCCCGACCCGGTCGCCCGCTTCCTCGGGCCCGGGGCGGTCCGGCACGGCCCCTTCGGCGTGCTGGGGTTGCCGGTGCGCGAGGTCGGAGAGGCCGAGGTGCTCGACGCGGTGCACGCGGCGATGGCCCGCATCGACCGGCACCCCGAGGCGCGGACGCCCGCGGCGGACGAGGCGAGGCTCGCGGTGCACGCGTCGGCCGCGAACCTGCTCGACGACGCGGTGCGCACCGAGTTGCTCCGCCGCCTCGTCGCCGATCGCGTACGGGCCGAGGCCTCACCCCCGCCCGCCTCGGCTCGGGCCCCGAGGCCGACGAGCGTCGGTTCGCTCGAAGCGGATCTCATCCGGTGCATCGCGAGCGCGGGGGGTTGGAACGCCCGCGCGATGCAGCACTACCTGAAGATTGCCCACCTTCGCGGGCATCGGACCAACGAGGCGATGCTCGCGATCCGCGGCCTGCTCCCCGCCGCCCAGGTCACGATCGCAGCCCCGCCGGCCTTGGCTCCGGGCCCCGCCCGGTCGCCCACTCCAACGGCGGCCGCGACGCCCTCGGGTGACGCCACGGCGCGGGCGGTCGGGTTGTCCGCGGGGGCGGCGGTGGCGCTCGTCTGCCTTGTCATCGCTCTTGCGGGGCTCGGCGCGTGGATCGCGGTGCGTGCCCTCGACAGCGGTTTATCGGCGCCCGACCCGGAGACGCCGGGTCCTTCCGCTTCACCCGCCCCGCCCCCGCGCCAGCCGGACACGCCGGTGACCGATCGTGATCTCGCAGCCCTTCCTCAGGCCCGCCCGCTCGACAGCGGCCCGGCCGTGCTCCACGAGTTGACCGTCGCCGTCGACGGGCTCGCGGTCGATCTGGAGACCTCCGCGTCGGCGTTCGAGCGAGCGACCGCCGCGCTCGCCGCCCGGTGGACCGGGTTTTCGCCGGCCGATCTCACGGCGTGCCACGACCAGATCGTGGCCTACATCTACCGGGTCGCGGGGCAACGGGCGCTCGCGGAACGGGCGCTGGGCGCGCTGGAGCGGGGCGTTTCCGGGCTGCGCGAGCGCGAAAACGCCACGGGCGAGGCGCTCCGAGAGGCCACCTGGTCTGTCGGGATGCTGGTGAGGCTCCGCCGCGAGCAGAACCTCCCGGGGACGATCGTGCGACGCGTCGACACGGCGTTGCTCCGGATCCCGGGCGGGATCGCGCCGAATGCGCAGACCTTCCAGGCCGGCGCCGTCGCGGCGCTGCGGGCGTTTGCGGGCCGACTTGCGAACTCGGGCGCCGGGCTCGAGCCGTGGCGGGACTGGATCGAGGCCGCGAGGGCGGCAACGCCCGGGGACGGGCTGCTCGCCGAATCCATGATCGTGGGCGCCGCCGAGGCGGCGCTGAGGGCCCGGCCCGAGACCGGCGGCGCCACCGCGGAGGGTGCCTCGCTGCTGGTAAGTTCCATGTCTTGGCGACCAGACAGCCCCGCGCGGGCTTGGCTGCTGCGGGCGTTCGAGGACCGCTCGCTCCGCGCCGCCGACTTACACCTGATCACGCTGGCGCTCGCGACACGCAGCGGCGCCGAGGGGGTGGATCCCTCCATGGTGCTGCCCGCGTCCGCGAGCGAGTACGCCCGGCGCGAGCTCCGCGAGCGCTACCGCGCCCTTTGGGGGCTCGACGCGAACGCCGACCAGGGTGTTGCGCTCGACGCCTTCGCCGCGGCGGCCTCGGCGACGCTCGCCCAGCCGCCCCGCGAGGACGGCGTCGACGACCCGGAACGCCTCGCCGCCGTCGTCAGGGTGGCGAGACTGAACGCGTCGGCGTCGCTGCTCTGGCGCGCGGAGACCCCGTCGGCGATCGACCTGCTCAACTCGATCGCCGACCCCGTCGACGCCGTGCTGAACAGCAAGACCACGCCCGATTTCTCCGGGCTTTTCGCCTCGCACATGAGCACCTGGGCGGAGTCGTACCTTGGCGCCGAGGCGCAGATTCCGCGACGGCTCGAGTTGCTCGAGGCCCTGTCGCAGCGTCGTGACCGGCTCGGGCCGATGGAGGCCGAGGTGCTCGCCGCCGAGGCGTTGCGGGGCTCGCCGCAGCGAGTCCGCGATGCCGCCGCGTCCGTCCTTGAACGCCACGCCGCGCAACCCACGGTCGTCAACGCGCTGCTCGAGTTGCTCCCGCTCCTGCCCCGGACCGACCGCAACGCCCGGCTCGTCGAGGTCGTCGCGGGCGCGGCGCTGCCCCGGTTCGACGCACCGGACTGGCCGGCCGAGGCCCGGCGGGCCCTGGTCGAGAAACTGCTCGAGGTCATCGCCGGGCACGGGCACTACGCCAAGCTCGACGCGATCGCCCTGCTGCTCGACGAGGCGTACGACCTCGCGGCCCGCGGGCCCGGGGCCTCGGGCGCCTCGCCCCCGCCCGCGGGCGTGTCGGCCTCGGGGCTTGTCGAGCAGTGGCGGGGCGTCGCGGCGAACCGCCCACCCTCGGGCCTGCCCGGGTTGACACTCGACGAGATCGAACGCCGCCGCCGAGCCCGGCTGGCGATGGCCTCCGGACTCATCCAGCAGTTTCATGTCGAGCAGCTCGCGCTCGCCGAGCTGATGGCGCTGGTGGTCGCCGCCGAGCAGCCCGACCGTGCCACACGCGTCTCCGCGATGCTCGACGCGCACACCTCCGAACGCGGGCGTTCCGGGAGTGTGCTGCTCCAGATCGCCCACACGGAACGCCTGATGCTCGCGCTCTGGATGCTCAGGTTCGGGGAGGAGGCCGCATGATCCGTCCCGCGTTGACGACGCTCGCGATCCTGCTCATCGGCACCCTCGGCCCGACAGGGACCGCGTCGGCCCAGTGGGAGGCCGGGCCGGGCGTGTCCCCGGGGTTCGCAGACCGCCTCGAGTCGCTGCGCCCCGATGATCCGGAGGGGTATCTCCGCCTCGGGGAGGAGGTGCTCGTCCTGGCGAGCGGTGAGGACGGCCGGGCCCTCGCCCGCCGGCTCTTTGCGCTCGCCTACGAGCTCGCCCGGGTCGACCGGAGGAGCCCCGCCGTGCAGGCGAGCGCGTGCATCGCCCTGGCCGACACGGCCCGGTTCGAGCGAGACCGGCGTTGGCTCTGGTCGATCGTCCGCCTGATCGACCCGCGGTACAGCGAGCCCGACTGGAGCCGGACCGTGGAGCGGGAGGTCAGCCGCGAGTCGGCGTTCCGCGCCGCCACCACGCTGGGCCTGCTCCGAGCGGGCGAGGGCGTGCGCGCGCGGGAGATGCTCCGCGACCCCGCGGTGCGCGATGTCTTCGGGTGGTACAGCGGGCTGTTGACCGACGCGGGGCCGGGCGATGTGCTCTCGGTCCTCGACGCCGAGGCGGAGCGATGGCCATGCCCCGAGTGCCGCAACGCGCGGGCCGTGCGCACGCCGCAAGGCGGCGAGGTGGCACTGGCCCGGTGCTTCACCTGCCAGGGGAATCCGGGCTGGGCCCTCTCGCCCCGCGCGTTCCTGGCGACGCTGCGGTTCGAATCGCGGGTGCTCGCCGGGGTGCAGCGCTCCTGGGGGGCCCAACTCGCCGCCGATCTCGGCGAGCCCCTGCGCGACCCCGACCCGGCCCTGGTGACCGCCGCGATCGGGATCGATCCCCGCCTGTCGGTGTACCGCGACGGGAGATGGGTCGACCCGGGCGACGCCCCCTGATGCGGGCGCGTCGTTCCTGCCTTCCCGGCGGACGGGCAAACCCCGGCCGCATCGGCGCAACCCGGCGCCGCCCTCGGGGGCCGCACCCGATCCTTCGCGGCTCATCCAAATCCCTTCCGGCGCACCGAACCTAGAGTCGGCCTCGCCTTTCATCCAGGGGAGCCCCATGAGCGAGACCAACGCCGGCACGCCGCAGGACACCGCCGACACCCAGCCCGCTTCGTTCTTCAAGCCGCAGATCGCCTTCGAGGAATTCGCGAAGGTCGATCTCCGCGTCGCGGTCGTGACCAGCGCCGAGCCGCACCCGAACGCGGACCGGCTGCTCAAGCTCCAACTCGACGACGGCTCGGGCGAGCCGCGGCAGATCTGCGCCGGGATCCGGGACTACTACAAGCCGGAGGACCTGGTGGGCCGGCGGATCGTCATCGTCGCCAACCTCGCGCCGCGCAAGATCCGGGGCGAGGAGTCCCGCGGCATGCTGCTCGCCGCGAGCGACGCGCCCAAGGGCGAAGGGGCGGACCGGAATGTGGTGGTGCTGACGCCGATGAGCGAGATCGCCCCGGGGTCGGTCGTTTCCTGACGGGCGCCGCCCGCTCAGGCGAGCCCCGAGACGAACTTCGCGAAACGGTCCATGCCGGCGTTGATCTGCGCCTCGGAGCAGGCGAAGGAAATGCGGACATGCTCGGGCCCGCACCCGCCGAAGTCCTCCCCGGGGACAAACGCGAGGCGGGCCTCGTCCAGCAGCGCCTCGCAGAGGTCCATCGCGCACCCGAGGATCCGCCCGCCGGGCGTGGTCTGCCCGAACAGATCGGAGATATCGGGGAAGGCGTAGAACGCGCCCGTGGGCGTCGGGCAGCGCACGCCCGGGATCTCGTCGAGCCGCCGCTTGATCAGGTCGGCACGCGAGGCAAAGGCGAGCCGCATCTTCTCGACCTCCTCGGCGACCGCGGGGCTGGTCAGGGCGCAGCGGATGGCGGGGTAGCAAAAACTGGTGATGTTCGTGGTCATCTGCCCCTGGAGCGTGCCGAGGGCCGAGATCAGCTTCTTGCCGAATTTCCCGGGCATCGCGGCGTACCCGATGCGCCAGCCGGTCATCGCGAACGCCTTGCTGAGCCCGTTGAGCGTGAGGGTGCGGTCCGCCACCGCGTCGATTGATCCGATCGAGAAGTGATCGATCCCCCCAAAGACGATCTTCTCGTACATCTCGTCGGTCAGGATCACCAGGCCCGGGGCGACCGAGTCCGCCTTCTCGGCGACCACCGCGGCGATCGCGCGAAGATCCTCCTCGGTGTACATCGTCCCGCAGGGGTTGCTCGGTGAGTTCAGGATGAGCACCCTGCTCCGCGGCGTGATCGCCCCGGCGAACTGCTCGGGGCTCATCCGGAAATCGTCCTCGACCGTGGTCGGGATCTCGACCACCTTCCCCCCCGCCATCTCGGCGATGGGGCGGTAGGAGACCCACGCGGGCACCGGGAGCAGGACCTCCCACGGGGCCTCGCCCGGGCCGGGCTGGTCGAGCAGGCAGTGCAGCGCCGAGAACAGGACATGCTTGCCCCCCGCGCCGATCGCGATGTGCTCCCCGGTCAGACCCGGGATCCCGTTCTCCTCCGTCAGCTTCTTCGCGACCGCCTGCCGGGTCGCCATGTCGCCCAGCGTCGGCATGTACTTGGTCTGCCCCGCGTTCAGGGCGTCGATCGCCGCCTGCTTGATCGGCGCGGGGGTGTCAAAGTCCGGCTCCCCGGCCGCAAAGGCCAGGACATCGATCCCCTCGCTCTGCATCTGTTTGGCACGGTTCGTGAACGCGACCGTGACGGAGGGCTTGAGGGTGGCCACGCGGCGGGAGATCGAGAGTGAGGACATGCCCGGATGCTATCGGAGATCGGGCCCCGGCACCCGAGCGCCACCCGGGCAATCCCGGCCGGTCCCGGTGTGCCGGACGGGCCCCGGACAGATCGCCGTTGTCTCCGAACCCCGGGCACGCCTATATTTTGCAGCCTCGGGGTCCGGCCTGCCCGGCGGGACCGGCCCCGGGATCGACGGCGCCCGGGCTGCTCCCGTGTCGGGGGCAGCGGCGACCGAGACAGACCAGGAGATTCCATGCCGCTCGCCCCCGAGATCAAGCAGTCCGTGATCGCCCAGCACGCCCGCGACGGGAAGGACACCGGCTCGCCCGAGGTCCAGATCGCGCTGCTGACCGCCCGCATCCAGCAGGTCGCCGCGCACCTCCGCGAGAACAAGCAGGACCAGCACAACCGCCGCGGGCTGGTGCTCATGGTCGGCAAGCGCAACCGCCTCCTCCGCTATCTCAAGCGGACGAACGAAGAGGCCTACCGCAAGACGATCCAGACCCTCGGCCTCCGCAAGTAACCCCGACCCGCGTCCGGGAGGCCGGACGCGGGTTTTTCGTTTGTTTGTGTGTCGGCCCGCGGCGATGGAGCGGCAGTCGGCGCAGCGTCGTCCGGGGACGGCGCCACGCCTTCTGCCATTCCGGTTCCAAGCGGGCCGATGGAACAAGATCCGCGCCAGGGGTCTCACCCCCGGACGCGACAAGGGCCCCGGGCCGAGCGCCCGGGGACCGCAGGCCGCCGAGGCGCGGCCGGAAAGGCAGAACTCATGGAATTCACCAGTCCGATCGTGGTCGAGCGGGAAATCGGGGGGCGCGTGCTCCGTCTCGAGACCGGCAAGGTCGCCAAGCTCGCGGGCGCGGCGGTTCTCGCGACCTACGGCGGGACGACCGTGCTCGCGACCGTGGTGCGGGCCGACCCGCGCCCGGGGCTCGATTTCTTCCCGCTCGCGGTCGATTACCGCGAGAAGACCAGCGCCGCGGGCAAGTTCCCGGGCGGGTTCCGCAAGCGTGAGGGCGCTCCCAACGAGAAGGAGATCCTCACCATGCGGATGATCGACCGGCCCATCCGCCCGCTCTTCCCCGACGGGTTCATCGACGAGGTCCAGGTCCAGTGCTGGGTCATGAGCCACGACGGGGAGAACGACAGCGATGTCCTCGCGGGCACCGCGGCCTCGGCGGCGCTGGCCATCAGCGACTGCCCGTTCGAGGGCCCGATCGCCACGGTGCGCGTCGGCCGTGTCTTCAACGACGATGACACCATCACCCACATCATCAACCCGACGGTCAGCCAACTCGAATATTCCGATGTCGACCTGGTGCTCTCGGGCCACCGCGACGGCATGAACATGATCGAGGTCGGCGCCGCCGAGATCCCCGATGAAGAGCTCATCGAGTGCATCCGCTTCGGCGAGACGCAGATCGCCCTGACGCTCGACGCCATCGAGGAACTGGCCAAGAAGGCCGGCGTCGAGAAGCGCCTCGGCAACCTCAACCTCGTGCCCGAGGCGATCATGGCCAAGTGCAAGGAGGTCTGCGGCGCCGCGATGACCGAGGCACGCCAGATCCCGGGCAAGACCGAGCGGAACACCCGCGTCGACGAGATCAAGAAGGCCTTCCTCGACGAGCACTTCCCCCTCAGGGAGGGCGGCACCGTCGCCGAGGCCAAGGAGGCCGAGAAGGCCCGCGGCTTCGCCAAGGAGGCCTTCCGCACCCTTGAGAAGAAGACCACCCGCCGGCTCATCGTCGAGAAGGGCATCCGGGCCGACGGGCGCAAGTTCACAGAGATTCGCCCGCTCGAGATGAGCGTCGGCGTCTTCCAGCGCACGCACGGGTCCGCGTTCTTCCAGCGCGGCGAGACGCAGAGCCTCGTCTCCTGCACGCTGGGCACCGGTAAGGACGAGCAGATCGTCGACGGCCTGCTGCCCGAGTACTCCAAGAAGTTCACCCTGCACTACAACTTCCCCCCGTTCTGCACGGGCGAGGCGAAGCGGATCATGGGCCCGGGCCGCCGCGAGATCGGCCACGGCGCCCTCGCCGAGCGCAGCCTCCTGGGCATCCTCCCCAGCCCGCAGGACTTCCCCTACACCATCCGCATCGTGAGCGACATCACCGAATCGAACGGGTCGTCGTCCATGGCCTCGGTCTGCGGCGGGTGCCTCGCCCTCATGGACGCCGGCGTGCCGATCGTCAACACCTGCGCCGGCATCTCCGTCGGGCGGTTCACCGACGACAACGACCAGAACGAAGTCTTCGTCACCGACATCATCGGCGAGGAGGACTTCTTCGGGGACATGGACTTCAAGGTCTCCGGCACGCGTGACGGGATCACCGGCGTCCAGCTCGACCTCAAGGCCCGCGGCCTGAGCGTGGGCCAGATGGTCAGGATCTTCGAGCAGGCCCGCGTCGGCCGGCTCCAGATCATCGAAGAGATGGAGGCGTGCATCCCCACCCCGCGCGAGGACATCTCCGTCTACGCCCCGCGCCTGCTCACCCTCCACATCTCCCCGGACAAGATCGGCAAGCTCATCGGGCCCGGCGGCAAGACCATCCGCGCCCTGCAGGACAAGTACGGCGTCGAGATCGATGTCGAGGACGACGGCACCGTCATGGTGTCGAGCCCCGACGGCAAGAAGATCAAGGCCGCCGAGGCCGAGATCTCCGCGATCTGCGAGGAGATCAAGCCCGGCACGGTTTATTCGGGCAAGGTCGTCAGCGTGAAGGACTTCGGCGCCTTCATCGAGATCGCGCCGGGAACCGACGGGATGTGCCACATCTCCGAGCTCGCCGACGGGTATGTCGAGAAGGTCAGCGATGTCGTGAAGATCGGCGACCAGGTCAAGGTCAAGGTCATCCTCGTCGACGACCAGGGCCGCATCAAGCTCAGCCGCAAACAGGCGATGGCCGACGAGGCCACCACCGAGACCGTCGGCGCCTGAGGCCGGGGGGTCCAAGTCATTCTCCGCCGCCCTCCCCCATTCGGTGGGGGAGGGCTTCTTTGTCATTGCCTGATTGACAGGATGACAACGATTTTTGTATATTGTCACGCGAAGGGCCGCGTGGGGGTGTCCTCGTGGCCAACGCGTCGAGTGGGGAGTCTCGTGAAATCAGGGGATTCCGGAGTGACGACCGCGATCGCGGGCCGAGTGGGCCGGCGTGATCGGTGCCGGGATTCAGCCGCGCACGCGGAGCGTCGCTCCGCCAGCCGGGGTGCCGCGTGTCGGGCGGGACCCGGGTCTAGTCCCCAATAGCGCACGCCATTCACGCCTCGGGGGGCTGTCATGCCAGGCGAAGGTGCCGATCGGCTCGAGAAGATCGAAGGACAGGTCAAGTGGTTCGACCCCCGCAAGGGGTTCGGCTTCATCGTCGGGCCGCAGGGCCAGGACATCTTCGTCCACTTCAGCGTCATCGAGGGCGACGGGTTCCGGGTCCTGAAGGACGGCTCCGCCGTGGAGTACGACGCCGAGCACTCCGACAAGGGCTGGCGGGCCACGCGGGTCATCCGCCGGCAGGAGGCGGAGGTCGATGTGCTCGCCAAGCGGCAATACGCCCGCACGCCCCGCCGCTGATCGCCCGGCCTGCTCGTCCACACCGTTGCTCGCCGCGGTAATCTTCTCATCCCGTGCAGCTGTTCATTCTGGGAATCCTGATCGGGGCCGGCCTCTGCGCCGCGGCGTCCGTCGTGGTCGCCCGGGGCAGGGCCCGCGCCCGGCTTGACGCGGAGCGGTCGGCCGCCGCCCGCCGCATGGCCGAGGTCGCCGCGATGACCGCGGGGCTCGCCCACGAGATCAAGAACCCGCTCTCCACGATCGGCATGAACGCCCAGCTGCTCGACGAGTCGATCGCCGAACTGCCCATCGACCCCGCCGAGAGCGCCCGCGTCCGGCGGCGCATCGGCACGCTCACCCGAGAGACCGAACGCCTCCGCGGCATCCTGACCGACTTCCTCGAGTTCGCGGGCGAGATGCGCCTCGCGCCCGCCGAGGCCGACCTTGTCGAGATCGTCACCGAGCTCGCCGATTTCTTCCTGCCGCAGGCGGAGAAGGAACGGATCCGCCTCCGCGTCGAGGCGCCGCCCGCCCCGGTGCGGGCCACAGTCGATACCCCCCACCTCAAGCAGGCGCTGCTGAACCTCATGCTCAACGCGACGCAGGCGATGTCCTCGGACGCGGGCGTCGAGGGCAAGCCGCGCGAGATCATTCTCCGCGTCTCCACCGAGCGGACCCGCGAAGGGGCGAGCCCGGTTCTTCATGTCATCGATACAGGTCCGGGAATCGCCGCCGAGCAGCGTGAGCGGATCTTCGAGCCCTATTTCACCACCAAACGCGGAGGCTCGGGGCTCGGCCTCTCCACCACCCGGCGCATCGTCGAGGCCCACGGCGGGACGCTCGGGCTCGTCAGCGAGCCCGGCCGCGGCTCGGATTTCTCGATCACGCTCCCCGCTCCACCCGGCACGGCGGGGTGAGCCTCAGACCCGCTTGTGCAACTCGCCGCCGAACTCCTCCAGCCGGCCGCTCCGCGTCAGGATCGTGTCGATCAACTCGCGGTACTCGCCCGGGCAGTCCTCCGGGGCCCGGCCCGCGAGTTCGGCGTACTTCTCGTCGGTCAACCCGATGAACCGACGCATCCCGTAGTCATAGACCAGGTCGTCGGCGTCGCGGCTCAGGTCCAGCCGCAGCTCGTTGATGATCTTCGTGCCCAGGCCGATCCACTCGTCGAAGGTCTCCTTCGAGATGTTCTCCTGGATCCACGCCCCCACCGCCCCGCGGAACGGGGCCCGCGGCATCCGCGTCCCGGGGCGGCCCGTCCGGGCGCAGACGAAGCCGTCCCCCGGCGCCGTGGCGGCGGGCGACGCCGGTTCAGCCGGAACAGCCGCCCCGATCTTCTTCATGAGTTCGAAGATGCCCTTCTTCGGCATCAGATCACCCTGCTCGCTCGCGACCCGGTAGCCCCGCTCCAGCACCGCGACGGCCCGC
This sequence comes from Phycisphaerales bacterium, assembly GCA_036732005.1. Taxonomy (GTDB): domain Bacteria; phylum Planctomycetota; class Phycisphaerae; order Phycisphaerales; family UBA1924; genus UBA1926. The sequence goes on from DAINDF010000001.1 coordinate 520,336, forward strand.
TCCGTCTCCCCGGCCTCGATGAGCGAGGACGCCGCGAGTTGGTACGCCTTGCTGAATTCCGGGGTGATCTCGGTGCACTTCAGGTAGGCCGCCGCCGCCTCGGCGTGCCGCCCCGCCTGGGCCAGCGCGCCGCCCAGCGAAAAATGGGCCATGTCGTTGCCCGGGTCCTGCTGGCAGAGTTGCCTGAACTGCTCGATCCGTTCGCTCGCGTCCACGGTGCGGTCTCCCTTCGCGTGCCCAACCCTAGACCCGTTCCTGCGTGCCCGCCCGCGTGCGACGGTCAGAAGAGCGGGTAGAGGAACGGCGCGAGGGCCGAGGATCCGAGCACCGCCAGCACCCCGATCACCAGCAGCACGACGATGATCGGGGCGAGCCACCACTTCTTGTTGTGGAGGATCAACTCCAGCAACTCGCGGGCGAGCCCGACATTGCGGTCGTCCTCGCCCGCGCGATCCTCGGTCGGGGGGCGGTCCGCGTGATCCTGGGGTTTGGTCGTCATCGCTGCTCCCGCGGTGGCGGCTCGACCGCCCGCTAGAACTGACGATAGTGCCGCCGGCGGTCCTCCGTCGCCTCGCGGGCCTCCCAATAGGTCGGGCCGGCATGGAAGCCCCGCTGCATCGGGTCCCGCCCCGCCAGCCGCATGCACACCCCGATCGGCGTAATCACCAGGAAATACACGACCCCCAGCAAGGCCGCGGACACCGACCACCCGATCGGCGAAGCCGCATCCGTCCAGAACACCTTGACGCCCCGCGCCAAACCTGGAGACGCCACCATCGCCGCACCGCCGAGCACGCCGACACCGGCCGCCACCGAGCTCGACGCCCCCGGCGACACCGCCGCGAGACCCCAGAGCCCGACCAACCCGAGCGGGAACAGCACGAACCGGGCCTGCGTCCGCCGCGGGACTTCACCGTTGAACACCAGCGAGATGCTCCCGGCGAGAGCCGTGAAGATCGCCGCGCCGACAAGGCCGCCCGGCTTCCACCACGCCAGCAGGGCGAGCAGCACGAAGAACAGCGCCCACAGCCCCGCGAAGACGCGTTCGTTCGGCATGGACCGGTCCTGGGCCTTCATCGCGAGCGTGCTCCCCGAGTCAATCAAGCTTGAACTGCGCGAGGTACTCGTCCCGACGCGACGCCCCGCCCCCGGGCTGCTCCCGCTTGAGCAGCAGGTAATCACCGAGGACGAGCGCGTCCATGTCCGTCGCCAGGAAGCATCGGTACGCGTGCTCCGGCGAGCACACGATCGGCTCGCCCCGAACATTGAAACTGGTGTTGATGATCACGGGGCACCCGGTCCGCCGCTCGAACGCCTCGAGCAACCGGCAATACCGCCCGTGCCGATCCGGGTCGACCGTCTGCAGCCGGGCCGAGCAGTCCACATGCGTGATCGCCGGAACGACCGATCGCAACGCCCGCAGCTTGTCCAGCCCGGCGAGATCCCCGTTCACGCTCAGCCGCTTCTCGGGCCGGACATCCGCGCACAGCAGCATGTACGGGCTCGCCAGCCGGTCCGGCGTCTCGAAGAAGTCGTGCACCCGGGCCTCCAGCACGCTCGGCGCGAACGGGCGGAACGACTCCCGGAACTTGATCTTGAGGTTCATCACCGACTGCATCCGGGGTGACCTCGCGTCCCCCAGGATGCTCCGGCACCCCAGCGCCCGGGGCCCGAACTCCATCCGCCCCTGGAACCACCCCACCACCATCTCCGAATCCAGCAGCTCGGCGACGCGCTCGACCAGGTCGCCCTCGTCGTCGAACCGCGTCGCCACCGCGCCGACGCTCCCGATGAACCGGCCGATCTCGTCCCGGTCGAACGCGGGCCCGAGCAGCGAGCCCCGCTGAGAATCCAGCGCCGCCGCCGACCGGGGCCTTCCCAGCACCTGGTGCCAGATGTGCAGCGCCACCCCGAGCGCCCCGCCCGCGTCCCCCGATGCGGGCTGGATCCAGACTCCCTCGAACGGGCCCTCCCGCAAAATCCGCCCGTTGCCCACGCAGTTCAGCGCCACCCCGCCCGCCAGGCAGAGGTGCTTCATCCCGGTGACCGCGTGGGCGTGCCGGGCGGCGTTGAGCATGATCTCCTCGGTGACCGTCTGGATCGAAGCCGCCAGGTCCATCTCCCGCTGCGTGATCGCCTGCTCCGGCAACCGCCTCGGCCCGCCGAACAGCCGAGCGAACCGGTCGTTCGTCATCGTCAGGCCCTGGCAGTAGTTGAAGTACCGCATGTTGAGCCGGAACGACCCGTCCGGCTTGATATCGACGATCTCGCGCTTGATCACCTCGACGAACACCGGGTCGCCGTACGGCGCCAGCCCCATCAGCTTGTACTCGCCCGAGTTGACCTTGAACCCCGTGAAGTAGGTGAACGCCGAATAGAGCAACCCGAGCGAGTGCGGGAACCGGATCTCCCGCATCAGGTCGACCCGGTTCCCCCGCCCCACCCCCAGGCTCGTCGTCGTCCACTCCCCCACGCCGTCGAGCGTCAGCACCGCGGCCTCGTCGAACGGGCTCGGAAAGAACGCGCTCGCGGCGTGCGATTGGTGGTGCTCGGCGAAGATGATCCCCCGCCGCCGCCACCCCCCGAGGTTCTTGCGGATCCGCGCCGGGAGCCGCAGCTTCTCGCCGAGCCACGAGGGCATGCTCTTGAGAAACGACCCGAACCCCGCCGGCGCGTACGCCAGATAGGTCTCGAGGAGCCGCTCGAATTTCAGCAGAGGCTTGTCGTAGAACCCGACATAGTCGAGTTGCTCGGGCCGGATCCCGGCCTCGCCCAGGCAGTACGCGATCGCATTCACCGGGAATCCCGCGTCGTGCTTGACCCGCGTGAAGCGTTCTTCCTGCGCCGCCGCGACGATCTCCCCATCGACGACGACCGCCGCCGCAGAGTCGTGGTAGTACGCCGAGATGCCCAGGATCGCCGTCAACGCCCGCGTCTCCTTCAGGGCAGCGTCGCCCGCATCTGCTCGTAGTAGCGGGCGTACGGCCCGCCCGACTGCATCCCGGCGCGGATCACCCCTTCCGCGTCGCCCCGGCGCCCCAACCTCAGATACGCCTTCACCAACAGCCCGTCCACCGCAACACGCCCCTCGTCGCCCAGTTTCTCGCGGGCCGAGAGCAGCACCGGCACCGCCTCCGCGGGCTCGTCACGCAGCAGCAACAGGTCGCCGACATACCGCTCCGCCGCCCCGGATTTGCTGAACCCTCGATCGATCAGGAACCTCCCCCGGCCGATCATCTCCGCCGCCAGCGCCCGGTCCTCGGCGCTCAGCGACCCCCGCGACGCGCCCCGGCTCGTGAGCCCGAACGCCGCGTACTGCAACTCCCAGGTCCCGTACGGCGCCACCGACGCCAGCGCGGAAAAGTACAGCGGGTCCGCCTCGGCGTACCTCCCCGCGTCGAACATCGCCTGCGCCACGAACGCGTTGATCGGCCGACGCTCCCCGCCCTCCGAGGGGGCCTCCTGCCACGCCCGCAACGCGCCGATCACCTCCCCCGTCGAGGTCGACTCGATCTCCCGGCACAGCGACTCGAAACGCTCCCGGTACTGCGGGTTCGTCCGCTCGAAGAACCCGATCGACCCCAGCACACGCATCGCGTGACCCACCGCGTACAGGTCGTACGGCGTCAACCCCAGCGACATCGCGTACCCGTGCGTGTCCGCGAGCCCGTCCACCGCCGAGGGTGAATACCCGACCGATGGCACCGCCCTGGGGATCGCGACCGCCAGGCTCCTGGCGATCAACCCCTGCCCCGCCAGCGACGGGTGCACATGGTCGTCCATCAACTCCCACCCGATCGACCCGCCCGGGCTCTGCTCCCGGAAGATCTCCACCAGGTCGCACAGCGTCGCCCCATGAGACAACGCCGCGGCACGGATCGCCTCAAGGCTCGCCGTCGGCGCCCGCCAGGGCATCGGGTCCAGGTCCATCGCCCGCTGGTACGCCCGCGCCGCCTCCGCCTCCTCCCCGCCCGCCTCAAACGCCCGCGCGAGCAGGAAGTGCGCGCCCGCGTGCATCGGCGCCAGCGAGATCGCGCCCCGCGCCGCCGAAACCGACCCGCCCGGATCGCTCCCGAGCAGCGCCTCCCCCTCGGCGAGCCTCGCGAGCACCGTCGCCCGATCCGGCTCGCTCAGCCCCGAAAGGTCCGACTCCCCCCGCGGGGCGAGCCCACGCTCGTTCCCGGGCGGCGTGCACACGATCACCGGCACCCCCGCCGCCCCGCACCGCTCGATCATCTCCCCCACGAAGACGCCCAGGTTCCGCGCCGCGTCCGCCCGCATCGCGTCGGCCGGGTCGATCGACGCACGGCCCATCATCGCCTCCATCAGGGTCTCGCCCTCGTCCCTGGACTGCCTCGTCCGGCGCGACTCGATGAACTGCGTCACCCCCAGCCCCCGCGCGAACCGAGTGAACCGGATCGACGCCGGCGAACGCCCCGCCGAGTGCAGCGACGCGACCCCGTACGCCCCGTAGAACTCGTTGTTCCCGCAGTACACGATCACGAGGTCGGGATCAACGAGCAGCGACTCGGTCACCATCCCGAGCACCGGGTACGACGCGACCGCCGTCGTCCCGATGTTGATCACCTCCACCCGTGTCCCAGGCATCAGGTCGGTCAGCATCGCCTCCAGGAACGAAGACGCCGCCAGGTTCCGGCCGTACGGAAACCCCTTCGCCGCCGACCCGCCCGCCAGGATCACGCGAAAGGTCCCGGGGGGCTTGGGCATCAGCAACGCGTCCCGGGCCAGCGAGCCCGGCCTGGACCGATCCGCGAAGAAGTAGGTCGAGGGGCCCGTGTAGTCGGTGATCACCAACTCCGCCCCGCCTGAGATCCGCCCGAACCGCTGGAAGGTCGTCGCGTATCCCCCGTACCCCGCGACGCGGAACGCCCCCTCGATCAACCCCAGCAACGCCACGCTCGCCACGAGCACGAACCCGGCCAGCGCAACACCGGCCCGCCACCCGGTCAGCCGGCGTCCCGAGGGCCGCGGCGCCGAAGGCCGGGCCACCCCCCGCTCACCGCCCGCTCCGGCCCGCCGCAGGCGCACGAGCAGCGACACCGCGTACACCGCGATCAGCCCGAGCACCAACGCGTACCCGATGATCACCGAGACCTGGCCGCTCAAACCCGACCTCCAACCGCCGCCGCCCCGTGGGCCCCGGCACGCTCGCCGTCGCCCCGCGGGCCGCAGAGCCTCGTCAGACGGTATCGGGTCAGGATCAGGCACGCCGTCAGAAGCACCACCGCCACGACCCACGCGAGCAGCGTCTGCCGCGTCGCCGGGCTGTGCGTCCCGGCCGACAGGTGCGACGCGGGCAGGAACTTCAGGCTCAGGTAAACCAGCGGCACATCGAGCGACGCGATCACGCCGAAGATCGCGCTCCGAGACGCCCGCCGGTCAGGTGTGCCCCCCCACCGACGATTCACCAGGTACCCGATGCACAACGCCCACAGGACCAGGCTGAAGGTCAGCGGGGGACTCCACTCCCACCACCGGCCCCACGCCTGCTTCGCCCACAGCATCCCCGTCGCCAAAACCCCCGTCAGCATCAGCACCGCGGCCCGCCCCGCCGCGTCCGCCAGCGCGTCCCACCGAAGATCCCGCTGCCATAGATAGAGCACGCTCCCCAGGAACACCAGCGCGCAGGCCAGCAGCGTCCCGATCGCCGTCCCGAGGTGGATGAAGAAAAGCCGCTGCACCGGGTCGACCTGCCCATCCCCCGGTGCATGCCACACGGTCATCGCCAGGGCCGCCCCGAGCAGGACGAGCGTCGCCGCCCACAGCCCGGTCATCCCGAAGTTCTGTCCGCGGCCCATCTTTGCCCCCTGTCTCTGCGGAAGGCCCACCCAATCCGACCGACGATCAGCCCGTCCGCCGCATCGCCACCAGCACGACGACCAGCCCCAGCCCGGCGATCGCTCCGCCAACAATCCAACCGGTCGAAATCCCGCTGCCCCCGCCCGGCCGAGGCAGCACATCGGGGTCGAGCGAACGCTGGGCCGCGGGCGCCGCCAGGCCCGCCAGCGTCAGCCGGGGCGAGGCCCCGCCCGCAACACCCCGCGCCAGGTAGAGCCGCATCGGGCCCTGCTCGCTCATCTGCACGCTCCCCGCCGTCAGCCCCTCGGCCTTGGCCGTCAGCCCCGACTCCGGAACGATCAACGCCAGCTCATCGGTCGGCGCGGGCGACGACACCGCGATCGCCGCCTCCCCCACCGCCGCCGGCACCTCGTACGAGAACTCGTACGCCGCCCGCCCCGGCATCAGCGGCATCTGCACCGCCAGCGTGCCCTCTTCGAACGCGGTGCAGCACCACCCGTGGAACCCGTGCACCAACTGGACATTCCCCGCCGACGCCGGCAACCCCAAGCGGACCGTTGTCCGCTTGTCGCTGCCCGCCGTCTCACCGCCCAGCCAGGTCTTGTCATTCGGGTTGTCCACGAACACCGACTCGACCACACGCACACCGCCTGGCCCGGGCGTCACGATCACCTGACGCGACGCCACCCGCCACGCGGGCTCGGCCTCGCTCACCTCGTAGACCGTCACCTCCATCGCCGCGCTCGGCGACGACACATCGAGCTGGGGCCCCGCCTCCTGGTAGATCACCCCCGCGTGCTCGATCCGCACCAGCGGACGCACCGGCAGCGAGATCGGGATCTCACCCACCACCGCCATCCCCACCTCGTCCAGCGTCGCCTCGATCATCCGCACCGGCTGGTTCTGGTGAAAGAGATGGATCTCCACCCGACCCGCGCTCGGCGTCGCGGCCCCGGCTGTCCCCTGGATCGCCCGGATCGCGAGGCTGCCCATCGGCTCGGGGGCCGGCCCGGCCGGGTCCTGCGCCACGGCGGACACACCCGCGATCAACACCCCGACCAGACTGAGCAGCGTCCTGCGCATCGAAATCTCCCCCGGATCCAAGTGCCCGACACCGGGCCAATGAAGCAACGACGATGCCACGGACAGACCAATTCCGCCCGCGACAGTCTGAAATCAAATATAGCGGGAATCGACCACCCGAATCGAGCCCGGCGATCACCCGCGGGCCGGATTACCGGTCCTCGTGGCAACTCATGCAGAGCGCGCTCCGCTGGTTGCTCATCACCAGATCGGCCTTCAGCGGCGAATACACGCTGTGGCATGATCCGCACCCCACCGCGCCGTCATAAAGACGGATCCGCGGATCGAGCCCGTGGGCGCTCTTCGTGCGCATGTCCCTCGATCGGTCTCGCCCCTGCGGGGCGCCCATCACCACCCCGACCGGGTGATCCTGGTTCGGCCCGAACGAGAACAACTCCGGCCCGAGCCGCTTGGTGCCGACGCCCGTCGCGATCGTGCCGTCATGGCACTCCAGGCACGACGCGGACTCGGCGTCCAGCCCGGCGTGCCCCCGTCCCCGCGTGGGACGCTCGCCGGGCCAGGCAAGGTGCGCCCTCGAGACCGCGGCCGCGTGCCCGCTCGCCGCCGACATCGGCGCGCCCTCGTGGCATTGCATGCAGAGATTCTGGCCCACCGCGCCCACGCGCAGGAGCGGATCGCCCGTCCCCCGGGCGCGGGTGTGCGCATTGGCGTCGTTCTCGTGGCAGGTCACGCAGGTCATCCGCCCGTGGTCCAGCGGGAACACGGAGGGGATCGGGCGAGTCGGGCTCATGCCGACCGGGTGGGAGAAGACCGCGTCGATCTGGTGGCAGGACCGGCACTGGGCATCGGTCAGGACCGAGCCGGACGGGACGATCCCCTGGAAACCGGGGTGATCCGGGGCGGCGTACGCATCGGACCCCGACCGGCCCCCACCGACCCCCAGCAGCCCGATGAGCGCCGCGAGGACGCCGGTGGCCCAAAGCGATGGGGCGACGCGTCGCGGATGCCGTACGAATTCCGATCGATCATGCCGTGCCACCGGGAGCGCCTCCTCCGAGGCGGGGCGATCGGCACGGGGGGGATCGGACATTTGGCTCCGAAAGGCATAACCAGAATCGGTGGTCCAGTCTTGCGGATGGGAACGATGCGGGGGGCGGTTCCTGAAAATGGGAATTCCGAAGGTTGATATCCGGAGAAAAGTGGCCCTGTGAGTCCTGATCTCGGGTCACCGCTTCCGGCGGTGTGGCACGGCCATTGCATATCAGTTCATCAGTAATTGGTCCGGCGAGTGGATTCGAGAAACCGAAAGAAAAACGAACCACGACCCGATTCGAACCTCTGACGCCTTGAGAGAGGAAATGCAATGAAAGCCAACACGCTCGTTCTGGGACTCGCGGCGCTGACCGGCCTGGCCGCCACCGCTTCGGGGCAGATCACCGGCTCGGGGCACGACTTCTCGTCGTATGCCTGGGCGGACGGCGAGATCTGCAAGCCGTGCCACACCCCGCACAACGCGATCACCGGCCTGCCCCGCCTGTGGAACCATGAGCTGACCGTGGCGACCTATCAGATGCACGGCGGCACCGGCACCGCGGCGGACGACTTCGATGTGCAGAGCCGTCTGTGCCTCTCCTGCCACGACGGCACGGTGGCGTTGGACAGCTTCGGCGGGCAGAGCGGGTCGAGCTTCATCTCGGTGGGCCAGAACCTCGGCACCGACCTGACCGACGACCACCCGGTCGGCTCGGACGCGGAGTACCCACCCCAACCGGCCCCGTCGTGGTGGGCCGGCGCGTTCAAGGACTCGTCGACCTTCCCGTCGGCCATGCGGCTCAAGAGCTGGGTTGACGGCAACGGCGACACCCAGTCGGTCGTGTCCTGCATGACCTGCCACAACCCGCACAACCGCGGCAACTACGACTACATGCTGCAGATCGACAACAGCGCCAGCGCCCTGTGCCTTGCCTGCCACATCAAGTAAGGCCTGACTGAGCCCTTCTGAATCGGACCGCCCGGCGCGGCATGCCCCTGGCACGCCGGCGCCGGGCGGTCTTTGTCTCCGGGGAACCGGGGGTCCGGGGTGATGACCGAGACGGATGCCGCGTCGCTCGTTGGATCGCGCCGCCCGGGGGGACCGATGAATGGTCCAGCCGGGCGGGCGTCCACGCGGCCTGCGGTACCATGCCCCGGCCTGCTTTGGGAGATCGATCGATGATCGCGAAAGTCGTTCGCCGAGCCGCGGGGCTTTCGCCCCTGATTCTTCTGGCCCTCGTGCTGGCGGGGTGCTCGTCGGGCGGGTCGGCGCCCCGGGCGGAGGCCAAGGGCGTGTACTCGTTCTGGCCGCTGGCGCCCGCCGAGCCCCGCGTCCAGTTCGTCAAGGCGTTCCAGTCGAGTATGGATGTGACCCAGGAGCGGCAGAGCGCGTTCCAGGATCTGGTGTTCGGCGCCGAGTCGGCGGACGCCGCCGCGATCGAGAAGCCCTACGGGGTCGAGATCCGGGACGGGAAGATCTATGTCTGCGACATCCGCCGGCCCGGGCTGGCGGTGCTGGACCTGCGGACGAGGCAGATGCGCCTCGTCGGCGTGCAGGGGGTGAACCGGCTGGCGCACCCGGTGGATGTCGCGGTGGCGGACGACGGGTACATCTACATCGCCGACAACGAGCGGAATGTGATCGTGGTGTACAACCCGCAGGAACGCTACGAAACGGCGTTCGGCCGGCAGGGGCTGCGCCCGGTGAGCGTCGCGGTGCACGGGGACAGGCTGTATGTGTGCGATCTCGAGGGCCAGCGGGTCGAGATCATGAACCGCAGGACCGGGGAGAAGATCGGGGAGTTCGGGAGCGTGGGGGACGGGGAGGGCCAGTTCCGCGTGCCGCTGTGCGTCGAGACCGACCGCCAGGGGTTCGTGTATGTCTCCGACATGATGCGCTCGAGGCTCCAGAAGTTCACGCCAGACGGCCAGTTCGTGGCGGCGTTCGGACAGTTGGGGGATGTCGCGGGCTCGTTCGCCCGGCCCAAGCAGCTGGCCGTGGACAACGACGGGATCGTGTATGTCGTCGACGCGGCGTTCCAGAATGTGCAGATGTTCAACGACGAGTTCTCGCTGCTGATGTCGTTCGGCTCGGCGGGCGAGTACCCCGGGGCGATGAACCTGCCGGTCGGGATCAGCGTGTCGGACGAGGGCGTGGACCTGGTCAAGGACCTGATCCACCCCGGGTTCGACGCCTACCGGCTCGTCGTGGTGACCAACCAGTTCGGGCCGTTCAAGGTGGCGATGTACGCCCTCGGGATGCGCAAGGACGGGTGGTCGGTCGCCCAGTTGCACGCGAACTCGCTGGCCGAGGCGGGCGTCGGGCAGAACGAGACGCTCGCGCCGCTCCAGGACGACCCGGGCCGGGTGGCGCCCGACACGGTCGAGCCGCCGCAGGGCCCGGCCCCGAGCGGCGCGCCGGAGGAGGACGACGGGGGCGCGAGCGTTGGATGAGCCCGGCTCCAGATCGACGGGCGAATCGCGGGCCCGCCGGCTCTGGCTGGCGGCGGCGGCGACGGGCGCGGGCGTGGTCTGGGCGGGCTGCTCTGTGGAGAAGCACTACGAACTGCTGAGCTTCTTCTTCGACGGCGTGCCGAACCCGAACCTGCTCCCGGTGCTCGCGGCGTCGGGCGACCCCGCGGCGATCCGGCTGAGCCCGACCTACACGGCGCACGAGCCGTTCATCGAGCAGCGGTGCGACGCGTGCCACGGGCAGCGGTTCGACATGACCGCGGTCGGGGCGGAGGTCTGCTTCGAGTGCCACCAGGGCGTGCAGGACGCGTACCCGTTCATGCACGGGCCCGTGGTGGTGGGCGTGTGCCTGTGGTGCCATGTGCCGCACGAGTCGGCCTACCCGGCGCTGCTGAAGAGCGACGGGCGTTCGGTGTGCACGCAGTGCCACGAGCCGGGGCTGCTGAGCGTGGACCGGGTGCCGGAGCACGCGGACGAGTCGGCCTCGTGCGTGGACTGTCATGTCGGGCACGGGAGCGAGGACCGCTTCCTGCTGAAGAAGGACCGTCCGCCCGCGGGGGGTGCGGGCGCAGGCTTGCAGGCCCGCGGGGAGGCGGGCAACCCCGAGGGCTGAGTTCCGGTGCGTCGGCAGGCGTGCAACCCGGGTCTGCTCGCGGCCGCCGCGGCGTTGGCGGCGCCCGGAGTCTGCCGCGCGCAGCCGGTCCAGGAGGAGGGGCCGGTCATCATCGGAGAGCGTGAGCAGCGGCTGCGGTGGTTCATCCTGGACGACTTCAGCGCCTCGCTGGATTTCTACGCGAGGTACGACCGGAACAGCATCGACTCCGAGGGGCTCGGCACGCGGGAGGACGAGGAGCTGCTGTTCCGCGAATCGGTGGGGATCGACTCGCGGTTCTTCCTGGGGCATCCGAACCTGGTCGATGTCACGGCTCAGGCGAGCCTCGGCATCGAGGACAACTTCATCGACAGCGAGACGGAGGGTCTGGAGAACGAGCACGAGACCAGCCTCTTCAACGAGTTCAACATCAACGCCCTGGTGCTCGGGGCGGGCCCCGCGCCGGTAACGCTGTTCGCGAGGCGGAACGAGTCGCTTCTCGACCGGGCGTTCATCGGGTCGGTGGACAGCCGCACGACGGAGTTCGGCGGGTTTGTCCGGACCTTCCTTGACACGGCGCCGACGACGATCGGGTACACGCACCGGATCGAGGAGCAGGACGACGCGCTCGGGCTCAACGACGACACCCTGACGCAGGACACTTTCACCGTCCAGACGATCTGGTCGCCGAACGACCGGCACAGCCTCTCGTTCGACTACACGCTCGATTTCGTGGACGAGGCGCGTGCCAACGCGTTCGACACGAGCTTCACCCGGCACGACGCGACGCTGATCCACGAGTACAAGTTCGGCGCCGACGAGCGGCACAACCTCCGCAGCAGCCTGAGGCTGCTCGACCAGAGCGGGGACTTCGAGCAGCGGACGGCTCGGCTGTTCGAGACGCTGACGCTGCGGCACACGGACACCTTCGAGACGCGCTACGACCTGACGCTCGAGGACCGGGACATCCGCGGGCAGTCGCAGAACAACTACCGCGGGCTGGTGACCGCGCGGCACGAGCTGTTCGACAGCCTGGTGACCACAGCGACGGCGGGCGCGAGCCGGTTCGAGCTTTCGGACGAGAACTTCACGAGCGATGAGTACCGCGCCGGGGTCGACTGGGAGTACACCAAGCGGGTCCCCCTGGGACGGTTCGACGCGACGCTCGGGCTGAATTATGCGATGCAGGAGGACTCGTCGCGGGGTGAGGAGATCCAGTTCCTCGACGCCCCGCGGACCTTTCCCCCGGCCGCGCCGATCCTGCTGACCGGGGCGAACATCCTGCCGAATAGCGTGGTGGTGACCGATTCGAGCGGCGTCCGGCGGTATGTCGACGGGCTGGACTACCGCCAGCGGGACTTCGCGGACCGCATCGAGATCTCGCGGATCGTGGGCGGCAACATCACCGACGGCGAGACCGTGCTGATCGACTACACGCTCGGCCCAGAGCCGGCGGCGACGATCGATACCTTCGCGTTCAACATCGGCACGCGCTACACGATCGACGAGGGGCCCCTGACAGGGCTGTCTCCGTACGCGGAGTACCGGGATGTCTCGCAGGAGATCAGCCCGTCGAGCCCGACGCGGATCCCGTTTGACATCCGCTCGTTCCGGGGCGGCGCGGACTACCGCGTCGGGCGGTTCACCTTCAACGGAGAGTACGAGAACCAGGACAGTTCGATCTCCCCGTTCGACGCCTACCGGGCCTCGGCGAGGTACGACCACAGGCTGGGTATCAACGCGTTCTTCCGGGCCGATCTCTCGCACGAGACGATCGACTTCCAGGACGACGGTTCAAAGATCGATCTGGACCGGGCCCTCGTCGAGTACGGCTACCAGTTCGCGTCGGGGCTCCAGATCCGGCTCCGGGCCCTTTACCGCTATGAGCAGGACAGCCTCGCCGGGGACACGGAGGGCTTTGAGCAGTCGGTCGAACTCGACTGGCAGATCCGCCAGACCAGGATCTTCGCGTCGCTCCGCAACGCCATGCTGGAGAGCGAGAATGAAACAAGCGACTCGCAGACTCTCATCTTCGGGCTCCGCCGCGAGTTCTGATCGACGCGCGGGCCCGGGCGCGGCGCTCGCGCTGGTCGCCGGCGTAGCGCTCGGCGGGTGCGCCAGCAAGCCGGGGGTGATCTTCCAGCGTGCCGATCAGGCCATCCAGTGGCCCGCGCCGCCGGATCCGCCGCGGATCGGGTTCATGGGTTCGATCGTCTCCTCCGAAGACCTCCGCCCCGGGCGTTCGGCCGGGCAGGGCTTCTTTGATGTGATCTTCGGGCGCAAACCCGCGCAGGGGATGGTCAGCCCGATCGCGGTCGCCGTGGGGCCCGGGGGGCGTGTGTTCGTCGCCGACCCCGGTGTGCGCGGGGTGCATGTGTTCGATCTCGAGTCCCGGGCCTACGAGGTCTGGAGGCCCCCGGCGGAGGTGAGCCCGTTCACCCAGCCGGTGGGGCTGGCCGCGCTCGAGGGCGGCGGCCTGCTCGTCTCCGATTCGGCCGACGCGGCCCTGTTCGTGTTTGACGAGGAAGGCGGGTTTGTCGGCACCGTGGGGGATGGGCTGCTCCAACGGCCCGTCGGGGTGGCGGTCGACGAGACGGGAGGCCGGGTCTTTGTCGCCGACGCCGCGGCCCACCTCGTCGTCGTGCTCGCCATGGACGGGGAGGAGATCGCCCGGTTCGGCGGCCGCGGCACGGGCCCGGGCGAGTTCAACTTCCCGACGCACCTCGCGCTCGGCGCGGACGGGTCCGTGTTCGTGGCCGACACGCTGAACTTCCGCGTGCAGGCGTTCGCCCCGGACCTCTCCCCCCGGCTGTCGATCGGGAGCAAGGGCGACCTGCCGGGGTATTTCGCCCAGCCCAAGGGGATCGCCGTGGACGCCGCGGGACGGGTCTTTGTCGTGGACGCGCACTTCGAGGCGGTCCAGATCTTCGACCCGGGCGGCGTGCTGCTGATGGCGTTCGGGCGGGAGGGGTCGGGCCCCGGGGAGTTCTGGCTGCCCGCGGGGCTGAATATTGACAAAAGAGGGTGGATTTGGATCGCCGATTCCTACAATCGGAGAGTCCAGGCCTTCGCGTATGTCGGCCCGGATGAGGATGGCCAGCCCGCCCAGCCCGAGGCGGACCCGGGGGACGCCCGATGAGAGGCCCGACGCGAGGCCCCACGAGAGGCCGCTTGTGGAGCATGATCCCGCTGCTCGCCGCGGCGTCGGCGCCGGGGCAGTTCCAGAGTGTGGTGGACAGCCCCCATAACCTCTCGGCGTTCGGGCCGGGCTCGGTCCGGGCTTCCTCGGAGGCCCAGGTCTGCATCTTCTGCCACGCGCCGCACAATTCCTCTCCGGTCAAGCCGCTCTGGAACCGGGCGATGCCGGTGGACGCCTACGCGATCTACACGAGCCGGGCGCTCGACGCCTCGCCGGGACAGCCGACGGGCATGTCCAAGATGTGCCTCTCGTGCCACGACGGCACGATCGCGCTAGGGGCGGTGGTGTCGAGGCCGATGCCGATCCAGATGGCGGGCGGCGTCACCACCATGCCGGCCGGGCCCGGGCTGATCGGCACGGACCTGCGCGACGATCACCCGATCTCGTTCCGGTACGACGCCTCGCTCGCCGCGGCCGACCCGAAACTGCGCGACCCTTCGCTGCTGCCGCACGAGATCAGCCTCGACGCCAACAGCGAGTTGCAGTGCACCTCCTGCCACGACGCGCACAACAACATCCACGGCGACTTCCTCGTGATGAGCAATGTCGGCGCCCAGTTGTGCGTGCAATGCCACCAGATGGGCTTCACCTCCATCCCCGAGCACCAGGACTGCGCCTCGTGCCATGTCTCCCACGGCTCGCCGAGCGGGCCCTACCTGCTCAAGTCCGAGAACATCGGGCAGACCTGCCTCGGCTGCCACGACGGGGGGCACGGGGCCACGAACATCGCGACGGACATCCTCCGGGCCTATTCCCACGAGACTTTCAGCCCAGTCGATCCGCCCGATCCGCAGAGCAGCCACGCCTCGTGCGCCGACTGCCACGAGCCGCACACGATGACCATCTCGTCGGGCCCGGCGCCGGATGTCCCGGGGAACTTCGGGCTCATCGACGGGGTGAGCGCGTCGGGCGCCGCGGTGGTGCAGGCGGCGACGGAGTACGAGGTCTGCTTCAAGTGCCACGCGAACACCAACCCCGTGCAGCCCATGGTCCCGCGGCAGGCGAGCCAGAACAACACGCGGCTCGAGTTCGACCCCAGCGCGATCTCGTTCCACCCCGTCGAGGTCCCGGGGCGGAACCCCGATGTCCCCAGCCTCAAGCCCGGATGGAACGAGGGGAGCCTCGTGCGGTGCAGCGATTGCCACGGCTCGAACAGCGGGTCGGCCTCGGGCGGGGGCGGGCCCGACGGGGTGCACGGATCGATCCACGCGGGGCTGCTGGTGGCGAACTACTCGACCGCCGACTTCACGCCCGAGAGCCCGCAGGCGTACGCCCTCTGCTACATGTGCCACGACCGGAACAGCATCCTGAACGACGAGTCGTTCCCCGAGCACCGCAAGCACATCGTCGAGGAGCGGGCCTCCTGCGCCGCCTGCCACGATTCCCACGGCATCGCCTCGATCAACGGGTCGGCGAACCGCAACATCCACCTGATCAACTTCGACACCTCGGTCGTGCTCCCCGACCCCGGCACGGGCCGGCTCGAGTTCATCGACCAGGGGATCCTGGCCGGGACCTGCACGCTGCGCTGCCACGGCGAGAATCACAACGACGAGCGCTACCCCGATTGAACCCGCGCCCGGGGCCCGCGCGTCGACGCCGGGCGACCGCGCCCTCAGCGGGCCACGAACGCGAGCTTCTCTCGCACCTCGCCCGTGAGCACCGCCCCCTCCGCGTGCACCGCGAGCGCCGTCCCGGGCTCGGCGTGGTCACCCCGGACGATCGCGAAGCACGCCGGCACGCCGCCCAGCATCGGGCTGATCGTCGAGCTTGTCACGACCCCCACCGCGTCCCCGACGGGGTCGTCGGCGCGGAAAACCTGGGCCCCGCCCACGGGCTGGCGCGCCATCCCGTGCTCGTCCCGAAGGGCCCCGCCCGCCGGCGCGAACGCGACGAGCCGCTGCTTGGGCTTGCCCAGGTTGTGCATGCGGGTGACCACCTCCTGGCCCAGGAAGCAGCCCTTGCGGAAGCTGACCCGGCTGTCGAGCACCCCGGTCTCCGCGGGCAGGCTCTCCGTGGCGAAGTCGATGTTGAAGAGGGGCGTGCCGGCCTCGATCCGGGCCGTGTTGTACGCCAGCCACCCCGCCGGGCGCAGGCGGACGCGGGACGCGATCGACCCGGGCTCCTCCCCGTCGTGCGGCTGGCCGACCTCGACCAGCCTGCGGTAAACCTCGCTCGCGGCGTCCGTCGCCATGGTCAGTTCAAGGCCCAGTTCGCCCGCGGAATCGCAGCGCTCGACGATGACCTCCCGCCCGGCCACCTCGACGACCGAGGCCGACCCATGCGACAGATCGCCGAGCGGAACCCCCGCCCGAGGCGACGAGACGGCGGAGAGGAGGTCCAGCGAATTCGGCCCGTGCAGCGCGAGGCGGTGGGCCCGCTCGCTGTGGTCGTGGATCGCGACATCCTCGGTGATGACATACGCCGAGAGCGACTCGATCGTCGCGTCGACGGCGTGGGCGTCGAGGTCGATGAGCACGCGTCCCTCAAGACCCAGCACGCGCATATCCGAGACGATCCGCCCCTTGCGGTTCAGCCAGAACGAGTGCCTCCAGCGGTACGGTTCGAGCGCCTTGAGGTCCTGGGTCAGCATGCTGTTGAGGAACGGCAGGCGGTCCTCCCCGGCGATCTCGATCGTGCCCCGGTGGGGTTGGTCGAGCAGCACGCAGGCCTTGCGGATCGCGGCGTACTCGAAATCGAGCTCCCCGAACGACTCGACCAGTTCGATGTGCAGGTCGATCGGGCCGTAGGGCAGCATGACCGCCTCGGCCTGCAGGTGCGTCTCGCGGAGTGGGCTGACATGCGCCATCGGTCTGTTCGCTCCTCGGTGGGCCATCGTGAAACCGCGGGCCCCCGAGCATGGTACGCTTTCGTATTCCAGAACACGCCGGCCCCGGACGAGCCGCGCCAGCAACGGAGGAACCCGTGAATACCGACCTGCTCAAACGACTCTGCGAAACCCCCGGGGTGCCGGGGCGCGAGGAACGCGTCCGCGACCTGATCAAGGCCGAGGTCCAGGGCCTGTTCGATGAGGTCCAGACCGACGCGATGGGGTCGCTGATCTGCCGCCGCGCCCCCCGCGTCGCGGGCAAGGGCGCCGGCGCCAAGAAGCGGGCCGTCCGTGGAGAGCCCCGGCGGATCATGCAGTTGTGCCACATGGACGAGATCGGGTTCTATGTGCGCCACATCGACGACAAGGGGTTCCTCTGGCTCGACCCCGCCGGCGGGTTCGACCCCCGCAACCTCTTCAGCCGCCGCGTGCTGGTCTGCACCGAGGACGGGGATTTCAAGGGCGTGATGAACCCCGGCGGAAGGCCCGTGCACATCTCGACGCCCGAGGAACGCAACAAGGTGCCGCAGGTCAAGGAGTTCTTCGTCGATATCGGCCTTGGGGGCGAGGAGGCCAGGAAGCGGATCAAGGTCGGCGACTTCGTCGTCATGGACGAGCCCTTCATCGAGATGGGCGACAAGCTCGTCTCCAAGGCGATGGACAACCGCGTCGCCTGCTGGCTCGGCATCGAGTCCGTGCGCAAGCTGGTCAAGAGCGGCACCGGCCACGCCTGCGAGGTGGTCGTGGCCTTCACAACACAGGAAGAAGTCGGCCTGCGCGGCGCCCGGACCGCCGCGTACGCGGTCAAGCCCGACATCGGCCTGGGGATCGATGTCACGCTTTCCTGCGATACGCCGGGCGTGCCCGAGAGCGAGGCGGTGACCCGCCAGGGGCAGGGCTTCGCGCTGCACCTGAAGGACTCGAGCTTCATCTCCGACCACGCCCTCGCGTCGCAGGTCGAGGCGATCGCGAAGAAGAAGCGGATCCCCTACCAGCGGTCGATCCTCGCCGCCGGGGGGCAGGACGGCGCCGCCGCCCAGCAGGCCGCCGCGGGCGCCAAGGCCGTCGGGATCACCGTCGGCACACGGTACATCCACACCGTGACCGAGATGATCGACCGGCGCGACCTGCAGGCCGCCTGCGACATCCTCGCCGCGGTCATGGGCGAAGCGAAGTAGGAAAACCCGGGTCCATCGACAAGTTCGGGCCCGGGAACCCCGCACGAGCACGAGAAGGCCCACGCCCCGGACGCGTGGGCCTTCTTCGCATGAACCGACGGGCAATCAGGCCCCGCTTCAGGCCGGGCTGGACACCGCCCCCGCGGACGCGAGGCAACCCCACGCCAGCGGGAACCAGGGCGTGAACCGCTCAGGGTTGGCCCGCAGCTCGGCCTGGAGTGCCTGTGGATCCACCCACCGCCAGCTGTCGACCTCCGCGGGGTCCGGCTCGGGCTCGCCGTCGAAGCGACCGACCAGAACATGGTCGAATTCGTGCTCGGTGAGGCCGCTCGCCTCGTCGCTCGCCCGGTAGACGAACGAGGCGACGCGCTCGAGCCCGGCTTCAATGCCCAGTTCCTCGCGCAGCCGGCGTCGACCGGCGGCGATGATCTCCTCGCCGGGCCGCGGATGGCTGCAGCAGGCGTTCGTCCACAACCCGCCGAAGTGATACTTCCCCGCGGCCCGCCGTTGAAGCAGCACGCGCCCCCGCCCGTCGAACAGGAACACGGAAAACGCCCGATGCAGCCGGCCCCCGTCAAGGTGGGCCGCGAGTTTCTCCGACACGCCGACCTCGGCGTCGTTCTCGTCGACCAGCACCACCTGCTCGCCGCGCGCGCGCCCGGGGCTCTGCGTCCGCCCCTTCCACGACCGTGATCCTCGCAGATGCAGCACGAAGCTGTGCCACTGCACCAGCGTCATCAGGATCACGCTCACCGGGTGGAGCGCCGCGAGGATCCGGGGGTGCCCGAAGCTCGCCGCCAGCATCAGCCGTTGCCCCGCCGCCAGCCCAACCGCCCCCGCGAGCGGGGCGACCGCCGCCCCACCGCCGGTGAGCAACACAACGGGCAGCAGGATCCAGGGAAGCACATGCGCCACCAGGTGAAACCCGGTCAGAAAAACAAGCAGACCGACCGACCCCAGGCCCTCAAAGGCGTTCTTCGCGAAGCCGCGCCACGACTGGGCGAGACCTCGGTACATGCGCACGGAGCATGTCGCCGTGCCGTCGAAGAGGTCGGTCTTGAAACCCTGCCGCCGGAACGCGCGAGGGATCTTGATCCCGTCGTGCATCGAGTCGCGGCAGACGCCGTGCCCCCCCACCGCGCGGTACGCCTCGGCACGCGCAAAGACGAACTGCCCGCACCCCGCCACCGCGTTGGGGTCGTTGGTCGACCGCATCCGCCCGAACGGGAGATAACTGAACAGGATGAAGAAGATCGAAGGAACCAGCAGCAGCTCCCCCGGCGTGCGCACGATCTGCCGCGGGAAAGTCGAGACCAGGTCGGCCCCGTTCTCCCGGGCGAAGGCGATCGCCGAGCCGACCGCGTCGGGCTCGAAGCGGACATCCGCGTCGGTGAAGAGGAGCCAGTCGCCCGTCGCGGCCCGGCCCATCCGGAAGCAGGCGTGCTGCTTGCCGTTCCATCCCTCCGGGAGGGGCCTGGTCGCGACGCGCCTGACCCGCGGGTCCTCGGCCTCGAGCCGGGCGAGGATCGCGGGGGTTTCGTCCGTGCTCTCGTCGTCGTAGACCAGGACCTCGATCGCGCGGTGTTCGCTCGCGAGGAGCGACCGCACGCAGGCCTCGATGTTCGCCTCCTCGTTCCTCGCCGGGATGCAGACCGACACGGGCGTTGTGTCACCGGCGTCCCCGCGAGGCGGCCGGCGGTACTGCCGCAAGTTGGCAACCGACATGCCGAAAGTCAGCGCAGCGCCCGCAAGCCCGGCGATGGCGAGCGCGAGCAGCATCACGCGCCGCTCCCGCCGGCCGCCCGCCCGATCCCGTCCGTTCGGGGCGAGATGCGGAGGTCAGACCCACGGACCCGGGCGGCGAGGTCGAACGCCGGGTTGACCGAGGCCCCGCGGCCTGTGAACAGGAAGTCGAACGCGCCCTGGTCGCGCGAGATCGACAACGCCGCGAGATCGTCGCCGTTGGCCTGCATCGTCGAGGCCATCACGCGGAGCCACCCCGCCGTGGAGCGGCACTCGGGGGGCGGGCACGAATCGGCCCGGATCAGCAACTCGGGCCTGCGGTCGAACCAGAACGGCAATTCGCAGGCGATCACAAGCACGAGCGGATCGTCGAGCCTCGCCGCGACCGCCGCGGCGCCGGGGCGGAGGCGTATCGGCTCGCGCACATCGGCGAACCCGCCCTGCGGGGTCAGGCCGAGGAGCGTCCGGGGTTCAGCGCGGAACAGCGACACGGCGTGCTCGACGAACAGCCCCATCGCGTTGGGATGCTCCGGGTCCAGGCCGAACAGCCCGATCCGGCGCATGAAGCCGAACTTCTCGAGCTGGGCCGCTTCAATGGGCGAGGCCAGCACCCGCCCGGGAGCGAAGCGCTGGGCCAGCACGAGCCCGATCAGCGGATCCCACCAGGACGCGTGGTTGATCAACACGAGCACCGGGCCCGGGTGACTCTCGGCACGAGCGAGCACATCGCCGCTCCCCCGGGCGAGGCGGACGCCCGCGAACTGCCGGCGCATCATCCCCCGGACCCACCCGGCGAAGAGCCGGGTGAATCGGGCGGACGGGTTCGCCGGGATCAGGACATCGCCCACGCGTGTTCCCCTCTCGGGCTCGCCGCCTCCCCCGCGGCCACCCGACGGTACTCGCCCGGCCCCGGCTCGGCGCTCGACGCGGCAAGATCGGCGGCGGGCAGGCCCAGATCGCGCGCGACGGCGTCGGCCGCGGTGACCCCGCTCATCATCACCATCGGCATCCCGGGGCCCGGGTTGACGCTGCCTCCGGCGAAGTAGAGCCCGGGGGTGGAGCGAGCCGTGTTCCTGGGCTTGAAGCCCCCGGCGAGCCGGCCGTGCGAGGCAAGGCCGTAGATCGCCCCACCCTCGGCGTTGTACATGCGTTCGATCCCGGTCGGCATGAGCGAACGCTCCACGACGATGTGGTCCTCGATGTCCGGCATGCCCATGCGCTTGAGTTTCTCGACGATCACCGGGCGGTACTCGGCCAGGAAGCGGTCCTCATCCGCCTGCACCGAACCGGGGCGGATGTACGGGGTGTGCACGAGGATGTAGAGCGCCTCGCCGCCCCCGGGGGCCTGCCCGGGATCCGTGCGAGACGGGGCGGCGATGTAGAGCGTCGGGTCCCGGGCCGGGATCCCGCGCGCGTAGATATCCGCGAACTCCTCCTCGGAATGCCGGCTGAAGAGGAAGTTGTGGTGCGCCAGATGATCGTACTGCCGATCCAGCCCGAGGTAGAGCACGACGCCGCTGCACGCGGGCGTGTACCGACCCGCGATCTTCGCCGCTTCCCGCTTCGCCCCGGGCGTGGCGACCAGGCCCCGCAGCGTTCGCTGCACATCGGAGTTGGAAACAACCGCGTCGGCCCGGATCGTGCCGCCGCTCTCGAGCGTCACGCCCGCGACGCGCCCGTCCCGGGTCTCGATCCGGGCGACACGCTCTCCCAGCACGACCTCAACGCCACCCTCCTCGGCCAGCCGGGAGAGCGCCCTCGCCACCATGCGTGTTCCGCCCATCGGATACCAGCAGCCCTGATCGACCTGGGCGGACGCGATCATGCTCAGGATGGCGGGGGCGAGGAACGGGCTCGAGCCGACATACTGCAGGAAGTGCTCAACGATCTGGCGAACATGGGGCTCGGCGATGTGCCTCGCGACCGTTCGACCGACCGTGGAGTGGAGTCGCATCGCGAGCGCATCGCTCATGACGGTGCGGTCGCCCGCGGGGGCGTGCCGCATGACATCGCGCACGCCGCCGACATCCTTGTAGAAGAACACGCCGCGGCTCAGCCGGTTCATCCGGCGGCTGTACTCGATGAACGAGCGGTACCCATCGCCGGCCCCCGACCCGGGGAGGACCCGCTCTAAGCCGGCCGCCATCGCGTCTACATCTTCAAGCAGGTCGATCCGCGTGCCGTCCTCGAAGTGGCACCGCCACTGCGGGTCGAGGCGGACGAGGTCGATCAGGTCCTCTACCCGCCGGCCCGCCCGCCGGATGATGCCGCAGAGCACCTCGGGCAGCGTCAGGATCGTCGGCCCCATGTCGAACGCGAAACCCCGCTCGGTCAGCAGGTTCATCTTCCCGCCGAGGTGCCGGTTGGACTCGACCAGGACAACCTCGGCGCCGCGTCCACGCAATTCGACCGCGGCGGCGAGGCCCGCGAGGCCGCCCCCGACAACGACGACTCGATGGCTCTGGCTGGCGTTCATGTGCCCGGCGATTCGTCCGCCCATTCCGCCCGGAGGCGGGCCGACCAAGAATGTTGTCATCATCCTGACGGGTTCCGACTATCCGTACAACCGGCGGATGACCCGGGTCATCGTCCTCGTGACCCCGGCGCTCGGAGGGTCCGTCGGCGTGCGCACCCGTGGGTGCGTCGTGCTGACGAACAGCGGCCGCGTCATCGCCAGCAGCCCTTCGGGCCCTCTGGAAAGCCCCCACCCGCTCGGGCCGAGGCCCCCGATGCTCAGACCCGGATGGCCCGTCGGGATGACGCAGTCGTTGACCGTCACGACGACCGATCCGAGCCGCGGCGCAAGCCTCCGCGCGGCGGCGGCGTCACGAGAGAACACCGAGGTGGCGAGTTTCCGGGGAACCGTACGGTGGAGCTCCAGCGCGTCGGCGGCCGTCTCGACGGGAACGATGGCGAGCGCCGGGCCGAAGTGGCCGCCGCGGAAGAGTTCGGTCTCGACCGGGCAGTCCGCCACCAGATGAGGTGATCTCTCCGCGGAGGCGCCGATCCACCTCCCCCCCGCGTCGACCGCCGCCTGCGCGACCCGCCGGCTGCACGCCCCTTCGGGGGCAAGCGGATCGGAGGCGAGCGGGCTCCGGGCGGCCGCATCCTCAATCGCGTCGAGGAACGCGGAATAGGCCGGCCTCTCGACCAGAGCCCGGCGCGGGGCCATGCAGGTCTGCCCGGCGTTCAGCCGGAGAGCGAAGTGGACCGAGCGGGCGGCGAGCGCAGGGTCGGCGTCGGCCAGCACGATGGCGCTGTCGCACCCCGAGAGTTCCAGCGTGCTCGGCGTGAGCGATCGGGCGAGCGTGCCGGCGACCTCGAGCCCCACCTCGGTCGAGCCGGTGAAGATGACATGGTCGAATCGTCCGGATTCGAGCAGTCGGGCCCCGGCGTCTCTCTCGGGATCCGTGCGCACGAGCCGCGTCGGGTCGAGGCCCGCGGCGAGCGCGAGGTCGAGCAGCAATCCCTGTGATCGGGGGGTGCGCTCGCTCGGCTTGACGGTCACCTGGTTCCCCGCGACCAGCGCCTGGGCGAGTTGCACGCCAAGGAGTTGCAGCGGGTAGTTCCAGGTCGCGATGATCGCGACCCGCCCGAGCGGAACGCGGCTGATCGCGTGACGCTGGCCGAGCTGCCAGACGCCCCCACCGGCAACGGGGCGTGTTCTGAGGATGCGCGCGGCCCGTCGCTCCAGCCACCGGCACGCGGCGAGGAGCGGGGCGATTTCTGAGGTCAGCGTCTCGAATTCGGGCTTGCCGATCTCGTCGCGCACAACCGCCGCGAGTTCGGCGATCTGGGCCGCGACCTGCTTTCGGAAGCGGCGGACCCAGGCGAGATCGGCGGGATCGGGGGGGATGGCGTGGACCTCCGTTGGGCGGATCGGGGCCGGAGCCCGAATCCTCTCCGAGTGAATCGTCGAACCCGGGGCACAGGATGCCGCGATCAGGCGGCTCGTGCACGGGAGACCCGCCGAGATGATCGCACACAGTCGACACCCCCGCATTGCGGTGATCGGGGCGGGGCCGGGCGGGCTCGCGGCCGGGATCCTGCTGGCGGGGCGCGGTCTGGATGTGACGATCTACGAGCGGCAGCCGGAGATCGGGGGCCGGACGGGGCGGGTGACGGCCGGTCCCTATTCGTTCGATCTCGGCCCGACCTTCTTCCTGATGCCGCATGTGTTGCAGGAGATCTTCGCCGCCGTCGGCCGGGACCTATACCGGGAGGTCGAACTGACGCGGCTGGACCCGATGTACAGGCTGGTCATCGGGTCGCCAGACGCCCCCGATGTCACGATCGACGCGACCCAGAACCCGGAGGAGATGGCGCGGCGGATCTCGGCGGTGCACGCCGCGGACGGGGCGAGGTTCGGGGCGTTCGTCGAGCACAACAGGCGGAAGCTGGCGGCGGCGGAGCCCATCCTGCGGAGGCCGATCCGCTCGTTGCTCGATCTTGTGCGCACGGACGCGGTGAAGGCGGCGGGTGTGTTGAACCCGCATCTGAGCGTGCACGACCTGAATTCGAGGTACTTCGAACACCCCGCGGTGCGGCTGGCGGTGGGGTTCCAGAGCAAGTACCTGGGCATGAGCCCCAAGGAGGCGCCGAGCCTGTTCACGATCCTGCCGTTCATCGAGTACGAGTACGGCGTGTGGCACCCGAAGGGGGGCTGTCACGCGCTGGTGCGGGCGATGGCGCGGGTCTTCGAGGACCTCGGCGGGCGGATTGAGACCGGGATCGAGGTCGAGCGGGTCGAGTTCGAGGGTCGGAGGGTTGTCGGTCTGCGGGTGCGCCGCGACGGGGCGGAGCGTCGGGAGCGGTGCGATCACGCGGTCTGCAACGCGGACGCGACCTGGGCGCTGAAGCGGCTGGTCCCGTCCGCGGTGCGTGGTCGGGAGACCGACGCGCGGATCGATGCCAAAAGGTACTCCTGCTCGACTTTCATGCTCTACCTCGGGGTGGACGGGGAGGTCGATCTTCCGCACCACACGATCCGGACGGCCCGGGGGTACGAGCAGAACCTGGACGAGATCGGGCGGGAGGGCGGCGCGGGCGGGCGGATCAGCGAGGACCCGAGCTACTACATCTGCAACCCGTCTCGGACGGACCCGACGCTGGCGCCGCCCGGGCAGAGCGCGTTGTATGTGCTGATGCCGGTGCCCAACACGAAGTCTGGGATCGACTGGCCGGCGGAGCGGGCCGCGGCGCGGGCGCGCCTGCGGGTGCGGTTGCGGGTGGTTCTGGGGGGGGTCCTGGGGGGGCGGTTCCGCGCGGAGCGGTGCATCACGCCGCGGGTCTGGGGGGAGATGGGCATCAACTTCGGCGCGACCTTCAACCTGGCGCACGGGCTGGATCAGATGCTGCATCGCCGGGTGCCGCACCGGGCGCCGTTCGCGGACGGGATGTGGTTCGTGGGCGGGGGCACCCACCCCGGATCGGGGCTGCCGGTGATCTTCCTCTCGGCCCAGATCACGGCGGGGATGCTCTGCGACGAGTTGGGTGTGTCGGGGATCGAGACCCGGTCGGCGCCTGCGAGGGGGGCTGGGGAACTGGTCGGGGTCTGACGAATCGGCCGACCGCGGCGACGCGAAAGGCGCACGAGTGATTCCTCGAAGCCATTCCATTTCACCCGATCTGATCGAGCGGCTGGCGCGGCTGCTGGGCTCGACGAGCCGGACCTTCGCGGTGTCCATCCCGCTGCTCCCGGTGGTGCTGCGGGACGAGGTGATGGTCGCGTACCTGCTGTTCCGGATGGCGGACACGATCGAGGACGAGGCGGACTGGCCGGAGAATGAAAAGGCCGGGGCGTTGCGGCTGCTCGCCCGCGTGCTGCGGGAGGGAGCGGGCCGCGGCCTGCCCGAGTTGGTCGGGGTCTTCGGCGAATGCGTTGTGGACGATCCCGGGTACGCCGCGCTGATGGCCGACGCGGGGGGTGTGATCGAGGCGTTCATGCTGCTCGATGACGCGTCGCGGACGATTATCGCCCGGCACCTGGCGCGGACAGCGGAAGGGATGGCGGCGCAGGTCGAGTCGGGCCGACCCCCTCGGACGATCCACGGCGCCCGCGAGTACTGCTACGCGGTCGCGGGGATCGTCGGCGAGATGCTCACGGAGTTGTTCGTCGCGGACGGCGCGGCTCTCGCGGGGCGCTCGGCGGAGTTGATGCGGCTCGCCCCGGCGTTCGGCGAGGGGCTGCAACTGGTGAACATCCTGCGGGACGAGGCGTCGGACGAGGCCTCGGGGAGGCGGTACATCCCCGACCCGGAGGATCGCCCGGCGCTGGTTGCGCTGGCGCGCGAGGACCTGGTGCTCGGGATGGAATATGTCGCGATACTCGAATCGGGCGGCGCGGACCCCGGGGTCGTTGCGTTCAACGCGCTGAATCTGCTGCTGGCGTTCGACACGCTGGCGTTGATCGAGGTCGAGGGCGCGGGCGCGAAGGTGAACCGGGAGGGCGTCGAAGTGCTGGTGCGGGACCTTCGCGGTCGGGTCCGCGGGTCTGAGCCGATCACGCCGCTGCTCCGGGCCCGGCGGGCGCGGGCTCAGTCCTGCTGATGTTCAGGCGGCGCTGCTGCGGGGCGGACCCGGTCGATCCGGGCCTGGATCTGGTCGAGCATGAGGTCCGCGGTGGCGCCCGGGGAGACTCGCGCGTCCAGGCTCTGCTCGGGGGTGCGGTCGCCGAGGTCATCGAGACGGCGGGCGACCTGCTGGTAGGCGTCGCGGAACGGTGTGCCGGCGGCGGCGAGTTCAACGGCGGCGTCGGTGGCGTACATGGTCGGGTCGATCGCCGCTCGCATCCTGTCGGCGTGGATGAGCGTGCCGCGGAGAAGGCCCGGGACAATTTCGCCCGCGCGGGTGGCGGCGAGGCAGGCGCGGATGAGCGGGCCCTTGGTCGCCTGGAGATCGCGGTGGTAGCCGCTGGGGAGCGCAAGGACCTGCTGGAGTTCGGCCTGGCAGCCCGCGATCGTTGGGGCGACGGCGCGGAGGAGTTCTGAGAGGTCGGGGTTGCGCTTGTTGGGCATGATCGACGAGCCGGTGGTGCCCGAGGGGGGGAGGGTGACGAAGCCGAACTCGGCCGTGGAGAAGAGCGTGAGGTCCCAGGCGAGGCGTCGGATGGTCTGGGCGAATTGCCAGAGCGCGGCGAGGACCTGCACCTCGGCCTTGCCGCGTGTGGCCTGGGCGTGCATGGGGTTGATGAGGAGGCGAGAGAACCCGAGGGCCGCGCCGACAGAGTGTCGCGGGAGCGGGAGGTTGACGCCGTACCCCGCGGCGGTGCCGAGCGGGCATGCGTCGATCCAGCCCCGCGTGGCGATGAGGAGGTCTGCGTCCTCGGCGAACGACTCGGCGAAGGAGGCCATCCATAGGCCCACGCTCGACGGCACGGCCCGCTGGGTGTGGGTGTAGCCCGGCATGGGAAGGGTCTCGGTGTCGCGTGCCCGCTCCAACGCAGCGTCGGCGGCGTCGAGGGCGAGTGCGGCGGACTCGGTCAGCGCCTCACGCATGAACAGACGCAGGGCGACAAGGACCTGGTCGTTTCGGCTGCGCCCCAAGTGGACACGCCGGCCGGTCTCGCCCAGCCTCTCGACGAGGAAGGATTCGATCGCGGAGTGGCCGTCCTCGTATCGATCGTCGAGCACGAACTCACCGGCGAGGAACGACACTCGGAGACCGTCGAGCGCGGACTCGATCGCCTCGGCGTCGGCGGCGAGGAGCAGGCCGATCTCGGCGAGGCCCCGGGCGTGGGCCGCGGTGGCGCGGATGTCGTGGACGAACAGGTGCCGGTCGAGCAGGACATCCTCGCCCGCCATGAAGCGCATGGTGCGTTCGTCGAGCGTGGAGTCGTCCTTCATCCAGACGGGCGTGTTCATGGCAGGAGCCCCGTCTCGCCCGGGAGGCCCAGGGCGAGGTTGATGTTCTGGATCGCCTGCGAGGCGGCGCCCTTGAGCAGGTTGTCGATGACGCAGACCAGGGCGGCCCGACTCCTGTCATCCGGATGGACGGCGGCCCCCCCCACCGCCGCGAAGGGGGTCTCGATGACCTCCTGCACCCTCGGCGCTTGGCAGTCGGTGACGCGGAGGAGGGGCGAGCGCTGGTAGGCGGCGTGCAGCACGCCCGTGATGGCGTCCGCGGTGACCGGGCCCGCGAAGTCGACCATCGCGGTCAGGGTGATGCCGCGGAAGAAGGGCGCCACGGCGGGGACGAAGCGGATGTCGACGCCGATGTGGCGAGCGGCCTCGGCCTCGTGCCCGTGGGCGACCAGGGCGTAGGGCAGCACGCCGCCGGCGAGGCGGGCGGTGTCGTTGCGTTCGCTCGGTGCGGTTCCGGCGCCGCTGTAGCCGGAGACCCCGACGCAATGGGCCCGGACGAGCCCGAGTCCTCGGAGCGGGGCGAGCGCGATCTGGATGGCGGTGGCGTAGCAGCCCGGGTTGGCGATCCGCGTCGCGCCTTCGAGACGATCGGCGTGGATCTCGGGGACGGCGTAAGCCCAGCGTTCGTCGGCCCGCATGTCGGCGCTGAGGTCGACAACGAGGCCGGGGGCAGCGCCCGCGGCGAGGGCGTCGTCCAGAAACTTCGCGGCCTGCCCGTTGGGAAGCGCGAGCACGAGTACATCCGGGCAACTCCCGGCGAGCGAGGCGGGATCGGGCGAGGTGAAGCGAAGGCCCTCGGGCCCGACGCCGAGCTCATCGCGGACCCGCCTCCCGCCGAGTTCCCGAGAGACGGCGAGGGTGGCGAGGAGGATGGGGTGGCGTTCGAGGAGGGCGATCATCTCGCGGCCGACATATCCGCGTGCGCCGATGAGGCCGACCGTTCGCGTCGCGGTTTCAGACGGCAAGCGGCACCTCGGTCGGTTTGGCGGGGAGGAGCGAAGGGGGCAGGGAGAGCGCGTGCTCGACGGCGCGGCGGATGGCGTCGGCCTCCCGCAGCCCACGCCAGAAGACGACCCACTCGCCGGCGCGGTGCATGCCGTCGGCCCGGGCGAAGTACCACGGGTTGATCTCGTTGCCGGCCCTGGACCTCCAGCAGAACCTGAAGATCTCCGCCGCGAACCGGTTCCAGAGCGTCGCGGCGATGCCGAGCCCCTGGGCCTCGCGGCTGACGGCGAACTTGTCGAGATAGGGGAAAGGCCCGCCCGCTGTGAAGACAGCCGCGGCGATGGAGTCGCCCGCGATGTAGACCCTCTCGAAGGCGTGGGTCTCGAAGTAGTCGGGCACGAGGGGGCGGCCGAAGCTCGCCTCGATGAGTTCGGCGAGGCGGGGGCGGTCGACGCCCTCGCCGGCCTCGTGGCACTCGACGGCGACGCCCTTGCGGACCAGGGTGCCCGCGCCCTTGTGCGTAAAGAGCTCGGCGGCGAGGTGCTCGGGGGAGGTGATGGAGACGGTCGCGTCCTGCGGCAGCCCGGCGAGGATCTCGCGAACCTCGCGGAGCTTGAGCTCCATGCCGCCGGAGACCCAATCCTCGCCGATCAGTCGGTCGTAGTCGCCGGCGAGATCGACCGCGGGGATGACATTGCCGTGGCGATCGAGCAGCCCGCCGGTCGGGGTGATGAACACGACCTTGTGCGCGGGGAGGTGCAGGGCGAGGTCGCGTGCGGCGGTGTCGGCGTTGATGTTGAGGATTTGGCCCTCGTCGGTCTCGCCGAGCGGGGAGATGACTGGGATCTGCCCGTTGACGAGCGAGGCGTGGATCATGGTCGCGTCGACACCGACGACCTCGCCGACCATGCCGAGTTCGGGCACGGCGCTGCGTGCGGCCCTGAACACGCCCGTACCGATGGGGCGGGCGCGAACGCCCTGCCGCTCGAGGGAATCGGCGAGTCGATGGCCCTCGGCCTGGAAGACCCGCCGGGCGATGGTGAGAACCTCGGGCGTCGTGACGCGCTTGCCCTCGATGAAGCGGCTCTCGACGCCCGCGTCCCTGAGGGCCCGGGTCAGCTGCGGGCCAGCGCCGTGGACCAGCACGGGGCGGACGCCCAGCATCGCCAGGCAGGCCACGGCCGCGGCGAGCTCTTCGGGCTGCTCGTCGAGCACGCCCCCGCCGACCTTGAGGAGAACTCGGCGCGTGGCGGCGCCGCCCGCGAAGGCGTTGAGGTATTGCGAGACCTCTCGGCGTGTGCCGAGGTTGTGCAGCAGGTTGATCAGGACCTTGCGCTGGATCGTCATGTCGTGCTCCGGGCGTTGTCGCTGAACCAGCGGGCGTAGGTCTCGGTCGCCCCGGCGAGGTGAGCCAGAGGAACGCTCTCCTGCGGGGCGTGGGCCTGGTCGATGTCGCCCGGCCCGAAGACGATCGTCGGGAGGCGGTGCGCGGCGAAGAGGGCGGCCTCGGTCCAGAACATGACCGGCTCACCGGTGGCGAGGCCGAGCTCGCTCGCGAGCTCGCTGCTCTCGCGCGTGGGGCGGAGGGGCGGGGCGTGGAATCGGGTGCGCCACTCGGTGCGCGCGCCGAAGGGGAGGCACGCGTGGAGCCAGTCGAGGCGTGTGTCGGCCTCGGTCTCGGGGCGCATGCTGAACCGCACGGCCGCGCGCGCGGCGATCATGTTCGGCTTTGTGCCCCCCTGGATAGCGCCGACATTGAAGCGAAGGTGATCGACCCGTTCGGCCTGTTCGAGCGCGGTGGCGCACCAGTCGCAGGCGTCGTGGATCGCGCTGCGGCCCCGGCGACCGACCGTCGAGGCGTGCCCCCCGTCGCCGAAGAACTCGGCCTCGACGGACAGCACCCCGCGGTGGGCGGTCACGGCCCGCAGGTTCGTGGGCTCGGACACCACGACCGACGCGAACCGGCCCGCGAGCCGCTCGGCCGCATGGCGGACGCAGCGGCTCTGCCCGGCCTCCTCGTCGGTGGTGAACAGGATCGCCGCGTCGCCCGAGGTCTCCTGGGCCGCGGCGAGCTGGCAGGCGGCGGCCCCCTTGACATCGCAGACACCCAGCCCGATGACGCGGTCGCCCTCGAGGCGCAACTCGAACGGGTCGGTCGACCAGTCGGGGTCTGGAGGGACCGTGTCGAGGTGGCAGTTCACGAGCAGAGCAGGATTGCCTCGGAGCGCCAGCAGGCAGACACACCCCTCGCCGAGATCCTCGATCTCGACGGTGAACCCGGCCCCTCCGAGCGTCTCGGCCGCGTGGGCGATGACGGGGTGGTCCGGCGTGATCGCCCGCGGCGGGTTGACGGTCGAATGCCCGACGATCGTGCGGAGGTGGTGAAGGGCACGGTCTATCACAGCACGCCCGCCCGGTCCGCGGTGCGGATCGCCGGCACGGAACGCTGGCAGGCGATGGCGCTCGAGTTCCCGAGGAGCCTGATGAAGCCCTCCGCGTCGGCGGCGCTCCAGTCGGCGTGCTGCGCGTAGGTCGCGCCCGCGCGGGTGAGCGGGGCGTCGGCCCGGACCCGGACGGCGTGGCACTGCCCGCCGATAGCCGAGAGCGTCACCTCGCCCGTGACGAACCGCTGGCTCGCGGTGAGGAAAGCCTCGAGATCGGCCCGGAGAGGCTCGAAGTAGAACCCGCTGTACACGAGTTCGGTCCACCGGCGGGCGACCGTCGGCTTGAACCCGTTCTGCTCCTTGCTCAGGGTGATCTCCTCGAGCGCCTTGTGAGCCGTGAGCAGCGCGGTGAGCCCCGGCGCCTCGAACACGATCCGGCCCTTGAGCCCGATGACCGTGTCGCCCGTGTAGATGCCGCGCCCGACGCCGCCCGCGCCGAAACGCGAGTTCAACTCGGCGAGGATCGCGGCCCCCGGGAGGGCTCGCCCGTCGAGCGCGACGCAGCGTCCCTCCTCGAAGCCGAGCACCGCCTCGATCGGGGCCGAGGGCCATGCCGAGGGGGGCGCTGTAAGCACGCGGGCGTCCTCGCTCGGGGCCTCGAAGCGGTCGATCTCCGAACCGGAGATCGTGGCGCCGAGCAGATTCTCGTTCATGGTGTACCGCTTCGCGCCGGTCGGCACGGAGAAGCCGCGGTGCTCGAGGAACTCGGCCTCGTAGGCCCTCGGAGCCTCGGTCCGCCCCTGCAATTCGCGGATCGGCGCGATGATCGGCAGGTTGCTCAGGCAACGGAGGGACTGATCGAATCTGACCTGGTCGTTGCCCATCGCGGTGCAGCCGTGGGCGATCGCCGTGGCGCCGATCTCGCGGGCGAGCGAGACGGATCGTGCGGCGATCGCGTACCGGTCGGAGCAGAGGAGCGGGTAGCGATCCTGGTAGCACACCCCCCCCATGACGAATGGGACGACGAAGTCCTCCCAGAGTTCGCCCGACGCGTCGTGCTCGACATGTTCGGCGGCGCCGAGTTCGAGGGCGCGGGCCCGGATCGCGGCCCGGGCGGCCTCATCGGACCCACCCGTGTCGACATACAGGGTGACCACGCGGTACCCCTTCTCGATGAGATAGGGCACGCAGAAGCTGGTATCGAGACCGCCCGAGAAGGCAAGGACGACTTGGGGTTGCATCGCGCAGTTCCTTTGGTTTCATTCAGCGTGCGGGGCCGTCGACTTTCGCGCCGAGGAGGCGCGCCATCAGGGCCTTCTGGACATGGAGGCGGTTCTCCGCCTCCTCGATGATGAGCGAACGCGGGCTGTCCATCACCGCGTCGGTCGCCTTTATGTTCCGCCTCGCGGGGAGGCAGTGCGAGAACCAGGCGTTGTTGGTCAGCGCCATCTTGCGCTCGTCCACGATGAAGTGCCTGTTCGCGTCCCGGACCGGCTTCTCGGCCTCCCAGTTCCCGTAGAACGCGAGCGAACCCCACGACTTGGCGTAAACGAACTCCGCGCCGCGGTAGGCCGAGTCGATGTCGTGGCTTACTCCGAACGAGCCACCTGCTTGCTCGGCGTTGCGGGCCGCGGCGTCCATGTAGCGGGGGTCGAGCAAGTACCGCTCGTCCGGGCAGAGCAGCGTCACCTCGGCGCCCATCTTCGTCGCGATCATGATCGCCGAATTGGCGACCGCGGTGTTCAAGGGTCTGGGGTGGTAGGTCCAGGTGAGCACATACTTCTTCCCGCGCATGGTGCCGGCGTGGTCTTCCAACGCCATGGCGTGCGCGAGTTCCTGGCACGGGTGGACGATCGTCTCCATGTTGATGACCGGCACGGTCGCGTGTCGGGCGAACGCGGAGAGCACGCGGTCCTCGAGATCGACCGACCAGTCCTGGAACTTGGGGAAGGAGCGGATCGCGATGAGGTCGCAATACCGAGACAGCACCCGGGCCGCCTCGCGGGCGTGCTCCTCGGCGGCCCCGTCCATCACCACCCCGTCATCGAACGCCATCTCCCATGCGCCCTTCCCGGGCTCGATCACGACCGCGTGGGCCCCGAGCTGGAACGCCCCGATCTCGAACGAGGTCCGCGTGCGCAGCGAGGGGTTGAAGAACAGCAGCGCAACCCGTCGGCCCGCGAGGAGCGGGCGCACAGGGCTTTCCCGCAACGACCTCGCGTCGACGATCAGCGAGCGGATCTCCTCCGCGGTCCAGTCCTGGGTGGTGAGAAAATGACGGATGCTCATCCGGTTGCTCCCCGTTGTTCGAGCCCCGCGAGCAGCCGCCGAGCAAGTCTCGAGGCCGCGGCGTTCGATGGTGTCGCCACGAAGATCGTGTCATCGCCGGCGATCGTGCCGACAATCCCCGCCGGGGCGACGCGGTCGATCGCGTCCGCGATCACGCCGCCGTGCCCCGGCGCGGTCCGGATCACCACGAGCGACGCGGCGGGCGAGATATCCCTCGCGTGCTCCCGGAGCACGCCGCGGAGCCTGGTATCCGGATCCCCGGCGGGCGAGGCGTCCGGCCGGACGAGATCATCCGGCAGGCGGTACCCCGCCCGGGTCTTGACCGCGCCGATCGCCCGGAGGTCGCGCGAGACCGTCGCCTGGGTGGCCTGCAAGCCCTCGACGCCGAGCGCCTCGACGAGGGCCTCCTGGCTGGTCGCCCCCTCGGCCCGGAGGATCTGGGAGATTCGGTGTCGGCGTCGCTCGGCGGACATGCATGATTATTCACCGGACTGCATAACTATGTCAAGCACCACGCCCCGTCACTTCGCCCCGGGCGATGGGACGCGCGCGCCGGGCTGGCCCAGACCCCTGTTCGCGACGCCGCCGATCCGCATGCGAAATCGGCTCGCGGGAAGAAGACCGGCTTCGTCAACGCCTTCAGCAGCAGCCAGGGCACCTTCTACAACGCGAGCTTCTCCTACGACGAACGCGACCAGCTCGTCGGCTTCGCCGCCTTCGAGGGAACCCAGAAGCTCAAGGCCAGCACCTACCGCTACGACTGCTTCAACCGCCGCGTGGCCGCGCTGCTCGACACCGACGGCAACGGCGGCTTTGACGAGACGACCCACTTCGTCTACGCCGGGCAGGCGGCGTGGCAGCTGGTCGAGGAGTACCCTTCTGCTGTGCCGACTTGGAGCAGCGTCCAGGGCGAGGAGGACCACGACACGACCGTCGAGCGGTCGTACGCCTACGGCAACTACATAGATGAAGTGCTCACGATGCGCGACCACGGCTCGGGCGAGGACTTCTTCTACCACCAGGACGACCTGTTCAGCGTCTACGCGATGACGGACGAGGACGGCGTGGTGGTCGAACGCTACGAGTACGGCGACTACGGGCAGGTCTCGATCACGGCCGAGGACGGGACGCCGCGGGCGGCCAGTTCCTACGGCAACCGGCACACCTTCACCGGGCGGCTGCTCTGCGACGAGCTGACGCTGGATGACGGGGGGCAAGTGCTGGAGAGCAGAAGACGCGTACTCATGCCGGCAATCGGCCGATGGGCGTCGTTCGACCCACTCGAGTACTTTGATTCAATGTCCTTGTATGTCTACGGCATATCATCGCCGCTCTCGCGAACTGACCCATTTGGATTGTCCTCGACTTATTCGCCGTCTGGTTGGCTTGAAGTTCTCGTTGCAAATCTTCAAGCAGCAGGATACAGCGTAGGGGAAATAGCCCAGATCTTGCTAAGAATGGGCATTAGCAAGGAGTTGATTTCAAAACTTCTGGCCATTTCGGTTTCCACACTGATCGTTCATGAGGCGTCGAAAGAGGTAGCGAGATGTGCGTCGATGTACAAAATGTACAAGATAGTCTGCGACAGCTGCAAGACTTGCAACAATGGCCAATCTTGCAGCGAATTGCTTTCCCAAATTACCTGCAACAGCCTCTGTGTCACTCTACGAGTGCGACATCTGCAGCAGTGCGTCTTGAGTTCGGCAATCGGAGTAGTTAACCCAAGATGGTGGAACGGACACATCGAACAAATCGATAACAAGTTGCGGGCACTCGAGAGATGTCAGGCGATTTATAGCAGCGAGGGGTGCTCGCCTGGGTGTGACCCGGCAAAAAACCCAGTGAACCCGTTTACAAAGATCCCGCCAAGCATGCCATGAACTCATACGAAACACGTGTACTAGTCGGCAAGTGGGCAATTCATGTATCAAGTCAAGAAGTCATTGAATGTGTATTTTCCGAATCCAGGTGGAACGATCCGGATCCCGACATATGCTTGGACATCCTGCTCGGACTGGAAAGGGATATAGATCAAATTCCATCTTGGTTGCTGCAGAGGGTGTGGTGTGAACTTGAGCATTGGGCTGCGACTGGATACAGCCACGATCTGGCTGACATGTTCGTGCATGTTGCTGTCGGCTTCGCAAAACGGACATCGGACGGGTGGGTATATTTGAGGTCTGGTGCCAAAGTTGTAGTGCATGTGGAAGAGGTAGGATGGCCTGCCAGGTTGGACCTTCTGAGTGGTATCTTGCAGCGAACATCGATTAAGTTTGTTCAGTTCGAGGACGACTTGTTTGATCACATTCGGAATGGGTTGTGCAAGTTGTTCTTTGACGATGAGGTGCTGTGAATGTGGTGCCGTGTGCCGATTGTGGCCGGTCCGTTATGACCTCGCCAATTAGTCCGGCGTTGTCAACGCCCTCAGCACCATCCAGGGCACCTTATACAACGCGAGCTTCTCCTACGACGAACGCCACCAGCTCGTCGGCTTCGAGGGAACCCAGAAGCTCAAGGCCAGCACCTACCGCTACGACTGCTTCAACCGCCGCGTGGCCGCGCTGCTCGACACCGACGGCAACGGCGGCTTTGACGAGACGACCCACTTCGTCTACGCCGGGCAGGCGGCGTGGCAGCTGGTCGAGGAGTACCCTTCTGCTGTGCCGACTTGGAGCAGCGTCCAGGGCGAGGAGGACCACGACACGACCGTCGAGCGGTCGTACGCCTACGGCAACTACATAGATGAAGTGCTCACGATGCGCGACCACGGCTCGGGCGAGGACTTCTTCTACCACCAGGACGACCTGTTCAGCGTCTACGCGATGACGGACGAGGACGGCGTGGTGGTCGAACGCTACGAGTACGGCGACTACGGGCATGCCTCGATCACGGCCGAGGACGGGACACCTCGGGTCGACGCTTTAGGCCACGCCGAGAGCGCAATCGGGAACCGGCACACCTTCACGGGGAGGCTGCTGGACCGGGAGTTGACACTGGATGACGGGATCCAGGCGCTGCAGTATCGGCACCGGTACATGGCGACAGGGACCGGGAAGTTCTTCCAGAGAGATCCGAGACAATACTTCGCAAGTTTGAATCTATATGGTTATGTTAATGACCGACCGCTTGCCCTAGCAGATCCGTTCGGAGAGTATCCAACGATACCTCTCACTCCCATGATTGATCCAGTGCACTGGGACGACATGCATGAAGACTGGATACTAATTCCCGCTACAATAGTGCTAGAGCCTCTAGACATCTGCCTCACCACTGTCGAGATTATCAAGGATCCGACGAACCCGTTCAGTTACTGTGGGCTAATTCCGGGCGTACCCGGCAAGGCCAAGAAGCCGTTCGAGTGGATTTGCAGCAAGATCAAGCTGCCTTGGCGGCGACAGCCGAGCACTTCGACACCGTCTGGACCAAAAAAGAGCCCGAACTTTGTTCCCCCGACTAACCCACCGTCCCTCCCGCCGACGGAAATACCTCCTGGCTGGAGGATCAGGGAAATGCCACCTGCTCCGGGCTATCCGGACGGCTATTGGAAACTGGAGAAGCCACTCCCGGATGGTTTCTGGCAACCGATAGACCCGAGTACAATGAAACCAGGTGGAAGACCGCAAACGCATGTACCGTTTCCGCCAGGACACAAATGACCACAACCACCATATAACGTCGACTTTGCACAACATGGACACATACTACAATTGCATTCCAGAGCCCTTTGCGAGCGACCTGATCGAGTCCTCGGTGGAGGCGGTATTATTTACAAGGAATACAGCTGGACTGTCGCTCGAGAAGAATGGGATTGTTTATAACATAACAATTCTCGGCACAATTCGCGTGGTAGAAGATGGCTACGGTGGCGACCGGAGCTTCCGAGTCGATTCAGGGGAAGGGAGTCTACAGTTACTTGGAATTCTCGGCTGCTCACTGAAGAGCATTCAGCAACAAGACGACGCCGTTTATTTAGGGTTCTGGGGATTGCATAGCATAGAGGTGATCATCGTGCATGATCTGTACTATGAATCATTTAGTATCAGTCGGCAACAGTTGCCCAAGGAACTTTAGATGGCGTGGTTCCAAGATCTTCTCGGCGCCACCAAGATCGGCCTTGCGATTTCGGTGCTCCCCCTCCGCCCGGAAGTCGCACGTCTACGGCAACTCCATCGACGAGGTCCTGACCATGCGCGACCACGGCTCGGGCGAGGACTTCTTCTACCACCAGGACGACCTGTTCAGCGTCTACGCGATGACGGACGAGGACGGCGTGGTGGTCGAACGCTACGAGTACGGCGACTACGGGCAGGTCTCGATCACGGCCGAGGACGGGACGCCGCGGGCGGCCAGTTCCTACGGCAACCGGCACACCTTCACCGGGCGGCTGCTCTGCGACGAGCTGACGCTGGATGACGGGGGGCAGGTGCTGGAGTACCGGCATCGGTACATGATGACGGGGAGCGGGAGGTTTGTGCAGAGAGATCCGGCGGCTGAAAGTACGATCGTTCGTCCTGGTGCAGCAATTGCAGCATCGCTAAATGCTGGTCAACAACTTCAGCGGCACTCGTCGCGGCAGAGATACCCTTCGTTTGGTGGATGTCCAGGCGGAAACTGCGGATCTAATTCGTTTGTTTTCACCTCAACAGGCGGAACATTTCCCAATCCGCTTCCAAGGGCAGACGCTGGATACCCATCGTATGTTGACATAGTAAATCTGTATAATTATGTCCATTCCAATCCCCATAAGTTCGCTGACCCAAGCGGCCAAGTGCCCGCAGCGCTCATTGGGTGTCTTGGGGGTGGGGCGTTGAGTGGTGGAGCGCGAGGCCTATCGTGTTGGTTGAGCAGCGAAGCGAATTGTGCTCGTAAGGCCGCTTGCGCGGCGGCCGCGGGCTGTATAGCCGGCGGGATTGCAGCTCAGTTCCCCAGCACAGTCGGCGCGTGCATTGGGTCCGTCTTGGGTTCGGTGGCCGAGACTTTATGTAATGCGGCGTTCGGAGACCCAGTAGATGCATGTGCTGTGATGGAAGCAGTCTTGGCGTCTGCCATCGGATGCATAGGTGGAGCTCTGCCGGCAGACAACATCGAGGATTCGATCCGCGGTGCCCTTATCGGAGCGTTTCCTGGCTTATTAGGCGGATGCCCGGGCAAGCTCGACGATGCTATGGGCGATCCATTTTGCCCATGATCTGGTTGAGCACCATCTTCATCGGATCACTTTTCGGCGTGTGCGTTGTAGCAAAGCTGTCTGGGAGATCGTTGGGCAGTTCGCTATCGCAGACGCTCAAGTCTAGGTTATTTATCTGGTCTCTGGTTGCTTCGGCGGTAGCGGCATCACTGGTTGTCGTGGTCGATGTCGAAGCGTCTAGAGTATCACCCACTGCAACGCGAGTAGCTGCGGCTGCTCTTTTTCCCCTTTTCTTTGGCGTTTCAATCCCGCTGTTGACTTCCAACGTAGCTGCTAAGCGTCCTAGGGAGCATGAGCGGTAGACTCTCATTCTGGATTCCGGCAAGAAGATCCAATGCAGCACAAGCAAGTCGAGGAAATATTTGTGGGTCATGACTAGCTGAGCGGGTTCGGCAGCCACCCGCGCCCGGCTGATTTCTCGGGCGACTATGTCGTCGACCTCACCGACCTTAACCAGTGGGTCGCCGCATTCACCAGCAGCAACATGGCCGCCGACTTCAACGGCGACGGCATCCTCGACGCCGCCGACCAGACCGCCTTCGTCAACGCCTTCAGCAGCAGCCAGGGCACCTTATACAACGCGAGCTTCTCCTACGACGAACGCGACCAGCTCGTCGGCTTCGTCGCCTTCGAGGGAACCCAGAAGCTCAAGGCGAGCACCTACCGCTACGACTGCTTCAACCGCCGCGTGGCCGCGCTGCTCGACACCGACGGCAACGGCGGCTTTGACGAGACGACCCACTTCGTCTGAGTCGGGCGGGCGGCGTGGTCCCGAGCACTGTCATGATCTAGAACTCGAACATCACCGCTCCTGGGTCGGGACCACCGCGATCGACTCGATCAAGGGGTGCTGGTCGCTCTCGTCGAACTGCGTGGT
This sequence comes from Phycisphaerales bacterium, assembly GCA_036732005.1. Lineage (GTDB taxonomy): Bacteria > Planctomycetota > Phycisphaerae > Phycisphaerales > UBA1924 > UBA1926. Next base: position 559,791 of record DAINDF010000001.1, read on the forward strand.
GGACTCGGCCAGCTCCATGGCGGTGTGGGCGGCCAGGGCCTCGAACACAGACTTGAGGCGCCGACCCCGGATCGCCACGGCGTACGACACAAAATCGAGGTCGATCCCGTCGTTGGGAGACATGCGGACCGCGCTCAGGTACGCGTAGGTCAGGGCCGTCAGCCGCCCGTCCCGGAACCGCAGGGTGAGCGCCGGCGTGTAGGCCTCGCCCGCGTGGTGCCGATCCATGTGCTCAAGGAATACATGGGGCACGCCAAGATCCAGACGACGCAGGAGTTCTACCTCGCCGCCGAGACCGAGTACGCGGACCGGGCACGCGGTGCGCTGGACGCGATGCTTGGAGCAGCGCGCAGTTCGCGCGCAGTGGAGCCCGAAGCGACGATTCCGGCCGAGACCAAAAACGATAAAGCCCTGCACACGCAGGGCTTATCAAACGAGGCGGACGGGACTCGAACCCGCAACCACCGGATCGACAGGCACTTATGGGGGTCCGAAGACCCCTTCGTCTGCCTCTGAAAACCGCGTTTCTGAGCTGCCAGGGCCGCTTTTTGTACGCGTGTTAGCGGCCAGTGGTGCGCCAGTTGTGGCCCGATTCGCGCGCAGTCCGCGCGCAGTGGAGGGGATTGCCCGGCTTGGAGTGGTTCTTTAAAATCGGGACCGATACATTAAGGCCGCCTGCTCTCAGGAGTCACAGAGGGAGTTCTTTCTCGCACCAGCGGTCCATTGAATCTCCTGCACGGTCGCCTCGTTCATCAGCCACTCCGCCTATAAGGCGAGTGCATCGCCGGGCACATGACGCCCGTCCCTGGGCTTGGAACCAGTTCGGCATATCAAGGTGCCTGACTGCGCCTCACGCGCCCACCTCCGGGTATGCTGCTGCCACTGCTCGGCCGGCAGGAACGGCTCTATGCGGTCGTCCAAGACATGCTCGCCGGGAGACTGACAGGAGACGTCAAGGTGGGCTTCTCGCGGCATAACTATCGACTTTTAGGGTCAGTGTGAGATCCTCCCGCTTCAGGGACAATCATGATCCTCCATGACAACGAGACCAACGTAGACCTGCTAAACGCCGAACCTGTGGCGAGGACCATCGCTCGGCTTCTCGCGAGCAGGCCGGGTACCCCGATGACCGTTGGGGTGCACGGCGATTGGGGCGCCGGAAAGTCCAGCGTCCTCGAGATGGTTGAGCACGTCATTAAGCAGGACGGTGACCACAAGGGCATCCTCTGCTTGAAATTCAACGGCTGGAGGTTCCAGGGCTTCGAGGACGCCAAGATCGCACTCATTGAGGGAATTGTTGAGAGCCTGATCGAGGCGAGACCGTTTCTCGGCAAGGCTACCGACTCGGTCAAGGATGTGTTCCGCCGCATCAACTACCTCAAGCTCGCGAAGAATGCAGGTAGTCTCGCCTTCACCGCGTTCACGGGGATTCCGACACCCGACCTCGTCGCGACAGTGGTCGGCGGCTTTCAACGCCTTCTCGACGACCCAGCGGAGCTGCTGACGGAAGAGAACTTGAAGAGGGCCCTTGAGACAACAAAGGACGTGCTGAAGCCCGCCGAGTTACGTCATGTGCCGGAGGAGATTCAGGAGTTTCGGAAGGCCTTTGACAAACTCCTCGAAGACGCGAAGGTCACCCAGCTTGTCGTACTCGTGGACGACCTCGACAGGTGTCTGCCCCACACGGCAATCGAGACCCTGGAGGCGATTCGCCTCTTCGTGTTCACCTCGAAGACTGCGTTCGTCATCGCGGCGGACGAAGCGATGATCGAGTACGCGGTGCGAATGCACTTCCCCGATCTCCCGGGAACCACTGGCCCTAGAACTTATTCCCAAAACTACCTCGAAAAGCTCATCCAAGTCCCGTTCCGCCTTCCGGCACTCGGCGTCACAGAGACGCGGGTCTACGTCACACTCCTACTGGTCGGAGCCGCCGCGGGCGAAGGGAACGAGGGCTTTGTCAAGCTCATCGGGATTGCTCGCGAGAAGCTCCGTCGTCCGTGGGAGGGCAAGACCATTGCTGACGCGGACCTTGCGTCGAGTTTTACACCCGTGCCCAACGATGTTTCCGAAGCGTTCGCTCTCGCAGAACAGGTCGGGCCCGTCTTGGCCGAAGGCACAGGCGGCAATCCGCGACAGATTAAGCGATTCCTCAACTCGCTCATCTTGCGGCTTGAGACGGCCGCGGCACGCGGTTTCGGTGACGACATCAAGCCGCAGGTCCTCGCGAAGTTGATGATCGCAGAGCGCTTCAACCCGACGTTTTTCGACGAGATCGTGCGAGCTACCTCGGCATCTGACGGCGGGGCTCCGCCAGAGCTTGCGTCTCTTGAATCGCTCGCAGACTCGCCCCAGGAGGCGGACGAGCAGCCCCAAGAGGAGGGGAAGAGTGGGACGCGACACCCGCCACAGCTAAAAGTGCCCGACTCATGGAAGGCGTCAGACTTCATCGTGCGGTGGGCCCGGCTAGCACCTCGACTAGCCGGCCAGAATCTCAAGCCTTATCTGTTCCTGACGCGTGATCGCCGCGGCTTCTTCGACGGTCGGACGCTCCTCGGCCACCTGACCGAGCTTGTCGAGAAGCTGATGGGGCCTGAGCTGGTCGTGAAGGGGCTGGAGAACGACCTGAAGAAACTCTCGCCAACAGAGCTGGACCAGCTCTTTGACGCCGTTCGCTCCCGAGTGTTCGAGAGCGGCAATCTTGCCGCCGAACCCAAGGGAGTACCAGGGCTGCGGGTACTCGTGCGCACTTCCGCTCCCCTGCAGGCCCGTATGGTGGACCTCCTAGAGGCGCTCCCGGTGGCAACGCTCGGTCCGTGGGTCACAGCCGGATGGAGCGGCGTCATCACAGAACACGGACCAAGAACAAGACTCGAAAAGCTCATCGCGACTTGGGCAAGCTCGGAGAACGTACCCCTGGCAAGCGCAGCAAAGGCCGTTGGCGCAGTGCCAAAGGCCAGAGGTCGGCACTAATGGGAACCTCCAGCTCCTCAGCCGGCCCGGGTTCCGCGACTCCGCTCGTGCCGACGTGGCTAGAGCCGGACGACGGCGCAGTGGTGCCGCCCGCTGCCGTCGAGCCGCTAGCACCGAATGACGCCGTTCCTGGAAACCACCCGGACGTCCCCGCCCCGCCACCTGTTCCTAACCGCTTTCGCGACGCGAGGTCCAACTTCTCCCGATTTGCGTCGTCAGGCGGGGCCGACCGCCGCAGCTTTGGCCGAGCTATCTCAAACTACGTCAGCACGTCGGCTGGTGGCGCGAGAACTGCCGCTCGACGACTCGCACCGTCTCGAGCGGCAGCCTCCGGACTCATCGGCTTCCTTTCTGACGCCCGGGCCCGTGGCACAACTGACGCACTCCGTCGCCTGAATCTGTCGGACCTCGCCGGTCGCCCAATCCAGGACATCTTTATCGCCCTGACCGATGCCCTTTGCCCAGAAGGCGGGAGCATTGACGAAGGCATCGCCCGCGACGCATTTGTCGAGACCATCGCTGATGTGGTCGCGGCTGGCATCTTGGAGTTGACGAACCTCACCGCCGATCAGATGCTCACGGTATTCGAGATGTTCGTCACCAACTCCATTGAGGCGAGGCTCCACAACGACATCGGAACGAAAGCCATCCAGTTTCCAGCCACCAACAATGCAGTCCAAGCCGTCCAAGACCAGGTCCACGACTTCATCGCGGGCCGCGTCCGCGACGCAGTCGACGGCCTGCGGAACCAACTCACCGCGCTCCAGGGCCCGGCCTTGGACGGAATCGTGAATCGTGTCTACGTCGAGTCATTCGAGTTGATGCAGGTGATGGCGGAGGCGATGGCGCAATGACGGCAACCGCTCTGATCGTGAGGCTCGGCGCCCAGGACGTAACTCCGCCAGCGGGTTTGGATGATTACACGGACGTGACCCTCCAGCTCGTGGCCGGCAACCGCCGACTCGGAGCCGGCCTTGGCAACGCCATAGAGAGCTTGACCGGTCTCGGCGTGTATCCGTCGGAACTCGGCATCGACTTTCTGCTACTGGCCGCGGCCATTCACGCAGCTGATACGCGTGTCTCCCGTGCCCTTGCGTCGCAAGACTCCTGGACGCGCGAGCTCGCGGTCCTCGTGCCCGTCAGTGATCCCGACCGCTGGAACGCATCGCGGGACCTGCTTCGGACCACCCTGAACTTCCTGACCGGCGATCGATGGGTTGTGTCCTTCCGGCCCCGGCCCACGGGATTTGAACAGATGGCACCGGTTCGCCCAATCACCGAGGACCCCCACACTCCCTTCTCGACCGTGTCACTGTTCTCCGGTGGCCTCGACAGCTTCATTGGTGCGATCGACCTCTTGGCAAACGGCGAGGCACCACTGTTCGTCAGCCACGCCGGAGAGGGGCCGACGAGCACCGCTCAAAGATCTTGCCTCCAAGCGCTCGAAGCGGCCCACGACCAGCCCCTCGGCCACCACCGCGTTTGGATGAACTTCCCCAGGGTCCTCGTGCCCGGCTCGACACCCGAAGATACGACCCGTGGCCGCTCATTCCTGTTCTTCTCGCTTGCGGTGTGTGCGGCCACCGCCTTCCTAAACTCGGTCACGATCCAGGTCCCGGAGAACGGGCTCATTTCTCTCAATGTCCCGCTCGACATGCTGCGGCTCGGCTCGCTCAGCACCCGAACAACTCACCCGTTCTATATGGCCCGCTGGAATGAGCTGCTTTGCGTGTTGGACCTCCCTATCACTCTTCACAATCCGTACCGGTATCAGACCAAGGGAGAGATGGCACGGCAGTGCCGGGAGATCGAATTCCTCCGCGACAACCTCGCCCTAACGCTCTCGTGTTCGGCACCGGCCAAGGGACGTTTTCAGCACCAGCCGCCCGGTCACTGCGGACATTGCGTGCCCTGCGTCATCAGGCGTGCTGCGATTGTGGCTGCATTCGGTCATGATCCAACCACGTATACAATCACGGATCTCACCGACCATCCTCTCGACACCAAGACTGCCGAGGGTCAGCAGATCCGCTCGTTTCAGCTCGCGTCGCAGCGGGTCGTCGCTTCGCCGGAACTCGCAGCGCTGTTGATTCACAAGCCCGGCCCGCTTCGCGACGACTCAGCCAACATCAGCAGACTGGCACAGGTCTACTTACGCGGCATGACCGAGGTGCACTCGTTGCTCGATGGCGTCGTGACGAGGCCAGCATGATGGCCACCCTCATCGACTTCCATTGTCATGTGGACCTGTATCCAGACCCTCCCTCGATCGTTGCCGAGTGTGACCGGCTGGGTATCCGCACGCTCGCTGTCACGACCACTCCCAAGGCCTGGCCCCAGAATCGGAAGTGGACTCAGAGCTCGACCCACGTTCGGCCCGCCCTTGGTCTTCACCCGCAGGTTGTCGCAGAACGCGAGCACGAGATGGCACTCTTCGAGCAGTACCTACCAGAAGCCCGATACGTCGGAGAAGTCGGCCTCGATGCGGGACCGCAGCACTACCATAGTTTCGACGCACAACTGCGGGTGTTTCGCCGAATCCTCGGGCTGTGCTCCTCACATCCAGGCCGCATTCTCTCTGTGCATAGCGTCCGAGCGACGTCGAAGCTGCTCGACGCGGTCGAAGATCTCCTGTGTCCCGGTAGCAGTACGCTCGTACTCCACTGGTTCAGCGGAACAAAGGCAGAGGCCCGACGGGCTAGCGATCTCGGCTGCTATTTTTCAGTCAATAGAGCGATGCTGGACCGAAAACGCGGCGACCTTGTTCAAGGCCTACCAGCAGACCGTCTCCTTACCGAAACAGACGGACCGTTTACTATGGTTGCAGATCGCCCAGCGCGGCCATCGGACATCACAGAAACAGTCTCCGAGTTGGCATCCATTCTAAAGCTACCTGTTGAGAAGATCGCTGGGCAGCTCGAATCCAATCTTCGCACGCTCGTGGCAATGGGGGAAAGTCGGTCTTGATTTAGGCAGGGCAATATGCAAACAGATTTGAGGCGAGGCTCAGCGGACTGTGGGCCAGTCAACACCGAGATCTACTGCGAGATGCAAGATGGCCAAGAGTCGGGCTGCTTCAAGATCAGTGAACCGGGGCCCTGAAGTGACGAAAGCAGATTTCATATGATCCCGACAACTCACCGGCGGCAACGGGCGTAGCCGTCCCGGGAAAGTCTCGCAGACGCGACGATACCTTTGGTTTCTTGAGGAAAGTGAGTCATGTCATTCGCATCCGCACCAACCAGACTGCCGTCGAACTTCCTCGCCATCGCCGTGGCCGCTGTTGTAGCGTGCGGCGGGTACCTCCTGTTCTCCGCCCGCTATGGCGAGCCGGTCCGCAAGGCTAACGCCGCGGCGGCCAGCTACGAGGCGCTCCAACAGCGTCTCCCGGAAACCGTCACTCAGACGGTGCGGCAGACGGTGGCGGATCTGCCGGACCTTGAAGCCCGCGTCTCGGATGCGGTCGGTCAGCGGGTCGCGGGCATGGATCAGATCATCGCCGCTCTCAACGATCGCATTCGCGTTCTTGAAAGCGAGGTCGCGGCCCTCAAGTCGCGCCCAGTCGGGATCGGTTCCACGCCGATTGTCGCCGTTCCGCCGTCTCCCTCCTCGTCGGCTCCCAATCCCGGCACCGAGACCGTGACCACATCGCCCGACATAGTGATGCCGACTCAGCCAGCAGCAGTCCCCGCGCAGACTCCCGCTGCGACCCTGCCCACGGGCATTCTCGCCAGGGCCACTCAGGGGGATCTTCAGGTGGATCTGCTTTCGATCCGGGTCGCTGACGGGCGGCTCGTCGGGGACATCACCGTGACCCGCACAGCACCCGGCGATGGTGGCCTGGAGCTCCCGCCGTCCGGTCGCAACGCCCGGGTGGTCACGACTTCCGGCGTTGAGCTCTCCCGCTTCGAGATAGCTCCGCCTGCCGGCAGGTGGACGCACCAAATGCGGACCACCCTGATCTCCCAGACGCCGATGCAGTATCAGTTCTCGTATCGAGGTGAACTCCCGGTGGTTCCATTCGTCTGCCGGCGGTTGGAGTTCACCCTGTACGGCGGCCAGGGGTCCCGCGTCCCGTTGCTCTTCCAGTTCAACAACATTGCTGTCACCCAATGACCGGGATTACTCGATCTCGACCGGGCTTACCGGACGGCGTGCATCCCGACCGGGCTGGCCCGCCCGCATCTTTGACTCGATTTCCTGGTCGGTGATCGCGGCTTCCTGAACCCGGTTGAGCCCGTCACTAACTGCGTATACCAAGACGGCAGCAATGCTGCCGAATGCGAGCAGCGGCCCGGCGAATCGGCCTTGTTCCGTACCGGAAACGAGTATCCCAAATCCCCCCACGAGCAGTGCCGCGAGGTAGTCGTTTCGCAGTCCAATGACCTGCAGAACGGAAACACCTGGATGATACCGGTGTTCTTCACTGCCCCTGGAACGCCGGGTGATCGCCCAGACCAAGTCCACCAGCCACTTGGATGTGAACACCGCCCACAGCAGGAAGAGCCCGTCGCCGGCCAGGTTCTGAGAGAGCTTCGAAAGCCAGAAGAGGAGCAAGCTGGTCATCATGCAGTAGAAGTTCCGCTGAGCACGCACGCCTCGGCCCACACGGACGAGGACGTCGACGAGCGTGGCCGGTATCTGCAGAATCAGTTTAATAATCAGCCGGATGACGACCCAGAGAGTTGGATCGACGGCGAGGTTCCACATGCCCACGCCGAGGTCCTTCTCTGAGTTGTTGATCTTCAGACTCATCGTCTCACCGCCTTCTCGATCGACTGACGGAATGCCAGCCGGATGACGTTGCTGCCGCTCTCATGGAATCGCCTGCCAGACTGGAACAGCACCGCTTCGACCACACCATCGGGCGGCCCGCCGCAGGCAAGAGCTCCGAACTCCGCGGCGGGAATCTTCGGCGTGCGGGCGTGGTGCGTCGAGACCGACCGCCGGTCCCGCTCTCCCTTGGCGGTCCCGTTCTCGGCGAGACTCGTGCTGGTGCTGGTCTGGGCCATCCAGTCATCGCTGATGACCTTCTCTGCCCAGGCGTTGGTGTCGGGGTCGCCGTTGCAGTGGAAGATCTTCGTCTTCGGCACGCCGAGCAGGCTGTCCAGGGCGGCGTGCTGGCCCGGACCGAGAGCGTGCAGGTAGTTGGACCGGCTCTGGGTCAGGTACACGCAGCACGCCTTCTGTTCGCGGGCGGTCTGGAAGAACCCGGGGTCTTTCGACGTCACGAAGTACTGCGCCTCGTCGCACCACAGAAAGACCGGACGGTCGTTCTCGCTCCGCCGCGCTTCCTCCACCGCCCGCTGCCAGCAGTACTTCCAGACCACCTGGGCCGCCCGTCCCAGATCGTGGAACTGCTTCTCGGGCAGGTCGAGGACGATGATCGCCCCTTCCAGTGTGGCTTCGGGGGTCAGCGTTGTCGTGGTGGCGAACAGCTCGTGCAGATCACCCCGGAGGAAGCCGTCCACGGTCGTCGTGAAGGTCGAGATGATGTTTCCTCGGGTGCGAGGGTCCATGGTCGCCGCGTACTCGTCCAACCAGTACGCCGTCGTCACCCGAAGCGTCTGGAGGTCCCGATCTGACGCAACACGGTCGCGGGCGGTGAGCAGCGCCTGATACAGCGGCGAGCGGTCCTGCCAGTCGGGATCGAGGGCCTGATCGTCGGAGAGCGGAGCCGAGAGGATGAGTCTGCGCAGGCCGTCGATCGAGAGCGGCTCGTCGGCCAGACGAAGGGCATCGACGGCGTTGCGGAGGATCTGACGCAGCGCCTTGTCCCAGTATTCGTCCTGCCCGCCGACCATCGGCCCGCCCCGGCACGCGTTCACCGCCGTCACCAGCAGCTCGACGATGTTCTCGGTGTTGCCTCCGCCACGGGTGGTGCGGGTGCGCTCGTGCTCCAGGAAGTTGAACCGGTGTCCTTCCCCGGGCGAGAACACGATCAGGTCCGACTCCCGTCCCCAGCGGGCCGCGTACTCCCGCCAGCGGTCGGTCTCATTGCCCTTCACCGTCAGCACCAGCCCCCCGAACCCCGCCCTCAGCATCGCGGCGGCGATCGACTGGCCCGAACCCGTGGTCTTGCCCGAGCCCGTGTCGCCGAAGATCAGGGTTCCGGCGCAGGCGTCGCGGACCGTCCAGCGGTCATGTTTCGAGAGGTGCAGAAGCGGCCGGTCCAGCGACCAGGGCTCCGCCACCGAGCTTGCACCACGACGCCTGAACATCACGGAGAATCTTACTTGGGAGAGTTGCCTCGGGGATCATGTCTTCGGGTTCGATCCACCCGGTCCAGCCCCCCGGTCGAGACCCCCCTCGGGCTCGAACCGTCCGGCAGCGCGGCTCGGGGCAGGGGAGGGACCATTCAAGGGACTCCGGGCTGCCTTCTCGTCGTCTTTGCCGTCGGGGGGCAGGGTCTGGCGACCCCCCGACGGCGACTCCGATCCGGCAGCGGACCATCCGCTGGTCGAGCTCACCGCTCCTGGGTCGGGACCACCGCGATGGACTCGATCTGGGGGTGCCGGTCACTCTCGTCGAACTGGGTGGTGGACTCGGCCAGCTCCTTTGCGGCGTGGATGGCGAGGACCCGAAACACAGATTTGACGCATCGACGCCGGATCTGCACGACATACGACACAAAATCGAGGTCGACCCCCTAATTCGGCGACATCCGGACGGCACTGAGATGCGCGTAGGTCAGGGCGATCTGCCGCCCGTCACGGAACCGCAGCGTCAGCGCCGGCGTGGAAAGACACGCTGCCCCGCGACCGGCAGTCAAGCCCATCGCTGGGTTCAAGAGACGCGCGAGCACACCCACATAGCAGGTATCGGTCGCCTGTGCTGAACCTGATCTACCCGCCGCCAAGGGGCCTCTTCATCATATCTTCACTCCATACGCAATCGCCGATCCGGTAAAGGGCGGGAGCGCACTTTCACCAGCCTCGACCGAGCGGATCCGGAAAGATTCCCTTCAGAGCAGCAGGAAACCGCTTGCACGAGTCGAGCGCACTCGCGATCATGCACGGGATGTGGGGTAGTCCGGGATCCTGAGCAGGAGCCGTTGATGTACAAGTCAATCGTCGCGTTGATGCTTCGCGTGATCGCGATCGTCTCGGTCTTCGGAGGACCGGCTATCGTGTCAGAGGCACTGGCTTGTCACACAGAATCGGGAGACAGTTCAGGTAGTCCTTGCGAGACAAGTTGTTGCGTGTCAACGCCACCGCCCCCACCGCCCCCCCCACCGCCGCCGCCACCCGGTGGGGGGGCTGGCGCTCCAGGCGGCGGTGGCCCCCCAGGCGGGGGCAATGGGCCGACCTCTCCAGGGCCTTTCATGAGCGGGCAGGACGGTCCCGGCCCCTCGGGGCTGGGGCCCAAAGGGTCGGAGCGCGAATCCGACCCGGTCAACTTCGGAACGGGAGACTTCACCACCACCGCGACAGACCTCGTAATCCCCGGTAGAGGATTCAATTTTGCCTTCACGAGGTACTATCACGGCACGACCAGCCTTTGGCACGAGTACCAGTTCCCGCATTACGGGTGGGCAGCTGGTAACAGCTTGGAGCCGGGAGAGACACCGCCAAACTACGCCGGCACTTCAATCGGGCCTCTCGGTGTCAACTGGACCCATTCCTACTTTTCTTTTATTCATGTTGGTGGAGATCCCGCCGCCCCAGACCACGGCGGGGACAGCGCGGCTCACCTGATCTTCAATGGTCGGCAGCATATGTTCCCTCTTAGTGGATTCATCGAGTCACCCCCAGGAACTATCTGGCTTGCCCGCAATGAACTTGACGCTATTCTGGAGTACGATACCGCTGACCAGCGGTTTCACTACCACCTGTCGTCGGGGTTCACCTACACCTACGAGAAATTCGAATTCAAAGAAGAAACACTCTCCGATAGTTGGTGGTACCGACTCACTGTCATCTCCGACAAAAACGGAAACCAGCTCACAGTGGGGTACAAGGATCTAGACCCGAATGCCCCGGATTCAATCCGGATCGATCAGATCATCGATACCCTTGGGAATGTGGTGGAGTTCCATTACGGATCAAGCCCCTATCTCATTACCAAAATTGTTGATGTTTCCGGCAACCGACAGATCGAATATCAGTACCGTACGGCACAACAGTGCCTCCCGTGCCAAACACAGCATTGGACCGGGGGAGGCAGCGGCACAGCAGTAGCGCCACCAGAGTTCGAAGGGACACAAATTGACCCCACCGAGTTTGACATTGTAGTGCCGCAAGAGCAGTCGATTGTGCTCGAGCGAGTCTATCTTCCAGAGCTGATCACCGATCCCGAAAGCGGATCTGTCTTCGAAGATCTTCCGACCAACCATTCTGAGAACACCGCGCGCCGGAGTTGGCTTTATACCTACACGGGTGTACTAGCTGGTGATGAGTGTGACTTTATTCTTCTTAAGACGATTACCGATCCATCCGGGACTCTTCTTCTCACCAACGATTACAGCAACATCAATGCGTATTCATTCTTTCTCGATCGCCCGGTGGTAATCGGACAGGCGACGCCCAGTGGGACCTACGCGTTCCAGTATGAGAGTTTGGTAGGCGGCGGGGGATACACCGTCACAATCAGCAACAAACGCGGTCATCTTATCGAACTTGAGTATGACACTACTGGCAATCGCCGGGCTCTTTCCGACGGCGAAGAGGATTTCTCCAGCGTCCTCATTTGTCTGGATACTCGAGCCGGCGGCGAGTTGATCCGCAGGCGGGAATACACTGGTGAAGAGGACCCGAGCAACGCGTTCAACATCGCGCCTGGCTCACAGACTCGCTCTGCTGATCCAGTTTATTTTGAAACAACCTACAGCTGGAACAGCGATTGGAGACTGAGCGAGTCCATCGATCCCACAGGTGGCAGCGTTGCCCTGGAGTATGGGTACAGCACTCTCATAGCGAACGGAGGCCTTGCCGACACCGAAGAGGAGCAGGCGTTCAAGAAGCTGGCGGTAACCAAGCGCACACGCTCCGGTCCGGGCGGCACACCCCAGATCGTCGAGGAGTGGGAGTACGAGGCCAGCATCGCCGGGTGCTGCGGAGGGTCGCTCTCGCCGACCAAGTACATCGACGGCAACGGCAACGAAACACACTATGCGTACAACGCGAACGGCAATGTGACCGACATCTACCGGGGCATTCCTTCGAGCGGGGGCATCGGCCAGGCGTTGTCACACGAGGAGTTCGAGTACAACCAGTGGGGCCAGGTGACCTTCCACACCCATGCCTCGCGGAAGACCGCCGATGGCGCGTTCAAGACACAGATCGACATGTATGTCTATGGGACTTCGGGGGCTTCGAACGGGCGCGTGACACGGGTTGTTGCCGATGTCGGCCCTGATTTATTGGACAATACCGCAGACGGGTACGAGCTCTCGACCGATTACGAGTACGACGCGGTCGGCAACGTCCGGAAGATCACCGGTCCGGACGGGGACTACAAGCGGCTGATCTGGAACCAGGCGGACCAGTTGGTGGTCGAATCCTGGTATGACCACAACGACACGCTGTTGGCCGAGCAGGAGCACTACTACGACATCAACGGGAACCCGGTCCGCACGGATGTGTGGAACTTCGAAAGCGCCAAGTTCGACCGGACAAACTGGTACATCACCACCCTGCGCCAGTACGACGAAGAGAACAACTTGACCTTCATCGCCCAGGAATTGGCGCTCGACCCGGATCCCCAATCAGACGGCCCCACGCTGCCGACACGCGACCCGGTGACCGGCGTCTATGACATCGAGCAGACGATTGCGCATTCTGAGGAGTGGGCGGTTACCCGGTATGTCTACGACGAGAACAAGAATGTCGTCGCTGTTCTGCTCCCGATGTCCAACGCGGAACTCGGGAGCACACCGCTCCAGCCGGACAACGGGTATGTCATGGAGTATGACGAGCGCGATCTTCTCTATCGGCGGTACCAGGGCACGACCAATCTGGGTTCACCCTACACGCTCGATGAGTCGTCGGCCAACACGCCACTCCCGCTGGTCTACCAGGCCGATTACGATGCGAAGGGACGCCTGACAGCGGCCACGGTGAAGCCGCCTGTGCCGTCGGGAGTCACCGATCCGGATCCAGGCACCGACCCTCGAACCACACTGACTTCCTATGACCCGTTCGACCGGGTGTTGTCGGTCACCGACCCGATGGGGAACATCACGGGCTACCTCTACGACGCCGCCGGGAACATCCTGGAGATCTCGGTCTACGGCGAGCTGATCGACATTGAGGGTGTTACGAACAACCAACTGCTCTCCCGGACTCAGACGACCTACGACGACATGAACCGGCCCACCGACCAGATGGTCGCGGTGTTCGATCCGGAGACGCTTTCCGGGTCGCCGACCTCCTGGCAGTGGTCGCACACCGTCTACAACCCGGACTCCTCCGTTCAATCGGTCACCATCCCGGCCGGGCCCAGCCCCAAGCCAGCCTACGCCTCCGGTTCCGGCGACACGAGCACGACCGAGTACCGCTACGACACGGCGGGCCGCGTCGCCAGAGTGACGGACGGCACGGGCAATATCACCGAATACACCTACGACATCCCGAATCACCTGACCAGGGTCATTTCGACCGAGAAGTCACAGCTCGCGTCGGCCGACCAGGTCTTTGAATCCCGCTTCTACCACGACGGGCTTGGGAGGCGGACGCAGGTCGTGCAGGGCGCGTACGGGACCGGCACGCCAACCGGCCCGCAAAACACGACCGTTAGCGCCTACGACTCCCGGTCGAATCTGATCACGACCGTGGACCCTCGCGGGACCGTCACCGAGCACCTCTACGACGGTCTTGGCCGGCGATTCCAGACGATCGTTGACCCCGCTGGCCTCAGTATCGTCACGACCGTCGAGTACGACCGCTCATCACGCGTCATCGGTCTGACCGATGACAACGGCCACCGCACCGACTACGGCTACGACAGCTTGGGCCGCGAGACCTCTCGCACCTACGCTGACGGCACCGTGCATACCACCCGTTACGACGGGGCGGGCAACATCGCCGGTACCATCGACGCCCGGGGTGTCCTCGTCGCCAGCGCCTATGACCTCAACGACCGGCTGACCCAGCGTGACATCACGCGGACCGCCGGGAGCAGCGTCGGTGGAACGCTCGACGAGAACTACAAGTACGACGGCCTTGGCCGTGTCATCCGCGCCAACAACGACTTCGCCCGGATCAAGCGGCACTACGACTCCCGCGGCCTGATGCTCCGGGAGACCTTCAACACCGACAGCGCCGCCACCTTCCCCGCGACCTCGGAGCGGACCGTGACCTCGGTCTACGACCTTGCCGGCAACATGACGCTCTGCACCTACCCCTCGGGGCGCGAGGTCTATCGCACTTACGACACCCTCAACCGGGTCAGCGACATCCTCGACGACGACCAGACCACGCAACTCGCGTCGTACGCCTACTACGGCCCGGGCCGCGTGGAACGCCGGACCACCGGCGACGGCGCCGGCAAGGTGGAGACCCTCTACACCTACACCGGCTTCGAGGGCGAGAGCCCCGCCCCGGCCGACCACGGCTTCCGCCATATCTCCAGGATCGAGCACAAGCTCGTCGCCTCGCCGCACACGCTGCTCGAAGGCCGGTCGTTCACCTGGGACGAGGCCGGAAGCAAGACCAGCCACAACGACCTGCGAACCGCCTACACCGGCCGCCGCGAGCGGTCCTTTGGCTACGACGACGCCAACCGGCTCATCCAGACCGTGACCGCCTTCCCGGGCAACACCGCGCTCAACGGCACCGTCGGGTATGCCCTTGACGGCGTGCACAACCGCACCGAGGTGACCCTGAGCGGGGCTGCCAACGCTGGAGCCTCGGTGGGAGAGTATGAGTCCTTCAGCGACCCCGGCGACCCGAACGACCCCGACGATGACCTCTTCAACGCCGAGCTCAACCAATACACGCTCGTCCCCCGGCTCGACGGCGGCTCGCTCGACTTCCAGAATGTCTACGACGCCAACGGCAACCTCCTGGTCATCGCCGAGTACCCGCGCCCGGCCGATTTCTCGGGCAACTATGTCGTCGACCTCACCGACCTCAACCAGTGGGTCGCCGCGTTCACCAGCAACGACATGGCCGCCGACTTCAATGGCGACGACATCCTCGACCTCGCCGACCAGACCGGCTTCGTCAACGCCTTCAGCACCAGCCAGGGCACCTTCTACAACGCGAGCTTCACTTACGACGAACGCAACCAGCTTGTCGAATTCACCGCCTTCGAGGGAACCCAGAAGCTCAAGGCCAGCACCTACCGCTACGACTGCTTCAACCGCCGCGTGGCCGCGCTGCTCGACACCGACGGCAACGGCGGCTTTGACGAGACGACCCACTTCGTCTACGCCGGGCAGGCGGCGTGGCAGCTGGTCGAGGAGTACCCTTCTGCTGTGCCGACTTGGAGCAGCGTCCAGGGCGAGGAGGACCACGACACGACCGTCGAGCGGTCGTACGCCTACGGCAACTACATAGATGAAGTGCTCACGATGCGCGACCACGGCTCGGGCGAGGACTTCTTCTACCACCAGGACGACCTGTTCAGCGTCTACGCGATGACGGACGAGGACGGCGTGGTGGTCGAACGCTACGAGTACGGCGACTACGGGCAGGTCTCGATCACGGCCGAGGACGGGACGCCGCGGGCGGCCAGTTCCTACGGCAACCGGCACACCTTCACCGGGCGGCTGCTCTGCGACGAGCTGACGCTGGATGACGGGGGGCAGGTGCTGGAGTACAGGAACAGACATAATTGGACAGGAACGGGTTCTTGGCTTCATCGCGACCCCGCTGGCTATATTGACTCCCCAAATCTGTATGCCTTCGTTCGCTCGGCGCCTCTGGTGGAGCTGGACCCGTTTGGCCTAGCCATTGTCTTTATTCCGGGCCGCAAGCTGGCCGACGAAGCGACGATCCGCCAGCGTGAGCACCTGCTCACGGCATTACGTGCACTATGCCCATCGGCAAATATCGAAGAGAAGGGCCGTGATAAAGATAGAATCACCTGCTCAGTTCCAGAAAACCCGGATCCAGACGACCCGTGTTCAGATCCACCAGCGTGCCGAATTTTGAAGCGACTAATCGACTCAAACCATACATACCGGTTGCACACGGGCCATCGCGAGCAACCGACATTCGACGGGCGTGATCGCGACCGGCCTCGAATTTATTGGCCGGCCGCCCCTGGCGGTGGCAGATTCAAGCCATGGGAGACACTGTGGCATGAGCTGCTTCATGGATACCATCGAGACCACGGAATCTGGCCCTACAACAATGACTATAGCCTAGAGGAGGTTCTCACGATTACTGAGATGAACGAACTTCGAGAATGGTTCAATAAGTGTCAGAGTCCGGCCAAGCCCATCGACCCACGGCAACCATCCGATCACGACTTGGTGCCGGACGACTATACCACCCCGTGGCTTGACACTCCGATACCTGGGTATACCCCAATTGACATCCCATGATACAAACTATTTTTTACATCGTGCCGATAACGCTGTTGATGTCTCTATGTTTTGCTGTCGGGTGTCGGAGCTCGCAATCACAACATTCGCTAGTGCCCAGAGTCGACGATTCCGACGTGCAACAGTTGGTAAATATGACAGCGCTGTCCCCGCGGTCAATCGCTCAGGTGGCTATTTCGCGAGCATGGCGGAGCGCAGAGATCGTAGCCTGGGCTTTGGAGTCGGATGGGAGTATCCGCAGTGATGAGTATGTGTTCTCGCTTGGCAACACTGGAAATTGGTCGCTGGAGGAGTCGCGTCTGAGATATCGGCTGCGTCACAAGGAATTGATACAATCGCTGAGACAATTGCTCGACACCGCAGGCGACATTCGTGGAGAGGACGATCAGGAACGTCAAACAGTTGAGTTGTCTCGTTGGATCGTCGTTCCGGCGACTGACAAAGCCTTCGCTGCACCTATTCATGCAGACATTTTTGGGCTCCAAGTAACCGCCGCCAATGCATACGCGGCAGATAACCCCAGCGACCTTGACGATATATTGGTTGACGAAGCTCGGTCGATGTTCATGCCAGATCCTGGTTATATTCTGTCGTTATTAATGCAAATATTCGATATGCACGCAGAGGCGGTTGCCAGGTGCCCGTGACCCCAGAAGGTGCCACTGACCTGCCCAGTAGGTCAGCGCTTCACGCCGACCGACTCGGCAGCAGAGACCCGAGAGCAGCTCGTGGAACCGCTCCGCCCCGATCGACACTGACGCCAACAGCAGCGTCGACGGGACGACCCACTTCGTCTACGCCGGGCAGGCGGCGTGGCCACGAGCCTTGTCATGATCTGAATCCCGAAGCTCACCGCTCCTGGGTCGGGACCACCGCGATGGACTCGATCAAGGGGTGCTGATCGTTCTCATCGAACTGGGTGGTGGACTCGGCCAGCTCCATGGCGGAGTGCGCGGCCAGGGCCTCGAACACAGATTTGAGGCGGCGACCCCGGATCGCCACCGCGTAGGACACGAAGTCGAGGTCGATCCCCTCGTTCGGCGACATGCGGACCGCACTCAGGTAGGCGTAGGTCAGGGCGGTCAGCCGCCCGTCCCGGAACCGCAAGGTGAGTGCCGGCGTGTAGGCCTCGCCCGCAAGCCGCAGGCAAGGACCGAGCCATTCGGGGGCGACCGAGCGATCACCCCCGGGCACAGCCCCGGGCGTTCCCGGTCCCCGCGGGGGCGGTCCCGGCGGAACCCCGGTCGTTGCTGGTCGCCTCAGTCTGTCCAGTGGATCACCGCTCACGCTCGAACCCCCTCTCGGTCGGCGGACGACGATCCTTGTCCGGGGCGCTCCGCCTTGTCGCTGGCGCCTTGGATGGAGCCGGCGGCCGGTTGGCCATGGTGCGGGCCCGTTCGGCCAGCCGCCGGGCCGTGTCCATGCTGAGGCCGTCCTTGCGGAATCGCTCGATGGCGTCCTGCCCTCGGGCCGCCGAAGACTTGGGCTCGATGAGACGCGCCGGCGCGATCCCGGCCTCCAGCTCAAGACCAGACTGCCGTTCGCCAAGACGGATGATGTTCTCTTTCAGCCCTTCGGGGTCGTCGGTCAGGATCGTGATCTGCTGTTTGCCCCGGCTCACCGACACGTAGAACTGCTCGGCGGAGGCCGCGCCGGCGGAGAGAGCACTCTGGGCGAGGATCACATGGTCCACGTCCTTGCCTTGGGCGCTGTGCGAGGTCATCACCGAGCCGTAGGCGAAATGCCCGAAGTGCTTGGGCAGCTCCCGGGGACGCGATCCCCTGCGGTCGCCGGCGACGCGGATTGCCCCGTGCTGCCCGAAGCCCGTCACCGTGAACATCTGCCCATTGGTCACCGACATCCGCCGGTCGGTCGTGTAACCGTTGCGGGTGATGCGGATGCGGTCCCCCACCGCCAGATCGATGCGCTCGGCCTTGTACACCTGGAACCGCTCGGCCTTCTCCAGCGGCAGATCGATCTCGACCTTCCGCGGCGTCACCGCCCGCACTGCCATCGAGCCGTCCTTCCGTTGCACCGTGCCCAGCACCTCGCACCGGTCCCCGGCGATCACGCCCGGGGCTGCCTGATGGAAGTGGGCGACCATGCCCTTCTCGTAGCGGACGCCGTCTTTCCGCTGGGCGTCTGTCCAGCCTGTGTCCCGGAGCTGCGTGTAGCTCCGGTCTTCGCCCTTGAGGAGGCCACGTTCCCGCTGCATGGTCCGGATCTCTCTGGCCACGGCCCGGCCCTCGGTGTGGGTCGGCGAGACCACCAGGCAGGACTTCCCCTCGGCCCGGGTGTCGAGGTACAGACGGGCGGCCTCGCGGGTGCGTTGCTCAGAGTCGGCGATCTCCCGGAACGCCCCCATCTCGTGGAGCAGCTCGACGCCGCGCTCCATGTCAAAGGTGGAGAGCGCGGCCACCGCCTCGCGGTACATGCCCTGCTGCCGGCGGATGGTGGTCAGCTCCACCGGGTTGATCCCGCCCACGCGCTGCAGAACACGGAGCGCATCGCCGCGTTCCACCGGCTTGTGCTGGCGTTCATCGCCGCTAAGCACCACCCGGGCGTTCTGCTTCGCCGCAACCTCGAAGAGCTGCTTCAGGGTGCCCACACCGAGCAGCCCCGCTTCATCGACCCACAACACACCTCCCACGCCGGAGCCGGACTTCAGCCCCCGCTGCATCTCGGACGAGCTCAGGAACTTCGCCACCGTGTCCGCCCCAGCGAAGCCCTTGGTCCGCAGCGAGTCGGGGCCGCGGGCGGCCTCGGCCGTCGGGGCCACCACCACCACCGGCTGCCCGCCGGCGCGGATCGCCACCACCGCTTCGGTCATCATCGTTGTCTTGCCGACACCTGCCGCCCCGCGGATCGCCACCACCCGGTCGGGGCTGTCCAGCACGTGCTCGACCGCCCGCCGCTGGTCGGGCGAGAGCCGCTGGTCATGGATCCACCAGTCCTCGCCCGTGCGGGCGATGATCCGCTGCCGCACCGGGTCGCACGCCCCCTTGCCCTCCACCGCGAAGGTCACCAGGGCCCGCTCTTCCTCGATCACCGGCAGCGTGGTGGTCAGGACCTGGCCCCGGACCACGCGGCTCAGCATCGGGCGGGTCTTCAGCTCCGCCCAGGCGTCCTCCAGACTCACCTGTCCCACGCCAAGCTTCAGCGCCTCGGCGATCAGCCGGCGTTCAGGCATGACGGATCGGCGGGCGAAGCAGTGCTCGATCGCCCGGTCCACGCACCGGGCCGCGATCGATCCCGGCGGCGTGCCGTCCGGATCTCCGTTCGGCGGAGCGCCCGGTCCCGTGCCCCCGTCGGCGAGGCGGCGGAGCAGGGCACGCTCGTCCTTCGTCAGCCGCTGGTCCCAGGCGGATCGCAGGTCGTCGATCTTCCGGTCCTTGTCCTTGCCCTTGCGGGTGCGGGCGCCGAGCTGCCCGCGGGCGGTGGGGTCGGTGATGCCGAGGATCGAGGCCGCCTCCTCGATCTCCCGGGTGCGGGTCGAGTACTTCTCAATGAGCGGCCGGGGCAGGCCGGCGAGGTCCCAGCCCGTGGCTGTTCGTTCCACCGGATAGCCGAGGTCCCTCAGCCCGGCGGCGAGCCGGGCGTGGAAGCCCGCCTCGTAGTACGGGGCGTCGCGGACCAGCTGGCGGAACTGGGCCGCCTTCCAGCGTTCCTCCACCGGGTCGAAGGTCGCGTTGAACACGAAGCAGTGTGCGTGCAGATGCGGGTCCGGTCCATCGGCCGCCCTGGTCGGCCGGGCCGTCAGGTGCACGAACTCGCCCCAGACCAGGTTGCCGGTCACGCGGTCGTCCTGCACACCGGCCTTGCGGACGCGGGCGGCGGCATCCGCTTCGATGTCCCGCATGGTCTCGTCCACCGCCCGGCGGAAGGTCTCGAGGATCCGCTGGTCCCCGTGGATCGCGTGCAGCAGCGACACACCCTTCGGGGCGTGGAAGTTGAAGTCGTAGCCGATGGTCCGATCGACCTTGGTGCGGGGCGTCAGGCAGCGGCCGGTGCCCGGATGCCGGTTCTCGGTCAGGGCCACAAAGCCCTCCCGGGTCACCGATCCGTACGCGGGCGGGTTGAGCAGGCCAAGTGGCCGGGCCGCCTCGCCGCCCCAGCGACCGGCGATCTCCTGGCCTTGCGTGTAGTAGTCCTCACGCGACAGCCCCTGCGTGAAGTAGGACTGGGCGGCCGCCGCGCTCCGGCATTGATAGATCCGCAGCATGGCCGGACTGTACCGGGAAGCCGTGCGGCGGTGAACCGGGTTTCCGAACCGTCACCTAAGAGGACACCGGGGGCTCGCCATGCGACCTGACCGAGGGGGGATTCCGAAAGTTCAGCCGGATGACCGGCGGTAGCGGTACCGCCTCCAGCGAAGCACGCACGTGATGAGGTAGCCGGCGACGAGAGACACCAGCACCGGCACGAGGGCACGCGGCGTCAACGCAGACCCGTCGGATGCGACCGTGAGATAGAGGACCCCGCCCAAAAGGGCCGCGGCGACCATGCAGACCGCCGAGATCGTCTCTGTCCCGATCCGTCCGCCCACGGCACGCCCCCGGCTCGGGTGGGTCGACTGGAAGCCGATCAGAGACTCTCCCGCCAAATCGTTGATCCGCGATTCGATCTCCTCGATCCGGCGCAGGAGGTCCTCCAGAGATCGGGCATGGGCGATGGTCGTCCGCAGGAGCCAGACCACCGAGAGCGGCACGACTACAAGCACAACAAGGGCGGCCTCGGACGGGAGCAGGGGGATGCTCCCGACAAACGCCGTCAGCGTGGCGCCCGCGACCGGGACCCGCCGGTCCAGCGACCCCATGCGGAACGCCGCGAGCTCATACAGGACGCGGTACTCATTAAAGAGCACCCCGATCCGGTCGGGAGTTGGGATTCGCGTGGATGTAGCGGAGGCCATGAGCCACCGTTAACACAGGAGCGAGCGATGCGTCAAGACCCGCGTGCGATCGCGTGCTTCGGCGGTCGGGACAACCGGGGCTCCAACCGCTCCACAAAGTAGGGCAGGGTCACGCCCAACGCGTGGCACCACGACCGCAGCTCCACGAGGTCGAGCCGCCGCTCCCCTCGCTCGGCCTTGCTCACCTGGGTCTGTGTCCACCCGAGTCGAGCGGCCACCTGCACCTGTGTCAGGTCCGATGCCCGCCGCTGCTCGCGCAGGGCCCTCAGAATTGTGCCGTAATCCTCCGAGAAGGTGGACTTCTCCATGCCTGACCCCTTGACGGGCGGCATGATGCAACCGATGATGGACTAGTCCAAATTCGACTATTGCGGGAGGGGCGACGATGGGCGTTGAGCAGACCGGGCCGGCACCCCGGGTGGCGGAGGACCGAGGCGGGGCAGCGATTCTGAAGCAGATACTCGACACAGGGCGGACCCTCCTCGGGCAGGTGGTACCGCCCGCGGCCGGCGTGGGGATCATCCGCGGGACCGGGCCGGGTATCTCCTTTGGAGACCTGATCGACCGCCTTGAACGCGACCACCCGATCGAGCTGCGGTCACCGTTCGAGGGGTCGGACCGCGTCGCAGGCGGCGTCTGGTCAGGCCGAGACCTCCTCGGCCCCGGCGAGGAGGGCAGTCTCGCCAAGCTCCGCTGGGCGGAGCACGCCGATGATCTTCCCATGCACGCCCATCTGCACTCGGACCGATGCCTCATCGTGCTGGCCGGGCGGGGGTTCTTTCATGTCACGCCGCAATCCCTGGACGGATTCGACGGCTCGGACATCCGGACCATCGCGGCCCGCGAACGGGATGTCTTCGTGTTCACCCGCGGTGTGGTGCACACCTTCTCGACCGCCGAGCACCCCATGACGCTCCTCTCGTGCCAGCTTCCCTTTATCGATTTCGACAGCCCCGCCCAGTACACCCTCCCGGCCGTCCGCTGGACCGCCCGAGCCTCCCCACGGTCCGCCGTCAGCTCGCTGCACTGCCCGGGTCTGATCCGGATCTGTTAACCGCCGACGGTGCACGCGCCCAATGGAGAGGGGAGCCCGTGGGTCTCCGCTGACTCCCGTGTTGCTTCCATGTTGCCGGGGTCCTTCTGCACCCGGTCCGTCGCCCGGCCTGGCTCGGATGTGGTCGGGGGGGTCAGCATGCGAGCTGAACAAGAGGTATACGAGCCGTACCGGCTGCCAAGAGAGATCCGGGACCGGACGGAAGATGTCGTCGATCGTGTGACCGCATCTCCGGTCCGCTCCGGGAGGTCGGCCCTCCAACACGAATCCTGACCCCGAGCGAACCGGTCCGGGGACGCGGTTGTTTCTTCATTCTCTTTCTGGCTGGTTGATCGTGCCCATGTCGTGACGCCGTGCTCGGCGCCGGACAAGCCGCCGTCCATCTTCCGCGCCCGCGGAAGAAGCGGGCTTGTGCAGACGGCAGACCCGGGCTCGCCCTGAAGACAGGGCTCGGCTCCGGGCGGCCTGGCTTGCCGTCGTCGTGCCGACCCGGTCCTTCGGAGCCGGGCCTGCGTCCGTCGTCGGCGGAGCGACATGGTCAACCAGCAACATGAAAGGAGAATGCCATGACCAAACCCACACCCACGGACCACGTCCGCATCGGGGCCATCAGTGCCGCGATCTGGGCCAATCCCACCGAGACCGGGACCCGCTATGGGGTCACCTTCGAGCGGCTCTACCGCGACCCCGAGTCGGGCAGCTGGAAATCCACCTCCAGCTTCAACCGCGACGACATGCTCGTCCTGGCCAAGGTGGCCGATCTGGTCCACACCCGCATCTACGAACTGCAGGCGAAAGACCGCTCGCAGGACCGCGACGCCCCCGAGGCTGACGGCGTTGAGCCGCAGCCCAAGCCCCCGGCACCCCGTGCCGGGGGCGCTTCGGCGTCCACCACCCAGAAGGCCGTTCGTGCGAAAGCCCGGGCGGAAGCCGTCCGATGACGACCGCCGCCTCCGGCGGCTCTCCCTCCCGGGTCGATCAGGCCCGCGAGATGACCACCCGGGCGCTGGCTCTGCTCGACGAGCAGCTTGCCTCCGGCAACAGTGCCCAGCTCAACGCCTTCCTCAAGGCCGTCGGCCGCTTCCACCGCTACAGCTTCGGCAACATCATGCTGATCCTGGCCCAGCGGCCCGACGCCACCCGCGTGGCGGGCTTCCACACCTGGAAGTCCTTCGGCCGCAGCGTCAAGAAGGGCGAGAAGGGCATCGTCGTCATCGCTCCCATGGTGCTCCGCTCCAGGGGCGAGCAGCAGGACGAGCATGATCGTGATGATGATCGTCATCGTCATCAACAGCCGGATGACAAGGTCGCAAGCCTGCGTCTGCGGTTCCGGGCCGCGTATGTCTTCGACATCGCCCAGACCGAAGGGCAGGACCTGCCCGAGCCCGCCCGCGTGGGCGGTGATCCCGGTGCCGCTCTCGACAGACTCGAAGCGGCCGTGGTCGCCTCCGGCATCACGCTGGAGACCTCCGAGACGATGATGGGTGTCGAGGGCTACTCCGCCGGTGGACGCATCGTCCTTCGCCGCGGACAGTCCGATGCCGAACGCTTCAGCACGCTGGTCCACGAGTGGGCCCACGAGATCCTGCACCAGGGCGATCCCGAGAACCGCCCGCCCAAGACGGTCCGTGAGACCGAAGCCGAAGCGGTCGCGTTCATCGTCGGGCACGCCATCGGGCTCGATCTGAACACCGCGTCGTCCGACTACATCAAGCTCTATCAGGGCGACCGCGAGACGCTTGCCGCCTCGCTGGACCGCATCCAGAAGACCGCCTGCCGGATCATCGTCGCCATCACCGGCGCGTCGATCGAGCATCCGCACGATCGACCCTCTGTGGAGGTTCAGGCCCTTCGCACCGGCACGTTCAACAGAGCGGGGAGGGCACGATGACGCTTCTTCCAGACGCTCTCAAGGCCTCCATCCCGCCGTTGTATGCGACCGAGTCCGAGGCCGACCCGCGGGTCCAAGCCAAGCTGTTCACGCCGTGGACCCGCTGGACCTGGTACGTCATCGAGCACGACGGCGAGGACCTGTGCTTCGGGCTGGTGGACGGGTTCGAGCGGGAGCTCGGCTACTTCAGCCTCCGCGAACTCGAATCGATCCGCGGCCCGGGCGGCCTCCTGATCGAACGGGATCTGCACTTCCAACCCATCCCGCTCAGCCAGCTCCAGCAGAGCCTTGAGACCGCAGGTATTCATCCACGGCTCCCGTTTCAGGATCGCACGCGATGACGGCCATCTTCAACTCCAACGAAAGGACACTCTCATGACCAAGCCCACCCCCAACACTTTCGACCCCACCGAGACCGTGGCAGAGATCATCACCCACGGCGTCTCCGCCCGAGTGCTCCGAGTCCGACCCGGAAGCTCTCAGCTCCTCATCCGGCTCGACTGGTTCCACCGCGATGCCGGCAGCTGGATGCCGTTGGCGGTGCTCACGCCCGCGCAGCTCATCAGCGTCGGCCGGGCCCTCGATGCGCTCGTTGATCGGATCCCGGCACTGGCCCCCAAACTCGGGCTGGAGCCCGACCCGGCCCTCGCCACCGCTCTGGCCCGGATCCTCCTGAGGCCCGACGCATGAGCGGGCCTGCTGAGTCCTTCGAGGTGGAGCCGTCCCGGCTCCTCTCGGGTCGGTACGACCATGCCGGCGACCGCACGGTCGGGGAAGGGGACATCGCCGGCTCCTACTCCGCCGACCGGATCGGCATGGGCCAGCCCATCCGCCGCCCGTTCCGCTGGCGGGGGCAGCTCTGGGTCTGCACCTCGATCAGCCCCGCGGGGGCCGAGGCCTACCGGCTGACCGCACCCGGGATGTTCGCCGGCACCCCCACCACCTACCCGGAGAAGACCCGCGACGCAGAGTCCGCCCGCCGGGATCCGCTCGGCTTCTACCACGCCATGACCGTGACCCACGCCGGACGACCGGCCGTGCTCAGCGGACCCGAAACCAGGTTCATCGCCGGCCCGGATCCGGAACCCACCCTGTTTGCAGGCCTGTGCTCGGACCACACCCGAAGCCGGTGACTCCTCACGATCCGCCCCGTGGAACGGGCTTCGCACTCCTCTCCCGTGTCCGGGTCTCCGGGGCGTATCGCTCTCCTGTCGAAGGTTGTTGACCTTGGGGATGGGCCTGCCCCGGTACTCGCCTGCCTCAAGCGGCCGTCGCCTTCCGCGGCCCTTCGCCCGGCTCGGGCCTTGTGCAGCCGATCCCCCTGCAAGCAGGGCGGCCCGAAGCTTGATCCCGGCTGCGCTCCGGTGCTCGGTCGGCCCATCGTTCAACAACCTCTTTGAAAGGAGAGATCTATGACTGACGCCATCCAACCTGAACCCCAGACAATCGACCGCTTCTGGATTCGTGACCTCGACATCGAGCTGGTCCGCTTCCTGTGTCGCGGAACACCGTTCTACGGCCTGTCAATTCGAGCCGAGGCCGCGGATCACGACGATCCGGATGAGGTAATCCACTTAAACGGCAAGCAACTACGAGGGCTCTCGACCGCTCTTGAGCGAGTCAAGCTCACCATGCGGCATGACCGCAAGCAGTTCCCTGATCGAGACACGATCAGCGATGACGAGATCCTCGCCGGGCTCGCCGGGAAGGACGGCGATCCAGAGGCCCTCCGTCGCCAGCTGGAAGCTGAACATCAGGTGTTCCTCCACGGAGGGATTCCCGGCTGGTCGCCTCCGGAAGAAGCGGACGCCGCCTAGATCAGGACTGGCTTTTCCTTCGCTGACACCCCGGCACCACACCCTGGAACCGGGGTGTTGGCTTGCGATCTTGAAGACCACCGCAAAGCCGGTGACCCCGCCAGAGCCGCCCCGCAGAGCTCGCCCTCAGCCGGCTGGAGCGACGCGGGGCGGGGGACTTTCGGGGGGGCAACATCCGGCCCGTTCCCGACCGTCTCCAGCCCTGTCCCCGATGTCTCCGGCTCCATTCCCAATCCCCTGATCGGATCCCTCCACCAAGTCCAGAATGCAGCCCCCACCTGGCCATCTCAGGCTTGCTGATCCACGCTCTGGTGTGTCCATGGACCAAGTCTTCAGGGCAGGTTCCGATTCGGAAACCAATACCACCCTCAAGATTCAGACGTCTTCCCTAAGCGGGGTTAGGGGGCCTCGGCCGGTGCCGGCCAAGGCTCTTCGACAGCGGACCGCCGTCGCTGGAAGAGTATCGGCCGAGTACCCCTTCGGCCGCCACACTGAACCCCAAAGTGTGATCGACAGCTGTCAGAAATACTGCTATGTTTTTCTGACAGTTTGAGGGCACCCATGGAGACGACGCAACACCAGATCATGACCCGTATCCGCCGCCAGTTCGGCGGGGGCGGTGCCGTCGTGACCCCCAAGGATTTTCTGGATTTGGCCGGTCGCGACGCCGTCGACCAGGCTCTAAACCGTCTCGTGCGAGCAGGCCGTCTCGTGCGTGTCGCCCGGGGTCTCTACCACCAACCCAGGACCAATCGTTCCCTCGGGATCACCATCCCGCCGGACCCCGATCAGGTGGCAGATGCTTTGGGGCGCCAGACCGGGAGCAGGGTGGCGCCGTCCCCCGCGATGGTTGCCAACCAGCTCGGGCTCTCGACCCAGATCCCGGCCAAGCCGGTCTACCTGACCACGGGCCGGAGCCGCACCGTCCAGGTCGCAGGGCGCACCTTCCGGCTGAAACAGACCCCTCCACACAAGATGTCGGATGTGGGCACTTTGGTCGGCCAGGTGCTGCTCGCCCTCGAAGCCCTCGGGCCGGACCCGGACCGCGCCCGCCTTGAGACGCTCCGGGGTGCTCTCTCCCAGCGAGACCGAGCCCGGCTTATCGAGCAGGCCCGATACCGGTCGGCGCGGGTCGCCAGCCTCGCCCGACAGATCGCCGCCGATCCCGATCCCGCCACCTGAAGCGGGAGGAGACGAGATCGGGTATTCTGCCTGTGTTTGGGTTGTGGCAGAACCAACCGCTCGGGTGTGCCAGCGGTTCCTTGATCGATACGAGCCCTTGCTATCGATCATGTTTTGGGGTATATTTGATCGATAAAGGATATCGGTATCGATCATGCTCTGGAACTGGCAACAACCCGACTGGCCGCACTTCCGATGGGATGCCCATCGCCTGCAGAAGGCCGAACATGCCTTTCTGGTCGGCGGTGGCCTCGTGCTCGGAAAGGTCGAATCTCTGACCCCGGCCAACGCCGAGTCCGTCCTGGTCGAAACCGTGGTCGCGGAAGCTCTCACCACCTCCGAGATCGAGGGCGAACTCCTCGACCGCGACAGTGTCCAGTCTTCCATCCGTCGGCAGCTCGGCCTGACCACGGATGCCCGAAAGGCCAAGCCCGCAGAGGCGGGCATCGCCGAGCTGATGGTCAACCTCTACCGCAACGCGCTCGGCCCACTGGACCACGAAACACTCTTCGACTGGCACCGCATGGTGACCCGCGGCCGGACGGACCTCCGCGATGTTGGCTGCTATCGCATGCACCCGGAACCCATGCAGGTGGTCTCCGGCAAGATTTACGACCCCAAAGTTCACTTTGAAGCGCCACCTTCAGATGAGGTACCTCCTGAGATGGACCGCTTTGTTGCATGGTTCAACAGGACGGCACCGCAGGGCGACGAGCCCCTTCCGGCACTGACGAGGGCAGGGCTCGCTCACCTCTACTTTGTCTGCATCCACCCGTTCGAGGACGGCAACGGTCGGGTCGGGCGTGCGATCGCGGAAAAGGCGCTCACGCAGGCACTCGGCCGTCCGACGCTCACGGCCCTGGCCGCGACCATCCTGCTCCACAGGAACGAGTACTACGACCAGCTCGAATCCGCCAACAAGCAGAACGAGGTCTCGGACTGGCTCGCATGGTTCGCTGGCATCACCCTTGAGGCCCAGCACCGCACTCAGGCCCAGGTCCAGTTCACGCTGGAGAAGACCCGCCTGCTAGATCGGCTCCGCGATCAGCTCAACGACCGCCAGGAGAAGGCCCTGCTCAGGATGCTCCGCGAGGGGCCGGATGGGTTCAAGGGCGGCCTGTCCGCGAGCAACTACCGCGCCATCACCGGTACCCCCACCGCCACGGCGACCCGAGACCTTGCGGATCTGGTCGAGAAGGGGGCCGTAACCCGGACGGGGGAGAAGAAGCACACGCGGTATCATCTCGCCATGACCACGCCGCCCTGCGCATCGTTCGCGATCAGCAAAAGTGGGGAGCTCACAATGAGCAAGACCGAATGAGTCAGAAATCCACAGCAATGATGACCTTTGTTGGCGACCGGTTCAAACCAGTTTACAGGCTTGGGCAACCGTGATACGACGGAATCAGATGTAACCATGGCGAAGCGAATGAAGAACACGGCGACCGCAACATCCCAGAGCAACGGGGCCTCTCTCGGCTTCGAGGAGAAACTCTGGAGTGCCGCCGACAAGCTTCGGGGCTCCATCGATGCCGCCGAGTATAAGCACATCGTCCTGGGCTTGCTCTTCCTCAAGTACATCTCCGACGCGTTCCATGCCCGCCGGGAGGAGCTCGATTCTCTCAGCCGCAACCCCAAGTCCGACTGGCACACCACAGATGACGCAGAGCGGGCCGCCCTACTGGAAGACCGCGACGAGTACGCCTCCAAGAATGTCTTCTGGGTCCCCCCGGACGCCCGCTGGTCCCACCTCCGTGCCAACGCCAAGACGCCGGACATCGCCAAGCGGCTCGATGACGCCATGTACGCCATCGAGCGGGACAACCCCCGCCTCAAGAACGTCCTCCCCCGTGACTACGCACGTCGAGGCATCCCCGCCGAGCGCCTCGGTGAACTCATCGACCTGATCTCCGGCATTGGCCTCGGCGACAAGGAGTCGAGAGCCAAGGACATCCTCGGGCGGGTCTACGAGTACTTCCTCGGCAAGTTCGCCGCCGCCGAAGGCAAGCTGGGCGGCGAGTTCTACACGCCCCGCTGCGTCGTCAAGCTGCTGGTCGAGATGATCGAGCCGTTCAAGGGCCGTGTCTACGACCCCTGCTGCGGCTCGGGCGGCATGTTCGTGCAGGCCGAGCGGTTCGTCGAGGCCCACGAGGGCAAGGCGACCGACATTTCCATCTACGGCCAGGAGTCCAACCCGACAACCTGGAAGCTCGCCAACATGAACCTCGCCCTCCGGGGCATCGAGGCCCACCTCGGAGAGAAGCACGCAGACACCTTCCATGACGACCTGCACAAGGACCTGAAGGCCGACTTCATACTCGCCAACCCGCCGTTCAATGTTTCCGACTGGGGCGGCGAGCGACGCCGAGAGGATGTCCGCTGGAAGTACGGCACGCCGCCGGTCGGTAACGCCAACTACGCCTGGATCCAGCACTTCATCCACCACCTCGCCCCCAACGGCATCGCCGGATTCGTCATGGCGAACGGCTCGATGTCCTCCAACTCGGGGGGTGAGGGCGACATCCGCAAGGCCCTCGTCGAGAACGACCTCGTCGATTGCATGATCGCCCTGCCCGGCCAGTTGTTCTTTACAACCGGCATCCCTGTCTGCCTCTGGTTCGTGACCCGCAGCAAGGCGGGCGGCGCCTTGGGCGGCAAGAAGTTGCGGGACCGCCGCAAGCAGACGCTCTTCATCGATGCCCGCAAGCTGGGTTCGCTCGTCACCCGAACACTGCGTGACCTCTCCGACGAGGAGATTGCCCGCATCGCCGACACCTACCACGCCTGGCGAGGCGAGAGCGGCAAGTACGAGGACATCGCTGGGTTCTGCAAGTCGGCGACGGCTGAAGAGATCGAGAGCCACGGCTTCGTGCTAACGCCCGGTCGGTATGTCGGGGCCGAGGATGTCGAAGACGACGGCGAGCCGTTCGAGGAGAAGATGGCTCGGCTGACGACGACGCTTCAGGAGCAGTTCGCCGAGTCACGGCAGCTTCAAGAAGCCATCGAAGACAACCTCCAGTTCGTTTCCAAGCACACGGAGGATCGCTGATGGGTTCTGCGGCCCGCTTTGCTGTCGATCCCAAACTGACCGCTTTGCTCGGCGAGACATACTCATCGAGCGAGAAGGCCCTGCGTGAGCTAATCGACAATGCATGGGATGCAGATGCGACTACTGTCAGGGTTACACTACCCGATAACTTACCTGATACCCTGGCAAATCGGGCTATTACGATCTCAGATGATGGCACCGGAATGACCGAACACGAGGTTCGAACGATCTATCTTAGAATTGCCAACGATCGATGGTCTAGAAGTAAGGATGCACGAACCGCCGGAAAGAAGCGGCCAGTGAAGGGCCGTAAGGGAATTGGCAAGTTTGCAGGTCTTGCTGCGGCCCACACGATGACCGTTGAAACGACGGCTCGCGGGAACACCACCACCGTTGTCATCGAGAAAATCAAACTGTTGGAAGCCGCGGGCGGGGATGATCTGGAAGCGATCGATCTGCCGATCGAGGTCTCGAAAACCAAGCCAGATCAACACGGCACAACAGTAGTGTTGAGCGACTTGGACCAATCCAAAGTGATTCCGAGCGCAGACGCATTGCGACGAATCCTGGCTCGTGAGTATGCGAGGCAGAATGACTTCAGCATCTTCATCAACGACGAGCCACTGCAGGTTGCAGACCTCGGCGGAGAGTCGAAGTCAGAGACTTTCAACCATCCAGATATCGGCACGGTCACCGTGTCATGGACCGTCTCGGAGAAGCCGCTGCCAAAGGGTGAGTCCGGGTTTGTTTACCGAGTCGGCGGAAAGGTGGTAGGTCGTACCACGTTCTGCGGGCTCGAAGACGAAGAGGACATCCCCGACAAGGTACGCAATCGACTTTGGGGCGAGATCGAGGCCGACGGGCTCGCCGAACACGTTACCGCCGACTGGGGCGAGATCGTCGAGAACAGCCTTCCTCTCAAGGATGTCCAGAAAGAAGCCGCCCGCCTCGCCTCTGGCCATCTTCGGGAAGTGTGCAAAGTCGAAGTCAATGCTGCAAAGGCTCGGCTCCAGAAGGTGGTGAAGTCTCGCATCGAGACGCTTCCGGCGTATCGGCGGCAGTATGCGATGGAAGCAGTCGAGAAAGTGATTCAGAAGTACTTCCCAGAGGGCGACGACAAGGTCCGCCTTCTTGTCACGCTCGTTCTCGATGCGTTGGAGCGTGACGAGTATTTCGTGATTTGCGAGAAGATCGCCTCGGCGTCAGGGTCGGACGTGGCCACAATCGCCGACTGTCTCTCCGAGTTCGGGCTCGTCGATCTCGCTGTCATGGGGAAGCAAGCCCGAAGTCGCTTGTCGATTCTTGATGACTTCGAGCGACTGGCATCTGACTCAGCGACCACGGAGGCGGAGATTCATAAAGCCATCGAGAACAACCTTTGGTTGCTCGGCCCCCAGTACAGCCTCATCGCCTCCAATCAGACGCTCAAGAAAATCATCGATGGCTATCTCGCCAAGGGCGGCAAGCAAAGACGGGCGTCGAGGCGGCCCGATCTCTTCCTCGGCCAGTCCCCGGACGAGCGCAAGCTGCTGATCGAGTTCAAGCGACCCAGTGCCACAGTCGGACGAGATGCCGAGGCCCAGGTGAAGAAGTACCGGGACGATCTCACGCCAGACAACGGCCCGATGAACATCATGGTGATCGGAGGCAAGGTCGATTCATCCCTGCGACCCGATCCCCATTCGGACGCTCAATTTCGGTCCTATACGGCGATCATCGCTAGCGCTCGCACGCAGCTTGAATGGTTGATCGAGGAATTGAAGCGCCGATGAGTATCTCAAGCGATTCAGCTTGGGAAGTGCTGACTCTCGCTGAAGCGGGGGTGTCGCTCATCGACTGTGTCCACAAGACTCCACCTGCCCAAGAGACAGGCCTCCCATACATCACCATACCGCAGATGAAGGAAGGCCATCTCGACTTCGAGGGCGCTCGTCGAATCTCCGAGACAGACTTCATCGAGTGGACAAAGAAGGCTTTGCCCGAGGCACACGATGTCGTTCTTTCGCGCCGATGTAATCCCGGTACGACAGCAGCAGTCACGAACGGCGACAAGTTCGCTCTTGGCCAAAATCTCGTGTTGTTGCGAGCAAATGGTACTCGTGTCTTCCCACCGTTCCTTCGCTGGCTGGTACGAGGCCAGGACTGGTGGAATGAGATCGGCAGGTTCCTGAACGTTGGCGCTGTGTTTGACAGTCTTCGATGTGCAGATGTTCCGAAGTTTGAGTTGCCGATTCCACCGCTCGACGAGCAGCGGGCCATCGCCTCGGTCCTTGGCTCGCTCGACGACAAGATCGAGTTGAACCGGCGGATGAACCGCACGCTGGAGCAGATGGCGGCGGCGATCTTCAAGGCATGGTTCGTGGACTTCGAGCCCGTCCGAGCCAAGGCCAGCGGGGCCGCCTCCTTCCCCGGCATGCCCCAGCCCGTCTTCGACGCCCTCCCCGCCACCTTCGCCGACTCCGAGCTTGGGCCGATTCCGGAGGGGTGGGAGGTCAAGCCCATCGGTGATGCTGTTGAGATCAAGGGTGGCGGCACGCCGAGTACGAAGAATCCTGACTTCTGGGATGGCCCGCACCATTGGGTTACGCCGAAAGACCTGTCCGGTCTGAGTGATCCAATCCTGCTCGACACATCTCGACGCTTGACAGATGCCGGGCTTGCAAAGATCAGTTCGGGCCTTCTGCCCCAGGGAACCGTGCTGCTGTCCTCTCGTGCCCCGATCGGCTATCTGGCAATCACTGCAATCGAGACTGCGGTGAATCAAGGCTTCATCGCCATGCTACCAGACGGAAGTCTTCCGCCGTCGTACCTGTTGAACTGGGCCTCGTTCTACATGGATGACATCAAGGGCAACGCCAACGGCACGACATTCCAAGAGATCAGCAAGAAGAACTTCAGGCCTTTGCGAGCGATCGTTCCTTCCCCCGAGGTGGCCACTGGCTTCCAGGCGATTGTCGGCCCGCTGTACGACCAGGTAAGGCTCAACATGCAAGAGTCCACGACGCTTGCCGAGACTCGGGATGCCCTGCTGCCGAAGCTGCTGTCGGGCGAGGTGTCCGTTCACAAACAACCCACGCTTGCGGACTCCGCCGTATGAGTTCACTGCGGCCACGAGAAAAGGCGAAGTTTGAGACGCTACTCGACATGGGGAGCGGGTATGTCTCGACGTTCAGCGATGCATCATTCGGCACATTTGTGGCTGATGTGACTGGTCTGGATATTCACGCCGACAAGTACACCAGCACCGGCACATCCAAGGCGAAGAAACTCCGTGAGTTCTGGCGACTCGAAGATGACGCCACCGTCGCAGAGCTTCTGGAGGCGTTTATCGAGCATGAGGAGGAGCGGGAGCAAGACGCCCAGGTACTTGCCGCGTGCAAAGTGATTGTCGCGAGACTCCGCTCTGGAGGGGCGCATGTTCAGACACTCAAAGAGCAGACATCGGTGTTCGATGCGCCATATCTCGCGAGGGCAATCGCACGTCTTGAGA
Source organism: Phycisphaerales bacterium (assembly GCA_036732005.1). Lineage (GTDB taxonomy): Bacteria > Planctomycetota > Phycisphaerae > Phycisphaerales > UBA1924 > UBA1926. The sequence goes on from DAINDF010000001.1 coordinate 593,651, forward strand.
AGAGCATCGACACTGATCCAGAACTCGCTATCGGATCAGCGAAGGAGCTTGTCGAGACTTGCTGCAAGACGATCCTCAGCGAGCGAGGAGTCGCGGCTCCCGCGAGTGATGATCTTCAGAAGCTGGCGAAAGCGACGTTTGCATGCCTCGACTTGCTCCCAGATGACGTGGACAAGCACCGTCGAGGTGGGGATGCGATCAAGCAGGTTCTTCGGAGCTTCGCCAGTATGGTCCAAGGCATTGCTGAACTCCGCAACCTGTACGGAACCGGCCACGGTAAGCACGGCAAGTCGGCGTCAATACAGGCTCGTCATGCCCGGCTAGCGGTCGGTGCGGCGGTGACTTTGACATCATTTCTCTTCGAGACACACTCACACAAGAGCAAGGGATCAGGCCAACAGCCTCTCTCAACCGCACCGGATGAGTACGGTGTGATTCGAGGGACATGATGACGCGATTTAGTGAATCAACAGTCGAGGACGCTGCCCTTGAATGGTTCGAGGGCCTCGGGTACTCCATCGCCCACGGGCCGGAGATTGCCCCCGATGCCGCTGGCTGCGAGAGAGCGACCCACGCCGATGTCCTGCTCGTCGATCGGCTCCGCAATACCCTGTTCACACTCAATCCCGACATCCCCGCCGAGTGTCTCGAAGAGGTCATCAAGCGGCTGCAGCGCCCCGAACTTCCGACGCTGATCGAAAACAACCGAGCGTTTCACTCCCTCCTACGAGACGGCGTGGACGTGGAATACCGTCTCGCTGATGGCTCCTCGAAGGGCGACAAGGTCTGGTTGTTCGACTTCGAGAAACCTGAACGGAACGACTGGCTCGCCGTCAACCAGTTCACCGTCGTCGAGAAGATCGGGACCAACCAGCACGACCGCCGCCCCGATGTCGTCGTGTTCGTCAACGGGATCCCGCTGGCCGTCGTCGAGTTGAAGAACGCCGCCGATGAGGATGCGGACATCTGGACCGCCTACAAACAGCTTCAGACGTACAAGGCAGAGATCCCGAGCCTGTTCGTCTCCAATGCGCTGCTGCTCGTCAGCGACGGCCTCGATGCCCGCATCGGTTCGCTGACGGCGGGGAAAGACCGCTTCACCCCCTGGCGGACAGCGGATGGCGAAGAAACGGCCCCGAAGACGCAGCCGCAGCTTGATGTTGCGATTAAGGGCATCTTCGACCGCCGCTGGTTCCTTGACTACATCCGGAACTACACCGTCTTCGAGACGAGCGACGCCAAAGTCATCAAGAAGATTGCCGCCTACCACCAGTTTCATGCGGTACGGAAGGCCATCGGGGCGACGGTGACGGCGGCGAAGCCCAGCGGCGACAAGCGGGCAGGGGTCATCTGGCATACGCAGGGATCAGGCAAGAGCCTGACGATGCTGTTCTATGCTGGACGGCTGATTGAGCAGTCCGAGCTTGAGAACCCGACTGTCGTGGTCCTCACCGACCGCAACGACCTCGACGGCCAGTTGTTCACCACGTTCGCCGGGGGCAAGGCGATCCTCCGACAGACGCCGGAGCAGGCGACGGATCGGACCGGGCTGAGGGATCTGCTCAAGCGAGCTAGTGGCGGCGTCATCTTCACTACCATCCAGAAGTTCCTTCCCGATGACCGGGGCAACGAGCATCCACTGCTGTCGGACCGCCGGAACATCATCGTGATCGCCGACGAGGCCCACCGCAGCCAGTACGGCTTCAAGGCCAAGATCGACAAGCAGACCGGTCAGGTTGGCTACGGATTCGCCAAGTACTGCCGAGATGCTCTGCCCAATGCCACATTCATCGCCTTCACCGGCACACCAGTTGAAAGCACGGATGTCAGCACACGCGGCGTCTTCGGCAATGAGATCGACATCTACGACATCGAGCAGGCCATCGAAGACAACGCCACGGTCCCTATCTACTACGAGGGACGGCTCGTCAAGCTCGGGCTCGACGCAGCCGCTGCGGATTCGCTCGACGAGGAGCTTGAGGAACTGACCGAGGGCGAAGAGGACACTTCCAAGGAGAAGCTCAAGACCAAATGGGCGGCGTTGGAGGCCATCGTCGGCTCGGAGGATCGGGTCAAGCAAATCGCAGAAGACATTGTCGCTCACTTCGAGGATCGTCAGTCGGCAATAGAGGGCAAGGCGATGGTGGTCGCTATGTCACGCCGCATCTGCCTGTCACTGCATGACGCTATTGTCGAACTCCGCCCGGACTGGTACCACGATGATGACGACAAGGGAGCAATCAAGGTCGTGATGACCGGGAACGCTAGCGAAGGCCCTGAGATCGCCAAGCACGCCCGTAACAAGGCCCGGCGCGATGACCTCGCCAAGCGGTTCAAGGATCCGAACGACCCGTTGAGGATCGTCATCGTTCGAGACATGTGGCTGACCGGATTCGACTGCCCCTGCATGCACACGCTGTACGTGGATAAGCCGATGCGGGGTCACGGCCTGATGCAGGCGATTGCGCGAGTGAACCGGGTCTTTCGAGACAAGCCCGGCGGGCTCATCGTGGACTACATCGGTATCGCCGATCAGTTGAAGAAGGCGCTGGCAACCTACACCGAAAGCGGCGGAGAAGGTCGAACAACTATCGATCAAGACGAGGCTGTCGCCGTCATGCTGGAGAAGTACGAAGTCATAGTGGCAATGTATCACGGATTCAACTACAGCCGGTTCTTCTCCGAGCGGGCTTCCGAGCGAATGGCCGTCATACCTGAGGCCATCGAACACATTCTCGGGCTTCAGGAGGGGAAGTCGAGGTACCTGCAGGCAGTCCTGGAACTCGCCAAAGCATTTGCTTTGGCTGTACCGCATGAGGAAGCCCTCGCCATCCGAGACGATGTGGGCTTCTTCCAGGCTGTTCGCGCCGGCATCGTCAAGGCAACCGTTGGTGGCACAAAGTCGCCCGAGGATCTGGACACGGCGGTTCGCCAGATCGTTTCCAAAGCCGTTGCATCCGAGGGCGTGGTAGACATCTTCGCCGCTGCAGGGCTCAAGAACCCGGACATCTCGATTCTGTCTGACGAGTTCCTCGCCGACATTCAGGGGCTGCCGCAGCAGAACCTTGCACTAGAAATGCTACGGAAGCTGCTGAACGACGAGATCAAGGTCAGAGGTCGGAAGAACATCGTTCAGGCACGATCCTTCCGCGAGATGCTGGAAGCCTCGATCAAAAAGTACCAGAACCGTGGCATCGAGACTGCGGAGGTCATCCAAGAGCTCATCGAGCTCGCCAAGCGGATGCAGCAGGCCAAGAAGCGCGGCGAAGAGCTCGGTCTCAATGAATCGGAAGAGGCTTTCTACGATGCCCTTGCCAACAACAAGAGCGCCGTCAATGACCTTGGCGACGAGACGCTCAAGAAGATCGCTCGGGAGCTTGCGGATCGTATTCGTGCGAGTGCAACGATCGACTGGACGATCAAGGAGACTGTTCGTGCGGAGATGCGGGCCATGGTCCGTAGACTACTCCGCAAGTACAAGTACCCACCTGACCAACAAGAGGCAGCGACAGAGCTCGTGCTCGCGCAAGCGGAGACGCTCGCGACAAGCTTGGCACCCAATGCTTGAATCGCCGTGAGCTTCGGCCACATGGCGCGGGCTGGCGCAGCGACGTTGTGCAACCTGATGATTCAGGGTGAGGTCGGGGACGAAAAGCCTTGTCAAATCAACGACTTGGGGACAGGTCGTCGTGCTGATAAGGGTGAGGTCGGCTGTTCGAATCAGCCCAGGCCCACCATCGCAACCCATTGGTCCCCCTCAGCTTTCCCGATCATCCGGAAATGCCGCGTTAACGATTTGGCGCGGATTTGGCGCGAGCACCACCGGCCCAGGTGATGGAACCAACTCACAGGCCGGCCTACGCCACACGATCGCAAACGAAGTCCAAACACTGTCGGCCTCTGACCGGTTCTGCCAATGAGACGAACTCCCAGAGTACGATTCCATGGTAAAGTGCCTTGACATCCGATTGCACCAACGCCGCCTGCTTGTCTGTGGGTGACGTTTATAGGAGACTCGAGATGGGCTGCTTCTTGGAGGACACGTGCCAAGGGTCAAGTACAGCCCAAGCATCAACGCTGTCGCGCGCTACCCGAGACCACACTCCAAGGGTCGCAAGACTCGTAGATCGGATCCCGGGGGAAAGACCTGCCGACGCTGGGACACGGATTCATTCGGCAATCGACCAGGCGAACCGCGATGGCTGGAACTCCAACGGGCTTCATGCGTCTGGTGACTGGAGACCTCTACTCACTGAATCAGGTGAACCGGCATACAACCGAAGCTTGGGAACAGCTCGAAGGCCCGACGAAGTAGTTGTATCGCACATGGTAAGAACTGTTGTGTGCATCGATCTTTTTACAGGGAGTGGCCCCGAGCCTATGGCCCACGCAAGAAAGGGCTGGAGTTACGCGGCGGAGCCTCAGATAAAGGCGCTGATTGACAAGGGCTATTCGTATGTGTATTCATGCCTGTCAACCTCTACGATACATTGAATGCTCATCGACAGTATACAGCACGATCTTGATATTGATTTTGCCCTTGCTTGCTGGGCTTCGGCATTATCAATATTTGATTTCCGTGAGGCTGTTGACGAACAGGAATTGCGAGATTACGCCTTATTGGTGACCTCACAAGTTGTGAAGGCAGCATGGGCTCGACCAACCACTGTCTCTCTCGCCGACAGCAAGCGAAGCGAATGGCGAAGGAAGATTCCTTCGGGTATCGTAAATCTAAATCTCCAGACTACAAGAACTATGAAGAGAGGGGCCGTAAACTCAATCGGGGCTGCGGGAAAGGAATTTCGGCGACGACTAAACAAGCGACAGATCCCGCCTCTTTTTGGTTTCTGGGATACGTTGGCAAATGAATGCAGGTCAACATTTGATCCGGCGGACACAGCGAAGCTGTGTCGCCGTCATGAATGGTTCTTATCCTTTGCAGCAGGAGTGGTCACATCGCATTATCCGACGTATATTGATGCTCTTGCGGATCCATATGGGAATGTGATCTGGAACTGGTTTGAAGAGCTTCAACAAAGCGCTAGCTCGCCAATGGAACGTCACTACGCCAAGCATTGCGATGATATTCTTTTATTGCTTACGGCTGCTCATTTGTCACACTCCGATGTCGTTTATGTGGATGATTGCTTGAAAGTGCGCGACGAGCTGGCTCGTCGCAATATGGCTACAATCGCTCACGAGAGACAGGCAACAAAATTGGAATTTGAGTCGTATCTCTCAAAGCGTGTTGCGACAGTTATGTCCGAGCCACGCGAGGCTCACGACCGAGTTAGGCTGTTTAGAGACGCGGCTTACGCAGCTTTCTTGGCAATCTGTTCGTATCCAAAATGTAGGTATGCTAAATATTTTGCCGACAACTTAGGGTCTGCCGGTCGCGTTTCCGGAAACCATGACATCCGTCTTCACGCCGATATGGTATTTGGTTTCTTATACGCCTTGCCATGCCTCATGGTCTTGGAAGTCTATATGCGAAAGGACGCAGAGGTATGGTCGTGCCACTTTGGCTTCCCACAGTCCATTTCAAAAATTTCAGAGCTTGATCAAGGCATCTGGGTGTCGACAATCAGAAAGGCGGCTTGCCGGAAAGATAAGCATCAAGCCGACATCGCGCTAGATTTTCACCTAACACAAGCCGATGGCGTATTGTATGATCTGTTTATAGGCCTCTGCATACTGTATAAAATGATCAACCACTCTCCAAGTGAATCGATTGTATTCTGTACGAAGTTCGGCATTCGCGTGGATGTGATAGAGGCGATGCTTGATATATATTGCAAGTGCTTGGTAATGGTGATCGGCGGCCGAATCTCCGATAGTCGTGCCCGCAACCAAGACTTGCTGACTGAGGTGATGTGGGATGTCTCTTGGTATGCAGACCAATACGATGGTATCAGAAGCGGTCTTGGCGATCTCGTTGGATTGCTGGATGCGCACATAGGTTAACGGTATGAGAAGAACGAGAACCGCCGGCATGCCGCGGAAGAAGCGGGAACTTTCGTACCCGCAACTTTATTCAGATAGAATACCAGAGCGAGTTGCTGACATGCACCGCTTGTTGCTTCCTCGGAGGTCGATTGTCAAAGACATTGACGTCATGCTGCGCTACAGTACAACTGCTGCGGTCATCTATATTTGCCTGAGCTGGGTTGCAGGTGGACTTGCTGTCTGCGGCATTGCGTACGGAGTGACGGCTGCAAGACCAGTACTTGCAGCCATATGCTTAATTTGTTTCGCTTTACTTTTTGTCTTGGATTGGTGGGGCATGAAGAGAATATAGAAATCCCGCTGCGGGGTATTCTTGTGACGCTGGTAGCGTACAGGTTCGTTTGGCACGAAGTTGATGTCAAGGTATGGAGGTGAAGCCGATGTCTTGTCTGATGGACGTGTTGTGTGACTGACACCTAGTCGACGGCGACATGAATGTGGTGATCTCTGCTTATCGCCACTGAACCGCCGGACGGTCGCGCGAGGTGTCACGAGACAACTCGTGGCATTAGAGTTCGGGCATGCCTCTGCTCATGTCTATCGGCAGCCGGTCCTTGAATGTGCTTCAAGAGCTCAAGATTCAATTTATTGAATTCGCGCGAGCATCGCCCGATCCGCCCCCAACCATCTGGGATCGTCCCCGGGGGCGTCTCCAAACAGCGTCTCCAGGGCGCGGGCCGCGTCCAGAAGGAAGTCCGGGTGGTGCTTCGCGTAAAGCTCCGTTGTTCGCTGCTCGGAGTGGCCAAGCATTCCGGCGATCTGTCGCATGGGAACACCGGCCGCAGCCATGAGCGTGGCGCCGGTGTGTCGCAGTACATACGGCGTGACCTCCTCGATCTCGGCGGCTCGGCAGGCCCTCGCGAATGATCCCTTGACGCTACAGACCGGGTGCCCGAGATACTCGATGACATAGCCCCGCTCGGAGCCCTCGATCGCGGTCTCCAGATAGGGCCGCAGGGATGGGGTGATCGGCACCACCGGCCGTCGCTTGTTGGACTGGATGCCGCCCGGTGGCAGGAAGTCGATTCGGTTCCACCGCAGATCCACTTGCTCTGTCTTGAGCGAGAAGATGGCCAGCGGACGCTGAAGCGTGTGCAACGAGATCATGACGAAGAGCCGCAAATGCGGGGCATTGCAGTGCTCGATCAGGCGGCGAACCTCAGCTGGTCGCAGGAAGCGATCGCGCGGGGGTGGAGAGGGCAGCATCTGGATGTGCGGGACAGTGTCAAGCCGCCCCCACTTCCACGCGTGCCGGAAGGCGGCCTTGAGCACTCCAAGCTCGCGGTTCATCGTTCCGTTGGACGCCTCGTGCCCTTGCTTGACGAGTCGTTCCCGTCTCCACGCGATGTAGTGGTGCTGGGCCGCCAGTCCGAAGTCGGCAACCGTCTGAACCCCCGTGAGCTCCACATACTCGGTGAGATGCTTTAAGACGGTCAGGTGAGCCGGCCGGAAGCCCACCCGCTGGCCGGACTTCGTTTCGATGTAGTCGCACAAGGCATCGAGGATCAGGAACTCGTCGGCGGGTTTCTTGCGGGGTTTGAGTTTGTGGCGCTCGCGAACGAACTCGACGAGCTGGCGCTTCGCTCTGTCAAGATCGCCCGTGCGCGTGCTTCTGCGAACGCTGCGAGCTGGCTGTCCGGGCCTTGGCTTGGGGTTCCAGTAGATGAAGTAGTTGGGGGTATCGGGGCGTCTGACGAGCTGGTAGCCCTCATACTCCCACACGGGTTCGTAGAACATGTTTCTCCTCCACGCTGTTGCTGCGCGAGGAAGGTCTCCACATGCTCCGGCGTGAACAGCACCCGCCGGCCGATCCGCAGATGGCCGAGACGACCTGACGCTCGCTCGCGGTGAACCGTGTTGCGGTGAACCCGCAGCAGCCGGGCCACTTCGTCGGTGGTCAGCAGGGGCGGCAGCCCGTGTCGCGCCGGAAAGACTTCCTCGCTGATGGGGTGATGACGCGCGCGCTCAGTGTGATTCGTCAAGTGGAGTGCCCAATCCGCGGCCAGAAAGGCCGCCGACCGTGGCGCAGAATCCTCGCGCTGCGTCATGTGAGCGGCTCGACGCCGGGGTACGGGATCGGCGGGCGACCGGCGAGTCTCCGAAGCCGGTTCGCTTCGGCCACGATCTTCCGGGCATCGACCTGGCGACCGTCGAGCAGGAAGTTCCCCCGCACCGAGGGCCGGACTCGCGTTCCAAGTTCGTCGAGCGCGGTCCGCAGCGGCCTGGAGGGCCACGGATCGGCGTAGCTCTCCGGGCGTGAGGGACCACCCCCCGACGCGTCCGGAGGGTCACGGGGGATCACAAGGCGCGGCATCCCCGGCGGCTGGTTGTCGTTGGCGGCCCGGGCCTGCCTGTGCTGCTCGATATTGGTCCATGGATAGACGATGTGCGGCTGCCCGAAGCGGTCAATCACAACCCGGGCACAGGCCGGCGGCTCCGGGTCAAGAAAGTCCCGGAGCGTGACCAGCCCCCCGCTGAGCTGCTCAATCCGTTCGAGGATCGGGCCCTCAGGGGTCCGCTCGCCTTTGATGTACCTGAGCACGGTGGTCCGGCTCTTGACGCCCAGCATCACTCGGAGCTTTCCAGGAGTGAGGCCGGTGCGGTGCATGTAATCGGCTAACTTCATATCAAACTGTCTAGCGCACACGCGGAGGCTGAAAAACCAGGTTCCCACCTCCGTGTCGGTTGTGCCACACACCGCGGCAAAGATCACGATGGACGCACACCAACGCATCCCGATTCTGCCTCCGCTCTCGGTCCGGGCGGCCGATGCGCGGATCGAGTTAGAGGCAGCCGCACTGCTGTCGAGGGCGCGGGGATCGCTCGGCTTGAACGCACAGCCGCTGCCCGTGCCGATCGACGCCTGGATCGAAACGCCGCTGGGGTTTGACTTCTCGGTGGTCGGCGACGGCGATCTGCCTCCGAACGCCCTCGGGCTCGCACGACCGGCTACGGGGGAGATCCTCGTCCACGAATCATTGCTGGAGCACGAGGGACGCTACCGCTTCACATGCGCCCACGAGCTCGGGCACTGTGTGCTGCACCGCTCGATCGGAGAGCTCAGCGATCAGGAGCTCCCGCGACGAGACTCGCAGTCCGAGATCGAACGCGAAGCGGACCGTTTCGCCGCCGCCGTGCTGATGCCTCTGGAGACTCTGGCCCCCCAGATTGCTCGCGCCATGGCGGAGCATGGCTTGAGCGAGCAGGGCATTGAGATCATGCGAGGCGACGATGTGCGGGCGGTCTGGGTCTGGCGGCGCTGCCTGCTGCCGATGCTCGCGACCACCTATCTCGTATCGAGGGCGGCAATGGTCTACCGCGTGCGTGAACTCCGGCTCCCTGGCGCCCGCCGGCTCGTCCGCCCTTCGCTGGTCCCGATGCTGGCCGCCCCGGACCGGGTGCTCGCCAACCTGCCGCTGGACAGGATCAGGGTCGAGTCTGGAGTCCCGGTCCTCGATCCGTGAATTCTGCCCACAGCCCTTGACCGAGCTCCGCCCAGGTCGTTAGCATGTCAGCGAACACGCTTCGGAGCCCCGCATGACCGCCGCCGCCCGACAGCCTGGACCATCCATCGGAGAGCGCCTCCGGGCCCGCCGTGTCGAAACGCTTGGCAAGGGCCTCCGCGAAATGGCCAAGCTGCTGGACATCGCCCCGGCGCACCTGACCGACATCGAGAAGGGACGCCGCTCGCCCTCCGAAGAGTTGTTGCTCCGTATCGCAGCGGCCTACGGCATCGACGAGGCCACCCTTCGGGCCGGTTGGGGCAGGGCGGAGACCGATGTCGGGGCGATCGCCTCCAGCAATCCGGTCAACGCCGCCAAGGTGCCCGAGCTTCTGCGGGCCGCCAAGAACCTTGACGCGACCCAATGGGACGAACTGATCGCCCAGGCCGAACGCATGGCCGAGTCCTCCAAGACCCGCCCGAGCAGGACCACGAAGAAGTCATGAACCGTCCGCCCCGCCATCCCGGGAAGCGCTACGCCTCCAGTGTTCGCATCTCTGCGTACACCCAAGGGGGAGGGCTGTCATGCTGACCCCCGAATGGCTGCCCACGCACCCGCCGCGGATCGCACCGGCCTTGATGACCGCGGCGGAGGCCGCCGCCTACCTGCGGCTCGACGAGGACGACCGCGATTCCGCCGACGCGATCCGATCCCTGAACTACCTCGTGCAACGGGGACGGATCCGCCCCTGCCGTGTTGGCAAGCACAATCGCTTCGCTCGTGCCGAACTCGATCGCTTCATCACCGAACAGACCGAGCGGTACAGTGCCGCGTCAATCGAATCGGACGGGGTGCCGGCCCAGTAACCCGGAGGACGCCATGCCCTTTCATGTCCAGCTGACCAAACGACGGTTCAAGAAGAAGGACGGCTCGATCGCTGTCTACTGGACGCTCCGCTGGCCGGGTACGACGGGCAAGATGCACTCGCAGTCCATCGGCGCCGTCGGCGAGATCACCAAGTCGAAGGCCGAAACACTCCGCCGCGAAAGGGAGGCCGCGATACTGGGTGGAGCGATCCGCCGGGATCGCCCAAAGGAGATCACACTTAAGGAGTATCTGGACGCCGACACCGATCGCATCCGCCCCGATGTCAAGCTCAGCACGCTGGAAGGCCACAAGCACGCCGCCGCCCACGCGATCGCGGCACTCGGGGCGATGACGCGGTTGTCCAGCATCGGCTCTCTCGAAGTCGCCCGGCTGAAGACCTGGTTGGCCGAAGAACAGAAAGTCGCCCCTGCGACCATCGCGAAGACGCTGCGGACGTTGAAGGCGAGCTTTTACCGAGCGGTGAAGGATGGGCTGATCCAAGAGAACCCGTTCGCGGGCGTCAAGATGCCACGGACCCAGTCGCGGCCCAAGCGGATCTTCTCCCCCGAAGAGACGGCCGCGATGCGGGAAGTCGCGTCCTCCGCGTGGTGGCGATCGTTCATCGCCGTCGCCGAGACCACAGGCCTGCGCAAGAGCGAGCTGCTTCACCTGATGTGGCGCGACATCGACTTCGAGAAGAAGACCCTCCGTGTCGCTGCGAAGCGGTCGGGGGAGGTCAAGGTGCCCGGCCACGGAACGCTCCCGATCCTCGCGTGGACGGCCAAGAGCTACGAAGAGCGGGTCGTGCCGCTGCCGGAGGCCACGGTCAACACGCTGGCCCGGCTGCAGGTCGAGAGCGACGGATCCCCGTATGTCTTCCTGACCGTTGACCGGCTCAACCGCATCGATCGGGAACTGAAGAGGAAGGGAGTGCTGGGTCCCAACTACGAGCTCGTCAACAACCTGCACCGCCAGCTCGACGAGATCCAGGACGCCGCCCGGGCCCGGCTCGCCGAGCGTCGCGGGGTGCCGGTCGAGAAGGTCGCGTGGGAGCGGGGCACGCTCCACGACCTCCGCCGCACCTACGGCACGCGGCTTTCCCGGGTGGTGCCCATCCACGTGCTCAAGGAGTACATGGGGCACGCCAAGATCCAGACCACGCAGGAGTTCTACCTCGCCGCCGAGACCGAGGACGCGGACCGGGCGCGCAGTGCCTTGGACGCGATGCTCGGAGCAGCGCGCAGTTCGCGCGCAGTGGAGCCGGAAACAACGAAAACGGCCGAGACCAAAAAAGATAAAGCCCTGCAAACGCAGGGCTTAGGAAGCGAGGCGGACGGGACTCGAACCCGCAACCACCGGATCGACAGTCCGGTACTCTAACCAATTGAGCTACCGCCCCAAGTTGTCCCCGGATCGACTCGCGACGGCCGGGACCACAAATGTACGCCCCCCACCGCCGCTGTCAAGCGCGGTCCGCCGCCCGGCCCAATCCGCCCCGCCGAGCCTCGGGAGGACCCCCGTTTCGTGCCGAACCGAGGTCCGAGATCACGGGCCCCTCCCCGCCGTCCAGGCGACCACCGGGGCCTCTACGCCCGCGACGGAAACGCGACCCGATTCGTCCACGATCAGCCCCCAGACCCCGAACTCCCGCAGAAAATCGGCGCCCCGTTCCGGCCCGAGCACCATCGCCCCCGTCGACACCGCGTCCGCCAGCATCGCCCGTGGCGAGACGACCGAGGCCGCCCGGGCCCCCCGGCTCGGCCACCCGGTCCGGGGATCGAGGATGTGGTGGTACCTCACCCCGTCGATCAGGAAATATCGCTCGTAGTCCCCGCTGGTCGAGATCCCCCGGTCCTCGAGTTCCACCGTGCCGAGCAGGTCGCCGAGCTCTCCGCGGGGGTCGCGGACGCCGACCCGCCAGGGCCGACCGCCCCTGGACCCGCCCGCGTAGACCTGCCCGCCCGAGACGAGCAGGAAGTCCGTGAACCCCTCCCGACGGAGGCGCTCGACCGCCAGATCGATCGCGTATCCCTTGGCGATTCCCCCAAGGCCGACCTTCATCCCCTTCTCCGGGAGGTACACGGTGCCCGCGCCGTGGTCGATCACCACGCGGCGGAAGTCCACCAATTCACGACGCGCGTCGATCAGAGCCGGGTCCGGGAGCCGTGGGTCCTCGGCCTTGAAGTCCCAGACGCCCCAGAGCGCCGCCCAGGTGATATCGAACGCCCCGCCGGACGCCGCGCCGATCCGCACCCCGTCTTCGATGACCTCCAGCAGTGGGCCGGGCACCGCAACCGGCGCGATCCCCGCCGCGTCGTTCACAGCCGCGAGCGGGGAGCCCGGCTTCCACTCGCTCATCATCGCGTCCACCTCGGCGAAGGTCTCCGAGACGATCGCCCCGGCCCGGGACGCCCGCTCGCCCTCCGGCACCGTCACCGAGATCGTCGTGGCCATGTGCTCGCAGGAGAGCGTGACCCATCCGGGCACGGCACGACCCCGCAACAACGACCACCCCACCACCACGGCCGCCGCGACCCCCATCACAATCGCGACCTTCCGCGGGCCGCTCACACCCCCGCCTCCCGAGCGGCTTCGCGGGCGCACGCGGAGTCCCGGTCACCGCAGGATCCATCCCCCGTGCACCCGTCGCACCGGCGCTCGATCCCCGGGGCCTCGGGCATCTTCTTCGCGAACCACCGCTGGAAGACGACCCACGCCCCGCACAGGGCCGCGAGCATCAGGATGGGGACGGCGTATTGCATGGACGATTCTATCGTGGATCGAACGGGCCAAGCCCGTTGCCGCGCGGCCGGGCATCGGGCGACGCCCGCCTCACCCCGCGCTGAACAAGCCGGCGAACCCCATGAAACTCAGCGAGAGCAGGCCCGCGATGATCATCGTGAGCGCGGTCCCCTTCATCACCGCGGGGATCTTCGACAACTCGGCCTCTTCCCGCAGCCCGGCCATCAACGCCAGCGCCAGCGTGAACCCCCCGCCCGCCCCGAGGCTGAAGACCACCCCCTCGAGCAGCCCGTACTCCCGGCTCGTCTGGAACAGGGCCAGCGCAAGGATCGCGCAGTTCGTCGTGATCAGCGGCAGGAAGATCCCCAGGGCCTTGAACAGCACGGGGCTCATCTTCTTGATCACCATCTCCACGAACTGGACCGTCGACGCGATCACCACGATGAACGCGATGAGCCTGAGATACGGCGCATGCGGAAGCACGAACGCGTTGAGGAACGACGCGCACACCGAGGTAATCAGCATCACGAAGATCGTCGCCAACCCGAGGCGCACGGCCGTCGCCAGCCTGGCCGAAACCCCGAAGAACGGGCACAGCCCCAAGAAGTACGCCAGCGTGAAGTTGTTGATCACGAGCGCCGAGACGAAGATGTAAAGCAGGTTCTCGTTCACGCCCCACCCCCCGCGGGCCGACGCCTCTCCCTGCGCTCCCTCGCCACGGCGAATCCAAACAGCATGAACCCGAGCACGAGGAACCCCCCCGGCGGGAGGATCATGATCACCCAGGGCTCGAACGCCGGCCCGAACAGCCCGACGCCGAAGAGCGAGCCGCTGCCCAGGATCTCCCGGATCGCCCCGAGCGCCAGCAACGCCCCGGTAAACCCGAGCGACATGCCCAGCGCATCCGCGACGGAGTGGACCAGCCCGTTCTTCGACGCGAAGGCCTCCTGCCGCCCCAAAATGATGCAGTTCACCACGATCAACGCGATGAACGCCCCGAGCTCCTTGTGGATGTCCGGCACCGCCGCCTTCAGCAGCATGTCGGCGACCGTCACGAAGGTCGCGATGATGATGATGTACGCGCTGATCCGAACCTGCCGCGGGATGATGTTCCTCATCAACGAAACCAGCACGCTCGACCCGGTCAAGACGAAAGCCGTCGCGATCCCCATCGCCAGCGCGTTCACCGCGCTGTTCGTCACCGCGAGCGAGGGGCACATCCCCAGCACCTGCACGAAGACCGGGTTCTCTTTCCAGAGACCCTTGACGAACTCCCGCCTCGCCCGATCGTCGATCGCCGCCCCGGTCATCCGTCGCCCCCCCCGCCCGGCCCGCCGGTCGCCGCGCCCCCCGCGCCCGCCTCGAGCGGCGGCGCCTCCTCCGCCCCCGGCAGCACCCCGAGCCACGCCCCGTTCGCCCCGGCGATGATCCGCGCGACCGCCTTCGAGGAGATCGTCGCCCCCGTGATCGCGTCCACCTCGTGCGCCGCCGTCTTGGTCCCGTGCTTCACACACACCACCCCGGGTTCGACGCTCAACGCCTTGAAGTTCTCGCCGAACGCGTGGTCCTTGTAGATCTTGTCCCCCAGCCCAGGCGTCTCCCGGCTCTCCAGCACCGACATCCCGACGATCACCCCCCGCGACGGGTCGTACCCGTAGATCAGCCGGATCGTGTCCTGGAACCCCGCGCCCTCGGCCGGGATGGCGTATCCGACGAACACGCCCGCCCCGTCGTACGCGGCGAACACCGCGGGGTGCTCGCCCTCCCGCGCGACCCGGACCCGCCCGGAATCCAGCACGAGCCCCTGCATCCGCGCCGACCCGGGCACCACCTCGAGCACCGCACGCTCCAGCGCCCTTGAATTGTTCCGCTCGATGATCGGCAGCGTGAACTCGTACGCCCCAACGATCGCAAGCCCGCTCACCAGGCCCGCCGCCGCCAGCGTGCCGACAAGGCGGATCCCGCTCGGCTCCGCGGGAGGCTGCACCGACTCTGCGGGCAGCGTCGTCATGCCTTCGGCGCTCCCTTCCCCGTCCGCCCCAGCACCCGCGGCTGATCGACCCGCTCGATCAGCGGCGTCGCCGCGTTCATCAAGAGAATCGCGTACATCACGCCCTCGGGGAGCCCGCCCCACACCCGGATCAGCACCACCAGCACCCCCGCCCCGGCCCCGAAGATCCACGCCCCCCTCGGCGCCACGGGCGTCGTCACCGGGTCGGTCGCCATGTAGACCGCGCCGAACAGCAGCCCCCCGGAGAGCACCATGAACACCGGGCTCTGGAACCTCTCCCCGTCGACCAGCCACAGCGCCGCCGAGAGAATGAACACACTCCCCACCATGCTCACCGGCAAGCGCCAGTCGAAGGTTCGCCGCAACCCGAGCACCAAACCGCACGCGAGGATCACCAGCGCGCTCGTCTCACCGAGCGAACCGTTGACATTCCCGAGCAGGCAGTCCATCAGCGGCGTCGCCACCCCGTCAAACTTGAAGGCCCCCAGCGGCGTCGCCGACGAGACCGCGTCCACATGCATGAACGGCGCCGCGAAGTTGCTCGAGCGAATCTCCAGCATCCCCCCGGAGGCCGACCAGGTCGTCATCACCGTTGGGAACGCCGCCTGCAGGAACGCCCGCCCCACCAGCGCGGGGTTGAACAGGTTCTGCCCCAGCCCACCGAAGACCGCCTTCCCAAGGCCGATCGAAACCGCCCCGCCCAGGAACGCGATCCACAGCGGCACCCCCGGCGGCAGGGTCAGGCCCAGGATCACCCCCGTCAGCGCCGCGCTGAAATCGCCGAGCGTTCCCCCGGTCTTCCGACCCACCAGCCACTCCGTCAGCACCGCCCCCGCCGTAGCGCTCGCCAGCACCAGCACCGCGCTGAGCCCGAAGAACCACACCGACGCCGCCACCACCGGCGCCAGCCCCAGCAGCACATCCACCATCAGCCTCGGCACCGTCAGCCCGCGCCGCAGGAACGGCGATGACTGCACCAGGAGCCTCGGCGTCGACCGGCTCATCCCGCCCCCCGCTTGCGCTTCTGATCACGGATCGTGCTCTTCGCCACGCGGATCAGGTGCACGATCGGCACACCCGAGGGGCATGTGAACGAGCATGCCCCGCACTCCATGCAGTCCATCACGAACGACTTCTCCAGGTCCTCGTACCGCCCCGCCCGCGCCAACCGCGCCAAACGCTGCGGGTTCAACTGCTGCCCGCACGCCTCCAGGCAACGCCCGCACTTCACGCACGCGTACTCGTTCGGGTGGCTCACCTCCGCCTCGGTGAACGCAAGCAGCCCGCTCGTCCCCTTCAAGACCGGAGCGTCCAGCGAGCCCAGCGGCTGGCCCATCATCGGCCCCCCCATCACCACCTGCACCGTCCGCTCGTTCAGCCCGCAGTGCCGCAGAACCTCCCTGATCGGCGTCCCGATCGGGACCAGCAGGTTGCCCGGCCGGTCCACCCCGGGGCCCGACACCGTCACCACCCGCTCGATCAGCGGCATCCCCTCATCGAAATAGGCCGCCACCCCCGTCATCGTCCCGATGTTGTTCACGACCACGCCAACATCCAGCGGCAGCTTCCCCGCCGGCACCTCAACGCCGTACAACGCACGGATCAGCATCTTCTCCGCGCCCTGCGGGTACTTCGTCTCCAGCCCGCGCACCTCGATCGGGGCGCCCGCACGCACGCACGCACGCAGCGCGTCGATCGCGTCCGGCTTGTTCAACTCGACCCCGATCGAGGTCAGCCCCGCCCCGAGCTTGGGCGCGACGACCTCAACCCCGCGGATCACGCGGGCCGCGTCCTCGACCATCACCCGGTGATCGCAGGTCAGGTAGGGCTCGCACTCGCACCCGTTGAGCACCAGCTTCTCGCACCGCTTGCCCTCGGGGAGTTTGTACTTCACATGCGTCGGGAACGCGGCCCCCCCCATCCCCACCAGCCCCGCCCGCTGCACATGCCCCACGAACTCCTCGAACCCCATCGACGCCGGGTCGCCCACCGCCCCGCCCCGGAACTCCTGCGACGAATACGGAACCGCCTCGATCTCCACGCAGTCCACCACCCGACCGTCCGGGTGACGCCGCTTCCCTATCGCGACCACCCTCCCGTCCACCGGGCTGTGCAGCGCCGTCGAGACCCACGCCGCCGGTTCGGCGATCATCTCCCCTCGCTGCACCCGGCGACCCGCCTGCACGACCGGCCTCGACGGCGCCCCCGCGTGCATGCTCAGCGGGAGCGTGTACACCCCCACGAACGGAATCCGCTCGATCGGCAGCGACGCCGTCCGCTCCTTGTGCTCGTCCGGGTGGATCCCGTGCGAGAAGGTGTTGCCCCCGGGCAGATGACTCACGGCTCCTCACCCCCACGCTCGCCGCCCCCGTAGCCCGCAAGCGACATCAGGCCCTCACGCACCCGCGCCACCGCGTCGGCCTCGAAGCCCGCCCTCAGGTCCTGCATCGCCCGCTCGTGCATCCGCTTGAGCGCCGCGATCTCCGTCTCGTGCGCCGCCGCGGTCTCGACCGCCGCCTGTTCACGCACGCGGTCGGTGAACGGCGTCACCACGCCGGCGATCTCCTGGAGCGTCCGCCACAGCCGCACCCGCTCCACCGCGAACGCCACCAGTTCGTCCGACGCCGCCCAGGCGCTGCGATCCAGCGGGTCCACCACGCGCACCGCCACCCCGACACGCTCGTCGGGCACCGTCTCGATCGCCCGGGCCGCCCCCATCGCGGGCTCCGAGCCCAGCGCCCTGAAGCGACCCCTGAACCGGCCCTCGGTCACCGCCCAGTCGAGGGGCGTCACACCCGCGTCGCTCCAGATCCTGTCCGGCCCAGGGTTGCCCCCGAGATCGAGGCACGCGCCAAAGACCCCGCCCGCGGAGGGATCGAACACCAACAACGGCCACACCCTCGCCTCCACCGCGAGCCGCGCCTGCGACACCGTGCGAGCCGCGTCGAACCCGTGCCGATCCGGGCTCGGCGCGTGCACCGCGATCAGCGCCGGGCCCTCGAACGCCAGCGCCCGGGCGACACCCTCCGCCAGATGGTCCGGCGCCGCCACCGACCCCTGCACCACGAACGCACGCCGCGAGAGCAACGCGAGCAGCGACGCCTCCGCGCCCGACCCCGCCGGGAAGGCCCCGAGCGCATCCACGCCCCAACCCGTCTCAACCGGCCCCGACGCCCCGCTCAGCAGCACCACCTTGACCGGCACCCCGCTCTCCAGCAACCACATCAAGGAGCCCAAAGAGCCGCGAGTCAGCGACTCATCATCGCCGATCAGCAGCATCGGCGGGCACGCCGACCGCTCCGCCGCGGTCAGGTCCGACCACGACAACCGGGGCTCCCGCAACGGAAGGCCCGGCTGCTCGAGCACCGCCCTGGCGTGCCGGACCACCTCGGCGGCGCGGGCCGCCACCGCCGCGTGCCCATCGAACAGGCCGCGGGCCAGCTCCGGGGTCCACGCCGACGCGTCCACCACCACCGGGGCCCCGAACGGGTTGAACGGCCCGCTCCCTGCCCACATCGTGCCCGGTCCCACGCCGATCGCGCCCCCGAAACGCGCCCGCCCCCGCCCGGTCGGGCCCACGCCCAGCCGCCAGGAGAGGTCCGCGAGCTCCCGGGCCGCGTCCACCAACCGCCGCAGCCTCGCCGCATCGAGATGGGGCCGCTCCGCCGCGTTCGCGACCCGCCGCCCCAACTCGATCAGGTCCACATCCTCGCGCTCGAGCCCCTCGAGCCCCTCGGCCAGCGCGTCCAGATCGTGGTCCGGCACCGCCCCGGCGAGAGTCCCGTGCACCGCCTCCGCCAGCCGGGCCCGCAGCGCCTCGACCTCGGACGCGAACGCCGCGACCCGCGGCGTCATCACCGACTCGCACGCCGCCAGCGCCTGTCGGAGCGCAAGCCGCGAACCGCTGCCGGGCTCCGCCTCATCTCCGCTCGACAGCACACCCTCACCGCCGCGCCACAACATCGCCGCCGCCATCGGCCCGAGCACGCCGCGCGCACACTCGACGACCTCCCCCGGAGTGTCCGGCAACGCCTCAAAGACCCGCCACCGCGCCCGAGCCTCCCCCAGCGCCTCCGCCGTGCGCGCCACGAGCCGCAACCCCCGCCCGGCCCACCCGCCCGCCGCGCCCGCCGCGTGCACGCAGCGATCCGGGTCGGACCCGACCGTCAGGAACACGCCGCTCCCCGGCTTGGCCGACTCCCGGGCATCAAACAGCCCCGGCGTGCGCACAAGCGGCACCGAGCCGACCGCGTCCATCACCGCCGCGAACGCCCCGGCGGCGCCCTCGCGACGGTCCTCGGCGATCTTCGCCGCAACCCCGGGCCAGACCGGCTTGCACAAATCCGCAACCGTCACCGACGGCGACGACAGGCCCAGCGCCGCCTTGTGCCCGGCCCGGCTCAGGGGGCCGATCACGGGCGCAAGCCCATCCGCCGGTCGCCCGAGTTGCCCGGAAAGTTCCACCCCCGCCCGAAGGATTGCGCCCAGGTCGAGCGCGCGGGCCGCGATCGACCCGTCTGGGCACCCGGTCCACAGCATCGGGTCCCCGTCCCAAGACGCCGCGTCGAAGTCCACCAGCATCTCGTCCGCCGGCGCCATCCCGCGCGGCGCGCACGACCGCCCCGGCGTGACCCCCGTCGACGCGAACGGGTTCAGGAATCCGCTCTCGTCCCGTCCCGCGGCGACCGGTTCGCCCTCGAGCGTCCAGCAGGTGCCGGGGTCCTTGACCGGCTGGCCCGTGAACGGAGGCCCCCCATCGCGACGCGCCGTCCCGCGATCGAACGCCCGCGGTGCGCACGCCGCCGGTTCAACCGGGCCCGCCTCCCGATAGGCCGCGAGGAACAGCCCGAGTCGGTCTTCGATCTCTCCCGACGCGATCGAACCCGCCACGCCGCGCAGAGCCTTCTCGGCCCGCGTGGCGCCCGCCGAATCTCCAGCGTGGCGTCGCTCGACGACCGTGGCGACAACGCCCGCGATCACCTCGTGCCGGCGCCAGGCGGGCTCGGGATGCTCGTAGGCGCGCGCCGCCGGCGTCCGCGCCCCGATCACCGAGATGCCACGGGAACCCGCCCGCTCCAGGACCTCCCGGGAGATCGCCTCCGGGGCGGCACCCTCCGGGTCGAGCGCCACCACGAGCACGCCCCCGTCCCGCACGAGCCGGAGCGGATCAGACCGGCCGCCGGAGGGCCAGGACACCAGCGCGACGACATCCGCCGGATCGCTCGCCGGCGTGACCGCCCCGACGCCGAACGCCAGGCGATCGACCGCGGCCAGCCCGGCCCGCGGCACATCGATCGACGGACAGGACCGCAGCCGCCCGCCCACGAGACCATGCAGCACCGCCGCGATCAGGCCCGCCGCCGGCTCGTCAGCCGCGCCCCCGCGACGCACCACCGCCACGCTGGTCGTCCCGGCGATCGGCGCTTCCGGCAGCGCGGCCCTGTGGGCGCTCGCCGAGAGCTCGGGCGCGGCGCGCCGCGTCGCGTCCAACACCACCCGTTGCCTCGGGGTCGTGGTCGCCATCGGCGCGAGCCCCACACCGAGCAGCGAGGGGACTTCTCGGTCCGCCAGGGCCGCCCGGCACGCCTCGATCAGCTCGCTCGCCCGCGCCATGGGTCCGCCCACGCCGTGCCGCGCCGTGCTCACCCGCGGGGCCGACCCCGCACCCGCCAGCGAGGCGAGCACTTCCCGTGTCAACGGGCCCGGCCCCGCCAGGGGCGAGGCAACCCGCTCCACCACCAGCGCCCGCTTGGCCCGACGCAGCGCCGCGACGATCTCGTCCCCTGGCCACGGCCGGAACTGCCTGATCCCAAGCACGCCCACCTTCGCCTGGTTCTTCTCCCTCAGCAACGCCGCCGCGGCCTGCGCGGTCTCCACCGCGGCGCCCATCGCGACGATCACGAGGTCCGCGTGCTCCACGCGGTCAGTCAGAATCGGCGCGAGCGCCCGGCCCGTCCCCTCCGCCACGACCCGCATCGCCTCACCCAACGCCTCAGAGATCTGGCGCCCGAAGAACTCACCCTCGCCGAGCGAGCCCGCGCCCCCCGACCACGGCGTCACCACCGCGCCGAGCATCGCCGGCTCGTCGGGATCGTGCCACACCGGGACCCGTCGCCTCGCCTCGCCGAAGAGCATGCGTTGCGCTTCCGCCGGCGCGTGCAGCGCCAGCGTCGGGACGCCGAGCACCTCCCCCACCAACGCGGGTTCCGGCAGGCGGACTTCCTGCATCGACAGCGCCGTCTCAGGGCCGTCCGTGCCGATCAGCACGGGCGTGAGCGACCATTCCGCCGCGCGCCGCGCCGCCAGCGCCAGGTCGACCGCCTCCTGCGCGTTCACCGCGAACAGCATGGCGCACCCCGCGTCCGACACCGCGTGCCACGAGTCGTGCCCCCCGCCGAACGAGACGCCCTGGGCCGCGCCCGCCCGAGTGGCGACATGCACGACCAGCGGCGTCCTCGAACCCGAGGCTCTCCGCAGTTGCCCCGCCAATCCTCCCAGGTCTTCGCCGGACACGAACACCACCGCACGCCGCCCCGCCATCGCCGCGCCGATCGCCGCGCCGAACGCCCCGCCGGGCGAGGCCGACTCGATCGCCGAGGTCTTCACCCCGAATACGGTTCTCGTTCCCGAGATCGCTCGCCACGCGCGGGCCGAGACCGACGCCGGGAAGGTCGCCCCGAGACACGCCGTTTCGGCCCAGCACGATTCGGCCAACGCGACGGCGGTCGCGCCGTCGAGCGCGAGATCCCGGCCCGGCCAACGCGGCTTGCCAGGCTCGACGCCCCCGAGCAGCCCCGCGAACCACGACATCGATCTGGACACCAGCCCGCTCACGCCCGCCCCCCGCTCCGCTCATAGCGGTCATCGCTCACCGTCAACGGCACGAACCGCGGCGACGAGAACTGTTCGCCCGCGACCCACCGGATCGCCCCGGTCGGGCACCGCGCCGTCGCGCCGGGCGTCTCGCGCCCGCTCCCCGACAGGCTGATCACCGGCAGGTTGTTCACCATCGTGATGACCCCCGGATCCGCGTCCTGCGCGCAGCGCCCGCACGCGTCGCAGGCCACCGCGCACAGCGCCCTCGCCTCCGCCCCCGCGAGCGGCGCCTTGCACTGCACGATCAGGTGACGATCGATCGGCATCAGCTCGAACAGGTCCCGCGGGCAGACCTCGACGCAGTCCCCGCAGGCCGTGCACGCGTCGACATCGACCACCGGAAGCCGGTCCTCGTTCATCCGGATCGCGTCGAAGTCGCACGCGACCGCGCAGTCCGATAGCCCGAGGCACCCCCACGAGCACTTCTTGCCGCCGCCCGCGACCAGCGCCGCGGCCCGGCAGCCCTCGAAGCCCTCGTAATCCGCCATCTCCCGGGCCCGGCCCAAACCTCCGGCGCAGTGCAGTCGCGCCACGAGTTTCACCCGCTCGCCCGCCGCGACACCCAGGAACCCCGCGATCGCCTCGAGACCCTCCGGGCTCGACACCGTGCACCCGCTGGGCCGGCACCGGCCTTCGACCACCGCCTCGGCAAAGGCGCGGCAGCCCGGCTGCCCGCACGCACCGCAGTTCGACCCCGGGAGCATCCCCTCGACCCGGTCGATCCGCGGGTCCTCGTGCACCTTCAGGTACCGGTTCGCCACCGCGAGCACCAGCCCGAAGAACGCCCCGAGCCCGCCCATGATCAACCCGGCAAGAAGAAGCGGCTGCATCTCGCCCCCCTCACCTGAACTTCTTCGCTCGCTCGATCAACTCGTCGAGCCCGGGCTCGGACGGGTTCCGCGGCTTGCCCGGATGGATGCAACGCGCCGGGCACTTCTCCGCCGCGGCAACCAGGTCCCTGTACGGCCCCGCGTCGGGATCGGCGATCTCCGCCTGCTTGTTCGCGTTGTACCGGAACATCTGCCTGTTCAGATTGATGCAGTCGTTGCAGCTCGTGCACAGCGCGCTGTCGATGAACGGCTCGTCGAAGGCTCCTTCCTCCTCCTCCGCGGGAGGGGGCGCCGCCTCGACCGCCGCCGCCCCGGGCGACGCGGCATCCACCGCCGGTGGGCTCGGCGCGGGTTTCGCCGGCGCCCGCAACGGCGCGACCAGACCCGCCGGGTCCATCCCCATGATCGACCGCGCGAGCCGGTCGAGCACCTGCGCCGCCTCCTCACGCTTGACGCGCTCCACCGCGGCCTCGTGCTCGGCACGCAACGCGGAGATCGCCGCCCCGCTCGCCTCCTCGGCCCGCGCCCGCGCCTCCGACGCCGCTCGCTCGGCGTAAACATCGCGGACGCCGGCGAACTGCTGGAGCGTGCGCCACACCGAGAGCCGGTCCCGGCAGGCCTCGACCAACGCACGCGACACCGCGAGCCGCACGAGCCGGCCGTCCCCACCCGCCGCCCAGACGAACGGGATGCGCCGATCCCCGGGCCACGCCGCGTCGATCAACTCCGCCGCGGGCGCAAGGTCACCCGTGGGGCACGAGGGCGGGATGACCCGGAACAGCCCGAGGCAGCCAGGCTCGAGCAGCGCGAAATCGGCGGGCGTGAACCCCGACTCCTGCTCCCTTGCAATTCCGCCCGCGTCGACGCACGCAACCGCGTGCACCGGCCAGTCCCGCTCGGGCTGCTCGTTCCCGCCGAAATCAAACCGGTCCGCCAGGCTCCAGCCCCCCCGCGGGTCGTAGACAAACGGCGGGTGGGCCCGCGCGTCCACCGCCGCCCCGGCGTGCAGCCACCGCCCGATCGCCGGCTCCGACCCGTCCGCGCACCGTCCCGTGGCCAACACATGCAGCGAAGGCCCGCCGCCCCGGATCGCGCGAGCGAACCCGGATTCCAGATGCTCGGGCAACGCGACGGAAGACTGGTGCACGAACGCCGCCCCGAGCCCCACCCCGAACAGCCCCGCCTCGAAGCGCGAGGCGCCGGGCTCCCCGGGCTTCTCCCCGCCGGGCTCGACCTCCACCAGCACCCGCACCGGCCTGCCCGAGAGCAGCACCCGCGTCAGGTTGGGCATGTCCGCCCCCGCGATCCGAGACGCCGATTCCACCGCGATCACCGCGGGCAGCCCGAGCACTTCATCCTCCGACAGCATCTCACGCCGGAAAGACGCCGCGAACGGGGCGTGCACGCCCTCATCGAACGCGTTCTCGACCTCGAGCGCCGCCAGCCGCAGCGCGACGAACACGCCCAGCCGCCTGTCGGCCTGCCGCGCCCAGTGCTCCGCCGCCTCCTCGCAGGGAAGGTCCGACTCGATCACCTCGATATCGCCCCCGCCCTCGATGAGCCCCGCGTGGGCCCGATCGACCACCACCGCGTGCGGCGGGGGCCGCCGCTCGGCGAGGAACGCGTCTAGCCGCTCGATCAAACCCTCGACGCGCCGCGTGCGGGCCTCGCCCATGCCCATCGGGCCGCGCGACCGTTTCAGCACCTTCTCCAGGGCCCCCGCGTCGAACGAGTCACCCGGGCCGAATCCCGCGCCCAGCGCCTCCGCGGCGTGCGCCGCGCCCCGCCGCGCATCGGCCACAAGCAGCCGCTCCAGCCGATCGCGGAGCGACCTCGCCCTCGACCGAAGTCCATCGAGCGACCGACCCGACTCCCGCCGCGCGAGGTGCACCAGCACGCGGAGCGCCGCCGAGTCATCCAACGCAACGAACGCATCGCCCGGAGAAGCCGACTCGGCGACAACGCCCGCGTCACGCTCGATCGCCCCCGCCCCGGTGCCGCTCAGGCCCGTCTCCGCAATCACACGCCGCGCCGACTCGATCAACAACTCACCAAGCGAGGCGGGAGCGCCCGGCCCCTCAGCCGCGAGCCGGGCGGCCCGCTCGATCCGCACCGCGTTGTCACGCAATTCACGCGCCGCGCCGTCGCCCGCGAAGCACGCCCCGATCGCCCGCGCCAGCCAATCGCCGAACCCGAGCACCGCGGGCCCATCGCCGTGCAGAAGCACGATCGGCTCGCCCGTCCGAACCCGCGACCTCGCCCGCATCGCGTGCAGCGGCGCGGGCAGAACGCCCTCCCCGGGGGCCACGAGCGACCCCGCCGAGTCGATCCCCGTCAGGCAGAACGCCCGCACCTGCTCGGCGACCAGACGCCCCGCCGGGGTGTCCACCGGCGCGACGGGCAGCACCAGCCCGGTCGGCCCGTCCTCGGTCTCCGCGGGCCGGGCCGCCCGCTCCAGTTCCGTGGTCTCCGCGATGCTCGGCATGGCCCCGTCCTTCTTCATCGCTCAGATCGCCAGGCGGTCCATCACCCGCTCGAGCCCCGCGAGCTTCTGCTCGACCGACATCCCGACGCCCCGCTCCGTGAACGACTCGTACCTCGGCTTGCTCTCGTCCTGGTACAGCAGCCCGATCGGCACGAGGTCCGTGCGATCCGCCAGCGCCCTCGCGGCCGCCAGGTCCAGCGGGTTGTGCACCGCGCGGTTCTTGTAGAGCCTGCGGACCGAGTCCGGGTTCTCGACCCCGTTGTCGTGCTCGAGCAGCAGCATCCGGTCCGGGTCGTCTTGCAGCTCCCGGTAGACATCCCCGGTGTACTGAGGACACCGCTGCAGGATGTGCACGAACGAGAGTCCCTTGTGCTGGTACGCCTTCTTCAGCGTCTCGTACACATGCACCGGGTTCCAGTCCACTGTCTGCGCCACGAACGACACATTCGTGAACCCCAGCGTGTTCGCCACCGGGTTCATCGGCGGCAGCGGCGAGCCGAACGGGTGCGTGTTGGTCTTGTAGCCCACGGGAGTCGTCGGCGAAGACTGCATCTTCGTCAGCCCGTAGATGTTGTTGTTGAACAGCATGACGACCAGGTCCATGTTGTACCGGATCGCGTGGATCCAGTGCCCCGCCCCGATCGAGCAGCAGTCCCCGTCGCCCGTCGACACCCAGATCGTCAGGTCGGGCCGACGCGCCTTCACCCCGCACGCCACCGGCAACGCACGACCGTGCAGCCCGTGGAAGCCGTAGGTCTTCATGTAGTGCGGGAACCGGCTCGAGCACCCGATCCCCGAGACGCACACCGTCTTCTCCGGCGCCAACTGCTCGTCGCGGCAGATCCGCTGCACCGCGCTGAGCACCCCGTGGTCCCCGCAGCCCGGGCACCACCGCGCCGTCCCACCCTCGTAGTCCTCCAGCGTGAAGTACCGAGGCAGCACATTCAGCGACCAGTCCTGCTTCAATCCGAACATCGCGTCACCCTCCCGCCGTCGCGGCCACGCCGCCGGACACGCCCGCACCCGCCAACCGGCCCCGGATCACCTCGGCCACCTGCCCGGGCCGCAGCGGCTGCCCCCAGGTCACCGACCAATGGTCGATATCCATCAGCGTCTCCTCCCGCAGCACGCGGGCGAGCTGCGCGGGCCGACCCGGCATCTCCCCGAACCCCTCGCGCGGGTCCGAGTAGTTCAACTCGATCGTCATCACCCGCCCGAACCGCTCGAAGATCTCTTTGAGCCCGGGCTGCAGCGGGAGCAGCGTCCGGATGTGCAGCGTCGAGACGCGGCACCCCTCCGCACGCAGCCGGTCCACCGCCTCCCGCACCGCCCCCATCGTCGAACCCCACCCCACCACCAGCAGGTCGCCCTCGTCGCCCCCGTACACCTCGGGCGGCCTCAGCGTCGAACGCAGCGCCGCCAGCTTGCGCGACCGCATCTCGCACCCCC
Source organism: Phycisphaerales bacterium (assembly GCA_036732005.1). Classification (GTDB taxonomy): domain Bacteria; phylum Planctomycetota; class Phycisphaerae; order Phycisphaerales; family UBA1924; genus UBA1926. Next base: position 620,360 of record DAINDF010000001.1, read on the forward strand.
GCTGGTTCGAGCGCGGGTCGTACGCCACCTTGCTCCATTCCGTGTGCGCCAGACCCGTCAGCACATACTCGCCCCCACGCTGCCCCGGAACGGGCCGCGTCGACACGCCCGTCTCCGGGTCCCAGTCGTACGGCGGCACGCTCCGGTCCCACGCCGACTCGTCGATCTCCGGCGAGAGCCACTGGGCCTTCAGCGCGGGCCGCGGGATCAGCGTCACCCCCGTCGCCAGGTTCGCGTCCGTCAGCACGATCACCGGGAGGCGGAACGCCTCGGCGATCGTCCGCGCCGTGATCACCATCGAGAAGCACTCCTCGATCGTCGCCGCCGCCATCACCACCTTCGGGGCGTCGCCCGGCGTCTGGTGCATCGCCATCAGCAGGTCGCCCTGCTCGATCTTCGTCGGGAGCCCCGTCGCCGGCCCGCCCCGCTGCACATCCACGATCACCAGCGGGATCTCCCCCATGCTCGCCAGCCCGATGAACTCGGTCTTGAGCGCCATCCCGGGGCCCGAGGTGATCGTGCACGCCGTCTTGCCCGCGTACGAGCACCCGATCGCGAACCCGATCGCCGCGATCTCGTCCTCCGCCTGGTGCACGATCCCCCCCACCGCGTCGATCACGCCCGAGAGGTAGTGCGATGCGCTCGTCGCCGGCGTGATCGGGTACATCGACACCACCTCGATCCCCGCCGCCATCACCCCCAGCCCCACCGCCTGGTTCCCGTTCACCACCAGCAACTCCCCACGGTCCGGCGCCGGGGGAACCTCGTACCGCTGCTCCACATGCGCGTCCGCGAACGCCAGGCCCGCCTCGAACAACGCACGGTTCTGCGCGACGACCTTCTCCCCCTTCTTCTTGAAGACCGTCTCGATTTCCTTCAACGCGATCGACCCGTCACGCCCGCAGATCCGGCACAGCATCCCCAGCACGAACATGTTCTTCCCGAGCCGCGGGTTGTCCGTGTGCGCCAGGCACGCCTTCTCGAACGGCAGTTCCTTCACCACAAGCCCACGCCCGCGGAACATCGCCACCGCCTCCGCGTACGCCGCGCGGATCGCCGGGTCCGGGTCCTCCGCCCACTTGTTCTCCAGCAGGATCACCGTCCCCGCCCGGAACGCGTCGTTCTCGATCCGCCCGTACACCACCTGCTCGTTCAACGCGACGACCAGGTCCGCCTCGTCGCCCATGTTCGTCATCGGCTTCGAGCCCAGCCGGATCCGGATCCCCGACGCACCCGCACGCGACCTCGAGGGCGGCTTGATCTCCGCCGGGATGATCTCCACCGTCCACACCCCGTTGCCCATCTTCGCCGAGACCGTCCCGAAGGTCTGCCCGCACTTCTGCGCGCCCTCCCCCGAGTCGCTCACGATCTCGATGATCAGGTCATCCACACGCCGCACCACCCCGGTCTGACCGTTCGATTCCGACATGTTCACACCGCCTCTTCGCGCACCGCAACGACCGGCTCACCCGCCGGCACGCCCGATCGCGCTGTGACGCAACATCCACCGCCGTCGTGCCGCGCGGAACGGCGACACCCGCAACCCCCGGCTGAAGAAAATGGGCGAGACATCGCCGCACCGCTCCCGGTTGGGCCACCCGGCGGCAACCCGCCGGTCAACGGATAACTATAGCCACTTAGCCGGAATTATCCCCGGTGATTCCACCCGACCCCCCAAAAAAGACCACGGCGGTCCAAAAACAAAGTCCGCCGCCCAGAGGCGGCGGCGAGATCCTCGGTCTGAATTGCACACCCGGCCCGCGGGCCTCAGGGCTTGGGTGTGTCCGCCAGCTTGATCGCCCTGGCGTTCTGCAGCCCCAGCGCGTTCCCGTCGGGCCCGACCCGCTGCCCGGCGAAGAACACGAACACCGTCGCCGAAAGCAGCGCCACGAACGCGAAGAGCATCAGCCCCGTGTACACATCGGGCGTCGCCTTGCGCACATGCGCCCCGCCCGGCATCTGCATCCCGAATTGGCTCATCGAGGCCCTCCGTTCCGCCCGCTCAGGGGAGCAGCCGCGTCGTCACCCGATCCCCGCCCTGCACCTGCATGCCGGGCGCCAGCAGCGCCACCTCGGCCAGCGAGTCCTGCAGGTCCACCCGGCGGACCACCAGGTTGGCCACGAAGGTGCTCCCGCGGAACACCAGCAGCTTGACATTCTCCCGCATCCGGTCGTTCGCGCCCAGGTCGACCTGCACGAGCGTCTTGCCCGTCGCCGCCTCGGTCTGCACCGCCTTGACCGACCCGAAGATCGGCGGGCCCGACAGCGTCACCGGGGCCAAGACGCCCTCGCTCTCCCGCGCCGCCGAGACCCCCGTCTTCGCCCCCTCGAGGTCCGCCCGCACCGCCGCGAGCTGCTCCTCGAGCGCCCGCACCTCCTGCTGGAACACCTCGATCTGGCTCGCCTGGTCCGCGATCACATCCTCGAGCGCCAGCCGCTCGTCCCGGAACCGCAGCTCCGTCTCACGCAGCGACGACACCTCGTTCTTGTAGCTCTCGATCAGCGTCGCCTGGGTCTGGCTCGCAACCCCCAGCTGGCTGATCTGGCCCTTGATCCGCTCCGCCTCCGCCTCGGCCGAGAACTTCTCCCGACGCAGGCGGTCGTTCTCGATCTTCATCGCGTCCATGTCCGCACGGACCGACGCCAGTTGCTGATCCCGGGCCTCCATCTCGCCCATCAGCGTCGCGATCTCCCGAGAGTGCGTCTCCGCCTGCGCCGAGAGCGTCCGCTCGCTCAGCACCCGGGCGAGGTCCGCATCAACATACGCCTGCCGGACCGTCTCGGCGTTGTTCGCGTAGATCATGGTCGCCGCCGCGAGCATCAGGCTCAGCACGGCGGCCAGCACGACGAAGACCTTGGTCAGGATGTGCACTGCCGGCTCCTCTTGCGGGGCGACCCCGTCTCCCGGGCGTCGATCCCCCATCGTTGTACGGGTGCTGGCCTGGGGCCCGCGCTCGGTGGAGTCTTCTGAGCACGCCCGCTCAGCGCGACCCCGTGGGGCACCAGTATAGCGGCAGTGATCCTTGCGTGGGCAACCCGATCAAGGTTCCACGGACGCCTCAACCCGCCCCGGAGAATCCGCCGTCGCCGTCAGCACCGACCCCGCCGCCGCCAGCCGCACCGCCGGGCTCGGGTCCCCCAGCAACCGCTCGAGAATCTCCAGGTCCTCCACCCGCCCGGTCTTGCCCAGGACATGGGCCGACAGCGCCCGCCGCAGCGGATCCGGGTCCTTGAGGTACTCCTCCGCGATAAACCAGGCCTCCCGGCGCCCCATCCGCGACACCGCGTCCGCCACCGCCAGCCTGAGTTCCCCGGGCATCCCCCGGTCCCCCTGCCGGTATTCCGAGAGGCTGATCAGCTGCGCCACCGACGCCCGGTCGTTCAGCCGACCCAGAATCTGCACCGCCAGCGTCGCCAGCTCCATCTCCCCGGGATGGGAGGGATACAGCGCCGCCCGGATCCCCTCGAGCCGCTCCCGATCACCCAGCTTGACCATCGCCTCGGCGATCTGCAGCCCCACCAGCCGGTCCTCCTCCGCCGTCGAGGACGAAGGCCGCGTGTGCAGCGCCTGACGGAGCATCGGCATCGCCGACTCGTCCCCGAGTTCGCCGATCAGGAACGCCGCGTGGGCCCGAACCCCCGATACAGGGTGTTCCAGCAGCATCGCCCCGAGCGGGGTCAGGTCAACCTCCGCCCCCATGTTCCGCAACGCAAACAACGCCGACGCTCGCACAAACGGCGACGAATCGCTCGCCAACGCCCGAAGCGCCGGCTCGGACTCTCTTAGCTTCGCCCGCCCCGCCACCACCGCCGCAACGGCCCGAACGCCTTCGTTCTCGTCGGACAGCCCCGCCGCCACCGGCCCGCGGAGCCGCGCCGTCGCCGGCAGGAGCGCCTCCAACGCGTTGGCCCTCGACTGCGCGTCCGCCGAAACCGCGAGCCCGAGCAACTCCGAGATCGCCCGCTCACGCAGCGCCGACCGCTCCACCGTCTTGCGGAACCGGTCCGCCGACGATTCCTGCGCCCCGGACGCGGGCTGGGGCGCCCCCTCGGGTGCGGCCGCGCACCCGCCCGCCGCCAGCATCATCACGCCCAGCGCCACCCCGCGAGCCGCTCCAAGTCCGTGCATCGGTTGCTCCTCGTTCAGGCCGGCCCGTCCGCAACGCCCGGCCTCCCGTGCCTTTGTCGTCACCCGGGACCAGATCCGTTCGATTTCTTCCCCCGGCGGCCCGCGAACGAAACCCCCACCCCCACCGCCGTCACCGTCAGCCCCACCCGCCCAGGGAGTTCCCCGAACCGTGCGTACGGCGTCACTCCGCCCCCGAGTTCGACCTCTCCCATCAGCGCCCCGGAGGTCCACGGCGGCAGCGACTCCACAACCACGCCCCGCCGGTCCACAATCGCCGAGATCCCCGTGTTCGCCGACCGCGCCATCGCCGTGTCCAACTCGACGCACCGCCACCGCGACGCCAGCAGGTGGAACGCCCGCCCCCCCGCCGCGTCGTAGAACCACCCGTCGTTGGTCATGTTCACCAGCAGGTCGGCCCGCCGCATCCCCCCGCGGTCGAACACGAGGTCGCGGCACGCCCCCCCCACCGTCGCCTCGTAGCAGATCGGCGTCACGACCCTCGCCACGCCCTCCCCGAACGGGATCTCGAACACCGTCCGCGCCTCGCCCGCGGCGAGGTCGAAGCGCATGCCCCGAGCCCCGACCGCCGTCAGCGCCCGCTCGAGCCAGGGGATCGCCGAGATGTATGGCATCACCTCGCCGAACGGCGTGAGCGTCCGCTTGTCGTAGGTCGTCTTCGAGACCCCGCCGCCCTCGAGCAGAAACACGCCGTTGAACCGCCGATCGCTCTCGTAGCTCAGCCGGTCGCCGACCGGTTCGATCCGGAACCCCTCATGCCGAGTCGCCCCCATCAGCAGCGGGATCCCCAGCGCCTCCTGCGTGTCGAGCAGGTCGTCCCGCACCGTCTCCGCGCGGATCGCCCGGGCTTGCCCGGTCTCGGGGTCCGGCGCGATCGACCACGCGACGCCCACCCGCTTCTCCTCCTCCGCCCCGTCCGCCTGGAGCACGAACCCCGGGAACATCGTCTCGGGGGCGACCAGCACGTCGGGAGGGCCGCCGCCGTACCCCGCGGCACGGGTGAGCAGCGCCCGCATCGTCAGCCAGTCCTCCCACCGGTCCTCGGTCGCCCACCCGTGCCGGATCGACTGGGGCACATTGGTCTGGATCAGGCCGACACGCAGCGTCCCGCTTCCGGGTGAGTCGCCAGCAATCCACAACGCGCCCCAGCCCCCCCACCCCGCCAGCAGGAGCGCCCCGACCGCGATCGACCACACCCGCCTCGGCCCGAAGGCCACCCCGTCGACCCAGGCCGCCGCGAGGGCGAGCAGCCCCCCGACGAGATAGACCCCCCCGAGCGAGGCGGGCCAGCTCAGCGCCGGCGCGTCGATCATGGGCTGGGCGGAGAGGAACCAGGGGAACCCCTCGAACGCCAGGTGGCCCCGCAGGAACTCGACCCCGAGCCACCCCAGCGGCACCGACGCGATCGCGGGCCATCCCGCGCGCCGCAGGCGCGTAATGACCCAGACCGCGAGCCAGGTGTACAGGGACAGGTAAGCGATCAGGAAGGGGAACCCCGCCACCGAGGCCTCGCCCGCCCACCGGACCAGCCAGGCCCACGCCGGCGCGGCCCCGACCGCCGCCCAGAAGGCCGCGAGGCGGGCAGACCACTCGCGGCGCACGACCGCGTCGCAAACCCGGCACAGGGGCCAGACGACCAGCAGGCACGCGGGCCAGAGCGAGAGCGGTGGGAAAGAGAGCACCAGCCCCGCCCCGCTGAGCGCCCCGCCCAGCAACGCGTCCCGCCACCCCGCGCCGAACACCCGGGCTCGCAAGCGGGCGAGCCTCCCGGGCGAGCCGACCTCAGACTGGGACCCCGCGACGTTCACGCCCCGGTGTAGTCGATCAGGCGGGCGATCTCGTCGCGAAGGTCCGACCGCTTCACCACGCGGTCAACCAGCCCCTTCTTCTTCAGGAACTCCGACCGCTGGAACCCCGCGGGCAGATCCTGCCGGATCGTCTGCTTGATCACCCGCGGGCCCGCGAACCCAATCAACGCCTCGGGCTCGGCCAGGATCACATCGCCCAGCATCGCGAAGCTCGCCGTCACGCCCCCGGTCGTCGGGTCCGTCAGCACGCTGATGAACAGCCCGCCCGCGTCGTCGAACCGTGCCAGCGCGGCCGAGGTCTTGGCCATCTGCATCAGGCTCAGCGCCGCCTCCTGCATGCGCGCGCCGCCCGAGCACGACACGATCACCAGCGGGAGCCGACGAGCCGTCGCGTGCTCGATGCTCCGCGTCAGCACCTCGCCCACCACGCACCCCATCGAACCCATCATGAAGGTCAGATCAAGGCACGCGATCATGACCGGGCGGCCCTTGATGAACGCCTCACCCGCGTGGATCGCCTCGAGCTCGCCCGTGCGCACACGCTCGGCCTCGATCCGGTCCGTGTACTTCTTCAGGTCCGTGAAATTCAGCGGGTCCGTCGGCTCGAGGTTCTCGAACATCCGGCTGAAGGTCCCCGCGTCCGCCAGCTGCGCCACGCGCTGCCGCGCCGAGATCCGGAAGTGGTGCCCGCACTCGGGGCAGACATGCTGGCAGGCCTCGACCTGCCGGCGGTAGATCATCGCCGCGCACCCGGGGCAGCGCATCCACAGCCCCTCGGGCACCGAACCCTTGCGAACCGGCTTGACCTCGGTCCAGGTCCGCGTCGCCGACTGTGCCTGTGTCATCGGTAGCAATCCTCTGCTCTGTGCCAACCCGGTGGGTTGTTGGGCCCGTCACGATCCTGTTTCAGACCCGGCTCGGGCTGCCCCAGCGCAGCGATTCGAGCCGCTCGGGCAGGATCCGGTGCCACTCAAACCCCGGCACCGCCCCGAGCCGACTCCAGCATACCAGCCCAGGGTCCCCCAGGAGGCACGAACGCACCAGGGCGTAGGCCAAAGGCCTCAGGACAATAGCCACCGCCGGAACAGGGGATTTGCACCCCTTCGCGGTTTTCTCGATCCCCTTGGCCATCTCCTCGATCAGCCGGGTCTGCGCCTCCCGGAGCGGCTCGCCCTCCGGGGGGTTCAGCGAGAGCGGGTCGTCGATCCACTGCCGGTAGACCGTGGGATATCGGTCCTTCACCTCGCCCATCCGCAGGCCCTGCCAGAGCCCGAGGTCGACATCACCAAGCCCCTGGCAGGCTCTGGACTTGCACCCGAACGCCGAGGCCACCGCGCCCGCGCTCTCCACGCTCGCCTGGTCCCCGGCGCTGAGCACCCCCCGCAACTCCACGAGGCCCGGTCCCGCCCCCTCCACCGAGAAGCGCTCCCGCGCCAGCGGACAAAGCGGCAGATCCGCCAAACCGGGCAGGTGCTCGCGCTCGTCCCACTCCGTCGCGCCGGTGCGGACGAGGAGCACACGAAACAGATCAACTCGCGCCATATGCACGCATGCCTCGGATTGCCTCACCCGATGGGCACGCGCCCGAGCGGGGGAAGCCGGGAGTGTACCCCTTCGGCCATCGTGTCCAACGGAGCCATCCGGAGAATCCAAATTTCCGATCTGATTCTGTTCGTATTATTCCAGTCATATTCCAATCAAATGGTCCCATCTCGCCTTATCCCCTGATCTGGCGGATGATCTCGGACCTCGCGGCCGGTGCGTGCTTGAAGATCGCGCTCGCCGCGACCAGCACATCGCCCCCCGCGGCCCGCACCTCGGCGGCGTTGCCCGGGCCGACGCCCCCGTCGAGCTCGATGCGCGCGTGGGGCCCAAGGTGGGCCCGGGCCGTGCGCACCTTCGACAACACCTCGGGGATGAACTTCTGACCCGCGAACCCCGGGTTCACGCTCATCACCAGGAGCAGGTCGAACGACTCGGCCGTTTCCAGCCAGGGCTCGATCGGCGTGGGCGGATTGACCACCAGCCCGACCTGCACCCCGATCTCGCGGCCCTCCTCGGCGAGCTCGGCCGCGGATTCGGGCGTGAGCACCTCGGCGTGGAACGACACGAGATCGGCGCCGGCCTCGGCGAAGATCGGCAGGAAGTGGGCCGGGTCGGTCACCATCAGATGAACATCCAGGTAGCACCCGGGCAGGGTCTGCCGCAGCCCGACGCACACATCGGGCCCGAACGCGAGGTTCGGGACGAAATGCCCGTCCATGACATCGATATGGAGCAGGTCCGCCCCGGCCTCGAGCACGCCCCGGGCCTCTTCGCCCAGGCGGCTCCAGTCCGCCGCCAGGAGCGACGCGCCGACCAGGGGGAGACGGGGCGGGGCCTTCATCAACTGGTGTTCGTCGCCTTGCATGGGCCCACAGCGTACCTGCGCCGCCCGCGGAGGTATCCTCCCAGACCCAGGAGGTACGCATGATCACCGCACCGAAGATCGATGGGCTCCGGACCCGCCTCGCGGGCGTCGGGCAGGACCACCTGCTCCGCTTCATCGATGAACTGTCGCCCGAGGCCGCCGCCGACCTGGTCGCCCAGATCGAGTCGATCGACCTCGCGTCGCTGCCGGGGCTGATCGACCGGTATGTGCGCTCGGAAGAGCACTTCGCCCTGCCCCCCGATATCGAGCCCGCCCCGTTCTACCCGCGCGACGCGGCCAGCCCGGCCCGGCGCTGGGACCGCGCCGCCGCGAAGGCGAGGGGCGAGGCGTTGATCGCCGCGGGCAAGGTCGGGTGCTTCACCGTCGCCGGGGGGCAGGGCAGCCGCCTCGGGTACGACGGGCCCAAGGGGTGCTACCCAACAGGCGCGGTCTCCGACAAGCCGCTCTTCCAGATCTTCGCCGAGGGGATCCTCGCCGCGAGCCGCCGGTACGGCAAGCGGATCCCCTGGTGCGTCATGACCAGCCCGCTGAACCACGAGGCGACCGAGTCGTTCTTCCGCGAGCACGGGTTCTTCGGGCTGCGCGAGGACGATGTGCTCTTCTTCATGCAGGGCACGATGCCCTCGTTCGACAAGGCGACCGGGCGCATCCTCCTCGCCGAGAAGGGCGTGGTCGCGACCAACCCCGACGGGCACGGCGGCGCGATCAGGGCGCTGGCCGTCTCCGGGGCGGTCGGCGAACTCAAGCGGAGAGGCGTCGAGCACATCTCCTACTGGCAGGTCGACAACCCCAACATCATCGTGCTCGACCCCGTCTTCGTCGGGCTGCACGCGGGGGCGTCCGACTCGTCTGGGGAGATGTCGAGCAAGATGCTCCCCAAGGCGAACGCGGCGGAGAAGGTCGGCGTGTTCTGCCGCGCCGGCGGGCGCACGATGGTCATCGAGTATTCCGACCTGCCCGCCTCGCTCGCGGCGGAGACCAACCCCGGCGGCTCGCTCAAGTACATCGCGGGCAGCCCGGCGATCCACATGCTGGGCGTCGGGTTCGTGGAGAAGGTCGCGGGCGATCCGGCGTTCGCCCTGCCCTACCACCGCGCGGTCAAGAAGGTCCCGTTCGTCGATCTGGAAACGGGCGAGACGGTCAGCCCCGCCGAGCCCAACGCCGTGAAACTCGAGCGGTTCATCTTCGACGCGATCCCGCTGGCGTCGCGGTCGATCATCCTCGAAGCCGACCGCGTCGAGGAGTTCGCGCCCGTGAAGAACAAGGAGGGCGTGGACAGCATCGTGACGAGCAAGCTGCTCCAGACCGAGCGGGCCGCACGCTGGCTCGAAGCGGCGGGGGTCAGAGTGCCCCGGAAGGCGGACGGCTCGCCGGATTGCGTGCTCGAGATCAGCCCGCTGACGGCGACGAGCGCGGAAGAGCTGGCGGGGAGGAAGGACCTGCCGGGATCGATCAAGGCGGGAAGCACCACCTTGCTTTGAGGCGGTGAGATTTCGCCGCGGGCGCCCTTCGGGGAACGCCTTTGCCTCACCCACTCACTTGCGCGATCCGGCCGGCCCAGCGCCCCGCCCATCGCTCCTACCCTCCCCCGTGCCCCAGCCCGCGAGCCAGCTCCCCAAGTCCGTCGCCGATTTCGCCCGGTTCCTGCGTCTCGGGCCGACCGGGGTGCCGGCGCTGGTCGCCCACCCGGACTGGGCCACGCCCGCGCCGGTCGTGCTCTGGATGCACGGGCGGACCGTCAGCAAGGAGCTCGACCCGGGCCGCTACGCCCGCTGGCTGCGGGCGGGCATCGCCGTCTGCGCGATCGACCTGCCCGGGCACGGCGAGCGGGCCAACCCGCCCCGGCACGAGCCGGTCCACACCCTCGCGGTCATCAAGCAGGCCCTTGGCGAGCTCGACGGCGTGGTCGGCGCCCTCGGCGTCTCCGACTTCCGCGGCGCTTTCGATCTGGGCCGGGTCGGGATCGGCGGCATGTCGATGGGCGGCATGATCACGCTGCGGAGGCTGTGCGAGCCGCACCGGTTCGTGTGCGCCGCGGTGGAGGCGACGAGCGGGAACCTGCGCGACCTGTACTTTCCGCCCAAGGCCGACAAGGCCGAGCCCTGGCCCGTGGACCACGACCCCGCGGAGGTGCGGGAGATCGACCCGATCGAGCACATTTCGGGCTTCGAGCCGCTCCCGCTGCTCGTGCTGCACAGCGAGGCGGACCAGATGGTGCCGTGGCGGGTTCAGGCGCGGTTCGTGGGCCGGCTCCGGGAACAATTCGAGGCCCGGGGGCGTTCCGCGTCGCTGGTCGAGGTGACCACCTGGCCCGAGACCGGGGCCCCGGCCGAGCATGTGGGCTTCGGTCGGGTCGGCAACGAGGCGAAGAACCTGCAGACCGCGTTCTTTGAGCGACACTTGTTCGGACCGGAGCGATAGGCTTCCGGCCACCCAGCTTGCACCATCAGCCCCCAGACGGGCAGGAAGCACCCAACCATGAAGACCATCGCCGCGAGCACGATCGTGCTGCTCTCCCTCGCCGCGCCCGCCGGGGCGCAGGACGCAACGCCCCCGGCCGCCCCGACCGAGCGGGCCGACCTTCCCTCCGATCTCGACACGCGGCTGCGGGCGCTGACCGAGTCGTTCCGGGCCTGGATGGCCGAGACCGACGAGGAAGTGGTGATGCAGCAGATCCAGACCAAGGCGGGCGAGCTGGTGGGCGGGGTGGATCTGTCCACGCTCAGCGCGGCCCAGATCGAGACGCTGCTCCCGCTGATCCTGACGGCGCGCGACCCCATCCCCGCGACCGAGGAACGGCTGGCGACGCTGCGGGACGACACAACCGTCGACGGGCTGATCGCCGGGGCGACGCAGTCGACCATCGCGGCCTTCAGCCGGCAGCAGCGCCCCGAGGGGGACGAGGCGGGCTGGATCCTCGGGCACCCCGCGTTGGGCGAGGCGGTGCGCGGGGGGCATGTGCTTGCGTTGTTCGTCACGCTGGGGTTCGTCGACCCGCCCGTGCTCGCCGAGCACGCCGAGGCGCTCGAGGCGATCGCCGAGAACCTGCGCAGCGAGACGCTGGACTCGGAGGCGGGGCTGGCGCTCGCCCGGTTCTGGAACGCGGCGAACAACGCGATCACGCCGGACCAGGGCGAACGCCGGGAGCTCATCCGCGAGAAGATCGGCGGGGCGATGCGCGCCGTGATCGCCCGCGAGACCGACGCTGAGACCGCCTCGAGCCTCAAGGAGCAGCTCGCCTCGATCGACGGCGCCTTCGCCCGGGGCACGCTGCAGGGCGGCGAGGCCCCCGATTTCGACTTCCTCTGGTCGAGCGAGTCGGAGGGAGCAAAGAAGCTCAGCGACCTTCGCGGGAAGGTCGTCGTCGTTGACTTCTGGGCGACCTGGTGCGGCCCGTGCATCCGGTCGTTCCCCAACATCGCCGAGCTGGTCGAGAAGTACAAGGGGTATCAGGTCGCCGTCGTCGGGGCCACGGCGCCCCAGGGCCGCCACCACGGCGCGGACGGGGCCGTGACCATGACCGGCCGCGATCGCGAGAAGGAATTCTCGCTCATGGGTGAGTTCATCGACCAGAAGAAGATGACCTGGCCCGTCGTCTTCACCGAGCGTTCGGTCTGGAGCGAGTACGGCGTCAGCGGCATCCCCCACCTGGTCATCATCGACTCCAAGGGCGTCGTCCGCCACCGCGAACTCCACCCGATGATGCCGATGGAGGAGAAGGTCGCGATGATCAACGAACTGCTCAAGGAGGCCGGGCTGGAATTCCCCGGCTGACCGGGCCCACTCGCCGCAAGGAACAGCAGACCGGCCCACGGGGGCCGGTTTTTCGTGCGCCCCGCGCTGGCGGTCGCCCCGGTATCCTCCCCCCGTGCGCCTCAACCCGCTCCACGGCCTCGACAACCAGAAGGCGGTCTTCGCGTGGGGGCTCTACGACCTCGCGAACCAGTCCTTCACGCTTTTGATCAACACCCTGCTCTTCAGCGTTTACTTCAAAGAAGTCGTGGTGGGCGACGACACGCGGGGCGACGCCCTCTGGAGCGCCACCTTCGCGGGCAGCATGCTCATCGTCGTGGTCCTCAGCCCCGTCGTCGGCGCCCTCGCCGACGCGAAGGCGTGGCGCAAGCAACTGCTGATCTGGACCGGGGTTGGCTGCTCGATCCTCACCGCCTGCCTGGGCCTCGCCGGGCGGGACGCCGTGCTGCTCGCGATCCTGCTCTACATCCCCGCCAATGTGCTCTACCAGATCGGCGAGAACTTCCTCGCCTCGTTCCTCCCCGTCGTCTCCACGCCCCGCACGATCGGGCGCGTCTCGGCAACCGGCTGGGCGATGGGGTATGTCGGGGCCCTGATCCTGCTGGTGATCTCCGCCGTCGCGATGATCGGGCTCAAGCTCCAGGGCCCGAAGGACTGGCCCCCGCTCTTTCTCTTCGCGGGCGTCTGGTTCGCGCTCAACATGATCCCGGCCTGCCGCGTGCTCCGCGAGCCGCCGACCGACCCGCTGCACGGCACCGGCACGCTCGTGGGCGAGGCCTTCTACCGCCTGCGGGAATCCGCCCGCAGCGCGGGCAAGTACCGTGAACTGACCCGGTTCCTGATCGCCTTCTTCCTCTACGGCATGGGCGTCCAGGTCATCATCGCCTTCGCCTCGATCATCGCCCGCGACTTCGGCTTCGACACGACCAAGCTCGTCCTCTTCGTCCTGCAGCTCACCGTCACCGCCGGCATCGCCGCGATCGCCACCGCGAGAGTCGAGGACCGCCTCGGGCCCAAGCCCGTCATCGTCTTCTTCCTGCTCGTGTGGACCGCCTCGGCCGCTGGCCTGCTCGCGATCGCCCTCGCCCGCCCCTGCCCTGAATGGTGGTTCTGGGTCGTCGGCAACGGGATCGGCCTGGGTATCGGCGGCATCGGCACCGCCAGCCGATCCATGGTCGGGCGTTTCACCCCGAAGCGCCGCACCGCCGAGTTCTTCGGGCTCTGGGGCATGTCCTACAAGTTCGCCGGCGTCGTCGGCGTCGCGGCGTTCGGGCAGGTCAAGGCCTGGTGGGGCGATGTCCCCGCCATGCTCGTCCTCATGCTCTTCTTCGCCGCGGGGCTCGTGCTCGTGCTGTTCGTCAACGCCAAGGCCGGCATCCGCGCCGCGATGCGCGCCGACCGGCTGGCCGAACGGCACGCCCGCGCCTGAGAACCCGCCCGGGCCCGCTCACCGCCCCGACGAGAGCTCACGCCCCCGGTCCCTCGCCGCCTCGATCGCGCGCACGATCGAGGCGCTCACCCCCTCCGCCTCCAGGACGCCGATCGCCGCCGCGGTCGTCCCGCCCTTGCTCGTCACCGCGGCACGCAAGGCCGCCGGCGGGCGCTCGTCCGCCAGCAGCAACGCCGCGGCGCCCGCGATCACCTGCCGGCTGATCCGCGCCGCGTCCCCCGGCGCGAACCCCACGCGCTCGCCCGCCGCGGCCATCGCCTCGCACAGGTAGTACACATACGCGGGCCCCGAGCCCGAGAGGGCCGTGAACGCGTCCATCATCGATTCATCGAGCCGAACGACCTCGCCCACCGCGCCCATCAACCCGGTGATGAACGCCTCGTCGCCGGGTCGGGCCCCTGCGCCGGGGCAGACCGCCGACATCCCCCGCCCCGCCTGCACCGGCGTGTTGGGCATCACCCGCACGACACGCGCCCGCCCCCCGATCGCCGCTCGGACCCCCTCGCTCGACGCCCCGGCGAGGATCGAGACCACCACGCGCTCGGGGCCGCCCGAGAGCAGCGGCGCCAGTTCCGCGCCGACCACCCCGAGCATCTGCGGCTTGACCGCGAGGAGCACCTGCCCCTCGCCCGGCGTCGGCTCGAGCGCCTCGAAGGCCGCGAACGCCTCGGTCGCTCCCGCGAAGCCGCGCACGAACGCCGCGCGCTTGTCGGCATCGGGCTCGGCGACGAGGCACCGGGCGGGGTCGAGCACGCCCCCCGCGGCGGCGCCGAGGATGATCGCGGAGGCCATATTCCCTCCGCCGACGACGAGAATCGGTGGGTGATCGGGCATCATCGCGGTAGCCTATCGTCCATGCGGGCGCCGGCCGAGCCGCCCGCCGATCCGGAGCACCGCGCGCATGAGTTTCTATCAACTCGACTTCGAACGCGAGATCGTTGAGCTCGAGAACCGAATCAAGGCCGCCGAGCGGGCCGCCAAGAGCGGCGCCGCCGAGGGCGTGCCCGCGCTGGGCGGGGTCGATCCAGCCGCTGGATCGGCGCCCGAGGACCCCGCCTCGCTGCGCTCTCAGCGCGACGCCCGCCTCGCGGAGATCTACAAATCGCTGACTTCGTGGGACATCGTCCGCGTCGCCCGGCATCCCGAACGCCCCCAGAGCCGCGACTACATCCGCCTCATGTGCCGCGATTTCGCCGAGTTGCACGGCGACCGCCGCTTCGGCGACGACCCCGCGATCGTGACGGGCTTTGCCCGCCTCGGGCGGCACAAGGTCCTGGTCGTCGGGCATCAGAAGGGCAAGGACACTCAGGAGAAACTCGCCTGCCACTTCGGTTGTGCGCACCCCGAGGGCTATCGCAAGGCGCTCGCCAAGATGCAACTCGCCGAGAAGTTCGGCGTGCCCATCGTCACGCTCGTCGACACGCCGGGCGCCTACCCCGGCCTCGGCGCCGAGGAACGCGGGCAGGCCGAGGCGATCGCCGTCAACCTCCGCGAGATGAGCCGGCTCCGCGTCCCGATCGTCTCCGTGGTCATCGGCGAGGGGGGCTCGGGCGGCGCGCTCGGCATCGCCGTCGCCGACCGCGTCGGGATGCTCGAGTTCGCCTGGTATTCGGTCATCAGCCCGGAAGGGTGCGCGGCGATCCTCTGGAAGGAAGCCAACGACAAGACCACCCGCGCCGCGGCTGAAGCCCTCCGCCTGACGGCGCGGCACAACCTCGACCTGGGCATCGTCGAGGCCATCGTGCCCGAGCCGCTCGGTGGGGCGCACAGAAACCCGGAGGGCGCCGCCCAACTGCTCGGGCAGTGGATCGGCGAGCAGCTCGACGAGATCGGCACGACGCCCATCGACGATTTGATGGCCCGCCGCTATGACCGCTTCCGCGCCCTCGGGCGCGTCAGCGAGCGGGTCGCCGAGGTCAGCGCGGCCCCGGCGGACGACCCTCGCTGAGCCCGGAACGCCCGCCCGGATTCCGGATAAAGTAACATGTTACTTAACTGGTCGGGAGGGGGAGCCCCCGCTGCGGCCATTTTGACTTCACCCCTGGGGTTGTCTAGATTTCGCCCCGTGCGAGGTCCCCACCCCGAGGCGGCCTGACGGCCCACGCGAACTGGGGTTTGTCTTGGCGAGCATGTCCCGAACCAAGAAACCGACCACCCCGAAAAAGGCCCCTGCTGCCCGTCCGGGCGGGAAGACCGCGGGCGCTCGCGCGTCCAAGGGCACGGGTTCGGCGAAGCCCAAGGCGAAGAAATCCCCCACAAAGAAGGGGGCAACCAAGAAGCCCGCCAAGAAGGCCGCGTCGAAGAAGCCGGCCGCAAAGAAGGCCGCCGCCAAAAAGCCGACCACCGCGAAGAAGAAGTCGGCCCCTGCCAAGAAACCCGCCGCGCGCGGCGCGGGCTCGCGCGAGCCCGTGTCGAAGAAGCCCGGCCCCGCGGATCGCGCGCCGAAGTCGGTTCCCACGAAGCCCGCCCCGGGCAAGGCGGCCCCGACCAAGCCCGAATCGCCCAAGGTGCCCGCGGCCGAGACCGCCGAGACCGGTGGCGACAAGCGCGGCGGCCGCAAGGGCATCACGATCGTCTCGAAGAAGCCGCAGCGCAAGAGCAAGCCCAAGCCGAAGATCTCGTTCTCGCCTCCCGGCGAGCGTCTGCTCGGCCCGGGGTCTCCGGTCCGCCGTCCCTTGATCCCCTCCGGCCCGGCGGCGACCTCGCACGCGGCACTGGAGCGGCACGACCCGAGCAAGCCCAGGAAGACCCCGCTGGGGAAGCGCGACCTCGGGAAGTACCGCGATCTGCTCCTGATGAAGCGGCGTCAGTTGCTGGGCGATGTCGAGCAGATCGAGAACGACGCGCTCCGGAGCGAATCGGGCGATCTGAGCCACTTCCCCCAGCACATGGCCGACCAGGGCTCGGAGTCGTTCGACCGGTCGCTCTCGCTCGATCTCGCCGCGGCCGACCGCAGGCTGATCAAGGAGATCGACGACGCCCTCAAGCGGATCGAGGACGGGATCTACGGGCTGTGCGAGATGACGGGCCGCCCGATCTCGGCGCCCCGGCTGACCGAGCTGCCCTGGGCCCGCTATTCGATCGAGGCCGCCCGCGAGATCGAACGACGCGGGGGCCTCTGAGGTGACCGAGCCCCGAACCTCCGGGCCCACGGGGCCCGCCGTCGCCCCCCCGGGCCGGTCGGCGTGGGTTCTGCTGCTCGCGACCGTTGCCGCCGGCCTGGTCTCCGACCTCGCCAGCAAGTGGGCGGCGTTCCGTTTCATCGCCGATGTCCCCGCGCGGGTTGAGCGATCGGCGGTGCTCGCGTCGGACCGTCTCGGCGAGCTGCTGCCCCCGCACGACCCCGTGGTGATCGTCCCCCGCGTGCTCAACCTCACGCTGGTGCTCAACCCGGGCGCGGTCTTCGGGATGGGCGCGGGGCAGCGGTGGATCTTCATCGGGTTCACCGCGTTCGCCGTCTTCTTCGCGCTGTGGGTCTTCCTCAGGTGGACCACCGCGCGCGACCGCGTGGCCCACGCCGCCCTCGGGCTGCTGCTCGCGGGGGGGCTCGGGAATCTCTACGACCGCCTCGTCTTCGGGTGCGTGCGCGATTTCCTGCACCCGCTCCCGGGCGTCCGCCTGCCCATGGGCCTCAAGTGGCCGAACGGGTCCGATGAGGTCTGGCCCTATGTCTCGAACATCGCCGACCTGTGGCTGATCATCGGGATCGCGGCGCTGCTGGTGTTCTCGTGGCGCAAGCCGCCCGAGCCCGCGGCCGCGGCGTAACCGCACGACGCGGAGCCCGCCCCTACCGCACCTGCATCGAGGTCGCCCGCTCGCGGATGCCGTCGATCAGCCCGCGGATCTCCTCGGCCATCCGGGTGTTGGGGAAGTCGCGGATGATCCGCTCGCCCACCTCGGCGGCGCGGCGCCAGTCCCGGTCCTGCACGCTCAGCTTGAACTGCACGCCCAGGTTCTCGCGCGCCTGCCCGATGACGCCGCGGGCCAGTTCGCGATAGGGCTCCGCGTCCGCCTCGGTGAGATACCCGTCGAGCTCCTTGAGCAGCTCGTGGGCCTCCTCGGCCCGGCCCTCCTTCGCGGCGTTGAGGAACCGCCGCTCGAGGTCGATCCGGTACCGCTCCCGGGCACGCTCCACCCGGTGACGCAGGCCCTCGGCCCGCGGCGAGGAGGGATAGACCCGCGTGATGCGGGCGGCCTCGGCCTCGGCCTCGCCCCACTGCCGCCGCACGATCAACGCGTCGAGGTTCCGGATCGCGTCCCCGACCTTGCGGTCGAGCGTCTCCGACCTCGTGCGCTCGATCCGCTGGCGGAACTCCTCGGCCTCGACGCGGTACCCGAATCGCTCGGCCAACTCCTTGACGAGGATCGTCGCCGCGTCCCAGTCCTGGGCGGCGATGTCCTCCTCGATGGCGCGGCAGAGGATCTCCTTCTCCCGCTTCCGGTTGAGCACACGCCGCGCGTCGTCGGAGAGGGCCTGCTCCTCCGCGAGGCGTTCCAGCGCCGCGGTCACCGCGGAGAGCCGGCCCGTTCCCACACCCCGCGCCGAGCCCCGGATGACCGCCACGAGCGGCGCGAGCAACAGCACCCCGATGAGCCCGATCAGCCCCGCCAGCAGCAGTTCGCCCAGGTCGCGCTCACTCCCGATGACGATCATCGCCACGGAGATCACCGCCACCACGGCGTACGCGACGATCGTCCACACGGGCGGGGCCTGGCGCTGCACCGGGACGACTTCGTACCTCGGATCGTTCGACATCATGCCTCGGCCCTCCGATCCCGAGTCGCCGCGTTCTTCCCGGCCCTGGGACGCACGGGCCGGCGCGGGCCTCAACTCCCCGGCACGGGCTCCCCGCAGTCCCGCGTCACCGGGACGAGGCAGAGAAACCGCAACGGCCTGTCCGCCGCGGCGCGGAACTGGTGTTCCTCGTCCGCGGGAACGAAGATGACATCCCCCGAGCGCACCGGCCGGTACGCCCCCTCGAGCAGCACCTCGCCCGCGCCCTCCACCACGAAGACCTCGTGCTCGTAGTCGTGGCTGTGCCGCGGCGTGTGCCCGCCCGCCTCGACCTGGAACTGACGCAGGGCGAAGTTCGGCGCCCCGTCCGCCCGCCCGACCATCACCGCCATCGACGCACCCTGCACGCCCTCCATCTGCACCGGCTTCCTGGGTGTGTCGTTGATGTTCCGGATCAGCATCGGCGCTCCGTTCCGCAGAAACCCGCGGGAGCCCGCGGGCCGCCTTCATTCTACACTGACCGCCCCATGACCGACCGCCCCCCCGTCACAATCGAAGCGTTCACCCTCGGGCCCTACCAGACGAATTGCTACATCGTCCGCACCACCCGACCCGACGGCTCCGAAGGCTGCTGGATCGCCGATTTCTCCTTTGACATCGCCCGCCTCCTCGCCCGGGTTGACGCCCTGGGGCTCGTCCCCGAGGCGCTCGTCCTGACCCATGCGCACATCGACCACATCGCCGGCCTGGGCGAGGCGAAACGCCGTTTCCCGGGCGCCCCGATCTGGATCCACCGCGCCGAGGAACGCTGGCTGCTCGACGCCGAGCTCAACCTCTCCGCGTTCTCGGGCATGCCCGTGACCGCCCCGCCCGCCGATCGCCTCCTCGAGGACGGGGAGGCACTCGACCTGTGCGGCCTTTCGTGGCGCGTGCTCCACACGCCCGGGCACTCCCCGGGCGGCATCGGGCTCTACCAGGCCGAGGCGGGCGTCTGCCTCTGCGGCGACGCGATCTTCAGCGGATCGATCGGGCGGACCGACTTCCCGGGCTCGGACTTCGAGACGCTCGCCGAGTCGATCCGCGCGAAGTTCTACACACTCCCCGAGCGCACGCGGCTGCTGCCGGGGCACGGCCCGGAGACGACGGTGGGCGAGGAGATGCGGACGAACCCGTTTGTGCGCGCCTGATCACCAATCGCCGGGCCGCGCACGAACAAGGCCCGGGGAACGCCCCGGGCCTTGGTGAGAGAACCAGGTCGGCCCGCCCCGTTACTTCACGCCGTGCATCCACTTGCGCAGCAGGGGCGAGAGCAGCGCGACGACCACGCCCGCGGCGGCGGGGAAGATCACCAGCATGAGGTAGAACCCCGGAAGGCCCTCGAGGATGAAGTTGTGCTTGGCCGGCGAACCGTCCTCGCCCGGGAGGAACTGCGTCGAGAACTGGGCGACGGTGCCCGCGAGGTAATTCGACCCGGCCATCGAGAGGAACCAGATGCCCATCATGAGGGACTGGAGCCGCTTGGGCGCGAGTTTGGTGACCATCGAGAGCCCGACCGGCGAGAGGCACAGCTCGCCCCAGGTCACGACGACATAGGCGATGAAGAGCCACTGCGGCCCGGCGAGCTTGCCGTCGCCGTGGGCCTCGAGGGCCCCGAACACCATCGCCATGAACGAGAGCCCCAGCAGCCAGAGCCCGATGGCGAACTTCAGCGGCGTGTTGGGGTTCATCCGCTTCCGGTCGAGCCAGACCCACAGCAGCGAGAAGAACGGGGCGCAGATGACGATGGTCAGCGCATTGACGGATTGGTACCAAGTCGCCGGGAAGGGCGAGTCGAGCATGCCATAGACGGTCCGATCCGTGTTCTGCTGGGCGAACACATTCATGGACGAGCCGGCCTGCTCGAACGCCGTCCAGAAGAAGATATTCCCGAAGAAGGCGAGCACGAGGATGACCACCAGGCGCTGGAAGTCGACAATGTCCAGTGGGCGCGAGGCCTCGTACTCGTCCTTGGCCGCCTTGGCGATCTCCTCCTGAGTGGGCTCTTTGCCCTCGGCGTGGGTCGGGGCGTGGTGCGGTGGCAGCCCGATGCCACGCAGGTACTTCGGGCGGAAGATCTGGTAGAAGGTCAGGCCCAGGATCATGCCCACCGCGGCGGCCCCGAAGCCCCAGTGCCACCCGACCTTTTCGCCCAGCGTGCCCGCGATGAGCGGCGAGAGGAAGGCCCCGAGGTTGATGCCCATGTAGAAGATCGTGAACCCCGAGTCACGCCGCGGGTCGTTCTCGCCGTAGAGCTGCCCCACCATCACCGAGACGCACGGCTTGAAGAACCCGGTGCCGATGACGATGAGCACGAGCCCCGTGACGAAGGTCACCAGGGCCCCTGGGCTGCTCTGCATGGTCACCACCTCGCCCGCGGTGATCCCGAAGAACTCGGTGAACGCGAGCGTGATGTGCCCCAACGCGATGATCCACCCGCCGATCAGCATCGATCGGTGGGTCCCCAGGAACTTGTCGGCCAGCCACCCCCCGACGAGCGGGGTGAGGTAGACCGCGGTGGTGTAGTACTTGTAGAGCCCGTAGGCCTGCACCTCGGTCCAGCCGAACCCGGGGTTCTCGTTTGCCGAGCCGTCCGCGAGGGTCTCGCTGGTGGACTGGATCAGGTAGAGCACCAGGAGCGCGCGCATGCCGTAATAGCTGAACCGCTCCCACATCTCGGTGATGAAGAGGACCCACAGACCGGCGGGGTGGGAGAGCTTCGCGGGCCGCGAGCCGTTGCCGTTCTGGACCGACGCGTCGATATTGGTCATGCGTACAAACCTCGTGCTGGACCGGCAGCATACAGGCTGGAGCAACGCGGTGCGACCGTCACGCCCCCGGATGGAACCCGTCGTTCCGCACGATCAGGTGCGCCGACTTTCGGTATCCGTCTGCGTACCGCGCGAAGGTCGGGTCCGCCACTTCCTCAAAGAAACGCCGGGCCGCCTCCACGCCCATCCCCCGCTCCCCCCGGAGTTCGATCGCCTCCCACCGGCCCCAACGCGTCTCGGCCCGGGCCTCGACGAACACCCGCAGATCCACCGCCGGGAGCACCAGTGGGTGCAACGCGAACAGCCCCTCGCACACCACCGGCGCGGCGTCGGGCGGCTCGACGAGCGCCGTCCCCGTGCGGCGGTGCTCGTGGAACGACCAGACCGGGATCTCGGCGGGCCGGCCTGCTTTCAGGAGACCCAGGTCCCGCGCGAGCCCTGCCAGATCCGCGTGCTCGGGCAGGTCGCGTTCCTCAACGGCGAGCCCCTCGTAATCCGGGAGGTAGTTGTCCGTCGAGAGCACCACACCCCCAAGTTCGGAGGCGATGAGGCGCGCGAGCGTCGACTTGCCGGCCCCCGCGGGCCCCGTCACGCCCACCACCGGGCGCGGGCCCATCCCCGTGAGGAGGGCCGAGACCCACATCGGGGCCTCGCTCCAGTCGACCACCGTGGGCAGGTGCGGCATGGGGCGGAGGATAGCCCCCCGGGCCGTCCGGTTTCAAACCCGTTTGCGCCCGCATCCGCTAGGCTCCGCGATCCCGATCGATCACGGAGCCCCCTCGCATGCAATGGACCGGACTGCTCGGCGTCGTCGTTCTCCTGGGCCTGGGGTGGATGCTGAGCGAGAATCGGCGCGCGTTCCCCGTGCGCATGGTTCTGGGGGGCGTCGCCCTCCAGGCGGGGCTGGCGTTGGTGCTGATCAAGTTCCCGCCGGTGGTCGCGGTGTTCCAGTTCCTCGCCGAGGGCGTCGCCCACATCATCGGGCTCGCGGACGAGGGCATCGCGTTCCTGTTCGGGCGGGCGCTGCTCGATCCTGCGGGGCCCTGGGGCTTCATCTTCGCGGTCAAGGTCCTTCCGGTGATCATCTACTTCGCGGCCCTGATGGGGGTGCTCTACCACATCGGGGTGATGCCTCGGGTCGTCGCGGCGCTCGCGTGGCTGCTGCGGCGGAGCCTGGGCGTGAGCGGGCCGGAGGCGCTCGCGATGGCGGCGAATGTGTTCGTGGGGCAGACCGAGGCGCCGCTGTGCATCAAGCCCTACCTCGACCGCATGTCGCGTGCGGGGCTGATGACGCTGATGGTCGGGGGCTTCGCGACGATCGCGGGGAGCGTGCTGGCGGGGTATGTGAACTTCCTCGCGCCGATGCCCGCGCCGGCGGCGGCCGACGCGGTCGAGGCGGTGCGTCTCGCCGCCGAGGCCGCCCGCGACGCCGCCCGGGCCGAGCAGGCCGTCTGGATCCGCTACCTGCTGACGGCGAGCGTGATGTCGGCGCCGGCCGCGTTCGTGATGGCGCGGGTGATGGTGCCGGAGGTCAGCCGAGACCGCGACGCGGCGCCCGCCGAGGCCGCGGAGATCTCGCGGGCGGCGAACCTGCTCGACGCGGCCTCGCGCGGCGCGACGGACGGGCTGCACCTGGCCCTGAATGTCGGCGCGATGCTCATCGCCTTCGTCGCCCTGCTGGCGCTGGTGAACTGGCCGCTCGAAGCCCTCGGCGGGTGGGGGCCCGTGGCGGCCGTCCTCGAGTCACAGGGGATCGAGACCCTGAACCTCCAGAGCATCCTCGGGTTCGTCTTCGCGCCGCTCGCGTGGTGCATGGGGATCCCCTGGGCCGACGCGGGCTTCATCGGGCGGCTGATGGGCGAGAAACTGATCGTCACCGAGTTCCTCGCGTATGTCTCGCTCGCCGACGCGGTGAACAGCCCCGCGGGGTCGCCCATCGCCGAGCGTTCCGCGGCGATCGCCGCGTTCGCCCTGTGCGGGTTCGCCAACTTCGGGTCGGTCGGCATCCAGATCGGGGGGCTCTCTTCGCTCGCGCCGGCCCGGCGGGGCGAGTTCGTGAGCCTGGCGTTCCGCGCGATGATCGGCGGGGCGTTCGCCTCGTGGATGACCGCGGCCGTCGCCGGCTTGTTCCTCTAGGATCCCGGGGCCCCAAGGAGAACCGCCGTGCCGCACACGCTCCGCTACACACCCGACCGCGCGCTCATCGGGATGGTCCATGTCGGCGCCCTGCCGGGGACCCCCCGGCACGAGGCCCCGGTCGCCCATCTCGCGTCCGTCGCCGCCGAGGAGGCCCGCGTGCTCATCGAGGCGGGCTTCGACGCCGTCATCATCGAGAACATGCACGACCGTCCCTATGTCCACGGCGACCGGCTGGGCCCGGAGATCGTCGCGGGGATGACCCGGGTGGGCACCGAGGTCGCCTCGGCGATCCAGTCCCCGATCGGGGTCCAGATTCTCTCGGGCGGGAACCGGCACGCGCTGGCGGTGGCGCGGTCGATCGGGGGCTCGTTCATCCGCTGCGAGAATTTCGTGTACGCCCATGTCGCCGACGAGGGCCTGCTCGCCGAGGCCGAGGCGGGCGCTCTCCTGCGCGAGCGACGCCGGCTCGGCGCCGAGTACATCGGCGTCTGGGCGGACATCAAGAAGAAGCACGCCTCGCACGCGCTGACCGCGGACATCGGGATCGAGGACGCCGCGCACGCCGCGGCCTTCTTCGGCGCCGACGGGCTCATCGTCACCGGCGCGTGGACGGGCCGGCCAGCCGACCCGGGCGAGGCCCGACGCGCCAAGCAGGCGTCGGGCCTGCCGGTGCTCATCGGCAGCGGGGTGACCCCCGAGAATGTCGCCGCGATGCTCGACGCCTCGGACGGCGTGATCGTCGGCTCGTCGATCAAGCACGACGGCCGCTGGTCGAATCCCGTCGACCCGCGGCGCGCCGAGCAACTCGTGCGGGCGGCGAAGGGCTGAACTCAGGCCGGCGCGGCCGCTCTGACCCCGGCCGGCGAATCCCATGCCGTCGCGGTGAACTCCGGGTGGACCCCGTGCTTTCGGGCGAAGAGCGCCGCCCGCCGCGGCAGGGGCTCACTCTCGAACGGGGCGAACGCCGCCTCGCCGACGACGATCCGCGACGGCAGCCCGAGCCTCTGGGCGATGAACAGCCCCGAGAGCACCGCGCCCCCGGACCCGAGGCTCGTGAGCCGACCCTCGGACGACCGCCCGACCCCGCCCGCGATCACCAGCACGCGGGCCTCGTGGCTCGCCTGCTCGAACCGCCTCGCGTGCAGCAGCCTGGGCTCGGCCTCGAGCGGGCTGCCGCGGGTGATCGGGGCGAACCGCAGCGGATCGAGCAGCCGGGCGTCGACGCCCAACAGCCCGAGCAGCCCGGCGAACCGCTGGGCGCTCTCGCACGCAGCGAGCGTGACGATCGCGGCACGCTGCTCGGCGTCGGTGCCCGGGCCGGCCTGGGCGGCCCGTCGCTCCATGGCGCCTTGCTCGGCATGGGTGGCCGAGACGACGACGATCATCCCGCGGGTCTCGCTGGCCGCGAGGACCTGCCCGGCGAGCGGGGCGAGGGTCTCGCCGTTCGCGAGGGCGGATTCCGTGATCGTCACCAGTGCTGCGCTGTCGAGAGTCATGACGAACCTCCAAATCCCGGAACGAAAAAAAAGGCCACCGTTCACGGTGGCCTCTCGTCAGGGTCCTGTGTCTGAGTCTGCCTCAGCCAGCCCTCCAAGAGACCACCTCGCAGGTCCAGCAGAGGACCATGCGGGCGTGCATCTGGGTGATGGACTGGGCGTGTTTCATGCGGAGACGGCTCTCTGCCCGGGCCCGACCATCGGGCCGCTTCTTTGAGGACATTACCCGGTTCGGCGTTCCCGTCAAGCAGGTTTCAACCGACTTCGTGACTTCTTTATTTCTCTCGGACCTTGGGAACAGGTCTTTCGAAATCTCCGCCGCGCGCGCCCCGTCCGGTGGCCGCGGGGCCGAGATTCCGCCTTTGATCCCACCGCTCCCCGTGCGCCAACGACCCGACCATCCCGACCTCACAGGCTGCCTTCCCGCCGACGCCGCCCGGCTCGCGGCTCGGCTCGACGGGCTCGAGCGCTCGCGCCGGGCCGCCCCGGAGCAGCGTGCCCGGATCCTCGCCCAGATCGCCTCGGAGGCCCAGGCCTCGCGCGACCGACGCGCCGCCCGCCTCGCCGCGCGCCCGCGCATTTCCTACCCCGAAGACCTCCCGGTCTCCGCCATGCGGGCGGAGATCGCCGAGGTCATCCGCGAGCACCAGGTCGTTGTCCTGTGCGGCGAGACCGGGTCCGGCAAGACCACGCAGCTCCCCAAGATCTGCCTCGACGCGGCCCTCGGGCTGGGCCGGGGCGTCGACGGCATGATCGGGCACACCCAGCCCCGTCGGATCGCCGCGCGGACGGTCGCCGCGCGCATCGCCGAGGAACTCGGCGTCCCGCTGGGCGACATCGTGGGCTCGAAGGTCCGCTTCGGGGACCAGACCAGCGAACGCACCATGGTCAAACTCATGACCGACGGCATCCTGCTCGCCGAGACGCAGTCGGACCGCTACTTCCACCGCTACGACACGCTGATCATCGACGAGGCCCACGAGCGGAGCCTCAACATCGATTTCCTGCTGGGCTACCTGCACCAGATCCTCCCGAGGCGACGCGACCTCAAGGTCATCATCACCAGCGCAACCATCGACCCGCAACGCTTCGCCGACCACTTCGCCACCACCCGGGGGCCCGCGCCCATCATCGAGGTCCCGGGGCGGATGTACCCCGTCGAGACGCACTACCGCCCCCTGCTGAACCGCGACGGGCTCGCGCCGGGCTCGTTCATGCGCGACGCGGAGGATCTCACCGGGGCCGTGCTCGATGTCATGCGGGAGATCGACTCCCAGCCCCGGGGCGATGCGCTCGTCTTCATGCCGGGCGAGCGTGAGATCCGCGAGACCGCGAACGCGCTGCGCCGGCAGTATCCGCAGGACGAGATCCTCCCGCTCTACGCGCGTCTCTCGGTCGAGGAGCAACGCCGCGCGTTCAGGCCCCACACGGGCCGGCGGATCGTCATCGCCACCAATGTCGCCGAGACCTCGCTGACCGTGCCCGGCATCCGTTGTGTCATCGACCCGGGCACCGCACGCCTCAGCCGCTACAGCGCCCGCACCAAGGTCCAGGGGCTCGACATCGAGCCGATCAGCCGGGCCTCGGCCGACCAGCGCCGGGGGCGGTGCGGGCGCGTCGGCCCGGGCGTCTGCTACCGGCTCTACGGCGAGGACGACTACGCCGGGCGGGACGAGTTCACCCAGCCCGAGATCCTGCGGACCAACCTCGCCAGCGTGGTCCTGCAGATGGCGGCCCTCCGCCTGGGAAGGCCCGATCAGTTCCCCTTCGTCGAGCCCCCCGACGCACGCCTCATCCGCGACGGGTACGAGACCCTCCGCGAACTCGGGGCGATCGACGAGCAGAACACGCTCACCGACATCGGGCGCGACCTCGCCCGCCTGCCCATCGACCCGCGGATCGGGCGGATGGTCCTCGCGGGCAAGGAAGAGGGCTGCGTGCACGATGTGCTGATCCTCGCCGCGGGGCTGAGCGTGCAGGACCCGCGCGACCGCCCGATCGAGCAGCAGGCCGACGCCGACGCCGCACACGAGCGTTTCCGGCACGAGCACTCCGACTTCCTGACGCTGCTGAACATCTGGCATTTCTACCACGACTCGATCCGCCCGCTCAGCCGGAGCAAGCGGACCAAGGCGTGCCGACAGAACTTCCTGAGCGAGCGGAGGCTCGTCGAATGGGGCGAGGTGCTGGGCCAGCTGCGCACGCTCGCCCGAGAGCTCGGGCTCGACCAGGCCGTCAGCGGGCAGAACGAGGACGCGGTGCACCGGGCCCTGCTCACGGGCCTGCTCACGAACATCGGCAAGCTCGACGAGAAGCACGAGTACCAGGGCACCCGAGGTCAGCGGTTCTACCTGCACCCCTCCTCCGTGCTCTTCGGCGCAAAGCCCCAGTGGATCATGGCCGGCGAACTCGTGCGCACGACCCGCCTCTATGCACGCACCATCGCCAAAATCGACCCCGACTGGGCCGAACGCCTCGGCGCCCACCTCATCAAGCGGACCTACGCCGAGCCCCATTGGGACGCCAAGTCCGCGCGCGTCATGGCGTTCGAGAAGGTCTCTCTCGCCGGGCTCGAGATCGTCGCCAGGCGGCGCACCCACTACGGCCCGGTCGACCCGCCCAAGGCCCGCGAGCTGTTCATCCACCACGCCCTCGTCGAGGGCGAGATGGACTCGAACGCGCCCTGCCTGCGTCACAACCGCGAGCTCGAGGCGAGCATCGCCACGCTCGAGGACAAGGCCCGGCGACGGGACCTGCTCGCCGAGGCCGGGGCACGCTTCGCCTTCTACGACCAACGCCTGCCGCCCGATGTCTTCAGCGGGCAGTCGTTCGAACGCTGGCGCCGAAAGGCCGAACGCGAGAACCGTCGACTGCTGTTCATGTCGATCGGCGATGTGCTCATCGGCGACTCGAACGCCGTCCGCCCCGAGTCCTTCCCCGACCGCCTCCCCGCCGCGGGCGGCGAGCTCGACCTGCGCTACCGCTACGACCCCGCCTCCGCCGACGACGGCGTGACCCTCGACATCCCCGTCGAGCAGCTCGGGCAGATCGACCCCGACCGCGCCGACCGCCTCGTGCCTGGCCTGCTCCCGGAGAAGATCGAGGCCCTCATCCGCACGCTCCCCAAGTCGCTGCGGCGTTACTTCGACATCGCCCCGCTCGCCCGCGAGCTCGCCGACACGCTCGCCGCATCGCGGGGCTCGTTCATCCAGAGCCTCGCCCACCAGTTGAGCGCCCGGGCCGGCGTGGCCATCCGCCCCGACCAGTTCCGCCCCGAGGACCTCCCCCCCCACCTCTCGATGCGCTTCCGCGTGCTCAACGCCAAGGGCGAAGAACTCAAGTCGGGCCGGGACCTCGCCGCCCTCCGCCGCGAGTTCGCGGGCGAGATCCGCGCCGGCTTCCACCGCCTCGCGAAGGGAGACTGGAACCGTGACGGGCTGAACGACTGGGATTTCGACGAGTTGCCCGTGTCCGTCGAGATCGCCTCCGAACCCGCCCCCGTGTTGGGCTTCCCCGGCATCGTGGATCAGGGCGGCCCCGTCGGCCTGCGCGTCTTCGACACCCCCGAGGCCGCGGCCGACGCCACCCGGCTCGGCCTCGCCCGCCTCTACACCCGCCGACTCAAGAACGACCTTCGATTCGACGCCCGCGAGGCGCCCAACTTCCAGACCATCGCGCTCCGCTACGCCCCTTACGGCGACGCGAAGCAACTCCGCGACCAGCTCATGCTCCTGATCGCCGACCGCCTCTTCCTGGGCGACCGCACGCACCCGCGCACCTTCGCCGGGTTCACCGCGCGCGTCGACGCCGCCTGGAACGCGCTCTCCCCCACCGCCGACGAGTGCCTCACCCTCGCCGAGCAGATCTACACGCGCGCCTCCACCGCCGCCGCCCGCCTCGAGGACAGACACCCCGCGCCCTGGGGCCTGGCGGTGCGCGACATGAAGGCCCAGTTGCAGTCTCTTGTCACCCCGTTCACGCTCACGCGGACCCCCTTCCGCTGGCTCCGGGGCGTCCCCCGGTTCCTGCGCGCGATCGAGGTCCGCCTCGACCGGCTCCGCACGGGCGTCGAGCGCGACACCGCCGCGATGGCCGAGGTCCACGCCTGGCAGCGCCGCCTCGCGGAGCGCGCGATCAAGCACCAGCACGAGGGCATCGTCGACCCCGCCCTCGTCGAGTTCCGCTGGCTGCACGAAGAGTTCCGCGTCTCCCTCTTCGCCCAGGAACTCAAGACCTCCGTCCCCGTCAGCCCCAAGCGCCTCGAACAGGCCTGGGACAAGGTCAGGCCCTGAGCCCGGCAACGCCGGCCCAACCCGCCATCACACCCCCCCCGACACCTCCACCCACCCGAACCACGCGAACAGCACCACCGACGCGACCAGCGCCGCCGCCGTCCACCACCGGTTCCGGTGCGCGCCCACCCACGACGCACGCCCGTTCATATACAGAAGCAGCCCCGCCACCAGCGGGATAAAGGTCGCCCCGAACACCGCGTACGCCTTCTGCGCCGTCGCAAACTTCACGAACAGCATCGGGATCGGCCCCACCGCCAACGCAACCAGATAGCCCCGGTACGCGAGCGAACGCGTAGACACCTCGCGCGGCGGCTCGTCCCCCCCCGCACGCCGGTTCAGCAGGAAATCGGCGAACAGGTACGGCTCCGCCTGCCACTCCGCCAGCAGGCGCGACGCGATCGCCGCCCACGCCCCCAGCAGGATCGCCCACTTGCCCACCGGCCCGTGCGGCGCCCCCAGGCTCTCCGCCAGCGAGATCAAAAGCGAACTCCCCGAGCCCCCCGCCGCCACGGGCGTGCGGCTGGCGATCACCAGCATGCACACGCCGAACAGCGCCGTCACCGCGTACCCCACGCCCAGGTCCACGCGGCACGCCGCCAGGTCCGCCGCCCCGCGCCGCCCGTGCTCGCGGATCCAGTACCCGTAGCACAGGATCGTCACCGTCCCGCCGACTCCCCCCAGCAGCGCCACCGTCCACGCGAGCCCGCCTTCCGCCCGAGGCACGCGCGGCACCGCCAGCCCCCGGGCGAACTCGCCCAGATCGGGCCGCGAGAGCACGACCGTGAGCAGCACGCCCGCGACCATCACCCCGATCGTCGCCGCCATCACGCGCTCGAACAACTTGAACCCGCCCGCCAGCACGAGCGCCACCCCCACCGCCGAATGCGCGACCCCGTACACCACGCGCCCCACACCGGGGTCCGCCGGGTCGAGCGGCGCGATCGCGTTCATCGCCGAGCCGCACGCGCCCATCAGCGCCCCGCCCGTGAAGAAACTCCAGGGCAACAGGTAGAGCAGGAACAGGACCTGGAACGGCCTCCCAAGCCGCCGCGTCGCCCCCTCGAGCAGCGTCGTCCCCGTCGCGAGCTGCCAGCGCGTCAGCCCCTCGGTCATCACGAACTTCAGCCCCGCGCCGAGCACCACCGCCCACGCGAGCACCGCCCCGAACCGCGTCCCCGCGATCCCGGCCGTCGCCAGGTCCCCCGCCCCGACGCCAGTCGCCGCGAGCAGGATCCCGGGCCCGAGTCTCGTGAGAAAT
Source organism: Phycisphaerales bacterium (assembly GCA_036732005.1). Classification (GTDB taxonomy): domain Bacteria; phylum Planctomycetota; class Phycisphaerae; order Phycisphaerales; family UBA1924; genus UBA1926. The sequence goes on from DAINDF010000001.1 coordinate 650,679, forward strand.
GTCGCACGCCTAGCCGCCATGCGGACGAGGATACCGCATCACGACGCCAGCGCCCCAGCCGGCGCCGCCCCCGCCTCAATACCGCGGCACGCCCGCGTCCACCGCGACCGACCACTGGTCGATGCCCCCCGCCAGCGAACGCGCCCCGCGCAGCCCCTTCGCCTGCAGGATCGACGCACCCGTCAACGAACGCACCCCGTGGTGGCAATACACCACCACCGCGGTCTCCGCCCCGTGCGCCTCGAACAACTCCTCGGCCCGCTCCTCGATCTCCCCGAGCGGGACCAGCACCGCCCCGTCCAGCCGGCAGATCCGCCACTCGTCGGGCTCGCGCACATCCACCAGCACGGGCCGACAACCCGACCCGAGCAGGTCGCGCACCTCGAACGGCGTCACCTCCAGCCCCGCGCGCACCCGCTTCCCGGGCGGCAGGCCACGGTCGTCGAAATCGAGCACGCCGCCGTTCAACCCTCCGCCCCCTCGGCCCGATCGGCGTCGCCCGCCGGCGCCTCGGGAGAGGGCCCCGCCAGCCACGCACCCGAGTGCCAGCGCTTGTACATCGACGGGCTCTGCCGCTTCGTCCACACCGGCTCGAGGATCATCCGCACCGGCATCGCCGCCAGGTCCAACACCGCCCGCGCCGGCTCGATGAACCCCGCCGCGATCGCCTCGCCCGGGTCCCCCGCCGTGTCGAGCACAGACGCGGCCGTGGGGTAGAGCCCGTGCTGCCTCGCCGGGCTCTCGTCGAACGACGCGTGGGAACGCCACAGCGGCGGGTGCACCGTCCCGTCCACGGGAACGCGGTACTCGACCGGCTCCCAGTCCGCGCGGTCGAGCCGCGTCGTCGGGCCGTCGCCCGCGGCGGGCGCCGACGCCGCGAACACCGCGGGCATCGCCTCCGCCCCGACCGTCAGCCGCGCGTTGCGATCCGTCGTGCACCCGCCCGCCCCCAGGGCGAGCAGCCCCGCCCCGAGCCCCATGATCAACAGTCTTGTGCTCATGCCCTGAGCGTACCCGATCACGCCCCGGCGAGCCCGATCACCAGCGCCCGCAGCCCCTCGCCGCCGGACAGCGCACAGCCCCCCGCCACGCACGCCGGCACCAGCACCGTCACGCCCCCGGCCACCTCGACCGGCTCGCCCGCCCCCTCGAGCACGCCCCGCCCCGCCGTCACCATGACCGCCGCCGCCCGGCCCGGCTCGAACCGGGCCGCGCCGTGAACCGCGTCGATCGTGTAGAACGCCGTCGACGCCGCCCGTCCGCCGCGCCGCGCATCGACCGCCGCCGCCGCGCCGGGGCGCTCGAAGTCGATGCAGGCGAGCGCCTGATCGAGGTGCAACTCCCGCGCCGGGCGGTCGTACTCGCTCACCCAGTCGTACACGCGGAAGGTCGTGTCGCTCGGCGTCTGCACCTCCGCGACCAGCACACCCGCCCCCAGCGCGTGCACCGTCCCGCTCGGAAGCGTGTGGCACATCCCCGGGATCGCGGGCTCGGCCAGCAGGTCCGCCGCCACCGTTCCGTCCAACGCGTGCGCACGGAACGACTCGCCCGAAACCCCGGCCCGGAGCCCCTTGAAGATCAACGGCTCGACCTCGCCCCCGCCCGGCATCGCGCCCGGCTCGGCCTCGACGATGTACCACGACTCGGTCTTGAGGTGCGCCCCCGGGTGCGAGGCGGCGTACGCCGGGCTCGGGTGCGCCTGCACGCTCAGGTGCTCGCCCGCGTCGAGGTACTTGAGCAGCAGCGGGAAGACCGCACGCCCCGCGCCCGTCTGTTCGCCCACCTCGTGCGCACGCTCCAGCCCCTGCGCGCCCAGCAACTCCTCGCCCCACCGCTCGATCGCCTCGCCGATTGTCGTCCCCGCGAGCGCACCGTTGGCGACCACCGAGAACGCCGATCCGCCCCCACCGCCCGAGGCGCTCGTCGAGACAAGGTCGGCGAGTTCCCACGACTCGCCGACCCGCGCCTCAGGGCCAAGCCGCTTGCCGTACCGCGCCAGGCGACGCCCCCCCCAGACCTTCTCCTACAGGATCGGCTCGAACACCAGCGCATACGGCCCGCTCATCCCGCGTCTCCTGTCTCCACGCGCTCCACCGAACCGGGGGCGTCCGCCTCCACTCCGCCCGCTCGGCGGATCGCCCGCTCGACATCGGCCGGATCCGCCGGCCCGTCCACCCGCAGGAACGACCCCCGCGTCCGACGACCCGAGAACAGGTGGGCGCACACCAGCCCGACCCCCTCCGCGTGATCCGTCGACCACGACGCCCCCCCGTTGACCAGGGCCGACCCGAGCCCATCAAGTGCCTCGGCGGCCTCATCCGCCGTGAACTCCCCGAGCCAACGGGTCACGCCCCGGTCGTGCAGCGCCAGCCGCGCCACCCCGCGCCGACCCGAGGGCAGCACCCCGAGCACGGCAAAGCGGTCCATCGTCGTCGCCCACGCCCCGGCGCGCCCCCCCGCCGCCCGCAACAGCCCGATCTCCTCGTTCAGCGCCGCCGCCCGCTCAAAGTCCAGCGCCGCGGCCGCCTCCCGCATCGACGCCTCGACGCCCGCGAGCATCCCGTCACGCCTCGAGCGCGCGAACGCGACCGCCTCCCTCGCCCTCGATCGGTACGACTCCATCGGCTCGCTCCCGTCGCACGGCGCGGGGCATTTGCCCATGTCCTTGTACGCGCACGCCACCGCGTCGGGCCGCTTGGCGAGCAGCGACGGCTCGCGGCACAAGGAGAACCGCTCCTCGGCGAGCCGCGCGAACGCCTCCGCCGCCCGACGCGTCCCGAACGGGCCGATCACCGCTGCGGAGTCCGCCGACGCGCTCACCTCGTCGAGCCTCCCGACGCGGCAGGCGGGGACGCTCGACTCGGGGTCAAGGTGCACCGCGAACACCCGCCGCCGTGCGCACGCCGCACGCCAGGCCTCCGGCAGCACCGCCCGCGCGATCACCCACTGGGCCCAGTCGGCCTCGAAGCCCGACCCCGCCTCGCACGCCAGCACGCGATCGACCACCGGCGCCAGACCGGCCCGATGCCCCTCGCCGCGCAGCCGGGCGGGCACGAACGACCGCAGATCCCCGCACGCCGCGGCGAGCACCGCCCTTCCGCCCGACAGGAACAGCACCGCCCCGGGCCGGGCCCGAAGCGCCGCGGCGCACGCGTCAGCGCGGACCGATTCTGGGATCCCGTCCAGCACGATGTCGATCGGCATGGGCCAGGCGCGTCGCGCCCGGTCGACCAGCAGGCTTTCGGGCCCGCCCGGCACGCTCACTCCGCCTGGCTTGGGTCCAGCGCCATCCCGCTGATCCTCGCCCCGAAGGCGACCTGACCCGCGACGATGCCCTGGATGTCCGACACAAACCGTCGCCGGCTGAGTTTGACCGACTTGCACAGCAACAGCAGATCGTCCCCCGGGACCACGGAGCGGCGGAAGGCGGCGTCCTCGATCCGCAGGAAGGCCGCGACCCGGGGCTCGGGCTGCTGCACATTCCACAGGTAGCACGCCAACTGGGCCCCCGCCTCGATCTGCAGCACCCCGGGCATGAGCGGCTTGCCCGGGAAGTGCCCCCGGACCCAGAACGCGTCGTGCCCGACCCGGTGCCGCCCCAGGGCGCAGGACTTGTCCGCCTCGATCCAGATCACCTCGTCCAGCAGCGCGAACTCGTGACGGTGCGGGTTGACCCGCGCGATCTCGGCCTTGCCCGCCAGGCACGCCGACAGATCCACCCCGGCGAGCTCGAACAGCGCGCTGTGGGCGTCGCCCTCGGTCCGGGTGGAGCCGATCGTGGTCACGACGCGGTGCTCTCCCGGTTCGTCAGCATCTCCTGCCGGATCTCCTGGGCCGCGTTCTTGATGTCCTGCATCGTCTTGCGGACCCGCGTGCCCGCGGCCTTGTTCCCGCCCTTGGCCTTGTTGTAGTCGTCTCGGGCCGATTCCACGAGTTGGGCGAGCTTCTCGAGTGAGTCCACGGGTCACCTGCTTTCTGTCTCGGAGTCCGGCGGCCCACGCCGCCCGCTTGGGGCATTTTGGCGGGCACCTTCCCCGTGTCCACACCCGACCCGCGATCTCATGCAAGATGCCCTAAAGTGGGGATGATCTTACACAGCCGTCCCCGGGCCGCCTCGAGGTACACCCGGTTGTTCTCCTGCCCCAGGAACGCAGGAGAGGTCGCCCCCATCAGCACACGCCGGATGTCCGCCAATTCCAGGTCGGCCTCGTCGGCGCTCAGGCCCAGCGCCAGCCGGTGCCGCCCCAGCGCCTCGACCGGGTTGACCCCGCCCAGCGCGTTCTCTCGCCCCCAGTACAGCCGCTCGAGATACAACGCGTCCTCGACCCAGTGCCCGGGATGCACCAGCGCCAGGTCGATCAGCACGCCGCAGCGATCCTCGGGGCAGGTCTCGTCGCAACGGATCATCGCGTTGCCCGGGTGGAGGTCGCCGTGGCACCACGAATCGACGGGCCGCCCGTGCCAGCGTTCGAGCAGCCCGGGCAGCAGCCCGGTGACCCGGTCGATCAACTCGATCCACTCACCGGCGCCCTCGAGGTCGTTGTCCTCGCACGACTGCCGCGCCCGGGCCAGCACCTTGACCCAGTCGAGCCCGAGCGTGAGTTGCACCCGCTCCAGGGGCCTGCTCTCGAGCGCGAGTTTGTGGAATAGCGCCGCGGCGGCGAACAGCTTCTCGAGCGACTCGGGGTTCATCTCCTTGGAGATGGGCCGGCCCGAGACCTTCTCGACCACCAGCCACGCGATGTCGTACCCCCCCAGTTCGGTCCCGCTCGCCAGGACCCGGGGCACCGGCAGGTGACGGCAGGCCTCGCTGCGCCACCACATCGGGTCAACCTCCCCGAGCCGCACCGACCAGTCGTATTCCCTGAACCCCACGGGCACCTTGGCGATCGCCCCGACAACGCTCCCGTCGGGGAGCCGCCAGGAGGTGAACCCCGTCGCCGCCCCGCTCTTCTGCCAGGGGCTCTGGAACCAGTCGATGTCGCCCAGGCGATCGCCGCAGGCCTCGTGGAGCGCCGGGCCCAGCGAGACGCCGAGCGACTCGACCTCGTCCCGCGTGGTGTACTTCGGCGCCGCCTGGTCCGATTCCCCCGTGTCGCCGATCTGGCCCGGGGCGCCAGCCGGCGCGGGGGTGTACCTCCGCGGGAGATGCTCGCCGGATTTGCCGTTCGCGTGAGAAAGGGTGCCGTTGGGCGGAGGCGGGCTGTCAGGCGGACTGGATCCCGGGCGGACGCCGGGGGCATGTTCGTGACGCGCCTGCTCGAACGGTCGGCTCTGCCCCGCGGTCATGCACCCTCCGTGGGCCGATGGGGAACCCAGAACAGCCTAGCGTCGCGGGCAGGCCCGTGCCAGCGATTCGATGCGATCGGGGGGCAAGGCCTCGATCCGATCGGTCAGGGCGATGTTCTCGGGCCAGACCTCGGGCGTCAGGTCCAGCGAACGAAGCAGCCCCCCCAGCTGCTTGCGACGCCCCGCGAAGACCCGCTGACAGAACTCGGCCAGCGCGGCCGCGTCCGCGGTGCGGGGTGGGTCGAGCCGCTCGAGCCCGACCATCGTGCTGACGACCTTGGGGCGGGGCCAGAAGCACTCGCACGGGAGATTCGCGATCCGCCTCACCCGGGCCGTGCACCGCGCCACCACGCTGATCGCGCCGTACTCCTTTGACCCGGGCTCGGCGAGCAGCCGGTCGGCGACCTCGCGCTGAATCGTGACGAACAGCCCGCCGCACGCGGGGCGGGCCGTGAGCAGATGGAGCATCAGCGGCGTCGCGGCCTGGTACGGCAGGTTCGCGACCAGGCGGAACGGGCGATCGCCCAGCGCCCGGGCCAGTTCCGGCGAGAGGGCCCGCTTGGACGCGAGGCAGTCGCCGTGCACGAGCGTGAACCGGGCCTGATCGGCGAATCGATCGGCCAGCAGGCGCGCGAGCCCGTCGTCGAGTTCGCAGGCCACGACCTCGCACCCGCGAGCGAGCAGCTCGCCGGTCAGCGTCCCGGTCCCCGGGCCGACCTCGAGCACCAGGTCGCCCTCGCCGACGCCCGACTCGTCCACGAGTTTGGCGACGAGGTTGCGGTCGATGAGGAAGTTCTGCCCCAGCGACTTCTTGGGCGCCAGCCCGTGCGACTCGAGCAACGAGCGGATCTCGTGCAGCGTCTGCGCGCTCACCACGCGCCCTCCAGGATCCGCTCGATCGCGCGCGCGACCCCGGACCGGTGGTTCGCCTCGGTGGTGCGGTCCGCCGCGTCGAGCACGGCCGGGACGGCGTTGCCCATCGCCACGCCCAGCCCGGCGCGCCGGATCATCTCGAGGTCGTTCACCTCGTCCCCGATCGCGGCGATCTGCTCTCGCGCGACGCCCAGTTCCGCCGCGTAGCGCTCGATCGCGGGCCACTTCCCCGCCGAGGCGTCGAAGGCCTCGAGGATGTGCACCGTTCGCTCGGCGGCGCCGGTGATGCCGGGGCCGACCACGGCCTTGAACGCGTGCATCACCACGCGGTCGCCCAGGTCCCGCTGCATCACACCGGCGAGCGCCTGGCTCTGGGCCGCGTCGGCGCACATGCCGACACGGATCGTGTGCTCGGGATGCTCATCGTCCTCGACGCGGGCGGCGTAGCGCACGCGCACGCCCATCTTCTCGAACCACCACAGCGTCACCGGGTCGGGCCGGACCTCGCCCCCGCCCGTGACCACGAGGTAGTCGTACCCCGCGGGCGAGGGGTCCTTGAGCACCAGCGCCGCGTGCCCGGCGCCGAGCAAGAGATCGACGGTACGGGCCACCAGGGGGGCGGCCATCGGGACCCGGCGGATGGTCTCGCCCGAGACCGGGTCGGCGGTGATCGCCCCGCCCGCGACGATCACCGGATCGACCTGGTCCAACCGGTCCAGATACCGCCGGCACTCGACCAGGCCCCGGCCCGTGCAGACCACCACACGCACGCCCTCGCGGCGGGCGCGGCGGACCGCCTCGATGTTGTCGGCGGTCAGCTCGGCGTGGTCGTCGAGCAGCGTGCCGTCGAGGTCGAGCGCGAGCAGGCGGTAGCGGGCGGGCATGCCGCCAGCGTACGCCGGCACCGGCGCCCCATGCGGCCGGGCCCTCGGGGCGGGCTCAGCAATCCGCGTCGTCCATCCCGCGGCAGAGCCGCTCGGCGCCGGGGCCCAGGGTGATCGCGTTCTTGCCCTGCCTCTTGGACTGGCAGGCGAGGTCGTCGGCCTTGCAGAGCAGCGTCTCGGCGTCGTGCCCGTCCCACGGGTACGCGGCCAGACCGCCCGAGATCGTCAGCACGCCGGGCGCATCGGCCCCGAGCTTCGGGAACCGGCGCTCGGCGATCTGCCGCTGCACACGCTTGGCGAGCACATAGACCGACTCGGGGGGACGGCTCCCCGATTCCCGCGGGCCCTGCGGGTCGTCGAAGATCACGGCGAACTCGTCGCCCCCGATGCGGCAGACGCGGTCGGAGGGGCGGACGGAGGTCTTGAGCGCCCGCACCGTCTCGATCAGGATTTCGTCCCCGGCGAGGTGCCCGAAGCGGTCGTTGTACTGCTTGAACCCGTCGATGTCGAAGACGAGCACCGTCACCGTGCGTCGCGTGGCCCGGGCCCGGTCGATCGCCGAGGTCAGGAACCCGTCGAAATACCGCCGGTTCCACGCGCCCGTCAGTGGGTCGGTGAACGCGGCCTTGCGGAGCGACTGCTGCCGCTCCTGCGCCGCGAGCCACGCGGCGAGCCAGTCCGCGTGCGCACGGAGCCGGTCCGCCGCCGAACGCGTCGAGGTGGTCCGCAGCAGCCCGTACCGCTTCGAGCCCTGCGCCACCCAGGCGAACATGTCCGCGGGGAGGCCCGGGTCCGACGCGCCCTCCAGTTCCACGAACGAGAGATCGCCGATCCCCGCCCGCTCGCGGATCAGCGCGAGCCCCGCGCGGAGCAACGCCGCCGAGCCGTTCGCCAGCTCGCCGAGCATCGCCGCGTCCCCGACGGTGATCGGGGCCGACCGGGGCGAGGGGGGGGCCGCCCGCGCGACGACCACCGTGGGCTCCTCGGGCGTCTGCGGGGGAAGCTCGATCCGGGCGGGGCCCCTGTCCGCGTCGTCGGGTTCGCCCCGGGGCGCCGACGCATCGCCGATCGCGGCCCGGAGCGCCTCGGGGGTCGATCCCGGGTTGAGCACGGCGTCGTACGACGCGCCGTCCGGACCTGCTGAGCCCACCCGAACCAGCCGCACCGCGGGGTTGGCCTCACGCATGGCGGCGAGGAACGCGGCGTGGTGCGACTCGGGCTCGGCCCCCTGCCCCACCACCACCACGGTCGGCACGCCCTGCGAAGCCGCGGGGGGCGAGGCGACCTCGCCGACCGCTTCGAGCGGCGTGCGCGCGCGCACGAGCTCGACCGCCGCGTCGTCGCGGAGCGCCGCGTCGAAGCCGGTGCGGCCCAGCAGCACCACGCGCATCGCGCCCTGGCGTTCGGCCGGCTTGGGTTTGGCGCCGCGGTTCGTGCTCATCCGTGCCCGCCGTTCCGTCCTTCGTTGTCGTGCTCGTCGTTCAGGAGCATCGCCAGTTCTTCATCGGTCAGCAGCGCCCCCTCCTCCGGCTCGGGGGGGCCCGGGGGTGTTGTACGCCCGCGGGAGGCCCGGGGATCGTCCCCCCCGGCAAGTGGCGACTTCTCGGACCCCTCCGCGTCGTCGCCAGCGTTCACGATCCGCAGCGTCGGCGCCGACTCGGGCAGGGGGAGCGAAGGCTCGGCGTCTGACCGCGTGCGACGGTCGCGCCGCCAGCGCGCCAGGTCGGCGTCGTTGATCTCCCTCACCTGTTCAGGCGGAGCGGAGGTGTACAGCCAGCACACCGATTTCGGGGCGTACGCCTGCACCGCGTCGACCACCTCGGCCGGGTTGGCGAGGTGTCCCGGCTCGGCGATCAGAAGGATACTGAGGGTCACGCCGCTGGTCCGGTCGTGGCGGCAGACCGCGGCAAGGGCGGCGTAGGCGTCGGTCACTGGGTGGACCCGGATGCCCTTGTTGCCGAGGGCGCGGCAGAGGCGCAGGGGGGTCTCGGTGCCGGCCTCGTGGAGCAGCACGCAGGCGAGTTCGCCCACTGGATGTGGTGGTTCAACCCCCGACACAGGTGAAGTGTATTTGGTCCCGGGCGGTCCGCGGAGGGGATCGTTCGAGAAGTTGCGGCGAAAGTCCGAGAACCCGGGGGCTCCCGCCGGCGGGGGCGGGGAGGGTCAACCGCCGAGGAGGGCCCGGGCGATCGCGTCGGCGCCGTCGGCGGGGCCGAGGCGGGTGAGGGCGTCGGCGATCGCTTGCCGGTGGACCGAGTCGGCGAGCAGAGCGAGCAAGGCGGGGGCGTTGTCGCGGAAATTGGCGGCGGGGTCGATCCGGTCTACGCCGAGCAGGGCGGCGCCCCGCTCGGCGAGGGGGAGGGCGTTGCGTCGCTGGTGCTGGTCCTTGTGGTAGGGATAGGGCAGAAAGAGCGTGGGGGTGCGTGTGGCCCAGGACTCGGCGACGGTGCCGGCGCCGGCCCGGCCGACGGCGGCGTCGGCGGCGGCCCACGCGGGCCCCATCGCGGCGAAGGTGGGCTCGACACGGGCCGGGATCTGGAGATCCTGATAATGGCGGGTCATGGCGTCGGCGTGATCGGCGCCGCTCTGGTGGAGGATCTGCCACCGTTGGTCCTTGAGAGCCTCGGCGTGGGCCTGGGTGAAGAGGATCATGAAGGCGTTGATGGTGCGCGCGCCCTGGCTCCCGCCGGTCACGAGGAGCGTGGGGGCGTCGGGGTCAAGGCCGAGCGTTTGGCGGGCCTCGCGCGGGTCGATCGGTTCGAGCACGGACCGGCGCACGATCGGGGGCGTGACCGTCCACGCGACGCCGCGGGGCGCGTCGGGGGCGGCGACCACGGCGAAGCGCGGCCGGGCCCTTCGGGCGATCCACCGGTTGGCGAGGCCCGGGACGGCGTCGAGGTTGACGAGGGCGACGGGGCAGCGCTCGGCTCGGGCGGCCTGGACGGCGGGGGCGGCGACGAACCCGCCCATCGCGACCAGGGAGACCTCGGCGCCGGCGGCGCGCTCTTCCTGGATAAGGGCGCGGACGCGGCGGAGCGAGGGGCCCCACGAGCGGGCGAGCGCGGCGAGCATGCGGGGGCGGGCGCCGAAGGGGCGGGCGGCGATGGGGACAAAGGCGTCGGTCTGATGCTCGGCGACGGCGCGGGCGAGCAGGTCGGCGTCGAGCGGGCGGTCGGAACAGACGACGGTCGTGCGCACGGGGGTGATCGCAAGGAGCGCCTCGGCGATGGCGAGGGCGGGGAAGATGTGCCCCCCGGTGCCGCCGCCGGCGAAGATGAGCGATCGGACGGTCATGCGGTCGCGAGGCCGGCGTGGAGATGGGCGTCGTCGGTGGTTGCTCTTCGGCGTCTGGCGTCGCGGTCGATGGCGACGACGAGGCCGAGGGAGGCGGCGGTGAGGACCCACCCGGTGCCTCCCGAGGAGAGAAGGGGGAGGGCGATGCCCTTGGTGGGCCCGAGGCCGGTGACGACGACGAGGTTGATCATCGCCTGGCAGAGGACCGTGGCGAGGACGCCGGCGGCGATGGTCCGGAGGATGGGTCGGGGCTGGTCGCGGACGACGCCGGCGAGGGCCCAGGCGAGGACGATGTAGAGGGCGATGATGGCGGCGGCGCCGGCGAGGCCGGTCTCTTCGCAGATGACGGCGAAGAGGAAGTCGGTGGTGTCCTCGGGGAGGTATCCGAACTTCTGGATGCCGTGCCCGAGCCCGCGCCCGGCGATCCCGCCCCCGGCGACGGTGCTCATGGCCTGGATCATGTGGTAGCCGGAGCCCCGGGGATCGGCGAACGGGTCGAGGAAGGACATGATGCGCTCGATGCGGTAGGGGCTGTAGAGGATGGCGGCGAGGACGCCGACAGCGGCGGGCGGGACAAAGAGGAGGAAGTGCCAGAACCGGGCGCCCGCGGCGAGGAGGAGGACGGAGGCGGCGACGGCGATGAGGACGCCGGTGCCGAGGTCTTCGAGCACGATGAATCCCGAGACGAGGGCGATGGCGACGACCGCGGGGAGGAGACCGCCGAAAAACCGGCTGAGGCGTGGGCCGAGGGCGGCGGCGTACCAGGCGAGGAGCGGGATGATGGCCCACTTGGCGATCTCGCTGGGCTGGAGCGAGTCGATGCCGGGGAGGGAGATCCACCGGGCGGAGCCGTTGACGGAGCGTCCGATTCCGGGGAGGTAGACGGTGAAGAGCAGGGCGAGGATGGCGATGACCCCGAACGCGAGGGCGGCGTAGGTGTAGCCGACCGGGGCGTGCGCGGGGGGCAGGATGCGGGCGGCGATGGGCCCGACGGGGAGGGCGGCGGCGCAGGCCATGGCGAAGAGGGCGACGGCGAGGTAGACGGCCGAGCGGCTGGTGACGATGGCGCGGGTGTCGAGCAGGGCGCCGGTCGCGACGGCGTCGAACCCGGCGACACCCTCGGGGACTGGCTGGACCATCATGCCCGCGGAGTTGACCATCACCACCCCGATCACGAGCAGGGCGAGTGTGCAGAGAAAGACCGCGTGGCCTCGTGTGGGCATGGGGTGGTTATCGGTAGATCGGGCGGGATCGCTCGAACGGGGAGGGCGGGGCGTCGCGGGCCCCGCATGGGCCGCCGCTCCGGCGTGGGGAGCGGGCGCAAAGAAAACGCCCCGGGACGGGGCGAATGGGCGCGGCTGGATTCGAACCAGCGAAGGCGTACGCCAGCAGATTTACAGTCTGCCCCCTTTGGCCACTTGGGTACACGCCCGTCGCCGCGGGTGCGGCGGGGGAGGATGGTAGCCGGGGGGCGCGGCGGGATTCAACCGGTTGGCCGCGGGTTCGGCGGGGCGTGATCTCAGGCTCGCCAGGGGCCGGTCACGGCGAGGGTGAGCCCGGTGTGTTGGATGTTGACGAACATGGTGGTGCCGTCGGGGCTGAAGCAGGCGCCGGCGAACTCGCTGTTTTTCTTCGCGTTGCGGGCGAAGTGGTAGAGGCGGCCCTCCGGGGTGACGGCGACGAGGCGTTGCTCGTCGCCGTTGTCCTCGCAGACGATCAGGTCGCCCCAGGGGGCGACGGCGATGTTGTCGGGCATGTCGATGAGGTCGCGGTCGTTGGGCTCGACGAAGAGGGCGAGCCGGCCCGGCGTTTCGGCCTCGGCGGGGGTCCCCTCGTTCGGGCTGGGGAGGTAGCGCCAGACCTGGCCCCTGCGGTTGCGGCCCCCGCTGGTGCAGACGGCGTAGACCGAATCGTGGGCCCAGTGGATGCCCTCGCCGCGCGCGAACCGGGCGGCGCCGGCGGCGTGGCCCCGGTCGCGGAGGTCGTCGGTCTCGGCGTCGACCTCGTCGAGGGGGATCCAGGCGACCGGGCGCTCGTCGCCGACGGGGAAGTCGGTCTGGTCCCAGTTGCGGGTGTCGAAGCCCGGGGCGTCGCGGAGAGCGAGGGCCTCGAGGCGGCCTCCTTCGAGAAGCCGGCCCGGGGTGTCGGGGATGAAGCGGTAGAGGAGCCCGTCGCCGCGGTCTTCGGTGAGGTAGACGACGCCGGTCCGGGGGTCGACGCAGACGGCCTCGTGGTTGAACCGGCCCATGGGGCGGATGGGGGTTGGGTCGGCGAGGCGGATGTCGGCGGTCGCGGGGACCTCGAAGACATAGCCGTGGTTGCGGGCGGCGCCCTCTTCGCCGGCGCGGAGGACGGTCTCTTCGCAGGTGAGCCAGGAGCCCCAGGGGGTGGCGCCCCCGGCGCAGTTGCGGCAGTGCCCGGCGCTGGACATGAACTGCCTGAGGACGCGCTGGTCTCGGGTGTCGTAGACGAGGGTGGAGGTGCCGCCGGGGGCGGGCTTGCCGGCGGCGCCCGGGTCGTAGATCTTGGCGCGGTCGATGGCGTTGAGGCGTTCGTGGCGTGGGCCGAAGGGGCCGCTCTTCTCGTCGCCCATGTCGACCTCGTGGTTGCGGACGAGGATGGTGAGCCCGTCGGGGCCTTCGAAGGCGGCCATGCCGTCGGGCTTTCCGGGGACGAAGAGGCCGTCGGTCATCAGGTCGCCGACTCGGGAGAGGACGCGGTATGTGAAGCCGCGGGGCAGATCGAGCAGGCCCTGCGGATCGGGCAGGAGCGGGCCGAAGCGGTCGGTGAAGAGCCCAGGGGCGGGGGCGTCGGCGGCGTGGGCGGCGGTGAAGAACCGGCCGAGCCCGGTGAACCCGGCGGCGGAGGCGGCGGCGAGGTGCAGGAAGTCTCGGCGGGACTGGAGCGGCATGGTCGGGCCCTCGTTGGTCGGACCGCAGAAGATAGGCCCGCTCGCCGGTGGTTCCCGGGGGCCGAACCGCGGGCGGGCGCGAAGAGTCTGTTAGGACCGACCGCTACGGGACGCGGAGGCCCAGGGCCGCGGTGACGAGGCGGTGGAGTTCGAAGTTCTCGATGGAGGGGGGGAGTGCCTCGGCGCCCGGGCCGATGGCGGTGGCGTCGACATGCTCGGCGGTGTGGTCGGTGCTGACCCATCCGACGCCGAGGTGGTTGGCCATGACGGCGGCGACGGCGGCGTCGAGGGAGTTGGCGCCATCGAAGGCGTTGGTCCGCTCGCCGGCGAGGGCGCGGCGGAGCCAGTCGGTCTGCTCGTCGGAGAGCACGGCGTCGAGGTGCTCGCGGGCGAGATCGCGGAACATCGCGGCGGGGTCGTCGTGGCGCGTCTCGCCGATGCGGTCGCCGATCCAGGAGAGGGTGTGCCTCGCGCCAAGGAGTCGATCGAGGCACTCGTGGCTCTGCTGCTCGTACCTTGAGAACTCGGGCCCGCCCGTGCCGTGGTCGGTGGTGACGATCACGAGCGTGTCGGCGCGCTGCTCGGCCCAGTGGGAGACGGCGCGGACGGTCTCGTCGAAGGCGATCTGGTCGAAGAGCGTGGCGACGATGTCGTTGGCGTGGGCGCCGTGGTCGACTCGGCCGCCTTCGATCTGGAGGACGAAGCCGCTTGGATGAAGGGCGAGGCGTTCGAGGGCGAGGAGGGACATCTCGCGGAGGCTCGGCTGGTCGTCGGTGCGGTCGCGGTCGTAGGCCATGTGGTCGGGCGAGAAGAGGCCGACGAGGCGGCCCGGGGTGTGCGCGTGGCGCTCGAGTTCAGGCGCGTTACGAACGACGGTGAGGTCGGCGTGCTCGCCGAGGAGTTCGGGGGTGAGGAACTTCGCCCCGCCGCCGAGGATGAGGTCGATGCGGCGGTCGAGCAGTTGCGTCGCGATCTCGGCCTCCATGTTTCTCGTCGGCACATTGGCGGCGAAGGAGGCGGGGGTCGCGTGCGTGACGCGGCATGTGGTCACGAGGCCGGTGGCCTTGCCCGCGTTGCGGGCGGAGACGAGGATGGGCTCGAGCGCTGCGCCTTCGTGCCAGTTGATCGCGCCGTTGTTGAGGCGCTTGCCGCAGCCCCAGGCGGAGCCGCCGGCGGCGGAGTCGGTGACGATCGAGTCGGCGGCGCGGGTGGAGACGAGCGCGCGCCGGGCGCCGGGCCTCGCCCAGAGGTCGATCCAGGCCGAGCCCCGGCCGGTCTGACGGCGGATCGCGAGGTCGGCGAGGGTGAAGGTGCCGATGCTCATGCCGTCGGCGACCATGAAGACGACACTGGTCGCGGGGCCTCGTGCGCGGGAGGACGGGCGTGGGGCGGGGTTGAGGGGGCGGGCGCGGGCGAGGCCCCCCGCGGCGAGCAGGCCGACGCCGGCGGTGAGCACATCGCGGCGGGACGGGAGCGTGTGGGGGTTCATGGTCGCGCCTCCTCGTTGAAGGCTAGGGCCCGGGGGGCGGGGCGCCGGGGGTCGGGGCGGGTGGGGTGATGGGAATTTGCGCCTTGTTCATGGATGGGCGCGCGGAAAGGGCCGTGGGTGGGTCCACGGCCCTTGATCGGCGTTCTCCGGGAGTGCGCTCGGGCTCGAGGGTCAGGGCGTGGGCGCGCCGCCGTTGGCGGTGTAGGTGAAGTAGAGCCCGATGGCGGTGGCGGCGATGGCGACCAGCGCGGCCATGAGGGCCTCGCCGGCGACGACGCCGGAGGCGATGGGGATGGTGAACTTGTCGGCCGATTTCTTGTGGGTGAGGGACCAGACCCATGCGATGACGGCGCCGATGGCGAACCCGAGGGCGTTGTACCAGGGCACGACCCAGGCGAGCCCGAGGCCCATGGCGCTGGGGACGAAGTGGCGGGCCTTGGGGGGCAGAGCGGCCTGGATGAGGGGCAGGGCGATGCCGATGAGCCCGCCGATGACGATCGCCATCTGGGCGGTTTCGGGGATGGAGTGCAGGCCCTGGGTGAGGGCGCGGGCGACGGCCTCCCACATCTTGGCGGCGGGCGGGTTGAACTTGTCGAAGGTCTCGGCGTCGGGGACCATGAGGTACCAGGCGGGGACGATGACCAGCGTGCCGAAGAAGATGCCGAAGAACTGGGCGAGGAACTGCTTGCGCGGGTTGGCGCCGAGCAGGTAGCCCGATTTCAGGTCGGTGAGCAGGTCGGCCGAGGCGCCGCCGGCGGAGGCGGTGGTCCCGGCGGACATGAGGTTGGGGACGATCTGGCCCTTGGCGAGGACGGCGTAAACGAGCTGGGTGACCTTGCCCATGGCGCCGATGGGGGTGGTGTCGGTCTCGCCGGTGGCGCGGCAGCAGACGAGGGCGATGGGGTAGGTCATGATGACGGAGATGAGCCCGAGCCACCAGGACATCTCGAACGCGTAGTACATGAGCACCACGAGCCCGATGGTGATGGGGATCATGCCGATGACCATCCACGACATCGGGACCTCGATCTTCTTCATCTCGTCGAGGTCGGCGGCGCTGGCGCCCGAGGCGGCCTTTCCGCCCTTGAAGGCACGGGCGATGGTCTTCCATCCCATGGCGACCGCGGTGAGGCTGGAGAAGACCATGATGGAGGTGCCGCCCCAGAGGGCCCAGTTGACGGGGTAGAAGCCGAACCCGGCGTCGGGGTCGTTGAGGCGGGCGATGTCGCCCCCGTTCTTGATGTAGGTGCCGAGTTCCTTGATGGAGGTGGCGTAGGTGGGGTTGATGCCCCAGCGGTCGTCGGAGGCCTGGATGGCCTGGACATACTCGGGGTGCGCGGTGATCTGGTCGATGTCGTACTGGAGCATGGCCGGGGAGACGACGAAGAAGAGCAGGGCGGAGCCGAGGAGCATGGAGAGGGAGACGCGCAGGCCGACGATCATGCCGGCGGCGACGAGGAGGAGGCTGGGCTCGAAGCCCCAGGTGGCGACGCCGATATTGCGGAACTTGTCGCTGAGCCACTCGCCGGGCCAGGGGAGCAGTTCGGGCATGCGGAAGGGGAACGCGGAGAGCTTCTCGAGGGTCTCGTCCTTGACCTTGCCGAAGCCGTGCAGGGCTTCGAGGACGGTCGGGTAGGTGCGGTAGAGGGCGAGGGCCATGCCGCCGAAGAGGGCGACGATGAGGGCGTTGGCCTTCTGGGCGGCCTCCTTGCCGTGCGAGTAGAGCGAGCGGAGCGTGGTGGCGGCGGCGATGCCGCTGGGGAAGCGGAGCTGCTCGTGGTTGATCATCTGCCGCTTCATGGGGACGGCGATGAAGACACCCAGCGCGGCGGTGAGGAAGACGAAGGGGACGAGCCAGACCCAGGAGAAGTGCTCACGCTGGATGAGGAGGAGCGCGCCGAAGGCGGTGCCGATGGTGCCGCCCGTCGAGTAGCCCGCCGCGGAGGCGGTGGACTGCATGCAGTTGTTCTCGAGGATGGACATCTTGGTCAGGCGGTTGCCGCTGGCGGCGCGGAGCCCGTTCCAGATGACATAGGAGAGGATGCAGGCGGTGATGGCGACGCCGAACGCCCACCCGAGCTTGATGGTGGTGTAGAGGTTGGAGATGGACATCGCCATGCCAATGACGGCGCCCATGAGCACGGCGCGGAGCGTCAGCTGGGGGACGCGTTCCCCGCGGTAGATGTGGGTGTACCAGAAGTGGTCCTTCTCCTCGGGCGTTGCGTTCTCGGGGAGAGGGGGGAGCTCCTCGAAGGTCGGGGCGACCTGGTAGGTTTCGAGGTCGAAGGCGGCTCCCGTCGGATCGTCCTGCGGGAATTTCGGCTGGCTCTGGGTGGTGTCGCTCATGGAGGGGTGCTCACGGATGGCGTGCCACGCTGCGCGGACGCGCTGCCCGCCGCGGGATTGTGCAACTTACCACAGTATGGTCCGCAATGCGATCGGAGGGGGTGGGTTGCCGCTCACCGGGCCGTGACCGGGCCCGCGGTCACGCCGTTGGGCCCGATGGCGGTGACGATGACCTCCTCGGGGGGGTGGGAGGCCGATCCGAGCGCAAGCTCCCGAGTCGAGGCCGGGGTGATCGTCGTGGTCCAGGCCACGCCGTGGCGGGCCTGCACCGCCCAGCGTCTCGGCTCGACGCGTCCGGCCCGCGGGGTGATGCGGACGGCGGCGCCGTGCTCGGCGAGCCTCGCGCTCGGGGGTGCGGGCGCGTCGGCGCCGAGCCATGGAGAGGCCGGCGTGACGGCGGGCCCGGCGAGGGCACGATCCGCCAGGCGATCGGTGACGCCCCGGCGGTTCTCGAGCAGCCCGACCATGCTGAAGAGGGCGAAGCCCGTGGCGTCGGGTTTGGATCGGATGGTCGCGATCTGGCGTTCGATCTGGTCGGGCTCCCAGCTCTCCTTCTCGCCCGCGGGCTTGATTCGGGTGAGGTAGAGGCCCGGCCAGAGGTGCCGGGCCAGTTTGTTCTGCGAGCGCCACCAGTCGAGCAGGGGCTCGAAGGGCTGGCCCGGGCTTTCGATGGGCCAGTAGAGCTGCGGCATGAGGGCGTCGCACCACCCCTCGGCGAGCCATCGGCGGCTGTCGGCGTGCAGGCCCTCGTAGGCATCGAAGCCCTTGATGCCCGGCGGGTTGTTGGGACGCCAGATGCCGAAGGGGCTGACGGTGAGCAGGGCGCCCGGGCGGTGCTCGCGAACGAGACGCCGCGTGTCTTGGATGAACGCGTTGATGTTCTCACGCCGCCAGTCAGAAAGGGGCGCTCCCCCGCCGAACCGGGCGTGGGTCTGGGCGTCGGGGAAGGGCTCCTTGCCGCGGGGGTAGGGATAGAAGTAGTCGTCCATGTGGACGCCATCGACCGGGTACCGCCGCAGGAGATCCTCGATGACGCGGAGCGAATGCTCGCGGGCCTCGGGGTGGCCCGGGTCGAGCCAGAGGTAGGGCCCGTGCTTGCGGACAAGGTCGGGGCGGGCGTTGGCGACATGGGTGCGTGCGTCGGGCCCGATGCTCTTGGGGTGGCGGGCTCGGAACGGGTTGACCCAGGCGTGCAGGTCGAGGCCTGCGTCGTGCGCCTCCTCAAGCCAGGCCTCGAGCGGGTCGTACGCGGGGGAGGGGGCCCTGCCCTGGACGCCCGTGACGAAGGCGCTCCAGGGCTCGAGGCTTGACCGGTGGACCGAATCGGCGGTGGGGCGCACCTGGAGGATGAGGGCGTTGAGCCCGCAGCGCCCGGCGGTCTGCACGATGCGGCGGATCTCCTCGCGCTGCGCCGCGGCGGGGAGCGCGGGCCTGCTCGGCCAGTCGATGTTGTCGACCGTGGCGACCCAGGCGGCCCGGAACTCGCGCGGGAGCGCCGGGGCCGGCGAGAGGGCGATCAGCCGCGAGGCGGCGCGCGCGGCGGGGGCCAACGCCGCGAAGGCGGCGGAGGCGGCGATGGAGGCGACGGCCCGGCGTCGAGAAATCGGCATCGGCGGAGCGTACGGCGTGCTCGCGGGCGGGGCGGGCCGAGGCCGACGGGGGATCGGGTGGCCGCTACGATTCTCCCCCCGACTTGTGCCAACGACGACCGAACAGGAGGACCGCGGATGACGACGGCAACGACCAAACCGACCGGGCTCGAGGGCGTGATCGCCGGGGACACGACCATCTGCCAGGTCGAGCAGACCTCGCTGATCTACCGGGGCTTCGAGATCGCCGACCTGGCGGCCCACGCGACCTTTGAAGAGGTGGCGTACCTGCTGCTGGAGGGCGACAAGCCGACGCCGGCGCAGACGAAGGCGTTCAGCGCCGAGTTGGCGGCCGAGCGGGCGATCCCGTCGGAGGTCACGGCGTTCCTCAAGGCGTCGGTGCCCTGGCTGAAGGCGGGGACGGCGGTGCCGATGGATGTGCTGCGGACCGGGGTGAGCATCCTGGGCCACCTGGACGCGCAGTGCCAGGACAACAGCCCCGGGGCGAACCTCGCCAAGGCGAAGCGGCTGACGGCGAAGATCCCGACGATCATCGGGCAGATGCAGCGATTCCTGGACGGGAAAGAGCCGGTGGAGGCGAAGACGGGCGGCGACCCTTCGCTGAGTCACTCGGCGAACCTGCTGTATCAGATGACGGGCTCGAAGCCCTCGGCCGAGGACGAGAAGGTGATGGATGTCAGCCTGATCCTCTACGCCGAGCACGATTTCAACGCGTCGACCTTCACGGGCCGCGTGATCGCCGGGACGCTCAGCGACATGCACGGGGCGGTGTGCGGGGCGATCGCGGCGTTGAAGGGCCCGCTGCACGGCGGGGCGAACGAGGCGGCGATGGAGATGCTCAAGGACATCCGCCGCGACATCGGGCCCGCGAACGACGACGCGACGATCGCCGCGTGGATGCAGCGGGCCTTCGCCGAGAAGCGCAAGCTGATGGGATTCGGGCACCGGGTCTACAAGAACGGGGATCACCGCGCGGGCATCCTGCACGCGCTGGGGCGCAAGTCGGCCGAGAAGCGGGGCGCGGAATTCGTGAGGCTGTTCGAGCTGGGCGAGAAGGTCCAGGAGATCATGCTCGAGCAGAAGAACATCCACCCCAATGTCGACTTCCCCTGCGGGATGACCTATTTCACGCTGGGGATCCCCGTGCCGCAGTACACGCCGATCTTCGTCGCCAGCCGGATCACGGGGTGGGCGGCCCACATCATGGAGCAGCACGCGAACAACCGCCTGATCCGCCCGCGGGCGGCCTATTCGGGGCCCGCCCTGCGGCACTGGACCCAGCCCGGGCGGTGAATCGGAGCCCGCCATCCGGGATTCGCTGGAACGGATGCACCCGGGAGCGTTGAATTGCCGAAGAGTGTGCGGGGTCGAGCCCGGCCCCGTTGATGGAGCGCCTGCGTGAACTGGTTCCACAAGATCCGTCTTCGCGTCCTCGCGGTGGTTCTCGCGGTGATCCTCGCCGCGATCGGCGTGGCGGCCTGGGCCGCGTTGCCGGTTCTCCCGGTCTTCGGGGTCGCGCTGATCACGGTCGCCGCGGTGGTGAACCAGATGACCACGAGGCTGAGCACCGCGGTCTGCTACCAGTGCGGCGGGGACCTGAACGCGGACAACCCGGGGGTTTACGGGGTGATCTGCCAGGGCTGCGGTGCGGTGAACCAGGTTGTTCCCGGTCGCGGCCCGGCGGTCGCGCGGAACGCGGACGCCGAGGGCCCGTCCTCGGGCGCCCCCGTCGCCTGATCGGTCAGACGGGGTCTCGCGCGGGCGCCGGTGCTGTATGATCGTGATCGGATGCGCCCGGGCTGGGTCCTCATGGCGCTGACGCCACGATGACGACGCCGCGCGACGAGAGCTACGGGGACGATCTGCCGACCATGGGGCCCGACGAGCCCGTGGCGGATGTCTCGTCGTTCCACGACATGCCGACGGCGGCGGGCCCGCCGGGGTCGTCGCTCCCGCCGATGGGTGTGTTCGGCGGGGTCTTCGCGGCGGTGACGGAGGGGACGAGCGTCCCCGGGTACACGATCAAGCAGCCGCTGGGCGAGGGCGGGATGGGGGCGGTCTACCTTGCCGAGCAGGAGCGGCCCAGGCGGACGGTCGCGCTGAAGATGATCCGCCCTGACCGGGTCAACGCGGCGACGCTCAAGCGGTTCGACTACGAGGCCCAGTTGCTCGCCTCGCTGCGGCACCCGGGGATCGCGGCGGTGTACGAGGTGGGGCGGTTCGACCTCGGCGGCATGAGCGTGCCGTACTTCGCGATGGAGTACATCCCGGGGGCCCGCACGCTGACGGCGTACGCGAACACGGCGGGCCTGGACACCGGGGCCCGGCTCGAGCTGTTCCTCAAGGTCTGCGACGCGGTGCAGCACGGGCACCAGCGGGGCGTGATCCACCGGGACCTCAAGCCCGCGAACATCCTCGTCGACAACACGGGCGCGCCGCGGATCATCGACTTCGGCGTGGCGCGGGGATCGGACGCGGACCGGGCCCAGATGACGATGCAGACCGACGCGGGGCAGATCGTCGGGACGCTGCAGTACATGGCGCCCGAGCAGTGCTCGACGGACGGCGCGGCCGACATGCGCTCGGATGTCTACGCGCTCGGCGCGGTGCTCTTCGAGCTGCTCACCGGGCGCGTCCCGTACGATGTGCGCACGCTGGGGCTGGCCGACGCGATCAAGGTGATCACCGAGATCCCGCCCCCCCCGCTCTCGACGATGTCGGCCGGCCTGCGGGGCGATCTCACCGTGATCGTCGCGAAGGCGCTGGAGAAGAGCAAGGGCGACCGGTACCAGTCCGTCTCGGAGTTCGCGGGCGATGTCAGGCGGTACCTGAACGACCAGCCGATCCTCGCCCGGCCTGTGGGGCCGATCGGGCTGCTCCGCAAGTGGGTCAAGCGCAACCGGGAATTGGCGGTGGCGCTCGGCGCGGCGGCGCTGCTGCTGCTGGCGACCTCGTCGGTGCTGATCGGGCGGATCATCGCGGCGGAGCGGCGGGCGACGCAGAATCTCGAGCTCGCCGAGCAGAACCTCGAGGCGTCCCGCGAGAGCGTCGAACTGGTCCGGGAGATGCTGAACTTCCGGGCCCCGGACGGGGAGAGCCGGGTCCGGGAGGGGATGGTCGATGTCGAGGTTCTGCTCGACGACGCGTCGGCGAGCATCACGCAGAACCCACCCGCGCTGGCGGGCACGGAGGCGGCGTTCCGCGAGCTGCTGGGCGTGGGGTACATCTCGCTGCGTTCGATCGACAAGGCGAAGTCGCAGCTCGCACGCGTGCTCGAGGTGCGCCGGGCGACCTCGCCCAACCCCTCGGCCGAACTGGCCGAGGCGCTGCACTCGCTGGCTCGCGCCCACTACTGGGCGGGCGAGTTCGAGAAGGCCCACGAGCTGTACGCCGAGGCGCTGGCCATGCGGCGGGCCCTCAACCCCGGCGACGACCCCGAGACCGCGATGAGCCTCACGCACCTCGCGGCGACGGAGCAGCGGCTCGGGCGGCTCGAGGACGCGGAGCGGCTGTTCACCGAGGCGCTGCAGATGCGTCAGCGGCTCTATGGCAACGAGCACGCCGACATCGCGGCGAGCCTGAACAACCTGGGCAACCTCCTGCTCGCGGCGGGCGATATCGACGGGGCCGAGTTCCGGCTCCGGCAGTCGCTGGAGATGATCTCGCGGCTGGTGAACCCGACGAGCCTGGAGATCTCGAACGCGGCGAACAACCTCGCGCGTGTCGTGCTCAGGCAGGGACGGGCCGAGGAGGCCGCGGACTTGTTCCGCAGCGCGGTGACCATCCGCGAGGCTCGGCTCAAGCCGGGCGACGAGCGCGTGCAGTCCAGCCGCCTGGGGCTGGCCGACGCGTTGCTCTCAGAATTGCTGAACAAGGGCCTCGGCCCGGATCTTGAGAACTCGCGGGAGCGGCTGCGCGAGCCGGGCCCGCCGCGCGCCGAGGCGCTCGGGGTGCTCGCCGAACGACTCGCCGAGCAGCATCGATGGCACGACGCGGCGTGCGTTCTCGACGCGGCGCTCACGACCGCCCGCCCCTTCACCGCGGGGAACGAGGCGCTGGTCGCCGGGCTCCTCGCCGACCGGGCCGCGACCGGCGCGGCGCTGGGGGACTACGACGACGCCGAGAGCATGCTCGCCGAGGCGAAGGCCGTGCTCCCGCCGGGTGGCGACTCGGCGAGGCACAACGCGGCGGTCGGCGTGCTGCTTGAACGGCTCCGCGAATCGGGGCGGGACTCGGACGCGGCCCGCTGCGTCGCCCTCATCGCGAACTGATGCCGACCCGGATTGATTCACGCGCAGGCATCGGTGCCCCGACCCGGCAGAGGGGAGCGTCGGCTCCCTCCGCGGGCGCCGGGCTCGGGCGCGGGCCAACGGCCGAATCACCCGGATTCCCGGACTATCTTGCGCTCGGTGCCCGCCGTCATCTCGAAGAGTGACGGCGGATCGGGACGGCCCACGCCGTCCTCTCGTGGTTCACCCTTCGGGTTGAACCAAGGCACCGACGCCCGAGGACGACCGGGAATCCGTGTCAGCTCTGCCGGCGGCGGCGGGAGGCGAGCAGGCCCGCGGCGCTGGCCGCGACGAGGGCGCCCGGCGCCGGGATCTGCGGGAAGATCGTCCCGTCCATCATCACCGAGTACTGCCCCACCTCGCCCTCGCCCTCCCAGCCGGTGTGGCGGAGCAGGCCACCCGGGCCGTCGGCGCCCGAGACCTCGGTGGGATCCTGGATGTCGAAAATCAGACCCCCGTTCGAGATCGGGTTGCGGCCCTTGCCCGTGACGGCGACGAGGTAATCGCCCGGCAGGTCGAGGATGGCGAGCGAGCCGTCGGTCGCGACGGGCGTCAAGAGCGGGTCGGTGGTGTTGCCGTCCGCGTTGTCGTTGGCCAGCAGGCCCAGGGCGCCGCCCGAGAGCGTGATGTTGAAGACGAACAGCTGCGCGTCGAACCCGGGGTTGATCACCTCGAGGCGGAACGCCGTCGGGGTGTCCACCCCGATGATGTACATGTCCTCGTAATCGACATTCGGGCCGCGCCCGCCCAGGCTGCCCGAGATCGAGCGGATCTGCCCGGTCCCCGCCGGGGCCTGCGCCGAGTTGAAGAAACTGCCGGCGTCGCCGACCTCGGTCCAGTCCGGCCCGGCGAGCGCGGCCCCGGTAAGCATCGGCAGCGCCACACACGCAAGGACGGTCCTCTTCTTCCGCGGCATCTTGACCCCCGTTCGGTCTGTCGTTCCCACAGCGCAGCCACGGCGACACAATGGCCGGGGCACACCCTGAAACAAGGTGCGCCCGGTTCGCGTGCCGGCCACCAATCCGGTGTGGGAATTTCAGGCGGAGGGCCTGGGGGCCCGGTTTTCGGCCCGTCGGCGTGTCACTGAAGCATGCCGAGTTGCCACATCATGAACAGCCGCTGATCGACCACATCCCGAACACGGAGGTGCAGGGGCTTGCCCGCGCCGTGCCCGGCCTCCCGGTCGACCCAGAGCAGGATCGGGTCGGCGCTCTGGTCGCTCGTGGTGGCGGCCTGGAGGGCGGCGGCCATCTTCCGGGCGTGCATCGGGTGCACGCGGGTGTCGTTCTCCCCCGCGGTGAGCAGGACGGCGGGGTACTTCGTGCCGGGCTTGATGTTCTGGTAGGGCGAGTAGGCCCGGAGGTACTTGTACTGCGCGGCGTTCTCGGCCGAGCCGTACTCGGGCACCCAGTACCGCGCCATCAGGAACTTCTCGAATCGGAGCATGTCGAGCAGCGGGACGGCGACGAGGGCGGCGCTGATCAGGTCGGGCCGCTGGGTGACCATGGCGCCGGTGAGGAGCCCGCCGTTGGACCCGCCCGCGACACCGAGCCGCTCGGGGCTGGTGTACCCGCTGTCGATGAGCCACTCGGCGGCGGCGACGAAGTCGTCGAAGACATTCTGCTTGCGGTCGAGCATGCCGGCGCGGTGCCATTCGAGGCCCTTCTCGCCCCCGCCGCGGAGGTTCGCGACGGCGTAGACGCCGCCCGCCTCGAAGAAGGGGAAGAGCGTGGCGCTGAAATTGGGGACCATGGGGATGTCGAACCCGCCATACCCATAGAGGATGGTCGGGTTGCTCCCGTTGAGTTCGAGGCCGTTCCTGTGGATGATGAACATCCCGACCTCGGTGCCGTCCTTCGAGGAGTACTTGACACGCTTGACGGTGATCGAGGACCCGTCCACGGGGACCTCGAGCCGCTCCCACAGCGCGGGCGTGGCGTCGGGCGTGGTCAGGTCGACATGGTAGATCGTGTCGGGCTCGTTGTAGCTCTCATAAGAAAGGAACGCCTCGGTCCGGTCGGGCGAGGTGGAGATCGACGCCGTGCCCGTGCCGGGCAGCTTGAGCGTGCCGGCGGGCGTCCCGTCGAGGGCGAAGAGGTCGATGCGGGTCGATGCGTCGTAGAGGTACTGGGCGGCGATGAGCCCCCGGGCCATCGAGAACCCATTGAGGATCGCGTCGGCGCGGTGCGGGGCGAGATCGACCCAGTTCTCCTTCGAGGGCTTGTAGGGGTTGACCTTGACGATCCGCCCGTTCGGGGCGCTCGCGTAGGTCTGCATGTACATCGCGTCGCCCTCGACGGTGGCGACATTGCGGCCGTCCTCGCCGATCAGCACGGGCGTGAGCCGGACGGCGCCCGAGCGGAACCACTCGTCGAGGTTCATGACCCAGACATCGTTCGCGCTGGTGCTGGTCCAGTAGGACACGACGGCCCAGCGCCCGTCGCGGCTGGGGGAGAAGTCGGGGCCCCAGGTCGTCTTGTATTGCTCGATCCGCTCCGGCGGGACATTGAGCCCCTCGTAGAGCTTGGCCACCTCGCGCTGGCGGATGACGACCGGGTCCCGCGTCCAGTGCCGCCCGATCTTGTGGAAGCGGAATTCCGCCGAGTAGGCGTCGTTGATGTCCTCGAGCCGCTGGTAGAAGAACGACTCCCCGTCGGGCATCCACCCGCTGAGGTAGACCTTGCCCGGGATCTCGTCGGCGAGCCACTCGCCCGTCGCGACATCGAGAATCCGGAGCGTCGAGTTCTCGTCCCCGGCGCGATAGGTGCCGAAGGCGAGCAGCGTGCCCTGCTCGTTGGGCACGAACCAGGACACGGTGACGAGACCCTCGTCGTCGAGCTCGTAGGGGTCGATCAGCTTGCGCGGCGTGCCGGAGGCGCCCTCGCGGACATACACGATGCCCTGCGACTGAGCCCCGACCCGCTTGCTGTAGAAGTATCGATTGCCCGCCATCCCGGGCAGGCCCACCTCGCCGATCTCCATCAGGGGCTGGATCTGGGCCCGCAGACGCTCGCGGTGGTTTTTGAGGAATTCGTACCCCGGCGCCGCGCCGTCGAGGATCGCACGCGTGTGGGCGTTCTGCCGGTCCGTCCACGCGGCGACCTCGTCGGTCATCCGGCCCATGCGGGCCGGGTCGGAGTTGTCGCCCTCCAGCCACTGGTAGGCGTCGATGAACGGCTCGCCGTGGTAGGTGTCCGTCACCGTTCGGGTCTCCGTCGGGGGCGGCGTGACCTTCGTGGGCCCGTTCTGCGCGAACGCGGCCGACGCGGCGAGCAGCAGCGTGATCGTGATCCCGGCGGTGAGGTGCGTTCCGTTCTTCATTGCACGAGCCCCTTGGTCAGCCGCATGAACGCGGTTTCGAGGTTCACGGCTTCCTCCGAGAACTGCGCGATCCGGAAGCCGTTGTTCACCAGAACATTAGGCAGATCCGTGTACGACCGGCCCGGGGCCTCGTCGTACTCCACATGGATGGTCCGGGCGGGCCTTCCCGTCTCGGGCCCGCCGTCGCCGTCGACGACGCCGACCCGGCGGACCCCGTCGATCTTCTCGAGCAGCGAGGCCGCCCGCTCCGCCCCCTCGGCGACCTGGATGTGGAGCACATGCCCCACCCTGGCCCGGCGGAGAATGTCGCGGACCGTGCCGCTGTAGAGCAGTTTGCCCCGCTCGATGATGCCGACCACATTGCAGAGCTCGGCCAGCTCATGCAGGATGTGGCTGGAGATCAGGATCGTCTTGCCCATCCGCTTGAGCTCCTTGAGCAATTCGCGGATCTCGATGCGGGCCCGGGGGTCGAGGCCAGAGGCGGGCTCGTCCATCAGCAGGACCTTCGGGTCGTGCAGCAGCACCCGCGCGATGCTCAGACGCTGCTGCATGCCCCGGCTCAGCGAGTTGACCTCCGCCGTCGCCTTGTAGGTCAGGTCGGTCAGCTCGAGCACATCGTTGACCACCTGCCGGCGTTTCTGCCCGTGGATGCCGTAGGCCGCCGCGAAGAACTCGAGGTACTCGGTGACAACCATGTCCTCGTACGCGCCCATGAAATCGGGCACATACCCGATGAGCGGGCGGATCTGCCGGTTCTGGTAGCCCACCGTCAGCCCGGCGACCTGCGCCTGCCCGCTCGAGGGCTTGAGGAGCGTCGCCAGGATTTTGATCGTCGTGGTCTTGCCCGCGCCGTTGGGCCCGATGAACCCGAAGCAGTCCCCCTCGTTGATCGCGAGGTTGAGGCTGTCGAGCGCCACCAGCTCGCCGTACCGCTTGGTCAGGTTGATGGTCTCGATCATCGCCACGACGCGTCGCTCCCCGGGCCGGACCGGCCCGCACCGATCATCCCGCCCCGACCACCGCGGGCGGGTCCCCCGCCAAGGGGTAGACCCAGCGGACCACCGTACGCCCCCGGCTCGGGACCGGCTCTCCGTCGACCTCCAGAGGAACCGGAGAGGGGCCCGACTCCTGCACCAGATGCCCGATCACAACGACGCAGGGCTGCGTGAACCAGACGCTCAGGTCGAGCCCGTGCGTCTGCCGCTGGGTCGCCAGCGGAGAGGCCCGCCCCCGGCTCCGGTACGCGCGGAAATCCGGGGCGCCCAGCATGTTCATGAACGAGAGCGCGGTAAACCGGTCCGCTGGATCCGCGGCACGCACCACGCCCTCGGCCGTGTACCCACGCCCCACGCCGATCGTCGCCGCGTCGGCGAACCAGTTCAGCGGCGAACGCTCGAGCGCCGAACGCGACGCGTTGCCCGTCACACGCCGCAGGTCGAGCGGCTCGCCCGGGGCCCAGGTGGGCAGGCTCGGCTTGTCCATGAACGAGACCGCCGGCAGCCAGGCCGGCCCGCGGCCCCGACCGATGACATCGCGCTGCCCCGTCACCACGACGACGAGCACATCTTCGAGCGGGCCCGGCAGGTTGTGAACGAGATTCCCCTCCACGAGCCCCGCCGCCGGATCGACCAGACGAAGCGCGGCGGGGTCTTCCGACCCGGGCTCCCGCGTCGGGGCGGGCATCGACCAGCGCGGCTCGCCGGCCCAGTCGACGCGGACCTGCTTGATCGTGGAACGGACCGGCACCCGCATCGCCGAGGGGCGACGGGCCGAGAGGCGGTAGGCCCGGTTGTCCGGGAAGCCCGCGCCCGCGCCGGCGGGGGGCGGGGGCTCCCATGGCGCAAGGAGGTCGTCGCCGCCGGCTCCCTCGTCGATCGACAGCGTCGCCTCGCCGTACGAGGGCACGAGGACGCTCATCCACGCCCGGGCCTTCTGGGTGTTCGTGCCGTAAACCTCGTCGAGGAAGGCGAGGTGCGTCGCTTCGATGCGTTTCGGGCGGATCACCGTCGCCCCGATCCACGCGATCGCGGTAAACAGGCCGATCAGCCCGAGGAACCCGGTCCACGCCATCGAGCGTCGGCCCGACCGGGTGAGCAGCCAGAACCCCACCGGCCCGGCCAGCAGCCAGTACACCGCGAAGACCGCAAGGCTGAGCAAGACGCCCTTGCTCGCGTCGCCCGTCCGGTCGATCTCGGGCTCGAGATCGGCGTCGTAATCCGACTCGGCCCGCTGCTGGATCGCCGCGGCGAGGTCCTGGTCCCGCTCGCGCACCTGCTCGAAGGTCTCGAGCTGATGGCGACGACCGAGCACGCGGTGCCAGAACGCCTCGGCGTCGAGCACCCCCGCGGACGAGAGCGAACCCGCCGCGAGATCCAGCCCCACCAGCGTCACCATCCCAGCCCCGTGCAGGCGGCGCGCGACGATGCAGGCGCCGTCCGGGCCGATCAGGATCGGCACGAAGTCGCTCAAGCCCGCCCCCTCGCCCCGGACGAACACATGCACCACCGACGACTCCGGCAGCGGAGCCCCCGGTTGGAGGGTCAGCATCCCGCGGTACGGCTCGAGCGGCACGCCCTCGCGACGCTGGATCCGGGCCGCGGGGAGAATCGGCGCAAGGGGGTTGCGCGCCGCGGCGGTCCACTCCTGCCCGACCGGAGGGAGCACCACGACCAGATGCCCCCCGCGCCGGACCCACTCGAGGATCGCCGCGGCCCGGTCCGGGCCCAGCAACCCGGGGTCGGTGTCCGCCCCGCGTCCCCAGACCAGGGTCTGATAGGCCGCAAGCCCCTGCCACCGGTCGGGCAGATCGTCGATGGTGAGACCCGCGACGACCTCGGTGTGCTGATGCCCGAGCGGGAGCCACTGCGGGCTCTGCTGGAGCGAGACGCCGTACCGGCGCAGCCCGAAGTCCCTCGCCCCCAGCACGCCGAGCAGCTCGCTCTCTGCGGGGACGAGCCTTGTGGTGTCGATCCAGGCTCGCCCGAGGAGCCGGCCCGCGCGGAACGCGAGATCACCCCCCTGAATTGGTGATGGGTCCTCCAACGCCTCGTGGGCCGTCACGCTGACCCGGCTGGTATCACCCCGGAACGGAAGTTTCGCGTACAGCCAGGCCGAGCGCGCGCGTTCGGGGTCCCCCACCACCACCCGCTCGTACAGGGGGGGATCCCCGTCGCGGTCGTGCCCGGTGACCCGGAGAAGGATCTCCCTGGGCTCCAGCGCGGAGTCGCGGAACTCAAGCAGAAGGCCCGCCCAGTCGCCCTCCCGGGATCGGCCCCCGGGGCCGAGCCTCGCCACGGTGAGTTCGACCTCATCGCCCGACCCCGGCGGGAGGGGCTCGTCCTGGGCCCCGGAGGGCGGGGCGGCCAGCATGAGAGCGGCAAGCAGGGCGGCGAACGCGAGGCGCGCACCGGCCGGGATGGCTCGAGAAACCGGTCGCAACGGGGGGGCACCTCGTAGGTCCACGGACGCGGATTGTACGGTTCAAGCGGCTTGCCGTTTCGGTCGATCGCGAGTTTGTGCAGGTCTATCCCGACGCGGCCTGGGTTCTGTTCACGGCGATCGCCCTGTTCGGCGTCGCGCAGGTGCTCCGCGCGCTGGCCATCCGCGTCCGGAACGCCCGCGCGGTCCACGACCTCAAGGTGCGTGTGAACGATCTGCGGGCGATGCGCTACCACCAGGCGATGCTCAGGCAGGGCCTGGTTCCGCGGGACAGCGCCGCGGAGTCGCCGATCGAGGCGGTCGAGGTGATCGACGACAACGAGGCCCGCCGCGCGGCGTGAGCGGTCACCCGCCGAGGGCGCGGAGCTCGTCGATCAGCATCGCGTGTGACCTTGCCCCGAGCCGGAAGCACGACAACTCGTACTTCTCGTTCGGGGAGTGGATCCGGTCGTCCTCGAGCCCGAAGCCCATGAAGATCGTGTCGAGCCCCAGGTTGCGCTTGAGCAGCCCCGCCACCGGGATCGAGCCCCCGCTCTTGATCAACGCCGCGTCCACCCCCGAGGCGCGCTTGAGCGCCCGCGCGGCCGCCCGGAGATAGTCCGAGTCGACCGGGAGCGTCGCCGGGAGCCCGAGGCCGTGGTTGGTCACCTCGCCCCAGCGGCAGCCCGCGGGCGTGTTGGCGTGAAGCCACGCCTTGAACGACTCGAAGATCGTCGCCGGGTCCTGATTCGCCACGAGACGGAAGGAGACCTTCGCCGAGGCGTGCGAGGGGATCACGGTCTTGGCCCCTTCGCCGGTGTACCCGCCCCAGATCCCGTTGATGTCGCAGGTGGGCCGGGCCCACTCCCGCTCGATCAGGCTGAAGCCCTTCTCGCCCAGGTTCGCGTCCGGGCCGAGCCCGATGCCCGCGAGGGCGGCGGCCTCGTCGATGCCGAGCTTCTTCCAGGCCTCGCGCTCCTCGGCGGCGAGCGGGAGCACGGCGTCGTAGAACCCGGGGATGGTCACGCGCCGGTCGGCGTCCCAGAGTTTGGCGAGCGTCTTGGCGAGTTCGTTGATCGGGTTGGGGCACTTGCCCCCCCACGCGCCGCTGTGCAGGTCCTGGTCCGCGGCGTGCAGACGGATCTCCGTGTAGACCAGCCCGCGCACGCCGTAGGTGATCGCGGGCTTGCCGCGCCCGAGCATGGCGGTGTCGCTGATGAGCACGACATCGCACTTCGAGAGCTCGTCCTTGTGGGCCTCGACGAACCGCTCGAGGTTGACCGAGCCCGACTCCTCCTCGCCCTCGATCAGCACCGTGATCGGCACGCCGCCCGCCGCGAGCCCGGAGATCTCCTTCCACGCCCGCATCGCCTCGAGGAACATCGCGACCTGGCCCTTGTCGTCCTCGGCGCCCCGCGCGACGATCCGCTCGCCCATGCCCTTCTCCGCGGGGCGGATCACCGGCTCGAAAGGCGGGTTGTCCCACAACTCGAGCGGGTCGGCGGGCTGGACATCGTAATGCCCGTAGAACAGCACCCGCGGGCCCTTGTAGCCCGGGGCCGCCTTGCTCTCGCCGAACACCACGGGCTGCCCCCGCCCGCCCGGCGGTGCGGTCTCGACGAGGTCGACCTCGAACCCCGATCCGCGGAGATGATCGCGGCACCACTCGGCCGCCCTGCGCGTCTGCGCGTCGTACGCGGGGTCGGTCCCCACGCTCGGGATGCGCAGCCACTCGAGCAGCCGATCGATCGAGGCCTTGTCGTGCTTGTCAAGCCACGCCAGCACACCGTCCACGCTCATCGCCCGCTCCTTTCCAAGGCTCGCCCGTTCCAGCATAGGACCGCGAGGGGGTCGGGCGGGGATGGCCCGGCGGGCGCGCCATCAGACATCGCCGACACATCCCGCGCTCCTAATCGCCCGCGGGCCTCGGCCCGTCCGCCCCGGCGTTCGCCCGCCCGGGTGTTGCGCTCGGCGCGGGCTTGGGGCTGAACTCGAGCAGCCGGTACTCGCGCTTGCCGTCCTCGCGCGGCACGCGGGCAAAGCCGGGCGGCATGAACCGGCCCTCGGCCCGGACCGTCGCATCGGGCGTGATCTCACGCCCCGCGACATTCGCCCGGTCGTTCTCGTCCCCGTCGCTCACGAAGATCGTCTCGATGATCTCGCCCAGCCCGTCCTTGAGCACCAGCGTGAACGACGAGTTCTCGATCGCGTTCGCCGAGAGCGCCATCTCGGGCTTGAGCCCGAACGCGGCGGTGAACTCCTCGTTTCCCAGCACGAAGTAGCCCCCACCGTCGATCCGCCCCCGCAGCCGGATCGGTGAGTCCGCGTCGGGCGTGCCGTGCACTGGGCCCTCGTCGCTGTCCCACAGCTCGATGCTCCACCCCGTCAGGTCGACCTCGGCCGATCCGGGGTTGTGCAGCTCGATGAACTCGGCGTCCTCGGCCGCGGTCGAGCCCATCAACTCGGACACATGCACCGCGCCGCCCGCCGCGCCCGCGCCGAGCCAGAGGGTCATCCATACCACGCCTTGCCGTGCGTCCATCGGCGCGAGTCTACCGCGCCCCGCGGGGCGGGAACGGCCCGGCCCGCCGCGTTCGTTGGCGTGGCGACTCCAAACCCGGGCCACGAACGAACACGGGGCCCGCCGCTCTCGCGACGGGCCCCGGAAGAGATTCACTCATCGATGCGTCGGCTCGTGAACGCCGATTCAGCGGCGGCGACGGCCGGCGACGAGGCCGCCCAGGCCGAGGACCGCCAGGGCCGCCGGAGCCGGGATGTTCGCACGGCCCGGGGTCGCCGAGGGGCTGGGCTGATCGAACTCGAGGATGCCGAGGTTCGCCGAGCCGTCACCGATGCGGTAGAAGCCGGCGGGGAGGAAGGTCCCGTCGGGCCCGACGGTGTAGTCCGCGGTGATGATCGTGCCGGCGATGTTGGCCGCGTCGCCCGCGCCGCCGTCGGCGACATAGATGGTCTCGATGATGTTGCTCAGCGCGTCGCGGAGCACCATGGTGTAGGCGCTGTTCTCGATCGAGATGGCCTGCTGCTGATCCGCGGTGAACCCGTACTCGGTCTCGGCCAGGGCGTTGGCGATGGTGAAATACCCGCCGGCCGCGATCGACGAGCCCAGGTTGATGATGTAGGGCGTGCCGCCGTCGGCGCCGCCGAACTGCGCGCCCGCGTCGCTGTCCCACAGCTCGATGGTCCAGCCGCTGATGTCGACGCTGCTGCCGCCGGTGTTGTAGAGCTCGATGAACTCGCGGTCGGTGCCCGCGGTCGACCCCAGGACCTCGTTGATGGTGACGCTGGCGTTCGCGCCGGCGGCGACGCCGGCAATGAGGGCGATGATCGTCTTCATGGTCTTGTCTCTCCGTCTCGTGTCGGAATTGCGTCTCTGCCTGCCCGGAGCCACCCCGGCCCGGACCGTCTCCTCGCCACGGTTTCCCGTGGAGCGTAAGTGTAGCGAAGAACAGGGCCCGTTCGAGCCCTGGGGCGCAAAGATTGGGTTCAGAAATCCGAACAGGATACGATCTCGACATAGGGCCTGTTGGGCAGACAACTGCCACGCACCGTCATCCGAGCAACCGAATCCCGCCGAGCGCCTCTGGGAACGCGGACTGTTCCATCGCTTGAGCCGATCGTTGGCAATTGCCCCGCCTGTACCCAGTTGTGTTTCGCTGATCGGCTATCACCGCTGGTTAGGGGCATGGGCTGCCGAATGCCGAGGTGAACGCTGTAATATCGGCCAAGTCCCAAACACCATACTGGGGGGCGAAGTCGCTGGCTCGCTCACTGTTGATCATGCCGGTCTGGAACGCCACCAGATCGGCCAGATCGAGGACGCCAAAGGGAGCGGCAAGATCCGCTGTCGGGAATAGGGCGTCAAACGCTGCCCGGTCGACGGCGTCATTGTCGCCATCGAGGTCGCTATCGAGCGTCACAAGGTAGTTCGCGTCGCCCAACACGGCGCTGAAGGAACTCGGGGCGGCGTTCAAGTCGCTGCAGTCGACAATGCCATTCCCATCGTAATCCCCGAACTCCCCTGCCCCCAAGCCTGTATCCAGGAGGCTTCGAATGATGTCGAGGTCTTCCTGGCTGATAATCTGATCGTCCTCAAAATCGCCATCAGAGTCGGCGTCGTCTTCAATATACACATTATACTTCGCCAAGTCGGCAGCATCTGTAGATCCTAAGAGTCCCTGGATCATGTTCCAATCCCGCTCGTTGAACCGGCCATTGCCATCTGAGTCGAGGCCAATGTCGCTGTATCGAACCGCGACAGCTGAATCGATCTGAGTGATCGATGCAATTTGATAAGAAAGACTGATGACACCTGATCGCTCACCAGATGGTGCAACAGCCAGGCCAACACCGTACCCTTCCCACCCTTCCATCGCATCAATGAACCAGATCGCGCGACTTTGATCGCCATCTCCGGTACTGAGTAGGTATAGCCCACGAGAGTTCGCCGAGGGCACTGCCGGAAGGGCAATCGTCCCGGAAAACGCTATTTGGTGTAGCCCTTCGGTGCAATTTTTTGGATCAAGGGTGAACTTCGCAATAGCCCGTGCCGCAGCCGTTGTTGATTCGATCACATAACCGCACTGACACACCGTCCCAGGACAATTGCTCTGTATAACTGCCCCCGCCACCACCCGTGACATCCCCGCGGTAGGCGAGCTGGCAAAAAAGGCATCCGCATTCAGCGTGAGAGTGCAGTCTGCGCAATCTTGATGCCCATTGTTGTCATAGCAATTCGCATTTCTTGCTATACGAGCCTCGCCACCGCCAAGGCAATTCTCACCGAGTGCGGCTACAGCATCTGTCTCTGAACCTAATGTTGTGCCCGTGCCTTGATCACACAAGATTATTCCGGCGACCCCTGCACTTAGATCATATTTGGTAACGCAAAGACAGCTATCGTAATCGACTACGGTGACACTCAAGCCACCGCATTCTAGCGATGGTCCTGCATAGGAAGTCAAGGCCGAGGCCACGAAACACATTGAAATGGTTGTGCAATGCAACGAGTTCATTGTTACTCCATTCTCTGATGAACCCCTAATGGCCAAGCAGAATCCGATATATACTAGTGCAGGCAAGCCTGTCACGGTAACCCGAATCTACCTAGGGTCACGTTGTCATTTTTGATGTTCCGAGCATAGAGATGACGTGAGTTTGACAAGCCGACTATTGGCACAGGAAAGACTCAGGGAATCCGGTAGGTCCCGTCGTCCCCCGCGATCGACTCCATGAAGGAGACCGATTCGGGGGTCAGCAGGCTCTCACCGCCGTTGGACGCGGGGTCCCAGATCGCGCCGCCCGGCCACCAGGGGCGAGGGTCGGTGTAGGCCTCGATCTGCGTCAGGAACCCGACATGACCGTCGAAGTAGGCAACATTGATCCCGTTGTTGTGCCGGAAGGACGCCAGCAGATTGAAGGGCGCCTCACCCGCGCTGCCCACGAGGCCGGGCTGTCGGCCGTAGGCCGAGCCCGCTTCGAAGATCGGGTTGTTGCCCATGAAGTTGTTCAGACGCCCGGTGATCGGCCTCAGGTCCGTCGCCTCGATATTGATGGACACGCCGTCGCGACTCGCGATCCGAAGCCCATCGGCAAACATGACCTTGTTGGAAACCTGCGTCCCCACCAAGTCCAACCGCGGCGCATAGTGCCGCGGGACCGCGGCGCCGTTCTGCTGGCCCTCGGTCGCGTAGCGCCGCACCGCGATGGGCTGCCCGTTCGCGCCGTACTCGTACACGGTAGCGACCAGTGGTGAGTTGTTTGCATAGACCATCATGGTCTTCGGAGCGAGGTAACTCACACCCCGCAGTCCGTCCACGAAGATGTCTCGGACCACCTCGTCGGTGAAGTCCGCCTCGGAACCATACAGCGATGTGGCTTCGAGGCTCTCGGCCTCGGCGCACCCGTAGTTGTTGAAAATCTGGGCCATCCGCTCCGGCCGGTTCGGGGACAGGCCGACTGAATCACCCAAAATCGGGCTGATCCAGTCCCCCAGTTGGGTCGGGGCGCTCGACCTCGATTCTCCCACGATGTCCTGGGCTGACATCGGGTTTGTGCCCTGGATGAAGATGTCGTCGAGAGTCGCGTTGCTTGTGTTGGGCCCCGAGATGTAATCGTCGTTCTCGAAGGCGTACACCGTCTGCAACTGCGAGAGGCTCCGCTCCATCGCCGAGCAAACGAGACGCCTCGCGGTCCCGCGGGCCGCGCCAAGCGCAGGCAGCAGAATCCCGATCAACAGCGCGATGATCGCGATCACCACGAGAAGTTCGATCAGCGTGAAGGCGCGGCGAGGAACGGATCCGGACATCGAAAAAGTCGCGATCTGGCGGACGCGCATGGACCCTCCGATTTCAATCCAACGCCTTCGGGCTCTTCCCGACGGCATTCACAACCAGGGTCGACCGATCGGATACCGCCGCGGCCTCACCCTCGTACTTCGCAAAACTCGGCGCGAGCAGCGCGGTGATCACCCACTCGCCGTTCTCGTTCTTCTTGACAGGAAACAGGCTTCGCTCGCCTGTTTCGGGGTGCTTGGCGGGGAGCAGGGCGATCTTGCGACCCGAGGTGTCAATCGAGAAAAGCTCACCCGTCTCGACATCGGCCACAATCACCTGACCGGGCTTCGGGACTTTCGGCCCGCTCAGCGACATCCACAGCGACCCCGCCAGCACCAGCGCGGCCACCGCCAACAGCCCGATCTGCCACGGTTTCATCCCGCCCACCGCGTTCGTCTCCGTCGCCCGTCGGTCCGAGCCTGATCCACAGCCCATGCGCCCCAATCCAGGACGCTCCCCCGAGGGCTCGTACGATAGCCGCCCCGGGCCCGGCCCGCCGGGGTCTCCCCTCTTCTCTCGCGCCTTGTGGAAAGTCGATCGCGCCGAGGCGCGCTCAGCGAACGGGCACGCGCAGGTCGACGGCCACCGGGTAGTTGTCCGAGGCGAACCCGGGCATCCGGAACGCGATCTCGAGGTCCACACGCTCCGGCGGGGCCGGCGTGCCCAGCACGAACCGCGGCTCGCCCTCC
This sequence comes from Phycisphaerales bacterium, assembly GCA_036732005.1. Taxonomy (GTDB): domain Bacteria; phylum Planctomycetota; class Phycisphaerae; order Phycisphaerales; family UBA1924; genus UBA1926. The sequence goes on from DAINDF010000001.1 coordinate 687,444, forward strand.
GTCTGCGCGAGCAGGGGCGACCCGATCAGAATCAGACTGTCCCGCCGACCCGCGATGTTCGTCGCGACCTCGTCCCGGCCTGCCTGAACCTCTGTGAAGATATCGTGAAATCCGCAGGAGAGCAGCGGCGCGAGGTATCCCTCCGACGGCTCGACCGCGAAGTCCCCCATCACCACGATCCGCCGCTCCGGCCGGTCGGCCCGCAGTTCGTCCACAATCGCGGCGATCCCGGCGACCTCCGCCGCCCGCCAGAGGCCCTCGTCTCTCCCCGTTTTCAGGTGGACCCCGATCACGGTGAGCCGATCCTCCTCCGCCCCCGCCGTGCCCGCGCCGGCCAGGTCGACCTCGACCAGCAGCGGCGAGCGCCGGAAGGTCATGGGCTTGCCGGCGTCGGGGTTCGGCCGACCTCGCCCGTCCACCGGGGGCTCGATCCCGATCTGGCGGCCCGCCCAGACCCGCGCGTCCAGGATGGGGAAGCGGCTGAGCACGCCCTGCTCCATGCCGATCTGGTGCCCCACATCGATCGACGCGGCGTGGGCGTAACCCAATTCCGCCAGATGCCCGTCGCGGAACCAGGTCAGCGCGTCGAGGGACTCGACCTCCTGAAGCACGATCAGGTCCGCGTCGAGCCGGGCGAGCACCCCGGCGAGGGCCTCGCGGCGGGGGAGCGGGACCGCGCGGGGGAGGTCGTCCTCCGCGCCCGACAACGCCGGGTCGTCGGCCTCGTCGTAGAGCTCGTGGATGTTCCAGGTCGCGAGGCGGACGCGCCCGGGCTCCTTCGCGGGAGGCTGGGCGACCCCGTGCTTGCGGAACTTCTCGGCGACGCTCCGGAGCGCGTCGGCGTCGATCGGGGCCCGCGGGGCCGGGGCCGCGGCGGCGAGCCCGGCGAGCAGGCCGAGGGCGAGCAAGGGGGTCCGCATCAGGGTGCGCATCGAAGCCTCCTTCAGCCGCGTCGATCGCGGGGTGGTCGGTCGGGGCGTGGACCCCGGATTGTTCGCCCCCCGGGGGCGTTTGTCGTAGCATCCCCCGCGTCCCGGGTCACCAACACGCCGGGGCACCCCGGACCGGAGCGGAACCTTGCGGATCATCCTGGCCAACCCCCGCGGCTTCTGCGCCGGCGTCCAGATGGCGATCGATGTCGTCGACCAGGTCCTCGATGTCTTCCGGGGCGAGGCGGTCTATGTCTACCACGACATCGTGCACAACAAGCATGTCGTGGACCGGTTCCGGAGCCGGGGCGTCGCCTTTGTGGAGGACCTCGACGAGGTCCCCGCGGGCTCGGTGGTCGTGTTCAGTGCGCACGGCGTGAGCCCCGCGGTCCGCGCCCACGCCGAGCGTCGGGGCCTGACCGCGATCGACGCGACCTGCCCGCTGGTGACCAAGGTCCATTCCGAGGCGGTCCGGTACGCCCGCCGGGGCTGGCAGATCCTGCTGGTTGGGCACCGGAACCACCAGGAGGTGATCGGCACCATGGGCGAAGCGCCCGAGGCGACGCAGGTGGTCGAATCTCCCGCCGACATCCCGGGCCTGACCATCCACGACCCCGAGAAACTGATCTACTTGACGCAGACCACGCTGAGCACCGACGACGCCGCGGTGATCATCGACGCGCTCAAGCGTGCCTTCCCCTCGATCAAGGCCCCACCGTCGGACGACATCTGCTACGCGACGACAAACCGCCAGCACGCCGTCCGGCAGCTCGCGCCGCGGGCCGACCTCGTGCTCGTCGTGGGCTCGACGCACTCGTCGAACTCGGTGCGGCTGACCGAGATCGCCGAGAACGCGGGGACGACCGCCCGCCTGCTCGACGACGCGACGATGCTCGACGACGCGTGGTTCGAAGGCGTCGGCGCGGTCCTCGTGACCGCGGGCGCCTCGGCCCCTGAGGACCTCGTCGCGGGCGTCTGCCGGGCGCTGGTCGAGCGGTTCGGCGCGTCGATCGAGACCGCGGACATCTTCGAAGAAGATGTTGAGTTCGGCCTGCCCGGCACGCTCAAGCAGGCGATGCGGGAGCGGGGCATCGACCCTGCCGACCGGCGGATCCGCGTGCACGCGCCAGAGATCACGCGAGAGGCCTACGGCGCCGTGCCGCTGACCATCAGCGCCAGGAACGGCTGACCACACAGCCGAGACCATGCAGCACCCCCCCCACCACATCTTCCAGCACACTCCTGCCACGCTCAAGGACTGGTGCGCCGACCATGGCATGAAGCCCTTCCGCGCCAAGCAGGTCCTCGAATGGGTCTACACCCACGGGGTCATCGATCCCGCGGGCATGACCAACCTCTCGGCGAAGGACCGCGAGGTGCTGGCCTCGGGGATGACCTTTCTCTCCGGCCCGACCGTCGCCCACCAGCGGGCGACCGACGGCACGCAGAAGCTCCTCATCGAGTGGCCGGACGATCTCGACGCGGGGGGCGTCTCGGCGGACGAGGCGGTGATCGACACCGGCAACCGGCTGGCGCTGCTGGGCGACGCGATGCCGTACTCCAACACGGCGCGCCAGACCGAGTGCGTGATGATCCCCGCGACCGACGGCTCGCGCAAGACCGCCTGCATCTCCAGCCAGGTCGGCTGCCCCGTCGGCTGCCGGTTCTGCGCCTCGGGGCTCGGCGGGCTCGACGGCAACCTGAGCCCGGGGCGGATCGTCGAGCAGGTCTGGCGCCTCGCGCGACTCAGGGGCGTCGGACGCATCACCAATGTCGTCTTCATGGGCATGGGCGAGCCCCTCGCGAATTTCCAGGCGGTCGTCCACGCCGTGCGCACGCTCGCGGCCGACTGGGGCATGGGCATCAGCGCCCGCAAGATCACGATCTCGACGGTCGGCATGCACAGGGCGATCGAGAAACTCGCCGACGAGCTCGAGTTGCCCGTCACGCTCGCGCTGAGCCTGCACGCGCCAAACGACGCGCTGCGCCGCGAACTGATCCCGTGGGCCGAGTTTACGACGATCGACCAGTTGCTCGCCGCCTGCGACAAGTGGTTCCAGAAGACCGGACGCGAGATCACGCTCGAGTACATCCTCCTCGGCGGCGTCAACGACCGCCCCGAGCACGCCGAGGAACTCGCCTCGGTCGCGAACCGGCTGCGCGCGAACATCAACCTCATCCGGTACAACGAGGTCCGAGGCCTGCCCTACGCCCGGCCCGAGACGCCCGATGTCCACCGCTTCCAGGAGATCCTCCGCGCCCGGGGCGTCAACTCCCACATCCGCGCCAGCCGGGGGCGCGACATCGCCGCCGCGTGCGGGCAGTTGCGGCACGAGAACGCCGCACGCTGAGCCGGTAGGATGCCGCGACCCGGCGAGCCCCCCGGGGATGTCGGGCCGCGGTCGCCCGCCCCATGCCGTCAAACAGCACTCCCGATCCCGCGTCCTGGTTCGAGGGCTTCAGCCCTTTCGGGCTGCATCACCTGACAGTCGTTCTCGCGTGCGCGGCCTTTGCCTGGGCGGTGCTCGCGTTTGCCCGCCGGCGACGCGGCACGCCGACCGAGCCTCGCCTCCGGGCCGCGTGGGGCGGCGCGACGCTGGTGACCGCGGTGCTCGTCACGGTCTACTGGATGCAGCCCGAGCGGTACGACCCGGGCGTCTCCTGGCCGCTGCACCTGTGCGACCTCGCCGCCTGGTTCGCCCCGTACGCGCTGCTCACCCGGCGGCGGTGGCCGAAGACGCTCCTGTACTTCTGGGGCGTCGGGCTCTCCACCCAGGGGTTCGTGACCCCGACCATCGAGGACGGGATCGCCTCCGCGGGCTACTGGCTTTTCTGGATCCAGCACCTCGGCGTCGTCGGCGGGGGCGTCTACCTCGCCGTGGTCAGCGGCTACCGACCGGGGCCCCGCGATCTCGCCGTCGCGGTCGCCGCGACCGGGGCCACCGCCATTGTCATGATCCCGTTCAACCTCTGGACCGGCGCGAACTACATGTATGTTGGCGACAGCCTCCCCGGCCGCCCCACTGTCATCGATTTCCTCGGCCCCTGGCCGGGGCGGCTTGCGTGGATCGCCCTGCTCGGGGTGCTCGCCTTTTCGCTCGCGTGGCTCGGGTCCGAACTCGTCCACCGCCTCGCCCCGCGGCACGCCCACGCCCCCTCCCACTAGACTCGGCGCGTGCTGCTGCTCTGCCTGCTGCTCATCCCGGTCGCGGCGGCGATCTCGCTGCCGGCCACGGCGCTGGCCCGGGGGCTCTCGCTCCGCCTCGGCGCGTTCGACACCGAGCCCCTCCCCGGGCAGGTGAAGGAGCGTCGACCGATCCCGAACACCGGCGGCATCGGCATCTTCGCGGGCCTGGTCGTCCCGATCGCCCTCGCCCTCGCGGGCGCGTGGCTGGTCGATGAGCAGACCGCCTCGCGCCTGATCGGGGCCTCGGCCGCCTCGCACCTCCCCGGGATCCGATCGAAGACCGATCTCGGGCTTCTGCTGATCACCTCGCTCGCGCTGCTCCACGCCGTGGGGCTGATCGACGACCGCAGACCGCTCGGCCCGCGTGTCAAACTCGCCGTCATGACGCTGCCCCCGCTCGCGGTCGCGCTCTTCACCGACACTCGCCTGCTGACCGCGCTCGACCCCCTCGCAGGCGGCTCCTGGCTCAGCATCGCTGTCACGGTCGTCTGGTTCCTTGCCGTCACAAACGCGATGAACTTCATCGACAACATGGACGGGCTCTCGGGCGGCGTCGCGATGATCGCCGGGGCCTGCATGCTCGCGGCGGCCGCGATGAGCCAGCAGTGGTTCGTCGCCGCCACGCTCGCGCTGCTCGTCGGCTCTTGCGCGGGGTTTCTGGTGTTCAACTTCCCGCCCGCGAAGATCTTCATGGGCGACGGGGGCTCGCTCGTGCTCGGGTTCGCGCTCGCCTTTCTCACCGCCCGCACCACCTACACCGGCGAGAGCCCCACCGGCGAGCCGCTCGCGGGCGGGTGGTACGCGGTCTTCATGCCGCCGATCGTGCTCGCCGTCCCGCTCTACGACATGCTCAGCGTCACCCTCATCCGCCTGCGCCAGGGCAAGAGCCCCATGGTCGGCGACATGCAGCACCTCTCCCACCGGCTGGTCAAGCGCGGGCTCACCAGGCGATCAGCCGTGCTCGTTATCTGGGGCATGACCGCGGCCACAGGCATCGGCGGGGTCGCGCTCCCGTCGCTCGAACCGTGGCAGGCGGTGCTCGTCGGCGTGCAGACCGCGGTGCTCCTTGCCGTGCTCGCCGCGTTTGAGTTTGCCAGTTCCCCCGCTCGCGACGGGGGCGGCCTTGGCTGACACCGCCCACCTCAACGCCGCCGACCGGCTCCGGTGGGTCGGTGCCTTCGCGCTCGCGGCGGCGTCGATCACGCCCGCCTGCGCCGGGTTCGAACTCTTCCCCTTCTGGGACATGGACCCGGGCCGGCGTTGGATACCCAGCACGGGATTCTCGCCGCTCGCCGGGCTCTGGTTCGCCGTCGCGGCCTGCCTCGGCGCGGCCGCCATCCTTCTCGCCGACACGCTCCAGAGGCGGCCCGTGCCCCTGCTGCCCCCTGCGCTTGGAGTGCTCGGGGCCGTGGGTGTCCTGCTGCACGGCCGCGGCCCGTCGGGGCTCGAAGACCTGGTGCACGCCGCGCCCTGGATCGCCGGCGTCGCCGCGTGGATCGGCGCCACGCAACTCTGCCGCGATGCCGCTTTCCGCAGGCTGATCCTGGCCCTTCTCGTCTCGTTCGTCACCGCGCTGCTCGCCAAGGGGCTGCTTCAGATCCTCGTTGAGCACCCCGCAACGATCGCGGATTACAAGACCAATCGGGACGCGATCCTCGCGAGCCGGGGGTGGACACCGGGATCGCCCAACGCCCTCGCGTACGAGCGCCGTCTGAGTCAGCCCGAGGCCTCCGGCTGGTTCGCGCTTTCGAATGTCTACGCCTCGTTCGCCGCCGCCGCGTTCGCCGGCCTCGCGGCGGCCGTCGCCGCGACCTGGCGCGGGCCGCAGCGGACGCTCCTCGCCGCCGGGCTCGGGTCGCTCGCGGCGGGCGCCGCGCTCGTGCTCAGCGCCTCGAAGGGCGGCCTCGGCGCCGCCCTGCTCGGGCTCGCCGCGACCGGGCTGCTGGCGCTGCTCGCACGGCGTGCACCCGAGCTTGTGACCCGCGCTTCGCGATGGGCCGGGCCGCTGGTCATCGCAGCCGTTCTCGCGCTGGTCGCCGCCCGGGGCGTCGTCGGCGAATCGCTCGGCGAACGAAGCCTGTTGTTCCGCGCGTTCTACGCCGTCGGGTCCTTGCGCATCTGGGCGGACCACCCGATCACCGGGGTCGGGCCGGCGGGCTTCCAGGACGCCTACGCGAGCGCCAAACCCCCGATCAGCCCCGAGACCGTGGTCAGCCCGCACAGCGTGCTGCTCGACTGGACCGCGACGCTCGGCCTCTTCGGGCTCGCCTGGGCCGCGCTGCTGTTCACCGCCGCTCGCCGCACCGGCGCGGTCGCCCCGCCCGCAACCGACGCCGTGCGCACGCGGGGCGATCTGCGATTCCTGGTGCTGGTCGCGGCGATCGCGACCATCGGGGGCGCGGCCGCCGAGCGGGCCCTGGCCACGCCCGAGGCGTCGGTCGCCCGCCTCGTCGGGCTGGTCGGCTGGATTGGGCTCGCACTCGGTGTGCACCGGGCTCTGCTCCGGGGTGCCGCCGTCGCGTGGGCCGGCACCGCCTCCGGGCTCGTCCTCCTGGCCCACGCCCAGATCGAGGTCACCCCGGTCTGGACCAACGCCGCTGCCCTCTTCGGCCTGTGGGTCGGCGCCGCGTCGGCGTGCGACGGCCTCACCCCCGCGAGCCCGAGGCCGGCGCCCAACTGGCGGCGGGTCGCCCCCGTGGCGTGCTCGCTCGGGCTGCTCGCCCCCATCGTCTGGCCGATCCCGGGGGTGGCCCGATGGCAGGCGGCGCTCCGTGATGCCGCCGAGGCGATGCGGCCCGTCGGAGAAGCGGCGCTCCGCCTCGAGACCCTCTCGGGCGTTCCGGGGGACCCCGTCGCTGAGCAGCTCGCCGCGTTCCTCGCCCTTCATTTCGGCGCGTCGGTGCCGGCCCGTCCCGAGGCGCTCGCCCAGGCCGTCGACTACGCCCGCCGGGCCGCACTCGACCCCGCCGCCGAGGGGCTCGCCCGGGCCCTCACCGCGCGCCCGGGGCACCAGGGCACCCGGGCCGCGCTCGCTCGTCTCGAACTGGAGCGAGCGGCCCGCACCCCCGCCTCCGACGCCCCCGGCCGATTCGCCCGGCTCGGGTCGGCGGTCGCGATCGCGGACTCGGGAGTTTCGATCAACCCGGGATCGCCCGGCGCCTGGGACTGGCTGGCGACGGTCTGCGAGCGGGCCGCGGAGATGGCCCCGGCGGCCGATCCGGCAGAATCTCCCGGCGACGCCTGGCGCCGAAGGGCCGTCGAGGCTTGGGAGCACGCCGCGGGGCTCTCCCCGTACGCAACCCGCCCGGCGGTCCGCCTGATGGCCCTCGCGGCCGCGCGGGGGGACGGTGCGGCGGCGGGCCGATGGGCCACCGAGGCGCTTTTCCGGGACGACCTGTGCCGGCTCGACCCCCTCGCCGGGCTCACCGCGGAGGAGCGCGAGGCGGCGACGAGCCTGGCCCGCCCCTGACGCGGGGGTGTGCCCGGTCGCGCAAAGATCGTGTGAACCGTGACCTCCGCGCCTGGATCCTTGATCGGCGGGGGTGGATGGCTAGCATTTCCCGGCTCTCCGTCCGGAGACGCCGTGGTTGACAGGAGCAGGCCGCTATGGACGGGGACATTGAACCAGAGGGGTCCTGACGGGCGGAACGCCCCCTCGGCTTCTGGTTTCTCCCCGTGTCTCGGCTTCATCCACCTCCATCCGCGACCGAATCCTCAGGCCCCGGGCCCGGGTCGTCCGGCCCCCCGCGGCGCTGACCGACAAGTCGCCCCATCGCACCGGCTCGGCCCCGACGGGCCCCGGGCGGATTGAGACAGCGTGCCCCACGGGGCGGGAGTTCATGCAGGGCTGGGGCCGGCCGGGCCGGTCCCCAAGATAAGGACGCCGCGGATCGGGGACTCGCCCGGCGGCAGAGGACGACGACAATGGCCACCGACCTTTCCCACATCCGCAACATCGGCATCTGCGCCCACATCGACGCGGGCAAGACGACCGTCACCGAACGCGTCCTTTTCTACACGGGCAAGAACTACAAGCTCGGTGAGGTGCACGAGGGCACCGCGACCATGGACTTCCTGCAGGAAGAGCAGGAGCGCGGCATCACCATCCAGTCCGCCGCCACGACCTGCCCCTGGACCCGCAGCGGGCGCGAGTACAAGATCAACCTGATCGACACCCCGGGCCATGTGGACTTCACCATCGAGGTCGAGCGCTCGCTCCGCGTGCTCGACGGGGCTGTGGCGGTCTTCGACGGCAAGGAGGGCGTCGAGGCCCAGTCCGAGACCGTCTGGCGTCAGGCCGACCGCTACAAGGTCCCCCGCCTCTGCTTCATCAACAAGATGGACAAGCTCGGCGCCGACTTCGAGTTCTCGTTCAACTCGATCATCAAGCGCCTGCACGCCAACCCGATCGCCGTGCAGTACCCGATGGGCCACGGCAACGACTTCCAGGGCATCATCGACCTGCTGGGGATGAAGGCCTACTTCTTCCTCCAGGAGGACCAGGGCGCCACCGTCGTCGAGAAGGAGATCCCCGAGGAGCTCCGCGAGAAGGCCGAGGAGTGGCGCCACATGCTCGTCGAGAAGGCCGCCGAGCTCGACGACGCCCTCATGGAACGCTACCTCGAGGACGAGAACAGCATCACGGTCGACGACATCCGCGCCGCCCTCCGCAAGGGCACCATCGCCCGCGAGTGCAACCCCGTCTTCTGCGGCTCGGCCCTCAAGAATGTCGGCGTGCAGCGCCTGCTCGACGGCGTCATCGACTACCTGCCCAACCCGCAGGAAGTCCCCGAGGTCCAGGGCGTCCACCCCAAGGACCCCGAGGAGAAGCTCACCCGGCCGCATGACGACACCGCGCCCTTCAGCGCGCTCGTGTTCAAGGTCGTCTCCGACACGCACGGCGATCTGACCTACGCCCGCGTCTACTCCGGCACGCTCGAGAAGGGCTCCCGCGTGCTCAACCCCGTCAACGGCAAGCGTGAGATCGCCAGCCGCATCTTCGAGATGCACGCCAAGGAGCGCAAGCCCCTCGACTCCGTCAGCGCCGGCAACATCGTCGCGCTCGTTGGCATCAAGGACTCCATCACCGGCGACACCCTCTGCGACTCCGACGACCCGATCGTCCTCGAGCGCATGACCTTCCCCGAGCCCGTCATCAGCATGTCGATCGAGCCCAAGACCGCCGACGACAAGAAGAAGCTCTCCGACGCCCTCGCCACCATCCGCCGCGAGGACCCCTCCTTCCGCTCCGAGTACAACGAGGAGACCGGGCAGACCATCATCGCCGGCATGGGCGAACTCCACCTCGAGATCATCCGCAACAAGATCGTCCGCGACATGAAGGTCAATGTCGAGGTCGGCAAGCCCCGCGTCTCCTACCGCGAGGCCATCAACGGCTCGTGCAAGAGCGCCCGCGGCCTGTTCAAGAAGCAGACCGGCGGCCGGGGCCAGTTCGGCGACTGCACCATCGCCATCGAGCCCTTCACCGCCGAGCAGGCCGCCGCCGACGGCCTCAAGTTCGACGACAACATCGCCTTCGTCAACGGCGTCGTCGGCGGCGCCATCCCCAAGGAGTTCATCCCCTCCGTCGAGTACGGCGTCCGCCAGACCGCCAAGAGCGGCATCAGCGCGGGCTACCCCCTCATCAATGTCAAGGTCACCCTCATCGACGGCAAGTACCACGATGTCGACTCCAGCCAGATCGCTTTCGAGCAGGCCGGCCGCCTCGCCCTCATCGAGGCCGTCAACAAGGCCGGCTCCGTCCTCCTCGAACCCATCATGAAGGTCGTCATCACCACCCCCGAGGAGTACCTCGGCAATGTCACCGGCGACCTCTCCTCACGCCGGGGCATGATCATGGACACCGAGGACCGCGGGCCCATCAAGATGATCACCGCCGAGGTCCCCCTCAGCGAGATGTTCGGCTACACCACCTCGCTCCGGGGGCTCTCCCAGGGCCGCGCCGCCAGCGCCATGGAGTTCTCCCGCTACTCCCCCATGCCCCGCAACCTCCAGGAAGAGGTCATCGCCGCCGGCGCCTGATCGGACCTGGGCGTCCCCATCCCCCGCTCCGACCCCCTCCGCGGCCGCCCCGAGCGGCCGCGGTTTTTTTCTGGTTCCGAGCCCGGGGTGTTGATCCCCCCGCTCCGCGACCGAAGACTCTGGGTCCAGGCACCGGTCGGTGACACCGGGGCCGATCGCGGCGGGATCGCGCCGGGCGGAGGCCCGTCGCGTGGGAGAATCCGGAATGACCACCCGTTACCAGACCGTCCTTCTCTTCGGCGCCCCCGGCGTCGGCAAGGGCACCCAGGGCAAGATCCTCGCCCAGATCCCCGGGTTCTACCACATGTCCACCGGCGACATGTTCCGCACCCTCGATGTCCACTCCAGCGCCGGGCAGGAGATCATCCGCTACATGTCACGCGGAGAACTCGTGCCCGATGAACTGACCGTGCGCCTCTGGCGTGAGAACGCCAAGGCACGCGCCGTCCTCAGCCTCTACAAGCCCCACCAGGACATCCTCATCCTCGACGGCATCCCCCGCAATGTGAACCAGGCCAAGATGATCGAGCAGGATGTCAATGTCCTCGCCATCGTCCACCTCGTCTGCCGAGACCAGGACGAGATGGTCAAGCGCCTCCGCGGCCGCGCGCTCAAAGAGAACCGCCGCGACGACGCCAAGGAAGAGGTCATCCGCCACCGCTGGCGGGTCTACGAGGAAGAGACCTCGCCGGTCCTCGCCCACTACCCGCGCGACCTCATCCACGAGGTCGACGCCATGGGCTCGCCCGCCTGCGTCCTTCAGCACATCCTCGAAGAAATCGTCCCGGTCCAGAGCGCCCACTTCCACAACCCCGCCACCGGCGAGGCGATCGTGGCCCACTGACGCCCCCGGACGCCGGCCGCTTCACGACGCGTAGAGCCCACGCGACCTGATGTACGCGAGCACGCGGGGGTCAAGCAGGCCCGCTCCGGGCTCACCCCGCGCCAGCGCGGCCCGTGCGTCCGTCGATGCCCCGGGCATCACCCCGACCTCAACCACGCGGCCCATCCACACCGCCGGATCGATCCCGCCCATCTGCAAAGCCCGGCGCAACGCCTCGCGCGTCGGCGCCGGGTCGCGCAGCAGCACCGCCGGCTCGGCCAGCGCGACAATTACCCCGGGATCGCGCCACCGATCGAACGCCAGCGCCTGATCGGCCCCGATCAGGAACCGCAGCGCCGCCCGCTCGCCCGCCGCGACGCACGCCCGCGCCAGCGTCTCCACCCAGTAGCTCGCCCCGCCGCCCCCCTCGCCCCGCCGGTCGATCTCGTCGGTCCATACCGCGCAGCGAGGCTCACCCCCGATCGCAAGCCGCAGCATCTCGACACGGTCCTCGTCGCTCGCCCGCGGCGCCGACGCCTTGTGGGGGCTCCGCGCCGCCGGCACGAAGACGAGGCATCCCGACTTCCCGAACAGCCGGTCCCGCGCCGCCACCGCCAACTCGACATGCGCCCGGTGCGGCGGATCGAACGATCCCCCGAACAGCAGCACCGGCGCCCCGACCGGCGCGGGCCACGCCGTCGGCGCCGGCTCGAACACACTGTCTGCGAACTCGATCCCCCGAATCACGCGGCCCATCGCGGCATGCTACCCCGACCCGGGAAAGAACTTCCCCACCGGGGGTTGAGTCGGCCCGCCCCGCCCCTA
>DAINDF010000002.1:0-940 GCA_036732005.1 Phycisphaerales bacterium
GCACGGGTGTGCGGGCCCGGGGCGGGTGTTCGGGGCGGCGTACCCGCCGCGTGCGTTCGCCCGGGGTGCGCTGGAGGCGCGGCGGGGCGTCGGGATGCCGGCGAATCGCGAGACGGCGGTGGAGCAGGTTCACCTGACGCTGCAGTTCATCGGCGACACGGAGGCGGGGCGGGTCGGGGAGGTCTCGGAGAGCGTGGCGAGGTCGGCTTCGGGGATCGGGGTGTTCACCCTGCGGGCGGTGCGGCTGATCACGCTGCCGGAGCGTGGGGCGGCGCGGCTTGTGGCGTTGGAGACGGATGCGCCGGGGGCATTGCTCGAGTTGCAGCGGCGGCTTGCGACGCGCCTGGCGAGAAAGCCCCGGGAGAAGGCGGGGGATCGGTTCGTGCCGCACCTAACGCTGTGTCGGTTCCGGGGAGCGGAGGCGGGGCTCCGTGTGAACGAGGGCGTGGAACTCGGTGGGTTTGAGGTCGGGGAGATCGCGTTGATGCGGAGTGTGCTGAGGCCGGGCGGGGCGGAGCACCGTGAAGTGGCGCGGTTCGGGCTTGGGTGATGAGGCGCCCGGGCGATCGCCTTGGGTTGTGGTACGGGCCCGCCGGGAGGGGCGCGGGGACGGCCGAGGTCAGAGGAGTTGGGGGAGGATCTCGCCGGACTTGCCGCGGAGGGCGATGTCGACGAGGCCGGTGATGGGGGTCGCGTCGGGGTTGATCTCGATGGTTGTGGCGCCGGCCTGGCGTGCGGCGTGGATGAGGCCGGCGGCGGGATAGACCACGGAACTGGTGCCGATCGAGAGGAAGAGGTCGCAGGCGCGCAGGGCTTCGAGGGCGGCGACGACGGCTTCTTCGGGGAGGTTCTCTCCGAACCAGACGACGGCGGGGCGGAGGGGTTCGCCCGTGGGGAGCGTCGGGGGGAACTCGGTGAAGGGGCCATCGGGGAGGACGGC
>DAINDF010000002.1:950-7869 GCA_036732005.1 Phycisphaerales bacterium
TTTTCTATTCTTTTTGTTTTTTCTTTTTTTGTGGGGGGGGGTTTGGGGTGGGCGGGGGGGTTGGGTGGGGTGTATTGGGGTTTTGGGGCCTGGGGGTTGGACGGGGGGGGTTCCGGTGCGGACGCCGCGCCATTGCATGATGGTGCCGTGGAGTTCGATGACGGGGTTCGAGCCGGCGCGTTGGTGGAGCCCGTCGACATTCTGGGTGAGGAGGGTGAAGGCGCGACCTTGCTGGATCGCGCGTTGCTGGAGTTGGGCGAGGGCGATGTGGCCCGGGTTGGGCTGGGCGTCGAGGCACTTGAGGCGTCGCCAGTCGTACCACCGGGTGACGAGTTCGGGGTTGGCCTCGTAGGCCTTGGGCGTGGCGAGGGTCTCGGGGTCGAACTCGGCCCAGAGGGCTTTCATGGACCCGTCGCCGCGGGCATCCCGGAATGTGGGGATCTGGCTCTCGGCGCTGACGCCTGATCCGGTGAGGACGACGGTGTTCCGGGCGGCGGCGAGCTGCTGCCTTGCGAGGTTGAGGGCGTTGGTAGGCATGGAGGAGGATATTGGGGGGGCGGGGCCGGGGGGGCCGATAACGGGGGCATGGCGGGATTGCTGCGCACACAGGACTCGGGGGTTGTCGGGCGGGCGTTGGTGATCTCCGACGGGTGCGTGGGGGGCCTGCTGGCGACGGCGATCGCGACGGAGGAGACGGTTCGCCGGGAGAATCTGCGTCGGGTGGGGGCGCCGCTGGTGTGGTCCGCCTGGGCGGAGGAGATTCCGCCGGCGGCTCGGGACGCGGCGGTCCGGCGGCAGGCGGAGGCGATGGGCGCGGAGGTGGTGGAGTCGGAATCGCCCCGTCGGGCGGCGTCTGAGAGCGTTGGGGCGTGGTGGAACTCGGTGTTGCTCCGGGCGGGGTCGATCGCGCTGAGCGCGGGGTGCCGGCGGGTGGTGTGGCCGGTGCAGTTCCAGGGGCCGGGGAGTGATGAGCCCGCGCCGCTGGGGGTGATCGCGGAGGCGGCGAGCCGGGCGGTGCTGGTGTCGCGGCTGGTGTCGCTGGAGGCGGAGCGAGCGGGGCTGCCGGAGCTTGCGATCGAGACGCCCTTTCTTGATCTGTCGGATGCGCAGATCGGGGAGTTGTGCTGCGAGATGGGGCTGCGGCTGGAGGACTGCTGGTGGTGGCCGGACTCGGTGACACCGGCGGCGAACCGGGCGCGGGCGCGTTGGGGCGCGGCGTTGGCGGGCGTGGTGTAGGGATCGTTCAGGTTCTGGGGTGTGGCTGGGTGTTCGGCGTTTGCCGGGCCGGGCGGGGCGTGATTGCGCCCCGACCGACCGGGGTTGGTTTGGCGTCTACGATTGGCGGTTTCCACCGGGGGCGTAGCTCAGTCGGTAGAGCAGCGGACTTTTAATCCGTTGGTCGTGGGTTCGAGTCCCTCCGCCCCTATTTCGCGTTCCTTCCGGGCGACGGATCGCCCGGAGGTTCGTGCTTGAGGTGATCTTCCATGGTGCTCTCGCTGCGCGACACGGTGGTGCTGCACGCGTGCTTCCACGACGGCCGGGTGTGTTTGTGGGGCGAGTCTTCGGCCCGGTTCCTTTCAACACGCGGGGCGGGAGAGTCCGGGGATGTCCATCCGTTCGCGCTCTCGGGGGAGGGGCTGCGTTCGCTGTCGGCGTTGCTCGGGTCGTGCGAGGTTCGTGAGCTGGTGTTGCGGCTGCCGTGCGTCGGGGATGGGGGCGGCGGGTGGGCGACGCTGCCGAGCGAGCAGTTGGCCCATGAAACGGGGCGTGAGGCGATCGATCTGACGGCGTCGGTGCGGCTGGAGTCGCGGCGGGTCGCGGCGCTTGCATTGGAGTACGAGGGGCTCCGGGAGACGCTGGACGGGCTGCTGGAACTGGCGGCGTCGGAGGCGCACGCGGGCGTGGAGGCGGGGGAGAGCGTTCGGTTCTTTGCGCTGCTCGGCGTGCTGGCGGACCATCTGCTCGCGCAGCAGCGGTTTGTTCCGATGCTGTTTCAGGACGACCGGGCGCTGTCGGCGGGGTGGATGCCGTGGCTCGGGGATGCGGCGACGGCGGAGCGGGTGCGTGCGATCGCGGCGTTGATGCCGCCCTCGGTGCGGGCGTCGGTGGGGGAGGTGGACAGCACGCCGTGGACGGTGATCCAGGGCGCGTTGATCGGGCTGACGGATGCGGCGTGCCGGCGGACGCTGATCGCCGAGGAGATGACGGACACGATCGATGGTCGTGACGCGTCGGACGCGCATGTGGCGTGGCTCCAGGGGCTGCTGGCCGATGGGCGGTCGGTGACGGCGAGCGAGGCGGTCCGCACGGAGATGTCGCGCCGCGTGCGCCGGTGGGTGGGCTCGCTGGAGGACCGTGGGCAGAGTTCGTCCTGGCGGCTGCTGGTGCGGTTGAATGAGCCCCTGGAGGAGACGGTGGCGGAAGTGGAGGGGCCCCCGCCGGACAGCGTTCGGTGGTCGCTGAGCCTGCATCTGCAGAACCAGGAGGACCCGACGCTCGTGGTGGACGCGGTGGACATCTGGGGGTTGTCGCGGGAGAGCGTGAGCATCCGCGGGCTTTTGCTGGAGTCGCCCCAGGAGTTGCTGCTGGCGGAGTTGGGGCGGGCGAGCCGGTACTTCGGATCGCTTGAGCGGGCGTTGGACGAGGCTGAGCCGATCGAGGTGATGCTGACGACCACGGAGGCGTACCGGTTTCTCCGCGAGGTCAAGCCTGTGCTGGTCGAGTCGGGGTTCGGGGTGGAGACGCCCTCGTGGTGGGACTCGCCGATTGGTCGTCTCGGGGCTCGGCTGCGGATTCAGAGCGAGTCGATGGAGTCGCTGGGCGAGGCGATGCCGGGCTCGGATGGGGGGGCCCCGCGGCTGGGTCTGAACGCGCTTGTCGGGTATCAGTGGGACATCGCGGTGGGCGGGACGACGCTGACGCTGCACGAGTTCGAGCAGTTGGCGTCGCAGAAGGCGCCGCTGGTGCGGATCGAAGGTCGGTGGGTGGAGATCCGGCCCGAGGATGTGAAGGCGGCGGTGGAGTTCATCCGCGCGAACCCGGGCGGTGAGATGGCGCTCGGGGAGGCGCTGCGCCTGGCGTTCGGGTGCGACGCGCGGAAGATGGGGCTGCATGTCATCGGGGTGGAGGCGACGGGGTGGGTGTCGTCGATCCTGGGGGGCGACGAGTCGGTGACGGCGAGCCTGCCGACGATCACGGCGCCCTTGGCGTTCCACGGGACGCTCCGGCCTTACCAGGAGCGTGGGCTTTCGTGGCTTGCGTTCATGGAGCAGTTCGGGTTCGGGTGCTGCCTGGCGGACGACATGGGTTTGGGCAAGACGGTGCAATTGCTCGCGTTGCTGATCCACGAGCGTGAGCGGGCGGCGGAGGTCGGGGGGGTCGTCGCGCCGACGCTGCTGATCGTGCCGATGTCGGTCGTGGGGAACTGGCTGAAGGAGTCTCGTCGGTTCGCGCCGCAGTTGAAGGTATTGGTGCACCACGGCCTGGATCGGCTGACCGGGGACGCCTTGGTGGAGGCGGCGCAGGGGCACGACACGGTTGTGACGACCTTCGCGCTGGCGAACCGTGACCAGGAGGCGTTGTCGCGGGTGAAGTGGGGCCGGGTGGTGGTGGACGAGGCGCAGTTCATCAAGAACCCGGCGGCGAAGCAGTCGCTGGCGGTCCGGTCGTTCCAGGCGGATCGTCGGATCGCGCTGACGGGCACGCCCGTCGAGAACCGGCTGAGCGAGCTGTGGTCGATCATGGAGTTCCTGAACCCCGGGTACCTCGGGAGCGGTCCCGAGTTCAGGAGACGGTTCAGCCAGCCGATCGAGCGTTACCGGGACGCGGCCAAGAGCGAGCAGTTGCGGGGGCTGGTGCGTCCGTTCATCCTGCGGCGGGTGAAGACGGACCCGACGGTGGTGGCGGATCTTCCGGAGAAGCTGGAGACGCGGGAGTATTCGCACCTGACGAGCGAGCAGGCGGAGTTGTACCAGTCGTGCGTGAGCCGGATGCTCTCGGCGGTGGAGCAGAGCGAGGGGATCCACCGTCGCGGGCTGGTGCTGGCGGCGTTGATCAAGCTGAAGCAGATCTGCAACCACCCGGAGCAGTTCCTGAAGGACGGGGCGGAGGGCGTGTCGCCGAGCCCGGCGCGGAGCGGGAAGTGCACGCGGTTGATGGAGATGCTGGACGAGGTGCTTGCGGAGGGTGAGCGGGCCCTGGTGTTCACGCAGTTCCGCCAGATGGGTCACCTGCTGGCGTCGATGCTGCGTCACGAGCTCGGGCGGGAGGTGCTGTTCCTGCACGGCGGGACGCCGCAGAAGGCGCGCGAGAAGATGGTGGAGCACTTCCAGAACCCGGCGGGGGATGCGCCGATCCTGATCGTGAGTTTGAAGGCGGGCGGTGTGGGTCTGAATCTGACGGCGGCGACGCATGTGTTCCACTTCGATCGGTGGTGGAACCCCGCGGTGGAGAACCAGGCGACGGACCGGGCGTACCGGATCGGTCAGACACGGACGGTGCATGTGCACAAGTTCGTGGTGCGTGGGACGCTCGAGGAGCGGATCGACGAGATGATCGAGGCGAAGACCGAGCTCGCGGAGAACATCATCGGCTCGGGCGAGCGGTGGCTTACGGAGCTGGACACGCAGCAGTTGCGTGACATCCTGACGCTGCGTGCGGAGGCGGTGGGCGACGAGCCTTGATCGGTGTTGCGGGGAGAAGGGGGCTGTCGCTCGACTTCGATCGGGTGCGGGCCAACCCTTGGGGTTCGGGCGCCGAGGGCGGGGGGCGCGGTTCGGGGCATCATGGAGGGTGTTCGTTTGACAGGAGAATCGGGGAATCCGGTGAATCCCGCGGGCGGGGGCACGCCGCCGCCGGCGGGGGGATTTCGTCGGGAGACGAAGCTGCCGGTGAACCCCAAGCGGGTTCGCGGCGGGGTGCGTCTGAAGCGCAAGGAGGGGGGGCCGGAGGGCTGGGCCGAGCAGCGGGTGTGGCGGCTGATCGAGGAAGGGGCGGACGGGGACGCGCTGCGGGAGGGGCTCGAGTACGCGCGAGCGGGGCAGACGCGGCGGATCTCGTTTGAGAACGGGCGGGCGGAGGCGCTGGTGCAGGGGCGTCGGCCGAGGGCGTACACGACGACGCTTGCGCTCCCGCGTTTCTCGCCGGCGGACTGCGATCGGGCGTTGCGTGCGTTGGCGGAGCAGTCCCGTTTCGCGGCGAAGCTGCTTTCCGGGGAGTTGCCCCCGAGCATCGAGGATGTGTTCGTGCCGCTGGGCCTGCATGTGTTCCCGACGGGGCCCGGGGAGCCCGAGGTGTCGTGCACCTGCCATGAGGCGAAGCCCTGGTGCAAACACGCGGTGTGCGTGGCGGCCTTGCTGACCGAGCGGCTCGGAGAGGACCCGTTCCTGATCCTGGAGTTGCGTGGGCTCTCACGCGGGGAGTTGATCGAGGGGCTGCGGGAGCGGCGTTCGCAGGGTGTGGCGGGGCATGGGCCGCAGCCGGTGTACGCGGCCCATGTGCCGGGGTTGAGCGACGCGGCGTGGCCGCCGCTGGATGAGCAGGTCGGGCAGTTCTGGCGAGCCCCGTCGGCGGCGAGCGTGCCGAGTGTGCCGGTGGAGCCCCCGGTGGTGAGCCACCCGTTGCTGCGGCGGCTGGGGCCGAGCCCGTTCCAGGAGAGCCGGTTCCCGCTGGTGGGGCTGCTGGCGACTTGTTACGACCTGATCGGGCGTGACGCCGTGGAGGGGGACAGCGGCGCGGGCGAGGGTGGTGTCGAGGACTCGGGTGGTGCCTGATCGGGTTGGGGGTGGTTGACCGGGGGGTGGGCGGTTCTACACTTCGTCGGTTCGGAGCCGACCACGACGGACGGCGGGCCGGGATTCCCGGCGTGCCTGAGGCGTGGTCATGCGTCCCCCGGCCCGGAGTGTGCCCCTATAGGGCGACCCGGCGCGGCAGCGGGGGGTGCCGCTCCATGCGGGTCGGCCCGAGAGGTCGGCTCGCTCGTGTGCCGCGGCCCACGCTCCCCGTGTGTCGGGATCGCGGACCGCGTCGAGGTGGTCCGCGAGGCGGTCGGCTTGAGCCCGACCCGAGCAGGAGGGTCCGCGTCCCCGAAGCATGAGCCTTCCAGCGTTCCGGGTGGTGCGTGCGCGGCGTGATTGCCGGCCGCGACTTTCCGGGTTGGCGGACGGTTCCCCGTGGTGTAATTGGCAGCACAGGTGATTTTGGTTCATCTAGTCCAGGTTCGAGTCCTGGCGGGGAAGTTCTCGCGAGACCAGAGGCGATGATGGAGACAGGGCAATCACAACGGGGTCTTTCGGCGATCGTGCTCGCGGCGGGCAAGGGCACGCGCATGAAGAGCGATCTGCCGAAGGTCTGCCACGAGGTGGGCGGTCGGCCGATGGTGTGCGCGGTGGTCGACGCGTGCCTGGAGGCGGGGTGCGGGCGCGTGGTGGCGGTTGTTGGATACAAGCAGGAACTGGTTCGGGAGGCGCTGTCGGGGTACGGTGAGCGGGTCGAGTTCGCCGAGCAGTTGGAGCAGCAGGGGACGGGGCACGCGGTGCGTTGCGCGGCGGGGGTGTACCGGGGCGTGCTCGGCTCGGGGGCGGGGGACGTGACTATTCTCCTTTCGGAGATGGTGGGCCCCACGGGCGAGGTCGTCAGCCTCGAAAAGAACCCCGAGATCCAGGAGTCGGCGCGGAGGCGCGTAGAGGCCGAGGGGCGCGGGAACGTTAAGTACGTCTGCTGCGACATAGCATCCGCCGAGCCCGAGGGCATGTTCGACGCGCTCGTCGGAAGGGCGGTGCTGATGTACATCCCCTCGCCGGAGAAGGTGCTGGCGAGGCTTCTGAAATCCGTACGGAGCGGAGGGGTGGTCGCGTTCCAGGAGGTCGATTTCACCGTGCGCCCGGAAGTGATTCCGCCTATGCCGCTTATGCTGAAAACG
>DAINDF010000002.1:7879-27503 GCA_036732005.1 Phycisphaerales bacterium
GGGGTGGCCGGGGGGGGGGGGGCCCGGGGGGCGGGGGGTGGCGCGGGGGGGGGGTACGGGGGCGGGCGCGGCTCGGGGGCGGGGCACGATGTGTTCGTGCTGGCGGGCGACGGGCCGCTGATCCGCCCGGAGACGCTGCGGACGCTTCTGGCCCGTCACCGGGAGCGGGGGGCCTCGGCGGCGCTGGCGACGAGCGTGATCTCGGACCCGACGGGGTACGGGCGGATCGTGCGCGACGCCGGCGGGGCGTTCCTCCGGATCGTGGAGCAGAAGAACGCGACCGAAGCAGAGCTCGCGATCCGCGAGGTGAACCCGAGTTACTACTGCTTCGACGCGGGTCGGCTTTTCTCGTCGCTGGAGCGGGTGAAGCGGAACGAGGTGAGCGGGGAGTACTACATCACGGATGTTCCGGAGCTGATGCTCTCGACGGGGGAGCGTGTCGAGGTGATCGACGCGGTGCCGCCCGAGGATGTGCTGAGCATCAACACGCTGGAGCAGCTGGCGGAGGTCGACGCGATCTTCAGGGCCCGTCGCGGCGGGGGGGTTGCGCGATGAACGAGCTGCGCGGGATGCGGGTGTTCGCGGGTCGGCACAGCCGGGAGCTGGCTGAGAAGGTGTGCCGTCATCTCGGGATGCCTCTCGGGGACGCGCGGACGCATGTGTTCCCCGACGGGGAGCTTCTGGTGAAGCTGGAGGAGGATGTCCGGGGGCGCGACTGCTTCGTGATCAGCTCGACGAGCGCGCCTGTGAACGACAACCTGATGGAGCTGCTGATCTTTACAGACTGCCTCCGTCGTGCGTCGGCGCGGCGCGTGACGCTGGTGATCCCGTACTACGGGTACGCGAGGCAGGACCGCAAGAGCGAGGGTCGGACGCCGATCACGGCGAAGCTGGTGGCGAACATGATCGCGGCCGGGGGCGCGGATCGTGTGCTGACGATCGACCTGCACGCGGCGCAGATCCAGGGGTTCTTCGACCTTCCGGTGGACCACCTCTCGGCGACGGAGGTGTTCCTGGACTACTTCGATTCGATCAAGGGCGAGCTGAGCGGGCTGTGCATGGTGAGCCCGGATGTCGGGAATGTGAAGGTGGCCGAGGGTCTCGCGCAGGAGCTGCACGGGGAGCTTGCGATCATCAACAAGCGTCGGCTGAGCGGGACGGAGGTCAAGACGGGGAACCTGATCGGGAGCGTCGAGGGGAAGACGGTCCTGATGTTCGACGACATGATCTCGACGGGCGGGACGGTGTGCGAGGCGGCGGAGCTGGTGATGCGTTGCGGGGCGAAGGAAGTGCTCGTCGCGGCGACGCACGCGGTGCTCGCGGGCCTGGGGGCCCAGCGGCTGGCTCAGTCGCCGGTGACGCGGGTGATCGTGTCGGACACGGTGCCGATGTCGGAGGACAAGCGTCGGGTGCTTTCCGACAAGTTGGTTGTTCTGAGTGTTGGCCCGTTGCTGGGCGACGCGATCCGCCGGATCCACGAGGACCGGTCGGTGAGCGCGATCTTCAGGCGGGCGGAGATGAAGCGTTAGAGAAAGGCCGCCCGCCCCGGGGAGGGGACGGGCTTGAGGAAAGGTCGAGCGATGCACGAACAAGCCCCAGTGCTGGTTGCGAAGAAGCGTGAGCGGATCGGGTCTCGGTACTCGCGTCGGATCCGGGAGCAGGGCGGTCTTCCCGCGGTGGTGTACGGCCACAAGCAAGAGCCGGTGGCGGTGGTGCTGAACGCGAAGGAGGCGATCACGCACATCATGAAGGGCGAGAAGGTGTATCGCCTCGAAATGGAGGGCGGCGAGAGCGAGACGGTGCTCCTGCGTGACCTTCAGTACGACTACCTGGGGACGAACATCGTTCACTGCGACCTTTCTCGGGTTGACCTGAACGAGCGGGTGCATGTGCGCGTGCCGATCCACCTGATCGGCGACGCGGTGGGCCTGAAGAGCGCGGGAACGACGCTGATGCACGCGGTGACGGAACTCGAGATCGAGTGCGCGGTGACGAACCTGCCGGACTTCATCGAGGTCGACATCACGGACCTCGATGTCGGCGGGACGATCCACGCCGGAGATGTGGCACTCCCGCTGCCGACGATGAAGCTGCTGTCGGACCCGAAGGCCGAGGTGGCGCACATCATCCACCACGCCCACGGGCCGGATTCCGGGGAGGCCGGGCAGGTGACCGAGCAGGCCGCGCCGGTGGTGCTCACGGAGCGGAAGAAGGACGAGGGCTGATCCACCTCGAGGGTTGTTCGGCATGAAGCTGGTCGTCGGTCTCGGCAATCCGGGTCACGAGTACGCCAGGACGCGGCACAACGCCGGGTTCCTGGTGGTGGACCGGCTTGCGGCGCGTCACGCGGGTGGGCAGGCGGCCCGGGGCCGTTTCCACGCGGCGTGCGTGGAGGCGCGGATCGCGGGCGAGAAGTGCGTGCTGATGAAGCCGACGACCTACATGAACCGGAGCGGGCTTGCGGTTGGCGAGGCGGTCCGGTTCTTCAAGGTGGAGCCTCGGACGGACCTGGTGGTGATCGTCGATGAACTGGCGTTCCCGGTTGGGCACATCCGCGTGCGTTCGGGGGGCGGGGATTCGGGTCACAACGGGCTGAAGGACATCGACTCGGCGTTGGGCGGGGCGGAGTACCCGCGGGTGCGTGTGGGGATCGGGTCGAAGCCCGCGCTGATGAACCAGGCGGACTGGGTGTTGAGCCGGGTGACGGAGGAGGAGTGGCCCGGGTTCGAGGCGTCGTTGAAGGATGCCGCGGAGGCCGTGGAGGTGATCCTGGGCCAGGGTGTTGACGCGGCGATGAACAGGTTCAACCAGCGGGTGCCGCAGCAGAACGCCGGACGGGCGCGGACCCACCCGAAGGAGCAGTCCGGGGCAGGTGAGACCGGAGGGGCGGGGCCCGGGGTGGACCCGGGCTGGCTTTCCGGATCGATGAAGAGTTCCGAGAAGAAGGAAACGGAGTAGACCATGACGACCGAGACCGCGGCTCCCCCGAGCCGGCTTTATGAGTGCATGTTCCTGATCAGCCAGGCGGAGGCGGCGAACTTCAGCGCGGCGTTGGAGCACATCGACCAGATCCTTGAGAAGGGCGGGGCCGAGGTTCTGGCGATGCGGAAGTGGGACGAGCGTCGGCTGGCGTTCGAGATCGACAAGCAGAAGCGCGGGGTGTTCATCCTGTCGTACTTCAAGGCGGCGGGCGACGCGGTGACGCGGATCGAGCGTGAGTGCACGCTCTCGGAGCACATCATGCGGGTGCTGGTGGTGCGTGCGGACCACATGAGCGAGGACCAGGCGCGGGCGGCCAACGACCGCGAGGGGCTGATCACGGAGGCGAAGCTGCGTGCGGAGCGTGCGGCGGCTGGTGAGGCCGAGCAGCGTCGGATGGGGGCGCGGCTCGGGGCTCCGGAGCCGGAGGCGGCGGAGGCCGAGGACTCGGAGCCCGAGTCGGGGGACGACGAGGATTGAGTCTTTCGGTTCGGGTATGATTCGGTATCCTCGATGAACGGAAGGGGGTCACGATGGCCGGGAGTCTGAACAGGGTGTTCCTGATGGGGAACCTGACGCGTGATGTGGAGATCCGGCACACGGCCGGGAATCAGGCGGTGGGGAACTTCGGGATCGCGGTCAACCGCCGGTACAAGACCCAGTCGGGCGAGCAGCGCGAGGAGGTGACCTTCGTGGACTGCGAGGCCTGGGGGCGGACGGCGGAGGTGATGGGGCAGTACCTGCACAAGGGCCGCCCGGTGTTCATCGAGGGGCGGCTCAAGCTCGACCAGTGGGAGGGCAAGGACGGGAGCAAGCAGTCCAAACTCCGCGTCGTGGTCGAGAGTTTCCAGTTTGTCGACTCCGGCGGTGGTGGCGGCGGTGGGGGCGGGGGCCCACGCGGCGGATCGTCGGCGGGCGGGGGCGGGTCTTCCTACGGCGGTGGGGAGGCGATGGAGGCGGACGACATCCCGTTCTGACCTGCTTCGGGCGGCAACGGTGGTCGGGCAGAAATTGTGGTCGGGCGGGGCCTAGGCTTGGCCCCTGCTCGTGGATCGTGATTCGGCGTTGGGGCCGGGGTGTGTCCGGCTCCTCAACTTCCCCCGGGGCGTGTGTTCGGGGCCGGGGGCGAGGACAGCGAAAGGAGGCCCGTCGTGGCCAAGACCGTGCGGTTGCTGCTGGTTGAGAATGTCGACAATCTCGGGATTGTCGGCGATGTGGTGAATGTCCGCCTCGGGTATGCCCGGAACTTCCTGCTTCCCCGGAGCCTGGCGACGGAGCCGAGCGAGGAGATCTTGGCGGACCTTGCCGAGAAGCGCCGGAAGGCTGAGAAGCAGCTGGCGGAGCTGCGTTCGCAGCGTGCGGCGTTGATCAAGAAGATCGACGGGCTCGAGTTGACGATGACGCGGTCGTGCAACGACCAGGGGCATCTGTACGGGTCGGTGTCGCAGCAGGACATCGCGGCGGCGTTGACGGAGCTGGGGTTCCCGGTGCAGCCGCGTGAGGTCCGTCTGGCGCAGACGATCAAGCGTGTTGATTCGTACGAGGTGCTGATCAAGTTCGACACGGACCTGGAGGCGACGATCAAGGTCTGGGTGGTGGCGGATCGCCAGATCGATGTCGAGCGTGAGGAGATGGAGTTCGACAACGAGGGCAACCTGATCACGAAGCCGAGGGGGAAGAAGGGCGCGGCTCCGGCCGAGTCGGCTGAGTCGGCGGGCTGAGTCAGGGGATCGGGTGTAAGCGGGTTCTTGACGAACGCCGGCTCGCGAGGCCGGCGTTTTTCATTGATGCCCGCTGCCGTGACGCGGGGAGCGAATGGTCTCGGATGCAGATCGTGATTCCAGATGTTGGCGCGTTCGGGGGACGGTGCTCCGCGGGCTCGCGCCCACGGCCCGTTGCGCACCGATGTGAACGGAGGACGGAATCAGAGCTCCGCGGGGCGAGGGCGGCCAGAATCAGTTCTGGTTCATGTCGAGCAGGAGTGGGGGCTCGATGTCGACAATCACCTTGGAGCCGATGGCGTAGTGGTCGATCTCGACGCCCTTGCTGCATCGGAAGATGAGCTGGAGGCTCTGGTCGGAGCGGGAGGAGCTGATGGTGTAGGGGATCTCGGCGGTGCCGCGGATGGGCTGGGCGGGGTCGTAGGCGAACTCGATGATGCTGGCGTCCCGGTAGATGTAGCCGACGGCGGGGTAGGCGGTGCCGTTGGTGTCGATCAACTGCGGGGGGAGGATGCGGTCGACGCTGCGTGCGGCGCGGCCGAGCATGCTGGCGGCGGTGTCGGGGCTGACATCGATCTTGACGATGACGACATCGGGGGAGACGGCGAGCCGGTCGACGATGACATTTCGGTCGGCGCCGCGGTTGTTGACCTCGTTGGGGCGGAACTTGGAGCCGCCGCGCACGATGCGGTTGTTGGCGTCGAGTTCGGCGGTTCCCTTCTGGCGGACCTCGAAGGAGAACCCGAGGGCGTTGCCCGGGATCACGGCGGGTGAGTCGGTGGCGGCGCCGGTGGTGGCGGAGGCGGTGACCCGCGTGGCGTCGGAGGTGTCGAGATCGTCGACGGTGGCGCCGCCGATGATGGAGCCGGAGGAGACGGCGGCGAAGCGCGAGGCGGGGGTGGGGAAGGCGGTCGGGGCGGGGGCGTCGTCGAGGAGGACGCGGGTGTTCCGGATGCTGATGGCGCGGGGCGTGGCGCCCGCGGGGACGACGAACTCGAAAGCCATGTTGGCGATGGCGGCGCCGCCGACGGAGGCGATGAAGACCTCATCGCCGTCGAACTTCCAGCGTCCGAAGAGCGTGGCGTTGTCGGAGCGGGCCTGGCTGATGAGGGCGACGGGGTGGGCGACGACGGCGTTGCCGTCGCGGTCCTCCATGATGAGCTTGGCCTGTCCGTTGCCCATGACGACCTGCCCGTTGGTCTCCTTGGCGCCGTCCTTGAACTCGACGACGACGCCGAAGAGCGAGCCGGTCTGGACGGGCTGGCCGTTGAGATCGAGATAGGACTGGACGAGGGCGTCCGGGGCGGTGCTCTCGACGAGGAGGTCGCTGATGCGGCTGGAGCCGTCGGGCTCGCCGACGGCGTAGGTCTTGAGGATTCGGAAGTCGTCGGGCTTGATGGCGACGCGGCCCATGCCGCCGGCGACGCTGATGTTGGAGGCGTATCCGCCGATGTCGAGATCGGGGCGCCACTCGGCGAGCGGGCGTGAGGTGCTCAGGGTGGTGCGGGAGAGTTGGCCGTAGAGCCCGGCGGTGAAGCGTTCGACGGGGACCCAGAGCCCTCCGGAGCGTTCGAGGGCGCCCCGGCCCTGTCCGCTGTCGCTGTAGTCGACGGGCCGGTAGCCGAGGTACCCGGTGCCGAGGGGCATGTAGCCCATTCCGATGACGAGGATGCCGGCGGTGACGGCGCCGGAAACGGCGCCGCAGATTCCTCCCCCGGCGTATTCGGCGGCGGCGAGGCACTTGATGTTGCTCGAGACCAGCGAGTCGGTCACGACGCGGAGGAGGAGGAGGGAGAGGCCGAAGGGGAGCAGGAGGCTTGCTCCCCAGGCGATGTACTCGAGCACGGCTCCCATGCCCTTGGCGGGGGCGAGCCCGATGAGGAACATGGCCAGCGGCTCCCAGACGGCGAACGCGATGGCGCCGGCGAAGAGGGTGCAGAACATGTGGATGAGGGCGTTGAAGAAGCCGCGGTTCATCCAGACCCAGGTCAGGCCGAGGACGATGAGCAGGGCGGCGATGTTCATGTACATGGCGAGTGTCCCAATGGTGCGATCGCGGCTTTTCGCGGGGCTGGTCTGCGAACTCTGACGCCAGCGTTCAGGCTTGGGTTCCGGAGGGCTTGGCGCCGGCGGGCTGCTTCTTGTCCTTCTGCGGGGGCGGGGCAGAGATGCGCTGGACCTCTTCCATGCTGGTGAGACCCTCGACGGCCTTGAGCAGGGCGGCCTGTTGGATGCCGGGGAGTTTGCGCTTGCGCATCTCAGCGCGGAGCCCGGCCCAGTCCTGGGCGGCGATGAGGCGTCGCTCCTCGGCCCCGATCGGGTAGACCTCGAAGACGCCCATCTGGGCCTCGTAGCCGATGCCCTGGCAGACGGGGCAGACCTCGGCTTTGTTGCGGATGAGGACCTGGCCGCCCTTCTTGAAGAGTTGCTGGACCTGCGCGGGCAGGGCGAGTTTCTTGATCAGATCCGGGGGGGGCTGGTAGGCGACTCGGCAGTTGCCGCAGAGCTGGCGGATGAGCTTCTGGGCGACGACGCCGGCGAGCCCCTTGGCGGCCTTCTCGGGGTCGCCCACGGCCTTGACCCAGACCTGGATGGCGGCGAGGGCGTTGTCGGCGTTGAGGGAGACATAGATCCGGGTGCGGTCGGTGTCGGCGTTGGAGACCTCTCGGGCGGTCTCGACATCGGGCAGCTCGGCCACGCCGACGATGTCGGGGTCCCTGCGAAGGATGGAGCGGATGGTGGTGGAGAACTCGGCGTCGGCGTCGGGCTTGAACTCGACCTGGCGGATGCCCTCGAGCTGGGCCTGGGGCTCGATCTCGAGGGTCTGGACATTGCTCGTGTAGGCGTCGTGCATCTTGAGCACGCTGTAGAGCGTGGTGGTGCGCCCGTTCTGGGGCCCCGCGGCGAGCAGGACGACGCCGCCCTTCGTCTTGACGATGCCCTGCATCGCGGTCAGCTGGTCGGCGGTGAAGCCGAGCTCGGCGGGGGCGCGGGTGACCTGCTTGGCGGGGTCGAAGAGCATCGTGACCCGGATGCCGCCCTGGTGCCCGATGGAGACGACGCGGACGGGGACCTTGGCCTCGTGCTCGACGATGGTGCACTGCCCGACGAGCCGCCGGCGGACATCCTTGGTGTCAAGCCCGGCGCAGGCCTTCCAGAAATCGATGACGGCCTTGGCCTTCTGCGGGGTGTAGGCCTCGCCGGGGTGGCGGACGCCGTCGATGATGAACTCGGCGGAGGAGCCGCCCTCCTGGGACCGTGCGGTGAAGATGACGCGGCGGGCGCGCATGGCGCGTGCCTTGAGGATGATCTGCTCGGCGTCGACGCGGACCTGGTACTCGGGGCTTTCCTTGTCGGGCGCGGGGATGACGGTGCCCTTCGGATCGCGGATCTCCATGGAGACGGTCGCGGCGAGCTTGGCGGCCTTGCGGCGGTCGCTCGCGGAGGAGAGGGCGGAGAAATCAAGTCTGAGTTTGAGGTGATCCGGGACGCGTTCGTCCTTGTTCGTGATGGCGACGAAGGCGACGACATGGACAGCGAGGATGGCGGACATGATCACGACGCCGACGAGGAAGGACCACCACGCCGGGATGGGGATGAGCATCCCGACGGCGAGGGCAACGAGGCCGACGACGAGGTGGACGGCGCCCCAGGTCTCGCGGCCGAGGTGGAATCTCTCGGCCTGCTTGTCGAAGACGGAGGAGACGATCCAGGCCCACCCGAGGAAGGGGACGGCGTAGAAGAGGAGTTTCCACCAAGAGACGAGGACGAAGGCGGCCTGGGCGAGGGTGAGCGGGCCGAGGGCGGGGTCGTTCAGCGTCAATTCGGTGGGCACGGTGGGGTCCTCAGATCCGCGTGTTTGGCGAGGACGAGGATAGCACAGGCCCGCGGCCTGCGGGGCCGCCCGTCGCCATCGGGGTCAGGCGAGTTTCTTGAGCCGCATCTGGAGTTCGTCGGCGTTGGGGGTCGCCTCCATGGCCACGCGGAGGTGGATGGTCTCGTTCTCGACGAGGTCGACCAGGGATTGGTTGAAATCGACCATGCCGGTCTGGCGGGCCTCGATGGACTTGAGGTACTCGCGGAGTTCGCCCTCTCGGCCTTCGAGGATGTGCTTGCGGACGACGCTGTTGTTGATGAGGATCTCAAGGGCGGGGATGCGGTGGATGTGCTCGTGGAGGGTGGGGAGGAGTTTCTGGTAGACGAAGGCGCGCATCTGGTAGGCAAGGATCCGGCGGACCTGCTCGACCTCCTCCTGCTCGAACAGGCCGTAGATCCGGCTGAAGGTCTGGGTGGTGCTGGAGGCGTGGATGGTGCCGTAGACGAGGTGGCCGGTCTCGGCGGCGTGAAGGGCAGCCTCGAAGGTCTCCTTGTCGCGCATCTCGCCGACGAGGACGATGTCGGGGTTTTCGCGGACGAGGGCGCGGAGGGCGATCTTGAAATCGAGGCAGTCGATGCCGATCTCGCGCTGATTGATGGTCGCCTTTTTGTCGTGGAAGATGTACTCGATGGGGTCCTCGATGGTGAGGATGTGGACCCGCTTGCGCTCGTTCACATAGTCGAGCATCGAGGCGATCGTGGTGCTCTTGCCCGAGCCCGTGACGCCGCACAGGAGCACGATGCCCTGGGGCTGCATGGCAATGTCGCTCATGACGGGGGGCAGGCCCAGTTTCTCGAAGGGGAGGATGTTCGAGGTGATGCGTCGGGCCGCGACGGAGATGCGGCCCCGGGCCTGAAAGAGGTTGACGCGGAAGCGGGTGTTGTCGTCGTAGTCGTAGGCGAAGTCGACCGAGCCGAACTTGTGCAGGTCGGCCCTCTGCTCGTCGGAGAGGATGTTGTTGATGATGGCCTTCCAGTCGTCCATCGTGACCGGGGCGGTGTCGAGCTTCTTGAGCGAGCCCTTGAGGCGCACGCTCGGTGGCTGATCGGTCTTGATGATGAGGTCGGAGGCCTCGAGGCGGATGGTCGCCTTGAGGAAGTCGCCCCAGCGGGTCGCGTGGGGGTCGGTCTTGAGCGGCCCGACGGAGATGTGCCCCGTGGGCACCGGTGCGGCGCTGGCGTCCGTATCGATCGGCGTCACGATTCGCTCCCCTGACTGGCGGCCGGGGCTCCGCCCGGCGTGTTCTACCCCGGTGATCCGCTCGCCGTGCCCCCACCCCACTGGGGAAAGACGGACGCGCGGCCCGCCCCGGCTCGAGCCCCGAAGGATAGGTCGGGGGCCGCCCGGTAACGGGCCGCGCTGCGGTCTTCTCGATTCGCGGACAGGCCCCCCGCGGTTCCTTGCGTGGCCGGGGGGGCGAGCCTCAGTTGGCGGCGGCGGCCTCGGGCTTGGCGCCGTTGGTCGATTCGCCGAGGAACTTGGACTCGAGTTCGAGCCTGATCTTCTCCATGGCCTTGTTCTGGATCTGGCGGACGCGTTCCTTGGTGACGCCGATGATCTGGCCGACCTGTTCGAGGGTCATGGGCTTCTCGGCGCTGCTGCTCTCGAGCCCGAAGCGGTGCTCGATGACGGTCCGCTCGACCTCGGTCAGATCGGCCCGGTTGTCCATGACGATGGTGCGGACCTCCTCGGCGGCGTCCTTCTCAAAGGACGCCCGCTTCGTTTCGAGGAAGTTGGACTTCTCGAGCTTGGGGTCGAAGTCGGTGGGGAAGCGCTGGCGGTACTTGCTGAGCTTCATGCCCTGCCGGCTGAAGGCCTTAAGGATGGCCCGGCAGGCGTAGGTCGAGAACTTGTACCCACGGCCCGCGTCGAACTTGTCGACGGCGCGCAGCAGGGCCATGTTGCCCTCGCTGACCAGGTCGGCGAAGTCGACCTCGCTCATGCGGGTCCGCTTGGCCATCGCGAGCACGAGCGCGAGGTTGGTCTCCGCGATCTGCTCGCGGATCCGGTCGGCCCGGCGGTACCAGGAGAGGACCTCCTCAGCCTGAGGGGGGGTGGGCTGCTTGTCGGCGTTGGCCCAGATGTCGTCCTGGAGGAGCCGCACACGGTGGCGGGCGTAGTTGAACTGGTGGAAGAGCACCCGCTCCTCGGCGGCGGTCAGGATGACCTGCTGGGAGCTCTTGACGGTGCGGCTGCGGGCCCCGGAGAGGTCGTCCATCACGGGGTGGTACCACGAGGTGTCGGGCTGCTGGATCGGGGGGGCCTCGTCGTAGATCTTGCGCTCGGCGTCGGGGTCGTAGAAGACCTCGCTGTCGATGTAGTCCTGCGGCTTGAGGAGGATCTGCTTGAGCAGGCGCTCGTCCTCGTGGGAGAGGCGCCGGCGTGCGGCGCCGGAGCCCGTCGTGGCGGACTTCACGCCGACGCGGTCGCGCCGTTGCGCTTGCTCAAGTGGGCTGGGGGATCGCTTCTGTGCGCTCGCCATCATCGTCAATTCACCTCGAACGGCGTTGGCGCCCCTCCGGGGCGTTGGCCGTCTCAACCTGTCGTGCGGGCGTGGTCCTTCGACCGTTCGGGCGTCGCGTGGCTCTGCATCCCGTGTGGCGCGAATGGTGGCGGGTTGGCCTGACCGAGCGTTCTCGGTCGTGGTTTCGCGTGGGATTTGGAGTGCGTTCGTGCTCCGTGGTCGCCTCGGTATTTTCCTTACGAGAACCGGGAAAGAAAGTTTCGCCGGAACTCGAAGAAGGATGCGTCCGAGCCGAGATTTCCGCCCGCGGCCTCCTTGAGCGCCCGGCCCCCCGGACGCCGGTCCTTCGCGGGACCCTTTTCAGCGCCGACTCGCGTTGACGACGCCTTTTTCCGGACCTAGGGTCGTTTGACGGACCCACCGCGTCGGCATCCACCGAACGCGGATCGATATCCTACAGGATGTTTCAACGCGCGGCAAGCGGGTTGAATTCCTTGTGGGAAGACTGTGGATCGTCCTGCCATTTTCCGGGGCTCGGCGGACGATCTTGGCGAGCCCTTCGGTCGATTTCCGAACAGGATATGAACATGCCGTTCGAACTGCCCTCTCTGCCGTACGCGGTCAGCGCTCTTGAGCCGCACATTGACGCCCGGACGATGGAGATCCACCACGGGAAGCACCACAACGCCTATGTCACCAACGCGAACAAGGCGTTGGAGGGAACGGCATGGGCGTCGAAGTCGGTGGAAGAAGTGATCCGCCACCTCGGCGATCTGCCGGCGGACAAGCAGACCGCCGTGCGCAACAACGCGGGCGGGCACGCCAACCACAGCCTGTTCTGGCAGGTCCTTGCGCCGGCGGGGCAGGGGGGCGGCGGGGAGCCGGGGGGCACACTCGGAGCGGCCATCGCGGCGTCGTTCGGCTCGTTCGCCGCGTTCAAGGAGCAGTTCGCGAACGCCGCCGCGACGCGGTTCGGGTCGGGCTGGGCGTGGCTGGTCGTCAAGGACGGGAAGTTGGCCGTGACTTCGACGGCGAACCAGGACAACCCGCTGATGCCGCCGGCCTTCGGGGGCGGGCAGGGCACGCCGATCCTGGGTTTGGATGTCTGGGAGCATGCGTATTACCTGAACTACCAGAACCGCCGGCCGGACTACATCGCCGCGTTCTGGAGTGTGGTGAACTGGGCGAAGGTGGGCGAGTTGTTCGCCTCGTCGAAGGGCTGAGCCGGTCGATCGCTGGCGGTGTTGCCGACCTCTGATCCGGGCCCCGGGTGACGGGGCCCGTTTTCGTTGATGGGCGGGTTCTACGCTGTGGCATGGTGACGCGGGTGGTCGGCTCCGGGAAGAACCTCCTGCTGACGCTGTGGCTCGCGCTGCCGATCCTCGTGGTGATGGGGCTGGTCGTCGTGATCTTCGCCGCGCACGCACGGGGCCCGGCGATGGACGCGAGGGCCGTGGGGCAGGGCGCGGGCGACACGGGCGGGGCGAACGCGTTGGGAGAGTGGCTCGCGGGGCGGGATGTCCTGGCGGAGGAGGAGATCAGGCGGGATCTCCGAGAAGGCCGCTTGGTCGAGGTGGTGGATTGGCCCGATGGCGTACGCGTCGTTCTGAGGCCGTCCGGGCCCGGAGAGCCCCGGCAGGGTCGGGCGTTCGTGGTGCTATGGACCGGTCGGGGCTCGGCCAGGCAGGTCGAGCGGCTGCCTTTCGAGGCGGCCGACGATGGCAGACTGATCGCGACGGTGACCCATGCGCGCCTCTCGGCTGCGTTCTCCGAGGGGCGAGAGGGGGCGGGCGTCTATCTCGATCTCGGCGAGGGATTCGAGGTTCGCGACGGCGTTCCGGTCACCTCCGAGGGGGCGGGCTGCACCCGGGTGGATCTCGGGCGTGTGGAGTCGAACGCGGTGACCCCGGGGACCCCGATCACCGTGGTTGTGGACCCGTCGCGGGGCGTCGTGCCGGGCGGCGCGACCCCCTGAGTCTGGGTCCCGGCCTACGCATTTGCCACGGCGAAGCGATCGGCCAGCCGCACGGCGCTCTTTGAGTCGATCTCACGCCGGAGCCCCGCGACGAACTCGTCGAGGGGGATCGAGCCGAGGGCGTCGTTGATGCCGAAGGCGCGGAGGGAGACCTGGTCCGCCTCCTCGTCGCGTGGGCCCACGATGGCGGAGTAGGGGATCTTCATCTCGGCGGCGTGCTTGATCTTGGCCTGCACCCGGTCGTTGTGGGTGTCGACCGAGGCGCGGACGCCGGCGTCGCGGAGCTGTCGGCAGACCCGCTCGGCGTAGTCGTTCGACTTCTCGCTGACGGGGAGGACGCGGACCTGCTCGGGGGCGAGCCAGAGGGGGAACGCGCCGGCGAAGTGCTCGATGAGGACGCCGACGAAGCGCTCCATCGAGCCGAATGGGGCGCGGTGGATCATGACGGGGCGGTGTGGGCGGTTGTCGGGACCGATGTATTCGAGGTCGAAGCGCTTGGGGAGGTTGTAATCGACCTGCACGGTGCCGAGCTGCCACTCGCGGCCGATGACATCCTTGACGACGAAGTCGATCTTGGGCCCGTAGAACGCGGCCTCGCCCGGCTCTTCGGAGACCTTGGTGCCGAGGGAGGCGGCGGCGGCGCGGCAGGCGGCCTCGGCCTTGTCCCAGACCTCGGGGTCGCCGACATACTTGCTCGAGTCGGGGTCGCGGAGGCCGACGCGGACGCGGAAGTCCTTGAGGCCCAGGGTGTCGAGGGCGATCTTGACGAGGCTGAGGCAGCCCATGACCTCGTCGGCGACCTGGTCCTCGCGGCAGAAGAGGTGGGCGTCGTCGACGGTGAAGCAGCGGACGCGGGTGAGGCCGTTGAGCTCGCCCGACTGTTCCCAGCGGTAGACGGTGCCGAACTCGCTGAGGCGCATGGGCAGGTCGCGGTAGGAGCGGGGGCGGCTGGCGTAGATCTTGATGTGGTGGGGGCAGTTCATCGGCTTGAGGAGGTAGCCGTCGATGTCGCCCGTGCGGAGCATGTTGGAGAGGTCGCCGCAGGAGCACCCCTCGTCGGCGACGCGGGCGAGGAAGTCCTTCTCCATGACGGGGGTGAACTGGCTGTCCTGGTAGTAGGGGAAGTGGCCCGAGGTCTTGTAAAGCCCGAGTTTGCCGATGTGGGGGCAGAAGACATCGGTGTAGCCCATCTTGCGGAGTTCGCCGCCGATCCAGTCCTGGAGTTCCTTGCGGACGATCGAGCCGCGCGGGGTCCAGAGGATGAGCCCCTGCCCGACGGCGTCGTCGATGTGGAAGAGGTCGAGTTGCCGCCCGAGGAGGCGGTGGTCGCGCTTCTTGGCTTCCTCGATGCGGTTGAGGTGGTCGTCGAGATCCTTCTTCGAGAAGAAGGCGGTGCCGTAGACGCGGGTGAGACGGTCGGAGTTCTCGTCGCCGTGCCAGTAGGAGGAGGCAAGGCTCATGATCTTGAAGGCGCCGATGCGTCCGGTGCTGGGGATGTGGGGGCCCCGGCAGAGGTCCTCCCAGTGCTTGCCGGGCTCGCCGGTGGCGTACCAGGAGAGCCGGTCGGACCCGGCGTCGGCGGCGCGTTGGGCGTTGTCGAGCTTGTACTTGCTGGCCTCGCCCCGGAGCTTGTCCATACCCTCGGCGAGGGGGAGTTCGTAGCGTGTGAACCTGCGGTCCTCGGCGACGATGCCCGCCATCTCCTTCTCGATCGCCTCGAAGTCGCCCTCGCGCAGGGGGCGGTCGGCGGGGAAGGCGATGTCGTAATAGAACCCTGTGTCGAGCGGCGGGCCGTACACGAGCATCGCGCCGGGGACCACGCGCTGGATCGCCTCGGCCATGACATGGGCGGTTGAGTGGCGGAGCAGATACAGGGCGTCGGGGTCGTGCTCACCCGCGCGGGTCTTCTCGGTGATGATCGCGACGGTGGCGTCGCGGTCGATCGTCGCGGAGAGGTCGGCGAGTTCGCCGTTGACCTTGGCGCCGACGGCGGCCTTGGCGAGGCGCGAACCGATGGACTCGGCGACCGCGAGCGCGGTGACCGGGCCCTGGAACTCCTTGATCGAACCGTTGGGAAGCGTGATCTTGGGCATGGGCGATCGTACGCGCCCCGGGGCCCGACCCGCCGGTCAGCAGCAGGCACGGCGTTGAGGTTTGGAGGCGGCGATGTCCAGGCTGGTGATGCAGTCCTCGGCCGAGAGGCCCTCGGGCAGGAGCGAGGCGAGGCGTTGGTAAAGCGGGTCGTTCGCGCGGACCATGGCGCGGACATACTCGGGCTTGAGGCGGAGGTCGATCTGGGTGAATCCGGCGGCGACGAGCATGGCGCGAATCTCTGAAACGAGGGACGCCCCGGCGACGCACCCGACCCAGGACTCGGCGGTCCGCTTCGCCTCGGGCGGCAGCTCCCGGAGCAGGGCGATGTCGGAGACCGCCACCCGCCCCCCCGGCCTGAGGACGCGGAAGACCTCGCGCCAGACGCGGGGCTTGTCGGTGGACAGATTGATCACGCAGTTGGAGAGGACGGCGTCGGCGGTGTTGTCGGCGACGGGGAGGTTCTCGATCTCACCGAGGCGGAACTCGACATTGGCAAGGCCCGTGGTCCGGGTGTAGTGGGCGGTGTTGCGCCGGGCCTTGTCGAGCATCTCGGGGGTCATGTCGACGCCGATGACGCGGCCCGAGGCGCCGACTTTCGGCCCGGCGAGGAAGGCGTCGAACCCGCCGCCGGAGCCCAGGTCGATGACCGTCTCGCCCTCCCGAAGGGCGGCGATCGCGGCGGGGTTTCCGCAGGACAGGCCCATGTTGGCGCCCTCGGGGAGGGCGCGGAGCTCGTCGGCGGTGTAGCCGATCTGCCGGGCGAGTTCGTCGGCGGTGAGCGT
This sequence comes from Phycisphaerales bacterium, assembly GCA_036732005.1. Lineage (GTDB taxonomy): Bacteria > Planctomycetota > Phycisphaerae > Phycisphaerales > UBA1924 > UBA1926. The sequence goes on from DAINDF010000002.1 coordinate 23,772, forward strand.
CGCGGGGCCGCAGCAACTGCCTCCCCCGCAGCATGAGGAGCCTCCGGCGAGTTTCTCCCGGGTTTCCGAGGCGGCCTCGCCGAGGAAGGCCCCGGTGCGGGCGATGTCGGCGTAGCCGGTGCGGATCATCTCGCGGACGGCGTCGTTGCTGTGGTCGGTCATGGGCGGTGCTCCTGTGGAATTTCGGCGTCGGCGGGGATGGCGCAGCATCCGTCGCGTTGCATGCGGCAGAGTTCGGCGGCGTCGAGCGCGAGGATCCGGCGCATCAGGTCGCGGTCGCGGTCGAGCGACCCGGCGGCTTCGAGTTCATGGCGCACCCAGGCGATCGCGCCGACCGCGGTAGGGGTGGGGCCATCCGGCACGCGGTAATACACCCACCGGCCCTCTTTTCGGCTCTCGAGCAGCCCAGCCTCCCGGAGCAACGCGAGGTGTCGGGAGACGGTCGCGTTGGACAGGCCGAGCAGCGCGACGAGCTGGCAGACGCAGCGTTCGCCATCGAAGCAGGCCGCGAGGAGGCGGAGACGGCCGGGATCGGCGAGGGCGGCGGCGATGCGGGCGAGTCGGTCCACAATAGAATGATATATCGCGAAATGACGAGATGAAAGGGGCCCGGAGAATTTCGTGCCGGGCGGACGATTCGCTTGTTCGATATATCGATACGCGATATATTCCGACGAAGGAGTCGCCCGGATGCCCGAGAGCAACACACCGAACCTCTCGCCGAACCTCTCGCAGACCCACGCCGAGATGCTGGTGCTCTCGGTGTTCGCGGAAGGGTCGAGCTACGGGTACGCGGTGTCAAGGGCCATCGAGGGGGGCTCGGGGGGCGCGTTCTCGCTGGGCCCGGCGCGGCTGTACCCGCTGCTGGCACGGCTGGAGAAGCAAGGGCTGGTGACGACCTCGTGGGAGGAGGTCAGGTCGGCGGACGCGGAGACGGGGGCGGCGGGTCGGCGGCGGAAGTGGTACACGCTGTCGGCGAAGGGGGAGCGGCGGCTGGCTCAGCATGTCGCGGCGCACCGGCGGTACACAGCGTTGATCGAGGCGTTCCTTCCCTCGGTGGAAGGGGAGCCGGCGTGAGGCAGGCCACACGGAAGCGGATCGCGGTGAGGCCGTCGGCGTCGGACCCGGTGTCGGCCTGGCTGGATGTCTTCATCCCGATGACGGGGCTGCCGCGAGCGCGAGCGGAGGAACTGCGTTCGGAACTGGAGGACCACCTGCGTGCGCGGGTGGATGACCTGATGATCACCGGGTTGACCGAGCCCGAGGCGGTGAGCCGGGCGGTCAGCGAGTTGGGGGAAACGGCGGAACTGGCGGGGCGGTTCCGGTCAGCGCTCAAATCGAAGGGAGTCAGGCTCATGCATGGTGTGCTTGTCGCGGTGGCGGGCTCGGCGTTGGCGCTCGGGATCTGGAACGCGTCGGCGCCCTCGGGGGGTGCTGGGTCGCCCGCGGGGGCGGCGGTGGAAGCGGGTGGATCATCCGGGCCGAGCCGGGTGGTTTCGGGGCTTCGGGACCAGACCTTCGGGGGGCTGTTCGAGGCGCTGCGGGGGCTTTCGGACAAGCCTCTGCTCGTGCACTGGGAGCGGCTGGAGTCGGTGGGGATTCAGCGCGACACGCCGCTGGGGCTGGAGGTGGACGCGCTGCCTTCGCATTTGCTGTACCGGCTTCTGCGGGAGGGCACGGAGGCGATGGTGGGGGATCCGGTCACGGTCGAGGAGTCGGGCGAGCTGGTCGAGGTCTCGACGCGGTCGCACTTCGATGAGCGCACAACGGGGGTGCGGTCGTACGACATCCGCGATCTGGTTGAGCTGAAATCCGGTTTGAGCGCGGCGGACCTGGCCCGCGGGGAGAACTCGGAGTGGGCCGCGGCGGGGCGTGGCGTGCTCGAGGTGGTGTCGTCCCTGGCGGACCGGGACTTCTGGGAGGAGTACGGGGGCGACGCCGCGAGCGGGACGCTGTCGGGCGGGGTCCTGCTGGTGCGGGCTCCGGCGCGGATCCACGAGCTTGTCGAGGGCGTGCTGGCGATGCTGAGGGAGGACGCGGCGGAGACGCGACGGCTGGCGGCGGAGGAGCGGGAGGCGAACAACCGCCGGGAGATCGAACGGCTGGAGCAAGCCAGGCGGGAGGGAGAGCGGATCCGGGCTGAGCAGGCGGAGACGCAGGCGAAGCACCGGGAGCAGCAGGAGGCGGCGCGTCGGGAGGAGATCGCCCGATTGGAGGCAGAATTGGAGAACCTGACACAGCAGATCGTGGAGATGCCGGCACCTGGCTTGTCGCCGTGGGGGAGGATGAAGGACTGGAACACCATGACGGATGAGGAGCGGCGGGCTCTAGAGGTCAGCGACTCCCTTCGGAGCTACAGGATCCAGGATCTCGCGCTGCAGCGAGACACGGTCCGCGATTTGGTGATCACGCTCAAGTACGGGGTCTCCCCGAAGTCCGAGGGCGTGACGCTCGAGCAGATCAAGGGGCTGATCGAGGAATCGGCCCAGCGGACTGGCCAGCGACTCAAGGAGCTTGGCGGGGATTGACACCACGGCGCTCCTCCTCGATAGCCGGGTGCCAAGACTCGCCGTCTTCGGCGCTGTCGTGCCCTTGCACCGCGTGCAACCGCCGCGTGGGACACGGCCGCGCCGCGGCGGCGAGCAGTGGCACCCGCTGAAGCCCGCGAGGTGATTTTTGCTGAGCACCGGGCCGCCGGAGCGACGAGGCGTCCGAAGGGCTTTGAAACGGGATCCAAGGAGCCTCCCCGGCCCCCCCTTTGACGCCGCGCCTCGGATACGGCATCATGTGTCCGGTCCCGGGACACCCCCAAGGATTGGGCGTTTCACATGATCTGTCCGTACTGCGGCTCGAACGACGACAAGGTGATCGACAGCCGGGCGACCGAGGGCGGCGAGGTGATCCGCCGTCGGCGTCAGTGCCTGGCGTGCGAGAAGCGGTATACGACCTACGAGCGGGTCGAGCAGGCGAACCGGCTGATGGTGATCAAGAAGGACGGGAGCCGGGTGCCGTTCAACCCGGACAACATCGCCCGCGGGGTGGCGGCGGCGTGCGGGAAGCTGCCGATCCCGGCGGAGGAGAAGACGAAACTCGTGGACGAGGTGGACGAGGAACTGCACCGGGAGTTCGAGCGGGAGGTGCCGAGCCGGGTGATCGGGGAGCGGGTGATGGCCAAGCTGCGGGCGTTGGACGCGGTGGCCTACATCCGGTTCGCGTCGGAGCACCTGGAGATGGGCTCGCTGGACGAGGTCCGGCGTGAACTGGACGATCTGGTGAGCCGGCCTCGCGAGGTGAAGGAGCAGCAGGGGCTGTTCTGATCCTAGGGCGGGTTATTGCAGCGGGTTGACGCCGTCGCGGCGTTCCTGCTGGTAGAGGGTGGGGAGCAGGTAGAGCCCGTCGTCGTACCGGTAGACGCGGCCGCTGAGGAGGCCCGCGGAGGCGTCGCCTTCGCGGAGGGCGATCTGTTCGAGGCCTTCGAGCGTGCGGCAGGGGAGGAGGGTGAACGACTCGGCGCCGCGGGCCGAGCCCGGGTCGTTGTCGCTGATGAACAGCCAGCTTCCGGTGGGGGATCGGACGATGCGGCCCCGGCGTGCGGCGACATAGACGCCGTCGTCGACGAAGGCGGGGGGGGCGGCGGGGGCGTCTTCGGTGGTCTCAGCGGGCCTGGCGGGCGGGGGCGGGGCGTAGGGCGGGCGTCGCTCGAGTTCGGCCATGAGACTCGCGACTTCGGGG
>DAINDF010000002.1:27513-448602 GCA_036732005.1 Phycisphaerales bacterium
GTCGGGGGCGGGCTGCGGGGTCACATCGGGGGTGGGGGGCTCAGTTTGGTCGGTGGGGGGCTCCGGGGCATCCCATGCGTTCCGCAGGAGCGTGGGGAGGATGTAGTTCCGATCGCCGTACAGGAAGACCTGCCCGGTGAGCAGGGCCGGGGCGCGGGGGGAGTCGGCCATGACGAACTGGTTGAATCGGTCGAGGACGATGCAGGGGAGGAGGAGCATGGCGCGGCGGGGCTGGGCGTCCGGGCTCTCGGGGGTCGGGACAAAGACGCGGGAGCCTTCGGGGCCCCTGATCACGGTGCCGCGGAGTTGGTTGACGAAGGTGCGTTCGGGGAGGAGTTCAGGGATAAGGGCGCCGGGCCATTCGCCTTCGAGCATGGCGGCCCAGTCGCTGCCGGCGGTGAGTCCGGGGCGGACGGGCTTGGTGGTGTCGGGGCTGCGCGGGGAGAAGGCCTCGAGGTCGCCGCTCTCTCTGGGGACCATGTTCTCGGCGTCTTCGAGTTCGCGTTCGAAGGGGTCATCGGGCTGGGCGGGGGCGATCGAGACGGCGGCCAGCGCGACGAGGAGCCCGAGGGATGTTGGGATGTTCATGGCAGATCCATCGGCCGAGGGGTTTCGGAATCGTTGGCTGAATCGGTTTGTGGATGGTACGGGAGGGCGGGAGGCGGCGTTGTTGACCGGTGGCGGCGTGAGCCGTAGCGTTGGGCTCGCCCGCGTGTGCGCGGGTGGCCGGACGCGTGCCCGAGTGGACTAAGGGGGCGGATTGCAAATCCGTTTGGGGAAACCCAGTCGTCGGTTCGAATCCGACCGCGTCCTTTGATGCCGGGCCGCGCCGGGGCGCGTCCAGGAGCGTCGATCTCCCAGAGTTTAATGGTCGTGGGACCGGGCCCTCGGGCAACGGCGGCGGCGTGTCCGCGGCTGAGTTAGGTGGCCCGGGGCATTCGGATGGGCCACCCCCATTGGCCGCGGTGCCGAAAGCATTGAGATAAGCGATTATTTGGATTCAACAGTGCGTCATTGTCTACGCCGCCCCTGCCGCCTCTCATTGGGATCCCTTCATGGTGGAGCGCGGGCCCGGAGGCAGGAGGCACGGTGGATCGACTGCGGAATGTGCTTGTCGCGACCGACTTATCGAGCGACAGCGTTTCGGCGTTACGGCAAGGGGCCCGGGTCGCGGGGCTCTGTGGGGCGGACCTTCATGTGCTGCATGTTGTTCGAGATGACGCGGCCGGGGCGATGAGGGAATTCATCGGCGAGGCCGAGCCGGCGCCGGACGAGGGCTGGCGGCGTGCGGCCGAGGAGCAGGTCCGGGCGGAGTTGGCGGGGAACGGGATCGAGGGTGTCGCTTCGGCGCGGGCGGTGGTGGGCAACCCGATCCGGGAGATCCTCGCGGCGACGCGGGCGGTTGAGGCCGATCTGCTGGTGGTGGGGGCCTCGGGTGCTTCGGGGAAGCGGATGCTGGGGACGACGGCGGTGCGGTGTGTGCGGAAGGCCCCGACAAAGGTGCTGGTCGTGCCGACAGGGTCGGATGGCCGGTTCCTGAGGACGCTCGCGTGTGTGGACTTCTCGCCGCTGTCGCCGGTCGTGATGATGCAGGCGGCGCGGATGGGGCACCTGGACGGGGGCGAGGTGAGCGCGGTGCATTGTTACCAGATGCCCTGGAACCAGGCGCGATGGGGGCCGCCCCCCCGGAACGCGGTCGAGTTGGAGGAGCGATTCCGCATGGAATTGCGTCGTCGCTACGAATCGGTGTTGCTCCCGCATGCCCACGGGCATCGGGTGGCGCTGCACGCTCGATCTCACGGGAACTACGGCGAGGGGATCGTGGAGTACGCGAGGCTGATCGGCGCGGACCTTGTGGTGCTCGGAACGACCGGGCGGACGGCGCTGGCGACCATGCTGCTCGGGACGACGGCGGAGAAGGTGATGCGGGATGTGGGGTGCGCGGTGCTGGCGGTGAAACTCCCTGGTGAGGGGTCTGGCGTGGGCGAACCCATGGGTATGGGGAGGGGATGACGCCGGTCGCGCTGCTCATCCTGTTTGTTGTCGCGGCGGTCGCGCCGGCGTTGTGCCGGGTGTGGCGGCGAGGGGCCGGGCTCCTGGTGGCGGCGGCGCCGGCGGGGCTCGGGGTGTGGTTCGCGACGAGGGCGCCGGGGGTCTTTGCTGGCGGGGCGTACGCGGAGAGTTGGTCGTGGCTGCCTGGTCTGGGCCTGGATCTCTCATTCCGCGTGGACGGGCTGTCGCTGGCGTTTGCGCTGCTGATCCTGTTCATCGGGGCGATGGTGGTGCTGTACGCATCGTCGTACCTCGGGTCGAGCCCGCGGCTGGGGTCGTTCCTGTCGACGCTGACCGCGTTCATGGGGGCGATGGCGGGCCTGGTGCTCGCCGACAACCTGATCCTGCTGTTCGTGTTCTGGGAGTTGACGAGCATCACCTCGTTCCTGCTGATCGGGTTCGAGCACGAGCGGGAGCGGGCGCGGTGGGCGTCGGTGCAGGCGTTGCTGACGACCGGGCTCGGCGGGCTGGCGCTGCTAGCGGGGCTGGTGCTGATGGGCCTTGCGGGTGGGAGTTGGACGATCTCCGAACTGGTCGCCTCGCCCCTGCATGGGTCGTCGCTGTACACGCCGATGGCGATTCTGCTGCTGCTGGGCGCGTTCACGAAGAGCGCGATCTTCCCGTTTCATTTCTGGCTTCCGAACGCGATGGAGGCGCCCTCGCCGGTGAGCGCGCTGCTGCACTCGGCGACGATGGTAAAGGCGGGCGTGTATCTCGTGGCGAGGCTGCACCCGGCGATGTCGGGGACGATGGTATGGGACGAGACGCTCGCGCTCGCGGGCGGCGTCACGATGGTGCTGGGCGCGTTCCTGGCGACACGGCAGACGCAGCTCAAGAAGATCCTGGCGTATTCGACGGTGAGCTCGCTGGGTGTGCTGATAATGCTGCTCGGGCTTGGGGCGGTGAAGGCGGCGGCGACCTATCTTCTGGCGCACGCGCTCTTCAAGGGATGCCTGTTCCTGGTCGCGGGGACGCTGACCAAGGTGACGGGGGAGAAGGACCCCGACAGGCTCGGCGGGCTGCTCGGACGGTTTCCGTTGCTCGGGTTGGCCGCGATCGTGAGCGGGCTGTCCATGGCGGGGATGTTCCCCCTGATCGGGTTCGTCGGCAAGGAACTCCTGCTCAAGGCGGGGCTGGCGCACCCGGAGTGGGCGGTCCCCGCGACGGCGGGCGCGGCGTTGGCGGGGACGCTCACGGTGATGGTGGCGTTGCTCGTCGGGGTGCGCCCGTTCCTGATGCCGGCGGTGGGTGATGCGTCGACGCGGGGCGACGGCGTGCCGTGGCGGCAGGTGGTGGGGCCGGTGGTGCTGTCGGCGTGCGGCGTGGTGGCGGGCCTGGCGCCGGGGGTGTTCGCCGAGCCGCTGGTGGCGTCGATGATCGCCGCGATCGATCCGTCGCAAGCCGGCGGAGGCGTGCGGCTGCGGTGGATGGAGTTGCTGTGGCCGCGTTGGGGGGGGTGGTTTTTTTGCTTGTGGGGGTGGGGGGGGGGGGGGGGGTTGTTTTGGTGGGGGGGGTGTTTCGGGGGGGTGGGGGGGGTGTTGTCACGGCTGGACGGCTTCGGCCCGGCGCGGTGGTACGACGGGGCGATGTCGCTGCTCTCGGGCGTTTCGGCGGTGCACACACGGGTCGTGCAGAACGGGAGCCTGCAGGCGTACATCCGTGTGACGCTGCTGGTGGTGATCGGGGTGGTCGGGCTTGCGTTCTCGCGGAGCTTTGACTGGGGAGTGATCGGCGACACGGCCGGGGATGTGACGGCGCTGGAGGCGGCGCTCGTGGGGGCGCTGGCGGCGGCGTCCCTGGCGGCGGTCATGATGCGGACGGCGCTGGCGACGGTGTCGTGCCTGAGCGGCGTGGGGTTCGTCATCGCGATCCTGTTCGCGATGTACGGGGCCCCTGACCTGGCGATGACGCAGTTCTCGATGGAGACGCTGCTTCTGATCATTTTCGTGCTGGTGCTGTTCCATGTGCCGCGGTACCGGGATCTGAGCAACCGGGCGTGGCGGCTCTTGGACACGGGGCTCGCGGGGGCGTTCGGTCTGGTGCTGGCCGCGGCGATGCTGGCGGTTCTGGGGGCCCCGGCGGCGGAGAGCGTGGCGGCGTACTACGCCGAGCACTCGGTGACCGGCGGGTACGGGCGCAATGTGGTGAATGTGATTCTCGTGGACTTCCGCGCTCTGGACACGCTTGGAGAGGTGTTTGTGATCGGGGTCGCCGCGATCGGGGTCTTCACGATGCTCCGCCTTCGCAGCGGAACGGGCGGGGGGGAGCCGGCATGAACTCGGTGATCTTCCGGACATCGGCCCGGGTGCTGGTGCCGTTCATGCTGCTGCTGTCGGTGGTCGTGCTGCTCCGGGGGCACAACGAGCCGGGGGGCGGCTTCGTGGGCGGGCTGCTTGCGGCGAGCGGGATCGCGCTGCACGCGATGGCGTTCGGGCATGCCTCGGCGCGTCGGATCTTCCGCGCAGACCCGAGGGCGCTGATCGGTGTCGGGCTGCTTGTCGCGGCGGCGAGCGGCCTGCCGGCGCTGATGCTGGGCGAGGCCTATTTGAAGGGGATATGGATGTCGCTCGAGGCGCCCGGGTTTCCGGAGGCGCTCAAGGTCGGCACGCCGCTGGTGTTTGATATCGGGGTGTACCTGCTGGTGCTCGGCGCGGCGGTTCTGATGATCCTGACCCTGGAGGAGTACTGCCATGATGCTGCTTCTGGCGTGTAGCGTGGGCGTGCTGTTCGCGACGGGCGCCTACATGCTCATGCGGCGGAGCCTGGTGAAGCTGGTGGTGGGGCTGGTGCTGCTGGGTCAGGCGGCGAACCTTCTGATCTACGCGGCGTCGGGCCCGCTGCGGGGGCGGCCCCCGCTTGTGGAGGCGGGTGAGACGACGCCGCCCGCGCCGTTCAGCGATCCGCTTGCGTCGGCGCTGGTGCTGACCGCGATCGTGATCAGCTTCGGGATCGCGTCCTACACGATTGTGCTCGTCAAACGGGCGTACCAGGATGTGGGCTCGGACGACCTGGCGTTGTACACGGCGACGGATCGCTGACATGCTCGTGACGCTTCCCATCCTGGTGCCGCTGATCGCGGCTGCGGCGTGCCTTGCGTGCTGGGGGCGTGTGCGCGTGCAGCGTTCAATCGGCGTGGCAGCGGGGGTGGCGATGGTCGCCGCTGCGTCGGTGCTGTTGTGGCGGGTGTGGGAGGACGGCCCGCAGGTGGTCTCGATGGGCGGCTGGGCGGCGCCGTTCGGGATCGCGCTGGTGGCGGACCTGCTCTCGGCTGTGATGGTGCTGCTGACGGCGGTGGTGGGGCTCGCGATCGTTGTGTACTCGATCGGCGGGACATCGACGGCGCGGGCGGCGAACGGGCACACAGCGCTCTCGCTCTCGATGCTGGGTGCGGTTTCCGGGGCGTTCGTGAGCGGGGACCTCTTCAACCTGTATGTCTGGTTCGAGTTGATGCTGATGTCGTCGTTCGTGCTGCTGACGCTGGGCGGGGAGCGGGCGCAGCTCGAAGGGGCGATCAAGTATGTGACACTGAACCTCCTGTCATCGATGGTCTTCCTGGCCGGGGTCGGGCTGGTGTACGCCGCCACGGGAACGCTGAATATGGCGGACCTTGCCCGACGGCTCGACGGGCTGGAGGATCCCGTGCGGGTGACCGCGCTCGGGGCGCCGCTGCTGGTGGCGTTCGCGATCAAGGCGGCGGCGTTCCCGCTCTTCTCCTGGCTCCCGGCGTCCTACCACACGCCGCCGCCGGTGGTGAGCGCGTTGTTCGCCGGCCTTCTGACGAAGGTGGGCGTCTACGCGCTGATGCGCGCCACCACGCTGCTGTTCGACCAGGAGATGGCGTTGATGGGCGAGGCGGTGCTGTGGGTGGCCGGCCTGACCATGGTGAGCGGGGTGCTGGGCGCGGTGTCGCAGGAGGATGTCCGGCGGATTCTCTCGTTCCACATCGTGAGCCAGATCGGCTACATGCTGATGGGGCTCGGGCTGGGGCTGGTGGTCGCGGCGCGTGAGGGCCTGACCGACGAGACCGCGGTGCTGGCGATGTCGGGGGCGGTGTTCTATATCGTGCACCACATCGTGGTGAAGACGAACCTGTTCCTCATCGCGGGCGTGGTGGTGAGCGAGCGGGGCACGGGTGAACTCAGCCGGCTGGGCGGGATGGCCCGGACGCACCCATGGCTGGCGGGCCTCTTCCTGTTCTCGGCGCTGTCGCTCGCGGGCATCCCGATCCTCTCCGGGTTCTGGGCGAAACTGGTCCTGGTGCGGGCGGGGCTGGAGGCGGGGAGCTTCTGGATCGTGGCGGCGTCGCTCGTGGTCAGCTTGTTGACGCTGTTCTCGATGATCAAGATCTGGACGCGGGTGTTCTGGGGCGAGGCGCCGGAGCGTGGCGGGAGCGAGGCCGGGGCGGGATGGTCGCGGATGGCGCCGGTGGTCGGCCTGGCGCTGGTCACGCTGGCGATCGCCCTGGGGGCTCCGGTTGTGTTCGAGATCTCGATCCGGACGGGTGAGACGGTGCTGGACCCGAGCGGGTATGTGCACGCGGTGTTCGGCGCGGGGCCGCCTGGGAAAGGGGCGGAATGACGCTGGGCATCAACATGCTGCTTGCGCTGCTCTGGGCCTCGATCATCGGGCCGTTCACGCCGGCGAATCTGGCGGTGGGGTTCGTGCTTGGCTATGGGGTGCTGCGGGTGTGCGCGGGGCGGGGTGAGCGGCCCAGGTATGTCCGCCAGGTGCTCGCGACGATCCGCCTGGGCGCGTTCACGGTGCGCGAGCTGATCGTCGCCAACATGAAGGTGGCGTGGTACACGGTGTCGAGCCTGGGCTCGCTGAGGCCGGCGGTGCTGCGCGTGCCTTTGGAGGATGACCTGACGGACGGGGAAGTGACGCTGCTGGCGATGCTGGTGACGCTGACCCCGGGGACTCTGACGCTGGATGTGCTCGGCGAAAACGAGGCGATGCTGGTTCACTTCATGCATGTGGAGGACGCGGCCGAGGCGGTGCGTGAGGTGAAGGAGGGGTTCGAGCGGAGGATCCTGGAGGTGACGCGATGATCGCGCCGCAGGGCGAGCCAACGCACTGGCTGTTTCTCGTCGCTGGCCTGGTGCTCGGGCTGGGAATCTTGGCGTCGATCTGGCGGCTGGTGCGCGGGCCCTCGCTGGCCGACCGGGTGGTGGCGCTCGATCTGCTGGGCTACCTGGTGATCGGGGTGATGGTGGTTCTCTCGATCGTGACCCAGCGGGAATCGTTCCTGTTCGTGCCGGTGGTGGCGGCGATCATCCTGTTCCTGGGCACGGCCGCGTTCGCGATCTACCTCGAGCGGAGGCGGGCGGGATGACCTTTATGGACGCGGTGACGGTGTTGCTCGTGCTCGTCGGCTCGTTCTTCGCGATGCTGGCGGGTCTCGGCGTCACCCGTATGCCGGACCTGTACATGCGGATGCAGTCGGCGACCAAGGCGGGGACGCTGGGCGTGGCGTGCCTGGCGGCGGCCGCCGCGACGCACTTCGGCACGATGTCGGTGATCATCGAGGCGTGCCTCGTGATCCTGTTCCTCTTCGCCACGGCGCCGGTGGCGTCGCACCTGATCGCGCGGGCGGCGTTCGTGGCGGGCGTGCCCCTGTGGGAGCGGACGGAACGCGACGCGGCCGGCGGCAAGGCGGGGCCGACTTGAGCTCGCTCGCCGGGAGTGGGCCCGTGCTGTGACGCTCTACGCGCCCGCACCCCCGGCCTTGTCCTTCCCCGCCTGGGCACGCTGGGAACGGTGCGTCCCGATGCTCGAAGGCGTCGAGACGACATGCTGCGCCGAGACCGTCAACGCCGTCTGCGGCTGCCTGTCCGTGGTCAACTCGCCGTGGAGAAGGGCGACGCCGCCGCTGATCGTGGTCGGTACCTCCCCGACCACGGCCGCGTCCATTTGGCCTCGGCGCACGACCGAGGGTCGCAGGGCGATGCCGATCCAGATCTGGTCGGGGTGCGGTGACGGGCCGTTCTCGTGAGCCATCGCCGTGGTCCTCTCCTGCGCGGCCCGGTGGCGATGAGCGCGGGTTCGGCGTGCCGGTGTGGACCAGTTCGACGGGCCCAATTGGGCGTCCAGCGGGGTGCCACGATCCATGGGGGCGAGTTCACCGGGCGTTTTCATGGCAAAGCACCCGCGGCCGGCATCGCCGCAGCGTGACATCGCGATGACAAAGCCCGCGTCGGCGTTTGGCCCGACGCGGGCGTGGGTGTCGAGTCCCCGCGTGGATCAGGGGCATCCACCGTTGAAGAGGGCGACGAAACCGCTGATGTCGGCGAGGTCGAGCAGGCCGTTGCCGCTCAGGTCGGCGGCGGGGTCCTGCCCGAGGAAGGCGTTGACGAAGAAGCTCACATCGGCGAGGTCGAGCAGGCCGAACGGGGGCGCCAGGTCGGCCGCGCACACCGGGCCGATGGTGGCCGCGACGGGGAGCAGGCCGCCCCAGATCGTGTAGGTCGGACCCGAGAGCGTCGCGGCATCGTGCTGGCCGATGACGGCGTGCATGGTGTAGGTCGCGCCGGCGGAGGCTCCACCACCGCCGTCGGCGCTCCACGCGGCGATGGAGAAGTTCTGGGCGAGCGAAATCGGGGCGGTGAGAGCGACGGCGACGAGCGGGATGGTCCTGTGCATGTTCATGGCGAGTGTCCTTTCCATCGGCCCGCCGATCGGGGCGGCGGGCCGGTCGTGGCGGGTGCGGCGGGTGTCAGTCGCGCCGGATGACATCGAACGAGGCATCGACGACGAAGTGGTCGGAAAGGAACGCGCTGGTGAAGCCGTTCTCGGTGAGCACGCCCGGGCCAAGGAGGGGGTAGGTGCCCATCGTGCGGAGCACGAGCTCGACGCTGCCGTCGAGGCTGTCGGCATAGAGAATGTAGTCCAGGCGGACGCCCCCGCTGTCGTCGGGGTTGAAGTAGAGCCCCAGACCAACATCGTTGTCGGTCGAGTTGCCGTTGTTGGCTCGGAAGCAGTAGATCTCCCTCGCGGCATCGGTGAAATCGAACGACTCAAACACCGCGCGGAGGCGCTGCTGATACTCCGAGGTTGGGCTGCCGGCGCCGACGATGTTGAAGTCGCCCGCGAGGATCACAGGCACGCCGGGGTTCGCCGCGCGGTAGGCAATCACATCGCCCCGCAGTTGCAGGAGCTGCGACTCGCGGGCCGCGAAGACCGCGGCGTTTGACGCGGGCCCGGCCTGGAGGTGGGTGTTGTAGACGGCGACCCGGAACCCGCCCTTGATGATCTCGGTGAACACGAAGCCCTTGCTGGAGAAGGGCTCGAAGAAATCATCATCCCCGGTCTCCGCGGCGTAGACGGCCTGGCGGGCCTCGACGATGTCGGGACGCGTGATCGTGCCGACGCCCATGTTGAGCACGGGGAAGTCGACGCACCACGGCGGGCCCGGGACGGGCATGCAGGGAAAGTCGTCAGGATCGATCGTGGAGCCGTACGACCCGTCCGGCAGCCCGCTGTTGTTGAAGATGCTTGTCCAGAGACTCGAGTCCCAGACCTCCTGCAGGGCGTAGACATCGGCGGTGTGCGAGGCCATCCACTGCCCGATCCGCTCGGCCCGCGCGGGGTCCTGCCAGGTCAGCGGGTCGATGATGCCGAAGAAGACGAGCGCGTCGATCGCGGCGGCGGGCACGGCGTTGCCGAACAGGTGCGTGTTGAAACTGACGACGCGGAGCGAGGTCGAGTCGGCGCCCTGGTCGCCCAGGACGACGGGCCCGCCCATCGACTGGAGGGTGGCGGGCGCGATGAAAGTGCCCAGCCCGCCGTATCCGCCCGCCTCGAAGAGCACGGGGCCCGGGTTGTCCAGCGAGGCGCAGGCCGACGAGTGCAGCGTGCGGAAGGGGCTGGCGACGCTGCCGTCGGGATCGAACGACCCGTTCTGGGTGACATAAAGCTGAGCGGCGGCGACGCCCGCGGCTGCGGCGAGAATCGCGGCGGCGGCTACCGTGCGGGTGATCTGGCGTGTCATGGTGTGTCTCCTGTCCTGGTCAAGATGGGAGCGTGTCACTGGAGGTTGACGAGCACGAGAACCATGCCCCGGCCCGCGTCGAGCCCGGACATCGCCTTGCCGATGATCGAGCCGTTGGCGTCCGGGCCGGCCTTCATGGCGTGCCCCGGTGTTGCGGAGGTGGTGAGGAGGTCGCCGGCTCGCACGGGGCCGTTGGCGTCGGCATCGGCGTAGCACCACACGCGCCCGGTGAGGGCGACGGGCAGGGCGCCGTCGGCGTCGGTGTTCTCCTGGGTGAGCGTCAGGCCCGGGCTGACGCCGTTGGCGCCGCTGATCACCCCGGCGACCCTGCTGTCACGCGCCCTGTCGCTGACCCGCAGCTTTCCGAGCTGCTCTGGGTCGATGCTTACGACCATCCCCGGGCGAGGCTCGACCACGCCCGAGATGTCGAACGGCTCGGCAAGGTCCGACCCTCCGGTGATCTCAACACTGCCGGCGCGGATCCGCCCGACGACATCGATCGGGTGCTGCGGCGTGGTCGTGCCGACGCCGATCCGGTTTCCCGAGGTGACAATCAGGCCGTTCGTGCGAGTCTCTCCCCGGACATCCAGCGCCGCGGCGGGGGCGGTGGTCCCGACGCCGAGCCGGCCCGAGGTGACCGCGAGGTCGGTGGCCCGGATCTGACCGCGGACATCGAACGCGGACTGCGGATCGGCGGTGCCGATGCCGAAGCGGTCGACATTGGGGCCCGACCGGGCGGTGTTGTTGTTGTCGACCTGCCAGGCGGCACGAACGCGGTCGATCGCGGCCGCGACCGGGGCGGGCCGCAGGGGCTGGCGCGGGCTGAGGGTCTCGCCGTTGACGGAGACCTCGAGCCACCGCGGGTCGCCGTTGAACATCTCGCGGACCTGGATGAACGGAAAGGTCGGGATGTTGGTGAAGAACGGATTGAACTGGGCGTCAACACTGAACAGGCCCGTGCCCGGGTCGACGGGCACGGTGAAGCCCGACGGAAACGAGACGGGGTTGCCGCCCGACGCCGAGTCCCAGATCCGCACGACGACCGAGGCGGTCCCGTCGTCGTACGGCTGGGCGCCTTCCTTGAGGATGCCCTGGTAGTTGATGACCACGGGCGAGGTGTCCTGGGCCGGCGCCTGGTCGGCGGCGAGCAGGCCCGCGGCGATACCCGCGGCGGCGGCGAGGGCGGCGAGTCGGTTGGAAACGGTCGAGGTGCGCATGATTCGGTCTCCCTGATCGGCGTTTTCTCCGGGGCGGGACGCTCCCGCCCCCGAGTGCCAATCCGGAATCCGCGCGGGCAACCCGTCAGCCGGGTGGGATTTTTCTTGAATCGGGCGGGCGCGGGCTTCAGGGCGCCGGGGCCCGTTCCCCGGGGGGCCGCGTCTCGCCCAGCAGCGCCGCGCACGCCGACAGCGCCGCCTCGATGGACGCGATCTCCTCTTCGCTGAACGGGTTGCTGCGACCCTCCCGCACCAGGGCCGCGCGGATGTCAAGCGCCTCGGTCAACAGAGTGCGCGCATCCCGGGCCGCCCGCGATCGTGCCGCGGGATCGCCCTGGGAATGGGCCATTCCCAAGTACAGGTCCGCGAGGTCCTGCCGGTGCCTCGCCCGGTCGATGGCGAGCATGACCTCGGCCGGATCGGACGCCGCGAGGCGATCGGCCCGGTCGATCGCGTCGCGGAGAGCGGCGATCCCCTCCGC
This sequence comes from Phycisphaerales bacterium, assembly GCA_036732005.1. GTDB lineage: Bacteria > Planctomycetota > Phycisphaerae > Phycisphaerales > UBA1924 > UBA1926. The sequence goes on from DAINDF010000002.1 coordinate 39,251, forward strand.
GTCTCGCCCGAGGCGCCCGAGGACCCGCCCGAGGCTCGCCGACGCGAGGGCGCGGTCGCGTTGCAGGCGGGCGTCGTCGCGAAGTGTCTCGAGCAGCCCGTCCAACGCGGCGATGTACCGCTCGCTCCACGGCAAGGATGCGGCCGGCTCGTCGGCAAGATCGTGGACCCAGGCGAGCACGAACACGCTGGTCGCGGCCAGCCGCTGGGCCTGGCGGTCGTCCGCCGATTCCGACGCGAGCCGCTGCGCGATCCCCAGGGCGCGCTCCGCGTGTCTCTTTGCGTCCTCGTGTCGATCCAGGTCTGAGAGCGCATAGGTGACATTGTGCAGCGCGAACGCCACCGACTTGCGCCGCGCCGCGCTCTCCGGCGTCGCCTCCAGCAGCGCCTCGGCGACACCGAGCTGCTCGCGGAAGGTCCCGAGCGCCGCCGCGGGATCGCCGAGCCGGTTGCGCTGCAGGTCGCCGATCCGCCCGAGGATGACCGCGAGATTCCCCATGGCCCGCATGTCGTCGGGCTCGGCGGCGATCCGGGCACGGGCGAAGTCGGCGAACGCGCGATACCCCGTCAGGGCCGCGTCGTGGTCGCCAACAGACTCGGCCATGCGTCCGATGTTCGCTTCGGCGTACGCGAGGTCGGCCTCCATGTCCCCCTCGGCGCCCGCCGCTGCGGCGCGCCGGGTCATGTCCCGCGAGGTCTCCGCCTCGCTGATCGCCTCCCGCGTACGCCCCAGCGAGAGCAGGATCGAGGAACGCGTGCCGTGCGCGCTCGAGAGCCGGAGCAGCGTTTGCGCGTCCCCCGGCGCTCCTTCGAGCCGGCGAAGACTCAGCTCGACCGCTCGGTCGAGCACCTCGAGCGCCCCCTCGTAGTCGCCCAGATTCTGGCCGTGCGGATTCCCGAGCACCATGGCCAGACGCAGGTAGCCGGCGACCAGGTCATCGCTCAACGCCGTGTTCTCCGCCGATTCTGCGCGGAGCTCGTCGAGGTACCGCAGGCCGGTATCGACGATCGCGCGCTGCGCCGCGGTCGTCCCCGGGATCTCCGCGAGCTGCTCGCGAACATCGAAGATCAGCGAGCGAGCAACCGAGCGGACCTTCTCGAGCCGGTCCTCGGCCAGGGCGCGGGCCTGCGACTCGCGTGCCGCCGCCTCCCGCGCAAGCCGTTCCTGGTCGAGGGCCCGGCCGAGCCCGACGCCGGTGCCGATCACGCCCGCGACGAGCGTCAGGGCGACGAGCGTCGCGGCGGTGACGCCCGCGGCGTGCCGGCGGACGAACTTGCGGGCGCGGTACACGGGCGAGGGCGGGCCCGCGAGCACCGGCTCGTGGCGGAGGTGCCGCTCGATGTCCGCCGCGAGTTCGCTGACGGCGCCGTACCGGCGGGAGGGCTCGTGCTCGAGTGCCCTGAGCGTGATCCAGTCGAGGTCTCCCCGGAGCCTCCTGGCCAGCGCCGCGCCGGGAAGCCCCTCGACCGCCGCGCCCTCGCCCGATCGCGACGCGCGCGCGCTGGGCCTGGGAGACGCGCCCGGCGGCCCCGACCACGCCAGGCCTCCGCTGCGCAGCTGACTTTCCTCGAAAGGGGTCGAGCCCGTGAGCAACTCGTACAGCAGCACGCCGATCGCGTAGACATCGGTCCGCGTGTCGATCGTCCCCCCCGAGAACTGCTCGGGGCTCATGTACCGGGGCGTGCCGACCGGGGCGCCCTCCTGCGTCAGCGTGGGCCCCTCCTCCCGGTCCAGCGCCTTGGCGATGCCGAAGTCGATGACCTTGGCGTGGGCGGACCCGTCAATCTCCGTCACGAGAACATTCGCGGGCTTGATATCCCGGTGAATGATCGCCCGCTGGTGGGCGTGGTTGACCGCGGCGCAGACCTGGAGCATCAGACGCAGACGCGCCTCGACGCCGAGACCGCGGCCGGCGCAATACCGCGTGATGGGCTCGCCCGGTGCGTGCTCCATCACGAAATAAGGACGGTTGAGACGGGTTGTGCCCGCGTCGAGCACCCGGGCGATGTGCGGGTGGTCCATCGAGGCGAGCGTCTGACGCTCGGCGTTGAACCGGGTGATCACACGCCGAGTGTCCATCCCCGCCTTGATCAGCTTGAGCGCGACCCGCCGGCGAATCGGCTCGGTCTGCTCGGCGAGGTAGACCACACCGAACCCGCCCTCGCCGATCACCTCCACAAGCTCGAACCGACCGACCCGATCGCCGGGCCGTTCTCCCGCCGCGTCCGAGGCCCGGCCGGCGATTCGCAGCAACCCGTGCGTGGGCGTTGCGTCATGCCCCAGCAGCGACTCCACCTCGGCCCGCAGCGCATGGTCGCCTGCGCAGGCTCGATCCAGGTATGCCGAACGCTCGGCGGGGTCCAGGTCGGCCGAGGCGTGGAAGATCTCCTCGGCCCGGTCAGGCGGCTGGTCGGTCATCGTCGCTGCCCCCGAGAGTCGGATCGGCCAGATCCCGCTGAAGCCGGGCCCGGGCGTATCGCCACGAGCGTTCGACCGTGGACAGCGAGACACCCTGCGACTCGGCGATCTGCTCGTTGGTCATGCCGACAAAGAACCGCAGCATGACAACCCTGGCGTGATCCGGCTTGTCCGCCTCAAGCCGAGTCAACGCCTCGTCGAGCGCCAGCACATCCTCGACGGGCGTGTCGAACAGCGGCAGGCCGTTCGGCTCGTCGAGGCTCTCACGGCGCCGGCCCCCGCCCCGCTTGGCGGCGGCCTTCGCCCGCGCCTGGTCGATGAGCAACTCCCGCATGGCCCGCGCCGCCGCGGCGAAGAAATGCCCCCGCCCGTCCCAGCCGGGGTCGTGGGTCCCGAGCAGCTTCAGATACGCCTCGTGCACCAGCGCCGTCGGCTGGAGCGTGTTCCCGGGAGGGACGCCCGCGAGACGAGCGCGGGCCAGGGCACGGAGTTCGGCGTACACCAACGGAAGGAGGTCGCTCGCCGCGGCGCGGTCCCCCGCCACGGCGGCCCGGAGCATCTCAGTGATCGGGCGTCCGTCGTCGGCCATCTCGGCGGTTACTGTACAGCCACCAGCCCCGATCGCCAACGAGATCGGGCCCCCCGCGCGTCGATCACCCACGAGGGCGCGCATCACCCGGCGCGGCTGGCACGATACCCCGCCGTCAGCCCGCCCCACAGCCCTCGCAGCTCCCACGGCCAAGTCCGGGTCGCAAGGCCTCCGGGCAGCCCCGGAGGAAGCCCGAGATGAACATGTTGATGTCCACCAGATCGACGATGCCGTTGTTGTCAAGATCCGCGACAGGGCTTGCGCGGACGAACCCGGACACGAAGGCGTTGACATCCGCAAGGTCGAGGACGCCGAACGGGGCCGCGGCATCGAACCGGCCGCACCGCGGCCCTGGCGCCGGTGAGCGTCCCGGTGACGATTGTGTTGGGGACCTGCCCGTCGAAGACCTGGGTTCTCACGGTCGGCGAGCCCGCGGATTGAAGGAACTCGATCGAACCCGCCGGGGTCGGTGACACCGCTTCGAAGACGAAAGTCGCGATCAGCGTGCCCGATTCGGTCGCGACCACCGGCGTTCCGGGCGGCCCCAGCCCGAGGGAGCACCCGTCCCCGTCCTGGGGCGGATTGACCTCATTCAGGCCGCCCGACCCCACGAGGGGGAAGCCGGTGAAGATCAGATTCGCCGGGTTGCCCGGGGCGAGCCCGACAAGCCAGAGATCCGCCGGGTCCCCAGCCGCTCACCGCGTCATCCGATCTCGCCCCGTCAGTCCCGCACGAACCCTTCCCAGCGCCGCATGTAGTCCAGGAACGCCGGGCCGAGGGCGCGAGCCCGCAGTTCGTCCGCCGTGAGCGGGGGGCGGGCGGGGGCGTGCCCCGATTCGACCACCCGCCTCGGCCAGTCTGGGTTCGCGATCGCGGCCCGCCCGAGGGCGAGGGCGTCGGCGCCGAGATCGAGCTGCGCGGCCGCCTCTTCGGCGGTCCAGATACCCCCCGCGGAAACAAGCGTCACCTCCGCGGGCAGCGCCTCGCGGAAGAGCTGCGTCGGGTGTTCGTCGGGACGCTTGGCGGTGTTCTTCTTGGCGTCCCAGAGCGAGATGTGGATGAAGTCCGCGCCCTCCTCGCAGAGCCACTGCGCGACGCGGATCGACTCATCCAGATCAAGACCGGGCACCCCCGGGGCGGACTCGGGCGAGAGGCGGACCCCGAGGATGAACCCCGGTCCCACCGCCGCCCGCGACGCCCGCATCGTGCGCCGAATCAGGCGGGCGCGGTTCTCCAGGCTCCCGCCCCACTCGTCGGCCCGCCGGTTCAGGACCGAGCTGAGAAACTGGCAGAGCAGGTACCCGTGCGCGCCGTGCAGTTCGACGCCGTCGACACCGGCGGAATCGAGGCGACGCGCGGCGTCGGCAAAGGCCCGGATGGTCCGCTCGATGAGGTCGGGCGAGGCCTCCCGCACCACGGGCTCGTCGGGCATCGAAGGGCTGCACGACCAAGGCTCGGGCCGATCGGGCCCCCGCACGGCCCGGGCCCCGCCATGAAACGCCTGACCGATCAGGAGGGAACCGCTCTCGTGCACCGCCTCGGCCAGCCGACGCCATCCCGCGAGGTGCGCGTCGTCGAACATCCCAAGTTCGCCCTCCCAGCCCTGGCCCTCGGGCGAGACATGCGAGGCGCATGTTTCGATCGTCCCGAATCCGCCCCGGGCCCGCGCGGCCAGGAAGCCGAGCTCATCGTCCGAAAGCGTGCCGTCCGCGTGGCTTGATTTGTTCGTCATCGGCGCCACCCAGACGCGGTTGGGCGCCGTGCGGCCGTTGCGGAACCTCAAGGGGCTCAGGAGCGGGCTGGTCATGGAGCGATCATTCGGGCCTTTGTGCCGCGGCTCCAGTCGCGTCGCCGATTCGCGAGGTGGGCCCCGCCATCCGTCTCGTCAGGGCCGGTCGGTCGCCGCCCCGTCCTTGCCCTCGGCGGTCATCGTCCTGATCACGAGCTTCGGCGTGCGATCCTCGAAGTAGAGGCCCCAGTGCTTCTCGGCCCCCATCGGGTTGTTCGGGTCGCCCTTCCAACTCTCGTCGAAGGCCTCGAAGAAGAAGGTCGTGATGTTCATCTCGCGGGCCCACGCGTAGAGCTCACGGTAGTAGCGGAGCTGGTTCGCTTCGGACGCGCGGTCCCCGAACTCGCTCGCGGTCGTCGCCCAGCCAGCCTCGGTGATGACGAGGCGCGCCCCCGGCAGCGCGTCGCGCACGCGCTGCATGTTCTCGATGCCGTATGCAATCCCATCCTCGATGCCGCGCTGCTCCCACACGGGGTAGATGTGGACGGACACGAAATCGAGCTCGGCCGCGAGCCGCTGCCCGTGCCTTGCCCACCAGTCGTAGTTGTCGGCGACGGTGACGGGCTGCGTGATCTCCGCCTTGACCCGCCGCACATACTCGATGATCGAGTCCACCGGCACCATGTGGTCGTTCCAGCTCACAAGCGCCTCGTTGCCCACCGAGACCGCGGCGACGATCTCCGGGTACGCGTTCGCCAGGTGGATCGCCCGCCCGACCTCGGCCGCGTTCTTCACCTTGTTCTCGCCGAGCGTCTCGTCGCTGTAGGGCTCGGTCATCCACGGGCAGCCCGGGTTGTTGACCTCGGCCGCGAGCCACGCGCCGAGAAGCACGCGGATCGGGAGGTCGTGCGCCCGGATCAGCCGCAGCACCGCCTCGGAGTTCGGCCCGCTGTCGTACACCCGGATCAGCCGGAACGGCGTGTCCCGCAGGATGATCCGCAGATCCTCGAGGACCTCCTCGTCTGAGGGGTTCACCGCGCCGTCGCCCCGGTCGGGGTGCTGCCCGGCCCGGAATCCCGAGTAGCACACCGCCTCGACACGCCCGTCGAGCAGGGCCGAGGGCTCCTGCGCGAGCGGGTGCGGCGGCCCACCGGCCGCGATCGCCGTCCGCCCCAGCAGCACGGAGAGAACAACGACAATGGTCCCGATGCAGCGCATGCTCGCTCCTGTCCGCTCGACTCGATCCTGCACTGTCGATCCACGCCGCCCCTCAGGTCACGGCCTTCCGGTCTACAACGCCGGCCCGGTCTCGGCCTCGATCAGCGCAACCCTGCCGCTCCGCGCAAAGACCTCGCGGCTCCACTCCACCGGCAGCGCCGCCCCATCGAAGGCGAGCCGCGAGCCGTCCTCCAGATGGACCGTGATCCGGCTCTGCCCGCCGGGCGTGACCACGATCGGCGTGCCGCAAAGCGTCAGCCCCACCGCCTCGGCGGGAACCTCGATCTCCCGGGCCGGGCCGCCCCGGACCCGCAGGCTCGCCGCGGTCGTGAGCCGCTCGGCGGGGTCGAGCAGAACGGTGTTGAATTCGATCCGCCCGCATCGCACGCGCACGCCCAACTCGCCGAACCTCGCCAGCACGCCCTCCTTCACCTGCCCGGTCATCCCCGGCTGCTGGGCGCCGCTCCCCCAAGGCGTGTGCGAGTAGGGCTCGTGCGGCACCGCACCGAACTCGCCGGGCGACTTGCGGAACCCCAGCCCGTCCCGGATCGCGGCGAAATGCCCGCAAAGCCTCCCGATCAAGGCGGAGTCGGCCTGGGCATCGACAGCCTGGAAGACGCACTCCTGCGTCGCCAGCAGCAACTTCGAGACCATGTGCCAGTAGATCGAACCCAGCCCTTCGTATTTGTGCATCCGCCCGGATCGCCCGGTGAACTGGGCATGACGGAAGGTGCGCTCGAACGCACGATGCACCCCGTCCGCGTGCGTGCGCACAAGGTCCGCCCACCCGGGCCGAGTCGAAAGCGCATCAAGACGAGCCGCGAGCGCATCGTGCGATCCAAGATCCGCGTGGAAGCGGACCACGCCGTCCGCGTCGCGGGCGGCCAGGCCCGCCCCGGGCTCATCGATCGCCCGCTGCAGCAGCGGACTCTCCGCTAGGTCCTCCCGGTCGATCACATTCCGGTCCATGAAGCCCGGCAGGTCGACCCGCGGGTAGAGCATGAACGACCGCTGGTCGGCCCGGTAGAGATCGCTGCAGAAGAGCGCGTCGAGCAGCCCGCAGGCCTCCCCCGCGTCAAGCACGCCGGACGAGAGCGCCGCCACCTGGCCTTCAAGCATCGCGCCAAGCGGCTCAACATTGGCGGACGCGCCCCGCAGATGCAGCACATTGTACGACTCGAAGAGCCCATCGGGGCGCCTCGCCCCAGCGATCGTCCGGTCGCACAACGCGAGCACACGGGCGAAGAACGACGCAACCGCCATCCGATCGATCCGGACCGACGCGCCCGTTCCCCCGGCGTACATCGACTCGCGCGCGGTCTGCGCGGCGAGCCCGAACGCGCGCACCGCCCGCCACCGCGCCGCGTCGTCCCAGCCGTCCGAAGCCCCGCCCTCGTCGAGCACGCGGGCCACCGCCGCGGCTGTCTCCTCGCACCAGCGGGCGACGGGTGCGGAGAGCGGCGTGTGCCCCTCGCCCAGGGTCTCGACCAGTTCCAGCGAGAAAGCACAGAACCGGCGGAGGTGGAACAGGGTCACCATCGAGAGGCCGGTGCCCGCCAGGGCATTGTTGGCGTCGTTCCACTCGGGCCTGAGGGTGTTCATCCAGACGCCACCGCCCGGGACCAGGTTCGACGCCTTCGCCAGAGCGGTCACCAGCAGCTTTTCAACGAGCGTGACCAGCGAGGGCTCGCCCGATCTATCGAGAACGAGGCGGGCGTCGTCGCCCATTTCGCGCGAGAGCTCGCCGAGCCGCCGGTGCAGCGCCTCATCGAAGCGGATCGAGGAACGCGGGTTCGCCGCGATCTCATCGAACGAGTTGAGGCGGTAGGGCACATTCGCGTAGGAGAACACCGGAGCCTCGAGCATCGCCCCGAGCCGATCCGGCAGGGTGTCCCGACATTGTTCGAGAAGCCGGAGAAGGTAGACGACCTGATGGTCGCCCCAGTACCCGATGTTCGAGCGAACATTGTGCGGCTCGGGGACCTCCCAATCGATCCCGTGCTCGTTGACCCGGTAGGGGTTGTACCCGTCGACCGTCGAGGCGTTGACGAACTTGGCGATCACCCCCGGCAGCATCTCCGGGTAGCTCCGGCACATCGCCTCCCAGTTCTGGAAGATGTCGCGCCAGTTTCCCTCGTAGCCGGTCACCCGCGACCCGTCCGCGTCGCGCACCTGGATCCGGAAACGGTTCCAGGGCCGGCTCGGGTCACCGTGCCGCCGTCCGAAGGTCAGGGGGAGATACTCGTACGCGAGTCGCTCCAGTTGTCCGTCGCCCGTGGCCCGGGCCAGGGACGGAAGGTCCCCGACCCGCGCCGGGTTTGCCAGGCTCGCGAGCCACGCGTCGTGACGCGACGCGACCGCCCGGTGCCGGCTCCGAACGAACCGCCGAAACGCTCCGGTCTCCACGGCGTACCCGTCGAGCGGAACGCCCCCGCGCATCGCGTTGAACAGCACATTCGACCGGTGCGCCGCGCACGCACCGGTGTCCTCGGTCGCCTGCGCGGCGTCGGCGCCGTCCAGCAGCGCCTCGAGCCGTTCGCGGTCTTCCCGGAGCGACCGCTCGATCCGCTCGGCAAGACCGGTTCCGAGCTCGAGTTCCTGACGGACGCGGGCGATCGCCCCATGGTCAAGGTGAACATCGCCGACGATGCACCAGCGTTCCGAGCTCCCGGGCGCGATGTGCAGCGAAGCCCGGCAGAGGTACGCGCCCCGCCGCCCGAGCACCGGGGTTGGATCGGCGTGGGCCTCGCCCCGCGCAAACGCGGCGAGCGTCCCCTCGTCCAATGACACCGCCCCGTCTTCAAGCCCGACATGCCACACCGCGTTGGCCCGCAGGCACTCGACCGCCTCCGGGCGGTCGGAGATGACCGACTCGAGCGTGTAGATCGCCGGACCCCGCTCGGAGACCAACTCCGCACGCTTGTACCCGTCCACCAGGGTGCTCATCGACTGCTGCAGCCCCAGCGGGACACACGCGGGCATGATGTTCACATACCCATCGACGATCTCGCACTCGACCGGCGCCCCCTCCGCGGGGCAGGCCAGCTCGCACCGACGCACCACGCCGAACCGGTCCGTGAGCGTGAGCTCGGCTCGGAAGACCAGGCCCGTCTGCTCGTCGATCTCCTCGAACTCAACCAGGTCGCCGATGAGCGAGCGCCGGAGCGTGCGGCCGACACCCGAAGCGCCGGGCGGTGACCACAGGGGCCGCCAGAGCCGGCCGTCCGCGAACCGCACCATCGTGACCGGCCCCGAGAGCCCCCCGAGCTCGTGAAGCCGGTCGTCCGTTTCGTACGGAAACAGGCAGCGATCGGCCTCGACCCGCCCCGCGGTGAACGCCCCGGCGGACGAGAGGAACATCCAAAGGTCCGTGTCCCCGACCACGGTCATCAGGAACGGCGGCATCGCGTCGACACGCTCGATCTCATAGACCCGGCGGCCGCCGCTCTGCACGAACCGCCCCTCGGGGGGCGACATCTTCTCGGTGGTCAACATATCATTAAACATAAAGAGTGTCTCTCCGGCTGGAGCGCCGGACGCGCTCGATCGTCGGTCGATCCGGATAGGGTTGATCGAGAGGCTCATGACAGGGGCTCCTCGACTGGAACTGAGGCCGAGCGACTCGCGGCGTCCGCACGCCGACGCTCGGCGATCAATGCCCTGATCTCACCGCTGCGTTGCTCGGAGAGGCCATAGCCCCACATGATCGCGATGGCGATCGAGGTCCCGGTCACCGGCACCAGGACATACGCGAGGCGCAGGCCGGTCAGCGTTTCGGGCGACTGGATCGCCACCGACTGATCGAACCCGACGAGTTTCATGATCAGCCCGCCCCCGAGCCCCGCGATGGCGAACCCGAACTTCACCATCCACCAGTACACCGCGCCGAACACGCCCTCGCGGCGGCACCCGCTGTTCGATTCATCGAGATCGCAGACATCCGCCGTCATGGACATCATGATCGTGAACAACCCGCCGATGCCGAACGAGAACAGCGGGAGCGGCAGGAAGAGCAGCCAGGGATTCGCCGGGTTGAAGCACCACCAGAAGCAGGCGTACCCCACGATGGAGATGCTCTGCGAGATCACGAACGCGTTCTTCTTCCCGAACTTCTGCGAGAGCGCGGTCACCACGGGGATCGCGAGGAAACAGGTCGCCAGCGCCGCGACCGTCCCGAACCAGGAGGGCCAGGTGCCCGCCGCCCCGGTATCCCCGTTGTTCATGTAGTAAACGATGATGAACCAGGAGAACCCCGCGACCGTGTTGAACGCGTTGAACACGAAGAAGGTCGCCAGGCAGATCCGGAGGAACGGGCCGCACCGGAAGGTCTCGGCGAACCCCCGAGTCAGGCTCGCGAGGTTCTTCCCCAGCGTCGCCCGCGAGATCGTCTCGAGTTTTTCCGGATCGATCGGCTGCGTCCGGCAGAAGACCGCCGGCACCATCGCCATCACCATGCAGCCCAGACCGACCCAGATCGCGAGATTCCGCGCCCCGGCCGCCGCGTCGGGGTACAGATCCTGGTCGTAAATGATGACCCAGAACCAGGGCACGATCACCCAGGCCCATTGCCCGATCCACTGCGCCACCGCCATCAGGCGCGTCCGCTCGTGGTAATCGCTGCTCATCTCGTAGCCCATCGCGACATAGGGCGTGGCGAAGATCGTCAGCCCCAGGTAGAACACGAAGGCGAGCAGGAGGAAATACCAGAAGTTGTACGCCTGGCTGTTCTCCGGGCTCAGCTGCCACATGAAGATGTACGACAGACCCGCAATGATCGCCCCGATGAAGATGTACGGGCGACGCCGTCCCCAGCGAGACTTTGTGTTGTCCGAGATGAATCCCATCACGGGGTCCGTCAGCGCGTCCGAGAGGCGGGGCAGGAAGAACAGCACCCCCCACAGCAGCGGGTCCATCCCCAGACCCTGCACCAGCACCACCATGAAGATCCCAAGCGCAGCCGGGAACATCTGGTTCCCCAGCATGCCCACGCCGAAGGCGATCTTCTGCCCCATCGGGACTCGCGCCCGCTCGTCGGCCGGCGCTATCTCGCTTGCCAAGGTGACCTCCGTGTCTGCGGTGTGCTCCCGGCGGGCCCGCCTCTCCCGGCGGCCCGTGCCCCGGCGCCCACCCGCCCCACATCCTCGCCGACGCCCATCCCGAACCTCCGAGCACCGACCCCGACCGCCAGGCCCGCAACCCGCGAGGACGAACGCCCATCGCACGCGCTCAAGTCGACAACAAATGCCTCGGGGACCGGGGGCATACACGCGCTCCGCGAGGCGGTCGATCGAGCCTCGACTCCGCAATCGTAACTGTTACACCAAACCGACTCAAGCACCTCCTGAAATGGGAAAAGCCCCACCGGGGAGCAGCCACGGCCGCGCATGCGACACCGACTATTATAGGAACAAATACCTCGGGGAGAGCAGCCAAATCCTCGCAGAACCCACCGGAGGCCGGGTGACCCTGGCCCTCCACGGGAGTGCCGGATCACCGAATCTGTTCCGGAATCCCCCGGGCACAGGGCGGGGCCCCGACCCGATCGCGGCTCGCCAGCCCCGCGATCACCGTGGCACGCGCTCGCCGGATCAAGAACAAGGAACGCGGGCCCGAAGGCCCGCGTCCCGTCATGCGCAGGTTGTCATCGGCGTGAGCCGAGGGTCGGCCCGATTACGGGCAGCCCGAGACGAACGAGGTGACGAAGGTATTGATGTCGGCCAGGTCGTACAGGCCGTTGTTGTCGAAGTCCACCGAGGGATCCATCCCGAGGAAGCCGATCACGAAGGCGTTGATGTCGGACAGGTCGAGGATGCCGTAGGGCTCAACAAGGTCCGCGGCGTTGCAGCCCGCGCTGCCGATCGTGATCGTGACCGAGGTGGTCGTGAGCGTCTGCTGATTCGGCCCAGGGTTTGTGCTGAAGGTCGTCAGCGACGACCCGAGCACCAGAACGACCGCGCCGTCGAAGTCCAGAGTGACCTCGCCGGCCTGAGCGCCAGAATCAACGAGGAGATCGAAGGTCATCAGGTCACCCGGGTTGGCCAGACCGCCCGCCAGGCCGCGGCCCGCGGCCCCGGTGGCAACCGACGCGCCCGTGCCGCCGTTGGCAACCGGGCCGAACGCCAGCTGCCCGTTGAGCGTCGGGGTGCTCCCCGAGAGGCTTGCGACCGCGTCGCCGGTTGCGGTCACGGTCCCGCCGAAGCCGTAGAAGCCGGGCGCGCCGAAGAGGCCGCCGCCCGCTCCGTTGGTGTTGAACGCGGTCTGCAGCGTGATCGTGATCGAGCCGCCGGGGGCGACCGAGGTGCTTGACGCGGCGACCGTGACAGAGGCCGACTGACCGGCCGCGAGCGTCGCGGACAGGGCCAGGGCGGCGGTGATCGTCATGAGCTTGTTCATCGTGTTGTCCTTTACTCTGCTCTCTCGCAGAGGCCGAGGCCCCCGCGTGGGTGTTCATCGGATCGTGAGAGAATTACTGCGCGGCGTCGATAATCTGCAACTGCTGGAGCACATCGAAGAAGTTGGCGCTTCCGTCGCGGTTCACATCGCCGCGATCGTTGATGACATTCTGGGTCGCGTCGGCCGCGAAGTCGGCGGCGATCTGCGCCGGCAGCGGCTGGCTTTGGATCATCCGGAAGGGCCCGACCATCCCGTTGAAGGGGGTCAGGTCGCCAGGGGTCAGGCCGAGCGGCAGCGGCGCTGTGCCGAAGATCTGCCCGAGGCCCGCCTGGTTGCCGCCGATGAAGTTGGAGTTGCCGGTGCCGGCCGGCGAGAAGTTGTTGATGTCGTCGCCCGTCCCGAACTCGCCGTCGAGGCCGGGCAGGTCGTTGATCGCCGCGATCTGCTGCCCGTCCATGTAAAGCTCGTACCCCTGCCCGACGCCGTCCGCGGTGAACCGACGCACCACGATCTCGAACCGGTGCCACCCCGTCTGGAGCACGCCGGGCCCGCTGGTCACCTCGACGATGTCAAGGCCGTCGGTTGCCGAGGTGTTGATCTTGCCGGCAATCTCGCTGCCCCGCGTGACCATCGAGAACCCGACCGCGTCGCCGCCCGCCTCGAACAGGCAGTGGTTGCCCACGAGGTCGTCGACATACAGCCAGAACAGCACGCGGATCGCCGTCGTGTCGTCGGCGAATTCGAACTTCGGCCCGCGGAAGCCCTCGTCCCCGTTCATCTCGAACGCCGTCCGGATGCTCGGGAACGCCGGCTCGTTCACCGGCACCGGCTCGAGAATATTGATCGCCGGGAACTGGAAGGTCGGCTCCTGGCTCGTCGGGTTCCAGCCCCCGTCGCGGTCCCACGCGAAATCGCCGAGGTAGGTCTCGTCCATCGCGGGGTCGTTGGTCTGCACCCCGTCCTGGTCATCGTGCGGGAAGGGGTAGTTGAACGGGTCGATCGGCGCCGTGTCCGTTGAGGTCATGAAAGCCACGAAATCGAACTTGTCGTCGGTGTTCGCCAGCCCGTCGCCGTTGTAGTCCGCCCGGCGCTCCGCGGCGGCCGCGTCCGTCAGCGCGTCGTAATTGTCGGCGACCTCGTTCGCAAACAGGTCCACATCGTAGAAACGCAGCGTGGAAATCCAGCCGTCGTAGGTGGTGATCGCCGCGGTCGGCACGGCGTCCCCCGCGATGCCCGAATCGGGGAACAGCGGGTCGCTGCCGATCATGCCCAGGCCCGCGGGGTTCCCGCCCGCCCACCGGTAGGTCGCCGAGGGCGTCACACCCTGGCTGTCGAGCTCGACGCCGTCGAGGTACGCCCTGATCTCGAACGAGAACAGGTCGATCACGATCAGCGCCTGGCGCCATTCCGTGTCGGTCAGCGTGTGGCGGAACTGGTAATCCGCGACATTCGCCGTGCCCTCGTCGCTCATCCGCACCGCGTAGACCAGCTCGTCGTCCTCGCGCGCGAACGCCACGCCCTTGTTCGTCGCCCCGACCTCCCACAGCACATGCGTGCCCGAAAGGTCCGACGGCTTGAACCAGATCTCAAAGGTCGCCGGCTCGCCGGGCTGGGCCTGGGTCTCCCACGCGCCCCGGGGCGTCCCCCCGATGTCCATGTTCACCGCGCGCGCTTCCGGGAACTTGTACGCCCCCATGATCCCCGGCACCGCCGGGTCGAACACCGGCTCGATCTCCGGCGGGATCACCGCGTCGTTCACATCCAGGTTGTACCAGTTCCACCGCAGCCCGTCGGCCCACCCCGTCGACGGCTTCTCCGGCGTCCAGACCGCGACATTCGGCACCGAAGTGCCCGCGTTCCAGGTCTGCAGGTTGAACCCGTTGATCACCGTAATCGGCGTCTGGGCGGACGCGACCCCGGCCGCCGTGGCGGCGGCGAGCGAAATCAGCATGGTCGGTTGCGATGTGCGAGGCATGGTGTTCCCTCTCTTGAACGATCGATGACCAGACCGGTCATCGGGGGGTTAAGCACTTGACTTGTCACCATATCGCCGAATCTGTGCTGACGCAAGAACGGAATTCAGACAATTCCTCCCAATCGGAACCGCTGCTCTCCACCCCGGCCAAACTGGGTCGCGGCACCCACCCCCAACCCGAGCCCCCACGCACACCCCATTTCTGAGCCAAAAAAGCGGCCTGTTCGCGCCCCAATCTGAAAGCGGGGCGAAGATTCGGGATCGGTGCGGCATGATTGGGGAGAGGGTCCCAAGAAAAGTCTGCACAACGGCCCAAATGTGTGTTGCACAGCCGGACCGCACTCGATAAAGTTAATGGGTTAACTGACGGGCGGATCGCCGCCCGAGAGGCCAAGATCACGGCCCACGACCCACAGGAGAAACCGCATGGCCCCCCAACGCCTCCGCCGGAATCGTTCCAACGCGAACGGGTTCACGCTGATCGAGCTGCTGGTGGTGATCGCGATCATCGCGCTGCTGATCGGGATCCTGCTGCCGGCCCTGGGCAAGGCGCGCGAGTCGGGGCGGAAGATCGTCAATGCCAACAACCAACGCCAGATCATGATCGGATGCCTGGCGTTCGCCGAGGAGAACGACGGGTTCTTCCCCGGCGTTGACCGGCCCGGAACCACCTTCGCCGATGTCTTCACCGACGCGAGCGACATCGAGGACTGGAACACCAGCGGCTCGGGCGCGGGGCGGCACATCCCCGCCCGGTTCCTCCTTCTCCTCCAGGGCGGGTACACCGACAAGGAAACCGTGATCTCTCCCGCCGAGTCCCGCGAGTTCCTCGCCGACTTCCGCGTCGCCAACAACTCCGCTGAAGACTCACGCGGCGCCGGCGGCCAGCTCGACGGACCCGCCTGGGTCGAGTACTCCCCGGGCGGCTGGGAACGCGGCCAGTTCCGCTATCCCTTCACCATCCAGACGGTCTTCTACTCCTACGCGATGCTCGACCTGTTCAACCAGGACGGCGCTCAACCCGTCTTCGGCCCGCTCGTTCAGGGGTGGAGCAATCAGTCCGGCGCGCTCGCCCCGATGCTCTCCGACCGCCTTGTCTTCTGGACCGAATCGCAGTTCAACGACCACGAGGCCGCGACAGACGGGCAGTCGCGGGACAAGCTCCGCCAGAGCCTCTGGCAGACCGGGCAGGGCGGTTGGCAGGGCCATGTCGCCTTCGCCGACGGGCACGCCGACTGGTCCACCACCTCCATCCTCGACGCGACCAGCTTCGGCGGGTTCTTCAACGAGGGCAACAACAACGCCAACAACAACAACGGGTCCTCCGAGCCCGTCGACCGCAGCGGCGACGATCTGTTCTCCATCAATTCCGGGTACGGCGTCAGGACCCGCGACGCGGGGATGGTCGTGGGATGGGGCAGCCAGACCTTCCGGCACGGCGCCGCCCGCAACCAGCGGCGCTGATCGGGCGAAACCGCGCCCGGGCCAATCAGGCCCGGGCGAACGGCCGATGATCCCGTTCACCCAGCCGTTCACAAAGGTCCCGGGAGAGATCGCATGGATCGAACTGCACCCGGCCATTCCACCGCCGCCGCACTTTGGGCAGCGCCGAGTCCCCTCGCGGTCCTCCTCCTCACGGCGTTCTCCCCGTTCGCCCACGCCGCCGAACCGGACCTCAACATCGGCCGGCACCGGTTCGCCACCGGGACCTCGGCCGTCGGAGACGCGGTCGCCCAGTTCGCCACCGACGGCAAGGTCGGCCCGGAGAATCGCTGGCTCACCTCCAACCGAGGCCGGCACCGCCTGAACATCTTCTTTGAGCGCAACACCGCGATCGGCGGCTTGCACCTCTATTCGGGCGGGAACGGGGACGCCCCGGTCGACGAGTTCACCGTTCAATACCGAAACAGCGCGGGCTCGCTGGTCGATGTCCCGGGCGCCTCGGTCGTGGGCAACACGAACGGGTTTGTGTCGCTCGTGTTCGCCGCGCCGGTTACCACCACCCAGATGCAACTGAGCATCGAGGACCAGACCGCGACGGTGCGCGAGGTCGCGGTCTTCCCGCCCGGCGCCGTCCCGGCGTCCCCGGGCGCGGGCGTCAGTGTCCACCTCGCCCGCCAGCACCGCCTCCCGCTTGTCACCGCGAGTTCCACAAGTTCAGGCACCTCGCGCCGCTCCGTCGTGGACGGGTTCGTCAACGACACCGATTACTGGCGAAGCAACGGCGCCGCCAACCAGTGGATCGCGCTCGACCTGACCGATCCCCCCGAGACCAACCCGGTCAGCATCCGCGCCGTCACCTCGCCCATCGAGGTCGGTTCGGTGCATCTCTACACGGGGCTCGATTCCGGCGACCCGCCCGTGTCACGCGGCCGGGTGCAGAGCCTCGATGCCCAGAGCGGCGTCTGGGTCGACATCCCGGGAGGCACCTTCGCCAACAACACCGATCGAGAACTCTCGATCGTCTTCGACAGCCCCGTCACCACCGCGGGCCTCCGGCTCGTGATCCAGGAGGGGGGCAACACCGTCCGCGAGATCGTGCCCCTGCCCCCCAACGACGGACAACCCTGGCCGATCGGGCAGTCGGTCACCTTCGCCGACGCGACCGACGCGCTCGAATACGGCGACAAGTTCTTCGGCGTCACCCTCGCGGGCTCGGGCCTCTCGATGACCTCCGCGGCGGGCCCCGATGTCGCCCTGCGTCCCGCGAACTCCATGCTGACCCAGCACTACCAGGTCCTGCTCAGCGTCGGCACCGACACCTACCGCGTGCGCAACCGCGTGACCGGGCGCTGCCTCGAACCGCTGGATGGCTCAACGGACGCGGGCGCCCCCGTCGTTGAGGCCGAGTACCTCGGTCTCCCGACGCAGCGATGGCGGATCGAACCCACGGGCCCCGGGCTCCGCTTCGTCAACGCGGGCTCCGGGCTCGCGATCGCCGTGAACGCGGCCTCCGAGGGCCAGACGCTCTCGCAGCAGCCCCCGGGTGTGGGGCAGCAGACCTGGACGCTCGACCAGCGCGCCAACGCCCCGAAGAAAGGCAACGGCGGCTTCCCGAGCATGGCAAGCACCTTCGCCCCGACATGGGCGTACAACTGGGGCCCGACCGACACCTACCCCGCCGGCGTGCATTTCTGGCCCATGCAGTGGGGGAGCTTCAACTGGACGCAGCGCCCCTCGCTGCTGCCCGAGTGGCAGCGCAACGGCGAGCCCATCGTCCTCATGGGGTTCAACGAGCCCGACAAGACCGATCAATCCAACATGTCCGTCGCGACCGCCGCCGCCATGTGGCCCCGTCTCGAGGTGCTCGGGCTCCCGCTGCTCGGGCCCGCCGTCGCCGGCCACCCCGCCAACTCCACCTGGATCCAGGGCTTCATGGCCGAGGTCTTGGCCGACGAGATGCGGGTCGATTATGTCGGCATGCACTCCTACGGCGGCCCCAACGCCGACAACTTCATCAACCAGATCAACTCCGCCCGCAACGCGTGGGGCCGCGATGTCGTTGTTAGCGAGTTCTCCGTCGTCGACTGGAGCAACACCAACAGCTGGAACGACAACGCCGTCTTCAATTTCTTCGCCGAGGTCCTCTGGCGTATGGACCTGCTGCCCTCCCTGCACCGCTACGCCGTGTTCGTCTTCACCGACGATCCCTCGAACCCGATCTCCGACAACCGCGGCGAGATGCTCAACGCCGACGGCACGCTGACCCCCGAGGGCAAACTCTTCAGCGCGTGGGACGAGGACACCACCATCCGGACCGACACGCCGTACCACATCCAGAACACGTCGAGCTTCGTCCGCGTCGCCGGCGTGCCCGGCGTGCAGGGCGAAGGCTCGACCGAGCTCGGCGACCGCTTCGACGACCACCAGGCCTACCGATGGCGGCTGCGCCCGGGCTCACAGCCCGGGGCCTTCAAGGTCGAATGCGTCGCCGACGGGCGCATCCTCGCCTACACCTCACGCGGGCTCGAGGCGGTCGTCGACGGCGACAACAGCGGCATCGCCGAGTTCGAGCTCACGCAGATCGCGCACGGCTGGTTCGCGATCGTCGAGCCCACACTCGACCGCCGGCTCAGCAGCAGCGCCACCCAGGGCGGCGCGGTCACGCTCGCCCCGCCCGGCACCGCCACAGCCGACGCGCAGTGGAGGCTCGTCCCCGTCTACGCCGGTCTCCCCGGCCCGCCCCGGAACGGTGTCGCCACACCCATCGGCGGCGGAGAGGTCCTGATCCAATGGGACCCGCACGGCTTCCGCGACCTCATCGGGTTCACCGTCTACCGCCAGGGTCCGGGGGATCCCTCGCCCCTCCCCATCGCCGCCGATCTCGCCGAGACTTCATGGGTCGACAGCGTCCCCGCTCCCGGCACCTATGCCTACAGCCTCTCCGCGGTCGGCGACACGGGCGAGTCAACCCTCGCCGCGATCGGCGCCGTCTCCGTCGAGACCTGCGCCCCCGACTTCAACGCCGACTTTGTCGTCGATGAGACCGACATCGAGGCCGCGATCGAGGCGATCGGCAACGGGCTGGACTATGACGGCAACGGCCTGGCCGATTTCTTCGATGTCATCGACTTCCTCCGGGTCTTCGACGAGGGCTGCAACGAGGGGTGACCACTCCTGACCCGCCGCAACCATCCGGTCGGCTCGCCGCCCGGAGTGGAGATCAAGCGTTGAAATCAGCCGGGATTCCCACGCGCGGGTCGGCCGCAGTCTCACTCGGACTGCTATCCCTGTTCGCGAACGCCGCGGCCCAGCAAGCCGAGGCGGCGGAGCCTCCCCCGGGTCATCACCTCGTCTGGTCGCAGGAGTTCGACGAAGACGGAACACCCGACCCCGCGGTCTGGGGGTTCGAACGCGGCTTCGTCCGCAACCACGAGCACCAGTGGTACCGGCAGGAGAACGCGTGGATCGAGAACGGCCTGCTCATCATCGAGGCACGCCGAGAGAGACTCCCCAATCCGGACCACACGCCGGGCTCGAGAGACTGGCGCAACGCCCGAACCCACGCCCAATACACCTCCGCCTCACTCACCACACGGGGCACCCACCAGTGGCTCTACGGCGTCTTCGAGATGCGGGCCCGCATCGACACCCGAGTGGGCATGTGGCCCGCGTGGTGGACCGTCGGAGCCGCCCGCCCCTGGCCCGGGTCAGGCGAGATCGACATGATGGAGTACTACGACGGCGTCCTCCTCGCCAACGCCTGCTGGCAGGCCAAAGGGGGCCGGTGGGCCCAGCACTGGGACGCGACCCGCACGCCGATCGAGGACCTGCACCCGGAGGGAGATGCCAAGGCCTGGGCATCCGAGTTCCACACCTGGCGCATGGTCTGGACCCCCGACCGCATCGACCTCTTCGTCGATGACCGGCTTCTCAACTCCATCGATGTCACCCAAACGGTCAACCCCGATGGCACAAATCCGTTCCGGGAGCCGCACCACATGATCGTCAACCTCGCCGTCGGCGGAAGGCACGGCGGCGACCCCGACCGGTCCGAGTTCCCCGCCCGCTACGAGATCGATTTCATCCGCGTCTACCAACGCGACGCGTTGACCGATTGAGAGGATCCCCCATGCGCTCCACGAACTCATCTCCGCTCGCCGCAATCGTCGCGGCGATCGCCTCGGCGGTCCTCCCGCTCCACATCGCGACGGCGCAGGTCGACCCCACCGCGGGCAACGCCCCGGCCGCCACCGCACCACAGGCACAGCCGAACCTTGTCGTGATCATCGCCGACGATCTCGGCTACGCCGATGTCGGATTCAACGGCTGCGAGGACATCCCCACCCCCGGCATCGACCGCATCGCCCGCGAGGGCGCGCGCTTCACCGACGCCTATGTCACCGCCGCCGTCTGCGGCCCGAGCCGCGCGGGGCTGATCACCGGCCGCCATCAGGACCGCTTCGGATCATGCCAGAACCCCACCGTCGATCCCTCCGTGCCCAACAACGGCGTGCCCACCACCGAACGCAACATCGCCGAACTGCTCCGCCCCGCGGGATACACCTCCATCGCCGTCGGAAAGTGGCACCTCGGTACCTTCCCCGGTCTGCACCCGCAGGACCGCGGCTTCGACCAGTTCTACGGCTTCCTCACCGGGGGCCACAACTACTTCCCGGAGAACCTCACCCTCGAAGACCTCTCCGAGGTGAACGAGCCCTGGGCCTGGTACCGCACCAAACTCCTCGACAACGGCGTCCGCGTCGGCACCAAGAAGTACCTCACCGACGAACTCAGCGACCGCGCGGTCCGCTTCATCGACGACCACGAGCAAGGCCCCTTCTTCCTCTACCTCTGCTACAACGCGCCGCACACCCCCCTCCAGGCCACCGAGGAATACCTCGCCCGCTTCCCCGACATCGCGGACAAGAGGCGCCGCACCTACGCCGCCATGGTCAGCGCCATGGACGACGGCATCGGCCGCGTCCTCGACGCCCTTGACCGAAAGGGCCTCGCCGCCAACACCCTCGTCGTCTTCCTCTCCGACAACGGCGGCGCCGAGAACAACGCCTCCAGAAACACTCCCCTCCGCGGCTACAAGGCCAGCCCGTTCGAGGGAGGCATCCGTGTCCCCTTCGCCCTCCGCTGGCCGGGCGTCGCCGAGGCCGGCGCCGTGTTCGGGCATCCGATCTCCTCGATGGACATCGCGGCCACCATCGTCGAGGCCGCGGGCCCGCTCGCCCGAGCCCAGGTCCGCGAGACCCATCCCCTCGACGGCGTCGATCTCAGGCCCTTCCTCTCCGGCGAACGCGACGGGCGACCCCACGAGACTCTCTTCTGGCGCTGGGTCGAAAAGGGCCACGCCGCCGTCCGCCACGCCGATCTCAAACTCATCGCCCGCGGCGCCGAGGGCGGCGGAGATCTCCTCTTCAACCTCGCCGAGGACGAGGGCGAACGCCGAAACCTGCTCCGCGCCGATCTCCCGGGCATCTCCCCCGACCCGCTGCACGCGGCGCTCACCCAGTGGTTCGAGGGCCTCGTCCCCCCCGCCTACCCCCCGCTCGGGTCCTGGAAATTCAACGACTGATTCCGCATCCCGGTTGTCCTCGTCCCCCGGTGCCGTGGTTCATCCCGAAGGGTGAACCACGATCGGTGCCGTAGCTGATCTGGAAGAGTGAACCGCGGGAGGACGGCGTGGGCCGGTCCGATCCGCCGTCGCGCATCGAGATGACCGCGGACGCCGAGCACGAGTTTGACCGGGAATCCGTATGGTGCCCGCCCCCGAGCCTGCGCCGCGAGCGCCCTCGCGGCCAAACTCCCTTCATCCCTACCCCGCAAAACGAAGACCGGGAGCGGACACGCGGCCCGCTCCCGGTCACTGGATCGCCCAATGGCTCCCCCCGGTACCCGCGTCAGCGGCGGCGACGCGCCACCAGCAGCCCCGCGGCGAGCAACGCCGCCGAGCCCGGAGCCGGCACGAACACCGCGTCGAAATTCGAACGGATCTCCTCAGCCGAGAGCGCCTGGTTGTAGTAGTTGAACGCCGCGATCGCCCCGTCGAAATCCGTGAGCGACAGCAGGTCCATCGTCGTCGCGGCGGAGGTGTTGATCCCGCCCAGCGTCGCCTCGTTGCTCCCCGTCCACCCGGTCGTCGCCGCCGACAGGGCGACATCGCCCACGAACGAGCCGTCCAGGTAAAGAGAAGTCAGCAGCGTCGTCCGGCTCCACACGCCCACCGCGTGGTGCCAGCCCGTGCCGAGGGTCGTGCTCACCGAGTGCGTGTCATCCGCCCCCGCGCCCCCCGGGTTGGTCGCCCAGATCAGCGTGTTGCCGTCGAGCCCGAGGCTCAGCCCCGCCGCCGTGCCCCCGATCTCCATGATCAGGTGCGACCCGCTCAGGTTGTCCACGCGGAAGAAAACCTCGAAGCTGTTCTCCGCGAAGTTCGCCCGCCCGCCCCCGGCCTGCCCCAGGAACGACCAGTCCGCGCCCATCGCCGGGCCGGTCGTGCCGATCTCATACGCCTTCGCAATCCCCGGCACCAGCGGGTTGCTCACCGACGAGGCGGTCTGCGCCGTTGAGAAACGGAAGTTCTGCGCCTGGCCCGTCTGCGCCGTGCCAGTATTTGCCCAGATGTCATCCCCCGCGGGGTCCAACGCCGCGTCGAACTGGCGCCAAGGCGCCGTCGATCCCGCCAGCGCCGCGGTCGAACCTGCAACAAGCACCGCCACCGGCGCCCACCTGGAAATCATGCTCTGCATTTCAGCCGTCCTCTCTCTGGTCCATCTCTCGAAGGGCACCCGCCGCGCACGGACCGGGCCTCCCAAGGCACCCTTGAGCCACCAGAATAGTGAAGCGCTTAACTTGGCACAAGCGCAATCGCCCGGTTCCTCCTCCCCCGGCCCGGTTTCCACCCGAAAAGGCCGTCAGACTCCTCCAAATACCTTACGGATACCGCCTCTCGGCTTCCCGACCCAGCACCCCCGCCCGGTGCTTCCACACCTGGTTCGTGCGCCAGGGCTCCCCCTCGAGCCAGCGCGGCATCTGCACCCCGGCCTCCCAGGCCTCGAGCTCCCCCAGCAACTCCCTCGTGACCTCCGGATACAGACCCGAGACATCGAACCGCTCCCCGGGGTCCGCCATCAGATCGAACAGCAGCGTGGGGTTCCCCTGCGAACGGATCAACTTCCACGAGTCGCGCCGCGCCGCCGCTGCGACATCGCGCCTCCAGAACAGCGTCCGGTGCGTCGGCCCCGCCCGCTCACCCCGCAGCCACGGCAACAGATCGATCCCGTCGCCGTTCGCCTCGATGCCCGCCGCCGCCCTCGAAGTCGCGGCGATGTCCAGCGAGGAAACCGGGTGCTCGAACCTCCCCCGCGCCGGGAAGCCGGCCGGCCAGCGGGCCGCGAACGGCACACGGATCCCGCCTTCCCATTTCGAGCCCTTCATCCCCCGGTAGGGCCCGTTGTCGCTCCCGTTGTTTGTCGCGCCCCCGTTGTCGTTGATGAAAAACACGAGCGTCTACTCGCTCCTACCCGCCCGCTCCTGCGCTTCGAGTTTCTTCCCCCCCCCCCGATCATGCCCGTGCATCATCGCCTTGTAGAGTACCCGACGCTCCCCGACCGCTGGCGGCAGCAGGCGACGCGCGGCCTCCAGGTCCTCCGCCGTCGCGTGCATCGGCGTGTGCGGCGCCGTGAACGCGACATACGCGAAGAACGGGCGTCCGTCCTCCCCGCCATCGGCGACGAACGCCGCAGCTCGGTCCGCGATCCAGTCGGTCAGATACAGGCCCTCGGGCTCATCGATCCGCTCGATCCCCACCCGGAGCGCGTGCATCCCGTTCGCCTGCGCATCCGCGAAGTACGACCGCGACCCCCCGAGCAGCCCCTCGAAGCGGTCGAACCCCTGCTCCGTCGGACGCATCCCCACATCCGAACCCAGATGCCACTTCCCGAACGCTCCGGTCCGGTACCCCGCCTCACGTAGCGACTCCGCCAGCGTCACCTCCTCGCCGGGGGTGCCCGCGCCGGGCTGATCCGAGAGGTTGCATTCGTGCCCGAACCGCTGCTGGAAACGCCCCGTGAGCAGCCCCGCCCGGCTCGGGCTGCACACCGACGCCGTCACATACCCCGCGTCGAACGCCACGCCCCCCGATGCGATCGAGTCGATCCGAGGCGTCGGGATCTCACGCGACCCGGTGAACCCGAAGTCTGTGTACCCCGCGTCATCCGACACGATCACCACAATACTGGGGCGGGCCGGTGCCTCCGCCCGACTCGGCCTCACCCCGGCGAACGCCACCGTCAGCCCGACCAGGAACGACACGATGGGGTGCTGCCCGATCCGCATGCCCGCCCGCCTTTCGGATTTGTCGGCCCGACCTCACGCCCGGGTCTGACGCCGCAGTCAAGTGGTTAACATACGGGGAGAGCCCCCGGCGAGCAATCCGCCGCACCCCCGCCCCGACGCGATCCAATCGGAAACGCGACGCCAGACAGGAGACCACACGATGTCACCCTCCACGAGAGCCCTCGCCCTCGCCTCCGGCACCCTGCTCCTGCTCGGGCAAGCCCCGGTCGGCGCGGCCGAGCAGCCCTGGTGGCCCGAGGACTGGCTCAACACCGCCGCGCCCACCGAGCACGCCATCGCCTTCGCGCTCTACACCACACACGCCGGCACGCTCAAGATGACCGCCCAGCTCTACCCGCTCGCCGACGGCGTCGATCGCGAGGTCGTCCTCCGCGTCCGCCCCGCCGGCTCGGGCGAGCCCTGGCGTGAAGTCGGGCGCACACCGGTCGACGAAACCTCCTACGGGTGGCCCGACGCCGAGGACAAGCGATGGACCGCCCACTTCCGCGTGGACCGGTGGGACCAGACGCAGGATTTCGACTACGAACTCACCGCCGCGGGCGGGTCGGCCCGCTTCACGGGCCTTGTGCGCAAGGACCCGACCGATCCGCGGATCGTCGTCGGCTCCCTCTCCTGCAACTCCAACGCCGACCGAGGCCCGCGCGACGACATCGTGCGGAACCTCAAGCACCAGGACCCCGATCTCCTTTTCTTCGCCGGCGACCAGTCCTACGACCACAAGCAGCACTTCGAGGCCTGGCTCCTCTTCGGCCGCCAGTTCCGCGACATCTTGCGCGATCGGCCCACCATCACCATCCCCGACGACCACGACATCGGGCAGGGCAACATCTGGGGCGCGGGCGGCGTCAAGGCCGACGACGCCAACGGCGACAGCGGGGGGTACTTCTTCTCCCCCGAGTATGTCAACGCCGTGCAGGACGCGCAGACCTGGCACCTTCCGGATCCCTACGACCCCACCCCGGTTGCCCAGGGCATCTCCGTTTACTACACCGACCTGACGCTCGGCGGGGTCTCGTTCGCGATCGTCGAGGACCGCAAGTTCAAGTCCGGCCCGAGGAGCCTGCTCCGCAAGTCGGAGGGCCGCAGCGACCACTACAACGACCCCAACTTCGACCCGAAGACGGTCGATGTGCCCGAGGCCCAACTCCTCGGCGATCGCCAGATCGCGTTCCTCGAAGACTGGGCGACCGACTGGCACGGCGCGCGCATGAAGGCGGTCCTCTCCCAGACCGTCTTCGCCAACGCCGCCCACCGCCACGGCCCCGGGGTCTGGGGAAACTCCACCGCCGTCGACCTGCGCAAGAAGCGGGGCGATCGCCTCGTCGCCGATCTCGACTCCAACGGCTGGCCCCAGACCGGCCGCGACCGGGCCCTCGTCACGATCCGCAAGGCCTTCGCCACCATGCTCGCAGGCGACCAGCACATCGCCACCCTCGTGCATCACGGCGTCAACGAGTTCCGCGACAGCGGCGTCTCCTTCGTAAGTCCCTCTATCGTCAACTACTATGTCCGCTGGTGGGACCCGATCGAGCCGCCCGTCCGCCCGATCGACGGCGAACTCCCGAATCTCGGCGATTATCTCGACGGGTTCGGCAACAAGATCACCATGCTCGCCTATGTCAACCCCGATCCGGACCGGATCGTCCATACCTCCCCAGACGGCAACCACTGGGGACCGCGTGCCGAGGGCTACGGCCTGGTGATCTTCGACACCGACGCGCGCACGATCACCTATGAAGTCTGGCCGCGCATGGCCGACGCGATCTCGCCCGACGCCAGGCCTTACGAAGGCTGGCCTGTCACGATGACCCAGATGGACCAATACGCGCGCACGCCCCACGCCTATCTCCCCGAAATCACCGTCGACGGCCTGACCGACCCGGTCGTGCAGGTCGTCGATGAACGCTCGGGCGAAACCGTCTACACCCTGCGCATCAAGGGGAACCGGGTCCAGCCGCATGTCTTCGCCCAGTCGGTGTACACCGTGAAGGTTTCGGGCCAGCCCGGCCCTGAGCGGGTGCTCACCGGCCTGGTGCCGAGCGCCGCCCGCGAGGAAGCCGGAACAGTCGCCGTTCAGTTCTGACGGCCCGAGCCGGTCCGCCGAGCCGGGGGCACACTTCTTGACGAGAAGTCAAGCGTTTGACATACTGTGCTTTCACGGGCCGTAGGCCGCCCCGCGTCCGTTCCCCACGAGAGAATCTCACGATGACCAGACACCTGCTCGCCGCCGCGTGTGCCGCCCTCGTCTTGCTCGGCTGCCAACTCGACGCGGCAGCCGTGCTGCCGGTCTGGAACAACTTGAGCGTGCTCCACCAGAACCGGGAAGAGCCCCGGGCCTTCGCGTTCCCCTTCGACGACCGGGCCTCGGCCCTCGCGGGGGCGACGCCCGCGGGGTACCTCGGCTCTCCGAATGTGAGGAGCCTGAACGGGGAATGGGACTTCGCATTCGCGCCCACGCCCTCGCAGGCCCCGGAGAACTTCTGGGACCCCGCGTACCGCCCGAGCAAGGGGACGGGGTGGACGACGCTCCCGGTGCCCTCCAATATCGAGATGCACGGGTTCGGCTATCCGAACTACACGAACATCCGGTACCACTTCGAGCCCGCCGAACCCCCGTTTGTGCCGGAGGACCAGAACTGGGTTGGCTGCTACCGCCGCCAGTTCGAGGTCCCCGCCGAGTGGGAGGGTCGGCGGGTTTTCCTTCGTTTCGAGGGGGCCGCGAGCGCGGTCGAGGCGTGGGTCAACGGCGAGCGCATCGGGTACAACGAGGGGGGGCGAGCCTCCGCGGAGTTCGATGTCACGGGCGCCCTGCGTGCGGGCGTCAATACTCTAGCGGTCAAGACCTACCGCCTGAGCAACGGCTCGTACCTCGAGGACCAGGATTTCTGGCGCCTCAGCGGGCTGTACCGCGATGTGCTGCTGTGGAGCGCCCCGCCCGTGCACATCCGGGACTTCGGCGTGCGCACGGACCTGCACGACGACGGGTCGGCGTCGCTCATGGTCGAGTTGACCGGGGCGCAGTACTCACCTCACCCCGCCGCGGACGGGGGCGCGCGGCCGGACATCCACTTTGAACTGATCGACAGCGCGGGGCGGACGGTCGCCGAGCGCACCCTCAAGAGGGTGCCGTTCGAGGTCGGCAGCCCGACGCGGGCGCACACGGCGCTGTCGGTTGACAGGCCTGCGCTCTGGACCGCGGAGACGCCGAACCTCTACACCCTGCTGATCTCGATCGTGGCCGACGGCGCACCGATCGAGGTCATCCCGCAGCGGGTCGGGTTCCGCGAGGTCTCGATCGATGCCGGCGGGAGGTTCCTCGTCAACGGCGGCCCGGTGCTGATGCGCGGCGTGAACCGGCACGAGCACGACCCGGAGACGGGGCACGCGGTCACTGTGCAGGGCATGCTCGAGGACATCCGCCTGATGAAGGCGAACAACTTCAACGCGGTGCGCACCTGTCACTACCCGAATCACCCGGTCTGGTACCAGTTGTGCGACGAGCACGGGCTGTATGTCGTGGACGAGGCGAACATCGAGTCGCACGGCATCGGCTACGAGCCGGACAAGACGCTGGCGAACCGCCCCGAATGGACCGCGGCCCACCTGGACCGCTTCCAGCGGATGGTCATCCGCGACCGGAACCACCCGAGCGTGGTGTCGTGGTCGCTCGGGAACGAGATGGGCGACGGCGTCGCGGTCTCGGCCTGCTACCTGTGGGGCAAGGGGTTCGATCCGACGCGACCGATCCAGAGCGAGCGGGCGGCCGATCGCGACGGGAACACCGACATCGTCGCGCCGATGTACGCCGGCCCCGAGGCGATCCGCAAGTACGCGGAGGAGGGGGACCTCGCCAAGCCGCTGATCCTGTGCGAGTACTCGCACGCGATGGGGAATTCGAACGGCAACTTTGATTGGTACTGGGATCTGTTCCGCGCCCACGATCGGTTGGGTGGTGGGTTCATCTGGGACTGGTGCGACCAGGGGATCTTCACGCCGGTACCCGCGGTGCTCGAGGTCGAGGCGGAATTGCCCGCCAGGACGCTGCGATTCAACGGCAAGGTCGGCGAATCCGGCGGGAGCGGGCGGTTGACAGTTGGGAACGACGCCGGGTTCAACATCACGGGCCCGCTGACGCTCGAAGCCTGGGTGACGACGGAGGCGGTGGAGGGTGGGGGCTCGGGGCGGGGCGACCACCAGCAGATCATCGGCAAGGGCGATCAGCAGTACGCGTTGAAGGTCAATCCCGCTGGGGCGCTCGAGTTCTTCGTGTTCGACGGCGCCAGCTGGCGGAGCGTCTCGGCCGCGCGGGGCCCGTCCTTCAACGGGTCCGAGCGTCGGATCGCGGGGGTGTACGACGGCTCGTCGCTTTCCTTGTTCATCGATGGGGCGCTGGTGGCTCGGGAGCAGATCGGGCCGGTGTCGATCCCGGCGACGGCGTACCCGCTCTCCGTTGGGCACAACAGCCAGATCCCCGGACGCGACTTCGACGGGCTGATCCGCGAGGCCCGTGTTTACAGCCGGGCGCTGTCCGAGGCGGAGATCGCCGACGCCCGGGCCGAGCCGGAGGGGCTGGTCGCCCGGGTCCGGCTCGCGCCCGAGACGGTTCGGGAGCGGGAGCCCGGGGGGACGGGGCGTTTCCTGGCCTACGGGGGCTTCTTCGAGCCGCCGGGGGTGTACAACGACGACAACTTCTGCATGAACGGGGTCGTGAACGCCGACCGTCGCCCGAAGCCGGCGATGGGGGCGATCAAGCACGCCATGCAGCCGGTGCTGTGCGAGGCGGTGGACGCGGCTTCGGGCGTGCTGGATGTGACCTGCTGGTACGACCACCTCACGCTCAGCGATGCGGTCGGCGGCGTGTGGGAGATCGCCTCGGACGGCGAGACCGTCGCATCGGGGCGCTTCGAAGCCCCGCGTCTGGCGCCGCGGGAGACCGGGCGGGTGACGCTCGACTTGCCGAAGGAACTCCGCACCCCCGCGGGGCAGGAGCGCGTGCTGACGGTGCGTTGGCTCACCCGGGAGGCGACGGCGACGGTGCCCGCGGGGCACGAGGTCGCCTGGAACCAGTTCGTTCTCCCGGCCGAGTCGCTCGGGCGGGTGTCTGTCCAGGCGGGCGGGGCGTGCGTGATCGAGCGCACCGCGGAGGGCGTGGTCGTGTCGAACGGGCAAGGTTTCGCGGTGACGGTCGACGCGCGGACCGGCATGCTGCAGTCGTTCCGGGACGGCGAACGCGAGCTTCTCGCGCACCCGTTCGAGCCGCACTTCTGGCGGGCGCCGGTGGACAACGACCGGGGCAACCGGATGCCCTCGAGGCAGGGGGCGTGGCGCGGGGCGGGGCCTTCCTGGGTGTGCGACGAGGTGACCGCCGAGTCCGACGGGGCGGGCAACGCGGTGGTCCGGGCGCGGGGGACGCTCCGGGCGGTCGGGGCGTCCTATGCGGTGACCTACACCGTGCGTCCGTCGGGCGAGGTCCATGTCGAAGCGGCGATGGGGCAGCCCGAGCAACAGGGCGCGGGGGAGTTGCCCCGGTTCGGGCTGCGGTGCGGCGTGGACCGTTCGCTCGGCGGGCTGACCTGGTACGGCCCGGGCCCTGAGGAGACCGTGTGGGACCGTGACGAACTGCCGCTGGGGCGTTGGACCTCCACCGTCGACGCGGAGTACTTCCCGTACTCCGAGCCTCAGGAGACGGGCACGCATGTCTCGACGCGCTGGCTCGTGCTCTCCGGTGAGGACGGCTCCGGGCTCGGGGTGCTGGCCGACCCCGCGGGGTGCTCGGTGCCCGAGCAGGCGATCACCTTCAGCGCTCTGCCGTACCCGACCGAGGAGATCGAGCTCGCCAAATATGCGCACGAGATGGAGCGTTCGCCGTTCACCTGGTTGACCCTTGACACGGCGACGATGGGAGTGGGGGGCGACAACTCGTGGGGCGCGAGGGAGAAGCCTCGGTACCGGCTCAAGCGGGAGCCGCACTGCGTGGCGTTCGTGCTGATGCCTGTGCGCGGGGTGGGGGATATGCTCGCCCGGCGTGGGTCGCCTGTCCGTTGATGGTCCCGCGGCGTCTGCCCGGCGAGTGAAGGAGTTGTGAGTCGTGCACACGCTGGAGAACGCGAGCGGGCTGATTGTGCGCCTGAGCGGGTTCGGGGCACGCATCGTTGAGGTGCACGCGCCGGATCGGCACGGCGATCTGGCCGACATCGCGCTGGGTCTTGAGTCCGAAGAGGCCTACGAGCACGACACGGCCTACCTCGGGTGCATCGCCGGGCGGTGCTGCAACCGCATCGCCGAGGGCCGGTTCTGCCTGGACGGGAGGGAGTTCAGGCTACCGATCAACAACGGCCCGAACCATCTTCACGGGGGCGTGCGCGGGTTCGATCGGCACGCATGGCATGCCGAGCGGGTCGAGGCCGAGCACGGGGCGTCCATCCGCTTCAGCCGGGTCTCCCCGGACGGCGAGGAGGGGTACCCGGGCGAACTGCGGGCGTCGGTGGCCTACACGCTCACCGAAGCCAACCGGCTCATCATCGCGATGGAGGCGACGACGGATACCCCGACGCTGTGCAACCTCACCCAGCATGCGTACTGGAACCTCGCGGGGCACGACTCGGGGTCGATCCTCGGGCATGTCGTGCACCTCGACGCGAGCCGGTACACCCCGGTGAACGGCTCGATGATCCCGACGGGGGCGATCGAGCCCGTGGCGGGCACCGCGTTCGATTTCACGCGAGCCAAGCCGATCGGCCGTGATCTCGCGACGCTCGGCGGCGATCCCCCGGGATACGACCACAACTTCGTTGTTGACGGGGACCCGGGTTCGCTCCGGCCGGTGGCACGGGTTCTTGAGCCGAGGTCGGGGCGTGTGCTCGAGCTCTTGGCCAACCAGCCGGGCGTGCAGTTCTACACGGGCAATTTCCTCGAAGGTTCGAGCCGCGGGAAGCGCGGGGCTCGGTACGGGCGGCACGCGGGGTTCTGTCTCGAGACGCAGTGCTTTCCGGACGCGGTCAACAAGCCCGGGTGGATCGCCCCGGTGCTGCGGCCCGGGCAGGTGTATCGCCACCTCATGGAATTCAGGTTCGGCACGGACCGCGGGTGAAGAGCGCGGCTGCCGCCCGGCCGTGCCTCAGCGGATGATCCGGGCGCCGCGGCCGGCACGGACCACGCGGTGTGCGGTCTCGATCCCGGTCTCGGCGGCATAGGCGTGCGTGACGGCGGCAACGACCTCGTCGATCTCCGCGGAGCGGACGAGGGCGACGATCCACCCGCCGAAGCCCCCGCCGGTCATCCGCGCCCCGTCAACCCCGGGCTGAGCCTGGGTCACACGGACGAGGGCGTCGACCTCCGGGCAGGAGACGCGGTAGGTCTCGGAGAGGGAGCGGTGGCTCTCGTTCATCAGCGAGCCGGCGTCCGCCAGCCGCATCGCGGGCAGCAGGCTCGAGAACGCCTCGACGCGGGCGTTCTCGGAGACGACATGCCGAACGGCGTCGTGCTCGGCTTCGTTGAGCGAAGGGTGAAGCGAGGCGAGATCGGACAGGCGGAGGTCGCGGAGCGAGCGGACGCCGAGCTTGGGGGCCGCGGTCTCGCAGGCGGCCCGGCGCTCGGCGTACCCGCCGTCGTCGTTGGCGTGGGTCACACCGCTGTCGAAGATGACGAACGACGCCAGATCGGTCGGCGGAAGGGGGACGGCGTGGGTCGTCGAATCGCGGCAGTCGATGCGGAGGGCCCGTTCGGGCTGGCCCAGCACCGAGATCATCTGGTCCATGATGCCGCAGGGCGCGCCGGCGAAGCGATGCTCGGCGGCCTGGCAGGCGAGGGCCTTGGCGACCGGGTCGACGGTGAGCGCCCAGAGCGCCTCGAGCGCGGTCGCGATCGAGACTTCGAGCGAGGCCGAACTCGAGAGCCCGCTCCCCGGGGGCACATCGCTCGCCACGGCGATGTTCACCCCGCCGGCGCCCGGGGCGAAACGGGAACGCATCATCTCGTAGGTGCCCGCGACATACCGAAACCACGAGGGCTGGTCCGCCAGGTCGCCGAGCGTGATCGGGCGCGTGGCCCCGACGATCGGGTTCCCCGGGAGTTCAGCGGACACGGCCGCGAGCTCGGCGTCCCGGGGCCCGATGGCGCAGGCGCACCCCTCGGCGAGCGCCACGGGGCAGACCAGGCCCTCGCAGTAGTCGGTGTGGTCGCCGATCAGATTGACGCGCCCGGGTGCGAAGGCGATCGCGGCCGGGGAACAGCCGAAGGTCTCCCGGAACTGTGCGGCGGCCCGTTCGGCGGGGGAGAAGCGGGAGAGCCCAAGATGGGAGGGTGCACCGATCGACATCCCGACTCACTTCCTCGGCACGGGCCGACTCAGACCATAACGGAAGGGCCTCGATATATCAAACGATTAACTCGCCGTCGTCTTGCATCGCACCCCGTGACGGAGGTGTCACCGATTTTGGGGGGTTATCGGCTGAGTCGTGAGGAGCCCCGGACCACCAGTTCGGCTTCCAACCGGGCGTCGGTGCTCTCGGCGTTGCCGTCGATGCGGTCAAGCGTTTTCTGCACCAGGGCCTCGGCGACCGTCTCGATCGGCTCGCGGACCACGGTGAGCCCGTTGCCGAGCCACTTGGCGGAGATGGGGTCGTCGTAGGTCGCCAGGGCGATGTCCTCGCCGACGCGTCGGCCGAGAGCGGCGATCTGGTGGAGCACCGCCGGGGTAACGGTGGCGTTGTGGACCAGCAGGCAGTCGATGGCGGGGTCACGGGTGAGCAGGGCCTCGGTCGCCCGGGCCCACGCGCCGAGGTCGGACTCCTGGGAGAGCGAGACGCACTGCGAGGGGTCGGAGAACAGGCCGAGCTCGGTGAGGATCTGGCGCTGGGACTCGGCTCGTGCGGATCGCTGGGGGGCGGGGAGGTTCAGGTCGTGGCGGGTGTCGGAGAGCAGCCCGATCCGCCGGGCCCCGGAGCCGCGGAGCGTCTCGAACAGATGCCGTGTTGCGGGCTCGTAGTCGACGAAGACCGTGCCGGCGGCCCCGGTGCTGTCGGCGCGGCGTCCGAACTGCTCGGCGCGGACGACGAGCGGGAACCCCTCCCGGCGTTCCCGCGCCTTCTCCGGATCGCCCGTGTATTCCAGGGCGATGATGGCGTCGCACAGCCGCTGGTCGATCATGCCGAGGAGTTCCTCGGCGCGGTCGGCCCGGCTCAGGGTCTCGAAGGGGACGGCGTGGAACCCGCGGGCCGAGAGCTTCGACTCGATGACGCTGAGGTACTCGGCGAAGAACTGGTTCAGCAGGCGGTTGACCAGGAGGGCGACGGTCATGGTCCGCCCACCGGCAAGGAGCTGGGCCTGGCGGTTGGGGCGGTAGTCCAGCTCCCGGGCGACCCGCTCGATCCGCTCCCGCATGGCCTTGGAGACGCGGTGGTACTGGCGGCCGTTGAGAACCAGGGAAACGGTGGCCTCGGAGGTGCCAACCCGGGCCGCGATGTCTCTGAGAGTCGTTGCCATGTCTACTCCGCCGGGAACCCCGGGCGGAGGACGAGCCCAGGCAGCCACATCTCCGGGACAATAGCCGTTCCGGGCTCCAGTCGGGCGGGGCGTTGAATGGGTCCGGTTGCACCGGGGGATGGGTTGGCGGTAGGATCCGGCGGTCCGGCTGACGAGTTACGCGATTAACTGGAGACGCCCCGTGGAACTGCACGCCATTGACCTTGTCGTCTTCGCGATCTTCGCCCTTTCGGTCGTGGCGATCGGGCTCTGGAAGAGTCGGGGCGAGAAGGACACGAGCAGCGACTACTTCCTCGCCGGGCGGGGGCTGACCTGGCCGCTCATCGGGTTCAGCCTGATCGCCGCGAACATCTCGGCCGAGCAGATGGTGGGGATGTCCGGCGCGGCGGCGAACGGGGAGATCGGCCTCTCGATCGCCAGCTACGAGTGGATGGCGGCGATCACGCTGGTCTGCGTCGGCTTCTTCTTCCTCCCGATGTTCCTCCGCAGCGGGATCTACACGATCCCGCAGTTCCTCGAGTTCCGCTTCAGCCCGGTTGCGCGGACCGTAATGAGCCTGCTGATGGTCGTGATGCTGGTGAGCGTGAACATCTCGCTGGTGACCTACCTCGGGGCCAAGTTCCTCGACCCCTATATCACCATCGCCTCGACGGATATCGGGTTCATCTACCCGCTGGACGACATCGCGGTTCTCTGCTGGGTCATCGGGATCACCGCGGGGGTCTATGTCGCCGCGGGCGGGCTCAAGGCGTGCGCGTGGGCGGACCTGATCCAGGGCGCGGCCCTGATCGTGGGCGGGGCCGTGATCACCTGGCTTGCGCTGGGGGCGCTCGGCGAGCCGAAGCCCGAGCTGGGGATGAACGACGCCGCGCAGGTCGCCGCGTCGATGGGGCTCGACGAGACGGCCGGGCTCGCCGAGCGTCTGGGCGTTCTCAAAGACGAGAAGATGCACATGTTCCTGCCCTGGACGAGCTCGGTCATCCCATGGACCGCGCTGGTCATCGGCCTGTGGATCCCGAATTTCTACTACTGGGGCCTGAACCAGTACATCATGCAGCGGGCGCTCGGGTCGAAGTCCCTCGCCGAGGGGCAGAAGGGCATCGTGTTCGCCGCGGCGATGAAGCTGATCATCCCGTTTGTTGTCTGCGTGCCGGGCATCATCGCCTTTACGCTCTACTCGGGTGAGATGGCCGACCGGATCGACGGCGACGCGTCGAACAACAGGCCCGTGCTCCTCGAGCTCTCGAGGACGGCGGGGATCGAACTCCCCGAGTCGGTGCGGCTCGCGATCGCCGAGGGCAGCGGCCGGGCGACCCCTGGGATGACCTCCGAGCAGCTGCTCGCGATCACGGCGGAGATGCTCGCGGCGACCGCGCCGGGCGAGGCGGGCAGCGTGTACAAGTTCAACGGCGACTTCGCCGACCGCCAGCCGGAGCTGGCCCGCACGATCTTCGCGTACAACCTTGCGCAGACCGGCGTGGCCGAGGCGGAGGCGCTCGACGCGGGCGCGTCGAAGAAGGGCGGGATCGACCCCGAGGACCGCAAGCCGTGGTCGCCGGGCGAGGCCCTCGCCAACGCGAACGACCACGCCGTCGCGTCGGTGCCGGCTTCAGACGCGCGCATGGGCGGCGCGCTGGTCGGGTACGACTACGACGACGCGTTCCCGATTCTCGTCTCGCTCCTCGCGGGCCCGGGGTTCAAGGGGTTCGTGATCGCGGCGGTGATGGGGGCGGTGGTGAGCTCGCTCGCGTCGATGCTCAACGCGGCCTCGACGATCTTCACGATGGACATTTTCAAGCGGTTCCTCAAGCCCAACGCGACCGAGCACCAGACCGTGCTCATGGGGCGCGTGTGCGTGCCGGTGGCGGTGGTGCTGGGCTGCCTGATCGCTCCGGTTTTCAACAACCCCGATCTGGGCGGTGCGTTCAACGCGATCCAGAGCCTGCAGACCTACCTCAGCCCGGGGATTCTGACGATTTTCCTCTTCGGGCTGTTCGTCCCGCGTGCCCCACGCATCGCCGGTGTGCTCGGGCTTGTCCTCAGCCCCGTGCTCGCGTTCGCGTTCGCGCAGGTCGCCGATCGCGGCCACTTCGCGGATGACTCGCTCGCCGGGCTCGTGTTCAACAACTTCCTGAACCGGGCGGCGCTGGTGGTGATCACGATCTCCGTGGCGTTGGCGATCCTCACGGCGCTCAAGCCGTTGAAGGAGGCGGTCACACTCCCACAGGAGGGCTCGATCGAGCTGAGGCCCTCAAGGTCGGCCCGGGTGGGCGGGGCGGCGGTCGTCGTCATCACGATCGCGCTCTACATCATCTTCGCCTGAACGCGTGGGCGAAGCTCAGTGCGCGGGGACCTGGTGGACGATGCCGCCGAGCTCTCCGACCGACCTGAACCCACGCACGGGCTGGTCGGCGTGGCAGGCGGTGCAGGTGGCCCGCTCGGTGCTTCCCGCGGCGTGGCACTCGACGCAACCGAAGAGCGCATGGTCGCCGTAGAGAACGACTCCGGTCATCGCGGCGTGATCAAAGACGCCCCCGGTCTCGGCGCCGTGGCAGGCGGCGCAGGCCGACGACTCGGGTCGGGTCGGCATCTGCCGGGCGCCGTGGCACGCGTCGCAGGCGAGCTCGGCGTGGCCGGAACGGAGCCTCCACCCGGCGCAGGTGCTGTGGCTGAACCGGGGCTTGGGGGCCAGCCCGTGGCAGGTGATGCACCGGTCCCGCTCGTGGCAGCGCAGGCAGGTGTCCTCACGGCTGACCACGGGGCGGGCCGAACCCGACCCGTGGCAGTCGGCGCAGGATGAGCCGCTGTGACAGTCGACGCAACCGAGGCCGAAGACCTCGGCGTGGTCGGTGTGGTGGAAGGTGACGGTGGGCATGGGCTCGTGGGCCGTCTCGTAGACATAGGTGTCGCGGGCCTCCTTGGTGGGCCCGAGCGAGGCGAGCAGTTCGAGGACCCGCGTGGGTGAGGCGTGGACCCCGGCGGCGTCGAGGTGGCAGAGCCCGCAGGCGTTCTCGTGGGCCCAGTCTCGGTGGCAGCCCAGGCACTGGCGGTGGTAGGCGCCCTTGAGTCCGGGGCGGTCGTTCGTCACCGCCGCGGAACCCGGCTCGTGGCAGGCGCGGCAGGGCTGCACCTCGCCGCCGTGGCGGACATCGTGGTGGCAGACGGCGCACCCCTCGGTCATCGTCGTCATCTCGACATGCAGCCGGTGGTCGAAGCTCACCGACCCGTAGCATCCCGGGACATTGTCGAGCACGACCTGAACCGGGCCCTGTTCGGCGCGTTCCAGATCGGGCGGGACGGGGGGCATGTGCCCGCCCCCGGCGAGCGCGAGGGTCAGGGGCAGGATGGCCAGCGAGGCGATCATGATTCCTCCCTCCCGGCCAGCACGAGGCCCGCGTCGTTGGTGTGGTCGCTGTCCCACGGGAAGGCCGGCTCGAGGTGCACCTCGTCGAGCGCGACGGGCCCGAAACGCCTGGCCTCGATGAGCCGAGCGGGCCCCGGGGCGGGCGGCGCGGCGGCGCGGGCGTGGGCGGGGGGCATCTGCTCGATGACCGGCAGGTTCATCGCGGCGAAGCGATAGATCAGGACGGTCAGGGCGATGAACCCCGCGGTGACGGCGATCTCGGTCCATGCGGGCGAGTAGGCCGCGCCGTGCTCGAGCGGGGTGTAGCAGATGAGGAAGACATTGAGCCTGTTCATCACGACGCCGGCGATGACGAGCGTGGCGCCGATGAACAGCCAGCGCGTCCGGGAGCGGAGGCGGTCGTTCAGGAAGATGAGGAACGGCGCGACCACGCCCAGGCCGACCTCGGTGAGGAAGACGATGCTCCCGAAGTCGCCGGCGAAGGCCCGCCCGAGCTGCCCGCGGGTGACGAGGTCCATGACCTTCACGGCGAGATAGAGCCCGAGGGTGAAGGGGATGAAGCGGGCGAGGTCGCTGAGCAGGGCCCGCTCGCCGGGCAGCCTGAACGAGCGGTGGGCGATGATCGACTCGAAGATGACCATGGGGAAGCCGACGGCGAAGGCCGAAAGCAGGAAGAGCAGGGGGAGGGCGGGCGTCTGCCAGAGTTCGTGCAGTTTGGATTGGGCGATCACCATCAGCGTGCCCAGGGAGGACTGGTGCATGCAGGAGAGCATGATCCCGAGGATGACGAAGAGCGTGATGAACCGGTCGAGCGTCCGGTCCGCGAGGCGCAGGGCCCAGTTGAGCGGGGCGTTGAGGGCCCGCGCCGGCCCCGGGAGGTTGACCCTGCCCGCGAGCTGTTCGCAGACGACGGGGACGAACTCGATGTAGAGCACCGAGAGGTAGCACATCACGCAGATCGCCACCTCGAAGAGGACGGAGTTCGGCTGCCACATCCACGGGAGCATGACATGCCACATGGCCCAGAAACGCCCGAGGTCGGTCATCACGCCGAGCGCCACGAAGGTGTACCCGAGCATCGCGGTGAGCAGCGCGGGCCGGACGAGGGCGTGGTAGCGTTCGCGGTGGAGGATGTGGGCGAGGAAGGCGGTGGTGAACCCGCCCGCCGCGAGCGCGACGCCGCAGGCGACATCGATCCCGATCCAGATGCCCCACGGGTAGGCGTTGCTGAGGTTCGTCGTCGCGCCCAGACCGAAGGCGAAGCGGTAGAGCAGCACGAGCACGCCGGCCGCGGCGACCGCGGCCACGACCCAGGTGCCCGGGGTGAAGTACCGGGGCCTGGTCCAGCCCGGGGGCGGGCCGTGCGGGTGGGCGAGATGGACGGCCGTCGATGCGTTCACGATTCACCCCCTCGGTGGGAGACCTTGTTCACCGTCGCGAGCAGCGCCCCGAGCAGCAGCGGGGCGGCGAATCCCTTGAACACCCCGTGCTGGATGCCCTCGGTCCGTTCGGCCGGGCTGCGCTGGGCAAGTCGCGGGAACCCGAGTTCCTCGAACGGGGCTTTGGAGAGGTAGAGCCAGGAGGTCCCGCCGCCGTCGGTCTCGCCGTAGACCTTGTGGACATACTGATCCGGGTCCCTGGCGATCCGCTGGTGGGCGATCCGCAGCAGGTCGTCGCGCTTCCCGTACTGGAGGGCCTCGACCGGGCAGATCTCCACGCAGGCGGGGACCAGCCCCTCGGCGGTCCGGTGCCGGCAGAGTTCGCACTTGCGGACCCGCGGGGTCAGCCGGCTCGAGTACTCGTACGCCAGCCGTTCGAACGGGCAGGCCATCATGCAGTAGCGGCACCCGATGCAGCGCGAGGCGTCGTAGTACACGGGCCCCGACGGGTCCTTCCGCATCGCCCCGACCAGGCAGGCCGAGACGCAGGGCGCATGCTCGCAGTGCATGCACTGGATCTTGGTGAAGACCGGGCCGCCCGTGTCGCCCGTGGCGTCGGAGCGGTTGATGACGCAGTGCTGGTCGGCGGTCGGCCGCCTTGTCGCGTCGAAGACGCTCTGGTCGTCGCACTCCTCCAGCGTGCCGTGGGGGTTGTCGTTCGCGTCGGCGCAGGCCCATTCGCACCGGCGGCAGCCGATGCAGCGGGTCAGGTCGACCAGCACCCCCATCCGGTCCGCGTCGAGCCCGGCGGCGTGGGTGCGCTCGGACGCGGACGCCGATCCGCAGACCGTCGCCGCCGCCAGCCCCACGGTCAACTGCACGAAGTTCCGGCGGGTGGTGCGCACGCCCTCGACCACTGCCCGGGGCGCCGTTCCCTTTTCTGTCCACGAACCGTTCATCGACACGCCTCCTCGAAGTGCCGTCCCCGGGTCACTCACCGCGTCCGCTTCATCTCGCGGTGCCTGGCCAGCAGCAGCCAGCCGCCAGCGGCCAGCAGCGCCGCCCCGATCACCCCGACCAGCGCCGCCGCACGGAACGCCATGAAGGCAATCCCGAGCAGCGGAAGGACGATCGCAAGGGAGATCCCCAGCGCCGCGAGCGAGACGGCCTCTGCGACCTCATGCCGCGGATGGGTGCTGTGGTGTGCCATGCTCGACTCCTTCATTCCGGTGCCGGGGCCGTGCCCCGGCCCCATGCCTTCTGCAACTGCTGGACCAGTCCGAGAGGCCCTCCGAGGCCCCGTGGCGGCGGCTCTGGGGCGATGGCTCGCGGGGCGTGTTGAGATTCCCGACACCCGAGGTGTTGCGGCTTTCATCACATCTGGCAGGAACTTCAACACGGAGGGCTCCACCTCAGCGGACGAACTCGACCGCCAGCTCTCGCGAGCGTGCCGGGCCAAGCAGCCGTGAGAGCGCCCCGGCCGACCCGGGGTGAGGCAACTCGGGGCCGCTCGCCACGGCAAGCAGGCGGAACGCCGCCCGTCTGCAGGCGATCCGCCAGTCCATCGCCGCCTGCTCCGCGGCGACCGGGCCCTTCATCAGCCCGACCGGCCAGGCGGTGCGGGTGGCGTCGATCTCGGCGAGCCATCCCGCGTCGTAGGGGTCGGCTGTCAGCAGCCCGGGCGCGCTTTCCACCGCCTCGTTGGTGCGGCGAATCCGTCCGGCGACCGGCATGCCGAGGGGGAGCGGCCCGCCTTCAAGGGCGAGCGTGGCGAACGCGTCGCCGCGGGCGCGATGCTCGCCCCCCGGTTCGACCAAGACGGCCTGGACCGCGCCGAGGAGCCGGCTCGCCGCCGCGTCGAGCCCCGTGCGCACAAGCCCCTTCCTGACCGGCTGAACCCAGAGGTGGCCGGCCGTGTACAGGCGGTCTCCCGGGAAATCCCAGTCGGCCATCGATCGCTGCTCCGGGCCGGTCTCCAAGATCTCGACGCGCGGATCACCCCGCAGGGCTGCGTCGAGCGGGCACCGTTCGCACGCGAACCCCCGGTCGCACAAACGGAACGCGAGCACGCCCGCATCCATCCAGATGCAAGTCTCGGCCTTGGGGGGCCCGAGGATGGGGAGTGCCGTGGTCAACGCCGCACCGGGGTCCTTCCGCGACCGTTGGGGGTCGCACGAAGGCGGCGTTGCAACCGGTGAGCCAGATTCGATCGGGCGGCATCGGCAGCAGAACCGCGATCCCCCCGCCAGAAAGTGATGAGATATTCCGCGCGGTGTCTTGAATCGCAACACCCCGGGTGTCACAATTCGGCTATAGAAGTCCGATTTGGGGGCCCCATGGTCCGGACGCTCCGCAGGCTTACCCGCACGCTCGAGTTCCGCCTTCTGGTTCCTCTGGCGTTCTCGGTGGCGCTGGTGCTCGCGGTCCACGCGTGGCTCGGGTACCGGGCGGCCCGCGAGCAGATCGCCCGGTTTGTCGCCGCTGATCTGGAGCGCTCTACCGCCCTCATCGAGAGCGCGACGCACGACGGCATGTTGCTCAACCGCATGGAGGAACTCCAATCGCGGATCGAGCGTCTCGGGGCGTCACCCGGGTTCGCGGCGATCCGGATCTACGGCAAGGACGGACGGATCGCCTTGGCCGCGGACCCGGCGGAGCGGGGCCGAATGCTCGCGATGGAGGACGCGACCTGCCTGGTCTGCCATCCGGGTGGCACGCCGACCGGCCCGCTGGTCGCGAGCGGTCACACGCTGGTGAGCCGCTCGTCGGCGGGGGAATCGCAGCGGAGCCTGACGGTGATCCGGAACGAGCCGGCGTGCGCGACGGCGGGGTGTCACGGGTCGGTCGGGTCGACGCCGGTGCTCGGGGTGCTCGATGTTGAACTCTCGATGGACCCGTTCGACGCCGCGATTTCCAGGGCGAGAACGCAGCTGCTCGGGGCGACGGGTGTGCTGATTGTCGTCAGCGGGCTGGTGTCGGCGTTGGTGATCCGCCGCCTGGTGCACGAGCCCGTCGCCAGGCTGCGGGAGGGGACCGGGAGGATTGCCGGCGGGGACCTGGGCACGCGCATCGAGGTCGAGGGCCGGCACGAGCTCGCGGAACTCGCCCGGTCGTTCAACCGGATGGTGGCTGACCTCCGGGGCGCGCGGGAGGAGATCGACGCCTGGTCGCGCACGCTCGAGCAGAAGGTCGAGGAGAAAACGCTGGCGCTCCGAGAGGCCCAGCGGCGGATGGTGCATGTCGAGACGATGGCCTCGCTGGGCAAGCTCTCCGCGACGGTGGCGCATGAACTGAACAACCCGCTGAGCGGGATCCTCGCCTACGCGAGGCTGGTCCGCCGCGAACTCGCCGAGCAGCCGCTCGACCCGGCGCTCCGTGAGGAGCTCGAGCAGTACCTGGGGCTGGTGGACAGGGAGTGCGTCCGCTGCGGCGAGATCGTGAAGAACCTGCTCGCGTTCGCCCGGGGGGGGACCTCGGAGATGGCGCCGATCGACCTGAACGCGGTGGTGCGGCGGAGCCTGCTGCTGATCCGCCACCACCTCGAGATGCGGCGTGTCTCGCTCCGGACCGAGTACCTCGAGGGCGACACGACGCTCGTCGCCGATCAGGGCCAGGTGCAGCAGGCGGTGCTCGCGCTGGCGATGAACGCGGTCGAGGCGATGCCGCCCGACCAGGGACGCGAGGCGGTGCTCTCGGTGCGGCTGCGCGACGAGGCCCCCGGGTGGGTCCGCCTCGAGGTCGAGGACACCGGGGTCGGGATCCCCGAGGATCTG
Source organism: Phycisphaerales bacterium (assembly GCA_036732005.1). Taxonomy (GTDB): domain Bacteria; phylum Planctomycetota; class Phycisphaerae; order Phycisphaerales; family UBA1924; genus UBA1926. Next base: position 81,379 of record DAINDF010000002.1, read on the forward strand.
CTTCCCCACATCTTCGAGCCGTTCGTCACGACCAAGGGGCAGACCAGCGGCGTCGGCCTCGGGCTGGCGGTGGTCTACGGCGTGGTGAACGCCCACGGGGGCGAGGTCGAGGTCCGGTCCACGCCGGGCGTCGGGACCGTGTTCGTTCTCAGGCTGCCGCGTACGCGGGCGGACGCGGGGCGGCGGGCCGCCGCGCAACCGGAGGAGGTCCCGGCATGAGCGGGCAGAAGCCTTCCGTCCTGATCGTCGACGACGAGTTCTCCGTGCGGGACTCGCTTTCTCGATTGCTGCGAAAGGACGGGTTCGACGCGGTTCCCGCCGAGCACGCGGAGGCGGCGTTGGTGCTGGCGGAGGAGCGTCGGTTCGACGCGGCGGTGGTCGACATCAAGATGCCCGGGATGGACGGGCACGACCTGCAGGCGGCGTTGCACCGGATCGATCCCGCGTTGCCGGTGATCTTCCTGACGGCCTACGCCTCGGTTGATAGCGCGGTGCGGGCGTTGAAGGAGGGGGCGTTCGACTATGTCACCAAGCCCATCGACCCCGACGAGCTGAGCCACCTGCTGACCCGGGCGGTGGAGAAGCGGAGGCTCGCGGAGGAGAACACCCGGCTTCGGCGGACCATCGACGATCTTGTTGCGGTGGACGAGATCGTGGGGGAGAGCCCCGCGATCCGCAAGGTGATGCAACTCGTCCGGCATGTCGCGCCGACGGACGCGACGGTGCTCATCGTGGGCGAGAGCGGGACGGGCAAGGAGCTGATCGCGCGCGCCATCCACGCGAACAGCGCGAGGCGGTACCGCCCGATCATCCCCGTGAACTGCGGCGCGATCCCGGAGGGGCTGCTCGAGAGCGAGCTCTTCGGGCACGAGAAGGGCGCGTTCACCGGGGCGACCCACCGCCGGCCGGGCAAGCTCGAGCTGGCCGACGGCGGGACGCTCTTCCTCGATGAGGTCGGCGCGATCTCTCTCAAAACGCAGGTCGAGTTGCTGCGTGTGCTCGAGGAGAAGTCGTTCACCAGGGTGGGGGGGCACGAGACCGTGCGGGTCGATTTCCGCGTGGTCTGCGCGACGAACGAGGACCTCACGAAGGCGGTCCGCGAGGGCCGGTTCCGGGAGGACTTTTTCTACCGCGTCAATGTCTTCACGATCGAGGCCCCGCCGCTCCGGGATCGGCGGGAGGACATCCCCCTGCTCGCCCGGCATTTCGTCGACCGTTTCGCGAGGCAGATGGACCGTCGGATCACCGAGGTCAGCCCGGAGGCCATGGACCGGCTGATGGACCACGCCTGGCCCGGGAATGTGCGCGAATTGTGCAACGCGATCGAGCGGGCGATGGTCGTCGGGCATCCGCCCGCGATCCGGGCGGAGGACCTCCCGCTCATCCCTCGCTGCGCCACCGCCACCCCGACAGAGCAAGGCGGTTCGCTCGAGGAGATCGAGCGGAGCCACATCCTCGCGGTGCTGGAGCGCACGAACTGGAACATCTCCCAGGCCGCGAGGGTGCTGCACATCGACCGTGTGACGGTGTACAACAAGATCCGCAAGTTCGGCCTGGCGCGCGACGGGGCGAACGCCTGAACGGTCCGTCGGGTCAGCCCTCGACGGAGACCGGGCCGGTGGATTCTTCCTGCATCTTCGCCAGCGCCCGGCGGAGGCCGCCGCTGGGCCGGGGACGCGACGGCTCCGAAGGGGGCGTCTCGGGCCGGGGCGCTTCGGCCCTGGGCTCCGCGGCCTCGGGCTCGGCCTTTTCAACCTCGAACGACCCGTCCGCCGCGACGCGATCGAAGCGGACGCTGACGCGTTTCGAAACGCCTCGCTCCTGCTGCGTGATGCCGTAGAGGTGGTCGGCCATCTGCATGGTGCGCTTGTTGTGGGTGATGACGATGAAGCTGGACTGATCGGTGAACGCGCGGACAGTGTTGCAGTACCGCCCGACATTCGCCTCGTCGAGCGCCGCGTCGACCTCGTCGAGCACGCAGAAGCACGAGGGCTTCGAGCGGAAGATCGCCATGAGCAGGGCGACGGCGGTGAGCGTCTTCTCCCCGCCCGAGAGCTGGCTGATCGAGCGGGGCTCCTTGCCCGGGGGCTTGGCGATGACCTCGATGCCCGATTCGAGCAGGTCGGTCTCCTCGGTGACGATCTTGCGGATGCTGCCGTCCGCCTCCTCGATCTCCTTGACGAGCCCCATGAGCCTCACCTCGGCCCGTCCCCCGCCGAAGAGGCGGCGGAACATCCCGTCCGGCCCGCCGAAGTTCTCGCGGATCAGCGTGAAGACCTCCCCGAATCGCTCCCGGCTCGCGTCGTTGAGCCGGGCGATGAGGTCCGCCAGGCGGCGGCGGGCCTCGTCGAGGTCGGCGAGCTGGGCGCGGAGCCCCTCGTCGGCCTCGGTGAGCTGCCCCTCCTCCTCGATCGAGCCCAGGTTCACATGCCCCAGCCGGCCGATCTCGCCCTTGAGCACATTGATCCGCGCCTGGGCGTCGGGGATGTCGACGCGGGAAACGGTGCCATCGGCCATCACGGCCCGGTACTCCAGATACTCGCGGGCGAGGTCCACGCCGAGGTCGTCTCCCGTGCGCTCCTCGAGCGCCTCGCGTTTGACCTCGAGCTCACGCCGCGTCGCCTCCACGCCGTGCCAGTCCCGCTCGACGAGCCGGGCACGCTCGCGCGCCCTCGTGGCCGACTCGGCGCGGGCCTGCCGCGTCTGGTCGCAGGCGGCGACGGCCTCGGCGAGCTCGCCCCGGCGGGCCCCCAACTCGGCGAGCGACGCCTCGGCGCGGGCCAGGTCCTCCGCGGCCTCGCGGATCGTTCCGCCGTGCTGCTCGTGCCGGCTCCGGGCCTGGGCGGCGTGCCGCTCATGCTCGGCCCGGGCCTCGGCCGCGCCCTCCAGCGCGCGTTCAAGGCGGGCGAGCTCGCGCCGGGCCCCGTCGAGCTGCGCGTTCGCCTTCCCGGATTCCTCCCGGGCGGCGCTCATCTGCTCGGCGGCGGCGGACGCGCGGGCCTCAAGGTCGCCGAGCTTCGAGGCGACGGCGTCCAGCGAAACTCGCTGGTCGGCGATGAGACCGTCGAGTGAGCCCGCCTTGTCGAGCCGAGCCTGCCGGGCCGACCCGAGTTCCTCCCCCCGTGCGTGGGCCTTGGAGGCCTCGTCGCGGACAACGCCGGCCTCGCGCTCAAGGCGGGCCAGGTCGGCCGTGGCGCGATCGAACCGCGCCTGTTCGCCCGCGAGTGCCCTCCGCTGCTCGGCGAGCTGGGCGGAGACCTCCTCACGCTGCCCGTTGACCTCGGCCCAGGCCTCATCGAGCCGGCCCAGCTCGCCCCGTTCGAGCTCGAGCATCGACGCCACGCCGGCAAGACGAGCCTCAACCTCGGCAAGCTCGGCGGCATGGCGGATCAGCCCGCCGCCCTGATCGGCCCCCGCGGGGCCCGCGTCGACGCGGCCCGTCTCGTCCAGGACCTCGCCCGCCCTCGTCACGAACCGGACGCCGCGCAGCGACGCCAGCGGGCCCGCCGCCAGGAGCATCGCCGCCTCAAGGTCTTCCACGAGGTAGGTGCGGGCGAGCAGGCGGTCCAGCAGCGCCCCGGTCTCGGCCGACCCATCCCGCACGCGCACCAGGGAGCGCAGGCTGGCCACTCGGGACGCCGGGAGCCGGGCGAGCCGATCCTCGGCCTCGAAGTCGACGCTCGTGTCTCGGGTCAGGCCGGCGAGCGGGAGGAACCGGACCCGCCCGGGCAGGCTCGCCAGTTCGGCCCCCGTCGGCGCCGCCGCGACCGATCGCGTGACCACCGCCTGGAGATCCGCACCGAGCGCGGCCTCAACGGACGAGGCGTCCTCGCTGTCGGTCTCAAGCAGCTCGACCAGCGGGGCGAGCACACCCTCGAACCCCTCGGAACGCTCTCGGCGCTCGACGACCCACTTGGCGGCTTCCGCCAGGCCGGCACGCGACCGGACCATCTCCCCCAGCGTCGCTCGGCGCGCGTCGAGCCCGGCGCGATCCTCGCTCAGGCGGTCGACCAGTGACGCCCGCTCCTTGCGGGCGCCGGCGAGCGTCTCGCCCCGCTCCGTGAGGGCGGCGTAGCGGGACTCAAGGCCCGAGATCCTCGACTCGCGGTCCGACATCTCCGCGGCGAGCCGCTCGTGAGCGGCCTTCGCTTCCGCGTGGTCCGATTCAAGCTTGGCCTGCCGCTCGGCGAGCCGCGCCCGTTGGCTGGCGAGCTCTTCCAGGCGGTGGGCGATCGAGTCGGCCTCGGCGCGGAGGCTCTGCTGATCCCGCTCCATGCTGTGAAGCAGGGTTCGGGCCCGCTCACGCTCGTGCCGCACGCCGGCGATCTCCTCCATCGCCGCGGCCCGGGCGGTCGAGGCGCTGTCGAGCGAGCGTTCCGCCTCCGCGGCCCGCTCGGCGATCGCGGCGATGCTCTCCCGTTGGTCAACAAGGTCCGACCGGAGCGACTCGATCTGCTGCGTCGCCGTCTCGAGGCGGTTGAGGTCGATCGCGAGTTGCCGTTCGGCCTCCTCGATCGCGCGCTCGGCCATCTGGCGACGCTGCGTCGCGGCCGACGCGGCGTGCTCGGACTCGCGCGCCGCGTCGTCCACGCAACGCAGCGCCGTGATCGCCTCCTGGTGCGACAACTCCGCTTCCTGCAGGGCCGCCTCGCACTCGGCCAGTTCCGTGTGCGAGCGCTCGCGATCGGCCTCCAGCGCCTGGAGCCGGCTCGTCATCGCGAGCAGCCGCTGGCAGACCTCGTCGTACTGATCGAACGCAACGGCCAGGCGGAGCGCGGCGCATTCGGTGTCGAGTTCCCGGAAGCGTCTCGCCTTCGCCGCCTGCCCGCGGACGATCCGGAGGCGGCGTTCGGTCGAATCGAGCTGCTCGCGTGTCTTGACGAGGTTCGCCTCGGCCCGGTCGAGCTTCCGCTGGGCCTCGATCCGCCGCTGCTTGTACTTGGCGATCCCCGCCGCTTCCTCGAAGATCGTCCGCCGCTCCTGCGGGCTGGCGAGCAGCATCGCATCGACCTTGCCCTGCTCGATGATCGAGTACGCGTCGGCGCCGATGCCCGTGTCGAGGAACAGATCGCGGATGTCACGCAGCCGAGCCCGACGGCCGTTGATGAGGTACTTGCTCGTCCCGTCCCGGTACAACTGGCGCTCGACCGAGACCTCGTCCGCGTCGATCGGCAGCGATCGCCTGATCCGGCGGCGGTCGTCCAGGATCGACTCCGTCGGCTCGTCCGTCCCCCCATCCTCCGCCGCGTCGGGCGCGGAGGCGTCAACCCCGGGGTCCGCGTCCGCGGCGGCCCCCTCCGTGGGTGCCCCGGGCTCCTCGGTGTCCGGCGAGGCGACCGCGTCGAGCCGCTCGTCGAGCGGGTTCTCAAAGGTGAGCGTCACCGAGGCCATGCCCGCCGGCTTGCGCCCCGCCGAGCCCGCGAAGATGACATCGATCATCTCCTTGCCCCGCAGGCTCTTGCTTGACCGCTCCCCGAGCACCCATTTGATCGCGTCGACGAGGTTGCTCTTGCCGCACCCGTTGGGCCCGACCACCCCGGTGATCGGCTGGTCGAAGGTGAATACCGTCCGGTCGGCGAACGACTTGAACCCGTTCAGCGTCAGCCTCGTCAGGCGCAGCGCCCCGGTCAGGTGATCGCCCGCGACCGGGCCGACGCGGTTGGCGGCAACTTCAACGCTCTGTGCATCGGTCATCGTGGCCTCAACCTCCATGTCGGGCCGATTCGATCGGGCCTTGGCCTCGCAGCCCGGCAGACGGTGCGCTCCGGCTTCCCTGCCGACGGACGGCTCAGCGTACACACCTCCCGCGCCGGACGCCAGCCCGCCGAGGTCAACGCTTCTTCGATTCCGGATCACGCGGGGCGATCGGCTCGAGCAGCGAGGGCTTCTCACCCGGAAGCGGCCGGGGCCTGACCGGTTCGAGCTCCGGCTGGTCGAACACCACCAACTCCGTCCGGTCCTCGGGCGTCTCCGGCCGCACCTCGACCTCCTGCCCCGCCGCGGCCGCGAGAAGGTCGGCCAGCAGGCGGTCGCGTTCGGTCGCAAAGGCGGCGTTGAGGGCCCCGGCCTTGTAGAACTCGTGCAGGGCGCCGACGACCTCGGAATAGGTCATGCCCAGGCCGACCAACTGTTGATCGGGCGTCCACTCCCGGGCGAAGAAGTCCACCAGTTCGGGGACGCTGCGGTCCAACTCGGTCTGGTAGGCCGGGGCGTACCGCCCCGCGTCCATCCGGATTCCACGCCCGGGCACCGCCTCGTAGTAGAGCCGGGGCGTCGCGTCCGGGGTCTCGGCGACCATCATCAGCCGGTCCGACCACGCCGACACGAACGAGGGGGTGCGCACCTCGAGATCCTGCCCGAACAGCACGATCCGGGGCGTCCCCTGCTGGGTCACATAGATCAGCGGATCGCCCACCGGCACGCGGTCGAGCTTGAACTTGTTGTACATGGGCACCCGGCTGACCGCGTAGATCGTCCCAGCGGGCAGGCTGGTCTCCGCGGCGCTGCGGAGTTGCTCGGCCGATCGCCGCATCCCGACCGGCGCGTCCCGGAACCGCTCGAATTCGACGAGGCTCCTGAACCGCGAACGCTCGGCCCGCTCGGCCAGCGCCTCGTAGGCCGCGACGCGCACCGGGAGCGACGACTCGGCGAGCATCTGCTTGAGGGCCTCGTCCACCGTCGGGCCCCCGTCCACGCGCCCGAGCAGGCCGATCGCGTCGGTCCGCGTGCCCTCCGGCCCGGTTCGGGCCAGGCTCAGCAGAGGCTGGGCCACCCGAGGGTCGCCCAATCGGGCCCCGGTCCGCAGGGCGGCGAGCCTCGGGATCGTCTCCCCCTGTTCGTAGAGCTCTCGCAGGAACGGCAGGGCCGGGTCCCCCAGCGCGTGCAACGCCCAGCTCAACTGCTCGGCGAGGTAGGGTTCGTTCCGGAGCGCATCGACATACCGCCTCGCGTAAACATGAGGCATCGATTGGTCGACCTGGATGTGCGCCAGGATCCTCGCGAACTCGTCCGACTTGTCCAGGTACGAACGGGGTACATTGACCTCGATCGTGGCCTCGTCCCGTCCCCGCGCGATCGGGCCATCGTCGCCGGGGCGCTCCGGGAAGCGCGAGTTGATCGCCGAGACGATCTGCCTCGCCCGGCCGTGCGAGGGGTTGTCGAGCACGACCCGGAGCCGCTGGCTCTCGGTCATCACGCCCCCGTTGAGGATGCGGCCCACCGTCTTCATGACGGTGTCCTCCTGCCCGGGCTCGGCGAACGGGTTGATGAAGATGTTGCCCTTGGCCTCCCCGACCTTGGTCGCCTGCGGGCCCCCGAAGGTCACCGCGGGCCCGAGCCGCAGGTCGGTTGTGTAAAGCCTGCCCCCCTCGAGGCTGGTGGCGTTGAGCGCGCGAACAAAGACATCAAACTGGTAGCCCTGCGGCGCGCCGGGCGGGATCGACGCGGTCACGAGCACCACGGCCGTGTCCTTGCTCTGGATCAGGCGTCGCGGCGACATGCCCTCGAACGGCGTGCCGTCGAAGGCGCCCTGCCCGACGCCCATCAGCCCCATCTCGCGTTCCATGTGGAAGGCGACCTGGTCGTTGAGCACCCCGCCGCCGCTGCCGTTGAGCCCAACGACGAACCCGAGCCCGGAGATCCGCGTCGGTTCCAGGCCCCGGATGCTGGCCTGGCTCGCGATCACGCCCCGCAGCGCCGAGGGCACATCCCGCGGCGGCAGGACAGGCCGCACGGCCCGTGGCTTGTCCTTCTTCCCGGTGGTGCACCCAGCGAGGTGGAGCGGGCCGAGGGCGGCGAACGCCCCCGCGGTCAAGGCCAACGCCAGACGCCACGCGCCGATGGATCGTGTCGATTTCATGTGGTGTGCGGGCCCCGTGTGCTTCAGGCCGGTCCGTCCGGGCCGCGGGTCGCCCCCGCACGCCCACCCCCGAACCTCCGCGTCCGGCAAGAGTGTACGCGAGCGCGCCCGCACCGGATTTTGGCGTGCGGGATCGGGCCCGCCGGCACCCCCCGGGCAGACTCGGCATTTTTCTTACTCGCGCAACTGCAAGATTTGCCGGGTGTTGCTCACAATCGACAGGATGTCAACGCTTCACCCACAGGAAATTGTAGATGAACCCACTAGACAGCACGATGTGTTGTGGTATCCTGCCCGTCCTGCCCACGCCCGTTCACAGTCGGGCCGGCAGGAACGGCCTCTTCGGGGACCACATTCGAGGGGGTTTGGGGCGACTTTGATCGGGCTTTGGGAGGCCTGGGGGAATGAGGACGGCTATCCAGAACTGGATCAGATGCCTTGCGGCGGAGTCCCGGGCCGTCCCCGGGACCAAGGAGGTCGAGGGGCCGGAGGCCTGCGCGACCGCCGTTTGGATTGGGAGCTCGCGTCGGGGGGGGGCGTTGGGGTCGCGGCTTCTAACTCGTGGGGATCGCTTATCCGGGCGTCGTGGGGGGACCGAGGAGCCCCCCACGACGCAAGGACACCGGCCGGGCCATGGTGGGCCCGGTTCCGGCGGCGATCGCCGCGCGGCCATGCGGAGAAGGCCGCGCGATTTGCCCGGGCGTCGGACGGAGACGACCCCGGGCCGGACCGGCGGGCTTTGGCCCGCAAATGCGGCGTCACGGGGGGCCGCGGCAGAGGGAACGCGGGGCATTCACCCCGCGGGGAGTCGGGGCCCCACGGGGCCGAGAGCAAGGCACGCCGGGCACGCCGCCCGGCGGGAGACGGGACCGGGGTTCACCCCGCCCCGGACGGGAGGTCACGGCCATGGCCGTGCTGTGCGATACCCAGATCCGCGAGTTGATCACGATCGAGCCGCTGGCCGAGCCGGCGAAGCGCCCGGGAACGATTTCCTACGGCGTGTCGTCGTACGGGTACGACATCCGTGTGGGCACGAAGTTCAAGATCTTCACCCCCAGCCCCCGGGGCGGGGGCATCGCGGTGGTCGATCCCAAGCGCTTCGACGACCGGTTCATGGTGGAGGTCGATACGGCGGCTGAGGGGGCGGACCATGTGATCATCCCCCCCAACTCGTTCGCCCTGTGCGAGACGGTGGAGATCTTCAGCATCCCCCGGGATGTGCTGGCGATCTGCGTGGGCAAGAGCACTTATGCGCGGTGCGGGCTGATCGTGAATGTGACGCCGCTCGAACCCGAGTGGCGGGGCAAGGTGACGCTGGAGATCAGCAACACGACGCCGCTGCCGGCCAAGGTGTACGCGCTGGAGGGGATCGCCCAGCTGATCTTCCTGAAGGCCGACCGGGTGTGCGCGATCAGCTACGCGGACAAGGCAGGGAAGTACCAGGATCAGACGGGGTTGACGCTGCCGAAGGTGGATTGACCAGTGAACCGCTGCAGAACTGACCGTGCCCTTTGGGGGAATCGCTCCATGACGACACGAACTCCGTTGGCGGCCGCGGCGGTGTGTTTCGTGTGCTTCGCCGGCTGCATCACTGTCCCTGGCTGCTCGAATACGACGGCGGTCCGAACGAGCGAGACAAGATACCGGAGCACGAAGTGGCGGGATGTTCAGGTGCTCACGGTTCGTCCTGATCGCTCGTTCGAGGAGATCGGATCGCTCAACACGAGCGGGTGGAAGCAGAAGAAGACCAAGGCCTTGTACGAAGATCTCCGCAAGCAGGCCGCCAAGATGGGCGCAAACGCGGTGCTCATCACGGAGTCAGGTCTCTCCGGCATCAAGGAGGAGCAGTGGCTCCGGGCCGCGGCCATCCGCTACACGGACCTGCCGGAGAAGGACTGATCAGGCTGGAATGTCGCCGCTCGGGCTGTTGTACACACGGATCGTGGAAACCCGCGGGAGTGTCCCCTCACTTCCGCCCAGTGCGTGAGCCGCCATGAAGATCACACGCAAGTTCACCAAGGATGGTCAATCCCCCTTCGACACCGTCGCCTGGACGACGCGGTCGTCGAAGATCTCCAACCCCGACGGCACGGTCGTCTTCGAGATGCCCGACGCGGAGGTGCCCGAGACCTGGTCGCAGCTCGCGACGGACATCATGGTCTCCAAGTACTTCCGCAAGGCGGGCGTCCCCGAGGACGGGGGCGAGAACGGGCTGCCGGCGCCGGGGTTCGGGGCTGACGGTGGGACAGGCGTCTCGCCTGTCGGGGCTGGGGAGAAGGGGAAGAAGACAGGCGGGACGCCTGTCCCACCGAGCGGTGGGAAGGTCTCGACCGGGCCGGAGCGGAGCGCCAAGCAGGTGATCCATCGCTTGGCCGGGTGCTGGAAGCACTGGGGCGAGAGCCACGGCTACTTCGACAGCCACAAGGACGCGCAGGCCTTCTATGACGAGCTGGTGTACATGATGGTGCACCAGATGTGCGCGCCGAACAGCCCCCAGTGGTTCAACACGGGGCTGAACTGGGCCTACGGCATCAACGGGCCGGCCCAGGGGCACTGGGTCGCCGACCACAAGACCGGCGAACTCAAGCTCGCCGAGGACGCGTACACCCACCCGCAGCCGCACGCGTGCTTCATCCAGAGCATCTCGGACGACCTGGTGAACCCGGGCGGGATCATGGATCTGTGGACGCGGGAGGCTCGGCTGTTCAAGTACGGGAGCGGGACGGGGACGAACTTCAGCCATCTCCGTGCCGAGGGCGAGCCGCTCAGCGGAGGCGGGAAGAGCAGCGGGCTGATGAGCTGGCTGAAGATCGGCGACCGGGCGGCGGCGGCGATCAAGAGCGGCGGCACCACGCGCCGCGCGGCGAAGATGGTCTGCCTCGACATGGACCACCCCGACATCGAGTCGTTCATCAACTGGAAGGTGCGCGAGGAGATCAAGGTCGCGGCGATGGTCGAGGGGCTCAAGGCGATCGGCGCCCACCGGGCGAGCAAGGCCGATCCCGAGACCATCGGGCAGACCGCGTCGCGGCTGGGGCTTCGGCTGGATTATGACTTCAACGGCGAGGCGTATCTGACCGTCAGCGGGCAGAACTCGAACAACTCGGTGCGCATCCCTGACGAGTTCTTCGACGCCGTGGACGCGGGCGCCTCGTGGGAGACGCGCTGGCGGACGACGGGCGAGGTGGCGCGGACCTTCGACGCGGGGACGCTGTGGGAGGAGATCGCCTACGCCGCGTGGCGGTGCGCCGACCCGGGCGTGCAGTACGACGGCACGATCAACGCGTGGCACACCTGCCCGAGCGCCGGGCGGATCAACGCGTCCAATCCGTGCAGCGAGTACATGTTCCTGGACAACACGGCGTGCAACCTCGCGTCGCTGAATGTCCTGAAGTTCTACGACGCGGAGACGCGGACATTCGATGTCGAGGCCTACGAGCACGGGATCGACCTGTGGACGATGGTGCTCGAGATCAGCGTGCTGATGGCCTCGTTCCCCTCGCGGGAGATCGCCGAGCTGTCGTGGCGGTACCGCACGCTGGGGCTGGGCTACGCCAACCTCGGGGCGATGCTCATGCAGGCGGGCATCGCGTACGACTCGGACGAGGGGCGTGCGATCTGCGCGTGCCTGAGCTCGATCCTGACGGGCCGGTCCTACCGAATGAGCGCCGAACTCGCGGCCGAGCACGGGCCCTTCGCGGGCGACGCCGCCGACCGGGGCAACATGCTGCGTGTGATCCGCAACCACAGGCGGGCGGCCCACGGGGTGGCCCGGGAGAGCAACGAGTACGAGGGTCTGCGGATCACCCCCGTGCCGATCGACCACGACCTGCTCAACTCGGGGCGGGTGGCGTTGAGCAACGCGAGGGCGCTGCTGACGCACGCGACGGCCGCGTGGGACGAGGCGCTCGCGCTGGGCGAGAAGCACGGGTATCGCAACGCGCAGACGACCGTGATCGCGCCCACCGGCACGATCGGGCTGCTGATGGACTGCGACACGACCGGCGTCGAGCCCGATTTCGCGCTCGTCAAGTTCAAGAAGCTCGCGGGCGGGGGCTACTTCAAGATCGCGAACAACTCGGTCCGGCCCGCGCTGCGGGCGCTGGGCTACTCGCCCGATCAGATCGATGAGATGATGACCTACCTGCTCGGGGCGCTCAGCCTCGAGGTGCCGATGCCCGCGGGCGACAGCGGGCAGGACCAGGGCATCGAGGAAGGCATGACCTTCGCGGCCTGGCTCCGCAGCCGCGGGGCGAGCGTCGAGGATCTCGCGGCGATCGAGGGGATGCTGCCCGGCGTGTTCGAGCTCCGGTTCGCGTTCAGCGCGTGGTCGCTGGGGGACGACGCGACGCGGCGGCTCGGGCTCGACCCGGCGAAGGCGAAGGCCGACCCCGCGTTCAACGGGCTGCGGGCGCTCGGCCTCTCGGCGACGCAAGCGGAGGAGCTGAACCGCCTGGTGTGCGGGACGCAGACCATCGAGGGCGCCCCGCACCTGCGTGAGGAGCACCTGCCGGTGTTCGACTGCGCGAACACCTGCGGGAAGATCGGCACGCGGTTCATCGCGCCAGACGGTCACATCCGCATGATGGCGGCCGCGCAGCCCTTCATCACCGGGGCGATCAGCAAGACGATCAACCTGCCGCATGACGCGACGGTGGAGGACATCAAGGCGTGCTACCGCCTGTCGTGGGAACTCGGCCTCAAGGCGAACGCGCTGTACCGCGACGGGTGCAAGTTGAGCCAGCCCCTGAACGCCAAGGCCGACGCCGAGCTCGACGAGGAGGACGAGGACCCTACCGAGCTCGCCGAGGCCCTCGAGGAAGTGGCCGAGGACATTGTGGCGGCGGCGACGGCGGCTGCGGTCTCTGACGCCGCCGCGGCCGTGGAGATTAAGGAGCGGATCGTGCACCGCCCGATGCGTCGGCGCCTCGCGGACACGCGGCGCTCGGTGACCCACAAGTTCAATGTCGCCGGGCACGAGGGATACCTCACCGTGGGCCTGTACGACGACGGCATGCCGGGCGAGCTGTTCATCACGATGGCCAAAGAGGGCTCGACGATCGGCGGGCTCATGGACTCGCTGGGCACCGCGACGAGCGTCGCGCTGCAGTACGGCGTCCCGCTCGAGAGCATGGTGCGCAAGTTCACGCACCAGCGGTTCGAGCCCGCGGGCATGACCACCAACAAGGACATCCCTTTCGCCAAGAGCCTCGTCGACTACATCTTCCGCTGGCTCGGCATGGAGTTCCTGCCCGGGTACCGCGAGGCGAACGCCCCGCGCCGCCCGGAGGCGAAGAGCGATTCACCTAATACCGGCGGGCGGCTCGCGGGGGACGGGCAGGCGGTCCGTCCCTCGGTCCGGGCGATTCCCACCGACCCGGTTGTGCGCTCGTCCGCCGACCACGCGGAGAAGATCGTCGCGGCCCGGTCGACCGAGGGCGGCCTCGCGGTCGCGCACTCGGCGTTGTCCGACGCCCTCGACGCCGCGGGGGACGCGCCGCCCTGCGATGTCTGCGGCACGATCACCGTCCGCAGCGGCACCTGCTACAAGTGCCTGAACTGCGGCAACAGCATGGGGTGCAGCTGATCCGTTGAGCGGGCCCCGCCGAGCCGGCGGCGGGAGCGCCCTGCACCCATGACACGACCCGGCGACAACCGAAGATTCCGGCGACGCGGGGTTCCCACCTCCCTCCTCCCTCCCCTCCCCGCGACGCCGTGAAACACCCTCGGGCGGTCCACCACGGCCCGGGGGTTTTTTTCGCGCCGTCGGAGATTCGGCCACGGGCGGGGCGCAATCGCGGGGGGGGGGTCAGTCCCCCAGCATCCGGAGCTCGTTCCGGAGAATCGCGGCGAGCTCGTAGTTCTCGCGGGCGATCGCCTCACGCAGCCGGTCGCGGAGCTCGGCCTTCTGGCTGATCGGGAGCTTGGGCACGAGCGAATCCCGCATGGAGCGGAGCATCGCGACCTCGCGCGATTTCTCGAACTGCTCGGGCTCTTCGATCGTCTCGAAATGCCGCTTGAGCGACTCGATCCCCTCGTCCAGCGCGACGACGGCGGCCTTGGGCTCGTCGTCCTTGAGCGCCTGCCCGGCGCACGCCCGCGCCCGCATCATCAGGATGTAGGGGCGGACCTGTTCGAGCACCACCCGGTCGCCCTCCTCGGCGGCGTGCTCGCGGCACAGATCCGCGACGCGGAGATTCCTGGAGGTGTCGCGGATGACCCCTTCGAAGTCCTCCAGCACCAGCAGGGCGACATACCGGTGGTAGTACTGCGCGGCCTCCTCCCGCAGCGCCTGGCAGTCCTCGGCGGAGAGCCGGAGCGACGCGGGGGAGGCCTCGGCGGGTCCGAGCGTGTCTTCCTGATCCTCGCCCTCGTCTGCTTCCTCAGAATCGTCCAAAGCCCCCCCGGGCCCCGGATCCCCGGCTTCGTCCAAGCGGGCCTCGAAGTACTCCAGAAGGCTCGGGAACCCGTGGGGTCGGCGTCCGTCAGGTCGGCCCTCGGCGTGCATCTGCAGCAGCCCCAGATCAAGGCGGACCTGAATCCGGGGTTCGCCATCCACCCCCTCAATCAGGCGGACATTGATACGGCCCGGCTCAAACTCCCATTCCTCAAGCAACGGGGAGATATCGTGGTTCACCTGTCGCTCCTGATAGGGAGATGATCGGATTGATCTTCGGAGAGTCGGCCAGTGTGCCTCCGAGAACGCAAAATGCCAGAAAATCCGTGTCCCCGCCGGGCAAATTCCGCTGATTCTCGGGGAAGAGCCGCCGAGTCGGCCCCGCGGCGGTCGATTCTGTGAGAAAGATGCGCAAACCCATTGGAATCAGGAGATTTCGATTGAACGGCCTGAACCGGTCGTGATAGCATACGGACGGTAGGTTGCTCCCGGCGAAGGCCGGGGGCAGAGAGAATCGTCATAGGAGCGACGGAGTCATCCGTCCAAAGGGTGGGTAGGACAAGTGAGTGGCACCAATCAACCGACGGCGTCGCCGTCCGGGCTGAAGTCCGATCTTCAGCTCTATCTCAATGAGATCAACCGGGTCGCGTTGCTGACCGCCGAGGAAGAGCGAGAGCTCGGATGGGCGATCATCAACGACAACTGCGCGGCGTCGCGGGAGCGGATGATCCGCGCCAACCTCCGCCTGGTTGTGGCGATCGCGAAGAACTACACCAACCGCGGGCTGACGCTGACCGACCTCATCGAGGAAGGCAACATCGGCCTCATGCGGGCGGTCGAGGGCTTCGACCCCGCCCAGGGCGCCCGGTTCAGCACCTACGCCTCGTGGTGGATCAAGCAGGCGATCAAGCGGGCGCTCATCAACGCCCGTCAGCCGATCCACATCCCGGCGTACATGGTCGAACTGATCGCCAAGTGGAAGGTCGCCAGCCGAGAGCTGGAGCGCGAACTCGGCGCCACCCCGACGCTCGAGCAACTCGCCGAGCGGATGGAGTTGCCGGTCAAGAAGGTCCGCATCATCAAGCGCGCCGTCAAGGCGTTCCGCACGCCCGCCCAGGAGGGCAACGGGGCGGACGGGGACCTGCTGCGAATGGCCGATCTCGTCGCCGATGAGCGGACGACCACCCCCGATGAGTCGGCCCTCCGCGGCGAGGAGCTCGAGGTCCTCCGGCGCCTGCTCGAGACCATCGACGATCGCGAGGCGATGATCCTGCGGCTGCGGTTCGGTCTTGACGGGCGCGAGCCCCTGACGCTCAAGCAGATCGCCGACGAGGTGAACATCAGCCGCGAGCGGGTCCGCCAGATCGTGGACGAGGCCCTGGTGAAGCTGAACGAGCGTCTCCAGGACGCCAAGCCCACGCGGTTCTTCCGCCGGTCGTACGAGGAGAACGGGTCGGCCGACCCGGCCGCCGAGAGGCTCCGCCTCCGTGCCGCGGATGTCGGCTGATTCGCCGCGGCCCAACCAGACGCTCTCTCATCCGGACCGCGCCCCACGGGCGCGGTTTTTCATGACCTCAACGGCCCCTGGCCCGTTCCGGCGTCGGGCGGCGGATAGACCCGGTGCTACCATGCGGGCATGAGCCAGACCCCTCATGCGACCCGCGCAAACCGTCGCGTCTCTCGCTCGATTCTCGCGGTGCTGTCCCTGCTGGCGTCCTCGGCGGTCGGCGGGGCCGCGTTCGCTCAGGACGCGATCGTGCGGGCGAATTCGCTCTACGCCGACATCGTTCCGGGGCGTCACGCCGACGCCGTCGTTCTCCCCGCGCTGATCGGGCTGGAGCCCCCGCCGCTGGGGGTCGAGACCCCCGAGAAGGCGGCGATGGCGTTCGCGGAGGCGAGGGTCTGGCCTGCTGCCGAGGCATGGGCCACCGCCCCGACGCAGCGGGCCGTGATCGAGGCGCTCGCCAAGGCGACCAAGGCCGAGACCTATGAGGACTCCATGGCGTTCGCCCAGGGGTACGGGGTGGACGGGATCGATGTCTCGCTGATCCGGGGCCGGATGTACACGGAGTTGGGCGACCCGCCCCTCCTCTCGGCGGCGCAGCACCTCTACATGGAGAAGTTCGATCACCTGCGATGCCTGGTCCACATCGAGGCAGCCCGGCTCGCGGCCGAGGGCGACCCGGTCGCGGGAATGAAGGTCCTCATCGGCCTGGCGGAGTTCGGCTACCAGATGGCCGACCGAGAATTCTTCACCGAGGCCCGTTGGGGCTATCACACGATGGCGGACGCGATCCGCCGGATCCGCGACATCGCCTATGTCGATTTCCGTGGGGGCCGCACCGCCGACCCGGACGGCATCCGCGAGGTGATCGGGCTGCTCGATCCGCAGAAGGGCCCGATGCGGCTCGACCGGCTGAATTTTCCGCGGGCCAACCGGATCGCCGCCGAGCAGCTGATCGAGGTGCTGTATGTCCCGCGTGGGGGCGTTGACACCGCCCGGTTCGTGCCGACGATGGTGCGTCTGGCGACGACGGATCGCCCGCTGCGCCGCTTCTCCGCGGCGTCGGAGTTCCAGGGCCTGATGGGTCGTCAGACGGACTGGTTCGACATCGACGATGTCCTCAAGGATGTCTTCACGAGCTGGGAGAAGGGCTGGCTCCTCGACCGATTCGACCCCGTCCTGGCGCTCCCTTTCGCGTGGGAGACCGAGCGGGTCAACGACACCACCGCGGTGGTCCGCGAGGGCGTCGGCGAGGATATGAGTGAGCTCTTCGAACTCCGCACGCTCGTTCAGCTCGAGCGGGTGGGAACGCGGCAGGCGTTGGGCCTGCTCGGGCGGTTCTATGTGCAGGGCTCGTTCGCCCCCAGGATCGACGGCATCCGCCCCAGGTGGGTCGATGTGCTCGACGACGATCCGCTCAACGCGACGCGGGCCGGCGGGAGGCTCCCGCCGATGCGGTACTTCCGCCCGATCACCGACGCGTTCCTCGCCGACGAGCGGGCCGAGCCCAAGCCGCACGCGATGCAGGTCTTCCCGGGCGACGGGACGAATTTCGAGGTGGTGCTACGCGACGACCAATTCCTTGTGTATTCCACCGGCGCAGACGGCGCGGACAACAAGGGCCTGCGGATGTCGCAGGACTCGGCCTCGCTGATCGGCGACTACCTGATCTGGCCCCCGCTGCTCAGCCTGCACCGCGAGCACCTGCGCCAGATCGGTGAATTGGAGTGAGTCGGGCGCAGCGCCGCGAATAGTCAGGCGGCCCCGCGGGTTCTCGCCGCGGCGGGCCCCGCGAGGGGCCATGGAGATCATCCCTTGAGCGAATCCATCGAACAGCTGGTCATCATCGGCTCGGGCCCCGCGGGCTGGACCGCCGCGATCTACGCCGCGCGGGCCCAGCTCAAGCCCCTGGTCTACATCGGTGTGCCGAAGCAGAACCCCAGCATCGTGCTGCCGGGCGGGCAGTTGATGCTGACCACCGATGTCGAGAACTACCCCGGGTTCCCCGAGGGCGTCTCCGGGCCCGAGATGATGGCCGCGTTCCAGAAGCAGGCCGAGCGTTTCGGCACGCGGGTGATCGGCGAGGACATCGCCCGCGTCGAGTTCTCGCCCGACCCCGCCGCGTTGCCGCATGTGCTGCACACCGCGGGTGGCAAGCAGGTTCGCGCCCGAGCCGTCCTGATCGCCACCGGCGCCACGGCCAACTGGATCGGGCTCGAAAACGAGATGCGGCTGGCCCGCAGCGGCGGGGGGGTTTCCGCGTGCGCCGTGTGCGACGGCGCCCTGCCCAT
The DNA here is from genome assembly GCA_036732005.1 of Phycisphaerales bacterium. Lineage (GTDB taxonomy): Bacteria > Planctomycetota > Phycisphaerae > Phycisphaerales > UBA1924 > UBA1926. The sequence goes on from DAINDF010000002.1 coordinate 99,429, forward strand.
GTTCCGCGACCAGCCGCTCGCGGTCGTGGGCGGGGGCGACACGGCGATGGAGGAGGCGACCTATCTGACCAAGTTCGCCAGCCGCGTCTATGTCATCCACCGTCGGGACAAGCTCCGGGCGAGCAAGGTGATGCAGGACCGGTTCCTCTCCCGCCCCAACGCCGAGGTGCTCTGGAACAAGGTCGTGGTCGATGTGCTCGGCGCGGAGAAGACCGAGGGCGTCCGGCTGCGCGACACCGTGACGGGCGAGGAATCGACGCTCGCCGTGAAGGGGCTGTTCATCGCGATCGGGCACACGCCGGCGACCGGGTTCCTGCAGGGCTCCGGGCTCGAGTTCGACGACGCGGGGTACATCGCCCTCAAGACCCGCTCGAGCGGGACCAACCTCCCGGGCGTCTTCGCCGCGGGCGATGTCGCCGATCCGAGGTACCGCCAGGCCGTCACCGCCGCGGGCATGGGGTGCCAGGCCGCGCTCGACGCCGAGCACTGGCTGGGGCACCACGGGCTGCTCTGATCGGGATTCGCGGCGTGCCCGCCGATCGTGCCCGAACAGGCAAAGAAAACCCCCGGCTCGCGCCGGGGGCTCGTGATCGTCATCGCACATCCGGCCTCTGATCCGGACCTCAACCCGGGCCGCGATCAGGGCGTGGCGCCCCCGCGGTACTTCTCGAGCGTCTCCGCAAGGTCCTTGGCCATCGGGGTGCCCTCGGCGAGCTTCACGGCCTTCTCCTGGAGTTCGACCGCCTTGGCGTGATCGCCCTTGTCGTAGTACCCGCGGGCGAGCGTGTCGATGATCGACGCGTCCTTCCAATCGGTCTTCTCGCAGGCCACCGACGCCATCGTGGTCGCCAGATCGCGGTCGCGGACCGGGATGTACGGCGCCGTCAGCACGCTCCACGCGATCGCGTTGAGCATGCCCGGGTCGTTGGCGAACGGCGAGCGGAGCAGGGCGTAGCCGAGCCGGTACCCGCGCTCCGCCGTCTCGGCGTTCGCCAGAAGCCCCATCAGGTGCTGATACCAGTACCCGTTCTCGAGTTCCTCGGCGGCGGCCTTCGCGGCGGCGTCGTAGTCCCACTCGCCCGCCAGCACCTTGGTCAGCGGCTCGTCGATCTCCATCGGGTGACCCACCCACGCGACCTTCCCCGCCTTATCCACCACGAACGCGCACGGGATCCCGTTCTGGCCCGCCGCCTTCATCCAGGCGTCGGCCATCTTGTCGGTTTCCTCAATGGCGACCGTGTAGCTCATCCGGTCACCCTGCTTCTCGACGAACGCCGAGACGCGCTCGATCTGCTCGGCCACCGACTCGGTGTATTCCCGCGTCTGCCGGTCCTTCTTGCGGTCCCAGATGTTCACCCCGATCACCGTCAACTCGTCGGCGTGCTTGGCCTGAACCTCGCTGACATGCGGGAACGCGGCGACGCACGGGCCGCACCAGGTCGCCCAGAACTCGACGATGTACGCCCGGTCCGCCTCGAACTGCTCGACCGAGTCACCCTTGACCCACTTCGTGATCGCCAGCTCCGGCGCCTTCATGCCGATGGTGAGGGCCGGCTTGGGCAGGTCGGCCCGCTCGGCGTCCAGAAGCGCCTGCGCCTCCTCGGCCGCACGAACCGGGGCGACCCGGATCGTCTTGCCGGCCTCGTCGTGCTCGCCGGGGTGGGCTGATGCGGGGATCGCGAGCGCCCCGGCCATCAGGGCGGTCAGCAGCACATGGGTGGACTTGCGGGTCACGGGTGTCTCCTTGCTCGGGGGTGGATCGGCGTGTAGGGAGGCGGAGCCCTTTCGGCCCCGGTCGTTTCCTGGTTGACCAGCCTACCAGATCCGGGCCGCCGGATCGAATTCTCCGCCGCTCCCCCGGGTTGGGGCTACCGGGGTGGGGCCGGAGAGGTTGCGGCCGCCGGCGGGCCCGCGCGGTCAGAGCTTGGGCAGGTCCGCCTCACCAAGCAGCCGGAAGCCCTTCCGACGCAGGATCTGCCCGGCGAGCGTCGTGTCGTCCGTCGCCAGGGCGATGGTGGGGGAGCCGTTCGGCTCGGTCATCAGCGGGTAGGCGAAGTGGATGTTCAACTCCGCCCCGAGCAGCGAGAGGCACATGCTCGTCAGCGTGTGCCCCTTGGTCAGTTCCACGATCAGGACATTGATCTCGCCGAACGGGAGGTTGTCCGAGTGCAGCTGCTTGCGGGCCTGCCGCGCGTTGCTGGTGATGATCCGCACCACGGCGTGATCGCTCGCCTCGTGCACGCTGATCGCGCAGATCTGACAGGTTGAGTCGCTGAACCCCTCCACCAGATCGAGCAGCTTCCCGACCTTGTTGTTCAGGAACACGCTGAACTGCGTCACCGTCGGCGGTGCATACCCCTGCATCGTCTCGAACGGTGTCGGTGCGCTCGACATGAAGATCTCCTGCGGCCCGGGTGCCCGCCGCGCGGCGGAACGCCCCCCTCATCGTATCCGGCTCCCCATCCGGGTGAGCCGGGTTCTCCCCCGCCCGGCACCCTCAGGGGCCCGTGACCTCCCACCGGAAGAGCCGGTGGGCCCCCTTCGGCACCGGAGGCGTCTGGGCCGGGAGCCCGGGAATCGCCGGCAGGTCGACCCGAACGCTCTCAGACTCGCCGAGGTTGGACACGAGCACCCACGCCCTGCCGCCCACGATCGCCCCCGACCACTGCACCCCGGACTGCTTGGCCGTCGCCAGGTTCAGGAACTTCGCCTCCCCGCCCGCCTCGAACAGCGGGTTCAGCCTCGCCCACGACTCGATGGCGAGCGTGCGATAGGCCCGGTAGTCAATAGTCGGGTGGTTTGTCTTCTCCTTGTCTGAAGTCCAGACCATGAACGAATGCGCCCCGCGAAGCCGCAGATGCTGGATGATCGCTTCGAGGTCCTCCCGGGGCGGCGCGGGGGCGTCGTAGTCCTCTTCCTGCGACTCCTGCGACCCGTAGTTGGAAACCCACGGGACAAGCAGGTGCCCATCCGGCAGCGCCCTCGCCGCCCCGCTGAACCGCTCCAGCGGCGCCCAGAAGATCGCCGATCGCGGGTTCGGGGCGGTTTCCCCTCGCTGCGTCCGCTCGTTTGTGTGCCCGGAGTGGGTCCGGTGCGGGTAGACCGCGGGCATCGCGACATTCAGGTTGTCCCGATAGAACCCGTCCCGGTCCCACCCATCGTGCCGCGCGAGACGGGTCCGGTCACGACGGTCCGGCCAGATCACCGAATCATCACTCGCCCCGGGGTAGTCGTTGTAGTTCCCGATGAACGCGCGGTTGATCCTCGGGTTGGGGTGCGAACGCACCAGGCGCACAATCTCCTCGATGTTGCGCACCACATCCTCGTGCGTGGCCTCACCGAAGGGTTCAAGATCCATCAGCAGGTAGTCGAGCTTCGGCAACGCGTCGAGCATCCGGGGCACCTGCTGCGGCGAGGTCGGCCTGCCGTTTGTGTTAAACGGGAACGGGCAGTTCCTCTCCCGGATCAGCACCGCGATGGGGGCCCCGGCACGGTCGAGCGCCTCCGCGTAGCACCGCGCGTACCACGCGTACCACCCGTTCGGGTCGTCATACCCAGGGCTCCCGTGAGCCGCGCCGGGAACAGGGACCGGCAGGTACATCACCGGCGTGCGGTAGTCCACCCGCTCGACCACATCGCAGGGGTCCCCTTCCTTCGGCTTTGGTGTCGCGCGCATGGTCACAGGGTTGGTGTACCACCAATCGCCGAAGATCGGAGGAGGGATCCAGTCCGATGCCCGCGTCCCGGGCCGGTCGCCGCCGGGCAGCGGCCCGCTCGGACCCGGGGGCGACTCCGGCATCCACACGGCCAACTCGGCGCACGCGCCGAGCGACAAGGCGATCATCGTCGCGGCGAGCAGTTTCGCATGAGGGCTCATGCCCCAGTGTACACGGCCACCGCCGCGACGCCCGGTCCGCGCGGCCCGCCCCGTCTCTCGGAGCGGGCCGCGTGCGCCCGATCGCCGCCTACAGCCCGGCCGAGGAACGCGACGGGGTGGCTTTCTTCAGGCGGTTTGAGCGCGAGGTCGAGGGCTTGTTCGAGCCTGAGCCGCTGCTCCCGCCGCGTGTGTCGTACGCCTGCCCGTACTCACCCGCGTCGAACGCCGCCGACACCGGGACGATGTCGGTCAGGTCGATCACCCCGTCGCCGTTGAGATCACGGGAATCCGTGCCCAGCCCGCCGACGCTCCGGTTCACCCCGCCCATCGCCCAAGGTTCGAGGTTGCTCAGGGAGATGATGAACGCGTAGTAGTCCTCCCGGGTGATGAACCCGTTGTTGTCAAAGTCCCGGACCGCCGGGTTCACCTGGAACGAGAACAGCCTGTGCTCGCCGGGCTGAATCAGCGGCGACTGGGCCGGGAGACCGGCGATCGGGGGGAGCGTCGCCGACTGCGGGAGTTCGTGGTGCAAGTTCGACACGAGAATCCAGACCCGGTCCCCGGAGCGGACGCCCGACCACTCAAGACCGGTCGTCTTGGTGGTGTCGAGGTTCAGGAACTCCACCTTGTCCACCGAGTTGAAATGCGGGTCGAGCGACCGCCACGCTTCGATCATGAGCGACCGGTATTCGTCCGCGTCGATGCTCGGGTGGTGCGTCGTGTCCCCGCCCGGGGTCCAGATGACATACGAGAGCGCCCCCCGCATCCGGTAGTGCTTCGCGAGCGCGTCCAGATCCTCAACTGACGGAGGCGGCGCGTGGTAGAACTCCTCGTACCCGTTCACCGGTGAATACGGCGTCACCCACGGAATCAGCACATGCCCGGCAGGGAGCGACCTCGCCGCGCCGGACACCCGTTCCAGCGGAGCCCAGAAGATGGCGGACTCGTCGTTGGGGGTGTTGTAGTCGCGCTGGAGCCGCGGCTCGGAATGCCGCGAGTGCGCCTCCGAGGGGTACGCGGGCGGCATCGAGGCGTTGAAATTGTCGTCGTAGAACTGAGCCCGGTCCCAGAACTGGTCCGGCCCGATCTTGAACTGGTTCCGGTCTCGCTTGTTCCGGAAGATCATCGATTCGTCGCGTCGGCCCGCCCAGTCCCCGTAGTTGCCCAGGTACGCGTTCGCGACCGCCGGGTTCGGATGCGAGCGGACCATGCGGACGATCTCCTCCGCGTTCAGCCTCGCCATGGTCCACCCGTCGTCGCTCCAGTTCTCGAGATCCATCATCACATAGTCAAGGCGAGGCAGCCGGTCGAGTGCCTCGGCCAGCGCGTCGGGGTCGACCTCGTGCGTGCCGGTGGCGTAGGGAAACGGGCAGTTCCGGTTCCGGATCACGATCGAGATCGGCGCGTTCTGCGCGACGAACTGGTCCGCCAGGCACATGGCGTACCACGACATCCACGCCCCCTCCTCGTAGGTCGGCCCGCCGTGCCCCGCCCCGGGCTGGTTCATTGGGACATACATGGTCTCCTCGGAGTACTGGAACCAGGGCATCGCGTCGCACGGGTCGCCACTCCGCGGGGTCGCGAAGTCGCGCCACCCTTCCGGCATCACATACCACCAGTCTCCGAACACGGGGATCGGCTCCGCCGCGCCGGCGACGGAAGCAATCGAGAGCGCAAGAACACCAAGAAGCGGGCGTCCGTCCATGTAGTGAGTCCTCCCTCCGGTCGCGGCGCGCGGTGGCGTCGCTCCGAGCCCCCGTCATCGGTCATTTCCCGAGGAACGATCGCGGTTCGCGGCAGGATTTCACCGAGGTCCGTGCGCATGCAACAGGGGCGCCGCTTCCGCAGCGCCCCTGATCAAAATACCGTCGAACTCGCTTGACGCGCCGGGCGTCTTCAACCGCCGCGACGCCGCCCGCCCGCCGAACGCCGCGTCAGAACCGCACGCCCGCTCAGACCGCGAAACTCGACCCGCAGCCGCACGAGGTCGTCGCGTTCGGGTTGCTGAACACGAAACCGCGGCCCATGATCTCGTCCTTGAAATCGACGGTCGTGCCGCTCAGGTAAAGCAGGCTCTTGGGGTCGCAGATCACCCGGATGCCGTGCTGCTCGAAGACCTCGTCGGTCTCCTTCTTCTTCTCCGTCAAGTCCAGCACATAGCTGAACCCCGAGCAGCCGCCGCCCTTGACCCCCACACGGAGGCACACGGTCTCGGCGTCGAGTTCCTGCTGCTGGATGATGTTCCGGACCTCGCGGGCCGCGGTCTCGGTCAGGATCACCACGGGCTGCTGGGTCGTGCTCGTCTCTGCGGTCATGGGCGTGCTCCTTGCTGGCCCCGAACGATACGCACCGATCCCGACACGGATCGGTTCAGTGGGCCGAAGCCGCCCCGGTCTCGGCGGCCAGCCCGTTCTTCTTCCGGTAGTCCTCGATGGCGGCCTTGATCGCGTCTTCGGCCAGCACCGAGCAGTGGATCTTGACCGGCGGGAGGCTTAACTCCTCGACGATCTCGGTATTCCGGATCGCCTCGCCCTCGTCGAGGCTCCGCCCCTTGAGCCACTCGGTCGCCAGAGAGCTCGACGCGATCGCCGACCCGCACCCGAAGCACTTGAACTTGGCGTCCTCGATCTTCCCCGTCGCCTCGTCGACCTTGATCTGGAGTTGCATGACATCGCCGCACTCGGGAGCCCCGACGAGCCCCACGCCGATATCCTTGCGCTCCTTGATCTCCTTCTGCGTGCCGAAGGTGCCCACATTCCGCGGGTTCTCGTAGTGGTCGATCACTCGGTCGCTGTACGCCATGCTGAACCCATTCCCTTTCTCGCGTCCCCGGCAGGCGGGCCCCCCCGGGGGATCGCCCGCCCATCGGAACCGATGATCCGATTCGTCTCTCGTCGGCAAAGGCCAACGACTCAGCTCGTTCCTCGTCGGCGGAGGCCGACGACTCCATCAGTGCGCCTGCCACTCGATCTTCGTGATGTCAATGCCTTCCTTGTACATGTCGTACAAGGGGCTCAGTTCGCGCAACTTCGTCACCGCCTTCGCGATCTGCTCGACCGCGAAATCGACCTCGGCGTCCGTGTTGAACCGCCCCAGGCTCAGCCGCAGCGAGCTGTGCGCCAGATCGTCCCCGACCCCCAGGCTCTTGAGCACATAACTGGGCTCCAGGCTCGCCGAGGTGCACGCCGACCCGCTCGACATCGCGATGTCCTTGCACGCCATCATCAGGCTCTCGCCCTCGACGAACCCGAACGAGATGTTGGTGATGTGCGGGAGCCGCTTCTCGGGGTGCCCGTTCACCTGCACCTCGTCCAGCCGGTCCAGCACGCCCCGCTCAAGACGCGCCCGCATCGCCCCGAGCCGCGCCGCCTCGCCCGCCATCTCCTTCATGCACAGTTCCGCCGCCGCGCCCAGCCCCACGATGCCCGGGACATTCAGCGTGCCCGACCGCATCCCGCGCTCCTGCCCGCCGCCCTCCTGGATCGCCGTGAGCCGCACCCGCGGCCTCCGGCGACGAACATAGAGCGCCCCGACGCCCTTGGGCCCGTAGATCTTGTGCCCCGACATCGAGAGCAGGTCGACATTATCCGCCTCGACATCCGTCGGCATCTTGCCGACCCACTGCGTCGCGTCCGTGTGGAAGATCACCTCGCGGCCGTGGCAGAGCGCGCCGATCTCGCGGATCTCGTTGATCGTCCCGATCTCGTTGTTCGCCCACATGATCGTCACGAGGATCGTGTCGTCACGCATCGCCCCCGCGACCATCTCCGCCGTGATCACCCCGTCCTTCGGCGGCTCCAGGTAGGTCACATCGAACCCCTCCTTCTGAAGCCGCTTGCACGGGTCGAGCGTCGCCTTGTGCTCGTGCATCGCCGTGATGATGTGCCCGCGGCACACCCCCGCCCCCGCGGGGTGCCTCGCGTACATGGACGCCGCGCCCTTGATCGCAAGGTTGTTCGACTCCGTCGCCCCGCTCGTGAAGATGACCTCTTTCCGGTCCGCCTTCAGCAACTCGGCGACCTGACGCCGAGCCGTCTCCACCGCGTCCTCCGAGACCCAGCCGAACACATGGTTCCGGCTCCCCGGGTTGCCGTACGACTCGGTGAAGCACGGGAGCATCGCCTCCACCACCCGCGGATCACACCGGGTCGTCGCGGCGTTGTCAAAATAGATCGGGGTCTGCATGCCCATGAAGGCCCTTCCGGATGACTCAGCGGACAACCGGATCCGCTGAGAGTTGGAATCATTCTAAACGAATTTTACCGGCACCGCCGCCGGCAGACAAGATCCCCGGGCTAGACGCGGCGCCGATACACCAGGTCAACCCGGTTCCCCCGGCCGTTGTAGGCGACCTCGGTCATGTACGACCGCATCAGCATCAGCCCTCGGCCGGACGGGCAGGTCAGGTTCTCGTCGAGTGTCGGGTCGGGCACCTTCGCCGCGTCGAACCCCGGGCCCTGATCCTCCACCCCGACCCGGATCTCCTCCGGGCTGACCGCGTACTCCACCCGCACCGTCAGCCCGGGATCGAGCCCGCGATGCCCGTGCTGGAAGGCGTTGGTGATCGCCTCTTCCAGCGCGAGCTTGACCGCGAACAGGCTCGCCCTGGGGTAGCCGAAGACCTCGGCCCGCTCCAGAATCGAGGCCTCGACCCGCTCGATCTCGGCCCGGTCGTTCACCAGGTCCACCGAAACGACACCGTTGTTCGATGCGTTCGCGTCGGGCATCATCTCGCTCGCGTGCAGGCGACTGATCAGGCGAAGCTCTTGATCGCCTCGTCCGTCGTCTGGTGGATGCTGAAGATGCGGTTCAGCCGCGTGATCACGAACACCTCGTAGATCTGCGAGTCGATGTTCGCCAGCCGGAGCTGCCCGCCCTTGTCTCGCACGCGGTTGTTGATGGTGATCAGCGTCCCCAGCGCCGCGGACGAGAGGTGGTCCACATTCGCGAAACTGATCAGCATCTTCGGGCTCTCGTCCGCGTCGATCAGACCCGAGATCTCATCCCCGATCGCCTGGATGTTCGCCTCGTCCAGAATGTTGCGGTCGATGAACTCGACCTGCGTCACCCCGCCGGCGTTCCGGATCCGCAGCCTCGATTCCCCGTCGGCCATGCCTGAGTCTCCCTGGCGGGTCGGATGCGGCCCGGGCCGCCCCCGCACGGTTCCACTATAGAGACCCGGCCCGCCCGCGGGGAAGACCGCGGGCGGGCCGGCGCCGATTTCCATGCACGCTCGCGGGTCACCCGCCCAGGGCGTCGAGCAGGCCGGGGAAGTTCTTCTCCTCCTCCTCGTTCTGGATCAGGACCGTCGGCTTGATCAGGATCAGCAGCGTCTGCTCTTCCTTGGACTCGATCCGGTTGGTGAAGAACCGGTTGAGGATCGGGATCTTGCTGAGCACCGGCACGCCCGTCTCCGTCACATACTCGTTCACCAGCCGCTGCCCGCCCAGGAGCACCGTCCCCTGGTCCGGCACGGTCACCGTCGTCTGCACCCGGGTGATCGTCACCACGGGCAGCTGGATCGTGCCCTCCGCGATGCCGTTGCCCGGGATGTTCCCCGTGCCGCCCGCCGCCGCCTGCACCGTCGTCGTCGCCGTCAGCGTCGCCGTCGCCACATCGGTGGTCACATCCAGCGTCACATACCGCCGGTCCGCCGAGACCACGCCCCGCACCACCAGCCGCACGCCCTCGGGCACCACGCCGACCGTCGGGTCCAGGCCGACCGCCGAGTTCGACACCACCGGCACCAGGTCGCTGATGAACGAGGTCTGCGTGCCCACGAAGGTGTACGCGAGCTGCCCGTTCGAGATCGTCAGCCGCGGCGCGGTCAGCGTCATCGAAGAGCGGTCCGCCTGCGTCGCCTCAACCAGGAAGTCGACCTGGATGTCGTCCAGGAACCGGCCCGCGACCGACAACGCCGGGCCGCCCGCGGCCGCCAGCACATCGCTCGCGAACGAGCCCTGCGCCAGCCCGCGCGTCAGCCCCAGCGAGTTCTGCGCCCCCTGGATCGGAGACCAGTTGTCACCCTGCGTCCCGGGCGCGAACACGGGCTGCCCGATCGGCTGGTCCGGCACCCCGTCCCCGTCCGTGTCGAAGAAGTTCCCGCCCTGCACCACCCGGTTGAGGATCAGGTCACCCTCCTCCGAGCGGCTGAAGAAATCGCTGGGCAGCAGCGTCGGGTCGATCGTCCGGAGGATGTTGTACTCGTTGTTGTTCGCGAAGTACACATCGATGTCCACGCCGATCTGCTCGAAGTAGTCCTCGTTGATCAGCAGGAACCGGCTCTCGACATTGATCTGGAGGTTCCGCACCGCACGCAGCTTGCTCAGCAGCCCCGTGATCGCGCGGTGGTTCTTCGGCGTGTTGACGATCACCAGGTTCCCGTTCAGCTCGCTGATCGTCCCGGTCTCACCGCCGAAATCTTCCCACCCGTCGCGGTCCACATTCTCCTGGATCAGATCGACGATGTCCTGCACCATCTCCTCGCGGTCGCGCCGCTCGATGTCGGTGCCCTGATCCTGGAACGGGCTCTGCCCGCCGCCGCCGCCGCCGCCCTGCTGCCCGCCCAGCTGGAACACGGTGTTCAGGTCGAACTCGGGGGCGTTGTCGTAGTCCGGAATCTCGATCAGAAGGTCGCGGATGTCGTAGATCTCAAGCACCGTGTTCCGGCGGAGCACCTCGTCGCTCGCGATCGTCAGCACCCCGTCCGTCACCGCCCAACCCGCCGGCTGGCTCGGGTCCGAGGCCTTGTCCAGCACCCGGTCGAGCACCGTCTCCAGCGGCACATTCGTCAGCCGAAGCGAGACCGGAGACTCACGCGCCACCCCGATGTCCTCGAGCGAAGGCCAGTCGATGTCCATCTCGAGATTGCCGAGATTGGCGATGAAGGTCAGCACATCCTCGATGCTGTTGTCCTGGAAGTCGACCGGGATCCGCTTCTCCTCGAGCGCCGCGAGCACCGCACGGTTCGCCGCCGACTCGCTGAACTGCATCGGGTCGCCCCGACGCTGCGAGATGCTCTTCCAGTCCGCCGGGTAGTTCATGATGTCCCGCGGCGCGACGGTCGCCTCCCAGTTGTTCAGCCCCTGGATGACATACGACGGGCGCCGCTGCGCCGACACATCCTTGTACTTCACCAGGATCATCGTGTCCGTCAGGACATCCCGGAGCAGCAGGCCCGCCGGGTTCTGCGGGTCGAGGAAGAGGATCTGCTCCACCTCCTGCAACGCCTTCTCGTAGTTCTGCTCCATCTGGTGCGCACGAACACTCTCGATCAGGCGGGCGATCTTCTCGTCCACCTCCCGCGCCTTGCTCGCCCGCTCCCGGCTCGCCGCCTCCGCCGCGTCCCGCTGCGCCCGCTCGAGCTCGGCGATCCGCTGCCGCTCCTCCGCCGAGGCGATCTCGTTCAAAAGCCCGTCCGCCTCCGCCAGCCGGAGCTCGTAGGTCGAGATGTCGAACAGGTCGCGGCCCTGGTTCAACGCCAGCTTCGCCGTCGAAGCCGCGTCGCGGGCCCGGCCCATGTCCCCCGTCGCCATCGCGGTCCGGGCCTGCTCGATTGCGTTCGAATACTCAGCCTCGACCTGCTGCCGCGCCAGCCGGCGGGCGTCGATGTCGTCCTGCAGCGGGCCGCCCGAGGGGAGGTTCCCGCGGAGGATCACCGCCGCTTCGGTCGCCCGCGCCGACGCCTGCGACAACTGGTCGGCGCTCAGCAGCCCCGCGCCCATCTCCTGCGCCTGCGTGTACAGCCGCTGCGCCTCGGCGTACCGCGCCTCCGCCCACGCCCGATCCGCTTCCGCGAGCAGGCTCTGCGCCTCCAGGCGACGCGCCGTCGTGATCATGTCCTCCGCCGCGGCGGGTTCGGCCGCCGGCGCCGGGGCCGGGGCAGGCGCCGGCTCGCTCGCCCGCTGCGTCTGCGACGACGACCCGTTGCTCCACCCCGTCTTGTTCGCCACCGCGGGCTGCATCAGCGAAAGCAACGCCACCCGGTCGTCGAACGACGCCCCACGCTCGGCCTCGAGCGCACGCAGCCGACCAAGGTAGCCCTCTACATCCAGACGCTGGGCCGACGACAGCTCGATCCCCGAACGGCTCACCTGCTCCAGGTCCGCCTTCGCCGCGCCGTACGACCCCGCCTCGAACGCCTCGATCGCCCGGGCGATCCGCCCCGCGATCACCGGACGCAGCGAATCACGCCGCGCTGAGACGAGCGAGAGCACCATCTCCGCCCGGACCACCTGCGCCTCCCGGGCCCCGCCCGCCGAGGCAACCGCCGACGCGTGCCGCTCCGCCGCCGTCAGGTCGTCCCCCACCAGCGCCAACTCCGCCCGCTGCAGGCTGATATCCAAAGGGTCCGCCCGGCGGATCCGACGCTCGACATCCCCGAGCAACTCGAACACCCGCCGGCTCTCCGTGTCGCTCAGCCCGACCGCACCCGAACCCGCCACCACCTCGTCGAGCAGCGCCCGGGCCCGGACCAGCTTGTCCGACACCAGCAACTCGTTCACCCGGGCGATCACCTCGTCCGCCGCGAAACGCTCGAGCGACACCGCGCTCCCCGCCGCGGACGCCAGCGCCTCAGGTCCGCCCGCCGTCGCGGTCTGCCCCGCGAACACGAGCGCCGACGCCGCGAAGAGGCACGCTACAGATCGATCCCGATTGGTCGCCATCCCGGTCTCCAGGTTGGTAGGTCAGAGGGACGGGCCCGTGCGGGGGGTCCCATCCCGATCCACGAGGGGGTCGTGGAGCTTTCGCTCGCGGTCTGCCCGCCGCTCGGCGGCGGCGGGGGGGAGTCTCTCGGCGAGGCCGCGGGTCCGTTCCCCGCGCGCCCGAGCCGCGGATGGGGCCCCATCCGCAGCGGAGCGGCAGGATACATGGTCCTACCGGGGCTGGCAACGGGGGTGGCAGCCCGCCGGGCAGAATCCCCAGTCCATTTGACAGAAATTCTCAGATTTCTTGACGGGCCCCCTCCCTAGGAAAGCCACCGCCCCCGGATCACGCGGGACTCCGTCGCGAACGCCCCGTCCACCAACTCCGAAACCGGGGGGGCGGCCCCCTCCCCGGGGTCCTCACCAGACAGGAGCTCACGAGCCTGCACCGGCGTCAGGCGGTCCGCCGAGACGATAACCGGCTCGTCCCCCGCACCCTCGTCCTCCGTCGCCAGCAGCGAGAGCGTCGCCTCGTACGCCAGGTCCTCCGCATCGAGCAGGCACTCGGCGGTCAGCACCACCTCGGCGTACCGGGTCCGGGCCTCACCCTCGTTGCGGACGACGCAGCGCCACGGGGTGATCCCCAGATCCCGTCCCTGGTCATCGAGGTTCCGCGTCGTGTCGACATTCAGGTCCAACTGCCACGCGTCCCGGAGGTCCTCCAGGATCTCCTCGGCGCTGAGCAGATCGGGCCGGTCCTCGGGCGTCCAGAGCACATTGCGGTGCTCGTGCGCCGCCGAGTCGGCCCCCGCGGGCTCCTCGGTCTCCTGCAGATCGAACGCCGCCAGCACCCGCTCGAACCGTTCCTTCATCTCGGGCTCGCACCGGACCGTGATGATCTTGTGCTCGTCTACGAACAGATGGATGAACGGGTCGTCGCTCAACGCCCCGAACCCGCACATCCCGTCCTCGAAGAAGAACGGGCGGCAGGCCCGGACCGCGTCGAGCAGCCACTCCGTCCCGATCAGCACCCGGGCGATGTACGGGTCAACCTCCCGATACGCGTCGTGCCCGATGAAATCGAGGATCGGGTACACCCGCCCCGGAAGCAGCGGCACCAACTGCCTGAACAGCGGCTCCACCCGCTCGGCGCTGATAACGATGTCGAAAACATACCGGTCCGGCCACTCGTCGGAGAAGTCCTCATCCTCGAATCCCGAGCCCCCGGTGTCGGCCGGCTCGAACTCGAGCCGGTACCCGGGCTTGGGCTCCATCGTCTCCACCGGGTAGACCCCCAGCGGGAACCGGAACCCGTTCATCTCCACCCGCTTGACCGTCGGATCGACCGCGCACCTCGGCTGCATCGTCACTTTGCCCCGTGCGGCGACCGCCGCGTGCCGCAAGCGTATCACTCCCCCTGCCCCCGGTCCCCGTCTACGCTCCCGGTTCCAACCCCGCCGGAACCACGCTATGCAAGAAGGCTCCCCCATCCTCGTCGTCGCGGTCGGCAATTCCCGTGTCCGCCTCGGGCGATGGGTCGACGGGCAGGTCCTCGACGCCAGGGCCCTGCCCCACGCCGGCCTCGATCCTTCCAATGACGAACTCCGCGCCCTCGCCGAAGGCGCCCGCGGCTGCGTCGTCGCCTCGACCCACCGCGCCGCCGCCGCCTCGCTCGAGGCCGCCGTGCGGTCCATCGCGCCGGGGTGCGAGTGTGTGCGCATCGGGCGGGACCTCGCCGTCCCCATCCGCGCCGCGATCGACAACCCCGAGGCGGTGGGGCAGGACCGCCTGCTCAACGCCTACGCGGCCTTCACCCGGGCAAGGCAGGCCTGTGTGGTCGTCGACGCCGGCACCGCCGTCACGATCGACTTTGTCGACGGCGAGGGCGTCTTCCAGGGCGGGATGATCGCCCCCGGGCTCCGCCTCATGCTCGCCTCGCTCCATGAGCACACCGACGCCCTCCCGAGCATCGAGTTCGAGCCGCCCGACCCCGATCGGGGGCCGTTCGGAAAGGACACCGCCCACGCCATGCGCCTCGGCGCCCGGGCCGCGCTCGTCGGACTCGTCCGCCACGCCGTCGAGGGCTACGCCGACGCCTACGGGGCCTATCCCCAGATCATCGCCACAGGGGGCGACGCCCCGCTCCTCGACACCGACGGCGTCGTCGAGCACATCGTCCCCGACCTCCAACTCCTCGGCATCGGCCTGACCCTCGAGCACGCCGGGGACGATGACGACGAGGACTGACCCTCCCGCGGCGACCGTCATGCCCCCGCACGCGACCTGGACCATCCTGACCCCCCCGGCCGCCCAGGGCGCCATCGGGGTCATCCAACTCCGGGCCCCGTCCGCCGACGACCTCACCGCCCTCCTCGCCTCGCTCTCGCTCCCGGTCGAGCCGGGCCGACCCGCCCTCCGCGATCTGCTGGGCGTCGATCGAGGCCTCGCGGTCCGCTGGGGCCCGACCACCGCCGATCTCTTCTGCCACGGAGGCCCGGCCGTCATACGCCGGCTCGCCGCGGGGCTCGAAGGCCGCGAGGTTCGCCGGGGTGACACCGCCCAGGCGGAGTTCCCGGAAGCCGCGGACGATCACGAAGCCCGCATGCTCGCCGCCCTCGCGCAGGCCGCGAGCCCCCGCGCGATCGACTTGCTGCTCGACCAGCCCCGCCGGTGGCGGGCGTGGCGCGGGGGGGCGTGCGCGGACGCGTCCGTCCTCAACCGCCTGATCGACCCTCCGCTCGTCGTCGCCCTGGGCCCGGCCAACATCGGCAAGTCGACCCTGCTCAACGCCCTCGCGGGCCGGGCGGTCGCGATCGTCGCAGACCAGCCCGGCACCACCCGCGACCATGTCGGGGCGATGCTCGAACTCGACGGGCTCGCCGTCCGCTACCTCGACACCCCGGGCCTCTTGCCCGACCCGGGCGAACTCGACCGCCGGGCCCAGGACCTCGTCCGCCACGCGATCGAGGCCGCCGATCTGGTCCTCGCCTGCGGCGACCCCCTGACGCCCGGCCCGGACCAAATGCGCCCCGACCGCCCGCCGGGGCTCCGCGTCTGCCTCCGGGCCGACCTCGGCGAGCCCGCCTGGGCGCACGATCTGGCTCTCAGCGTCCACGGGTCGCGGCGGGGCTTGGACGCGCTCGCCCGGGCAGTCCGGGTCCGACTCCTGCCCGATTCCGCCCTCGCCGACCCGCGCCCCTGGCGGTTCTGGGAGCGGGCCGAACCGCGTTCCTAGACTTGTCGCTCACCAGAACGCCACCGAACCGGGAACAGCATGGACGAACGCCAAACCAAGATCGTTGAGGGAGCCGGGCTCGAAGAGTCGCGGATCAACCAGGAGCTCATCGAGTTCCTGAACAAGTGGTCGTTCCCCGTGCTGCTCGTCATCGCGCTGATCTCGGGCGGCTATTTCGTCAAGAACTGGTTCGAGCAGAAGGCGATCCTCAAGCGAGACGAGGCCTTCGCCCAGCTCGGCGCCCTCGAGGCGCTTCCCAGCCCCAGCGTCTTCTCGCTCGCCGAGATCGCCGAGCAATACCAGGGCGCCGGCAGCGTGGCCGAACTCGCCCGGCTCAAGGCGGCGGATGTCCATATGCACGCCGCCCGCACCGGCGTCGACCCCGCCGACCCCGCGGTGACGCTCAGCGAGGCCGACCGCGACTTCCACCTCGAGAAGGCCGAGGGGTTCTACCGCGCGGTCCTGGACGCGACCGCCGCCGACGACGCCCGGGCCCTGCTCGCCGCCAACGCCGCCTTCGGGCTCGCCGCCGCCGCCGAGACCAGGGGCGACTCGGACACCGCCCGCACCAATTACGAGAAGGCCCGGGGCTACGCCGAGACCGCGGGCTACCTCCCGCTCGCCCGCGTCGCCCAGGGCATGCTCGACAGCATCCATGCGGGCGACGCGCCGGTGCTCTACGAGGCCTCGGCCCTCCCCCGCCTGCCCTATCAGCCCGAGCCCACGCCGCCGCCCGCCCCTGAGCAGCCCGCGGGGCCCGACGCGCCCGAGTCCGTCGATGGCGGCGAGCCCGCCCCGGCCGCGGACCTCCCCGCCCCCGCCGAAGCGCCCCAACCCGAGACCCCGGCGACCGACACCCCGGCCGACCCGCCCGGGAACGGATGACCGAACGCGAGGAACGCGTCAGCGGCTCGTGGATCCGCGAGGGCGAGCCCGCCTCGCCGGACGATCCGCCGTTGATCCTGCGCGGCGGGAAGGTCAACCCCGAGGCGATCGCGCTCGCCTACCGCCGCGCCGCCGAGGCCGGGGCGGACGACGACGCCCTGTTCCGCGTCTCGTTCGAGCTCAGCCGCGACCTGAAGTGCCGGCTCGACAAGTACCTCACGAGCCGGATCACCTTCATGAGCCGCAACCAGTTGCAGCACCTGATCAACTCGGGCGGCGTCACGGTGAACGGACGCGAGGCCAAGCCCGCGACCACGCTGAGGCAGTCGGACACCATCGAGGTCGTCGTCCCGCCGCCCCCCTCGAACGAGATCGTCCCGCAGAACATCCCGATCGAGGTCATGCACGAGGACGAGCACCTGATCGTGCTCAACAAGCAGGCCGACATCATCGTCCACCCGGCGCGGGCCGAGAAGAGCGGCACGCTTCTCAACGCCCTCGCCTGGCACTTCCGCCACACCAGCCAGAGCGGCGGGGACCTCAGCCCCCTCGGCGCCGACGACGCCCGCCCCGGGGTCGTCCACCGCCTCGACCGCAACACCACCGGGTGCATCCTCTTCGCCAAAAGCGAGGAGGTGCACTGGAAACTCGGGGCCCAGTTCGAGCACCGCAAGGTCGACAAACGCTACCTCGCCGTCGTCCACGGCGCGGTCGAGCCCGACGGGTTCGTCATCGAGAAGCCGGTCGGCCCGCACCCCTCCAAGGAGAAGGGCTACCGCGAGAAGATGGTCGTCCGCCACGACGACCTCGGCAAGCCCAGCGTCACGATCGCCCGCGTCCGCGAACGCTACCGCCTGCCGGGTCGCGTCGCGGGCGACCAGGCCTTCAGCCTCGTCGAGCTCGAACTCAAGACCGGGCGCACCCACCAGATCCGCGTCCACCTCACCGACGGAGGCTGGCCCATCGTCGGTGACGACATGTACGGGGGACGACCGTTCTCAACCGATCTCGAAGGGGCCGACATCGTCATCGCCCGGCAGGCCCTGCACGCGGCCCTGCTCGCCTTCGAGCACCCCATCACCGGCGAGACCATGTCCTTCGTCGCCCCCATCCCCGCCGACATGCGCCGTCTCATCGACGAGCTCCGCAAGGGGGACACACGCGTGCTCGATGTCGGCGGGACGGTGTCGGCGGTCCGCCTCGGCCTCGCCGGGCACCGCTCGACCAACGCCGGGTAGGCTGGCCCCATGCGTGCCCCGGAACTGACACCGCACCTCGGATGGGTGAACACCCCGCGACCGCTCTCGTTGCAGGGCGACCTCGCCGGGCATGTCGTGCTTCTTGAGTTCTGGACGCCAGGCCGGGTCGAATGCCGGCAGGTCGTGCCCGACCTCGCCTGGTTCGAGCGCAAGTACAAGGCCGATCCCTTCGTCGTCATCGGCGTGTGCAGCCCGGAGACGAGGGGGGAATCGACCCCCGAGGCCATCGGTCACGAGGCCCGGCGGCGGGGGATCACCCACCCGGTCGTGGTCGATGACGCGTTCAGGCTCTGGCGGGCCTTCCAGGTCAAACGCTGGCCCGCGTTCGCGCTCATCGACCCCAAGGGGACGGTGGTGGGGCAGGTCGCCGGCGAGGGCAACCGCATGCTCCTTGACCGCTATATCGCCCGCCTGCTCGCCGACGCCCGGCTCGACCGCTCGCTCGCGCCCGCCCGGATCGAGATCCCCCGCGAGGCGGACCGGGGCGCCGAGGCGTCCTCCCCGCTCCGCGACCCGTCCGCCGTTCTCGGGGTGGCCCCGCGGGTCGGGGCGCCGGGCCGCCTGATTGTCTCAGACTCCGGCAACCGGAGAGTGATCGTCAGCGCCTGGCCGGACGAGGCCGGGAACGCCCGCGTCGAGTTGGTCCTGGGCGGCGCCGCCGGCCCGCTCCGCGACGGCGTCGGAGCCGACGCGGTCTTCGCCGAGCCCGCGGCGCTCGAGCACGACCCCGCCACGGGCCGGATCTTTGTTTCGGACGCCCGCCACCACGCCGTCCGCGCGATCGAACTGAAGACCGCCTCCGTGCGCACGATCGCCGGCACCGGCGAGCTCGGCACCGACCCCAGGGGCGGCGCCGCAGGGGTGCGGCAGCCCCTCCGGTCCCCGCGCGGCCTCGCGTTCGACCGCGCCAGGCAGAGGCTCCTCATCGCGATGGCGGGTGACCACCGGCTCTGGGCGATCGATCTCACCACCACCGTGACCCGCGCCATCGCCGGCAGCGGGACGCCGCGCGTCGCCGACGGTCCCGCGGAGTCCGCCTGCTTCTGGCAGCCGGCCGGCCTCGCGCTCGCCAGCGACGCGGGGCGGCTGTACATCGCCGACGAAGCGGGCAGCGCGATCCGAGAACTCGACCTGGCGACCCTGCGTGTGCGCACGCTCATCGGCAGGGCTTCGCTCCCGGGGGACAGTGACCAGGTCCTTTCCGACTCGGGCGACGCGGATGGGCCGGCAAACACCGCCCGTCTCCGCCGGCCCGCGTGCCTCGCCTTATGGGCCACCACCCCCATGCACGCCTCGGGCGACCGTGTGCTCGTCGCCGACGCCGGCAACGGCAAGATCAGGCTCGTCGACCCCGGCGCCGGAACCGTCTCGACCCTCCTCGGCGACCGAGAGCGGCTCGCCACCCCGATGGGAATCGCCCTCGCCGCGCCGCGGCTCGGCGAGGCCGGCACGCCGCGGTGCTTTGTCGCCGAGACCGACCGCCACCGTGTACTGATGATCGACCCGAGGTCGGGTTCCGCGGTCGAGGTTCGGTTCGAGGGGCTCGCGTCGCCTCAGCCGGCCTGACGGCGCTCGGCCTTCGACAGCGCCGCGATGAAGGACTCAAAGCCCGCGATCCGGACATCGTCGGTGTCGCACAGGTTGACCGCGCGCAGGCATTCGGCGAACAGCAGACGCCGCGACGCGACATTGGTCGCCGGCAGCGTCGCGTGCACCACCAGCCCGAACGCGTGATCGGTCCCCGCCGCCTCCGCGACCGCGTCCCGGATATCCACCATGAACGCATCGAGCCGCTCGTGCATCGCGGCGATCGCGGTCTGATCGTCCGCGACGCGGAGCGTCGACCACGGCATGAGCGCCCCCGTTTCGAGCACGATCAGCCCGGGCCGCCCCGCCTCGCGCAGCGCCCCGCCCGCCTCCGCAGCCGCCCCGGCAAGGTCCGCGGGCGAGAGCGGCACCGCCGCCGCCGCCGCGATCGGCCACCGGTCGATCTCGATCTGCACCGGCGCCCCGAGGTCCGGGCTCAGCCGTGTCGACAGCCCCCCGCGCCGGCAGACCGCCGCGAACCCGAGCGTCAGGCGATCCCGCCTCGCCGTCGACTCGTCGTCCTCGCCAAGGTGTCGGAGCAGCCGGTCCGCCGCGCCGCCCGAATTCGGCCGCATCCCCGTCACGATCGAGCTCAACTCGGTGACATCGAGCACCGCGGCGTAGACCTCGAGATTGCTCGGCGGGATCTCACCCGCGGACGGCGACGCGATCAGCCTCGCCACAGACCGCAGCACGCCCCGCCGATCACGCACGATCGAGAGCAGCCCCGGGTTCGCCCCGGCCCCCGCGAGCGTCTCGAGCACCTGGTCCGCCCGGTCCGCCAGCCGGTCGAAGGTCTCGCCCCCCAGCCCCTTGGCGAGGCGGAGGTCTTCGATCTGCGCCTCGGCCTGCCGCCCGAGCGCGCGGGCGAGGGGCGACGCGCCGGGGGACCTGGTCTGGTCGGTGTTCTCGGGCATGCCGTCACTCCGGGGTTCTTCACATGATCGGACCGTCCAAGGGGGGTTCTGCACTCCGCTTTGCCCACCGGCCCGACGCGGTGCGCCGCTCGTGAGGGCCCCGCCCCGGTTTCTCGCCCCTGCCTCCGCGGGCCGGCAAAGTCCGCCCTCTCCGGGCCCGATGTTCCGGAGGCCGAACCGGCAACGCACGGAGAGACCCGATGACCGCCCACATCCTCCTCGTCGACGACGAGCTCCATGTCTCCCAGATCCTCGGCAGACGCCTCGAACGCGAAGGCTACCGCGTCACGATCGCCCGGGACGGCGTCGAAGCCACCCAGCACGCCGCCCAGGAGACCCCGGACCTGGTCATCTCCGACCTCCAGATGCCCCGTATGGACGGCCTGGGCCTCGCGACCGCCCTCGCCGCCGCCCCCGCCCTCGCGGGCGTCCCCATCATCCTGCTCACCGCACGCGGGCACCGTATCGACCAGCAGGTGGTGGACCGCACCGCGATCACCCGCGTCCTGGCCAAGCCGTTCAGCGCCCACGAGGTCACAGCCGTCGTCGCCCAGGTCCTCGCCGAAACCCAACGGGAGGCCGCGTGATGAACGACCGGCACGGCGAGCAGATCCTCGCGACCATCGAGCGGTTCGCCGAGCGGGCCGCCCTGCTCGGCGCGGTCGTCCGCCGCCTCGCCGCGCCCGGGACCGATGCGCTGGGCGTGCACCTCGCTCGCCTGACGCCGCCCGAGAACGGGTGCGAGGTCCGGGCGCTCGGCGACGGATGGGAGGTCGCGGTCGTGACCCCGTCTCGACGCGAGGATCTCGCCTTCGCCGCCGCGGTGCTCACGGGCGACCCCGCCACGCGAGACGATCAGGCCGGGGTCCACGCGATGCCCAGGCCCGAGGCCGCACGCGTGCTCGCCTCGCTCGCCCAGACCGCGCTCGACCTGATCGACGCCGGCGATTCCGGCGCCGCCATGCAGGAGTACTGCGGGTACCTCACCCGCTCGTACGAGAACATGGCGATGGTCTACCGCCTCGTCCGCTCGCTGGGCCGGCTGGGCTCGCCCGACGATATCGTCCAGCAGTCCCTGCGCAACATGGTCGAGACCCTCGAGTGCGAATGGGCCGCCGTCTGCTTCGAGCAGGCCCCCGCGCTCGTCGGCGAGCTGGCCACGCGCACCTTCACCGCCGTCCACGACGGAGACGACGAACGCGTCCGCCCCGCGGTCGCCGAGTTCCTCGCAACCCTCGGGCCCGTCGAGCGTCGCATCATCACCCCCGAGGCCAACGGGGGCGTCTCGGTCATCGTCCAGCCCATCCGCGTCCGCAACGCGGATGTCGGCCGGCTCATCATGGCCGGCAAGCTCTCGGGCGAGGCCGATGTCTCCAGCTTCGACACCCAGCTCATGGAGGCCGTCTCCGCCTGCATCGGTTCGCTCCTCGAGACCATCCGCCTCTACGAGGAGCAGGCCGCGACATTCATGGGCACCCTCCGCGCCCTCTCCTCGTCCCTCGACGCCAAGGACCGCTACACCAGGGGCCACTCCGAGCGCGTCGCCCTCCTCGCGAGGGACCTCGCGATCGAGATCGGCCTCAGCGCCGACGAGGCCGAACGCGTCCACCTCGCCGGCATTCTCCACGACATCGGCAAGATCGGCGTGCCCGACCGCGTGCTCTGCAAGCCGGGCAAGCTCACCGACGAAGAGTTCGGCCTCATCAAACGCCACCCCCGCATCGGGCACGAGATCCTCAAGCCCATCCCCATGGTCCGCGACCTCCTCCCGGGCGTGCTCCACCACCACGAGCGGTGGGACGGCCGGGGCTACCCGGAGAATCTCCGGGCCCAGGACATCCCCCTCGTCGCGAGGATCCTCGCGATCGCCGACACCTTCGACGCGATGAGCTCCAACCGGGCCTACCGCCCCGCCCGCTCGCGCGAGGAGGTCCTCGCCGAGATCGAGCGCAGCGCCGGCACGCAGCTCGACCCCGATCTCGTGCCGACCTTCCTGCGCATGAGCCTCGACGGGTTCGATGCGCTGATCCGCCGCCATTCCGCCGAGCAGGTCAACGAGCAGCCCGCCGAGGGCCGCGCCGAGGCCGCCTGATACGGCTTGTGATTGATCGCTGCGCGTGCGCCGCCGGCGCCACCACCCTTCGCGTCAGCGGCGCGTGGTGCGGATCGGACGCCGATGAAAGACCCACGACGCGCCCTCCGGGCGGGTCGGGGCACCACTTCCCGCGGCTCAATCAATCCAGATCAGATTGAGACCGATTCTCTGTCAAACTCGTGCCCGACGAGCCGCGGGTGCCAGCCCGCGGACCTTCGTTTCCCGGTCGCCCCATCGGCTTGCGTCTCCGCCTCGCCCGAGTTTCAATCGAATTCCGTTTCAGCCCGCGCCGCCAGCACCGCCGCGAACGCCCGCACCGCGCGGTCCGCCGAGCGCAGCACCGCCACGCCCTCGCCCCGCAGCGCCCCGACGAACGCCTCGTACCGCGCCCCCGCGTCCACCACCGCGACGACCGGCTTGCCCGACTCCCGCGACAGGCGACCGACCGACGCCGCGAACGCGAACCCCGCCCCCATCTCGCGCTCCGTCGACGCGATCGCCGGCGTCAGCGGGATGCACGAGACCAACACCGCGTCAACCTCCTCCGATTCGAGCAGCACCCGCGCCGCGTCCTCGTACGCCCCCTCGCCCGCCATCGGCGTCAGGTCCAGCGGGTTCCTCGCGTTCACCAGCGATCCCAGCCCGTGCCCCGCGAGCACCGCTCGGAGCCGACCGACCGAGGCCTCCCCGAGCGACGCGAGCCGGGGCGCCAACGCCGAGCCGTCCGCCGCGTCCGCCATCGCCACCGTCTCGCACCCAGCGTTGGCGATCGCCCCAATCCGCACGCCCCGCGCCCCGCGGACCGCGCCGGCGACCTCGAGCATCCCCGTGAAGTCCTCGAAATCCGCCGCGAGCAGCGCCCCGGCCGAGCGCAGCGCCGCGTCGCAGACCGCCTGGTCCCCCGCCAGCGACGCCGTGTGCCCCGCCGCCGCGTCCCGCCCCGCCTCGGTCCGCCCCGCTTTGTAGAACACCACCACCTTCCCGGCCTCCCGGGCCGCGCGCACCGCCCGCGCCAACGCGAGCCCGTCCAGGTCTACGAACCCCTCGGCATAGATCCCGATCGCGTGGATGTCCGCACGCGTCGCCGACGCCTCGGTCATGTCCGAGAGCGTCAGATCCGCCTGATTCCCAAGCGAGACCGCCAGCGCCGGGTCGAGCGTCTCCACCCGGCTCATCCGGCTCACCACGAACGCCCCGGACTGGCTCACCAGCGCCACGCCGCGGTGCGGCGACCCACGCCGCTTGTCCAACTTCTCCGCCGGGATGAACAGCGTGTCATACCGCCCCGGGCGGCTCAGCACGCCCAGGCAATTCGGCCCAAGGAAGACCGGGCCTTCTTCCCCCGCCCGAGCCCGCGCGATCGACGAGGCGATCTCACGCCCGAGATCGCCGCTCCCCTCCGTCTCGCCCGCGCCGCCCGGGATCAGGATCGCCCCGCCCACCTTCCCGCTCTCGACGCACGCGTCGATGATCCCCGGCAACTCCCCGGCGCCCGCCGCCACGACGAGCAGATCCGCCCGCCAGGGCAGCGCCTCCACCGACGCCACGCACGCCACCCCGTCGATCGCTTCCGCCGGCCCGGGCTTGATCACACGCACCCGCTCGGGCGCGAACCCGCTCTCGAGCACATTCCGCAGGATGATCCGCCCGAAACTTGCCGCGTTCGTCGCCGAGACGCCCAGCACCGCGACCGTGCGCGGCTCGAGCAGCCGGGCGGTCTGTTCCGCCGGGCGCGGCGGGCGGGCCGAGGGGAGCGGGCCCACCCGACCGCGACCGTCGAGCGGCGTCAGCCCCCCGCCACGCACCGCGAGCGGGTTGATCTCGAACTCCACCAGCCCCGCCGCGCCACCCGTCATCCCGGCCCGCGCGATCGCAAGAAACGCCCTGAACACGCGTTCGAGCACCCCGTCGTCGAGCGAGCGACCCCGCCCGCGCGCGCGCCCGGCGACCAGGTCGTACGCGGCCGTCCGCCTGAACTCCGCGAGAAAGCCCGCGCCGTCGACGAGCAACGCCGGGGCCCGCGCGATCGCCCGGTCGGGCTTCATCGAGGCCGCGAGGAACTCCGCGTCGGTCCCCCCGAGACCCGCCGCCAGCACCGGGCCGAACTCCCGCGTCGAACGCAGGCCGATGAACAACTCGCCCCCCAGCCCCGTCTGGTCCGGCGGGGACATCTCGACCACCAGCATCCCCTCGACCCGCCCCGGGCCCAGCCGCTCCACGAGATCGGCGAACGCCCGTTCCACCGCGGACGCCGCCCGCTCACAGAACACCACCCCGCCCGCGTCCGACTTGTGCGTGATCTCCCGGGAGACGACCTTCAACACAACCCGGTCCCCGATCAGCCCGCCGAGCCACGCCGCGTCGACGGCTTCCCCCGTGCGCACGAACCGGTGCCGCGGCGGCGTCGGCCCGCCGGCTTCGGTGAGCAACGCGTACGCCTCGTGCTCGAACAGGCGGTCGCGGCCCTCGGCATTGAGCCGCCCCAGCAGCCGCTCAATCCATGCGCCCAGCGTTACCGGGAACCCCTCCGGGGCTGCGTTCGTCGTCTTCACCGCCGCGTCCCTTCTGCCGTTCAAGACCCGGGCAAATGCGGATATTCAGAGCCAATTTTACCCCGGGGGCCGTTGGCTGCCGAAGCGGTCCGGGCCCCGCCCGCCTCCGTGCCCGCCCGGCAGTACGATCGCCCGATGACCCGTCCGCTGGACATCCTGCGCCGGCCTCTGGCGGACCTCCCGGATCCGTTGGAGATCCCCCCCTGCCGGCGCGGCTTGGGCGAAGCGCCCCCGGTCGCCCGTGTCAGACCGCCCGGCTCCAAGAGCCTGACCAACCGCCTGCTGCTGCTCGCCGCGCTCGCCGAGGGGGAGTCGATCCTGGGTCACCCCCTCCTCGCCGCCGACGACGCCGAGCGGATGCTCGAGGCCGTCGCCCTGCTCGGGGCGGCCGTGCGCCGGGACGGGGACACGCTCCGGGTGCGCGGCGTGGGGGGGCGGTGGCGCATCCCGCCCGAGGGAACGACGATCAACCTCAACAACGCCGGCACGGCCACCCGGTTCCTGACCGCCGCGGCGTTGTGCGCCGGGGCCCCGCTCACGGTCGACGGCAACGAGCGGATGCGGCAGCGCCCGATCGGGGAACTCGGCGATCTCCTCGCGGCCCTTGGCGCGCGGGTCGAGTACCTCGGGGAGCCGGGCTGCCCGCCCGTGCGGATCTGCGCGCCCGAGGGGGGCCCGGCGGTCGACACGCTCACGGTCTCCACGACTCGGTCGAGCCAGTTCATCTCGGCGCTGCTGCTCGTGGCGCCCTTCCTGCCCCGGGGCCTGACGCTCCGCCTGGAGGGGGTGGTGACCAGCGCGTCGTATGTGCGCATGACCGTGGCCCTGCTCGAGCGGCTCGGCGCGACGGTGCGCACCAGCGAGGGGCTGCGGTTCATCCGCGTGCTCCCGGGGCTGGCGGCGTTCCGGGTCGATGTCGAGCCCGACGCGTCCGGCGCGACCTATTTCTGGGGGGCGGGGGCGATCCTCCCCGACGCGTCCATCGGCGTGACGGGGCTGGCGCGCGACGCGCTCCAGGGAGACTCGGGGTTTCCCTCGCTGCTGGTCCGGATGGGCGCGTCGGTCTCCGTGACGGACGACGCGGTGACGGTCCGGGGGCCGGCCCGGCTCCTGCCGGTCCTCGCCGACATGAGCGACATGCCCGACGCCGCCATGACGCTCGCGGTGTGCGCCGCGTTCGCGTCGGGCACGAGCATCCTCCGCGGCGTGCGCACGCTGCGCGACAAGGAGTGCGACCGGATCGCGGCGCTGGAATCCGAACTCGGGAAGATCGGCGTGAGGGTCGAGTCGGATGTGAACGGCGACCCCGATGTGCTGACCGTGACGCCGCCCGAGGGCGGGGTGGATTGCTCGACGGGCGTGGAGCGCGTCGAGTTCGACACTTTCAAGGACCACCGCATGGCGATGTCGCTCGCGCTGATCGGCCTCCGCCGTCCGGGGGTCTTCATCCGTGATCCCGCCTGCGTGGACAAGACCTATCCGACCTATTTCGGTGATCTCGCGTCGGTGTACGCTTGAGGCCGCAGAACGCCTCCGAGCATGCCGAAAATCTGGATATCAGGATGGGCAAACGCCTAGGATCTCGGGCCTCCTGCAAGGGTCCGGGGGCGTCCCGGCGAAGCCGGGCGAGGTGAGCGATGAGCGAGCAGGTCCGGCCCGTCGTTGACGCCGCGTGCGAGGCGTGCGGCAGCGACCCGACGCGGATGATGGAGATCGTCAAACGGGTGCAGACGACGCTCGGGCATGTGCCCGACGCGGCGATCGACGCGATCGCGGCGCGGGTGGGCGTGGCGCGGGTCGAGGTCGCGGGCGTGGTGAGTTTCTACGCGTTCTACCGCAGGGACCGCGCGGGGCGCGTGGTGATCCGCCTGTGCGACGACATCCTGGACCGCATGGCGGGCTACGAGCAGGTGAAGTCGGCGTTCGAGTCCGAGCTCGGGGTCTCGCTGGGGCAGACAACCCCGGACGGCGCGATCACGCTCGACCGCACGGCGTGCGTCGGGTTGTGCGACCAGGGCCCGGCGGCGCTGATCAACGAGGTCCCGGTGACGCATCTCTCCTCGGACAAGGTCAGGCGGATCGTCCGGGAGTTGCGTGAGCACGGGGACCCGGCGCGGCTCGTCAAGCGGGTGGGCGACGGGAACAACGCGCACCCGCTGGTGCACTCGATGGTGGAGAACAACATCCGCCTGGCGGGCCCGATCGTGTTCAGCACGATCAACCGGGGCGAGGCGATCACCAAGACGCTGGCGATGACGCCGCAGGAGGTGATCCGCGCGGTGAAGACGGCGCGGCTGCGGGGGCGGGGCGGCGCGGGGTTCCCGACGGGGATGAAGTGGGAGTTCGCGCGGGCGGCCGAGGGGGACCGCAAGTTCGTGATCTGCAACGCGGACGAGGGCGAGCCCGGGACCTTCAAGGACCGGGTGATCCTGACCGAGCGGGCGGACCGGGTGTTCGCGGGGCTGACGATCGCGGGGTACGCGGTCGGGGCGAAGGAGGGGATCGTCTACCTGCGTGGGGAATACGCCTACCTGCACCGATACCTCGAGGACATCCTGGCGAAGCGTCGGGCGGACGGCCTGCTCGGCAAGGCGATCCGGGGGCGGCGCGGGTTCGATTTCGACATCCGCATCCTGCTCGGCGCGGGGGCGTACATCTGCGGCGAGGAGTCGGCGTTGATCAGTTCGTGCGAGGGGACCCGCGGCGACCCCAAGACAAGGCCGCCCTTCCCCGCGCAGAAGGGCTACCTGGGCTGCCCCACGGTGGTGAACAATGTGGAGACGCTCGCGAAGGTGGCGAAGATCCTCGAGGAGGGCCCGGCGACCTTCAGCGCCCACGGCACCGAGCAGAGCACGGGGACCAAGGTGCTCTCGATCGCCGGCGACTGCCTGCGCCCGGGCATCTATGAAGTTCCGATGGGGATCCCACTGGTCGAGGTGCTGCGCCTGTGCGGCGGGGAGGATGCGCAGGCGGTGCAGATCGGCGGGCCCAGCGGGCGGATGGTGGGCCCCGAGCAGTTCAAGAGCGAGGTCTCGTTCGAGCAGCTCGCGACGGGCGGGGCGGTGATGGTCTTCGGGCCCGAGCGGGACCTGCTCGAGGTCGTCCACGCGTTCATGGAGTTCTTCGTCGACGAGTCCTGCGGGTATTGCACGCCCTGCCGGGTGGGCAATGTGCTGCTCAAGGAGCGGGTGGAGCGGATCATCGCCGGGCACGGGACGATGGAGGACCTCGACGAACTCGTCTCGCTCGGTCGGACGGTCAAGGCGACGAGCCGGTGCGGGCTTGGGCAGACCTCGCCGCACCCCATCCTGACGAGCCTTGAGGCATTCCGCCCCGTGTGGGAGTCGCGGGTGTCGAGGGCGATCAACGGCGAGCGGCGGGACTTCAACCTGCTCGACTCGGTCCGGCTGGCCGAGCGGATCGCGGGGCGGCACTCGGTGCACGCGACGGAGGCGAGCGCCCGGAGGATCGAGCTATGACGCAGGCTGTGCGGTTCACGATCGATGGCCGGGAGATCGAGGCCCCCCGGGGCAAAACGATCCTCGAGGCCGCGCAGGACGCGGGCGTCTACATCCCCCGGCTGTGCCACAAGGAAGGGCTGGAGCCCTGGGGCGGGTGCCGGGTGTGCGTGGTCAAGGTGAACGGGCGTGCGGCGTCGTCGTGCACGCAGCCGGTGGCGGAGGGGATCGTCGTCGAGAGCGAGAGCGAGGAAGTGGTGGGGTGGCGGCGTTCGGTCGTCGAGATGCTCTTCGTCGAGGGCAACCACTTCTGCATGTTCTGCGAGAAGAGCGGGAACTGTGAGCTGCAGGCCGTCGCCTACCGGTTGGGCATCACCGCGCCGCGGTACCCCTACCTCTGGCCGACGCGGGAGGTGGACGCGTCGCACCCGGACATCCTGCTCGACCGCAACCGGTGCATCCTGTGCGCCCGGTGCGTGCGCACGAGCCGGGATGTCGACGGCAAGCATGTCTTCGGGTTCGAGGGGCGAGGGATCGGCAAGCACATCGCGGTGAACGCTTCGGCGAAACTGCGGGACACGGACCTGGACAAGACCGACGAGGCGGTTGATTCCTGCCCCGTGGGGGCGATCCTCCGCAAGGGGGTGGGGTACGCGGTGCCCGTGGGGCTGCGGACCTATGACGCCGAGCCGATCGGGCGCGCGGTGGAGAACGAGGAGGCCGCCCCGGGCGGGCCGGCCCCTGGGGGCGAGGGGGAAGGGGGCGGGCGATGAGCAAGCCGAAGGTGGCGACCTGTTCGCTGGCGGGGTGCTTCGGGTGCCACATGTCGCTGCTGGACATCGACGAGCGGATTCTGCAGCTTGTGGACCTTGTCGAGTTCGACAAGTCGCCCATCACGGACTTGAAGGACTTCACGGGGCGGTGCGCGGTGGGGCTGATCGAGGGCGGATGCTGCAACGAGGAGAATGTCGAGGTGCTCCGGCGGTTCCGCGGTCACTGCGATGTGCTCGTGAGCCTGGGGGACTGCGCGACGATGGGGGGCATCCCCGCGATGCGGAACCTCGTGCCGACGGAGGAGTGCCTGTCCGAGGCTTACCTCGACGGCCCGAGCGTGCACAACCCCGACCGGGTCATCCCCAGCGACATCGAGCTCCCGTTGCTGCTCGACAAGGTCCGTCCGTGCCACGAGGTGGTGAAGATCGACTACTTCCTGCCGGGCTGCCCGCCGAGCGCGGACACGATCTGGGCGGCGTTGACCGCGCTGCTTGCCGGCAAGCCGATGGAACTGGCCTACCCGCTCATCAAGTACGACTGACGGAGGGAGCCGCGATGGTCTCGAACGGCACGAAGCGGATCGTCATCGAGCCCGTGACCCGTGTGGAGGGGCACGGGAAGGTCTCCATTCTGCTCGACGCGGACAACCGGGTCACGCAGGCGAGGCTGCACATCGTCGAGTTCCGCGGGTTCGAGCGGTTCATCCAGGGCCGGCCCTACTGGGAGATGCCCGTGGCCGTGCAGCGGCTCTGCGGCATCTGCCCGGTGAGCCACCACCTGTGCGCCGCCAAGGCGATCGACCGCATCGTCGGCGTCGATCGGCTCACGCCGACCGCGGAGAAGATGCGCCGCCTGATGCACTACGGGCAGATGTACCAGAGCCACGCGTTGCACTTCTTCCACCTCGCCAGCCCGGACCTGCTCTTCGGGTTCGACGCCGACCCGGCTCGCCGGAATGTCGTCGGGATCATCGAGCGCGACCGGCCGCTCGCGGTCCAGGCCGTGATGATGCGCAAGTTCGGGCAGGAGGTGATCAAGGCGACGGCGGGCAAGAAGGTGCACGGCACGGGCGCGATCCCCGGGGGGATCAACAAGAACCTGAGCGTCGCCGAACGGGACGCGCTGCGTGGCGAACTGGCCCAGCAGATGGAGTGGGCGCTCGGCGCGGTGAAGATCGCCAGGGACTACACGCTGGCGAACGCGGACCTGGTGGGCTCGTTCGGCTCGTTCGAGTCGAACCACCTCTCGATTATCCGGGCCGACGGGGCGATGGACCTCTACGACGGCGGGCTCCGCGCGATCGACGCGGACGGGGCGAAGATCTTCGATCATGTCGACAACCAGCGGTATCTCGACTACATCATCGAGGGCGTGCGAGACTGGTCCTACATGAAGTTCCCCTTCATCCGCTCGATCGGGGAGGAGAACGGGTGGTACCGCGTCGGCCCGCTGTCGCGCGTCAACACATGCGATTTCATCGACACACCCCGGGCCGAGGAGGCGCGCCGCGAGTTCATGGCGGTCACCGCAGGCAGGCCGAACCACGCGACGATGGCGTATCACTGGGCCCGGATGATCGAGCTGCTGCACGCCGCGGAGATGATCGAGCGGCTGCTGGAGGACCCGGATCTTCAGGGCACCGACCTGGTCGTCAAGGGCGAGCGCCGGCCCGAGGGCGTGGGGATCATCGAGGCCCCTCGGGGTACGCTGTTCCACCATTACCGGGTGAACGACGACGGGCTGGTCACGATGTGCAACCTGATCGTCTCGACCACGAGCAACAACGAGCCGATGAACCGCGCGGTGCGCGATGTCGCCGAGCGGTACATCTCGGGCAAGCCCGAGGTGACCGAGCCGATGCTCAACGCGGTGGAGGTGGCGATCCGTGCGTACGACCCGTGCCTGTCGTGCGCGACGCACGCGCTGGGGCAGATGCCGCTGGTCGTCGAGATCCTCGACGCCGGGGGGCGCATCGTCGGAACCGGGGCGCGGGGGATGCCGTGAACGCCTTCCCGTCCATCCCGCGCGTGCTCGTGCTGGGGTACGGGAACCCGGGCCGGCTCGACGACGGCCTCGGGGCGGCGGTGGTGCGCGAGGTCGGGGCGATGGGGCTCCCGGGCGTCGAGGCCGAGCACGATTACCAGCTGAACATCGAGCACGCGGCCCGGATCATCGGGTGCCCGGCGGTGATCTTCGCGGACGCGTGCGTGGGGGGGCAGGCCCCCTGGTTCTTCAGGAGGCTCACGCCGAGGCGGGCGGAGAGCTTCTCCTCCCATGTCATGCGGCCCGAGGCGGTGCTTTCCTTCGCGGCGGACGCGTTCGGGTGGGACGGGCGGGCCTACCTGCTCGGCGTGCGGGGGCACGAATTCAATGCGTTCGAGGAGCGGCTGAGCGGGCGTGCCCGCGCCGACATGGCCCGCCTGCTGCCCACGCTCCGGGCGGCGCTGGAGAGCGGGGATCTTGACGCGATGACCACGGCCGGACCGCTGAGCGACTCGGCGACGGCCTGCAACGGCGGTGACCCATGCGTGACGACAAGCATGTGATCCTCTATGTGGACGACGACCCGGACTTCCGCGACGCGATGCGGCAGGTCCTCGAGGCCCACGGGTACATCATGGAGGAGGCGTCCAGCGCCGAGGACGGCATCCGCGTCTACCGGCGCACCCGCCCGGACCTTGTCATCCTCGACCTGATGATGGAGGAGGTCGACGCCGGGCGCAACATGCTCCGCGAACTCAAGGCCGAGGGGAACACCGCGCCGGTCTACCTGCTCAGCTCGATGGGCGACCACATGGCGCTGGCGACCGATACCTACGAACTCGGCTTCGCGGGCGTCTTCCAGAAGCCCATCGATCAGGCGGCCCTGCTGCGGACCCTCAGCGGGCGGCTCACCCGCCGCGGGTGATGCCCTGCTCGGCCACGCTCGGGGCTTCGGGCAGTTCGAGCCAGAAGGTCGAGCCCTCGCCGGCGCGGCTCTCGAACCCGACCCGCCCTCCCTGCCGCTCGATGCTGCGTTTGACGATGGACAGCCCCAGCCCCTTGCCGTCGACTTTCCCGAGGCGGGCGTCGCCCCCGGGCAGCCGGACGAACTCGTCGAAGACGCGGTTGTGCCGGTCGCTGGGGATGCCGACGCCGTTGTCGACCACTTCGACGCGGATCTTTCCATCGGCGGCGCCGGCGCGCACGGCGATGCGCCCCCCGGCCGGGGTGTACTTGATCGCGTTCGAGAGGTAGTTGGCGATCGCCTCGCGGACCAGGCGCGGCACGCCCCGGGCGCACCCCCTGGCGTCGAGGCGGAGGGTGTGCCGGCGTTCGGCGATCTCCTCGGCGAAGTCGTCGGCGACTTCTCGCGCCAGGGCGCCGATGTCGACGGGCTCGGTCTGGGCCCGCAGGTCCTCCGATTCGAGCCGCGCGAGCAGCCCGAGGTCCCGGATGAACGCGGTGATCGAGTCGAGCCGCGCGAGCGAGCGGTCCACCTGCGCCTCCTGCCTCGGCTCGATCGGCCCGCAGAGCCCGTTCCGCAGGTTCCGCATG
Organism: Phycisphaerales bacterium; assembly: GCA_036732005.1. Classification (GTDB taxonomy): domain Bacteria; phylum Planctomycetota; class Phycisphaerae; order Phycisphaerales; family UBA1924; genus UBA1926. The sequence goes on from DAINDF010000002.1 coordinate 132,250, forward strand.
AGCATCGCGGCGGCGGCGACGGGGGACTGGAGATTGTGAAGCGTCAGGTGGAGCAATTCACGCCGCTGCGTGTTCAGACGCTCCAGTCGCTCGGCCTGGTGGAGCAGCCGCTCCTCGCCCCGGCGGAGCATGACCGCCAGGCTCGTGACCAGCGCGGTGACCAGCGCGAACAGCAGCAGGTTCACGACCAGGATCGTGGCGAGCACGCGCCCGTCGAGCGGGTCGGTGTGGGGCACCGCCCCCTCGGGCAGGCGGGGCGGGAGCCACCCGGTCGCCTCGACGACCGCCAGCCCGACCAGCAGCACCGCCGCCGTCAGGGTCGACACGACCGCCGCGCGGACCGGCAGCAGCGCCGACGCGATGATCAGGTGGAAGATGTACGCGGCGATGAACGGGCTCCGCACGCCCCCGATGTACCAGAGCACGACGGTGAGCGCGGCGTAGTCGAGCAGCGTGGAAACATGCTTGACCAACCGCAGGTGTGCGATGACGGTCGGCGAGCGGAGCGACTCGCGCGAACGCCGCGAGACCAGGAAGACCGGGATGTTGTACAACGCGATGCAGGCTGCAACGACGAGCAGCGCCCCGACATCAAGCCCCCGCACCCCGGCGATGAGATGCCCGAACAGGGCGCCCACCGCGACCGCCGCCGCCGTCGCAAACCTGATCCCGCTGTGGAGGTAGACGCGTCGCCCGATCAGCCGGTCACGCGTCAGCAGCGCCGGCGCTTCGCCGGGAGGGGCCTCCGAGGATGAGGGCGGCGTGGCCATGCGTGGCGTCGCTCCGCGGCCTGTGCGCCGCACGCCCCATTGTAACGCAACCGGGCCGGGCCCGCCTCAGCCACGGCGCTCTGGGCGCTCACGACCGATCGTCAGGTCAACACGACGGCTCGTCCCCTTCCGCTTCCGCCAGGGCAAGTAGGGACGGGCCGCGATGAGGACCACCACGACCACCGCCGCCGTGACGACCCAGAACTGCCAGTCCCCGATCGGGAAGCGCATCGCGTGCTCCGTTCAGCCGAGCCACCCGGCGAGGAGGGAAGCGGCCAGCCCCCCGAGGTAGGCGAGCAGGGTCATGTACCCGAACTGGAGCCCCGCCCAACGCCACCCACCCGCCTCGCGCGCCGTCACCGCGAGCGTGGGCAGGCACTGCATCGCCAGGACATAGAACACCAGCAGCGACCAGACGACGGGCCTTGTGAACACCGGGGTCACCCCGTCGTCGCGTGTCGCCGATCCGATCCGCCCCAGGCCCGATTCGCCCTCGAGTTCGTCCTCGCCCGCGGCGAGCACGACCGCCATCGTCGACACGAAGACCTCCCGCGCGGCGAAGGACGAGACGATCCCGATCGTCAGCTGCCAGTCGTACCCGAGCGGCGCGAAGACCGGCGCGATCGCACGCCCCGCCATGCCCATGAAACTGTTCGCCGTGGCGTGCCGGTCTTCGATCCGAGCCGCCTCCGCGAGCAGGCCCTCGGTGGCCTCCCCCTCCGGCGCCGTCGCGGCCCGCTCCCGGATCGCCGCGGCCTCCGGGGGCGGATCTACATGCGGGTACTCCCCGAGCCACCACAGGGCGACCATCATGCCGAGGATCACCGTGCCGGCCTTGCGCAGGAAGAGCACGCCGCGGTCCCACATCACCGCCGCCGCGTGCCGCAGGCTCGGCCTGCGGTACGAGGGGAGTTCGAGCGCCATGGGGCGCGGGGGGCTGCGGAGCAGGGTCCGCCGGAGCACCGAGGCCGTCGCCAGCGCCGCGACCGCGCCCAGGAGATAGCACCCGGTGAACGCGAGCGCCGCGAGCCCGGGCCGATCGGCGAAGAGCAGGCTGGTCAGCAGGACATACACGGGGATCCGGGCCGAGCAGGAGAGGAACGGAGCGACAAGGATCGTCGCGATTCGCTCGCGGCGGTCCGGGATGCCCCGGCAGGCGATGATGCCCGGGATCGCGCACGCGTGGGCGCTGAGCATGGGCACGAACGCCTGCCCGGGGAGCCCGAACGGCTTGAAGACCCGGTCGACGAGCAACGCCGCCCTCGGCAGATAGCCCGACTGCTCGAGCAGCGTGATCAGGAAGAACATCAGGCAGATCTGGGGCAGGAAGACCACCGTCGCGCCCACGCCCCCGATCACCCCGTCCACGAGCAGCGACGAGACCGCGCCCTCGGGCAACGCCCCCGCGACCGCCCCCCCGAGCCATGCGAACCCCGCATCGATCAGGTCCATCGGATAGGTCGCGAGCTTGAACACGGCCCAGAAGAGCAGGGTCATCACCGCCGCAAACACGGCCGTGCCCGCCACGGGGTGCGTGAACAACGAGTCGAGCCGATCCGTCAGCCCCTCCGCGTGCGGCGCCGCCCCGGGCCTGGCCGCCGCGACCGCGACGCGCGCCGCCCAATCCCGGGCCGGTTCTTCGCTCGCGGGCAAGTCGGGCACCCGGGCCCGGCTCAGCGCGGGCAGCACCGCGTCGACACCCTGCCCCGTGAGCCCGTTCGTTTCGAGGACCTCGCACCCGGCCTCGCGGGCGAGGGCCTGGGTGTCGATCCTCATGCCCCGCGACGCCGCCTGATCGACCCGGTTCAGCACGATGACCAGCGGCAGCCCGAGCTGGATCACCTCCGCCGCAAGCCGAAGGTTGCGTTCGAGGTTCGCCGCGTCCAGCACCAGCGCGATCGCGTCGGGCCCGCGGTCCCCGCCCGCCCCGGGCACCCGTCCCGCGAGCGCGGCCCGGCACACGACGGCCTCGCTCTCCTCGCCCCGCAGGGAGTAGACCCCGGGCAGGTCGATCAGTTCGACGCCCCGCACGGTGGTGAGGTGGGCTTCCTGGGTCGTCCCGGGGAAGTTCGAGGTGTGGACCCTCGCGCCGGCGAGACGACCGAAGAGCGTGCTCTTGCCCACATTCGGATTGCCCACCAGAGCGATCCGGCGGAGTCTCGTCTGGACCGGGCTCTCGCTGGCCATGGCGTGGGGGCCGTCCTGTTCGCTCAGCGGGCGAGGTCGGGCGCGGGCGTCACGAAGATGCTCCGGCTCAGATCACGCCGGAGCCCGATCCGGCAGGAGCCCCCGCAACGCGTATGGACCCGGACGATGCACGGGTCGCCGTGCTGGCAGACCGAGATCACCGCGTCCATGTCGAGCCCGAGCGATTCCAAGAGCGACGCGCAGCACCCACCGGTTTCGCACCGGGCGATGCGGCCGAACTGACCCCGCCCCAACTGGGCCAGCGGGATCGGATCGGCGCCGGGACGGGTTGTGTTCTCGACAAGCTGCATCTTCGCGTTCCGGAATCAGCACCGCATGGTACGGATTGTCCTGCCGGTGAGTCTAGTGCGACTGAGTCTCAAGAGCAACTGGTCGCCGAGCCCTGGGCCCGGGCTTCCCGTCGCGTTTGCGGATTTATCGGGCCGTTGCCAGGGAGAAGAACCGGTCGAGCGTCTGCTCGCCTTCCAGCGACATGATCAGACCGCCGAGCGCGTCGCAGTTGCCCTGCCCGATCACCCCGGCCCCGAGCGCGTCGAACTTGACCTTGATCTCGCCCTCCGTCATCGGGTCGCGCGGGTCGCCCTTGGGCACATCGACCTGCTGGACATGGCTCGTCCCGTTCTTCAGCGTGATCGTCACCCGGCTCGGCTGGAACTCGGGGAATCTCGCCTCGAACTCCTGGTTGGCCACCACCTTGACCTTGTCCATGATCGGGATCAACGCCGGGTCCTTCACACGCTCGTCCTCGAACTGGAGCGGGGTGACCTTGCCGTCCACCAGGCCGACCGCCAGCGAGTACGGGAGCGAGTGGTCCGCCGTCTCGCGGCTCGTCGGGCGGTACTTGTGCGGATCGCCCAGGATGTCCGCCGCCCGCGCGATCACCTCGACCCTGATCTCGGTCACTTCATCCGGGTTGATCGCGTGATCGCGCACGATCTTCATCATTGCGCTGAGCGGCGCGTGGCTCAGCGCCTCGATCGGGAACGACTTCATGCCGCAGTCAACGATGCGGTAGTGGTCCCCGGGCGAGCGGGGCAGGCCGCGCGTGAGCCCCTCGGCGTCGAACGAGCAGGGCTTCCCGCCGTGGTGGCTGTGCCCGAAGACATGGAAGAGGCCCTCTTTCCCGTCGAAGATGTGCTCGGGCCCGGTGTACCCACGCTCGGCGAGCAGCGCGCTCTCGACCCCCATCCGCGTCGCCCACGGGTCGACCGTGTTCTTCATCATCGTGAGCTTGCCCGCCGTCACCGCGCCGAGCGAGCCCGTGCGGCTCGCGCAGATGCCCGCGGCGTTGACGAGTTGCTTCTCGTTCAGCCCCAGCGCCTTGCCGGCCGCGAACGGGGCCGCGAACCCGGTCAGCGTCGCGTGGTGCCACCCGTACTCGCGCACCCCGGGGCGGCCGATCTCGACCAGCCGCATCTCCAGTTCATACGCCACGATCGTCGCGACGATGAGGTCGCGCCCGCTCAGGCCCTTCATCTCGCAGATCGCCAGCGGCCCGCAGATGATGTCCGACGGGTGCGAGGGATCGGCCTTCCAGTAGATGTCGTTGTAATCCATCGCGCGGACCATGTGGTTGTTCAAGAAGGCCGCGTCGACGGGGTTGGTCCTGTACCCCGAGACGAAGCAGGTGCAGGGCCCGCCCGCGTTCTCGCCGTGCATCGCCTTGTGGTGCCCGAGCAGGATGTGCGCGTCCTCGGTCTGCGAGCCCCCGATCGCGCAGCCCATCGAGTCGTACCAGAACAGCTTGGCGCTCTCGATCGCGCGCGGGGAGAGGTCCTCGAACCGCAGCCCCGCCACCCAGCGGGCGATGTCGTAACTGATGAACTCGCTGGTCTTGTACGCGGCTGCCATGGTCACCTCGCTGGTCGGTCGTCAGGGTCCGCGCCGCCGGCGTCCGGGCGGGGCGCTGCTCAGGGGCGGATCGTATCAGGATCGATCGATCTGTAAACCGTGACGCCGGGAGGCTCCGCCAGGAGTGCCCGCCACCGTTCAAGAAACGCGATCATCGTCGCGTCCTCGGCCACGCGCGTCTGGTCCGCCGCATAGGCCGCCTCGTCCGCGTACTCGACCACCTCGATAAACCGGTCCGCGTCCTCGGCGGACTCGAGCAGCCGCACGCGGATCCCGCCCGGCGATTCGTAGAACGGGACCGCCTCCCGGAGGAATTCCAGCAACGCCGCCCGGCGCCCCGGGAGCACGCGGATGCCCAGGTGCAACTCGATCACCGGGGGCTCACTTCATGCTGTCGATGAGCGCGTTCCACCCGTCCAGGACGCCCGCCATCCGCTCACGCGGGCCGGTCATCTTGATGAACAGGTGGGGCTGCCCGGGCCGCTCAACGATCGCCGCACGCATCATCTGGTCGGCCTGCACCGGGCCCATGCCCATCCCCGCGTAGTTGCCGCTCATCTCGACGAGGTGGACCGCCCGGCCCGCGACGGTCCGGGTCTCCCGCGTCACGGGGATCTCGCCGCCCGCCGGGTTCGAGAACTGCCCGATCCAACGGGTGATGTTCGCGTCGACATCCCCGCCCGCGAAGGAGAACGCCGCGACGCAATTCCGCGACGCGTCGCCCGACGGGTCGGGCACATGCAACTCCGCCTCGCGCATGGAGTTCGAGGGGGGCTGCGACGCCCAGCCCTCGGGCACCGTAAACGCCAGATCGCCCACGCGGAGCTCTCCGCCGGCGGGCGTCATGGCCCCGTGCGGCGGGGCCGGGCTGGTCTGGGCCTGGCCTGACCACTCTGTGGGCGGCGGCGCCGAGGCCGACCCGCTTTCCTCAGAACACCCGATCAGCCCGAAGGGCATCACAACGACAGCGGAGAGAAAAAGGGCGAGCTTCATGCCCCCATGGTACCGGGTCGGCCCCAACGAGGTCGGCGGGCCGGCCGATCAGAGCGCCGATTCCGCGTGCCGGTGGTGGGCCGCGTTGTTCTCGAAGAACGACTCGAGTTCCTCCTCCGTGAGCCGGTGCAGCCCGGCCCGCAACGCCGTCAGCGTCAGCTTGTGCGTGCTCGCCTGGTTGAGCTTGCGCCCGAGGTTCGTGCGCCGGCGTTCCACGGCCTTGAGCGTCCGGTGGACCTCGTGCGACATCTCCTCCCGGCTGTGCCCCAGCGCCAGCAGCCGGAGGATCTCGAGCTCGCCGAGCGTGAGGTCCGCGAGCGGGCCCGGGTCGGTCACGCGCCGGAAACGGTACGAATCGAGTTCCTCGGGCACCGTCTGCTCCACGCAAGGGCGGTAGCCGATGCCCAGGATCCCGCAGTGCCCGTCCTCGGCGCACTCGGTCTCGCAGACCGTCCAGGTCTCCCGGCCCCGCCACATGTCGATCACCAGCAGCGGGGTCTCCGGCTTCTCGAGAATCCGGTTCAGCACCGCGCGGCGTTCCTCGAGATGCTCAGGATGGACCAGGTCCTCCAGGCTCTTGCCCACCAGGGTCGAAAGCGGAGCGGGCTCGCCCGGAAGGAACCCCGCCGCGTGAACCAGCCGGCCCTCCCGGCTCATGAACACGAGCCAGAAGCACCCCTGCACCCCGACGCGTTCGATCCGGCTGAGGGCGAGCGCCTCCTCGCACCACGCGGGGATATCCGCCCGCGACGGGTCGAGCTTCCGTGCCAGCCTGCTCATGTCGAACCCCCATCCTGCCGCCCGGCAGCGGGGGGGGCCGGGCGGCCAAAGAGTGGACCGGTCCCCTGCAACGCACAACTGTATCCGAATTCGGCGAGTAGGTCAATCCCCATCGGACGCGGGCCGTTCGACCCGCATCTGGATCAGGTCCACCGCCAGCGCGAACGCCATCGCGAAGTAGACATACCCGCGGTCGATATGCTGGTGCAGCCCGTCGGCCACCAGCAGGACCCCGATCAGGACGAGGAACGCGAGCGCCAGCACCTTGATCGTGGGGTGCCGCTCGATGAACCGACTGATCCCGTCCGCCGCGGCCATCATCACGCCGATCGAGATCACGACCGCCGCGATCATGACCTCGACCCGCTGGGCCATCCCGACCGCGGTGATGACGCTGTCGAGGCTGAACACCAGGTCGATCACCACGATCTGGGCGATGACCATCCCGAACGCCGCCCCGGCCCGGGCCGTGGCGTGCGATTCGTGGGGGACCATCTGATGGCGGATCTCCCAGGTCGCCTTGCCGATCAGGAACAGCCCTCCGCCGAGAAGCACCAGGTCCCGCCCGGTGATCCCGAGCGGCCCCCCGCCCTCGCCGTCGTGGGCCGGTTCGGAGAGGAAGGGGACCTTGAACAGGGTGGCGGTCAGCCCCATGATCCAGGAGATCCCCAGCAGCAGCAGGACGCGCGTGCCCATCGCCAGCAGCAGCCCGATCCGCCGGGCGTGGCCGCGCTGCGCCTCGGGCAGGGCGTTCGAGAGAATCGCGATGAACACGACATTGTCGATACCCAGCACGATCTCGAGGGCGGTGAGCGTGACGAGGGCGATCAGGCTCGACATCCCGAACAGGGGGGGCGAGCCCGAGGCCGCGGCGTCGGCGGCGAGGGTGAGCAGAGAGAGGTCCACGGGGTGAGCCTACCGGATCGGTTGCTCCCGGATTGAACAACGACGCCCGCTCTTCCCGACGGGCGTCGTTGCGTGTGGGGGGCTTGCCTGTTTGGGAAACGGGGATCCGGCGCCTCACTCACGGAATTCGGCAAAAAAAGTCGGAGTGGCGGCTTGTGCGGGGGCCTCCCCTTTTTGAACGCGTGCTGCGTGATCGGTCGATCTTCTGTTCGCCGAGGGGGGCGAGGCCCCGCTCCCGTGCCGCCGCGGCGGGCGACCCATCTGTGAAGGAGCGAACCGTGTCTTCGAACGAATCCAGCGTGAGCAACGACATGACCGTCATCGGGCGGGGCACCACGATCAAGGGAGAGGTCGACTTCGAGAACGGCGCCCGCATCCTCGGCGTGTTCGAGGGCAAGATCCGCTCGCAGGGCGAGGTGCAGATCGGGGACACGGCGGATTGCCGCGCCGAGATCGACGCCCAGCGCGTTGTGGTCGAGGGCACGCTCCAGGGCGACATCGTGGCGCACGATCGCCTGCGGATCACCAAGACCGCGCACCTGACCGGCGACATCCGGGCGCCGAAACTCGTCGTTGAAGAGGGTGCCTCGTTCGTGGGCAATGTCCGCGTCGGGGACGCGGCGATGCAGGCCCCGGCGACGCGGGCGGGCACGCCTGCCTCGGCCTCCAGGCCCGCGATGCCCTCCACGCCCCCTGCGGACCAGGTCGATTTCAAGCCCCCGTGGCGGGAGCACGCGGAGATCAACGCGGCCTCGACCAAGAAGGACCCGGGCCTGATGACCCGCGTCGCCGAGACCGGAGCGGCCTGACCGGGACCACGCCATGCTCGGCCCTTTCCGAGGTCGGCAGCCCGAACCATCGCTGACGCCGGCGTCGGTGCAGACCGCGGGCATCGTCTGCTATCACTGCGGGCGGACCTCGTCGGTCTCGGCGCGGGCGATGAGCGCGTCGTGTGCGCACTGCCGGCGTTCTCTCGATCTCAACGACCTGCACATCAAGGGGCACCACTGGGGCGGGCTGCTCTGCTCGTGCGGTCGGATCACGGTCGGGCGGAAGGCGCGGGTGACGGCGAAGATGGCGGTCGCGAGCCTCGGGGTGGACATCCTGGGGCAGTTCCAGGGGTTGGTGGTCTCGGGCGGGCCGGTGACGATCGGGCCCCGGGCCCAGTTCACCGGCGCGGTCTGGGCGCCGGCGCTCCAGATCGACGACGGGGCGGAGGTAAGCGGGGGCCCGTTCTGCGTGCCGACCGATCCGCTGGGGCAGGTCGAGATCAACGGCAGCAAGGGGGGCCTGCCGCGGATGCCGATGCTCCGGCGCGCGATGTAGGGGAAACCGGTCAGGCGGGGGTGATGCCGCGGTAGAGCTGCTGGACCCGGTCGGACTCGGCCCGGCGGACATTCTCGAGCACGAGCCTGGGGACGCGCCAGGACCCCTCCTCGGCGGTGACATTCGAGCAGTGCTCGTTGAAGCAGCGGTAGAGGAACTTGAAGGCGTCACGCGGCTGGTGCATCTGGTCGAGGGCGTCGACGACATCCTGCCTCGACACATCCTCGGCGAAAAAGTCGATGAGGCTCAATGGCTCGGCGCCCTCGGCGCGGCAGGCGTTGAGGCGGGCGGTGCAGAGGTCGTACAGCATGGGCCCGGTCCAGGTCAGGCGCTCGACGAAGCCCTGCTTGTCGAGGCGGGCCTCCTGGAAGAAGACGGCCGACTCCTTGTAGAGCGCGTGCCGAAGCTCGATGGGGAGCAGGAGCTTGACCCCGAAGCGTTCCTGCTGGAGGAACTTATTGTTCAGAAGGGGCCAGATCATCTCGCGCATCTTGTCCGCGTCGCCGTTGACGAGCGTGGGCTCGTCCACCCGGTCGACGAGCACGATGATGCCCGAGTAGCCGAAGCGGGCGAGGGCCCGGCGGAGGCGTTCGAGCATCGCGTAGCGGGGCTCGTCGGCGTTCTCGGAGAGGGGGAGGACGGCGTGGCTCCTGGTCGCGAGGTCGATCGAGGCGAGCGAGGCGGCGATCGCCTCGGGCGCCCGCTGCGTCGTGCGCATCTCGTGGTGCGCCCGCGCGGCGAGGCGTCCCAGCGCGAGGCGGTCCCAGAGCAGGCGCTTGCCCAGCAGGCCCAGGTAGACCGCCAGGAGCAGCAGGAAGACCACGCCCGCGGCGTCACGCAGGAAGCCCCCGTCGGTCGCGAGCGGGAAGAGCCAGGCGAACAGCACGGCCGCCGCCGGCACCCAGCCCGCGACGGTCAGGAGCCGCCAGACGACCTCGCGCCGCTCGGGGGGGAGGCGCAGCAGGCGGCGCAGCCGCGCCGAGCGTGAGCCGTCGGTGTCGGCGGGGTCGTAGACGGCCTGGAGGATGAGCAGGTCGTGGCGCAGCGGGGAGGCCATGCGGCGGGCGGCCTTGGCGGGCTCTTCCCCGAGGTCCGCGGCGGGGCGGTCCTGCCCCTCGCCGAAGATCGCGGCGACGACCCGATCGACGGCGATCGCGAGGATCGCGTCCATGTGATCGACGAGCCGGAACTTCTTGAACGAGGCGAGTTCGTCCTTGCCGGAGCCGAAGCGTTCATGCAGCTCGGCGACGGGCTGGTTCAGATCGTCGTAGGAGATCAGGAAGAGCTTCGCGTCCGGGTTCTTCGCGTTGAACGCGCGGACGCGTTCCTCGATCTGGAGGCGGATCGCGGTCTTGCCGCTGCCCTTTTCCCCGAAGACGATCGAGGTGCTGGGGCGGGCGAGCTCGCCGAGGATTTTCTCGAAGTCCGAGTGCATGCTGCCGGCGCGGCCGGCGTCGGCGCGGTTGAGGCGGCTGAGCACCTCGTCGTGCCTCGCCTCCTCGCCCCGGAAGGGGTTCTCGACGATCGACCAGTGATCAAAGAACTGGGAAACATTCATGTCGGGTCCCCCTGTCGCTGCTCGCCCCGCGGGCCGGGGGCACGGGTCAGTGGTCGACCTTGTGGCCGAGCAGCGGGCTGATCTCCTCGACGACCCGTCCGAGGAGGCCGGCGTCGCGTGCCTCGGCGTTGAGGCGGAGCAGGGGCTCGGTGTTGCTCTTGCGGATGTTGGCCCACCATCCCTCGGTCTCGAAGCAGTCGACCGTGACGCCGTCGAGGTCGTCGATCGTGCCCCGGCCGGCGTAGTGCTCGCGGATCTCGGCGAGGGCCTGGTCTTTGTCCTCGATCTCGAAATTGACCTCGCCGGACTGGGCGTAGCGCTTCACCGGCGCGATCAGCTCGCTGACGGCCTTGCCAGACGACGCGACCGCGGTGAGGACGGTCGCCATCGCGATCGCGCCCGAGTCGGCGTTGAAGTTGCTGCGGAAGTAGAAATGCCCGGAGAGCTCGCCGCCGAAGCAGCAGCGGTGCTCGGCCATCGCCTGCTTCATGAACACATGCCCGACGCGGCTCCGGACGGGCCTGCCGCCGGCGCGGATGATCTCCTCGGGCACCGCCTTGGTCGAGCGGAGGTCGAACACGACGCCCGCGCCCTGGTTGTTGCGGAGGAAATGGCCCGCCAGCACGGCGGTCAGCTGATCGCACCCGACGATCTCGCCCTTCTCATCAACCACGACGCACCGATCGGCGTCGCCGTCGAAGCAGAGCCCCAGGTCGGCCTTCTCCTTGAGGACCGCCTCGCGGGTCTGCGCGAGGTTGGCGGCGACGAGGGGGTTGGGCTCGTGGACGAACTCGCCCTTGGAGTTGTCGAAGTTCAGTTCAACGATCTCGAGCCCCTTGATCTGGTCGCCCGCCTTGCCGAAGACCTTGGGGCACATGGTGCCGGCCATGCCGTTGGAGGCGTCGACGACGACCTTGAGCCGCCGCCCCGCGAGGTCGCAGTGCCGGTGGACATGCTTGCGGTAGGCCTCCCAGAAGTCCCGCTGCTCAACCCGGCCCGACCCCGCGACGCCGATCTGCGTGCGGTCGACCATCGCCGCCTGCTTGCGGACCTCGGCGAGGCCGGTCGCCTCGCCCACGGGCTTGGCCTGGCGCTTGGAGACCTTGAAGCCGTTGTACTGGGGCGGGTTGTGGCTGGCGGTGACGACGATGCCGCCGGCGCAGTCGAGGTGGTTGATGGCGAAGTACATGTGGGGCGTGTCGATGAGCCCGATGTCGATCACGCTCGCCCCGCCCGCGGTCAATCCGGAGATCAACTCGTCGGAGAGTTTCGGGCTGCTGCGGCGCATGTCCCTGCCCACGAGGATGTTGCGCATCATCGGGGTGGTCTCGCCGGCCGATTCGGCGTCGGCGAGCAGAAACTTCGCGCACCCGTACCCGATCTGCCAGGCCATCTGATCGGTGAGCGGATCGGGGTACACCCCCCGGATGTCGTAGGCCTTGAACACGCGTCCGAGCATGTGGATCTCCGTCTGGTTCGTACATCGAAACCGGATACACGAGGATAGACCCAGCGCAATGCGGCGGCTGGCGATCCAGGCACAGGCTCTTTGGCCGGTGAGCGCACCGAAGTCAGCCGTCCCGACCGGGGGATCAGCGACGCGTGATTGCAAACTTGACACAAGAGTCACCCACCAGTAACCTCAGCGGCTGGATCGAAGACCGGGAGTATCAACATGCACGGAACACGGAACACGGAACACGGAACACGGAACACGGAACACGGAACACGGAACACGGCGTGCGAGCGTCCGCTTTCTTGGAGGTAGAGAGAACCTCTGCCTTCTTTGTCGCTCCGCTTCGCGTGTGGTGCCCGCTGGCGTAGCCACCTTGTTGTCGTGTCAGATCTCAGTTGCACAGTCCAATCCAACCAACGGGCCAGCGGTTCAGGACTGGGGCGATCTGTCCGATCCCTGCGATGAACAAATTGCACTGCTCGGCCCGGAATTGCGTCCTATCGCCGAAGTCCCAGATCTTACTGGAGACTCCATACCGGATGATGCATTCCTGAACACCGGTCGGTTACTCGGATCTGTCTGGCTGGCCGACCGGGTTTCTGGTGGCCTCCTGGTCGAGCTGTTGCCCGCATTTGATGACAGGGAGTTCGGCCTGATCGTGTTCCCCGCTGGAGATACGAACAGCGACGGTGTCATGGACATCGCTGTCGCATCCCATGTTCGCCATCTCAATGGACAGATACATCCGCGGCTGACGGTATTTTCTTCATCCGATGGCAAGGCCATCGCCCAGGCCTATCTGTACAGAAACCAGGATGGGCGTGTTTCGTTATCCGCTAAATCAACCGAAGATCTCAATGATTCTATGAATGTTGATTCCGCGGATCTTCTCATTGTCGCAGAGTCCACTGAAGGCCCGTTTGTTTTTTCCAGCGCCGACATTAATCGCGATGGCATAATTGATGTTATCGATGTCGCCTCTGTAGCATGCGCCATCGGGGGCCAAACTGCTGATTTGAGCGATCTGGAGATCGCACTAAACGAAGCCATTGATCAGGACGGAACGCCGCCGTCATCAATGGCCGGGATCTGGGACTGGCTTAGGAGAACGGTCAGCTGCACATTCTGTCTGCTTGACTGCGCCGATGCATACGAACTCGCGTGGGAATGCAGAGAGAGGCTGTGGGAGGCAAAGTGTGATTGTTGGGAGCTTCCAGATCTATTCGATCAAAGCGAATGTCTCGACGATGTCCGCGAGAATTTTATGGCCGGATGCATAGCAGATGCGGCTTCCGCTGCGGGATCCTGCGGGCAGTGTATCTTGGATTGCCACCCGCTTGCGCCCTGACCCTGTCTGGCTGGCGGCGCAAGGAGTTGTCGATATGGCACGAATCTCGCTGGGCCTCTGCATTCTCTGGGCTGCTGCCGGATGCGAAGCGCGAAACGGCGCTGGCGGCGAAGCGCCTGTTGCAGCCTCGGCATCCGAAAGCGATGCCCGACGAAGCGCGATGGCGCTGGTCGACTGGCTGAACGGGGCCGCCGAGAGCGGCGGTAGCGTCGCCTCAGCGGTGGGTCCAAAGGGGCATCTGCGCATTGTGCAAGTTTCATTGGATGATAGCACGGCCTTGATCGGGATGTCGCAGTTATCATTAAAGTCATCTTCCCTCCGCGATTACAACGATGTTCTTGAATCGCAAATCCGTCGCTCGACATGGGAAGCTATGCAGCCAACTGTCGTGGCACTCGACGATCTGCTTTCAGCAGTCATGATTGAGGCCGGTCGCCGGAGAAATGAGCAGGCGTTCGTTGGTGCTTCGCTAATGCGAATTGCCCTGATCGAGCTCGAGGGCAAATACAGCCACGGCTCGATCGATTCCCTAAATACAAAGAAGAGTAATCTTGCCCTATTGGCGAAGAACGCGAGCATCCGCGGAGATTTTTACATAGATCAGATTCCCTAGTTCACCGCCGCACGAGAATATGCATACGCCGTTCGGCGGTGGCTGCCCTGCCTGCCGACGACTCGCACCTCGACTCCTCCCGGAGCCGCCCGCGCGAACGCTCGCCCACACGGCCTGGTCACGACCCGCGAGTCGAGCACGACGGGCCTTTCCCGCCCGGATGTACACCCGAGACGATTACCGACCAGGCGGGTCCGCCGACCAGCGCTCGTACCGGTCGCGGAGGACCCCGAACACCGCCTTTCGCTCGCCGGTCTCGCTGACCAGGCCCTTGCGGTTGTACCAGTCCTGCACGCCCGGCAGAGGGCGGCGGGGGGAGCGAAAGTCCTTAAGGATCCAGGGGCTGACCCCGTCGAGGGCGCCGAGGCCTTCAAGCCAGTCGAGCGTCGCCTCGTAGAGGCGAACGCCGTACTCCTCGGTCCATCGTTCCTCGGGCGGGCCGTGCCGGCCCTGCTTGACGCCCGCGCCGAACTCGCTGACGAGGAACGGCTTGTCCCACCCGAGTTCGAGGCTCACGCCCTGCAGCGACTCGGGCGTGTCGTGGTACCACCCGACATACTGGTTGATCGCGAGCACATCGGCGATCTCCCCGAAGGGATCGTTGACGCGGATCGTCGCCAATCTGCCGTCGCGCCGGTCCATCGTGGCGAAGCACGCCGCCGAGAGCAGCCGCGACGGGTCGAGGGTCTTGACCCGCTCGCCAAGGGCGACGCGGAAGGCGGTGCGGTCCGGGTCGGCCCCGGTCTCGTTGCCGACCGACCAGATGACGATGCAGGCACGGTTGCGGTCGCGCGCGATCATCTCTTCGAGGTGCGTCCGGGCCAGGCGCATGGTCCGGTCGCTCGCGTAGTCCATGACCCAGTAGACGGGGATCTCGGCCCACACCATCAGCCCCAGTTCGTCCGCGACACGGAGCATGTCCTCGTCGTGCGGATAGTGGGCAAGCCTCACGAAGTTGCAGCCTAGGTCCTTCGCCCAGCCCAGCAACTCGCGGGCGTGGGCCTCGCTCCACGCCCGGCCCCCTTCGGGCGCTTCGCCGTGGATCGAGATCCCGCGGAGGAAGACGCGTTCGCCGTTGAGCAGGATGTCACCCCCGCGGGCCTCGATCAGGCGGAGGCCGACCGTGTCGTGGGCCCGGTCGCCCGCGATCTCGAATTCGAGGTCGTGCAGCGTCGGCCGATCGGGCGACCAGCGGCCCGCCATCGCCGAGGGCAGCGTAAAGCGTGCCACGCCGTCGGCGTCGGCCCTGGTCTTCGCCTCCAGCCCCGGCCCGGGCATCCGGACTCGGACGATCGCGTGCGCGGCGTCGGGCCCGTCGACGCGGACCCATCCGCCGACCGCGGCACCGCCGTCGACCAGCCCGATCGACCAGTCTCGGACGAAGGTCCTGGGCGTCGCGAGCAGGCCGACCTCGCGGGTGAGGCCCCCGTCGTTCCACCAGTCGGTCAGCAGGCCCGGGACATCATCCGGCAGGCGGCGGTTGTCGACCTTGACAATCAGGACATTCTCGCCCGCCTTCAGATCTTCCGTCACCTCGAAGGTGAACGGGGTAAACCCCACCTCGTGCGTCCCGAGTTCCTTGCCGTTGAGCCAGACCGTCGCGCGGCGGTTGGCGGCCCCGAAGCGCAAGAAGAAGCGATCGCCGCCCTCGGGTCGCTGGAACGCCCGGCGGTACCAGACGATCCCCTCGTAGAAGAACAACTCGGGGCGCTGCGTGTTCCAATCCCCCGGCACCGCGAGGGTCTGCCCCGCGGTGAAGGCGTACTCGACAAGATCGGATGGAGACGCGGGCCGGCGGTCGGCCCAGTAGCCCTCGCGGCGGGGGCGGCTCAGGTAGTCGATCGACCCGTTGTCCACCGGGTCAACGATGACCTCCCACGCGCCCCCGAGGTCCATCACGAGCCTCGCCTGCGGGTTGGCGAACGGGCCGACGATCTCCGCCCGACCCTCCGTCGCCGCGGTCAAGGTGAGGAGCAGAACGGCGAGAAGCGCGGGGCATCGCAAAGGGGAATTCCGATCGTGCGCCGCGGCCGCGCTCATTTCACCGCGATCCAGATCAAGACGCCCAAGATCGCGACCAGCGCCGCGGCGATCACGGCGAGCAGGATCGTCCGCAGCCAGGACCCGCCGGGCGAGCGGGCAACGGGGAACGGATCGACCACCGGAATCGAGCCGGCCCCCGGCTCCCGGGCGATCGCGGGGCCCGGGGCCTCCGCCCAGCCGGGTGGGGCAGGCGGAACGCCCGCGCCGGTGCGCACAATCCAGGCCCGCAATTCGGGCGGGGCCTCGTCGAGCGAGCGGTAGACGCGCTCGACGCCGTCGGGCCCGGTCTCCCGGATCTCGGTGCGGGTCGCGCCGTTGACCGTGCGCCGCGTGACCGAGACCCGGCGAGAGGACGCGTTCAGGTCGGACCGGTCCAGGGCCGACAGCGGGAGGCGGACCCTGCCCCCGGCGAGGCGGGCCTGCTCGATCTCCTGCATGACCTCGGGCGGGAGGTCGCCAAGTCCCAGTTGATCGAGTTCCTCGCGAAGCCGGCGCAGGCTCTGGTCGGCGTCCATCGGCGTGCTCCCGCGTGATCATCTCAGGCTACTCGGAGATCGTGCGGATCTCCACCCCCGCCGGCAGGGCCCGGACGAACGCCCGCCCGTACGGCTTGGTCACGATCCGCGGATCGAGCACGACGATCCGCCCGCGGTCGGCGTGCGACCGCACCAGCCGCCCGATGCCCTGCTTGAACTTGATGACGGCGCGGGGGATCGAGTCCTCGACGAAGGGGTTGCCGCCGCGCTCGGCGATGCGCTCGAGCCTCGCCTCGGTCAGCGGCCGGTCGGGCGGGTCGAACGGCAGGCGCGTGATGATGACATTCCGCAGCGCCTCGCCCCGGACATCGACCCCCTGCCAGAACGAGGCGGCCCCGAGCAGCACGCCGTTGCCCGACTCCCGGAAGGCCTCGAGCAGGGCCGTCCGCGACCCGGCCCCGGGGCCCCGCCCCTGGACGAACATCGGATAGCCCAGCGACGCGAGCGGCCCTTCGAGCAACGCCGCGGCCCGGTCCAGCAGGCTGTACGCGGTGAAGAGCACGAACGCCCCGCCGCCCGTCGCCTCGACATGCTCGAGCACGCGGGACACGAGAGCCCGATCGAACCCCGCGGCGGCGCGCCCGAACCCCGGCTCGGGCATGGACCGATCGGCGAAGAACTTCACCTGCGCCGCGTGATCGAACGGGCTGCCCAGTTGCATGGTCTCGGCGCCCTCGCACCCCACGCGAGCGAGGAAGTGGGCGAACGCGGTCTCGGCTCGCTCCGCGGGCTCATCGGGCTCAACGGTCCGCGTCGCGAGCGTCGCGCTGGTCATCACCACGCTGAACCTCGGCTCGAACAGGTGCGCCTTGAGCAGCGGGCCGACCTCGATGGGCGAGCACGCCACCGTGACCCGCCTCGACCGCCCGGGTCGGGCCTCGCCCGGGTCCCCGCCGGTCTCCACCCAGTAGCAGCACCCGGGGATCAAATGGCTCGTGAGCGCCTCCGCGGCGTCGGCGATCTCCTTGCCTCGCACCGCGTAGGCGTTGAGCTCGTACCGGTCCGCCTCGCCCGCGCCCCCCTCGGGCAGCGCTTCCTTGAGCCGGCGGATCTGCTGCACCAGCTCGTTCATCGCGGGGGTGAGCGTGTTCTCGACAGCGCCGGGCTCGCGCACCCGCCCCCCCCGGGCCGCCCCCGACCGTTCCAGTTCGATCCACGACTCGAAGAACGCGCGTGACGCCGCCTCGGCCCGGTGCACCCCCTGCACCGCCCGCTCGATGGGCTGCAGGTCGCCCGCGGCGAGTTCCAGGTTCCCGAGGTACCCCTTGCCCGTCCGCGGGTGGTAGAGCGCCGAGAGCAGGTGGGTCACCCGCCCCTCGCTCAGCGAGAGCCCGAAGTGGTCCGCCGCGACATCCTCGATCATGTGGGCCTCGTCGAGGACCACATGGTCGTACCGGGGCAGCACGCCGATGTCGCCCCCGCTCGCCGCCCGCATCGCCAGATCGGCGAAGAACAGCGCGTGGTTCGTGACGATCAGGTTGGCGTTCTCGAGCTCGCGCCGGGCGCTCTGGTAGAAGCAGCGGTCGTAGGTCGGGCACTTGCGCCCCATGCAGTTGCCCGAGTCGGACTGCACCGCGCTCCACACGCCGGGCCGCTCCAGCGCCGGCAGCGTGCTGAGCGAGCCGTCCTCCGTGCCGTAGGCCCAGTCCTCGATGACATGCAGGCTCCGCCTCGACGCCGCGTCCGGGAGCAGGCGGTCCTGCCGCTCGCTCGCCAGCCGAAGCCGGCGGACGCTCAGGTAGTTGCCCCGCCCCTTGGCGAGCACGGCCCGCAGCTCGCCCGACCAGCCCCCGCCTCCCAGCGTGCCGGCGAGCAGGGGGACATCCTTGCCGAGCAACTGCTCCTGCAACGCGATGGTGTTCGTCGCAACGACGACCACCTCGCCGCGCAGGCAACGCTCGATCGACGGCACGAGGTAGGCGAACGACTTGCCGACGCCCGTGCCCGCCTCCACCACCAGGTGCGACCTCGCCTCGAGCGTGCGTGCGACCGCCGCCGCCATGCGGAGCTGCTCGGGCCGGGCCTCGTACCCCGCGCCGAGCACGCCCGCGACGAGCCCGCCCCCACCCAGCACCTGCTCGATCAACGGGTTCGGCATCCGGCCCCCGCGCTACCGCGCCCCGTCGACGCCCAGAGGGTGACGCTTCGGCTCGCCCACCGCACGCGGGTAGGCCCGCGGCGTGGGGCGCAACTTCTCGATCACGACCAGTTGCCCGGTCGGCGTCGCGACCGTCCCCGCGTGCGCCGCGTGCAGCAGGTGCAGCGCCTGCCGGGCCTCGTCGAGCTCCTCGCCAGCCCGCTCGCCCTTCGTGAGCACGCAGACGCCCCCGACGCGGGCGAACGGCACGACCAGCTCGACCAGCATCGCCAGCCGACCCACGCCCCGCGCCGTCACCGCGTCGAACGCGTCACGCAGCGCGCCCTCGCGCCACGACGCCCCCGCCCGGTCCACCTTGCGCCCCCGGTCCTGCCCGGCCTCCTCGGCCCTGGCGCACACGACGCGGACATTCTCAAGCCCGAGCTCCCCCGCCGCGTGCTCGAGGAACGCGCACTTCTTCGCCGTCGCGTCGAGCAGCGTGAACTCCGTGTCCGGCATGCAGATCGCCAGCGGGATGCCCGGCACGCCCCCTCCGCTCCCCAGGTCCAGGACCCGCCGTCGCTCCCCCGCCGGCTCGACCTCGGCCAAGACCGGGAACAGGGCGAGGCTGTCGAGCAGGATCTTGCTCCACGCCTCGACCGGGTCGCGGATCGCGGTCAGGTTGGCCGTCTCGTTCGCCGCGAGCAGCAGGGCGAGTGAGGCCCCCAGCCGCTCGAGGTCCCCCTCGTCGAACTCGACGCCGATCGACGAGGCCCGCTCCACGAAATCCGGCGGCGCCGGCAGCGGCGCGAGCCCGCGGGGCCAGGCGATGGGCCCACGCCCCGGCTCAGCGCGTGAGCGCCCGGCCTGAGAATCCGGCGGAGACCCCGAACGCCTTTTCGACCTGCTTGCCATCCCCGTCAGCGTATTCGAACGAACTCCGGTAGGGGCGGGTTTCCCGGTGCAGCCCGACATTCATGATCAGCCCGGTCATCAGCCAGACCGTCAGCAGGCTCGACCCCCCGTAGGACACGAACGGGAGCGTGATCCCGACGATCGGGATCAGCCCGATGTTCATCCCGACATTGATCACCACCTGGCTCGCCACGAAAGCCGCCACCCCGACGCAGATCAGCCGCCCCTGCGGCGTCCGGCAGGCCGCGCTCGTCGCGACCGCGCCGAGCACCCAGACCCCGCTCAGCGCGAGCAGCCCCACCCCGCCCAGGAACCCGAACCGGTTGGCGACCACGGCGAAGACAGTGTCGTTGTGCCGCTCGGGCAGGCGGTTGTAGTTCACCAGGGCCCGGCTCTTGTCCGGCTCGCGCCCGGCCAGCCCGCCCGCCCCGATCAGGTTCTGGGCGGTGTAGGACTGGAAGTTGATGTCCTGGGCCGAGGCGGTGTCCCCCTGGTACTGCCGCACGAGGGCGACGATCCGCTGTTTCTGGTGGGGTTTGAGCACGGGGTAGACCGCCGGGGCCGCCAGCGCCGCGCAGAGGACGATCAGAGTAAGGTGCCGCAACTTTGCCCCCGCGGTGACGAGCATGGCAAAGAGGCTCGGGACGAACAACGCCGCCGTGCCCAGGTCGGGCTGGAGCGTGATCAGCCCCACGGGGATCGCGGTGATTAGCCCGGGCACCGCGAGGCCCCTCAGCGAGCGGTGGGTGTTCCGGTACCGCAGGTAGTGGGCGACCACCAGCACATAGGCGATCTTGGTCAGCTCGCTGGGCTGGAAGTCGACCGGGCCCAGGTCGATCCACGCCCGCGCGCCGTTGCGGGGCGTCACGATCGACGCGGGCACGAACGGCGCGAGCAGGAACACCAGCAGCCCGATGCACCCGACCAGCGCCGGCCAGGAAACCCAGGAGAGCCAGCGGTAGTGGGGCAGCGCCGTCACCACCGCCGCGAGCAGCCCGATCACCAGGAACACCACCTGCTTCCACGCCACCGCGGCGAGTTGCCCCTCCGCCAGCGGGCGGGCCGACTCGGCCAGGTCGATCGCGTAGACCCCAAGCAGCGACAGCGCCAGCGCCGAAATCACGCAGAGCCACGCGGGGTTCACCAGGTTCAGCCCCACCGACGCGGGGCGCTTGACCCGCGTGCCGTGGATCAGCCTCCCGGCGAGCGAGCGTTCCTCGGCGGTCGCCAGCCTCACGGCCGGCCCCCGGTCGCGAGCGACGGGCGTTCGGGCCCGCCCGGCAGGTAGCCCTCGTCCACCAGCGCGCGCACAACCTGGTTCGCCACCGGGCCCGCCACGCGCCCGCCCCCGCCGCCGTACTCGATCAGCACCGCGATCGAGTACCGTGGGCCCCCGCCTTTCGGCCCGGCGAGCACCACGAACCAGGCGTGATCGCCCTCTCGAACCACGCGCTCGGGCAGCGGGCCCGCGCCGTCGGGGTCGTGCCGCAAGGGGGGCGCCTGGGCCGTGCCCGTCTTGCCCCAGAGGTCAACGCCCGGCGCGTTGAAGATCGACTCCCGGCTCTCCCCGAACCTGATGGACGAGCCCGTCCCGCCTGCGTCGTTCACCGCGTCGTGCAGCCCGCGCAGCGCCGCCTCGATCGCCGCGGGGTCCATGTGCATGATCCGCTCGGCCAGCCCCGGGCGGCCGTCGTCGATGAGCCTGGGGCGGACCCACGCCCCGCCGCGGGCGAGCGTGGCGTACGCGTTCGCGGCGTGCAGGGGCGTCCAGGTCACCGGGCCCTGCCCCATCGCCATCAGGATCGCGTCCGACACGCCGAGGTCGCTCCCGTCACCCGGTCCCTCGTTCGGGCCCACCTTCCCGGCCCACTCCGCCCCGACGCCCAGGCCGAACGCCTCGCCCACGCCCAGTTCGCGGTACACCTCGGCGACGACCGAGGGCCCCATCCGCCTCCCCAGGGTGTAATAGAAGATGTTGCACGAATACTTGATCGAGTCCGAGGCCCCGACCGGCTCGCCCGTCGGGCTGTGCGTGAACCCGTACCGCTTGTAGATCCAGCAGCGGTAGACATCCTCGCGGTCTTCCAGCAGGTGCCCCGTGCAGACCACCCTATCGCCCAACCGGTGGAACCCGCGCTGCACCGCCTCGGCGAGCATCATCGGCTTGACGATCGATCCGGGCGGGTAGGGCACCGCGATTGCGCGGTTCACGAACGGGTCAAGAAACGCCGGGTACGACGCGGGCTGATCGTCTTCGCTCCACCGGCTCTCGTCCGCGGGCGAGGGCGTCGACACCATCGCGAGCACCTCGCCCGTGTGCACATCGAGGACCACCACCGCCCCGGCCAGCGTCTCGCCCTCCGCGACGCCCGACTCGCCATGCCACGGCTGCACGGTGGTCAGCCCAATCCCCGGCTCCAGCACCGCCCGGATCCGCGCCTCCAGCATCGCATCGACCGTCAGGCGGACATCCCGACCCGGCACGGGCGGGAACTCCTCCTCCCGACCCGTATCCAGGTGTACCGTGCGCAGGCCCCGCAGCCCCCGCAGGTCATGCTCCCGGCTCGCCTCCACGCCGCGCTGCCCGACCGAATCCCCCGGCATGTAGCGGCCCCGGTCCACGCCCTCGGGGGTGACCCAGGCCGACCGCTTCTCCGGGCTCTCGGCCATCGCCGCCCGGCGTCGCTCCTGGTCCTCCCCGTAGACGCGCCCACGCAGCGTGCCGAGCGTGTGCCACCCGAGCCCCGCGACCTGCACCGTCGCGACGCCCTCCCCCTTCATCGGGCCCGGCAGCGTCGACCGGTCGATCGCCACCTCCGCCCGATCGAACGGGCGGATCCGGTCGGTCGAATCACGGATCACCACTCCCGGGAACAGGTCGGCGTAGACCTCGAGGTCCTCGACCGAGCCGTGCTCGGACTCCGAGAAGACCGGCACACGCCGCGACAGCACCCGCCGCAGCTCGAACGCCGTCTCGTCGGGCAGGTCCGGGATCAGCACATGCGTGCTGCGTTCTTCGAGGATCTCGGTCTGGGCCGCTTTCGCCAGACGGGCCTCGTCCTCGGCCGTCAGCCCGCGCCCGGCCGCGAGATGGGAGGTGACGAGGTTGTGCAGGCGGGCCTCGGCGACCGAGTCCCGCATCCCCCGGACCCGCGCCATCAGCGCCGCGATCCGCGTGTCGAGCTGCGACCGCTCGGTCCCGGTCGCCTCGGCGAGGCGGTCGAGCATCCGGGCGACATGCGACTCGTAGCGTTCGACGAACGGGGCGGCCAGGGCGTCGCGTTCGCCGGCGTCCGCCTCGGCCCAACGCTCCCCGTGGACCCGCCAGGCCATCCGGCGGCCCTGGACCCGGGCCCACTCGCCGCTCAGCACCCCATACTCGACCGCGACGCTGTACGAGGGCCGGTCCATCGCCAGAACCCGCCCCTCCCGGTCGAGGACCCGACCCCGGGTCGTGGGGGTCCAGCTCTGCCGGACGAGCCGGTCCTCCGCCCGCTCCAGCCGGTCCGCGCCCTCGACGATCGTGAGCATCGCCAGCCGCCCGCTCAGGACGACGAGGACCCCCGCGAGGACCGCGACCTGGAGGAGCAGCCTCCGGTGGAACATGCTCGGGATGGTGCGGCGGATCAGGCGGCGCATTGGGACTCGATTCTATGAATCGGCCCGAGCCCCCCCCGTTCACCAGCCCGGATCCCCCGCCCGGGGGAGGGCCGTGCGATCGAATCGCGACCGCCCGTCGCCCCGGCGACCCCGCGTTCAGGGATGGACCTCACGCGTCGGGCGGGCGCCGGCGGGATACCCAGGCGGCCGGGTCAGCCCCGCTTGTCCTTCTCGATCTCGGCGAAGGCGTTGTGGCTGTGGATCGACTCGAAGTTCTCCGAGTTGATGTGGTACCAGGTCACCCGCTCGTCCGCGTCGAGCACCACCGCGAGGTCGCGGATGATGTCCTCGACGAACTTGGGGTTCTCGTACGCCTTCTCGGTCACGAACTTCTCGTCAGGGCGCTTGAGGACCGCGTAGACCGGGTGGCTGGCGGCCTGCTCGAGCAGCGCGACCAGATCCTCGATCCAGATCATCGCGCCGTCGGTGCGCACGCGGGCGCCGATGCGGCAGCGCTGGTTGTGCGCACCGTAGACGCTGATCTCCTTGGAGCATGGGCACAGGCTCGTCGCCGGGGCGGCGACATGCAGGATCATGTCCTCGCCCTTCGCGGTCGCCGTGCACTCGAAGGTCACCTCGTAGTTCATCAGGCCCGGCGCCCCCGTGACCGGGGCGTGCTTCTCGATGAAGTAGGTGAACGAGGCGGAGAAGTGGGCCTCCTCCGCGTCGAGCCGCTCCCGGATCGCCTGGGTGATGCCCGGGATGTGGTCCGGCGTGAGCGGCTCGCACGACTGCTCGTTGAGCACCTCGAGGAACCGGCTCATGTGCGTGCCTTTCTGGTGATGGGGCAACGCCACATACATGTTGATCGTCGCGACGGTCGTCTGCTCGCCCCCGACCTTTGTCGAAAGTCGCATCGGGTAGACGACATCCTTCACGCCCACGCGGTCGATCGCGACCCGGCGGCCGTCCCGTGAAGACTGCACATCCGGCATCGGGTTCTGGTCAGCCATGCACATCCCGTTCGAGGTCGTGATCAATTGAAGTTCCTTCGTTTCGCGGGTTCGGGTTCCCGCGATCGCTTCGGGCGCGGGCCCGGGGCCGATTCGTCGCCCCGCGACACAAATGGGCCGGTCGGCGCGGGCGGTCAGGAAATGGTAGGGCGATCCGTGCCCCCGCCTGCCCGCCCCCCGGATTTTCCGGATCGCACGAAGATCTGGAGGCGGTGCCCCTCGGCGGTCAGCCCCCGCTCGCGGCAGACCCTGTCGCGCAGGGTGACCAGTTCGGGTACCTCGAATGCCTCGACCTCGCCCGTGTCCAGGTCGACGATCAGCGTGTTGGCCCGCCGCCCGTAGACCAACTGGTAATGGACCTGCTCGCGTTCGAAGGGCACACGCTGGATGATCCCCGCGTCCTCGAGCAGTTTGAGCGTTCGGTAGACCGTTGCCTTGCTGACCGTGAACCCGTCGCCGCGCACGCTTTCGAGCAGCGTGTCGGCCTCGAACAGCCCGTCGATGTTGATGATGGTGTCGAGGATGTGCGCGCGCTCGGGGGTGTACTTCTGCCCCTCGGCCCTGAGGTGACGCCGGAACACGGCGCAGAGCGGGGGGAGGATCTCCTCGTCGTGCTGGGGCGTCGGGGGCAACTGCATCGCGTGCATGATAAGCCCGGGTAGACTCGCCCCGATGCACCGCGACGCGGGCCATCCCTTGGGCACGCTCAGACGCCCGCCCGTCGCGTGGGGGGCCTGGTTGTGCGCTCTTCTGGCGCTGATCGCCGCCGCGGGCGGGATCGGGGGGCCCCAGGGGCCGGGGCTTGCGCTCGTCGTGGTGCTGGAGAGCCTCATCCGCGCGGGCTGGCCCGCGGGCGTGTGCCTGCTGAGCGCATGGGGGCTGGGGCGGCTCGCGGGCCGGTGGGCCGGCGCGGCCCGGGCGGGGTTCGCCGTCGGGCTCGCGGCGCTGTTGACGGCCTTCTCGTGCCTCGGCGTGGCCGGCCTGCTCTCCACACCCGTCGTCTGGCTCGTCTGTCTTCCCGGGCTGGCGGGGGCGGGCTTGGCGTTGAGGCGTCGCCGGGCCCTCGCCGCGCCGCCCGGATGGCTCTGGGCGGGCCTGCCCGGGATCGCGCTGCTGCTGGTCGCCGCGTCGAACCCGCCCGGGGCGTTGTGGGCCAGCGAATACGGCGGATACGACACGCTCAGCTATCACCTGCAACTGCCCCAGGAGTGGCTCGCGTTCGGGCACACGCGGCCGCTGGAGCACAACATCTATTCGTACTTGCCCGGGGCGCTTGAGGTCGGATTTGTCGCGCTCGCGCAGCTCGCGCCGCCCGGCGCCGACGGGCTGCTCGCGGGTGGTGGATGGCGGTTGCTCGGCGCCCAGTACCTCCACGCGGGGATCGCGGTGGGGGCGGCCGGGCTGATCGCGAGGCTCTGCGGGCGGCTCGCGGCGGCGTCCGGCGCCGGGAGGCTGGGGCGGCGGGTCGCGTCGGCGGTCGGGGGCGGGCTCGTGCTGGCGACGCCCTGGTCCGTCGTGGTCGGGTCGCTTGCCTACAACGAGATGGGGGTGCTCGCGATCGGCGCCGGCGCGATGCTCGCCGCCGCCGGGCGGTCGAGCACGCCTGGCCTCCAGGCGGCACTCACAGGGGCACTGGTCGGCGTCGCGTGCTGCATCAAGCCGACGGCGTTGTTCTTTGTCGGCCTTCCGGCGGGTGTGCTGCTGCTGCGATTCCTTTCATGGCGGGTGTGGGGGCGTGCGGTGCTGATCGGGTCGATCGGGGGCGTGCTGGGCTTGGCGCCGTGGCTCGTGCGCAACGCCGCGGCTTGCGGCAACCCGGTCTTCCCGTTCGCCGCCGAGACGCTGGGGCGTGCGCACTGGACCGACGAGCAGGCGGCGCGCTGGTCGCGCGCGCACGCCGTGGAGGGCTCGCCCGCGCACCGGCTCCGGGTTGCGCTCTGGACGGATCCCGACGCCGATCCGGGGGCGAACCCCGTGGCAAGGTGGCGCGGCGTGACCAACCCGCAGTGGGGGGCGCTGTTCCCGGCGGCGGCAGTGGCGGGCGGGGTGCTGCTGATCGGGGCGACGCGCCGGCGGATCGGGGTGGGCCTGCTTCTCGGCCTCGGCGGGCAACTCGGCGCGTGGATCGCGCTGACCCATATCCAGAGCCGGTTCCTGCTGCCATGTCTCCTGACCGCGGGCCCGTTGATCGCGGTGGCGGCGGGGTCGGTGCGCGCGCCTCGGGGTTTCGGGGCGGGCGTGGGCGTGCTGCTCTGCCTGGGGCAGGCCGCGCTGGCGTGGTCGATCTTCGCGGGCGAACGCGGGGGTCGGCCCAACGGGCTGTTGCTGGCGGGTCCCTCGGCGTTCCTGGGCGATCCCTACGACCCGGGGCTCGGGCGGGTTTCGCCGGTCGCGTTCGTGAACCACGAGTTGCCGGAGGGGGCGGTGGTGTGGCTGGTCGGCGGGGCCACACCCTTGTACATCCGGCCCGAGACACGCTACGCGACCACCTGGGATGAGCCGACAGCACTCACGCTCGCGGAGGGGGGGGCTTCGGGCCGATCTGCGTATGTGATGGTCGATTTCTCCGAGTTGAGCCGGCAGGAAGCGAGCGGGTACCTGGATCCGCGGGTGACGCCCGGGCTGCTCGAACGGGTGCTTTCTTCGCTCGAGCCCGTTCGTGCCTGGCCGGAGTTGGGCGTTCGGCTCTACAGAGTCCCGCCGGCGGGGGCGACGCCTTGAGCGGGCGGGGGCGATCACCGCTGGGGGTGGTGCTGCAACTCGCCGGGTTTGCGGCGGGCATCGGCCTGTTGGTCTGGTGCGGGCTTGAGGCCTTCAAGCCCGAGAACCGGGCCCAACTCTCCCGGCTCGGCGAGGCGGGCGTGGGCGAGCTGTCGCTGCTGTTTGCGCTCTCGGTCGCGACGCTGGTGCTCAACGGCGTGATCTTCTGGGTCGTGCTGCTGCCGGAGCGCCGGATCGGTTTCTCCGCCATGCTCGCCACCAACGCGGTGGCGACGATGCTCTCGTATCTCCCGTTCAAACTGAGCGTGGTGCTCCGTGTGGCGATTCACAACCGCCGCGACGGCGTGCCGCTGCTCACGATCGCCGCGTGGTTCGGGGCGATGGCGGTGCTGGTGCTCACGACGCTCGGCCCGCTTGGCCTGGTCAGCCTCTGGCGGGGCCGCGTGGATTTGGTGTGGTGGATCTCGGGCGGCGCGGGCGTGTTGGTCGCCACCGGATCGGCGATCGGGGTCGCCGGGTGGTTCGCGGGGGTGCGGGGGTTGGGGCGTCTCCACCGCCTGGCCGACGCGACGCGGATCGGGCCGCTGGCCCGGTTCCTCCGCGGGGAGGCGTTCGCCCGGCTCCACGGGGTGTTCGCGATGCTCGCCCACGCGGGCGCGGCCTGGGGGGCGACGCTGCTTCGTGTGGCCGACCTCGCGTCGCAGACGGCGCGCTTCGTTGTGGCCGCTTCGATCCTCGGCGTACCGCTTTCCTGGGAGCAGGCGGTGCTCGTCTCGACGACCTATTTCCTGATCGGGATGCTCAGCCCGTTCGGCATGCTCGGGACGCGCGAGGCGGGGTCGGTCGGGCTGGCCGGGGCCCTCGGGCTGGGCGGGGGCGACGAGTCGCTGGTGGTCGTCATCCTCGCGGTGAGCGCGTCGGAGTCGCTGGTCAACCTGGTCGGGGCCGGGCTCGGGGTGGCGTTTCTCCGCCCGGACCGGATGCTGCGGGCCCTGGCGGCCCGCGGCAAGGCCTGAGCGGGGCTCTACCATCCGCCCATGCGGCTCGCGCTCGCGCAGATCAACCCGACCGTCGGCGACATCCGGGGCAACGCCCTGCTCATCGAGCGGGGGATCGAAGCGGCGCGCCGGCGGGGCGTCGACGCGGTGGTCTTCCCGGAGCTGTGCCTGTGCGGCTATCCGCCCCGCGACTTGCTGCTGCACGAGGGCTTCGTGCAGGCCTGCGCGGCCGAGGCGGAGCGGATCGGGACGACGCTGACCTCGGGTCTGACGGTGGTGCTGGGGCTGCCGCTCCCGCTGGACAGGTCGGCGGGCGGCGCGGGGCGGCTTGCCAACAGCCTGGTGGTCTATCGCGACAATGAGCAGATCGCGTTCTACGACAAGCGGCTGCTGCCGACCTACGACATCTTCGACGAGGACCGGTACTTCGAGCCGGGCTCGTCGGCTGTGGTGATCGAGATCGCGGGCGAGCGAGTGGGGCTGGCGATCTGCGAGGACATGTGGAAGGGCGAGGACGCGGGGTTCAGTTCCGCCTACGCGGACGCGCCCGACCCGATCGCCGAGCTCGCCGGGGCCGGGGCCAGGACGGTGATCGTGCCCTCGGCGAGCCCGTTCGTGCTGGGCAAAGGGCGGCGGCACCGGGAGATCCTGCGCAAGCACGCGACGCGGCACCGCATCACCGTGGGCTCGGTGAACCAGGTCGGGGGCAACGACGACCTGATCTTCGACGGGCACTCGGCGATCGTCGGGCCCGATGGGGCGCTGCTCGCGGCGGCGAAGGGGTGGGCCGAGCAGTTGCTCGTGCTCGACAGCGACGCGACGCGGATGGGCGAGGTCGACGACCCGCTGCTTGCCGCGGAGGAGCACGCGCTGCTGTACGAGGCGCTGGTGCTGGGCGTGCGGGACTATTGCCGCAAGACCGGGTTCTCGAAGGCGGTCATCGGGCTCTCTGGCGGGATCGACTCGGCGCTGACCGCGGTGATCGCGGCCCGGGCGCTGGGCGCGGGGAATGTCCTGGGCGTGGCGATGCCGGGGCGCTACTCGAGCGGGCACGCGCTCGCCGACGCGGTCGACCTGGGCATAAGGCTCGGCGTGGCCGTGGCCGAGGCCCCGATCGGCCCGGCGCACGCCGCGATCGGCGGGACGCTCGACGGCGTGTTCGGGTCGATCGGCGAGCGCGGGCTGGGGCGGACTCTGCCGGACCTGACGGAGGAGAATCTCCAGAGTCGGCTCCGCGGCACCATGATCATGGCGGTCAGCAACCGGACCGGCGCGATCGTCCTCACCACCGGCAACAAGAGCGAGCTCGCCGTGGGCTACTGCACGCTCTACGGCGACATGAACGGCGGGCTGGCGGTGCTCAGCGATGTGCCCAAGACGCGCGTGTACGGGCTCTCGCGCTGGATCAACGAGAACCCGGGGCGGGCGGGCTTCGAGACGCCGCCGATCCCGGAGAGCACGATCGCCAAGCCCCCCAGCGCCGAGCTGGCGCCCGATCAGAAGGACTCGGACTCGCTCCCGGCGTACGAGGTGCTCGACGAGATCGTCGACCGGCATGTCGAGCGGCGGCAGACGGCGGCGCGGATCATCGCCGAGACCGGGTTCGACGGGCCGACCGTCCGTCGGATCTGCCGGCTCATCGACCGCAACGAGTACAAGCGACGGCAGATGGCGACGGGGCTGAAGGTCACGACCGTCGCCTTCGGACCGGGGCGGCGGGTGCCGATCGCGCGCGGGTGGCACGAGAACGGGTAGCGGGGGGCTCCCCCGTGTTGTCGGGGTCAGACCCGGCAGCGGTCGCCTACGCAGGGGTCGGCCCGGCCGGTGAGGCGGTAGCGGTTCCGCGCGAACCAGCGGTAGGCCGCGTCGAAGATCGGCCTGAGGACGGGCCAGCCCGTGGGGGCCCACAGCCAGCCCCAGCCGACCGCGTCGTACGCGCGGCGGAAGACCTCCATGCCGGTGATCAGACGCCCGTCGGGCAGGACGCCGTGGATCTTGCCCATGACCTCTTCGAAGGAGACCCCGAACGCGGCGGGGTCGAAGGCGGGGGCGGCGATGTCCACGGTGCGCAGCCGCCCGCGGCCCGCGTCGAGCCGCTCGAGGAGGCGGGCCTCGTGCCGGCAGAGCGGGCAGAGGCCGTCAACCAGGATCTGCATGGGGGCATCGGTCATCTGGGGGTCATTTCGGCTTGAATGCCGGGCGGATTCGGCCCGGCGCGGGTTGGCTGTAGACTCAAGGCCGGCAAACTCGGAAAGGGGCGACCATGTCACTGCATTTTTCGTTCGGGGACGGACGCCCAGGCGGGGGCGGGCGGGAGCGACCGGACGACGAACGGCCGTTCAGGATCCTGGTGATCGCCGACTTCTCGGGCCGGCAGAGCCGGGGGGTGGTCGAGCCGTTGGGCGGGCGGGTCCCGGTCCGGGTCGATCTGGACGCGCTGGACGACCTCCCGGGTCGGCTCGGGGCGACGGTCCGGCTCGCCGAGCAGCCCTCGGTCGAGATCCCGATCCGGTCGATCGACGACCTGCACCCGGACGCCATCTATGACAAGGCGGCGGTGTTCGCGAAACTGCGGGATCTGCGCACGCGTGTCGGCGACCCGCGCCGGTTCGAGGAGGCGGCGGCGGAGGTGCGCGGGTGGGCCGCGGCGCCCTCGATGGAGATCGAGGCCAAGCCCGGCGGCGAGGCGACGGCCGAGTCGGAGTTCGCCGCGATGCTCGGCGGCGCGATCGGCAAGGCGCCGCCCAAGGCGCACGCGGACCTCGACGCGTTGATCCGCTCGATGATCGCGCCGTACATCGTGCCCGACCGCGACCCGCGACAGGATGAACTGATCGAAGCGGTCGAGGGGGCGATCGCGAAGGAGATGCGCGCGGTGCTGCACTGCCCGGCCTGGCAGGGCGTCGAGTCGGCGTGGCGTTCGCTGCAGACGCTCGTCACCGGGCTCGAACTCGACGAGTCGCTCGAGCTGTTCGCGCTCGACGCGGGCGCGGGCGAGGTGCGCGCGCACGCGAGCGATCTTGAGCACGAGTTGGTCACCCGCCCCGTGCAGACCTCGGGCGGCGTGCCCTGGGCGGTGATCGTGCACCTCCACGAGCACGGCGAGGACGACCTGCCGTCGCTGGGCATCCTCGCCGCGTTCGCGCACCGGGCGGGCGCCCCGCTGCTGACGGGCGTGGTGCCCGGACTTATCGGCGTCGACGGCGCCGAGGGCTTCGGGGGGGTGCTCGACCACACGAGGTGGGGGGTGCCCGCCGAGGCGTACGCCGATCTGCGCGACGCGCCGGGGGCCGAGGCGGTGTGTGTGTGCGTTCCGCGGGTGCTGGCGAGGCTGCCGTACGGCCCGCGCACGGACGCGGTCGAACGCTTCGCGTTCGCGGAGGTCGAGTCGCCGCCGGCGCACGAGACGCTGCTCTGGTCGAGCGGGGCGACGCTGGTGGCGTTGCTGCTGGGGCGGGCGTTCACCGAGGCGGGGTGGTCCTTCGAGCCCGCGGGGGCGGGGAGCGTGGAGGACCTGCCCGTGCTCCCGCTCGACGGGGGGCGGGGGATGTACCCGTGCGCCGAGGCGTGGCTGAGCGACCGCGCGGCGGCGGCGCTGGCGGAGCGGGGGATCACGCCCCTTGTTTCGGTGCAGAACCGGGGCGAGGTGCGGATCGCCGGCATCCGGTCGCTCGCGGGCGGGGCGCTGGCGTGCCGGTGGGGGTGATCACCAAATCCGCCTGGCGGCCCAGGGGACGGCCCAGCGCCCGATGAGCACGGCGATCGCGGACTTGAGCAGCATCCCGGGGATGAAGACGACGAACCCGCCGTAGACCGCGTCGCCGAAAGAGATCGGGGACGCGGCGGCGTCGAGCGTGCGCACAACGAAGAGCCATGGCACGCCGATCGAGAAGATGACCGCGTGCCCGGCGAGGACGGCGAGGACCAGGGCGCCCCAGCCGCGCACGGAGCCGTCGCGCCTCCGGACGATCGAGGCGATGACGGGCTGACAGAGGGCGAAGCCGACGAGGTAGCCCCCGGTCTGCCCGAGGATGGTGAGCACGCCGGCCTCGCCGTCGGAGAAGACGGGGACGCCGATCGCGCCGACGACGAGGTAGCCCAGCATCGCGAGGGTGCCGAAGCGGGGCCCGATGCAGAGCGCGGTGAGGAGGACCCAGAGCGTCTGGAGGGTCATCGGGACGCCGAAGGGCTTCATGGGGACGGCCAGCCAGGGCCAGAGGTGGGTCTGGCAGGTCAGGGCGGTCATGAGGGGGAAGAAGACGACGCCCGCGGCGCGGAGGAAGGGGACGACCGCGTCGTCGTCGCGTGCGGCATCGGGTGCGTGCGGTCTGGCTGCGGCCTCTCGTGAGGGCATGGGGGGAGTGTCCCGGGGCGGGATGCGGATGTCAAAGCGGGGCGGTCGGCGGGGGTGCGGGTCGGGGGCCGCCTCGTCCGGCGATGGCGAGGGCGACACCGGCGAGGAAGGCGGGCAGCGCGAGGAGGAGGCGGGCGGAGGTGTTGTCGTAGTAGATCACGGCGTAGACCGAGGCGGCGATGAGGAGGATGCCGCCGAGGCGGGGGGTGGCGATGCCCAGGGCGATCAAGAGAACGAGGGGGAGGACGAAGCGGAAGAGCGGGATGGCGAGGGTGGCGGGGTCGAACTCGGAGAGGATGGAAGCCCCGGCGAACCAGAGCCAGAAGCCGCCCCAGAGGAGGAGCAGGGCGGTGGCGGCGATACGGAGGAGGGTGCGTGGGTGGGGGTGGGGGTGGGGCATGGGGGCTCCTTGATTAGTGAATACTAACTGAGGGTTGGGAGGGCGATCAAGAGAATTTCGGGGGCGGGGTTTGATGCGGCTTGTGATTGCTCGCTGCGCGTGCGCCGGCGGTTCCGCCACCCGCCGCGTCAGCGGCGCGTGGTGCGGATCGGACGCCGATCAGAGACGCACGACGCGCCCTCCGGGCGGGTCGTGGCACCACTTCCCGCGCGTCAACAAATCCAGATCAGTATGAGCCGCGGATGTGGGGTCTCGTGCGCGACGGCTGTGCTGCGGGGGCTACTGCCGGGAGGTGGGGGGCTGGGCAGAGCAAGGCGAGGTGGAGCACGGCCAGGATGGACGTGGCGCACGGAGGGGGGCAGGGCCGAGTGCCGCGTGGGAGGGGCTCGGTCTTCGCGGTTGTGCCCGACGCTGGGGACGCGGTTGATTGCCGGCCCGTCGCTGACGCTCGGGGCTCTTTCGGATGCCGAGGGCTGGGCGGCGGGAGTGGTCAGCGCTCGTCGACGCGTTTCAGTCGGGCGTATTCGAGGACGAGGGTCTTTTTGCCCAGGCCTCGGAAGTTGACTTCCACGCGGGCGTTTGAGCCTGAGCCGGTGACGGCGGCGACGACGCCCTCGCCGAACTGTGGGTGGCGGACGCGGGCGCCCGGGGGGTATTGGTTGGAGGCGGCGGGGCTTGCGGATTTGTGGGCGGCGCGGAGGGCGGCGAGTTTTTCTTCCATGGAGCCGGACGCCGAGCCTGTGGGGCGCGACGGCGAGCCTGAGTCGGATCGGGTGGGGCGTGCGTGGGGGGCGTCGTCGAAGGGGTCGCGGGGCTCGTCGTCCCAGGCGTCGGTCTGGTCGGATCGGGTGATGTGCTCGGATCCAAGTTCGTCGAGGAAGCGGCTGGGGATGGTGCGTTGGACGAGGCCGCGGACGGTGCGGTAGCGGGCGCAGGTGATGTGGAGCCTGCGCATGGCGCGGGTGATGCCGACGAAGGCGAGGCGTCTTTCTTCTTCGAGGGCGGCCTCGGACTCGAAGGCGCGGGCGTGGGGGAGGACGCTTTCTTCGAGGCCGATGATCGCGACGACGGGAAATTCGAGCCCCTTGGCGGCGTGGAGGGTCATGAGGGTGACGGAGCCCTGGGCGGGGTCGACGGCGTCGGCGTCGGCGACGAGGGCGATCGATTCGAGGTAGGCCCGGAGCAGGGCGAGCAGGGGGGGGACCTGGGCGGGGGCGCCCGCGGCGGCGGCGTCGGGGCCCGGGAAGGCGACGGGGTCGGCCTCGGGGTCGTACTCATCCTCGAATTGGCGGGCGCTGCTGATGAGTTCGTCGAGGTTGTCGAGGCGTTCGGCGTCGGCCTCGGCGCCCGAGGTCTTGGCCTGCTTGGCGTAGTGGGCGCGGAGGCCCGACTCATCGATAACGCGGGCGACGAGTTCGTGGAGCGAGGAGGCGACCTCGGCGCCCATGAATGAGCCGGCGCCGGTCCAGGTGTCGATGGTGTGGACGAACGCGGCGATGGCGGAGGCGGACCGCGCGGTGACGCCGTCGCCCTCGCTGGCGGTGCGGAGGGCGTCGAAGATGGGGGCGGCGCGCTCGGCGGCGAGGGCACGCATGCGTTCGAGGCTGGACTTGCCGATGCCGCGGGTGGGGGTGTTGATGATCCGTTCGAGGGAGACATCGTCGGCCTGGTTTGCGACGACGCGGAGGTAGGCGGCGGCGTTCCTGATCTCCTCGCGCTGGAAGAAGGCGGTGCCGCGGGCGATGGTGTAGGGGACGCCGGCCTGGCGGAGGGCGTCCTCGACGACGCGGGAGAGGGCGTTGGTGCGGTAGAAGACGGCCATGTCGCGCCAGGCGATGGAATTGGTCTCGTGCTCGGCGCGGAACCAGTCGGCGATGAGGTCGGCCTCGTGTCGTTCGTCGCGGCAGAGGACGACGGAGGCTGGCTCGCCGCCGTCTCGGCTGGTGTAGAGGGGTTTGTCCTTGCGTCGGGTGTTGTGTTTGATGAGGCGGTCGGCGATGGCGAGGATGGGGCGGGTGGAGCGGAAGTTCTCGCCGAGGGTGATGACGCGGGCGCCGGGGTAGTGCTCCTCGAATTCGAGGATGTTGGAGATGTCGGCGCCGCGCCAGCCGTAGATGGCCTGGTCGGGGTCTCCGACGACGCAGATGTTGGGGCCGACGGTTTGGCCGAGGTCGTCGTCGTCGATGCCGGGCATTCCGGCGAGGTCGCTGTGGGCGGGGCGGGGGTCGCCGGCGAGGAGTGAGGCGATCTGGAACTGGGCGCCGTTGGTGTCCTGGTACTCGTCGATGAGGAGGTATCGCCAGCGGTTCTGGCATTCGCCGCGGATTTTGGGGTCGCGGGAGAGCATGCGGGCGGTGAGGAGGAGGAGGTCGTCGAAGTCGATGGCGCCGGCCTGGCGGAGGGTCTGGGCGTACGCCTGGTAGATCTTGGCGACCTGTTTGCTGTAGAAGTCGGCGGCGCGGGCGGCATAGGCGTCGGCGTCGAGGAGCTCGTTCTTGGCGTTGGAGATCGCGGCGAGGACGGAGCGGGGGGGCCAGTTGGTGGTGGAGAGGTCGAGGCGTTCAAGGGTCCGCTTCATCGCGGCGGTCTGGTCGGCGGTGTCGTTGATCGTGTAGTCGGGCTTGAGGCCGGGCAGGTCGGCGCGGTCGGCGTAGCGGCGGAGAAGGCGGGCGCAGAGGGAGTGGAAGGTGGTGACGGTGAGGCCTCGGAGGCGGCGTTCGGCGTCCGGCTCGCCTTCGAGGAGGGTGTGGACGCGTTCGCGCATCTCACCGGCGGCCTTGTTGGTGAAGGTCAGGGCGAGGATCTGCCAGGGGGGGATGCCGAGCCGCATGAGGTGGGCGATGCGGCGGGTGATGACGCGGGTTTTCCCTGAACCCGCCGCGGCGAGGACGAGGAGGGGGCCCTCGGTGCACTCGACGGCCTGGCGCTGGGACTCGGTGAGGTCGGAGAGCAGATCGGGGGGTGCGGTCATCCGCTCACGGTAGCGGGGCGGATGTCAGCCGGCGGCGCGTCGTGTTGAGGCCTCTTGCAAGGACAGGAGGACCTGGTCGGGGTCGAGGTTGTAGCCTCGGGCACGCATGCCGGACCAGTTGAGCCCGACGAGGAGCCCATCGGCCCGCATGGCGGGCAGGATCTGGTCGCGAAACTCGGCGGTGAGATGGGGGACGACGACGCGTCCCTTGCGGCGGAGGGGGCCTTCGAGCATGCGCACGGCCCGGGCCCGGGAGGAGAAGAAGGGACGGGCGTGGATGCCCCCGGCGAGGTGCCAGGTCTCGGGGCCCTCGTCCTCGTGCTCGATGGCGAAGACCTCGCCCGACGCGGCGACCTCGCGGAAGAAGGCGTCGGCAAGGGCGGCGAGCGACACGGGGATCTCCTCGGAGGCAGAGGGTCGGAGGGAGGATCGGCCATCTGGGGTCGAGCGTTGACGCGGAGTGGGGATCGCGCGCGAGGGAGGCCCGAGAACCGCGGCGGGCTGGGCGCGTTGCGGCGGATGGGGGTTCAGGTGTAGACCGGATGTGCCGATGGCGCGGGGTTGGGGGGCGTGGGGCGCGGGCGGTGCGGGCAATCTGCGCCCCCGTGAACAAGCGGGTCGATCCGTTCCGGGATCGGGCCGTATCGGGAGTCGGGACAATCCGGGCGATCCGCTCGTGGCGGTGCCCGGCGTTGACAATCCGTGCGGGCCTCATTATTTTCCAGCCAGTTCGGTCCCCGCGCGGTGTCTTGCGCGGACGGAAGCGGGATGAGTCAGCCAGAACCCAAACTCGAATCGAACGGCGGTCTGCCGATTTCGGCGGAGGACACGGCCGGGTTCGTTCCCCCCGGGGTGGACTCGCGGAGCGGTGATGTTTCCGGGTTTGGGGACGCGTGGCGCGCGGAGGCGGAGAAGAGCGGGACGAACCTGGACACGATCGTGGGCCGGGCGGTGATCGACCAGGGGTTGGCGACGACGGAGCAGGTGCAGCACTGTCTTGCGCTGGCGAAGGGCATCGAAGACCCGAACGAGCGATCGCTTTGGAGATTGCTGGTCCGCAATGGGTACGCGACGCAGAGCCAGATGCTGCGGCTGCGCGAGCGGCTGGACGACGAGCGCAAGGGGATTCCCGGGTACACGGACTTCAAGGAGCTGGGCCGGGGGGCGATGGCTCGGG
This sequence comes from Phycisphaerales bacterium, assembly GCA_036732005.1. GTDB lineage: Bacteria > Planctomycetota > Phycisphaerae > Phycisphaerales > UBA1924 > UBA1926. The sequence continues at coordinate 168,864 of DAINDF010000002.1, forward strand.
TGTACCGGGCCAAGCAGCGGAGCCTGGACCGTTATGTGGCGGTGAAGATCCTGCCGGCGAAGTTCTCGGCGAACGCGCAGTTCATCGAGCGGTTCTTCCGTGAGGGTCAGGCGGCGGCGCGGCTGAATCACCCCAACATCGTGCAGGCGTTCGATGTCGGTCAGAATCGCGAGACCTACTACTTCGTGATGGAGTATGTGGACGGGCGGACGGTCCACGACGACATCGTCTCGCAGAAGCGGTTCGAGGAGAAGGACGCGGTGGAGGTGGCGATCCAGGTCGCCGAGGCTCTGGACCATGCGCACGGGCGGGGCCTGATCCACCGGGATGTGAAGCCCAAGAACATCATGATCACCAAGCAGGGGGTGGTGAAGCTCGCGGACATGGGGCTTGCGCGTGCGGTGTCGGACAAGGAGGCGGCGGAGGCTGAGAAGGGCAAGGCGTTCGGGACGCCTTACTACATCAGCCCCGAGCAGGTGATGGGGCTCGAGCACATCGGCCCGCAGTCGGACATCTACTCGCTTGGCGCGACGCTGTACCACATGGTGACGGGGGTTGTTCCGTTCGAGGGCAAGGACCCGTCGGAGGTGATGAAGAAGCACCTGAAGACGCCGCTGACGGCGCCGGACCATGTGAACCCCAAGCTCAGCGCCGGGATCAGCGAGGTCATCGAGATGATGATGGCCAAGAAGCCCGGGGAGCGGTACAAATCCTGCAAGGACCTGCTGCTGGACCTCCGCGCTGTTCGGGCGGGGGAGAAGCCCCCGATCGCCCACAAGGACCTCGGGGGGCTTGAGCAGATTTCGGGGCTGGCCGAGGCGGAGCGGGCAGCTTCGCCGGCGGATCTGCCCCAGAACGCCGCCGGGGGGGCGGCCGGGCGGGGCTGGACTTCGGTCTTCGCCGAGCCGATGTTCCTGGTGATGGTGGTGCTTTTCGTGCTGAGCGCGGCGTTGAACATCGTCCAGATCGCTCTGTAAAGGATTTGGACAGGGCGCTTGCTTGGCGGGGGCACCTGAAATAGATTTTGCGCAACCCGGGGTCTGTCCCCGGCCGAGGAGCACCCCCCGTTTCCATGGCTTCAAGCGTTTCCGAGAGACTGTTTTCCCCGAGCCGCGTCGTTGGATGCGTCGGGGTGGCGTGGTGTCTCGGGGCGTTGGGGGCGGGCGGCGTTTCTCGCGTTTTCGGGATTGCGGGATGACCGAGGTTGTGGTCCCGCCCATCCTGTTGCAGTTCACGAACTGTCGTGACGACGCCTCGGCCGCGCGTGGCGGTGGGGGTCGTTCGGTCGCGTTCCGTCTGGTCAAGGAGAATTGACATCGCACGCCGCTTTCTGATGAGAGGCCCGGCCCCGGTGCAGCGCACCCGGGTGAACCACATGATCCGTATTACCCCGATCCGGCTGATCGGGGCCGACAACGAACAGGTCGGCGTCGTGGACACCGCGGAGGCGCTGCGGATGGCGCAGGAGGCGGGGCTCGACCTGGTCGAGGTTGTGTCGGACGCGCGCCCGCCGGTCTGCAAGATCATGGACTACGGGAAGTACAAGTACGACCTCTCGAAGAAGCAGCAGCGGAGCCGGGCGGCGGGGAAGGGTCAGGAACTCAAGGAGATCCGGCTCGGTCGCTCGATCAAGATCGACCCGCACGATGTGCAGATCCGCGTGGACCAGGCGCGGAAGTTCCTGATGGCGGGGCACAAGGTGCAGATCACGCAGCGTTTCCGCGGGCGTGAGATGATGCACAAGGAACTTGGGCTGGACCGGCTTCAGAAGATCTGCGTGGACCTGGGAGACATCGCGAAGGTCGAGCAGTCGCCCCGGTGGGTGGGTCGGCAGACGAGCATCGTGCTGGCGCCGGAGCGGGACAAGATCGAGGCGATCAAGCGGAAGATGACGCAGGCGGAGCGGGAGAAGGCGGAGCGTGAGCTCGAGGAGGCCGAGCGGGCGCACGAGGCCGCGCTCGAGGCCGAGGCCGCCGAGGACGACGACGAGGAGGACGATCTGCCCGAGAACGGTCGGGAGAAGCCCAAGACCGGGAAGGGGACAAAGCGGGGCAAGGGGCCGGCGGACGACCGGGCCAGCAACCCCGTGGAGGACGAGATCGCGGACCTGCTCGGCGGGGCGTGAGGCCCACGCGGTCAACAGGAGTCAATCGACCGCGTGCCGTGGTGGCACGCGGTTTTTCTTTTGCCTGACTCAATCGTGCCGGAGGGCGACGATGGGGTCCTGGCGGGCGGCCTTGCGGGCGGGGTAGATGCCGAAAACGAGCCCGGTGGCGGCGGCGACGAGGAAGGCGACGATGACGGCCCATGGGCTGACGGCGGTGGGAAGGGAGACATCGCGGGGGACATAGTCGCCGATGAAGGGGGCGTCGGGGAGCATCGGGACGACCTTGTCGAGGGTGACGGTCAGGCCGAGCCCGAGGGCGACGCCGACGAGCCCGCCGACGGCGCTGAGCACGCCGGTCTCGACGAGGAACTGGGCGATGATGTGCTTGCGGGTGGCGCCGAGGGCCCTGCGGATGCCGATCTCGCGGGTCCTTTCGGTGACGGTGGCGAGCATGATGTTCATGATGCCGATGCCGCCGACGAGGAGGCTGATGGCGGCGATCGAGGCGCTGATCCACTGCCCGGTGAGGGCCCGCTTGCGGGCGTTCTCGAGGAGTTCGTAGGGAACGATCATGCCGACATCGGTGAGCTCGGGGTGGCGGGTCTCCATGATTCGGCGGAGGCGTGCGGCGTCGGTGATCACGCGCTCGCGTTCGGGGCTTTCGAGGTAGATCTCGGCGATCTGGACCTCGTTGCCCTGGAAGGAGCCCTGGGTGCGTCGGATGACGGCGTCGCCGAAGACCGCGCGTGCGGTGGAGATGGGGATGTGGACATCGAGGTTGAGGTCGCGTCCGACGAGGGCGGAGCCGGCGCCGCCCGAGAGGCCGATGGGGCTGAGGACGCCGACGACCTCGAGGACCTTGTCGTCGATGCGGATGGTCTGGCCGAGGGGGTCTTCGAGTCGGAAGAACTCCTTGGCGATCTCGGACCCGATGACGCAGACGAGGGACTGGGCGATGATGTCGGTTTCGGTGAGGTAGCGGCCTCGGGCGACGCGGAGGCGTGCGACCTCGGCGAACTCGGGCGTGGTGCCGAAGGCCTGGCTGATCTTGCGCATCTGCTCGCGGAGGATCTCGCTGCCGACCTCCTTGAGCGGGACGACCTGGGCGGCGTCGGGGAAGTTCTCCTCGATGACGCGGAGGTCGGCGAAGGTGATGCCGTAGCGGTTGAGGAAGCTGCGCTGGTTGCCGCCCTGCTGGGTCTGGGCCTCGGGGGGCTTCTGGCTCCGGATGATGATGTTGCGGGCGCCGAGGCGTTCGATCTGGGCGAGCGCCTCGCGGGTGGAGCCCTCGCCGATGCCGACCATCGCGATGACGGCGGCGACACCGAAGATGATGCCGAGCGCGGTGAGGATCGAGCGGAGGAGGTTGAGGCGGAGGTTGGTCAGGCCGAGGCGGATGGTCTCGAGGAGGAATTCCATGCTGGGCGATGGTACGGCCACTTGGGCCCCCGGGGCGGTATCCTGCGTGCGATGGCGATGTCTGGGCGGAGCGCGGTCAGGGTCGGCCCCGAGACGGAGACGGAGCGTGGCTGGTCGTACGAGGCGACGCTGGCGTGGTCGGCGGACCGGAGCACGCGGCACACGGTCACGCTGTCCTGGGCGGACCACGACCTGCTGAGCGCGGGCTTCTCGCCCCCGTCGCGGACGGTCGAGGTCGCTCTCGGGGTCGTCGTCGAGGCGGGGGAGGCGTCGCTGGGCGCGGGCCGTCTTCCCCCGCGGTTCGACATCTCGACGCTGAGGCGCCTGCTGCCTGGGTTCGACGACCTGGTGCAGGAGCGGCTCTGACGGGGACGCGCGCCCGGGCTCAGGCGCCGGCGGGCGAGGGCGGCGCGGCGAGTTTCAGGAATGCCGACCGGTACGCGAGGTGGCTGGCGAGGGCGCTGAGCGGGATGCCGATCGCCCCGAGGATCGGGATGAACTGGATGCCGATCGCCAGGAGCAGGAGGGCGCGGAGGGCGAGGCGGATCAGGAATGACCGGAGCCTGGGGATCGAGCGGCGGTAGGGGGCCACGATCGAGAGGCGGGAGTAGATGACCGCCGGGATGAGGCCCATGACGGGGATCAGGCTCAGAAGGGTGGTGACGACCACGACGACCGGGAGTCGGCGGCGGACCCACGCGTCGTAGGCCCGGACCGTGTCGGGTGAGTTCATCGAGACGGTGCCGCAGGCGGGGCAGGCCTGCGAGACCTCGCGCTTCTCAAGGCGCTCGGCGCAGCGGCGGCACCGGCGGAACTGCTCGAGGCGGTGGGGCTGGTCTTCGGCGGCGAGGGACCGCCCGGCGACGCCGAGCCAGGTGACCGCCATGGGGGAGGGGTTGGCCTCGCCGCACGCCGGGCAGACGAGGGCGGCGGTGGACATGTCGCGGGCGCACTTGCCGCACGGGACGCGTCGCTTGGCCTCCCGTTTCTCGAGGAAGCGCTGGGCGAGCCAGAGGGCGAGGACCCCGAGCCCGGCGAGCGCGAGCATGAGGAACGGGAAGAGGAAGGCGGCGACGATCCCGAGGGCCGACCAGGCGTCTTCGACCCAGCTCAGAAGGCCCTGGACGCCGGCGTCGTCGTCCTCGTCGATCTCGAAGATGGTGCCGAGCAGGCTGGAGCGTATCAGGGCGGCGACATAGACCGCGCCCGCGATCGCGAGCGAGCCGGCCCAGTCGAGCACGCCCGCCTGGCCGACGGTCTGCTCGATAAACGCCCGGTCGTCGGCGGTGAGGATCTCGCTGGCGACGATCATCGCGGCGACCGGTTTGAGGTACTTGTCCACGAGGAGAAGGGCCTCGCGGGCCTCGGGGATCTTGTTCGCGCCGAGTTCGAGGGCCGCGAGCAGGCCCAGGACGATCAGCGTGAGGTCGTGGGTGAACCAGGTCGGCGTGCGGGAGAATTCGCCCAGGGACTGGAGCAGGCCGATGTCGGGCGCGAGCCAGGAATCCGGCGCGAACCGGAGCATGCAGGCCGCGACGAAGCAGGGGAGGAAGGTCCGCGAGGAGAAACTGGTGATCGATCCGATGCTCGCGGCGAGTGCTTCCATGACCGGTGTCGGCCTCCGGGGCCCGGCGTGAGCCCGATCGGGCAGCGTACCCGATGCAGGGCTCGGCCCGCCTGGTATTGGGCGGGGGGCGGGGCCGGTTTCTCGGGGGCGGCGGGACGGACGGTCAGGGTGGGGTGGGGCGCCGATAAGTCAGTTCGATGTCGTCCCCGACCCGCTTGGCGCGGCAGAGTGTAAAGCGGCGGCCCTGGCTGAGCCGCTCGGCGATGCGGCCGGTGGCGGCGGCCATGGCCTCGGCATCGCCCAGCAGCACCGGGGCGATGTACACCACCGCCTCGTTGATCAGGTCGTCCTCGAAGAGCGAGCCGAGGAGACCCGGGCCGGCCTCGACGAGGAGGTTGGTGATGTCGTGCTGGCGGGCGACGGCCTCGAGCAGCATGTCGAGGCGGAGGCGTCCCGCGTCGTGCAGCCGCTCCGGGACGCCGACGAAGTCGACGCCCATCGCTTCGAGGCGGGCCCGCTTGGCTTCCACGATGCCGGCCGTGAGCAGGTCCTTGTTGCAGACGATGGTCGTCGGGGTCTCGCGGGCGCTGCGGAGGATCGCCCGGTCTTCGTCGATGTCGAGGTCGCGGTCGATCACCAGCCGCCGGGCGGGCCTCCGAACGCGGCGCACGCCCCGGGCGGTGAGCAAGGGGTCGTCGGCCGAGACGGTGCCGAGCCCGGTGAGAATGGCGTCGACGCGGGCGCGGAGGCGGTGGACCCGGCGGCGGGACGCCTCCCCGCTGATCCACTGGCTCTCGCCGGTTCGGGTCGCGATGCGGCCGTCGATGGTCTGGGCCCACTTGGCGATCACCCACGGCAGGCCCGTGCGGACGCGGTGAATGAACGGGTCGCTGAGGCGCGTGGCGAGCGGGCTGGCCCCGGAGAGGCGGGCGTCGATGCCGGCCTCGCGGAGAATCCGCTCGCCGCCGCCGGAGATGTCCGCGGGGTCGGGACGTGCGTAGACCACGCGAGCAACCCGCGCCGCGACGAGCGCGTCGCAGCAGGGGGGTTGCTTGCCGTAGTGGACGCAGGGCTCGAGCGTGCAGTACACCGTCGCGCCGGCGGGGTCCTCGCCGCGCCGGGCGCAGTCGGCGAGGGCTTCTCGTTCGGCGTGGGGCCCCCCGAAGCGTCGGTGGTGGCCCATGCCGATGACGCGGCCGTCCTTGACGATGACCGCGCCGACCAGCGGGTTGGGCTCGACATCGCCCGCGGCCCGCATCGCGAGTCGGGCGGCGAGGTCGAGCATGGGCTTGTCGGCGTGTGTGTCCGGCATCGTCTCAGGCGATCCTCACCAGGGCTTTTCGCTCGTCGTCGGTCAGCACGCCCCGGGCGTCGGCGAGCCAGCGGCGGGCGTCCTGCACATACCCGGCGGTGGGGCGGAGCCCCGGCAGGCGGGCCGTGAAGTGGCGGTTGAGGCGGGCCATCATCAGTTCGCGGACGAGCTTGGCCGCCATGGAGGCCAGCGCGGTGGGGAGGTGCCTGTCCTCCGCGGCGGTCTCGAAGTGGATCGCCACGCGGCCCTCGCGCACGAGGTAGCGGCTTGAGCGCTGGGTGCGTGCGTCGAGTTCCACGGCCTCGCCTGGGAAGGCCCTGGCGACGATGTCCTCGTAATCAAGCCGGCCGCTCTGGCGGTCGCAGACGATCCGAACGGGCCCGTCGCTCGCGTCGGCGGCGGCGCGGAGCAACTCCGCGACCGGGCCCGCCGTGGTGGCGGCCTTGCTGCCCGTGCCGCGGACCACCTCGTTGAAGGTGTCCTCCGGCACGAGCCGCACGCGCAGGCCGGCGGCGGCGACCCCGGCGGTCTCGCAGGCCGAGGCGAGCAGGTTGGCGTCGATGCGGAGGGCCCCCGGCGGTCGGTCGAGCGGGAGGGGGACGGGGTCGCCGGCGTACCAGGGTTGCGAGGGGAGGATCTCGCCCATCGCGGTCAGGAGCGAGGCGTCGTCCGCCGGGTGGTCGCCCCGCATGGCGAGCGTGGTCAGCACGGCCCGCTCGAGGTGGGTGCATGGATGGTGCGACCGCGAGTCGTTGGGGAGCTTGAGCCGCTTGGAATCGCCGACGGCGATGCGATCGCCGGCCTCTCGTGCGGTCTTGCAGACCGCGGGGGCGAGGCGTTCCCAGAGGTCGGGCGCGGGGTCGCCCGGGTCCCAGGCCTCGACGCGGAACATCGCGAGCCCGACGACGAGGGGCCCCAGCATGGGTCCGTATCCCGCCTCGTCGATGCCGCAATACAGGACGCTCACGGGGGGAGCGTATCGCCCGTGTCGGGGGGGCGTCGTTGCCCGGCTCGCGGACGGGCCTGATCGGAACTCCCGGCAGAACCGGCACTCCCGGCGCGGGCATGACGACTGATCCTCACGGGTTGGTCCAGCCCGTCCGGGGACGGGTCGATAAGCCGAGCCGACGCCACGAGTCCCCGCGCGGGGGCCGGCTCGACGCACACGCACAGGAGCAAGCCGTGAACCGCACACGCAAGCCGACCGCTCACCTCAGCGCCTCCCCAATCCTCGTGACCTCGTTTGTCGCTGTCCTCGCCGCGGGCGTGGGCGGCTGCTCGTCCTCCGGCAAGGTCTCCTCGAAGAACTCGTTCGAGAAGGAGGGCCTTGCCTCGCAGTCGAGCGTGCAGATCGCCCCCGAGGCGGTGACCGGGCGTTACACGAACGAGACCTACACCGAAGAGGCCCAGGCGGTGAACCTGCCCGATCAGTGGCTGAGCGAGGCCGAGTTCAGCACGGCGGCGATCGAGGCGCAGCGCGCCGCGGCGGAGGCCGCCAAGATCCAGGCGGCGGCGGGCTCGCACGAGTCGTACGCGTCGGCGGCGTCGGCGCTGTCCGAGGCGCACGCGGCGGCGCAGGGCGAGATCGCCCGGGCGGACCTGTACTCTGATGTCTACGACGCGAAGTTCGAGCAGGAGCAGACCGAGATCGAGGCGCGTCGGCACGCGTACAACGCCGAGGCCCGTCGGCGTGAGGCCTTCCTCGCGACCTCGATCTCCGAGTGGCAGGCCGAGGTCGAGCGGATGCGTTCGAGCGCGGACGCGGCGTGGCACGACTCGATGGCCCGCCACGAGGCGCTGATCGCCGAGCGGTTCGCTGTCGAGCAGCGCGGGCAGGCGACGATCGATCAGATGGTGCAGGTCGCGGACCTGACGGCGCAGCGGGCGACGGAGAAGGTGACGGCGCTGCGGACCGAGGCGCAGAGCCTGACGGAGGCGACGCAGGCGCAGGTTTCGGAGCTGAACTCGACGATCGGCTCGGTGCGTGAGCAGACCTCGGCCCGGGTTGCCGAGCTGCGTCAGAACGCCGAGTCGCTGCGCGAGGTGACGATCTCGACGGTCTCGGAGCTGAACGCCGAGGCCGACGCCCTGGCGCTGCAGGATGTTGAGGGCGAGTACGGGATGGCGCTGCAGCAGGCGCAGGTCTCGTTCGAGTCGGCGCTGGCCGACGCGGGCGACCTGCGTGCCCTGGCGGTCGAGAAGCGGATGCTCGCCGCGGCCGAGGCCGAGCGGCGTCTCGCCGAATTGCGGCAGAGCGAGGAGAACACCCGCGGCGCGTACGACGAGGCGATCGCGCACATCGGGTCGTCGCTGGAGAAGGGCCTGGCGGCGATCACGGTCAAGCGGGCGGAGGCGGACCGCATCGAGAAGTCGGCCCGGTCGGCGTTCGTGCAGGCCGAGGTCGACGCGCGGGTGAAGGCTGTGCTGGCGGAGAGCACGCACCAGCGTGAGCTCGCGGAGCAGGAATTCGAGTCGATCAAGGCCTCCGCCGAGGCCGAGGCCGCCGAGCTGCAGGCCAAGCTGTACCGCCAGATCGCCAAGGAGATCAAGTCGGGCAAGGTGGCGTTGAAGCCGCAGAAGTCCAAGGACGGGTCGACGCCGACCGCGTCGGAGCCCACGCCGGCGTTCACGGACGCGGCGGCGAAGGCGCCGGTGATCGAGCCCGATCGGATCGCGAAGTTCCGCACGCAGCTGGCCGAGTCGTCGAAGCTGCGGATCCAGGCCGAAGCCGACGAGGCGGAGGCGTACGCCCTGCGTGACTCGGAGACCGCGCAGTTCAACGCGTGGCTGGACGAGGCGAACGCCAAGCACGGCGCCTGGCAGGTGCGTGTGGACGCGTTCAGCCGCCAGGCCGACGCGGAGATCGCGGCGCTGCTCTCCAGGGCGGAGGCCGTTGTGGTCGCCGCGGAGGCGGCCCGCGAGCGTTCGTTCGTGCACGCGGAGAGCGACAAGCAGGGCACGATGGCCCGGATCGCGAGCATGAAGGCGAAGGCCTCGGCGACGGAGAAGAAGAACGCCGCCCGGGTGGAGCAGCTGCTCGCGCAGGCGGACACCGCCGCCCGGAACGGCGACAGCGAGGTGCGCACGCTCGAGATCCGGCGTGACTCGACCCTGCGTCGGGGCACGGCCCGGAGCCGGGCGCTGCTCGCCGAGGCGGCCGCGCTCGAGCAGAGCCAGTCGGCGGTTGTGGCGCGGATGCACGGCGAGATCGACGCGGCCCGGCGGATCCTGTCGAGCGAACTGGCCCGCCTGGACCAGAGCGCCGAGACCTTCCTCGCGGTCGCGAAGGCGAACTTCGAGGAGCAGAAGGTCCTCGCGGACACCTTCGAGCGCATCAGCGTGGCGAACGCGACGGAGCTCGCGGCGACGCATGTCGCCTCGAGCAAGCAGGCCGACGCGAGCGTGGAGTACATGCGTCGCCTCGCCGACGCGAACTCGATGACCGCGGGCGCGGAGGTCGGCCGGATGGTCGCCGACGCGAACGCGAAGCTCGGGTTCCAGGAGGCCGCGAGCATGGCGCACCGCGCCGAGATCCACGCCCGGGAGCAGATCGCCCTCGCCGCGGCGAACGAGCAGCGGGCGCTCGCGGATGCGCACGAGCAGTCCGTGCGTTCGAAGTTCGACGCCCGGGTCGCCTCGACCATCGCGTCGCGTGACCGCGCGTACGCGGATGTGTACCTGAACAACTTCAGGCAGGACGCGAGCACGAGGCAGGCGTTCTCCGACGCCGCTCGCTTCGATGAACTCGCCGACGCGGCCCTGCAGCGTCTGAACGCGGCCGCCCGCTCCTTCGGACGCACCGCGGACGAGAACTGGGACGCCCGTCTGGCCATGCCGGCCGGGTTCGCCCAGCCCGCCAACACCGACGAGCTCTACCGCAAGGTGAGCGAGGAGCTCAACGGCGGCGTGTTCGTCAATGTCGAGGTTGACTGAGCCCGGCTGATCCCGGGAAGGGATCGGCCATCCTGTGCGGCGTGACGCGTGGCCCGGGGCGACCCGGGCCACGCTCTTTTTGGGATATGGGTTGGGCCCGGGCCGTCAAGGCGTGGGCGCAAGAAAAACCCGGGCCGGGGGGCCCGGGAATGCGGATGAGAGGAGTCGAACCTCCACGGGATTTTACTCCCACTAGGACCTGAACCTAGCGCGTCTGCCAATTCCGCCACATCCGCGGCGTCCCGAGAGGCGGCCCTCCCGGGGCGGAGATATTAGGCCTCGCCCCGTCCGGGCGGCAAGGCGGTGTTCAGTCCTCGCCGAGGTCGTCAGAATCGGAGTCCGACGCGGAGGGGATGCTCGCCGCCCCCGGCTTGGGGGCCCGGATGGCGAGCACGGCCCGGCGGATCTCGGCGAAGAGCTCGGGGTTGTCGCGGAGGAACTCCTTGGCCCGCTCGCGGCCCTGGCCGAGGCGGATCTCGCCGTAGGAGAACCAGGCGCCGCTCTTCTCGCAGACCTTGCACTCGACGGCGAGGTCGACAAGGTCGCCCGTGGCGCTGATGCCCTCGTTGAACATGATGTCGAACTCGGCCTGGCGGAAGGGGGGCGCGACCTTGTTCTTGACCACCTTGGCGCGGACATGGTTGCCGACATTCTCCTCGCCGTCCTTGAGGGCGCCGGTCCGGCGGATGTCAATGCGGACGGAGGCGTAGAACTTGAGGGCCCGCCCGCCGGGCGTGGTCTCGGGGCTCCCGAACATCACGCCGATCTTCTCGCGGATCTGGTTGATGAAGATGACGGTGCAGTTGCTGCGGGCGATCACGCCGGTGAGTTTGCGCATCGCCTGGCTCATGAGGCGGGCCTGCAGGCCGACATGGGTGTCGCCCATCTCGCCCTCGATCTCGGCGCGGGGGATGAGCGCGGCGACGGAGTCCACAACGATGACATCAACGGCGTTGGAGCGGACGAGCAACTCGCAGATGTCCAGGGCCTGCTCCCCGGTGTCGGGCTGGCTGACGAGCAGGTCGTCGATGTTCACGCCGATCCGCTTGGCCCACGAGGGGTCGAGCGCGTGCTCGGCGTCGATGAACGCCGCGACGCCCCCGGCCTTCTGCGCGTTCGCCGCGACCGTCAGGGCGAGGGTTGTCTTGCCGGAAGACTCGGGCCCGAAGATCTCGACGATCCGGCCCCGCGGGATGCCGCGGCCTCCCAGGGCCAGATCGAGCGAGAGCGCCCCGGTGGAGATCCCGGGGATGGCCAGATAGGCGTCCTCGTCCAGCCGCATGATCGAGCCCTTGCCGAAGGACTTCTCGATCTGGCTGACGGCGCGGTCGAGGGCCTGCGCTTTTTCCTTGGAGATCGGGGGGGCGGCGTTGGCGCCTTTGCCGACGGCCTGCCCGGCTTTCGATTCGACCTCGCTGCCGGAGGTCTTCGACGCGGAAACGGACTTGTCCGACACGCTCTTGTCAGCGGCTGCGCTGCGGGCCATGAGGCCCTCCCTTCTTTCTGGCGTGCGGGGCCGCGGGCATCTTGGGGAATTCCCCTCAGCCTTCAGGGCGCACGCGGGCCGTCGCGGGGCCGTGCCCGCCCTTCCATGGGCGGCTTCACGGGCCGGGGGCGGCGATGGACGCGGGCCCGGCAGGGGGACAATACCAAGGGCCGAACACGCTGTCAACCGAAATTGTCCGGATCGTGTGCGGGAAAGCCTCAGGGGATGTCCGGTGCGCGGGCCAATCGGCGCATCTCTCGGCGCCGCAAGGTGTTAGCGATCCGCGATCGCCCTCGCCGCCCTGACCCCAGACTCGAGCGCCCCCTCCATGTACCCGGCGAATGCGGGGCTCGCGTGCTCGCCCGCGAAATGCAGGCGTCCACGCCCTTCGTAGAGCGCGGGCCCGAGGCGGGTCACCTCGCCGGGCGCAGCGAACGAATAGCCGCCCAGCGTCCATGCGTCACCCGGCCAATCCATGAAGCGAGACTCCCTGAACGCGTCGCCGAACCCCGGGAAGGCGAGCGAGATCTCGCGGGCATAGGCACGCTCGCGTGCGGCCGGGGCGATCGAGCGGGCACGCTCGGCGGCGGGGCCTCCCGAGAAGGCCGTCAGGCACGCGTCTCCTGGGCCGGCCTGGGCGCTCGTCGCGTCCCAGGTCCAGGTGACCATCCCGTCGCCCAGGGCGTCCGGGTTTGCTCCCTCACGCTCCCAGAAGCGCGAGCCCACGCGTGCCAGGTACTTCACCGCGACGCCCATCTGCGGGTTCAAGCCGGGGGGAAGCGGCGGGTCGAAGACGATCGTGCTCCACAGGCCGGGCGGGATCGCGAGCACCGCGTGGTCGCCCTCGATCGACTCGCCGCCTGCGGTGCGCACGGCGACGGCTGTTTCGGTCGCGCGCACCTCCGCGACGGGCGTTCGCACACGGAGGCGATCGCCCAGTTCGTGCGCGAGTTCGAGGGCGAGGCGCTGGTTGCCCCCGTCGCAGCGGAAGACCTCGCTCTCGGTCCAGTAGGCGTCGAGCCCGCCCCCCTTGACCGCCGCGAGCAGGGCGAGATCGGACTGGCGCGACGCGTCGACGGCGTTGTCTCCCGAGATGATCGCGGTGAGGGCGCGATCGGCTTTGGGTGAGAGGTTGAGTTCGGCGATCCGCTGGGCGACGCTCCGCGCGTCGAAGTGAGCCGCGCGGTCCGAGACCCAAGGGCGGGCGGCGTCGATCCGCTCGGCGTCGGCGTTGATCGAGGGGAGCGCGGCGTCGATCTCCTCGTAGAGCTCGATCGCTTCGGCGGGCCGGAGCGGCACTCCCCCGAGCACGACCGGGTAGTCGAGGTCCTCGCGCTCGGTCACATCGAGAAAGTCCAGGGCGAACCGCTCGCGGTAGGCGGCCCAGGTCGGGTGGTTCGACCCGATGAGTTCACCCCCGCCCTCGATGTTCCGGCCCGGGACGAAGGCGTTGCCTCCGGCGTCGTTGAAGGAGAGGACCCGCCCGCCCACGCGTCCGCGGGCCTCGAGCACGACCACCTCCCACCCCGCCCGGGTCAACTCGAATGCGCACGCGAGCCCGGCGAAGCCCGCTCCGATGACGATCACCCGGCCGCGCGACCCCAACCGACGCCCGGGCGAGGCGCACCCCGCGGCGCTGAGCAGGAGCCCGGCGCCCGCCGCGGCGGACGCGGCGAGGAAGCGGCGGCGTTCTTCGGTGGTGGGCAACCGCCCGGCGCGCCGGGCGAGGAGGGTGAGCAGGTGGGTTCGCATGTCGTGCTCCGGGGACGAGGCAGCGTACCTCGGGCCCCCGTGTGACCCGTCAGAGGAGGTCGCGGATTTTTGGGCAAATTGTTTTATTTTTGTACGGTTTGTGATAATATGGTGAATGGGGGTGTCTTCCCCATTGCTTTGCTGACGAAATCTGAATTCACCGAAGGGGCTCATCGATGCTGCGGAAACTCGGGAGTGTCGCGTTCTTCGTGGTCGTGTTGGCGGCGATCTTCTGGTGGAAGTCGGCCGAGGAGGGGGGCGTGTCTGCCGAGTACCTGCAGCGCACAACCGAGGCGTACGCCGCGGTGTGCGAGTCCGAAGAGGAGCGGGTGTATCTGACGGACCTCGTCGCGCTCTACCACGACGAGGCGTTCGACCCGGCCTATCGCTCCGGGCGCCGGTTCCGCTCGGCGACCATGAACGAGGCGGGGTACTTCGGGACGCTGCATTTCGAGATCGACGCCCACCTGAAGCGGGATCAGGCGGCGGGGCTCGTCGAGCGATGCCGCCTCGCCCACGAGACGCTCATGGCGACCGCCGACCGGAACCCCTGACTGCGGGTGAGGTACGCTTGCCGCATGAGTGAACGATCAGGCAGTGTGCAGACATCGTGGTTCCTGGCGACCGAGCAAACGATCCGTTCCGGCGGCGGCTCCAAAGCTGTCGAGCGCCAGCACGAGAAAGGCCGGCTGACCGCCCGTGAGCGAATCGCCCGGCTGGTCGACCCGATCTCCGGGAAGAAGCCGGTCGCGGAGGGTCGCGGCTCGTCGGGCTTCGACCCGCACCGGGACGAGATCCCCAACTTCCAGGAACTCGGGCTCTGGGCCGCGTACGGCATGTACGCCGAGCACGGCGGGGCCCCGGCGGCGGGCGTGGTCACGGGCATCGGCGTGATCCACGGGCGGCGGCACATGATCATCGCCAACGACGCGACGGTGAAGGCGGGCGCGTTCTTCCCGATGACCTGCAAGAAGATCATCCGCGCCCAGCACATCGCGCGGATGGCCCGCATGCCGCTGGTGTACCTGGTCGACTCGGCGGGGGTCTACCTGCCGCTGCAGGAGGATGTCTTCCCCGACACCGACGACTTCGGGCGGATCTTCTACCTCAACTCGGTCATCTCGGCCGAGGGCATCCCGCAGACCGCGGCGATCATGGGCTTCTGCGTCGCGGGGGGTGGGTATCTGCCCGTGCTGTGCGACACGCTTTTGATGACCGAGGGCTCGGGGCTGTACCTCGCGGGGCAGGCGCTCGTGAAGGCCGCGATCGGGCAGGAGGTGACCGACGAGGAACTCGGCGGGGCGCAAATGCACGGGCAGATCTCGGGCACGATCGACTTCCGCGAGCCGGACGACGAGGCGTGCCTGGTGCGCCTGCGTCAGCTGCTGGGCAAGAGGGGGGACAAGCCGCGACCGACGGGGAGCGGTCCCGGCGTTGACTGCCGAGCCGATGAAGAGACCGCTCCCTCACGGTCGCGGCTCGTGCCGCCGGTGCGTTCGGCAGCGGACATCCCCTCCATCTTCACCGACAAGCCGGGCGAGCAGTACGAGGTCCGCGACATCCTCGCCTGCGTCGTCGACGCCCGCGCCACGCCCAACGCCGAGGGGCACGAGACGCTGGGCCCAGATTTCGACGAGTACAAGGCCGAGTTCGGCCGCTCCATCGTCTGCGGCTACGCGCGGATCGGCGGGCACGCGTGCGGCGTCGTCGCCAATCAGGGCAAGCTGACCGAGCAGGTCGAGGCGGGGGGCAAGGCGGGGCCGCACAAGTCGGTGAACATGCCGCGTGTGATCTACGACGAGAGCGCCGACAAGGCCGCGCGGTTCATCATGGACTGCAACCAGCGGAAGATCCCGATCGTGTTCCTGCACGACACGACGGGGTTCATGGTGGGGCGTGACTCGGAGCAGGCGGGCATCATCCGCAGCGGGGCGAAGATGGTCAACGCGATGAGCAACTGCGTGGTGCCCAAGATCGTGGTGATCACCGGGGCGTCCTACGGCGCGGGCAACTACGCCATGTGCGGGCGGGCCTTCGAGCCGTTCCTCTCGCTCGCGTGGCCCGCCTCGAAGTGCGCCGTGATGGGCGCGAGCCAGGCGACCGGCGTGCTGGCGATGATCGAGGAGCGCAGCCGCGAGCGCAAGGGGGAGACGATCGACCCCGAGACGCACAAGCAGATCCTGGACGCGGTGCGGGCGTCGTACAACGAGCAGCAGGACATCCGACACGGCGCGGCCCGGGGGTGGGTCGACCGCCTGATCGAGCCGGAGAAGACGCGGGAGGAACTGATCGCGGCGCTCGAGGCGGCGCAGCAGGGGTGGGACTGGTCGCGGGAGTTCAGGGTGGGGGTGCTGCAGACATGAGGTGAGTGATTTGACGATGCATGCGAGCGGGGGTTCAACATGGGTTTCAACTTCATCGCTGGACATATCTCAGAAGTGATGGATCACGAGGCCGCCGGGCGAACGGAGCGGGCTCTGCGCGATCGATTCGGCGACGCGCTCCCGCTCGCCGTGCCCGGGGAAGTCTTCTGCATGCCCGACGAGTTGGGATGGTCGTGGTGGTCGGGTCTGCAATCGTTTGCCGAGGAGACACTCGGGGCCGAGGGCAGCCGGCACATCCGAGCGGTGGACGCCTGTCACGCTGTCTATCTCGACATCGACGCCGAGAGGGCTCTGATTCGCTTTGCTGATGAGCCAGAGCCCGAGGACCCGCCGACCTCTCAGCATGTCGGTGGCAACTGGTGGTACCGCCTTCTCGCCCTTTTCGGTCGGGGCCCTTATGCCGCTCCGGAAGCAATCGGGAGAGCGATGCTGACGCAGATGATTCTGGATTACGGTGCGCGCGAAGGTGAGCGAGGGGCCCTGCAAGTCGGCGGCCTCCGAGGGCTGATGGCGGAGTTGGACAAGTTGCTTGGGTTCCTCGGCACCGAAGTGCATGAAGACGCCGTGCAAGCGCTGTTGCGGACATACACGGATGATGACGCCCGGGTCGACGATGACCCGCATATCCAGTGCCTGTGCCATGCCTGGCTCACCGGACATCTCGCCGTTGAGCGGGGTTGGCCGTTGTGGCTGATGAAGTAGAACCCGTGTTGGTGATCATTCCACCGAGTCGCTCGCGAGCGGACGATATCCGGTCACGCCGCGTTCACCCTTCGGGATGAACGCGGGCACCGCGCACCGGCGAAGTTTTTCTGCTGGGCCACCACAGCGGGTCGACCGATCGCGGGCGATCTCCTTGCTATAACCCGGATTCGGCAAGGAGCTCCGCATGCGCATCGGCGTCCCCAAGGAACTCAAGCCCGACGAATACCGCGTCGGCGTTCGGCCCGCGGGGGTCGAGGTGCTGACCGCCCGCGGGCACGAGGTCGTCGTCGAGCGCGGCGCCGGGCTCGGGTCGGGGTTGACCGACGAGCAGTACGCCGAGGCGGGGGCGGTCCTGACCGACGCCCCCGACGAGGTGTGGCGGCGGAGCGAGTTGGTCGTGAAGGTCAAGGAGCCGCAGCCCGCCGAGTTCGAGCGGATGCGCCCCAACCAGATCGTTTTCACCTCCTTCCACTTCGCGGCCGACCGTGAATTGACGATGGCCTGCCTCCGGAGCCGGATCACGGCGGTGGCGTACGAGACGCTGACCGCGCCACGCGGGGAGGGCGAACGGCCCGGTCGGGTGAGCCGCCCGCTGAGCACGCCGATGAGCGAGGTCGCGGGCCGGCTGGCGGCCCAGGTCGGGGCGACCTATCTGGAGAAATCTCGGGGGGGCCGGGGCGTGCTGCTCGGGGGCGTGCCGGGGGTCGAGCCGGGCAATGTGCTGGTGATCGGCGCGGGCGTGGTGGGGCAGAACGCGGCGCGGATCGCCTACGGCATGGGGGCGCACATCGTGCTCATGGACGCGGACAACGAGCAGATGCGCCGCGTGGGGGAGGTCATGCCGCGGCAGTTGATCACCGTGTTCGCCGACCCGGAGGCGATCCGGCACTACCTGGCGTGGGCGGATGTGGTGATCGGGGCGGTGCTGGTGCCCGGGGCGAAGACGCCCAAGGTGATCACCGAGAAGCACCTCAAGCGGATGAAGCCCGGCTCGGTGATCGTCGATGTTTCGATCGACCAGGGGGGGTGCTGCGAGACCAGCCGCCTGACGACGCATTCCGACCCTGTCTACGAAGAGTGCGGCGTGCTGCACTACTGCGTGGGCAACATGCCGAGCATGGTCGCGCGGACCAGCACCTGGGCGCTCACGAACGCGACGCTGCCATGGGTCGTGCGCATCGCCGATGAGGGCATCTGGAGGCTCCGCCGCGCCGACCCGGGCTTCTGCGAGGGCGTGAACATGCACCGGGGCGAGCTGTTGAACCGGGGCGTGGCGGACGCCCACGGGATCGAACTCACGGACGACTCCGATCCGCTGGCGTACTCCTGACCGGCTCCCGGGCCGCGGGTTATGCTGGGCGTGACTCAAGCAGCAGGAGGTCCGCCGTGGTTGCAGCACGCATGGTCTGGGTTGTCGCGATGCTCTCGATTGCCGTGGGGCTCTCCGCGTGCCGGTCCTCCCCGGACGGCGCGGGCCGGGCGGTGTCGCCCGTCGGATCGTGGGTGCTCGACGAGATCGAGGGGGTGGAAGCCGCCGAGGCCGTGCCCGCGACGGCGCAACCCGTGACGCTGACGGTGGGGGAGGACGGCCAGATCTCGGGCTCGTCGGGCGTGAACCGTTACGCCGGGCGGATCGACCCGGCGTCGTGGGCAGGGGGCTTGCTCTCGTTCGGCCCGCTGGCCGTGACGCGGATGGCGGGGCCGCCCGAGGCGATGGAGTTTGAGTCCCGGTTCCTCACGCGGCTCGGCGAGGTGGAGTCGTACCGGCTCGAGGGCGGCGAACTGGAACTGCACGGCGCGGGGGGCAAGGTGCTGGAGTTCGACCGCGTTCCGGACTGACCGACGACGCGGGGCCGGCGGGGGCGGTGGATGGGTGCGGCAGCGGGGCCGCCGGCCCGGGCGTCTACACTCGCGGCATGATGAGGACTTACTCCATTGCCGCGTTGGCCATCGTGAGCGCCGGATTCCTGCCGGGCTGCATCGTCCAGGACATCCACGACGAGTTGAGGGGTGTCAACGAGCGGCTGGGGCGCGTCGAGGATGCGCTCACCAAGATCGACAAGACCAACAACGAACTCACCGCGCTGCAGGTGCGACTCGAGACTCTCGAGCGCATGGCGTCGGTGGACGATTCGCTCAAGTCGATCGGGGGCGAACTCGTCTCGATCAAGGGAGAACTCGAGCCGATCAAGGGCTCGCTCAACAACCTCGACGATCACCTCGCCTCGCTCCGCAAGACGATCAGCAACATCGATTCGACGATCCCGTTCCTCAAGCTCTCGGGCGACGAGCCCGAGGACGAGAGCGGCGAGGACGAGCCGGCGGCGCAGGAGCCCGCGCCGGCCGGTTCGGGGGGGTGAACTCGGCGCAGGGGTTCTGCTTTGGAACCGCGGGCCCGCGCGGTAGGCTCTCCCTCGGGAGGAGCATCGCCATGCGCACGAGCCTGCATCGGTTTCTGTCGGTCGCCGCGGTCTTTGCCGCCGGGGCTTCCGCTGAGGTGATCTACGAGACGACCGGCCCGTTCGGGGGCCCGTTCGGCCTGTGGGGCGCGGATGTCTTCACCGGGCAGGCGGTCGCCCAGCGATTCGAATCGCCCGGTCAACACCGGCTCGACCTCGCCCGCCTCTGGATCATGAGCAACGACTTCGCTGGCACGGTCGATGAGTTCATGACGGTGAGCGTGCAGACCGATGCGGGCGGGCCCGGCGAGTCCTATCCGAGTGGCCTGGCGCTGGCGACGGTGACCATCGAGATCACCGCCATCGGGTGGGACCCGGTCCTCGAGCAGATCACTTACGCCGAACGCCCCTGGATCTTCCCTGGCGAGCGGTATTGGGTGGTCTGCGAATCCCAGGCCACGGGGGGCGAGGACCCGGTGTGGACCTTCGCCTCCGAGGGCCTCGGGTTCAACGCGTTCCGAGCGTGGGACGCGACCTGGCAGCCCGGCGGCACGGGGGCCGAACTGACGATGATCGTCGAGGCGACGCCCTCGCCGTGCCTGGCGGATCTGGCCGGGCCCGTCGGCGTGCTCGATCTGGCGGACATCCAGGCCTTCGTCGCCGCGTTCATCGCGGGCCACGCCGCGGCGGATGTCGCCGAGCCTCGCGCGGTCTTCGACCTCTCGGACCTGGCCGCGTTCGTCGAGTCCTTCCTCGGCGGCTGCGGGTGAGATCGGTTTGAAGTTTGATAGTGAGAATTTGACTCGGTTTTCGATCCCCTGTTGTGGCGGGTGTGCTCAAGGGCTATCGTGACCCGAACCCCCGGGCTGGCCTCGCGTGTGCTGCGCCCGATCGAGAAGAGAAGGAGTCCCGTGATGCCCGCTTCCCGCCGCCTCGCCTCCCTGCTCGCCATCGCGGGCCTCGCCGCCTCGGCGTCGGCCCAGACCGACATCCTCTGGAACGCCGGCTCGGGGAACTGGGGCGCCGCGGCGAACTGGGACCCGATGAATGTCCCGAACGCGACGACGGAGAACGCGCTGATCCTGGGGCCGGCGTTCATCAATGTCACCGTGGACGGCGCCTTCGCAATCAACGATCTTGAGGTCGGGCCGCAGTTGACCCTTACGGTCAACCCCGCGTTCGGCCTCGTGCTCTCGGGCACGCTGGTCAACGAAGGGTTCATCACGCTCAACCCCACCACGAGCTCGAACAACGCCTTCATCCAGTTCAACAGCACCACGACGCTCTCCGGCTCGGGGATCCTCCGACTTTCGGGCGGCGCCGACGACGCCCAGCTCGTGACCAACGCAACGGTGCTGACCAACGCCTCCGGGCACACGATCGACGGAGCCGGGTCGATCTTCGCCGACCTCGTCAACGACGGCGTGATCTCCGCGATCGAGACCGGGTTCGGCAATCAACTCCGGCTGATCTCGACCAACAAGGTGAACAACTCGACGATGCAAGCCGCCGCCGACGCCGTGCTCGAGATCAACGGGATCACGATCACCCAGGGCCCCGCGGGCGTGATCGCGGCGAACAGCGGGGGCGAGATCCTCTTCGCGGGCGGGCAGACGATCGTCGGCGGCTTGATCACCGGCCCCGGGGCCGTGACCCGGCCCGGCTCGGGCAACCTCTCGCTCGTTGACACCGTCCTCGACTGCGACATCGCTGTCACGGCGACCGGCGGGATCGTCCACGCCGGCGCGGTCCTCGATCTCTCCGGCACGATCACGCTCAACGACTCGACCAGCGCGAACAACGCGTTCATCCAGTTCAACAGCAGCACCACCGCCACCGGCGGCGGCACGATCTTCCTCGCGGGCTCGGGCGACGACAGCCAGGTCGTCACCAACGGCACCGTGCTCACGCTCGCGCCCGGGTTCACCGTCGAGGGGTCCGGAAGCCTCTTCGCCACGCTCGTCAACAACGGGCTCGTCCGCGCCTTCCCGAGCACCCACGGTGATGGCCGGCTCCGCCTGATCGGCGGGGCCAAGACCAACAACGGGCTGATCCTCGCCGACTCCGGCGGGACGATCGAAATCAACGGCATCACGATTACGCAGGATCCCGCCGGCCTCATCCTCGCCGACGGGGGCGTGGTCGAGTTCAACGCGGGCCAGACCGTCACGGGGGGAACCATCCGGACCGCCAACGGTGGCTCGCTCGCCAGGCTCGGCAACGGGAACCTCAGCCTGAACGATGTCACGCTCGACGGCGACCTCGCGGTCGCGGCGGTGGGCGGTGTGGTCTACTCGGGCCCGGTCTTCGACTGCTCGGGGGTGATCGTTCTGAACGACAGCACGAGCGCCAACAACGCCTTCATCCAGTTCAACTCATCGACGACCATCACCGGGGGCGGTTCGATCTTCCTCGCGGGGTCCTCCAACGACAGCCAGTTGATCACCAACGGCACCGTCCTCACCATCGCGCCCGATTTCACCGTCGAGGGCTCGGGCGAGGCCCTCGCCAACTTCATCAACAACGGGCTTGTTCGCGCGTTCCCCAGTTCGAACGGCGACGGGCGGCTCCGCCTCATCGGCTCACCCAAGGCCAACAACGCGACCATCGTCGCACAGCCGGGCGGCGTGATCGAAGTCAACGGCATCACGATCACCCAGAGCCCCACCGGCGTCCTGCTCGCCGACGGGGGTGTGGTCGAGTTCGATGTGAGCCAGACGGTCGCCGGGGGGACCGTCCGCGCCGTCAACGGCGGCACGCTGGAACGCCCGGGCAACGGCAATCTGAGCTTCGCGGATGTCACCCTCGACGGCGACCTGCTTCTCTTCGCGCCCAGCGGGTTGGTCTACCAGGGCGACGACTTCGTCTGCCAGGGAGCGATCGTCGTGAACGACACAGGGAACTCGAACAACTGTTTCGTGCAGTTCAACTCCAGCACCACCGCTTCCGGCGGCGGGCGTATCTTCCTCGCGGGGTCCTCCAACGACAGCCAGTTGATCACCAACGGCACCGTCCTCACCATCGCGCCCGATTTCACCGTCGAGGGCTCGGGCGAGGTCCTCGCCAATCTCGTCAACAACGGGCTTGTCCGTGCCTTCCCCAGTTCGAACGGCGACGGGCGGCTCCGCCTCATCGGCTCGCCCAAGACCAACAACGCCCTGATCCTCGCCGATGCCGGCGGGGTGATCGAGATCAACGGGGCGACGATCACGCAGAGCACAGAAGGGGGCGCCCCGGGCGAGATGCTCGCCGACGGCGGCATCATCGAGTTCAGCGTCAGCCAGACTGTCACCGGGGGTGTGCTCCGCACCGCCAACGGAGGCCGCCTCGTCCGCCTCGGCAACGGCACGCTCTCCCTCGCCGGGATCACGCTCGAGGGCGACCTCGAGTTGCAGGCTCCCTCCACGACGGTCTACACCTCTGAAGCGTTCGAGAACAACGCCGCGGTCCGCATCAACGATACGGGCAGCGGCAACAACTCGATCTTCCAGTTCAACGCGAGCACGATCGTTTCGGGGTTCGGCTCGTTCCTGCTCGCCGGGAGCGACGACGACAGCCAGATCATCACCAACGGCACGGTCGCGACCTTCGGCCCGGGGCAGTCCGTCGAGGGCGAGGGCGTCATGACCGGTTCGTTCGTCATCGAGGGGTCCCTCGCCCCGGGCCTCCCGGTCGGCACCATCACCGGCACCGGCGCCCTCTCCTTCAGTTCCTCGGCCCTGCTCGACATCGAGGCCAACGGAAACCCGGGCAGCAACGACCGCCTCAACCGGACCGGCACGCTCGATCTCGGCGGCACCCTCCGGTTCCGGTTCCTCGATGGGTTCACCCCAACGGTCTTCCCCGCGGTCTACACCGTCGCCACCGCCCAGTCGGTCACGGGCGACTTCGACGCGCTCGACCTGCCCCCCCCGATCCAGCCCGGCACCGCGGTCTATGTCGACGCCACATCGACCGATGTCTTTGTTGGCTTCACCTGCAAGGCCGACAACGCCGCGCCGTTCGGGGTTCTCGACCTCGCCGACATCTCAGGGTTCGTCTCCGCGTTCCTCGCCCAGGAGCCGGTCGCGGACCTCGCCGCGCCGTTCGGGGTCTTCGATCTGCTCGATCTGACCGCGTTCGTTCAGGGGTTCACGCTCGGGTGCAACTGAGCCGGGGCGACGAATCGCCGGGATGGGGAATCCCCGGCCCCTTTTTGGCAAGACCGCGCCGGCGTGACGGCGAGTTGGGCTGCGGGGGTTGATTCCGGGCGGATCTTCCGCGATGCTGGGGGGCCCGCGGTCGACCCGTTCCCCGTTCCGCCCGGATGGCGGCCCGGGGCGTCGCCTCCGCGTAGTGGAAAGAGGGGTCATCATGCTCGCCCGCGTCGCGTTGTTCGCCGCTCTGTCGCTTCCCTCGGCCGCGTTCGCGCAGACCGATTTCCCCGCCGTCTTCGTGGCCAACGAGGGCAACCTCGAGGGCAGCGTGACCTCGATGCGCGTCGAGGCGGACGGCTCGCTCTCGTTCATCGACCGCGTGGTCACCGGGTCGCGGTCCAGCACGAGCCAGCCCTGCCCGGGGTGCAACCCCTACGCGATCGACATCAGCCCAAACGGGCGGTTCCTCGCGACCAACCACGCCGCGGGCGACCTGGGCGAGCAGGTCACGGTGTACGAGATCGCGCCCGACGGAACGCTCGCGGTGCTCGAGGAACTCCCCCTCGCCCAGGGCGGGCTCACGATCGGGTGGGTCCGCGACGACCTGCTCGCCGTCGCGATCACCGATCTCTCCTCGAACAACCAGCTCCGGCTCTACCACTGGGAGGACTCGATCCTGACCCCGGTGGACACCGAGCCCGCGGGCTCGTTCTTCACCTCGATGGCGGTCCACCCAAACCGCCAGTGGATCTACACCAACGACTCGTTCGCCAACGCAGTTCGGCTGTTCGAGGTCGTGGGTGAGAACGCCTCGCTCGTGCAGAGCCTGGGGATCCCCATCTACGGCGTCTCGCTCGAGGTCTCACCCGACGGGCGGTTCCTCTTCGCCGCCGGCGGGATCAGTGGGGGGGGCAACAAGTTCGCCGGGTACGCGATCGACCAGGCCGACGGCACGCTCTCCGCGCTGCCGGGCAGCCCCTTCACCTCGCCCGGCGCCTCACCCAAGGGGTTCACCTTCACGCCCGACGGGGCCTCCCTCTATGTCTCGCACGGCACCGACGCGACGATCCGCGCGTTCAGCGTCGACGGTTCGACCGGGGTGCCCAGTTCGCTCCCCTACATGTTCGATGTCGGGCTACAGGGCACGCTCCAGGGCATGGACACCCTCGACGGCCTGCTCTTCGCCCTCGACGATTCGAGCGCCATCGACGGCGTCACGGGCGCGTACTCGTTCGCCGTCTCGGGCGACGGGTCGTTCACGCCGATCGCGGGTTCGCCGTTCGTGACCCAGGGCATCAGCCCCAACGATGTGGTCGCCTGGGCGGTCCCCGGGGGCTGCAACGACGCGGACATCGCCGAGCCATTCGGTGTGCTCGACCTGGCCGATGTGCAGGGCTTCGTCTCCGGCTTCCTGGCCCAGGATCCGGCCGCCGACATCGCGCCCCCCGCGGGCGTCTGGGACCTCGCCGATGTCCAAGCCTTTGTCCTCGCGTTCAACAGCGGGTGCCCGTGAATCTTGGCCGGATCTGAGTGAGATGGCGTTCCGATTTGCCGGGGGCCTCGCTACCATCGTGCCATGAGAGATCACAACCCGATGCGTTCATGCATTCTCTTCGCCGTCGCGTGCGTGGGTGGGCTCGCGCTGGCCGCGGGCGCGACGCCCGAGAACTGGGACATCCGCCTCGTCTGCCGCTCCAGCCTCGAGCCCGGGATCCCCGCGTTCCGCCTCCCGTTCCCGTCGAGCCTCTCGAGCCAGTATGTCAACATCGACGAGCAGGGCCGCGTCGCGGTCCGCGCGTTCGTGAGCACGGGCTCGGCGACGGAGGTCGTCTTCGTAGGCGACCCCGATCTGGGCTTCCCGGTGCTCTTCGCCAACGATCCGGTCGACCCCGTCTGGTCGACCGACCTCGATCTGCACAACGGGAGGCTGGTCGTCGAGGACGCCACGCTCGGGCCCAGCGGCGCCGGCGTGTACGACCTCACGGGTACCTTGCTCCAGCGATACGAGCCCGGCCTTCTCGGCACCGACGGCAGCGTCACCCTGGCCGACGACGGCGCCATCGGCTACCGCGCATTCGTCGGCCTCGCCGGGCAGGCCGTCGTTGTGGACGAGTTCATCGCGGGCAACCGCGTCCAGACCACCGCCCTCTCCACGCTCGACCTCAACGAGAATCTCGACTTCATCCTCGCCCCCGCGATGAACGGCTCCCGCTCCTTTGTTGTGAACACCATCCCGGCGAGCGGGCCGTCCAGGCAGATCCGCCGTCTTGACCCGTCGCCCGGCGGCTACACCTCCTGGACCGTCGCCCAGACCGGCGCGGAGTTCACCTCCTTCGTCAACAGCACCGCCATCGCTTCCGACGGCCGCGTCGCCTTCACCGCCCGACGCGCCGCCGACTCGCTCTGGCAGGTCTCCCGCGTCGACGGGCCCGGCTCGCCGACGGTCCCTATCGCCCGCGGCGGCGACATGGGCATCGTCAACGGCAACCTCGCCAACTTCCCGCCCGTCGTGAACGCCAACGGTCTCGTGGCCTTCCGTGTCGAGGACAGCGCGGGCTCCACCGCCCTCTACGCCGGCGACGGCGACACCCTCGTCCGCGTTCTCGGCTTCGGCGACACCGTCACGACCGATCTCGGCGAGATCCCCGTCGGCTTCGACTTCGGCGGCACCACCGGGGTCCAGGTCATGAACGGCGTCGTCGACATCAACGACAGCAACCAGATCGCCTTCGCATGCTTCCTCCAGAACGGGACCATCGGCGTCTTCGTCGCCACCCCCGCCACGCCCCCCGGGTGCAACGCCGCGGACCTCGCCGAGCCCTTCGGGGTCCTCGACCTCGCCGATGTCCAGGCCTTCATCGCGGGCTTCCTCGCCCAGGACGCGGCCGCGGACATTGCCCCGCCCGCGGGGGTATGGGACCTTGCCGATGTCCAGGCGTTCGTGGGCGCGTTCGCGGCGGGCTGCCCCTGAACGCGCAATGATTTGGTATATGTTCGCATTTCAGTGAGGATTCCGGACGCCGAAGGGTCCAGAATCTTCTCCGGGGGGATTGTGCAGACCCCACCGGTCCGCTAGCGTGCATGGAAAGCCGAATTCGGGCAGTCCGCCCCCGGTTTCTGGACGAAGAGAGGGGCGGGTGACTTTCTCGCCCGATCGCTTGAAGAGGGGATTTGACGATGCGTCACAGCCGCCGTGGTTTCCTGGCCAAGACCGAGGTTCTCTGGGTGGGGTTCGGCCTCGCCGCCGGCGCGGTCACCGTGCTCGCCGTCGCCCAGGTCCCGACCACCATCAACGACTTCTTCCTGCCGGGCACGCAGCCCAACAGCCTGAATGTCCCGATGCAGGACTCGCTCGAGTGCGCCCTCTGCCACGGCGGGTACGACGAGGAGCACGAGCCCTACCGCCCCTGGAACGCCAGCCCGATGGGCCAGGCGGCCCGCGATCCTCTGTTCTACGCCTGCCTCGCGATCGCGAACCAGGACGCCGCCTTCGCGGGCGACCTGTGCATCCGCTGCCACACGCCGGGCGGGTGGCTAGAAGGCCGCAGCACCCCGACCGACGGGTCGCTCCTCCAGGGGGTCGATTTCCAGGGCGTGAGCTGCAACTTCTGCCACCGCATGCTCGACCCGATGAACCACCCCGGCGCCCCGGTCGAGGACGCCGCCATCCTCGCGGGCCTGGCCAACCCGCCCATGGACGCGCACTCGGGCAACTTCGTTGTTGACCCCGAGGACCGCCGCCGCGGGCCCTACCAGCTCGTCGATTTCTTCGTCCACTCCTGGCTCAAGTCGCCCTTCCACCGCACCTCCGAGATGTGCGCGACCTGCCACGATGTCTCCAACCCCGTCTTCGAGCGTCAGCCCGACGGCACCTACGCCCCGGGCGACCTCGACGCCCCGCACCCGACCCTCAGCAAGCTCGACATGTTCCCGATCGAGCGCACCTATGGCGAGTGGCTCCAGTCCGATTTCGCCCAGGGCCCCATCGACATGGGCGGGCGATTCGGCGGCAACAACCCGCTCGTCTCGTCCTGCCAGGACTGCCACATGCCCAAGGCCGACGGCTTCGGCTGCACCTTCGGCGAGTTCCGCGACGACCTCGCGCTCCACCAGTTCAACGGCGGGAACACCTGGCTGCTCAACGCCGTCCGCGAGCTCTACCCCGACAGCGAGACCGGGCTGGACGATGACGCGGTCAACGCCTCCATCGCCCGCACCGTCGCGATGCTCGAGAACGCCTCCGATCTCGAACTCTCGCAGAACGGCTCGACGCTCAATGTCCGCATCGTCAACCAGTCGGGCCACAAGCTCCCCACGGGCTACCCCGAGGGCAGGCGCATGTGGGTGAATGTCAAGTTCTTCGACGACCAGGACGCGCTCATCACCGAGCGCGGCGCGTACGACTTCAACACCGCCGTGCTCTCCGGCGCCGACACCAAGGTCTACGAGGCGAAGCTGGGCGTCAGCCCCGATGTCGCCGCGCTCGCCGGCGTGCCCGCGGGGGAGGGCTTCCACTTCGCCGTGAACAATGTCTGGATCCAGGACAACCGCATCCCGCCCCGCGGGTTCACCAACGCGGGCTTCGAATCCGTCCAGGCCGCCCCGGTCGGCTACACCTACGCAGACGGGCAGTACTGGGACGACACCGCGTACACCATCCCGAGCGGCGCCGCCAGCGCCGAGGTGCGCGTCTATTACCAGAGCGCGTCCAAGGAGTACATCGAGTTCCTCCGCGACGAGAACGAGACCAACGACGCCGGGCAGACCATGTACGATGTCTGGGTCGCCACCGGCAAGTCCGAGCCCGTCGAGATGGACCTGGGCTCCATCAACTTCCAGTTCGGGTGCAACGCCGCGGACATCGCCCCGCCCTACGGCGTCCTCGACCTGGCCGACCTCCAGGGCTTCGTCGCCGGCTTCCTCGGGCAGGACCCGATCGCCGATGTCGCCCCGCCCTTCGGCGTGTTCGACCTGGCCGACCTCCAGTTCTTCGTCGCGACCTTCCTGTCCGGCTGCCCGTAACCGCGGCTGACAGACCGAGCACAAAAAAGGCCCGGGCGGCGTGCCCGGGCCTTCTTCTTGTTTCTTGCGGGTCTGTTGGTCCAGGGGAGGCCCCGGCGACGACCTAGTCCTTCCAGTCCCACGCCAGGTTCGGCCCGCCGGAGACGCGGGTTGCTTTCACGACCGCCTCGCCGCTCTGAAGGCCGGCCCGACGGTCGACGCTGAGTTTGACCGCGTTGTACGCGATCGGCTCGGCGTTGCGATAGACGACCGCGCGCTCCAACTCGTCCTTGACCCCGATCGAGGGCGTCAGGACGATGCCCTCCAGCGGGATCGGCGCCGAGAACGAGGTGTCTGAACTCGAATGGAAGGAGTAACTCACCTTCGAAGTCAGCGTCGAGAGCACGAGCCAGATCTCCATGCCGGCGCCGCCCCGCGAGGACATCCGACGCAACTGCTCCCGGTCGAGCGTCGCCAGCAACTCGTCGACCTTCTGCTGGGTCAATTCGATATCCCCGGTCGCGTCGAGCAACGCGGCAAAGTAGTGCTCCCTGGAGTCGGAGAACCCGACCTTCACCTTCTTTGCGCCGCTGCTCTTCAACTTGACCTCAGCCCCGGGAGGAAGCCCCGGGACGGCCGGCAGCCCCGCGCCGAGGTCGAACGCCCAGTTGCTGCGCCGGTTGTAGCCGGCGATCTCGACCTCGTCGCTCTCGACCGGGGAGAGTTCGACCCGATCGATCCGAGTCACGCTCCTCCCGTCCACGAGCAACACCGTCCCCGGCTCCAGAGCGCGAGTCACATCCAGGCGGCACTCCTTCCACCCCGCCTTCTTGATGAACCCGCAGGGGGTCGTGCAACCCGAGATCGAGATCGCGATCAGCACGCCAAGAAATCCGACCATTGATCGAGTCCGCGTCATTCCTCTTCCTTTCCATTTCTCAAGAATGCAACAGCCGCATCGACGGCCAACGCGCGAGCACAGGTTCGATCGGTTGAAACACCGCGAGCCATCGGCGCGCCCCGCCCTCGCGGATCTCCTGGGCCGCCAGATGCATCCCGACCGCCGCGAGGTCGCCTTCGCGGTACACCATCGCCCCGGAGTCCCCGGGGATCGAGTCGTATTCCGCGAGCGATGGGGCGTAAAGCGTCACCGACTGCGGACGCTTCCGCACCCCGTCGAGATACTCATACCGCACGGCCGCGTCCAGGTAGACAACCGGCCGAAACACCGGGTCGCCGGGCACGCTCAGCGCGACGCGGTCTCCCAGCCCCGCCCGGGCGGGTCCGCGATACACCGGAGGGTCGAGGAACCCTGCCGCCTTCCCCTGATCGAGCCGCGCGATCGCCGCGTCGAGGTTCTGGGCGATGTAACTGTTCGAGAAATCCGGGATCGCGCGGTCCGCGACGCGCCCGATGATCTCCGGGGCCCCGCGCAGGAACACCGGCGCCCCTGGGACAATCCAGGCCCGGTCCGGGCCCTTCCTGAACTCGCCGAGAACATGAGCCGCCGAGAGAATGAACGCGTTGCCCTCCGCGTCCCGGAGAATCCCCGCCGCTGTCCCGGGCGCTCCAGCGGGCTTCTCGGCCACGACCTGAGATCCCGCCAACGCCGCATCAAGGCGAACCCGCCCGAGTTCAACCACATCCGTGGCGATCCGCCGCCCCGCAACCGTCAACGATCGCGGCACACGCTCATCGCGTCCCAGTTCCGTGCCGTCCTTCTTCTTCCGCACGAACACGACCAGCGCCGGCTCATCGGTCCATTCCCCGCCCTTCCGCCGAAAGCCGATCGCCGTGCCCACCACATTCGCAGACCCATGCCGCCACCGGTTCGATGCGAGCAGCGTCCGGCGGGCCCCCGCGTCGAGATCCGCAACATCACCCGGGCCGATCGAATCGACCAGTGCCTTGCCGCGCTCGAGCAGGCCTTCTTCCGGTTCGTCGGGCACACGCCGCGCCATGGCCGGTGTCTCCGCGGCTCCCTCCCGGCACAAACAGGAACCGGAGGGGAGCATAACAGAGAACGCCTCCCGAGGCGACCGAACGGAAGATGTCAGGCTTGGAATCTCGGGCGCGAGCCGCAACGCGGCTCAGGGCAGGAAAGGAGCCGAGTCGTGGGACGCCGCGACGCCACACCGGGGCCGTGGGTCGCGGCCGCGATCACCGCTTTGCGGGGGCTCAGAAGTCGTAAGTCAAGCCCGCGAACAGCTTCAGGTCGCTGTTCTCGATGCCCTCGTCGACATCGCTCTGGTACTCGTGCAGCAGGTTCACGCTGAACGAGAGCCCGTCGTCCTTGGCGATCTGAAGGTTCCACCCCGCCGAGGTCAGCGTCCGGAATTCCCCGCCCTCGATCAGGTCGGGGAAGAACCGATGGCTCGCCTCGAACCGCTGGTTCTCCGCGATCTGCCAGAAGAAGTCCACGCCCGCGAGCGCTTCCGGGATGATCTCGTTGCGGTCCGACCCAAACTCCTTGGCAAAGCCCGCACCGGCACGCAGCGTGAGCCGGACCTTCTCCTTGTCGATCACCTTGTACCCCACGCCGCCGTGCGCCGACACGCGGTGATCGAAGCTCTTGAACTCATCGAAGTCGTACCTCGCGTCCGCGAAGAGAAGCCAGGGCGAGTTCTTGAACAGCCAGTCGTGCAGCAGGCCCGCCGTGAACTTGTTCTCGGTCTTGTCCCCGTCCTCGTTGGCGTAGAAGTACCCCGCGTCCAGCGTCAGTGCGCTCGACTCCGTCTTCCGCGTCGACACGATCGCTGACGCGAACCCGATCTGCTCCGTGTTGCCCGAAGAGACACTCAGGCCCACGGTCAGCTTCGTGTCCCACTCCGCCTTCTTCAACTCAGGAACCGACGCGCCGGGAACGATCTCCTCCGCCGGGGGGGGGGGCCTCGGCCTCGGGCGCCGCCGGCAGCGAGACCGAACCGTCCTCGTTCGCGACGAACCCCTCGGGGATCTCAACCCCCGCGGCCCGAAGCTGCGCCAGCAACTCCGCCGCCGTCGCCGCCGCGTCCTGCGCGCTCGCCACGCCACCCGCGACGAGGGGCAGCACAATCAAGAGACCTCTGAACCGCATCATCGCTCCTCTCAACGCTCATACCCCCGCTGGTCACCCCGGCCCGAGCCCGCGAGCAACCCGATCGAGGCGGCAGGGTAGCGGTCTCCCTCCCCGCCCGCCACCGCGCCGCCGCCGGCCGTCCCGGGTAGCCTTCACCCATGCCCCCCGCGTCGCACGCCGCAGCGAGACCCGCCGTCTTCCTCGACCGCGACGACACGCTCAACGAGAACGCGACCCTCCCGCCCGAGGCCTTCCCCGCCGCGAAGGGGGACCTCTTTGTCCCCGGGTTCGTCCGCCTCATGCCGGGCGTATTCGACGCATGCGCCCGGCTCGTCGACGCGGGCTTTGTGCTCATCGGCGTCACCAACCAGGCCTCCGTCGCCCGGGGCTCGGCGTCGATCCGCGACATCGAACAGACCAACGACGCGCTCCGTGCCCTCCTGACCCGCGACGGCGATCGCCTGCTCTCCGCAATCTACGCCGCACCGCACCATCCCGACGCCGTCGTCCCCGACCTGCGAGCCGAGCACCCGTGGCGAAAGCCCGGGCCCGGCATGCTCCTCGCCGCGGCTCGCGAACTCGCGATCGACCTCGCCGAGTCCTGGCTCGTGGGCGACGCGTCGCGGGACATCGCCGCCGGCGTCGCCGCCGGGCTCGACCCCGAGCGATGCCTCCGGGTCGGCCCCGAGGGGGACTTCGCGGGGCTGCCCGACGCCGCCGACTTCATCATCGAGTCCGCCGGGTCCGCCCCGCCCGGGCTGAGCCGGACGGCTCCCCCGATCCTGGTCTCCGCGGCCTCGGTCGTGACCCTGCGCGCGCACAGCACGCGTCCCCTCGCCGACGCCGAGACCCGGCGGACCGTCGAGGCCGCCGCCCATGCCCTCGCCGAACGCACGGGCGTGCGGCTGCTCGACCTCCGCCTCGACGATCGCTCCGTCACCGCGACACTCGCGACGAACCGCCTCGCCGCCACCGGGTTCATGGCCGAACTCCGCCGATCGACCAACACCTGGCACGCCAGCCGCCACGCCGGCTTGCTCCTCTGGCCCGTCACCCCGCCCCGATCAGACGAATGAACGCGCCCGATCGACCCTTGCGCCTGCTGATCGTGCTCCCATCATGGGTGGGTGACGCCGTCATGGCAACGCCCGCACTCGTGCGCATCCGGCAGGCCTTCCCCGGCGCCTTCATCGGCGCACTCGCGCGGCCGGGGATCGACCGCCTCCTCGAGGGGCTCGCGACCCCGGACCGGACCCCTGTCTTCGACGAGTTCCACGCGGCCCACGCCACGGGGGTGCTCGGACCCAAGCTTGTCGCCGCGAAGATCAGGCCTCGCCGATACGACACAGCGCTCCTCCTGACCGGGTCATTCTCCACCGCGCTCACCGTCCGTGTCGCGGGCGTCCCCCGCCGCATCGGGTACGACCGCGACGCACGGGGTCTCCTGCTGACCCGGCGCCTGCACCCCCCGAAACGGCCCGACCGCGGGTGGGCGGTCGTCCCCGCGGTTTCCTATTACTGGCACGCCGCCTCCGCGCTGCTTGACCCGGGCTCGCCGGACGCGTTGCCGGCCCCGCCGCTCACCGACCCGCGCCGCGTCGACACCACGCTCCCCCCCGGGGTCCAGCTGACCCTCCCCCTGACCGAGCGGGACGAGGCCGACGCCCAGCGTGTGTGCGCCAGCGCGGGCCTGGCGCGAAAGGAGCCGTTTGCCATCCTCAACCCGGGGGGCAACAACCCCGCCAAACGCTGGCCGGCCGACCGGTTCGCGGCCCTCGGGTCGTGGCTCTCGGAGACACACGGGTTCAGGGTGCTGGTCAACGGGTCCCCCGCCGAGGGGGGGGTGTGCCGCGAGATCGCCGACGGCGTGGTCGGCGGGCGGGCCGTCTGCCTCGCGGATCATGCGCACACGCTGGGCGCGCTCAAGGCTCTCTGTCGTGACGCGGCCCTGATGGTCACGAACGACACGGGGCCCCGCCACATCGCCGCGGCGATGAACACCCCCCTGGTTTCGCTGTTCGGCCCGACCGACCCGAGATGGACGACGATCCCGGTGCCGAACGGGGAGGTAGACCCGCGGGGGGAGATCATCCTGGTCGCGGACCCGTCGCTGCCGCCCGGGGAGGTCACCAACGACCACGCCGAGCGGTGTCGGGTGGACCGGATCGGGTTGGACGAGGTACGGCAGGCCGCGGCCCGGATGCTGGGGTAGCGTCCCCGATCGCCGCGGGCCCGCTCACCGGAAGGAGGGGCGCTGCTCCGGCGGGGTTCACCGGCGGGGCCGGGCCGCTCGGGATCGGTCGGATTGGCGGGGCTTATGCGGCCTCGGCGAGGTCCCCTGTGTCCGCGGCGTGCCAGTCGCCGGCGAACCAGCGGCGGTTGGGGAAGCGCTCGTTGAGCATTTCGAGGACGCCGAGGTCGACGGGGATCGGGGGGTGTTCGATGACCCCGATGGGGTCGGCGGCGCCGAGCCAGCCCATCGCGAGGGCCTCGTGCTCGAGACCCGGCGCAGGCCAGTGCGGGCGGAGTTCCCCGGAACGGGTGAGCCACCAGCGCATCCCGATCGGGCGCCGTCCGTGCGTCCATCTCTCAAGCATCTGGGGCATCGGTCGTCTCCAGGTCTCCACCACGGCCGAAGCGGCCCGGCTGGGAGGGTCATCGGGTGCGGCGATCGGTGGCATGACGCGCACGCCCGATCACCTCGACTGCGCGGCCCGCGCCGTCGCGCGGACCGCTCCGATCGTCGCAGGCGTCCCGGACGGCACAGACGGACCCCGGCGCGGGCCTTGGGCGGGGCAAGTTCGCGGCGGCCTTGATCGGGGGCGTCGGGGCACTACGATTGCTCCCACGGCTCGGGGGCCCTCCCGCGCCGCTGACAACCTGGGGGCTTAGCTCAGTTTTGGTAGAGCGCATCCATGGCATGGATGAGGTCAGGGGTTCGAGTCCCCTAGCCTCCACTTGAAGAACCCCGCGAGCGATCGCGGGGTTTGTCTTTTCTCGGGATCGTCATTCCGCGCTCGGGGCGGGGTCAGGCCCCCCGGATCACCGGGGCGGGCTTGTAGCGTCCGTCGAGCACGGCGGACGAATCGGCCTTCATCCAGTTCTCCAGGATGGACGCGTAGACGGTCCGGAAATCCACGGTGAATTTCAGGTCCCCCCCGTCCAGGTCCTGCATGGAGGGGTGGGGGTTCATGACGCCCGCGTTGACCATCGGCCCGAAGAGGAACATCGGGGCGGCGGTGCCGTGGTCGGTGCCTCCGCTGGCGTTCTGGGCGACGCGCCGCCCGAACTCACTGAAGGACATGGTGAGGACGCGGGAGGCGTTGCC
The DNA here is from genome assembly GCA_036732005.1 of Phycisphaerales bacterium. Classification (GTDB taxonomy): domain Bacteria; phylum Planctomycetota; class Phycisphaerae; order Phycisphaerales; family UBA1924; genus UBA1926. The sequence goes on from DAINDF010000002.1 coordinate 203,451, forward strand.
CTGCCGATCGAGGTCGGCGTAGAACGCCCGCATCGCCGAGCCGAACTGTCTGAGGAGGTTGGCGTGGCGTCCGTTGGCGCCGCCCTGGCCGGCGTGGGTGTCGAACCCGCCGTGGGTGGCGTAGTAGACGCGGGTTTTCATGCCGGCGCGGATCATCTTGGCGATCATGCTCAGTTGCTGGGCGAGCCCGGATTGGGGGTAGTCGACCAGGGAACGGGCGGCGACGGCTTTCCGGATCTGGTCGCTCGAGATCTGGGCGTCGAGCGTCGTGCGCATCAGGAAGGCCGCGTTGGACCCGTGGTCGGCGTCCGGGTCGGGCTCGCGGCGGACGAGTTGCTCGTAGGGCTCGACAAGCGAGCCGTGGATCTGCTCGCCGGTCCAGCGGAAGAGGTCGGGGGTCTCGAAGGCGACGGGCTTGGTGGCCCGCCCCTGGAGGGCGAGGGGGGCCTCGCGGCCGATGGAGATGGGGGGGTAGACCGTGGCCTGGCCCGCGGTCTGCTGGGCCGTTCGGGCGCCGGGTTGCTTCGGCGCCGAGCCGGACTCACCGCTGCCGAAGCCGCAGCACTCGCTGTCGTAGTAGCGTCCGAGCCAGCCGTCGCCGGTGCCGGTGGTGTCGGCGGTGTGCCAGATGTCCATGGACTTGAAGTGGGAGCGGTTCGGGTTGGGGTATCCGACGCCCTGGACGAGGGACATGAGCCCTTCGTCGTAGAGGCTCTTGAGGCCGTCGAGGGCGGGGTGGAGGGCGATGTCGGCGTGCCGGCGGTCGAGCCCGAGTGCCTGCTCGGCGGTGATCCGGATGGCGGGGCGGAGCCGGTGGTAGGCGTCGTGGCCGACGGGGGCGACGGTGTTGAGCCCATCGTTTCCGCCGCCGAGTTGGACGACGACGAGGATGCGGTCGTCGGGCACGCCCGGGATCGACCCGAGCGCGGGGTCCGGGATGGCGAAGGCGGAGCGTTGCAGGAAGGCGGGCATCGCGATCGCGGCGGAGGCCATGACGAGCCCGTTTCCGAGCAGTTCGCGGCGTGTCCAGGCGCGAGCGTTGGCGGAGTCGTTGTGGTGCATGGGAGGGCTCCGGGGTGCAGAGGGCCGGATGATCTGATTCGGTCGATTCGATGTTGTCCCTGACAGTCCGGCGCGGGGTCAGCAGAGCTGGTACTCGGGCATGGCGGCCACCAGCAGCAGCATACCGGTGACGACATCGGGGGTGATGGTGTTTCCGTGCTCGGCGGCGAACGCGGTGAGCACGGCGTGGGCCTGATCGTGGGGAACTCCCAGCGTGAACCGGAGGAGGTAGTCGACGACCCGCTCGGGGTCGCGTGCGGCGGCGGGGTCGGCGCTGGCGAGCGGTTCGAGGAGGGGTGCGGGGTCGTAGCGTTCCTCGCGGGCGGAGGAATCGGAGCCGACGGGGAGGCGGCCGGTGAGCAGGAAGTTCATGAGGTTCTGGCGGACGAAGATGGTGGAGGTGTTGACCCAGGAGCGGCCGCCGTCCCAGCCCTTGACACTCGGGGGATAGAACAGGCTCTGGCCCATGAGGTCCATCGCCTGGAGGAGAACGCCGAGATCGCGGACCGGGGTGTTCAGCGAGCGGACGGCGCCGACGACGAGTTCGGCGGGGCTCTTGATGCGGTTGGCGACGACGGCGGGGTGATAGAAGTGCCGGCTGAGGAAGAGGCGGCGGAGCACGGGGCGGACCTGGTAGTTCGATTCACGCAGGGCGGAGGCGAGGCGGGCGATGACCCGGCGGGTTGGGGCGAGTTCGTCCTGGCCCAGGGCGTTGACATGGAGGGCGAAGTAGTCGTACAGGCGGGTCGCGATGTACTCGGCGCAGGCGGGCTGGCGGAGGATGGCGGCGACGAAGCCCTCGCCGTCGAGGCTGCCGCGGGCGCCGAGGATCTGCTTGCTTCCCTTGTCGTGGTTGTCCTCGTTGAAGTAAAAGGCGTCGTCTCGGAAGGTGTACCCGGTGAGGGCGCGGGCGCCCTCCTTGATGTCCTTCTCGGTGTAGTTGCCGACGCCGAGGCTGAAGAGTTCCATCAGTTCGCGGGCGAGGTTCTCGTTCGGCTGCCCGACGCGTGAGTCGTTGTTGTCGAGGTAGGCGATCATCGCGGGGTCGCGGATGATCGAGCCGAGCAGGGACGCGTAGGACCCGAGCGCGTGGCCCCGGAAGAGCGCGTTCTGCATGTACATGTGGTAGGAGTTCTCGATGGTGCGGTAGGAGGTCGCGAAGAGCCCGTGCCAGAAGAGGGTCATCTTCTCCTCGAGGGGCCTGGGCGTCTCGATCATGCGGGCGAGCCACCAGCGCTGCATGTCGCCGGCCTGCTGGCGGTCTCGGCGTTGGCGTTGCTGCTCCTCGAGGCGGAGGCGGGCGAGCGTGTCCTCGTCCTGCTGCCGCCTGGCGAGCCGGGCGGCGAGGTCCTCCTCGGGCGTGGGGGGGCGCATGATGTCGGGGTCGAACCGGTCGGGCGACGCGGGCTCGAAGGGGATCGCGTCGACATCGAGGAGATGATCGACGGCCTTCTCCGGCCCCCACGCGGCGAGGGTCTCGATCTGGCGGGGCGTGCCCCCGAAGCCGGCACGCCACAGCAGATGGCGGGCCTGGTCGTACCCGAAGTCGCGGTCCGGGAGCCGGTCCAGATCAGCGGGGAGCGGTTCACGGCGTCGGTCCGGCATGGTGACCTCCGGGCGGAACAGGGGCCGGTGCCGCGCGTGCGGCGACGGGGGCCGAACGCGGGGGAGGCGGGGGTATTGCGTCCGGCGGCCGGCGCAGTATGACCGAAAACCCGCGGGGCAAGGCGTCCCGCGCGGGATTGCTGGGAGATTGCCGGGGGCGGTTGCGGGTCGGCGTCAGGCGTGGGCGGGCGTGGGCGTCCCGGCGAGACGGGTGGCGTGGGCCTTCTGGGCGAGTTTGCGGGTGCGTTTCGACCAGTAGACGCCGACGGCGACGAGGGCGAGCAGGGTCGCGCCGAGGGTCTGGTGTGCGGTGGTGACGATCGCCTCGAGGACATCGATGCCGTGGGCGGTCGCGAGTTCCCCGGCGGTCGGGACGGGGCGGGCCCCTCCGGACATTCCGACCTGCCAGAGCGCGAGGAACCCCAGGACGAACTGGGCGAAGACGGTCACGGTGAGCAGGAGCCCGGTCCTTCGCATGACCCGGCCCACGGGGGATTCGGTGGAGGCGGTGCGGAGCGTGGCGGCGGCGATGACGACGAGCGAGACGACGACGATCGAGAATCCGGCGTGCGTCCACAGAGCGTGGGACCCGTTCTCGCTGTGGCGGGCGAGGGCGCCGAAGGTGAGCTGGATCAGCAGAGCCCAGGCGGAGAAGTGGGTCAGGCGTTCGGCCCGGCGAGCGGCGAGGGCGGTGCGGTCATCGAACTCGGTGGGCGGGTCGCGGTCGAGCGGGGAGAGTTTGCAGGCGGTGACGACGGCGAAGGCGAGGACCATCTGGGCGAAAACGCCGTGGACGGCGGCGAGCCCGCTGAGCGAGGCGCCGACGCGGATCGCCCCGAAGATCCCCTGGAGGATGACCAGGACGAGCAGGACGGCTGAGAAGATGCGCGGCGCGAGGCGCTTCTCGCGGAGCAGGGCGAAGATGAGCATGGCGATGGCGCACAATCCGACGAGCGTGCCGAAGAGGCGGTGGGTGTGTTCGAGGAAGATGCGCGGCTCGGCCATGATGCTCATGGGGAGCAGGGCGGAGAAGGCCCCGTAGCTGGTGACGCCGTCGGGCACCGCCATGCCGCTCTCGGTGCCCGTGACGGCGCCGCCGACAATGAGGAGGGGGAAGAACGAGAGCACGACGATGACGGCGAATCGCCCGAGCCAGGGGCCGTGATCGAGCGGCGGTCGGGGCACGCGGAGGGCGCGCCCGGCGGCGCCGGCGAGGGCGCCCGCGGCGGCGAGCAGGGCGAGATAGCCCAGGACGATGGTGGGGGCCTCGTCGCGGAACCGGTTGGCGGCCTCGTTCATCTGGGCGGTGTTCTCGGCCTGCACGGTGAGGACCGAGCCGAGGATGAGCAGGTTGAGCAGCGCGGCGAGCAGGCCGCCGAGCAGGCCGGTGCGCAGGGGCGTCGCCGAGGCGCGGGCGCCCGCGATCAACCCGAGGACCATTGTGATGCAGAGCAGGGTGTAGGCGAGGGCCCTGGGGGCGGCGGCTCCCGGGAGGTGGGTGGCCCACCAGACGATCCACATCGCCAGGGTGGTACCGAACCCGGCGCAGAGTGCGGGGCCGATGGCGGGGTGCTTTGCGGATGTTTCAGTCATCATTGTGCTGTGGCGTGGTGTTTCCTGCGAGGCAGGACTTGTGTTTGCTGAGACTCGGTCTCAACTGCAATCATTGGGCCAGATTGGGGGCAAATCCTCGGGCGAGGCGGAGAATTTTCTGTTGGGCAGCAACACGGACCGAAAATGTTTGTGTACGCTACGCCACCCATGGGCGGTCGCGATCGGCCGCACTCCGGGGATCCATCGATCGACCCGCACATGATCGGCCGTCCGCGTGGCACGGCTCGTGATGTCAGGCGAGAGCCCGCGGGGGCTTCGGGTCGCACAGGAGGGGCACCGCGTGGGCGGCTTGTTTCCGAAGTGGATGAACGCGATTCCGACGCTCGGGGCGCTCGCGGGGGCGGGCGGGCTGGTGAGCGTGGTGGTGGGTGGGTGGTATTGGTTGACGCCGGATTTCTGGGAGGTCGGGTACATGCCCGAGCAGCCCGGGAGCGGGTTCAACCACCAGATCCACGCGGGCAAGCTCGGGCTTGATTGCCGGTATTGCCACACGCATGTGGAGGAGAGCTCGTTCGCGAATGTGCCGAGCGTCTCGACCTGCATCGGGTGCCACAGCGAGGGGAAGCTGGACAGCCTGGTTGACCCCAAGAAGGTGGAGTTCGTCCGCGCGGCGTACGCGGAGGACTCCTCGATCGAGTGGCGGAAGATCCATGTCGTCCCGGACTACGCCCACTTCCCGCACCATGTGCATGTGGCGGCTGGGGTGAGCTGCTTCTCGTGCCACGGGCAGATCCGCGGGATGCCGGTGGTGTTCCAGGCCGAGAGCCTGGCGATGGGGTGGTGCCTGGACTGTCACCGCAACCCGGAGCAGAACCTGGTGCCCCCCGAGAAGGTGACCGACTTGATCTGGGTCGAGCAGGAGTGGTTCTCGAAGCCTGTGGAGGAGCGGGCCCACCAGGGGCTGACCCCTTCACAACTGGTCGAGAGCCTCGAGCGCAACCCGCCGCAGCACTGCGCCGCCTGCCATTACTGATCCTGTCCTGCCGAGGAAAGCAAAGACGATGAGCACGATCGACCAGTGCCCCTCCACGAAGGGCAAGATCGAGATCACCGATGACCTTGCCGGTGTCGCCGGCAGCCCCTCGCCGCGCCGGTATTGGCGCAGCGTGGAGGATTTCTCGAACGACGCGGGGTTCCGCGAGTTCGTGCACCGGGAGTTTCCCGCGGGCGCGAGCGAGATCGCCTTCACCGACAAGGGGAAGACGCGCCGGGGCTTCCTGAAGCTGATGGGGGCGAGCCTGGCGTTGGCCGGCGCGGCGACCATCCCCGGGTGCCGGCGGCCTGATCACAAGCTTGTTCCCTACGGGGCGAGCGAGCCCGAGCATGTGATCCCCGGTCAGCCGCTCTACTTCGCGACGAGCATGCCCCTTCCGGGCGGGGGCGCCGAGGGCCTGCTGATCGAGACCCACCAGGGTCGCCCGACGAAGGTCGAGGGCAACCCGCTGCACCCGGTCAACCGGGGCAAGTCGTCGGTCTGGAGCCAGGCATCGATTCTGGAGTTGTACGACCCCGATCGCCTGAAGTTCCCGCGATACAAGAACCCGACCAGGGGCCGGCTCGACGCGACCTGGGACGATTTCGCGCTGTGGTGGTCGACCGACCGGGCGGCGAAGCACCGCGCCGACGATGGGCGGTCGCTGGCGGTGATCTGCGACTTCCAGACCGGGCCGACGGTCCGCGCCATGCGTGAGCGGCTGCTGAAGACCTATCCGCGGGCGAAGTGGGTCTGGTGGGACCCGGTCGACGCGCGGCGTTCGCAGATCGATGGCACCAAGATCGCGTTCGGAGATCATCGCCGGGTCTCGTATGAGTTCGAGGGCGCCCGGTGCGTGCTGAGCCTGGACTCGGACTTCCTGACCACCGGCCCGAATCAGATCCCCGAGGCCCGGGGCTTCGCGGCGACGCGCCGGGTGGAGAAGCCGGGCGACGCGATGAGCAGGCTCTATGTCTGCGAGGCCCACCCGAGCGGGACGGGGTCGCTGGCGGACCACCGCTGGCGGATGACGCCCGCGCAGATCACGGCGTTCGCGGCGGAGGTCGCCCGCGTGGTCCTCTCGGAAGAATCGGCGCTCCGGGCGATCGCGGAGGGCATCCCCGTCGCCCCGCTCTCGAGCGAGGGGATGGAGCGGGCGCACGCGGTCGCCAAGGACCTGCTCGAGCACGCCGCGGCGCACGCGGGCTCGGCGGTGGTCGTCGCGGGGTCGAGCCAGCCCGCGGAGGTCCACGCGCTGGTCGCGGCGTTGAACTACGCCCTGCGGGCCCCGGTGCGGTACCTGCCGATGAGTGACGACGAGGCGGCCGATCCGATGGCGGCGTTGTCGAAGCTCGCGGCCGAGGCGAAGGCGGGCGAAGTCTCCACGCTGGTCACGATCGGGGTGAACCCGCTGTACGACGCGCCGTCAGGCGTGGACTTCACGGAGGTGCTCGGCGCGGTCTCGGCGCATGTGGCGTGGAGCGTGCTGCCCACGGAGACCTCGGCGGCGGCGACCTGGGAGATCAACGGGGCCTGCTACCTGGAGTCGTGGGGCGACACCGAGTCGTACGACGGGACGATCGCGCCCGTGCAGCCGATGATCGCCCCGCTCTACGAGCCCGCGACGAGCATGGTCGAGTTCATCGCGTTCCTTGCGGGTGAGGAACGGCCCGATGGGTACGAGCTGGTGCGCTCGGTGTGGGCCTCGGCGATGGGGGGCTCGCCCAGCGACCCGGCGTTCGAGAAGCGGTTCCGCCGGGCGCTGCACGACGGCGTCGTCCCCGGGGGGCGTCGGCGCGAGGCTCCGGCGTCGTTCAAGCCCGGGGCGCTCGTCGACCTCGTCCGCGGGATGGCGTTCGCCGCCGAGCCCGCCGCCGGCTCTCTCGAAATCGTGTTTGAGTCAGGCCGCCTCGGCGACGGTCGCTTCGCGAACAACGGGTGGCTCCAGGAGCTCCCGCAGAAGGGGACGAGCGTCGTCTGGGAGAACCCGGTGGTGCTCAGCCCGGCGACGGCGAAGGAACTCCGCCTGCTGCCCGAGGGCGGCATGGGCGGGATGTACACCAGCGGGCAGATCCCGCAGGCGAGGCTCGCGGAGTTGACCATCGACGGCGTGTCGCAGACCGTGGCGGTGTGGGTCTGCCCGGGCGTGGCCGACGGGGTGGCCCATGTCCAGCTCGGTTACGGTCGGCAGGTTTGCGGTTCGGTGGGCGAGGGTGTTGGGTTCAACGCCTATCCCATGCGGGGGAGGCGGACGCGCTCCGTCGCCACAGGGACGCTGCGTCCTTCCGGGGGCACGCGAGACCTGGCGAGCACGCAGAACCACTGGTCGCTCGAGGGGCGGACCTCGCTGGTGCGGGCCCTCGACAAGAAGTGGTTCGACAAGCACGCCGGGGCGAAGCGTGAGGACAAGGCCGACAAGATCTACGGCACGCCCCGCGTCTCGGCGCCGCTGAACCTGGCCGAGAAGATGGGCGAGTTGAGCCACACGCCCGACAATGTCTCGTCGTACGACAACCCGTTCAACGAGTCGGCGGTGGACCCGAAGCCCGGGTCGGCGTACAGCAAGGGCCCGCAGTGGGGGATGACGATCGACCTGGCCTCGTGCACGGGGTGCAACCTGTGCACCGTGGCGTGCCAGAGCGAGAACAACATCCCGATCGTGGGGCGGACCGAGGTCGCCAAGGGCCGCGAGATGCAGTGGATCCGGGTGGACCGCTACTTCGCGGGCAACGACCTGAACGACCCGACCGAGATGATCTGCCAGCCCGTCGCGTGCGTGCACTGCGAGAACGCGCCGTGCGAGGTGGTCTGCCCGGTGACGGCGACGGTGCACGGGCCCGAGGGCACGAACAACATGGCGTACAACCGGTGCATCGGCACGCGGTATTGCGCCAACAACTGCCCTTACAAGGTCCGCCGCTTCAACTTCTTCGACTACGGCGTGACCAAGTACAACGGCGCGTTCTTCGGCGAGAAGGCGCTGTTCGGCGACGAGGGGATCGAGCAGAACTCGTTCAACAAAAACCTGATCCCGCCGCGTCTCCGCGAGAAGCTCGAGGAGATCAGCCACATGCGGCACAACCCGGATGTCACGGTCCGCAGCCGAGGCGTCATGGAGAAGTGCTCATACTGCATCCAGCGGATCAACGGAGCGAGGCAGGAGTCGAAGGTGCGCGGGCTGTGGACCGAGGCCGCGCCGATCCCCGACGGGTTCTTCCAGGTGGCGTGCCAGCAGGCGTGCCCGACGGACTCGATCGTGTTCGGGGACATCTTGGACAAGACGAGCAAGGTGTCGGCCTCTCGTGAGAGCGAGCGTTCGTACATGCTGCTGGGCTATCTGAACACGCGTCCGCGGACGAGCCACATGCTCCGCGTGCGCAACCCCAACCCGGCGATCGGGGTGTTCGATGAGCACGATCCGCTCGATCACGGCGGGGGGCACGAAGACGGGCACGCCCCGGCGGACGGGCACGGCGAGGGGGACCACGGCGGCCACTCGTTCGTGGACCCGGTCAGGCGGTTCATGGACGACGGGTATCGGACGAGCCTCCGCGTGCTCTCCTGAGCGCGGTTGACGGGATGAAGACGAATCGGCAGAACGCAAGACGGAGAGACAGCGCATGAGCGCATTGCACCCAGATCAGGTCACCGCGGAACGACTCGCCGGGCTCCGTCCCGGCGCCGCCGGGCGCGACATCGATGTCGGGCTGGGGGACGGGACGCTGGTGGAAGACCCCGCGGCGGATTCGCCGCTGGTGCTCGGGAACCGGAGTTTCGACGAGGTCACCGACATCGTCTGCGGGTACGCCGAGAACCCGGCCCCGAGGTGGTGGTGGCTCGCATTCGGCATCGCCAGCCCGATCGCCGGGCTCGGCGGCGTGCTGATTCTCTACCTGATCATCACGGGCATCGGCACCTGGGGTCTGAACAACCAGGTCGACTGGGCGTGGGACATCACGAACTTCGTGTTCTGGATCGGCATCGGGCACGCCGGGACGCTCATCAGCGCGATCCTCTGCCTTCTCAAGCAGAAGTGGCGGACCGCCGTGAACCGCTCGGCGGAGGCGATGACGATCTTCGCCGTGGTCTGCGCGGGGACCTTCCCCGGGATCCATGTCGGTCGGATCTGGTTCGCGTGGTTCCTCTTCCCGATCCCGAATTACAACTGGATCTGGCCGAACTTCCGCAGCCCGCTGCTGTGGGATGTGTTCGCGGTCTCGACCTACGCGACGGTGTCGCTGCTGTTCTGGTACATGGGCATGATCCCGGACCTGGCGACACTCCGCGACCGCGCCGATCGGCGGCTGCGGGCGGGCGTCTCCAAGCCCTTCGCGCTCGCGCTCCCCGGGGGCAAGCACCTGGTGGTCGACGCGTTCACGCCCGACAAGATCCGGGCGTTCGTTTACGGGCTCCTCGCGCTGGGCTGGCGGTTCAGCAGCCGGCACTGGCACCGCTACGAGGCGGCGTACCTGATCCTGGCCGGCATCTCGACGCCCCTGGTGCTCAGCGTGCACTCGATCGTGTCGTTCGACTTCGCGACCTCGATTCTGCCGGGCTGGCACACGACGATCTTCCCGCCGTACTTCGTGGCCGGGGCGATCTTCGGCGGGTTCGCGATGGTGCTGCTGCTCCTGATCCCGCTGCGGGAGGTGCTGCCGAACTTCAAGGACCTGCTCACGCTGCGTCACCTGGAGAACATGGCGAAGATCCTGCTGCTGACGGGCATGATGGTCGGGTTCGCCTACGGGATGGAGTTCTTCATCGCCTGGTACGGGGCGAACGAGTACGAGGCGTTCGCGTTCACGAACAACCGGGCGCTGCCGACCTGGCTCGCCACGCTGATGGGCCGCGAGGGGCAGGGGGCGCCGTACTGGTGGGCCTACTGGTCGATGATCTTCTGCAATGTCGTGAGCCCGCAGGTGTTCTGGTTCCGCTCGTTGCGGCAGAACCCGGCGGTGATCTGGGGCGTGGCGCTGCTCGTGACGATCGGGATGTGGTTCGAGCGGTTCGTGATCATCGTCACGAGCCTGCACCGGGCCTTCTTGCCGGGCGAGTGGCACATGTTCTACCCCACGCTGGTGGACATCGGGATCTTCGTCGGCTCGCTGGGCATCTTCTCGACGCTGTTCCTGCTGTTCGTGAAGTTCCTGCCGACCTTCGCGATGGCCGAGCTCAAGGCCGTCATGCCGCAGGCCGACCCGCACGGGCACTGCGAGTCGTACGACCCGGTCTACATCGAGGAGTCGGACTCGGAGTACGCCGATCATGTCCGCGAAGAGCGCACGCACGGCTCGGAAGGGGGGCACTGAGATGTCGATCCTGAGTGCGGCCGCTGATTACCTGCCGTTCCTTCCCCGTCCGATGCCCCGGTTCGTCACCGACCGCGGCCACCCGGTGCACGCGATGGTCGCCGAGTACGAGAACGCCTCCTGCGTTTTCCACGCGGCCGAGCGGGTCCGGGACGCGGGGTACAAGCGTTGGGATGTGCACGCCCCGTTCCCGATCCACGGGATCGAGCACGCGATGGGGCACCGCAAGACGATCCTTCCGTACATCGTGTTCGCGGTGGGCATCGGCGGCGCGTTCCTGGGTTGGGCAATGCAGTACTGGATGACGGCGGTGGACTACACCGGGTTCACGGTGCAGGGCAAGCCCTACGGCGCGTGGGAGCCCTTCACGATGATCATTTTCGAGCTGGGCGTGCTGCACGCGGCGTTCGCGGCGCTGATCGGGATGCTCATGCTCAACGGGCTGCCCCGGTGGAACCACCCGCTGTTCAGCAGCGAGCGGTTCCTCGAGACCAGCCAGGGCAAGTTCATGATCGTGATCGAGTCGAACGACCCCGCGTTCGACCCCGACGGGACCAAGGCCCTGCTCCAGGAAACGGGCGGGCGGCAGATCGCGCTGATCGAGGACGAGGACTGATCCACCCGGGCCCCCGGGATCCCCGGCGGCGCCTCGCATGCGGAACGAACGATGAAGACGACGATGCTCAAGACCGGGTTGATGGTGCTCGCGGCCGGCGTGCTCGCCGCCCCGCTCACGGGGTGCCGGGGCGACCGGACCGACTCCACCCCAAGGCGGTTCTTCCCCGACCTGGACGACCAGCCCAAGTGGGACCCGCAGGAATCGACCGCGTTCTTCGCGGACGGGCGGGTCGGCCGCCCCACGCCGCCGCACGCGGTTCCGTTCGCCGGCTTCGATTTCGACCCCGTGGCGTACGCCGACGCGGCGTGGGCCGGGCCGTTCCTGGGTGAGCGGGCGGCGATGCTCGCCGAGGACGACGCGGTCTATCGCGGGGTCGAGATCACGCCCGACGGCGCCTCGCTCTACCTGGACTACATCCCGGTCGAAGTGACCGAAGAGATGGTGATCCACGGGCGGGACATGTTCAACATCTACTGCGTGGCGTGCCACGGCTACCTCGGCGACGGCAAGGGCATGGTCGGGGTCCGCTGGGCCTATCCGCCCGCCAACCTCACGGGCGATGTTTACCGCGACCGCGCCAACCGCCAGGGCAAGGACGGCTACATCTTCGAGATCATCCGCAACGGCCTGACCGGGCCGGACGGCGCCAACCGCATGCCCGGGTACAAGCACGCCCTGATCGAGATGGACGCGTGGGCCGTCGTGGCGTATATCAGGGCCCTCCAGAAGTCCCAGGGCTCGGCGTGGGCCGATCTTCCGGAATCTGAACGGCAGCGCCTCGGGGCTCCGACCCCGGCCGCGGAGCCCGCCGGCGCGGATGCGTCGGCGATGAACGGGGGTGCGTCGTGACCCGCATCGTCAGCGATTTCGATCCGGTGGTGACGCGTCAGCCCAGCCCCGCCGTGCACGGGCAGGGGCCGGTGGTGACCGACGACCACTATGAACAGATCCTCGGGGCCCTCGCGGCCCACCCCGATCTCCAGGGCGAGAATGTCCGCCTCGGCGAGCGGGCGGGCTCCGGTTTGCGTCGGTTCCTCGCGGCCGCGGGCGTCGCGGGGCTGGCGCTGACCGTCCTGGGTGCGTTCGTGCACAGCCCAGCGCACGCGCTGGCCTCGTTCGAGGTCGGTCTGTTCACGGTGCTCGCCTGCTGCCTGGGCTCGTTGTTCTTCGTGATGGTCTTCCACGCGACCAACACGCACTGGGCGACGACGATCCGCCGGCCGCTCGAGCACGCGGCGGGGCTGATCTGGCTCCCCCTGCTGGGGATGGCCGCGGTCATCGTGATCGAGTTGCTCAGCAGCGTGTTCACGGGGCACGGGGTGCTGTTCCAGTGGCTCAGCGCCGAGGAGCGCGGCAACCACCTGCTCCAGATGAAGGGCGGGTACCTGAGCATCGGGTTCATGCTCTTCCGGTTCGTCGTCTACGGGGGGTTGTGGCTCTTCCTCGCCCGCTCGCTCGGCTCGATGAGCCGTGAGCAGGATGTCACGGGCGACCGCAAGCTGACGGTCGCGATGCGCCGGCGGAGCACCTGGGGCATCCTCGTCTTCGCCCTGTCCGTCGCGTTCGCGTCGTTCGACTTCCTGATGAGCCTGGATTACCGCTTCTACAGCACCATGTGGGGCGTGTACTTCTTCGCGGGCTCGGCCATGACGGGCCTTGCGGTCTGCGCGATCGTGGTCTCCTGCCTCCGCCTAACGGGCCGGCTCACGGGTGTGGTGACCGACGAGCACTACCACGACCTGGGCAAACTCGTCTTCGCGTTCGGCGCCTGCTTCTGGGGTTACATCGCGTTCAGCCAGTATTTCCTGATCTGGTACAGCAACATCCCGGAGGAGACGGCCTACTTCAACTTCCGCAAGAGCGGGGGTTGGGAGCACTTGTCCACCATCCTGGTGATCGGGCACTTCATCGTCCCGTTCTTCCTGCTCATCAGCCGCAAGGTCAAGCGGAATGTCGTGCTGCTGGCGCTGATGGCGGGCTACCTGATCGTGATGCAGGTGCTCGACATGACCTGGATCATCCGCCCCATGGCCTACGCCGAGTCCAGCCCCGCCGGCCCGACCTCGTGGTGGCTTGATGTCGTCGCCTCCGCGGGCGCCCTGGCGCTGTTCGGGTCGCTGCTGATCGGCGCGATCCGTTCGGCTCCCCTCGTCCCCATCAAGGACCCGAGACTCCTGAAATCCCTGGAGCACCACAACTATGTGTAATCGTCCCGCGGGCCAGAAAATCGGCCCGCGGGGAGCGGATGGGGTTGCATCCATCCGGCGAAACAGGAATATTTACTGCTCTGACGGAGCCACGGGCATCCACCAGCCTCCGTTATCCGAAATGGAATGTCGACCATGGCCGAGCACGCGCACCACGACCACGATCACGACCACGGGCACGATGACTGGTTCCGTCACGGGGCCGACGAGGCCCCCCCGCAGCACGAGCACGCCTCCCATGTCAACTCGACGGCGATCGGGCTGACGCTGCTGGCGATCGTCTTCGGTGTGCTCTTCACGGTCATCGTGCTGAGCATGTACTTCATCTCCTACTCAACCACGCTCAAGGCCGAGCGGCAGGAGGGGGTGGAGTCGGCCAATCCGTACCTCGCCTACCGCGACGACGCGGCGAAGAAGCTGGCTCGCTCCGGCTGGGCCGACCGGGCGGTGGGGACGGTCTATGTCCCGATCGATACGGCGATCGAGGGTGTGGTGGCGGACTATGGGCAGCCGGGCGTGCGGGCCTCGGCGGCGTGGCACGGGCCGATGAGGCGTTCGCCGCGGGCCGACGGCTCGGCGGCGCTGGCAAGCGGAGACCCGGTCGGGAATGAATGACGGCGGGCGGTGGACATCCCCGGTTCCCCGTCATCCGGGCCGCGCCGCGGCCGCCGCGGTCGCCGCGCTGCTGCTGACGGCGTCGTCGTCGGCGCAGGTCCTTCAGACGGAGCCCCCCGAGGCGATCCGGGGCGTGACGGTCACCGAGCGTCTGGGTGAACCGCTCCCCACGAGGCTGACCTTCACAAACAGCGACGGCCGGGTCCTTTCGCTGGGCACCTGGTTCGACGGCGAGAAGCCGGTCGTGGTGGCGCTGGTCTATTTCGGCTGCCCCGTGGTGTGCCCGCTCGTGCTGACGCGTCTGACCGAGTCGTTCCGCGACCTCGATTACACGATCGGCGAGGACTTCCGGGTGGTGGTCGTGAGCATCGACCACACGGAGGGGGTCACGGAATCGAGCGAGGCGAAGATGCGCTACACCGAGGCCTACGGCCGGGGGGAGGCCGACGAGGTCTCCGGCGGGTGGGCGTTCCTGACCGGCGATCCGGTGAGCATCAAGGAGCTGGCCGGTGCGTGCGGCTGGGCCTTCAAGCGGCTTCCCAACGGCGAATACTCCCACCCCGCGGCGATTATGATCGCCTCGCCCGAGGGCAAACTGACCCGGTACATCTACGGGTTTGATTACCCGCCCAAGCAGGTAAAACTCAGCCTGCTCGACGCGACGGACGGCAAGATCGCCGCGAGCCTGGGCGATCGGCTGATGCACTTCTGCTACCGCTACGACCCGACGGCCGGGGCGTACTCGATGGAGGCGATGGCGGTCATGCGCATCGCCGGCGTGTTGACGGTGATCGCGCTCGCGGGCGGGATCGGGGGCATGCTGCTCGCGGAGAAGATCCGCACGCCGAGGAAGAGGACCGACGATCACGCGGCCCTTGCCGCCTGAGGAACCAGCCCGGGCCGAGGCCTGGTGGCGACGACGAGGAACGAAGCCCGATGCTCTCTGCTCTCACACTCGCAACGGTGCCCCCGCTGAACCTCTCCCACGAATCCGCGGGCGGGGCGATCGACGGGCTCGAAGGGCTCATCTTCCGCGGCCGGCCCATGGGGGCGGCGGCGGCGGAGACCGACTCGCTCTTCATGCTGATTCTCTGGTTCTCCACCTTCTTCTTCGTGCTCCTGATGGGGCTGATGATCTACTGGGGGTTCTTCAAGTACCGCCGGCGTCCGGGCGTGCCCGCGCCCCGCAGCGTGAGCCACAACGGCCCGCTCGAGGTCTTCTGGACCGTCGTGCCGAGCAGCGCGCTTCTTGTGATCTTCCTGTTCGGGCTGTGGACCTACACCGACCGGCAGATCGCCTCGGGCAACGCGATCAATCTCACGGTGAAGGCGTGGAAGTGGGGCTGGGGCGTCACCTACCCGAACGGGGCGGAGAGCCAGTGGGCGCTCCGGCTCGACCCCGGGGGCACCCAGCAGGTGCCGGTCTTCGTGGTCCCGCAAGACACGGACATCGCGTTCACGATGATCAGCCAGGATGTCATCCACTCCTTCTGGATCCCGGACTTCCGCGTGAAGATGGATGTCTTCCCCAACCGCTACACGGGCTACACCTTCCGGACGCCGACGCTGCCCGCGGATGTGGACTACGAGGACCACTGGATCTTCTGCGCCGAGTACTGCGGCGACCTGCACTCGGACATGGCGGCCGTTCTCCGCGTCGTCCGCCACGGGGACTATGTCGACATCACCGAGAACAAGTGGGCGACGGGCGACCTGACCCCGGTCGAGATCGGGCAGCGTGTGTATGTCTCCAAGTGCGCCACCTGCCACTCGGTGGACGGGTCGGGCAATGTCGGGCCGACCTGGAAGGGGCTGTACGGCGCCGATGTCCCGCTCGCCGACGGGCGGACGGTCAAGGGCGACGAGAACTACATCCGCGAGTCGATCCTCGAGCCCGGGGCGAAGCTCCACGCGGGCTACGCGAACCAGATGCCGTCGTTCCAGGGCCTGCTGAACGACGCCCAGCTGGACGGCCTGATCGCCTACATCCGCAGCCTGGGCGACGGCGCGGGCGGCGGCGAAACGCCCCCCGCCGAGGGCGGGGAGATGCCCCCCGGCGACGCGCCGGCGGACCAGACCAGCGGCGAGGGACCGAGCGACTGATCGATTGATGTGTACCCCGGGCCGAGCCCGGCACCCCCGCCGGCGGCGGCGGGAGGAGACCGACGACATGAGCACACTGGACCGACCCAACGACCTTCCGGCCGCCCCGCACCACGGCGGGCACCACGACGGTCCGTACTTTCAGACCCGCGGGAGCCTGGTCGCCGACATCATCAACTGGGCGACGACCGTCGACCACAAGAAGATCGGCGTGATGTACCTGTACGCGGTGCTGTTCATGTTCTTCCTGGGGGGCATGGCGGCGCTGGCGGTGCGGATGGAGCTGCTCGAGCCCGTGCGGATCACGACGAACGCCGCGGGCGAGCAGGTGATCACGGGCCAGCTCTTCGGGGCCGATCCCGAGAACATGCAGGCGGGCAACAACACCTACAACCGGCTGTTCACGCTGCACGGCGCGATCATGGTCTTCATGTTCATCGTGCCCTCGATCCCCGCGAGCCTCGGCAATTTCTTCCTGCCGATCATGATCGGGGCGAAGGATGTCGCGTTCCCGAGATTGAACCTGCTCAGCTGGTACATCTATGTGTTCGGCTCGATCTTCGGGGTCGTCTCGATCGTGGGCGGCGGCGTCGACACGGGGTGGACCTTCTACACGCCGTATTCAACGACCACCGACGCGGACCACTGGCGCGTGGTGTTCATGGTGCTCGCCGCGTTCATCCTGGGGTTCAGCTCGATCCTGACGGGGCTGAACTTCATCGTGACGACGCACAAGCTGCGCGCCCCCGGGATGGGCTGGTTCGACATGCCCCTGTTTATCTGGGCCCTCTACGCCACCAGCATCATCCAGGTGCTCGCGACGCCCGTCATCGGCATCACCCTGCTGCTGCTGGTCTTCGAGCGGGTCTTCCATGTCGGCATCTTCGACCCCGGGCTGGGCGGCGACCCCGTGCTCTACCAGCACTTCTTCTGGTTCTACAGCCACCCCGTGGTCTATGTGATGATCCTGCCCGCGATGGGCATCATCTCCGAGCTGCTCGCGGTCCACAGCCGCAAGCACATCTTCGGCTACAAGGCGATCGCGTTCAGCTCGCTGGGCATCGCGGCGGTGTCGTTCCTCGTGTGGGGGCACCACATGTTCACCGCGATGGGCGAACTGGCCAGCGCGATCTTCAGCGCCCTGACCTTCCTCGTCGCGATCCCCACGGCCGTCAAGGTGTTCAACTGGATCGCGACCCTGTACAAGGGCTCGATCGCGATCAACACGCCGATGCTGTACGCGATGTCGTTCCTGTTCCTGTTCTCGATCGGCGGGCTCACGGGCCTTCCGCTGGGGGCCCTGGCGACCGACCTGCACCTGCACGACTCGTACTATGTCGTCGCCCACTTCCACTATGTCATGATGGGCGGCACCGTCATCGCGATGGTGGGGGGGCTGCACCACTGGTGGCCCAAGATGTTCGGGCGCATGTACAACGAACGCTGGGGCATGATCGGCTGCGTGATCGTGTTCATCGGCTTCAATGTCACCTTCTTCACCCAGTTCTTCCTTGGCACCCAGGGCATGCCGCGGCGGTACGCCTCGTATGTCGACGAGTTCCAGTTCCTGCATCAGCTCTCGACCTTCGGGTCGTGGCTGCTGCTCGTCGGCTTCCTCGTCCACCTGTTCAACTTCATCTACAGCCTCATCGCCGGGCCGAAGGCGCCGCCGAACCCGTGGGGCGGTCTGACGCTGGAGTGGGAGGCCGAGAGCCCCCCGATCGAGCACAACTTCCACCGCGAGCCGGTCGTCAAGCACGGGCCGTATGACTACGAGTCGGTCGTTCCCCCGCACTGCGACATCGCGGATTTCCCGCTCCCCCCGCCCGAGGTCGCCAAGGCCTCCCCGCGCGTGATCCGCTGAGCCCCTGACGAAACGGAGACCCGGGCATGACCGCGATCAACCCCGACAGCCCCGCCCCGCTCGGCCAGCCCAGGCAGCTGCCCTGGGAGCGGTACACCAAGGGCCACCACTGGCGCAACGCCGAGGACGAGTTCGACGCCGCCAAGTTCGGCATGTGGCTCTTCCTCTCCACGGAAATCCTGCTCTTCGCCGGCATCTTTGTGGCGTACGCGATTATGCGGATGATGCACCCCGAGGCGTTCGCCAACGGGTCGCACTACCTCGATGTCCGCTGGGGCGGGCTCAACACCGTGGTGCTGCTGCTCAGCTCCTGGACGGTCGCGATGAGCGTCCGCTGCGCCCAGCTCAACCAGCAGAAATGGCTCCGGATCAACCTGATCATCACCCTGATCTGCGCCATCGCCTTCTTCGTGATCAAGCTGACCTTCGAGTACATCCCCAAGTGGTCCGAGGGCAAGCGCCCGGGGGCGCTCTTCGAGTATCCCTACGCGACCGACCCCTACGAGCCGCTCTGGTGGAGCGTCTATTACACCGCGACCGGCATCCACGCGCTCCATGTGCTCATCGGGGCCGGGCTGCTGACCTGGGTTCTCGTCCGTTCCTTCAAGGGCATTTACGGGCCCAAGAACTACGCCATGGTCGAGACGAGCGGCCTGTACTGGCACCTGGTCGACCTGATCTGGATCTTCCTGTTCCCCCTGCTGTACCTGATCCACTGAGCACGAGCCGACCCGACGCGAGCAAACCATGTCCCACGACGCACCCCAACACGCGAACGCCGGCTTCGACTGGGCCGACCCGCATCATTTCCATCACGACGACGCGGGCCACCATGTCGATCACGGCGCCCACCATGTCACGAGCTGGCAACGCCTGTTCTTCGTGCTCGTCGCCCTGCTGATCCTGACTGCCCTCACCGTCGGCGCCGCGACGGCCGAGGCCTGGGCGGTCGGCATGGGCGTTCATATCACGCACTTCTGGAATGTCATCATCGCGTTGTCCATCGCGCTGGTGAAGGCCGCGATGGTCTGCATGTATTTCATGCACCTCAAGCACGACAACCCGCTCAACACGATGATCCTGCTGACCACGCTGTTCATCTTCGGGCTGTTCATCCTCTTCACCGGGATCGACCTCACCGAACGCGACGCGGTCAACCCAATCCGAGCCGAGTATGTCCAGGCGGGCGGCACGGGCGTCGGCATGGTCGCCGGGGGCGGCAGCCTCGGCGGGAACATCACCACCGTCCGCAAGCAGCAGAAGATCAAGAAGATCGCGACCACGCTCGCCGCCGAGCACGGGCGCGAGACGCCGAGCGAGGAAGACCTCGCCCACGCGACCACCGAATTCTGGCACGATTTCTACCATCACAAGGTCGAGGACCACCACGGCAAGGTCCCGCACCGCCACGCCGACGATCTCACCAACGAATACGCCGGCTGGCTCGCCCACCACTTCGCCACGCACGGGGGCGAGGAGTCCAGCACCTCCCAGATGAGCCGGCCCCGCCACGGCCTCACGCCGGGCCTGTTCGACGGGCACGACGCCGCCCATCACGGCGACGGGCACGCCCCGGCGGACGCCCCCCCACACGCCGACCCCGCCCACGGAGACCACTGACCCATGCGGCCCAACCGGGCCATCGCCTTCGCCCTCGCCGGGCTCTCGGCCCTGACGCTCGCGGCCAGCGCGTGGCGTTTGGCCGAGCGCATCCGGGCCTGGAACGCCGAGAACCCGCGTCCGGTCTTCTACTTCATCTCCGTCGGGCAAACCTCGTTCACCTTCGCGGGCCGCCCGGTCGAGATCACGGACGCGCTGAACGCCGCCGGCGAGGGTGAGGTCACGATCACCTACGGCCCCGACACGCTCGCCCTGCCGGTCCAGATCCCGACCGACCTGCCCCTGCCCGGGCTCGATCGGCACGCCGACTGGCTCCGCCTCCAGGTTTTCGCGGACGGCTCCGGGCTTGATTTCCCGGAATTTGAGGCGGCTCTCGCGAGTGGAGAGATCACCAGCCGGCTCGTCGCGGTCGTTCGCGTGCCGCACGCCGAGCCTCCCAAGGAGGGCGTGTTCGGCCTCGAGACCGAGGAAAACTGGGGCTGGGGTGAAGTCCGCCGGGACCGCTGGGCGTTCCAGTTCCACGAGTTCCTCCCCGAGGGAGGCTGGCGAAGCGACACCCTCCGTTTCCCGGAGAGCGGGCAGGCGTTCTACCGCCGCCAGGTCCGGGCCGACCTCAAGGGCGAGCCGCCCCCCGAGCGCGCGGCGGACGAACTGGTCGAAGGCTCATGGCAGTTCCAGGCCGCCATCCCCCTGATGAACCGCCCGCCCTCGATCACCAACGAGCGGCAAGCGCTTCGTAACGCGGGCTGGACGCTCCCGGTCGCTTCCGCGAGCGTGGTGGTGCTGATGCTCTCCCTCGCCTTCGCGTTCGCGCCGGCCCGCCCGGCTTCCCGAGCCTCCTGAGGTGAGACCCGGTGCACGCCGTGCACGGTCCGCCGAACCCCCTCGGCTCCAGTAAAAAACCCGGGCCTGCGCCCGGGTTCTCCCACTACGGCTCAACGCCGCTCCGCAGCGGTTCAATGCAAGGTCAGGGGCACCCCCCGACGAACGCGTTGGCGAAGGTCGAGAGGTCGGCCAGGTCGAACAGCCCGAACGGCTCGGCCAGGTCCGCCGCGGGGAGCCCCGCCACGAACGCCCCGACGAACACGGTGATGTCGCTCAGGTCCAGCACCCCGAAGGGCTCGGCCAGGTCCGCCGCGCACGCCGTCTCCCACACCCACCCGAGCGTGATCTCCCCGGGCTCATACCCCGCGAGCGGCACGCCCGCGGCATCGCCCATGTACACGCGGTAGGTCGCCGCGAAGTGCCCCGGGGTGGTCGCCGCGTAATAGTTGTGCAGCATCACCCCGTCCCACACCATGCGGGGCGGGGCCCCCGCCGTTCCGAAGAGCGGGTCCATGAACGAGTACGGCCCGAAGGCGCGCCCCGCGTAGGCCGCCAGCCCGGGGCTCTGCTGCACGGACTCCATGTAGACGAACCCCCCCGGGGGCGGCGCCCACAGCCCGTTGACGAGCCAGCCGTATTGCGCGTTGAACCGCGTCCCATTCAGCACCGCCGCCGCCCCGGTGTAGACCTCCGGGCCCTCGATGAGCACCTGCTCGCCGGGGTGCTCGACGGCGAGCACGAAACGCCGGTCGGGCGTCAGCGTCACCAGCACATGGTTCATGTCCCCCCCGAGCGGCGGCAGGTCCGCCGCCGCCGGGAGCGACACGATCACGCACGCGGAGAGCGAGCCCGCGATCTTCGCGATGCCGGTGCTCATCGACGCCTCCTCCCCGCGAACAGCCCCGCGCCCGCGAGCCCGGCGAATACCCCCGGGGCCGGCACCGCAACAAAGCGGAGCGTCACCTCGGCCTGCCCATAGGAATCGACCCGGGCGCCCGCTGCATCCACCACGAAGACGCGGAACGACGCGTCGAACTCCCCCAGCGAGGTCGCGGCGAACCAGTCGTGCCGCATCGTCCCGGCCCAGTCGGAGGCGGCGACCGACCCGTCCGTGCCGAAGATGGGGCTGTAGGTGTGCATCTGCCGCATCGTGCGCATGCCCCCCTCGTAGGCCCCGAGCCCCGCGTCCATCGCGGTGTTCTCGATCACGATCCGCTCCCCCGCGCCGAGCGAGATGAAGCCGTCGGCGAGCCAGCCGTACTGCGACGAGTACCACCTGTTGTCAAGCACCGCCGCAGCCCCCGTGTACGCCTCGCCCGGGAACCGCATCATCTCGACGCGGGCGTCGGGCGCGGCGTCGACATGGGCGTGCACGCCGCCCTGGTCCACGCCGATCATCACATGCACCATATCGCCCCAGACATTGGGCCAGACATCCGCCGAGGCGACGCCGCACAGCGAGGCGGTCAGCACGGCGGCATTCACAAGATTCTGGTTCATCGGTCGATCTCCTCGCGCCGGAGGCGCGTTGGTTGCAGAGTCGTTCGGCGCTCGGCTACTCCGCCGTCGCCGGGTTCCAGTCGTTCACCCCGCGGGCGGGGTCGAAGGTCTCTTCGAACGGGATGTCGACGGCACGCCCGTCGAGCATCAGATACGCCGCCGTGCGCCCGTGCCGCGTCTTGGCGACCCGGGTCGTCGGGGCGTTGAACTGCGTCCAGAAATGGGCCATGAAGTGGTCGACCATCGCGCCCGCCGAGTCGCCCTCATGCACCTCGCCGAACGCAACGGTCGCCGACGGGCGGGGCGCCGCGTCAAGCCGGCGCCACAGCCGGGCCCGCGCCGGATGCAGAGGGTCGAGTTCACCCGCCGTGAGCACGAAGTAGGCGTTGTACCCGTAGCTCCCGTCATACACCGCGGCCCGGGTCGCCGGCGGGTCCACGCCGCGGGGGTCGTGCCCGCAGCGGTAGAACGCCTCGACAGACGCCCGCCAGTCCACGCCGCGCCCATCGAGCCGCTCTGGATCGAGCAGGTCGTCACGGGTAAACCCCGGCGCCCCGAGGTACGGCAGCAGCGCCAGGCTCCACGACGCAAGCCGAGTCGAGGCCGGGTCCGGATCGAAGAACCCCGCGGCGTGATCCGCCAGCGGGAGCTCGTCACGCGACTCGTCCGCGTAGAGATGCATCGCCTGCCCGATCGATCGGAACCCGGCCAGGCACGCGATGTTCCGGGCCGACGCCCGGGCCCGCCCGAGCGCGGGCAGCAGGGTCGCGATCATCAACGCGATGATCGCGATGACCACCAGCAACTCGACGAGTGTGAACGCCGAGCGCCGGCCACGATCGATACCGACCATGACAGGGCCTCCAGCGCCGCGGGCACCGCCGCGGCGAGAACGAGGGGGGCATCCGGGTGTCACAGAGAAACGCGGCTTCAGGCCCGGGCGACGCCCGCGCGGGGAGGCGGCGGGTCCATCGGCAGGGCTTGGGCCAACGGCGCCCGCGTCCGCACGGATCGCACGACGCCGCTCAACTCGGGCGACGGCGCTTCCGGAACGGGGCTCCAAAGCCGCACGATCAGCGAACTCGTCACGAGGTTGACCGCGAACGGCACCTCATGGTCGAGCCGTTCCGCCTTCCGGGTCCATGCGAGCGAATCGCCCCGGTCATCCCCCCCGTGCGCCCCGCCGCCCGAAGGAGGACAGAGCGGGCACGCGGGCTCGGCCGCGAGGTCCGGCAGGCAGGCGCACATATCCTGCCCGCACCGCGACCAGGGCGCCCGGGCGGTGCCCCCTCCGAACGGGGAACTCGGCAGCCACCCGAATGCCAGCACCACCAGCGCGACCACCGCGCCCCACCCCGAGGCCGCGACGGCGCCTCGGCCCACCGATCGGTGCTGTCTCACAAGACAGGTCACGGCAGTACAGTAGCAACAACGCCGCCCGGAGCAAGCCCCGGGCGGCGGACAGAGCACGATTGCGAGCGGTTCACTTCGTGGGTTCGTACGCCCCGCCCCCGATCGAGGCCCGGTCGATCTCCGCGCCGGTGCCGCTCGGGGCCGCCGTCGTGGGGGCGTAAGAGTTACCCGTGCCGGGGAACAGGTAGATCTCGACGCGCCGGTTCGCCGGCGTGTTGCCGCTCGCGGTGTTCGGAACGGCCGGGCGGAACTCGCCCCAGCCCGCGGCCATCACCCGGGGTGCGGGCACGCCGAGCGTGACCAGTTCGTCCCGCACGGAGATCGCGCGGTGCGCGGAAAGGTGCATGTTCGTCGGGTGGCGCGGCGCGGTGCGGGCGCTGATCCGCTGCGAGTCGGTGTGACCCACAATCCGCACATCGTACCCGGCCGCATCGGGCGTCTTGAGAATGTCCGCGAGCACCGCGAGGCTCCGCTTCGCCTCGGCCTTGACCTCGGCCGAGCCCGAGTCGAAGGTCAGGTCGCTCGCGAACTGCAGCATCCCCCGGTCCGCGTCGTAGCGGATCAGGTCCGGGTAACGCTGGGCGAGGCGGCGGAGCGCGTCGTCGGTTACGGGGTCCAACTGGGCGAAATCCATGCTGTCGAGCCGGCGCTCCAGCTCGGCGATGGTCTGACGGGCCTCGTTCAACTGCTGCAGCGTCAGCGCATGGGCCGATTCCAGACCCGCCATCGCGTCCGGGGCCGCGCTCAATTGACGACGCAGCGCCGCCTCGGCCGACGAAAGATCGTCCACGCGTCCCTGGAGCTCGACATTCCGGCTCTTGAGCGCACGGTTCTCGTGCACGAGATCGTCGTACGCCTTCTGGCTCACGCACCCACCCAGCCCCGCCGCCGAGGCCAGCACCCCGGCCATCGCCAGCGCCGGGATCCGGCGGGTTCCTCGATTCGTCGTCCGGTTCATGACAGGCCTCCTCGGTGTGCGCCCTCGCGGCGCGGCCGTATCCTCGTGCGGGGAGGGGCGCAACGCATCCCGGCGCCCCGTCCCGGAACTCATCGTATCGGCCTCCCCCGCGCGGGGGCATGAATCACCCGACCTTTGATGTCCATCCCCGAACGACCATCTCGCCTGCTCAGATTCGAAGCCGACGGGCTTCTCGACGCCGATCAGGCCCTCCCGGGGCCGGTCTGGCTCTCGCTTGAGTTCGAGGGCGATCCCGCCTCGACTCCCGGACCGCTCCGCGGAGAGTCCCCGCGGGTCCGCCACCTCGGGCCGGCGGGCGATCCCGACGCACCCCCCCCGGACGCCACGATCCATCGACCCGGCTGCGTCCTCATCCCCGGCCTCGTCAACGCCCACACCCACCTCGATCTGACCGGCCTTGGGTGCAGGCCCCACGACCCCGCCCGCGGGTTTGTTCCATGGGCCGACATGATCCGCAAGGAGCGACCCGCCGATCCGGGCGAGGTCCGGGCCGCCATCACCCGCGGGGCGGCCCTCTGTCTCGCCGGTGGCGTCGTGGCGGTCGGTGACATCCTCGGGGCCCCCCGGGGTCGCCCGGCGGCGCCGGGATTCCACGCCCTGGCCGAGTCCCCCCTCCACGGTGTGGGGTTCGTCGAGTTCTTCGGGATCGGCGTGCGCGCGCCGGACGCGGTCGCCGCCCTGCCCGCCCTGATCGACTCGCTCGCCGGACTGGCCTCCGAGCGGGTCCGCCCCGGGCTCCAGCCGCACGCGCCCAACACCGTGTCACTCCCGGTCTACCTCGCCGCGGCGGGGCATGCGATGCCCCGGGGCCTCACCCTCGCCACCCACCTCGCCGAGACCCTCGAAGAACGCCGGTTCGTCTCCGACGCCGCGGGGCCACAGCGGGAGTTGCTCGAGAGCCTCGGGATCTGGGACGATGCAGAACTCGCATTGGTGGGCCGCGGAAGGCACCCTGTTGAGCACCTTTACCCGTTCCTCGACCGAGCCCCCGTGCTCGCCGCGCACCTGAACGACTGCCCGGATCATGCCCTCGCGATCCTGCGGCAGACCCCGACCAGCGTCGCGTACTGCCCGCGTGCCTCCGCCTATTTCGGGGCCCCGGAGCGGTTGGGTCCCCACCGGTACCGCGCGATGCTCGCCGCGGGCGTCAATGTCTGCCTGGGGACGGATTCGCTGGTCAATCTCGACACGCCGGACCGGATTTCAGTGCTCGATGACGCCCGCTTGCTCTATCGGCGCGATGCAACGCCGCCGGCCCTGCTCATGGCCATGACGACCCGGCACGGCGCGCGGGCGCTCGGGCTCGACGAACGCGCGTTCGCGCTCGGGCCTGGGTCGGCGCCAGCAGGGGTGGTCGCGGTGCCGGCCGCGGGGAAGCGCGGTGATGTCGGTGGGGCGGTGTTGGGGGGAACAGGCGACCCGGAAGTCCTGTTCTTGCGTACCGATTCCTGTTTCGTCGGATACAACCACAGGAAGTCGAACGCGTAGCATCTTCCGAACCGATGATTTGAATCATTCCAAGCACGCGCTCTATCGGGCCCCGCGGGTCCGAGCATCGTCCGGGGTTCAATGAGCAGGAAGTGGCAGGAGACGCAGCGGTGGGACGCGCAGCACCTGACCGGGGTGCTCTTCCCTGTTCGGGTGGTGCTGCACACGCTCAGTTCGATCTGGCTCGCGGTGATTCTGCTCACCCTCATCGCGTGCTACGGCGCGCTCGCCAGCATCCCGATCGGGCTGGTCGCGTTGATCCCGACCTGGCTGGTGATCACCGCGTCGGCGATGGCGGCGATCGTCCTGGGCGGTGGGCTCGGCGTACTGGCGGTGCGGGCCTCGGTTCCCAAGTCCAAGCCCGGGTGGCGGTTCGCCGCGTCGGTGGTCGTGTTCCTGCTCGGCGCCACCGGGGGCGCCTGGGCCTGGTGGGCGGGGCTGTGGCCCCGGCTTGAGTACCACCCGACGACCGGGCAGGGGCTGCGGTTCTTCGCCGACTTCGTGGAGCGGTACGACTCGACCACGCTCCGCCGGCTCCCGGGGTTCGAGATGAGCGAACTCGAGTTCTACTCCTGGTGGCCGCTGCGGGTGGTGCTCCTGCTGTTCGTGCTCAACATGGTCGTCGCCACGGCCCGGCGGATCGAGTTCACCTTCAAGAACCTCGGCGTGCTGACGGTGCACACGGGGATCATCGTGATCTCGCTGGGGAGCGTGTACTACCAGGCCCTCAAGAAGGAGGGCGACGCGCTGCTCAGGGCGGGGACGCCCGATGCCTCCGGCTCCCCCGGCATGGGCCCGCCCGTGCGGGGGTTCTACGACAACACCTATGTCGCCCTGTGGGTCGCGCAGCGCTCGGGAATGGGGGGGGCGCCGCTCTGGGAGGCCCGGCCATTGCGGGGCGTTCCCCGGTACAACGACTACGGGCTGGACCAGGCCCCGCCGTTCGCGGCGAACGCCCGGGTGATCGGTCACGCCGAGGAACTCTGGGCTCAGCCGCAGCGTCCGCTCGACCTCTCGGTTCCGCCGGGCTCGGTGGACCCGATGCTCGGGGCGGCGCGTGTGGACGCGGACATTCAGTTCCGGGTGGTGGGCTACGCCGAGTACGCGACGCCGGGCGAGAGCCTGATCGTCGTCGACGGTCCATCGCTGGATCAGATCCCGCCCGAGCGGCGGCTTCCGCTGCGGACGATCGACCTGCTCAGCCGGGTCCCGGGGCTGTCCGACCCGGATCGCCCGGTGTTCACCTTCACGCTTCGCCCGACCCAGCCCGCGGCGCGGCTCTCCGGGAACGATGTCATCGCGGTGGAGTACACGCGGGGCATGTCGGAGGCGCGGCGTGCGGCGCTGCTCACGCCGCTGCCCGAGGGCACGCGGCACGCGCTGGTCGTCGAGATCCCCGGGCCTGACGGGGCCGAGCCGACGCGGGCGGTGGTGCCCGCGGAGGTCGACCGGAAGCACGCGATCGGTGAGACGGGCTGGACCGTGACAACCAAGCGGCTCGCGCCGCGGCCCCCGTTCGCGATCGTCACGCCCGGGTACGAGGGGGCCGAGTCGAGCCTGGCGATCGTCGAGATCACGCCCCCGGGCGGCGCGCCCTTTGAGCGCTGGGTCTACCACCGCTTCGAGGAGATCTCGCAGGACCTGACGAGCCCGGACGGCTCGGGACGGCCGACGCGGAAGAACGCGGATTCGTCGATCCGTGTCTCGTACATCGACGCCTCGAAGCTCCAGATCTACTTCGACGAGCCCGAGCCGGGGCGGATCGACATGATCGTGCGTGAGCCGGCGGGTGGCGTGCGGCTGGTTGAGCGGATCGGGCTGGGGCAGCGCGTCGAGGATGTCGTCGAGCAGATCGACCTGCGGATCACCGGCGCGTACGACCACGCCGCGGTGTTCGAGCACCCGGTGCCGGTCCCGGAGAGCGAGCGGAACAACCAGCTGGTCGGGACGCACGCCGAGTCGATGCTCGCGGTCGAGGTGGCGGTTGGCGAGGGTCCGGGCGCCTGGTCGACGGTGGTCTGGGTTCCGTTCCTGCAGTACCTGGGGACCGATCCGGGCATGGAGCGGCGCGTGACGCTGCCGGACGGCCGATCGCTGACGCTGCAGTTCGGTCGGGTCTGGCACGGCTTCCCGGGTTTCGCGGTGCAGTTGGCCGATTTCCAGATGATCGCCTACGACCACCGCGGGGCCCCGCGTGACTATCAGTCGATCGTGCGTGTGGCGCCGACGGAGGCCGGCGCCGATTTCGAGCCGTACGAGCATGTGGTGAAGCTGAACGCGCCGCTGCGGGCGCCGTACATCTGGTCCGAATCGCGGTCGCTGCTCGCCAACGCGGCGCTGCGGATGACGAGCGGGATCAACCCGAACCAGTTCAAGCTGAGCCAGTCGGGGTGGGACCGGGACGGGTGGATGCAGACGCAGCAGATGGCCGACGCGGGCCAGCTCCCCAGGCCGTTCGCCAGGTACACGATCCTTCAGGTCGGGAACAACCCGGGGATCCATGTGATCGCGCTCGGCAGCGTGCTGATGGCGATCGGGATTCCCTGGGCGTTTTATGTGAAGCCCTGGCTCGTCCGCCGGGAGAAGCAGCGTCTGGCGGAGCGGGCGGCGGCCCGGGGCAAAGGCCGGCACGCGCCCGAGCAGACCGCGCCGGTGACGGAGGAGGCGGCCGCGGCCGTCGGACAATCATGAACACACTCATCCGTGTCTCCGCGTTGTTCGTCCTCTCGGTCTTTGCGTCGTTCGCGGCGTCGCAGTACGAAGACCAACCCGCGGGCCCCGCGGGGAACCAGCACCCGGCGCACCAGATCGTGCAGCGGTCGAGCGCCACGGCGAGCCCGTTCGGCCCGGCGCGATCGGGGCCCGCGATCGAGACGGGCCGCAAGGTCGAGTTCTCGCGCGGGGTGGATCTCGAACCGCTCCGTGATCTCGCGGTGCTGCACAACGGGCGGGTGAAGATCCTGGACACGCTGGCGAGGGAGACCGTCTCCGCGCTGGCGGGGCGTCCGACCTTTCTCGATTTCGTCCATCACAGCGAGACGGACATCGAGAAAGTCTCCTACGACCCGCTGTTCACGCTGCTCGACATGATCATCGACCCGGGGTACTACGCCTCGAAGCCACTCATCCATGTCGACTACCTCCCGCTCCGGGAGGCGTACCTGGCCCAGGCGTTCCCGGGCGATCCCGAGGCCCAGCGCCGCTGGAAGAAGCTCACCCGAGTCTCGCCCGCGATGGTCGAGGCGTTCAGCGACCGGCTCTTCCATGATTTCGGCGATTCCCCCTCCTTCCGCGAGGGGCTCGGGCGGACCGAGCGGGCGAACGAGCTCTTCATCTTCGGCGTCAACAACCTGCTGCTGATCGCCCCGGAATCGCGGGACGATGTCTGGCACCACCTGGCCGAGTCGCCCCCGGGCTCGGCCGTGTCGGTCGCCGCCGCCGAGCTCGGGCGGGCCTGGCGGGAGGGCGACGCGGCGGCCGTCAACAGCGCCGTGGCGACGCTCGCGGGCGAGATCCCGCGCGTGAACGCCGAGCTCTATCCGGGTTCGAGACGGTCGATCGAACTGGCGTACAACCAGTCCAACGCGTTCGAGTGGGGGTACTGGGTCTATTTCCTGTCGCTTGTTTCGCTGGTGCTCGCGTTCGGCACGGGGCGCCGCTGGCTCGTCGTCACGGGCAATGTGCTGCTCATCGCGGGGCTTGCGTTGCACGCCTTCGGGTTCGCGGCGCGGTGTTTCGTCGCCGAGCGATTCGCGATCCAGAATCAGTTCGAGTCGATGACGGGGCTGAGCCTCTTTGCCGCGCTGGTCGGGCTGGTCATCATGATCGCCCGCCGGCAGTGGTTGTTCGGGGCGGCGGCGGCGGCGTGCGGGTTCCTGGTGCTGATCACCGCCACCGAGACCGCGATCCCCGGCAAGGAGATCGGGCGCGAGGCGGCGATCCTCAACACCTCCGTGCTGCTCAAATACCATGTCACCACCGTGCTGACCAGCTATGGGCTCATCACGCTCGGCTTCGTGTGCAGCGTCTTCTTCCTCGCGACGCATTACGGCGCCAGGCTTATGGGCAGCCGCGCGGTGCCCGCGGTCGCGGCGGGGGCGCTGGGCGGCACGGCGACGCTCGGGGGCGGGTCGCCCGGCGGGGAGGGGCCCACGATGTCGCGGACGCTCGCGGACCTCGACACGGCGCAGATGATCGTGCTCCAGCTCGCGTTCTGGACGCTGGGCGTGGGGATCCTCCTCGGCGCGTGGTGGGCGGACCACTCGTGGGGCCGGTGGTGGGCGTTTGATCCCAAGGAAACCTGGGCCCTGATCACCTGGATCGTCTACCTGATCGTGATCCATGTCCGGTTCACGACGAGGAACAAGGCGCTCGTCACCGCGTGGCTCAGCGTCGCCGGGTTCATCGTGATGCTCTGGACCTATTTCGGCGTCAACCTGCTGCTGCCGGGGCTGCACGCCTACGCGTGAGCGGCCCGATGCGACTCGACCGCTCGGCATACCGCGTCGACTCGCCGACGCTCGCGCAGGCCCTGCTGGGCTGCATCCTGGTCCGCGTGCTCGACGACGGCCTCCGTCTCGCCGGGCGGATCGTGGAGACCGAGGCCTATTGCGGGCCCGAGGACCAGGCCGCCCATTCCCGCAACGGGCACCGCTCGCCGCGGAACGAGGTCATGTACGGGCCGCCCGGGCTGGCGTATGTCTATTTCACCTACGGCATGCACCACTGCGTGAATGTCGTCTGCGGCGAGGTCGGCGAGCCCGTCGCGGTGCTGATCCGAGCCCTCGAGCCGACCGAGGGGCTCGCACGCATGTTCGCCAACCGGGCGGGCAAGAGGCCCCGCGCGCACCCGCTGCGGGAGAGGGATCTCTGCTCCGGGCCCGCCCGCCTCTGCCAAGCGTTGGAGATCGACCTCCGGCTCAACGGGCTCGACCTGACAACCGACAGCCGGGTCTGGATCGAGCCGCGACGCGGCGAGATCGGGGAGGTCGCCAACACGGCCCGGATCGGCGTCGAATCCGCCGGAGTCTGGGCCGGGGCGCCGCTGCGGTGGTGCCTCGCAGGGAGTGCGCACGCAAGCCGTTGACAAACGCCCGGGAAGGTCCGATCTGTCGGGAGATCCCGGCACCGCGGACGCCCCGTCTTGGATTCGGCGGGCGGCGTTCCTAGAATCTCAGGAGAAACGACCGACGGCGCCGTGCGTATGGTGCTGGCGGAATCCGGGGTGTTCCGCCGATGAACGCCCCATCCAGTCCGGAGCGAGCCGGTGGCGGAGTTTGATCTCAAGACAATCCTGCAGCGGGCCGGCGGCTTCTCGCCGCACGCCTACAAGTTCATCCGCGATGGGCTCGGGCACACCGTGAGCATGATCCACGGGCCCGCCGAGTCGCAGGCGTCCGGCGGCGAGGAGGACGAGTCGCGGCATGTCTCGGGTCGCCAGCTCTGCCTCGGGCTGCGGGACTACGCGATCATGCGGTACGGCGTGCTGGCCAAGACGGTGCTGAACCACTGGGGCGTGCGGACGACCGAGGACTTCGGGAAGATCGTCTTCGCGCTGGTCGATGTCGGGCTGATGCGCAAGACGGACGAGGACACGCTGGAGGACTTCCAGGGGGTCTTCGACTTCGACGAGGAGTTCGCCGAGACCTTCGAGGACTCGATCGGCGCCTCGGAGTAGGCCGCCCGTCGCGGCGTGTTGCGGTATCGTGTGCGCCATGAAGGAAGATCCCGGGGGCGACAGCCCAGGACCGGCCGTATCGTGGCGTGATCTCCATCTCTGGCAGATCCAGCCGGTGCGTGACCTGTTGCTCGCGCTCGCCGTGATCGGGCTCTTCTGGCTGGGCGATCGCATCAGCCTGGTGACCGTTCCCCTTCTCCTGGCGATCCTGCTCGCCTACCTGTTCGAGCCCGTGGTCGCGTGGATGGAGAAAAGGTCAAGGCTCGGCCGGCCGGGGATCGTCGCCCTGCTGCTCGGGTCGGTGGTCCTCCTCGTCGTTGTGCCCACGGTCATCGGGATCGGCTTCGGCGTCGCGCAGGGGGCGGCCCTGCTCGCGGGAACGGCCCAACGCGTGGACATGGTCTACCAGTCGGTGCGGGATCCCGAGAACCCACAACTCATCGACCGCGTCGCGCAGGACGCGGGCCCGGCCTGGTCGTGGATCCGGGAACGCATCGTCGAGAACACCGAGACCGGGGACACCGAGCGCCTGCTCGAGGCGGTCCAGACCAGGCTCCGAGAGAGCGCGACCGCGATGATCGGGTCGACCGCGTCGGCGGGCGCGGTCGCGATCCGCTCGGCCGTCGGGTTCGTCGGGGGCGCGTTCGCTGTCGCGTTCTCGGTTTTCCTCACCGGTTTCTTCTTCTACTTCGTCTCGACGGGGTGGGGGCCGCTGCGGACCTGGGGTCTGCGGCTGCTCCCCGCCAAGCACGAGTCGCGGATCCTCGATCTTGCCGGCAAGTTCGACGCGGTGGTCTCCGGGTTCGTCCGGGGCAGGCTGACCATCGCGTTCGTGCAGGCGGTGGTCTTCTCGATCCTGTACTGGCTCATCGGCGTGCCCGCGGCGTTCATCCTGGGGCCGGTCGTCGCGATCCTCTCGATCGTCCCCTATCTCGCGCTCGTCGGCCTTCCCGTGTCGGTGACGCTCCTGTGGCTCGAGGGCCACGACGGGTTCCGCGGCGCGTGGTGGTGGGTGCTCGGGGCGCCCGCCGCGGTCTATTTCCTGGGGCAGGCGCTGGACGACTATGTCCTCACCCCGGTCATCCAGGGCAAGAGCACCAACATGGACACGCCGACCATCCTCTTCGCGACCATCGCGGGTGGGGCCCTGTTCGGCGTCTTCGGGATGCTCATCGCGATCCCCCTCGCCGCCTGCGTCAAGATCATCGTGGTCGAACTGCTCTGGCCCCGTTTCCGCGATTGGGCCGAGGGCAAGGCTCCCGACCCGCTCCCGATTGACGAGGACTGAGCCTGAACCGGCTCAGGGGCTTACACCCCCCGGGGCGACTCGGCGAGGAAGGGCGCCAGCTCCGCAGGGATTTTCCGCAGCCCCCGGCGGCGAGCCTTGTCCACCGCGTACCGGAGCGAGTCGCGCATCCGCTCGCGGACGCGGTCGGTCACATTCAGGCCCCGGGCCTCCATGGTCTCCAGGGCGAACCGCCACGCGTGGTATTCCTCGAGGCACCTGGGCTTGTAGGTCCCGAACCCGATCGCGTGGTGCCCGATCTCGTGGAGAAACACCGCCGCGGACATGGGCCCCCTCGGGCGCGGGGCCTCGATCAGGCGGGCCACCGAGCCGTCGGCGTAGGTAACCTGCCACGCCACCCCCGACATCGATGTCCGCCACTTCCGCACCCGCACGCCGTACTCGGCGAGCATCGCCCGCGTGATCTCCTCGTACCGCCGCTCCATCGCCCCCGCGGCCCGGGCCTTGGCGGGCCTGGCCGGCGGGGCCTTCTTTGCCTTGGGCTTGCCAAGGCGGAGCAGGTCCCAGAGCGTGCCCGGGAAGGGGATGGAAGCGTGTCGGCGTGGCATTCGGGCAGGCTACTTCGTGTCGGGGCTCGCGTGCAGAGCCTCTCCGTTCTCGACCTTCCTCCCGCGGGCGAAATCGGCCCAAGGCATGACCCGCTTCCCGGGGGGCTGGACCTCCAACACCCGCAGGGCCGTGCCCGGGGCGCACCGGACGAGGCCCTGGGCGGCGTCCAGCAGGACGCCGGGGGGGGCCTCCCGCTCGTCTGATTGGGAATCGGCCCGGAGGACCTTCAGGGGCTCGCCCCGGAACCCCACCGTCACGCCCGGCCAGGGGCTGAGCCCGTTGATCCGGGCCCGGCAGCGGGCCGCCTGATCCGCAAAGTCGACCCTGCCGTCCGCCTTGGAGAGTCTCGGGGCCAGCGTGACTTGGGACTCATCCTGGGGGTGCGGCGAGAGCGTGCCGGCGGCGTGGCGGGCGAGCACCTCCAGCACCAGCGGGGCTCCGTCCTCGGCGAGGAGGTCGTGGAGTTCGCCCATGGTCTGGGTCGGCTCGACGGGCCGGCTCGACTGCCCCAGGATGAGCCCCGCGTCCATCCGGTCGGCCAGGGTGATCACGGAGTTGCCGATCTCGGCGTCCCCGGCGACCATCGCCGCGTTGATCGGGGCCGCCCCGCGCCAGCGGGGGAGGAGCGAGGCGTGCAGGTTGACCGCGAACCGATCGGCGAGCAGGGCCGCCGAGAGCTTCTGCCCGAACGCGATGACGACCCAGGCGTCCGCATCGTGCGCACGGACCGCGTCGCGGATCTCGGGGAGGTTGACCTTCTCGGGCTTGAAGAGCGGCAGGCCCGGCGCCTCCGAGGCGGCCCACTCGCCGACGGGGGTGGGGGTCAGGCGGCCGCCGCGGCCCGCGGGGCGGTCGGGCTGGGTCACGATGGCGCGGATGGTGTGCGCGCGGGCGAGGGCGCGCAGGGTGGGAAGGCCGAAGGCGCCGGATCCGAAGTAGACGATCTTCACGGGGGTGAGAATAGGGGTCGTCATCGTTCGCCCGAGGAAGAGCCCGCTCAAAAGGAAAGGAAGCCGGCGTTTCGGCGCCGGCTCCCGATCGTGCTCTTCAATTCCCTGGGCCGCGGGGACTCAGCGGCGGCGGCGCACGGCGACGAGACCACCGAGGCCGAGGAGGGCGGCGGCGCCGGGGGCGGGGATGAACCGGCCCGGGTTGCCCAGGTCGCCATCGAAGGAGGCGTAAGAGCCGAACGCGTCGCCGGCGAAGGAGAGGACCCAGAGGGAGGGGTCGTTGGCGCCGAGGGCCCCGGCGAGGGGGTTGCCCGACGCGCCCTGGGTGCGGATGGTGCCGGGGAAGTCCTGGTCTCCGAAGGCGAGGCGGTCGGCGAGGGTGCCGGTGCCGTCGAAGAGGTTGATCTCGTCGCTGCGGCCGAGGTTGTTGGTGTACCCGCCGAGGACCTTGACGGCGGCGTCGAGGTTCCAGACGAAGCGGAAGTCGGCGGCGTCGCCCTCGGTGATGACGACGCTCTCACCCGCGGCGACGACGCCGAAGCCCGAGAGGTCGAACTCGCCGACGAGGCGGCTGCTGTCGTCGTAGGACCAATTGGTCATGTCGACGGCGGTGTTGCCGACATTGGTGAACTCGACGAACTCGGGGCCGGTGCCCGAGTACATCCACTCGGTGATGCGGATGTCGGCGTTGGCGGCGCCCGCGGCGGCGCAAAGGGCGAGGGTGGTCGCGGTCTTGATGCTCATGATGCTCTCTCCTGGATCCTGGACAAGGGGTGCGGAGGTGTCACCACCTCCGGGGATTGATGAGACGCTAGACAAACAACCGCCGGATCGGCCAGTCGACTCATGTGAAGATTCCGCTTAGGTCCGACTGAGACCCGGGCGATGCCGAGGCGGGGCCGGGTCAGGGGCACCCGTTCAGGAACGCGGTCACGAAGGCGTTGATGTCCTGAAGGTCGAAGATGCCGTTGGGGTCGATATCCGCGGCGGGGTCCAGGGCGACGAACGCCGTGGTGAAGGCGATGAGGTCGGCGAGGTCGAGCAGGCCGAAGGGCTCGGCGATGTCCGCGGGGTTGCACCCGCCGACGCCGAACTCGTCGTTCCAGGCGTCGATGTCGGCCTGGGTGACCGAAGCGGCGTTGGCGCCGCCCGTGCCGTCGGTCTTGTCCATGTTCATCATGGCGAGCAGGGCGTTGGCGGCGCGGCCCTCGTAGAGGTAGCACTGCACGGTCTGCCCGGAGATGACGACGGGGTTGCCGAACTCGTCGAGGCAGTCGGTGAGGACATCGAGGTGCTCGCCGAGCTTGACCGCGATGAGGTCGCCGTCGGCGTTGTCGACGACGCCGTTAAAGTCGAAATCTCCGCGAACGAAGCGGAACTGGGCGATAGCGCCCCCGTCGTTGAAGCCGCCCGGGGTCATGGCGAACCCGGTGATGTCGAGGTCCTGGAAGCCGTCGCCGTTCGGGTCGGTGGGGGCGCCGGAGCTGCCCGGGAGGTAGGTGAAATCGCCGTCGTTGGGGCCCTGCTCGCCGTAGATCCACTCCTCGTCGGCCATGCGTGTGGGCACGGTGGCGCCCTCGCTGTTGAGGCGCAGGCCGAGGTTGGGGTTGGTGCCGTAATAGGCCACGCGGCTGATGGCGTCGGGGTTGAAGCCCGGGGTGTCGGAGATCTCCTGCTCGCTGGAGCGGACATACTCCTTGCCCCCTCCGTTGGACCAGGCGACATCGTCGATCTGCTGGAGAGGGTCGATCTGCCGGGCCGAGCCGGCGACGACGGGGGTCTCGTTCCCGAAATCGATCTTGCCGTCGAAGTCGACATCGGGGTTGATGTCCTTGCGGAAGGCGTAGCCCGGCCCGTAGACGCTGGCGCCCCCGACGACCGAGTGGTTCGCGCGACCGCGGACGAGGACATAGCTCGAGCTGTCGTCGTTGGCGAGCTTGCCGGCGACATCGGTCGAAGGGATATGGGCCTGGTTGAACCCGACGGAGGCGGCGCCCGGGGGGAGGAGGAAGGGGATGTCGCTCAGCCCGCCGGTGTTGTTGTAGATGACGAGGAAGCCGTTGGCGCCGATCGAGAGCCCGTCGAGGCTGAACGCCTCGTCGATCTCGGGGACGGCCGAGGGGATGCCGTCGCCGTTGGGGTCGCTCCCGCCCTTGAGGGAGGCGATGGCGTAGCCGGTCAGGTCCATGCCGGGCTCTCCGTAGAGCTCGATGTATTCGAGGGCGGGGTCGAAGACATCGCCGTCGCCCGGTGGGTTCTCCCAGACCTCGCTGATGACGACCTGTGCGGAAGCGGAAGCGGCGAGGCCCGAGAGGGCGAGCAGGGCGAATGCGGATTTCATGGTTCTCTCTCCTGGGTTGGGTCGGGTTCGAGTCAGGCTTTGACGCGGTGTGGGGACCGCGGCGGCGAAGTGTGGCTCAGTCCGAGCCGTCCGTGCTGCCGTAGCGGCCCGAGGTCAGGTGTCCCGTGAAGACCTCGTTCTTCGGGAAGTCGGGGTAGGTCCAGACGCCGTTCTCGAGCACTTCTCCGAACTCGAGATCGGCGTTGAGGTCCCTGAAGGCGGCGACATGGGCGTCGGCGAAGAGGAAGTTGCCGATGGTGCGGTCGGAGATCTTGTCCGAGAAGATGCGGAGCGTGGACTTGCCGTGGGCCGGGCCGAGGTCGTCGAAGGAGGCCTTCGCCCAGACGCCCGCGGCCGGGCCCGACTGGTTGCGAACGGGCCCGTCGGTGACGCTCTTGACGGTGGCGAGTCGTTCGCCATCGAACTCGATGAAGCCGTCGCCGCCCTCGTTGTTGTCGCTCCGCCCGTCGGCCATGATCGGGACGCGGGAGGGGGAGACGCCGGACATGTCGCGTTCGTTCAGCGGGCCGCGTTCGATCTGGCCCGCCGCGTTGGCCTGGAGGCCGCCGACGGAGCGGGCCTCGCGGTTCTTGAACTCGGTGTAGGCCATGTACCAGGTCTGGGTGTAATTCGTGTTGAAGCCCTGCTCGATCAGGGCGTCTCGCTCCTCGCGCGTGTAGGGCCGCCACGGGTCGTCGTTGAGGCGGTCGGAGGCGCCGTCCTCGGCCATCTGGAGGTTCTGGTTGGCCTGGGCCTCGGCGGAGGGGCAGAGCAGGTTGCCCACCTTGACGCCCCCGTTCACCTGATCGGCGATCCAGCCGGTGGTTTCGATCGGGCCGTACCCGTTGAGGCCCCCCCTCCGGTTGTCGAATGGGCCGGAGGAGAGGAACCCCTGATTCTCGGCCGCGTAGACCGCGAAGCCCGTCCCCAGTTGGCGGAGGTTGCTGGCGCACGCGACGCGCTGGGCCGAGTCCCGCGCCGCCCCGAGAGCGGGCAGCAGGATGCCGATCAGCAACGCGATGATCGAGATGACCACCAGCAACTCGATAAGCGTGAAGCCACGACGGAGAGAGCGGCGACCAGAACAGATCGGCCCGATGTTGCCCAAGGCGGGATCTCCTTGCGTGAATTGGTCGCAAGGCTAGCCGGGCACGAATCGATGATGATTGTGTGAAGCATGAAGATTGCGTTCAGAATCGAATGTAAAGAATTGGTGAAGATCGGGCCGCAGTCGTCTCAGGCCATGCGTTCGCCCTCGGGCCCCAGGGGCAGCGACCGGGCCAGGTCGAGGTAGTTCTTGTAGTTCAGGCGGAGCTCTGTCATCGAGTCGCCGCCGAACTTGTCGAGGAAGCAGCGCGCAACCTCGAACGCCACGACATTCTCCATGACCACGCTCGCGGCCGAGACGGCGCAGACATCCGATCGTTCGTACTGGCTGTGCTCGGCCTGCTTGGAGTTCAGGTCCACGCTGGGCAGGCCCTTGAGCAGGGTGGCGATTGGCTTCATCGTGCCGGTGACCACGATGGGCATGCCGTTGGTCATGCCGCCCTCGGTGCCGCCCGCGTTGTTGGTGGGGCGGGTGAAGCCCAGGCAGGTGTCGTCCATCTTCGATCCGTCGTAGACGATCGGGTCGTGAAGGTCGCCCCCCATGACCTCGCCCGCGCGCACGCCGGCGCCGATCTGCACCGCCTTGAAGGCCTGGATGCCCATGACGGCGTAGGCGATGCGGGCGTCGAGTTTGCTCGTCCAGTCCATGCTCGACCCGATGCCCGGCGGGCAGTTGAAGACATGGCACTCGACATGCCCGCCGACGGTGTCCTTGTCCTCCTTGGCCTTGCGGATGATCGCCCGCTGCCGCTCCGTCGTCGCGTCGTCGAGGGTGTAGGTGTCGCTGGCGTCCCGCTCGGGGACGAACTGCTTCCAGTTCTCTCGTGTGACGACCACCTCCGTGCGCGCATCGAGGATCTGGCGCACGAACCCAAAGACCTCGACCCCGAACGCGTCGCGGAGCAGGCACCTGGCGATCGCCCCCGCCGCGACCCGGCTCGCGGTCTCGCGGGCGCTCGCCCGCTCGAGCGTCTCCCGGCAGTCGGTGGTGAGCCACTTGACCGAGCCGGCGAGGTCGGCGTGCCCTGGGCGTGGGCGGTGGACGGGCGGGGTCCGTTGGAGGTCGTCGAGCCGGCTGTCGCGGTTGGCGATCCGGGCGACGACCGGGGCGCCGATCGTCTTACCGAGCCGCACACCGCAGAGGAACTCGACGGTGTCGGTCTCGAGCTTCTGCCGCCCGCCGCGCCCGTACCCGCCCTGCCGGCGGAGGAGTTCGCCGTTGATGAGGTCGAGGTCAAGGCAAAGCCCGGCGGGGAGCCCGGTGATGGTCGTGATGAGCGCCGGGCCGTGGCTCTCGCCTGCTGTCTGGTAATCGAGTCGTGGCTGGAAGGCTGGCATGGCGGGAGTTTAGGGAGCGGGGGGGAGCGGGCGAGGGCGGCCGCCCCACAGGGTTCGGCTCGGGGCGGTATCGTGCGCACATGCACGACTGGATCCGGGGCGAGGCGGAGTTCTCCGCGTGCCGGCGGTACCGCTGGACACTCACCCGCATCCTGCGCGAGGGCGACGACCGGACCATGGCGATCATCGGGCTCAACCCGAGCACCGCGACCGCGACGCGTGACGACCCGACCGTTCGAAGGTGCATCCGCTTCGCGATCCGCGAGGGGTTCGGGCGTTTCGTGATGCTCAACGCGTTTGGGTACCGATCGACCGACCCCGCGGGGTTGCGGGCGGTCCGCGACCCGGTCGGGGCGGGAAACGACGGGGCGATCGCTCGGGCCGTCGGGGCGGCGGATTTGACGGTGTTCGCGTGGGGAACACACGCCGCCCTGCTGGACCGGCACGAGGCGATCCTGCAGCTGGTCGGTCCGCGGCACTGCTTCGGCGTGACCAAGGAGGGGTTCCCCAGGCACCCCCTCTACCTGCGCCGGGATGTTGAGATCGTGCCGTACGCCGAGGCGCTCGCGGGGCGTGGCGGCGTCGTCGCCAGTTGAGAGGAGGCCGCATGAACCGGTTGATGGCTGTGGCGATGGTCGCGGCGGGGGTGTGCTGGGGCTCGGCGGCCGGGGCGCCGTCGGACGACGCCCGGCTGGCGTGGTGGCGCGAGGCCCGCTTCGGGCTGTTCATCCACTGGGGGCTCTACTCGACGCTGGAGGGGGAGTGGAACGGGCAGGGGTGGCACGCGGAGTGGATCCGGACGACCGCGAAGATCCCGGTCGGCGAGTATGACCTCCTGCTGGACCGATTCAACCCCGAGCGGTTCGATGCCGACGCGTGGTGCCGCATGGCGTCCGACGCGGGGATGAAGTACATCGTCATCACCACCAAGCACCACGACGGGTTCTGCCTGTTCGATTCCGCGCAAACCGAGTTCGATGTGATGTCGACGCCCTTCAAGCGGGACATCATGGCGGAGCTCGCCGTCGCGGCGGCGCGGCACGGGCTCCGGGTGGGGTGGTACCACTCGATCATGGACTGGCGCCACCCGGATTACCTGCCGAGGCGGGCGTGGGAGGAGGCCGACAGGCCGGCGGCGGGCGCAGACTTCCACGGGAGGTTCGTGCCCTATGTGCGGGCGCAGGTCCGTGAGTTGCTCAGCGACTACGGCCCGATCGGGGTGATGTGGTTCGACGGGGAATGGGAGGACACCTGGACCCGTGAATTGGGCAACGACCTCTACGCCCTGTGCCGGGATCTCCAGCCCGAGGTCATCGTCAACAACCGCGTGAGCAAGGGGCGGGAGGGCATGGCCGGCCTGACCCGTGACGGCGGCTTCGCGGGCGACTTCGGCACCCCGGAGCAGGAGGTGCCCGCGACGGGCCTGCCGGGGGTGGACTGGGAGTCGTGCATCACGATGAACAACCACTGGGGCTGGAACAAGGCCGATCGGAACTGGAAGAGCGATGCGGAGTTGATCGGCATGCTCTGCGATATCGCCTCGAAGGGGGGCAATCTGCTGCTCAATGTCGGGCCGAAGCCGGACGGGACTTTTCCACGGGAAGCGGTCGAACGGCTCGACGCGATCGGACGCTGGATGGACATCAACGGCGAGGCGATCCACGGCACCGGCGTCTCCCCCTTTGAGCCGTTCGGGTGGGGGCGTTGCACGGTTCGAACAGGCGGTGATCGCAGCACGCTCTACTTCCATGTGCTGGAGCCGGCGGAGGATCAGTCGTACCCGGTGCCCGGGCTGGCGTCCGAGGTTCTTTCCGCGCGCCTGCTGGGCAACGAGGCCGCCGCGGTCTCGGTGCAGCGTGCCGGGCCGGGCGTGGTCATCAGGTTGCCGCCGCTTCCGGTGGACCGGGTGGTTCCCGTGGTCGCGGTCGAGGTCCTTGGGGCACCCCGGGTGTATCACCGACCGGCCATCCGCTCGGGGAGCGATGTCTTTGTCGAATCTCTGCATGTCGAGTTTGACGCGGCGCACACGGGGGGCGAGGTCCGCTACACGGTCGACGGGTCGCTTCCGGGTTTGGACTCACCGGTCGCGCGTGGGCCGCTCCGCATCGACGAGACCCGCACGGTCAGCGCCCAGCTGTTCGTGGACGGTCGCGCCGCGAGCGAGATCGCCCGGCGTGAGTTCCGCCGCGTTGATCCGATCGCGGGCGTGAGCGGCGAGGTCGCCAAGCTCCCCCAAGGTCTCCTCATGGAGCGGTACCTCGGGAGTTGGGACCTGCTGCCCCCGATGGCGACCATGGAACCGGACGGGGTCGAAGTCGTCGCGGCGATCAGCGCCGAGCCGTTCGCGGAGTACGAGGCACGGCGGTTGTCGGGGTTCGTCCATCTCGACCGTCCCGGGGTGTACAACTTCGTCCTCCGGAGCGACGACGGATCGAGGCTCGACCTCCACGGCGTCACCGTGGTCGACAACGACGGCCTCCACGCCGCGCAGGAGCGGAGCGGCGTTGTTGCGCTGGGCGCGGGGTGGCATCCGATCGCCGTGGAGTGGTTCAACAAGACGGGCGGGGCCGAGCTGCAACTCCGCCTGGGCCTCGTCGGGGAAGAGCCGGTCGAGGTGGCGCCCGCGCGGTTCCGTCACCGTCGATAAGGGCCCGGGATGGGGTCGCTGAAAGCCCGGGACGGGGTCGCTACCCTCCGCCTCACGGAGGGCCCATGCGACGCTACGACGCGGTGATCTGCGATATCGACGGGTGCCTCGGGCCCGAAGAACACGGCCCGCTCGACGCCGACCTGCTCGCCGAGGTTGCGGCGTACAACAGGCTCGCGCACGAGCGGGGCGATCGCCCTGTCGTGACCCTCTGCTCGGGCCGCCCGCTGCCCTACGCCGAGGCGATCGCACGGCTCATCGGTGTGCGCACGCTCCCGGTCGTGTGCGAGATGGGCGTCTGGCTCTGGCACGCGGACACGAACCGGTTCGACCGCGACCCTCGGATTACCCCTGAGCATGGGCGGGCCGTGCACGAGGCACAGGAGTGGATCGAGGCAATCTATGGGATGAGCAACCCGCGGGGCCCGGTGAGCCAGCAGCCCGGCAAGGCGTGCTCGATCTCGCTGTATCACCCGGACACGGCGTATCTGAAGGGGCTCGAGCCCGAACTCGAAGCGGAGATCGCCCGGCGAGGGTGGCCCTTCCGGGTCAGCAGCACCTGGCACTGGATCAACATCGACCTCAAGCATGTCTCCAAGGCGAGCGGAATCGAGCGGCTCATGGCCCACACCGGGCTGACCCCGGGCCGGCTCGCGGGCATCGGCGACACGATGGGGGACCTGGCGATCCGCGAGCATGTCGCCTTCTTCGCCTGCCCCGCGAACGCCGACGATCGGCTCAAGGGCCACGCCGATTTTGTCTCGGCCGCGGTTGAGATCGAGGGGGTCCTCGAGATTCTCCGTGGGCTCGTCGGCCCCGTCGCCCCGACAGGCGATCGTCCTCCATCCAACCCTGACGGTCGGGGCTGACGCCTCGGGAGCAACCAGAGTTCGTTCCGCCGTCGAGCGGGGCCACGCCGAAAATCGCACGGCGTGATCCCGATTGAGTCGTGTCGGTGTCGGCCCTCTGTGCTGCGCTGCACCTGCGGAATGCCCACTCACCTGCGGATGCGTGTCCCCACGCCCAAATTCGACCGTCACGACAGATATCTGGGGCCCGTTCGCCGGTTTGGTGGCCGAGGCGGCGCTTATCGGGCACATTGGGGTGGGGGAATCCCTCGCGCACAACGGGGTGACCCGGGGGGCGAATCTCCCACAAGAGAAGGGAAGCCATATGAAGACCGCTGTTCTCGCCGTTGCTCTCGTTGCGCCCGCCGCGTGCGGCGCCATCAGCCAGTTCGAGGCCGCCATTGACGGCCTCCAGGCCAACCAGGGGAACGGGACCGGGAGCCCCGTGACCGGCACGCTCGTCGGGGAGTACGACAGCGTCGCCAACACCTTCGCGTTCAGCTATGAGCTGACCGGCACGCTCCTCGGATCGCCCTCGGCGCCCGGCGCCCACCTGCACCGCGCGCCCGCGGGCTCGAACGGCTCGATCGTCTTCAACTTCGCCGGCGGGCCCTGGCCGCTCGCGAACTCGCACACCTGGATGAACCTCTCGCAGGCGAATATCGACGACCTGTTCGCCGGAAACATCTACATCAACTTCCACACCTCCGCCTTCCCGGGCGGGGAGGTCCGCGGGCAGATCTACCTCGTGCCCGCGCCGGGCGCGGCCGCGCTGCTCGGGCTGGCCGGCCTGGCCTCGGTGCGTCGCCGTCGCTGAGTCGGTCCATCGATTGCAAGTTCCGCGGCCCGGAGATTTCCGGGCCGCGGTTCATTTTGAAAATCGGTCCGTCAGGACCATTGCCGATCTGTCGGCCCCGGGAAGCGGTCCAGGGGGAACGCCGGGTTGGCCAGAGGCCGCAGCGCGAGCGTGAGCAGCGCGAGTTCACTGTCGTCGCCGGCGATCCTGTTCAGGCGGATCCGCCCGCAGCCCGTGCACCGGTGCAGGATGGACCATTCGCCGTTGTGGTCCACGACAACCGCGATCGGGGTCATGGGCTGGCCGCAGGCCGCGCGGCGATCGCCGGTCTGCTCGTCGACATGGCGCGACCAGAGGCACGCGGGGCAGTGGTTGCGGTGCCGGGTGCCGAAGGCGGAGAGCGGGACGGTCGTCCTGCACGAGATGCAGGAGAAGCAAGCCTGCCCGGAGGGGCGGCGGGGATGTTGAGACATGAGATGATCCTGCAAAGCCGCGGAAGGGCGGCCGATTGCCTGAGTTGATTCGCGGCGCAGCGCAAACGACCCGGAGCAAAGAGCCCGGGAGCGCCGGCCGTTCCATTGGAGACGGGCGGAAGAGACGAGAAGATCAGGCAATGACAGTTGTTGACATCGCCCAAAGGGTATCGCGGCGTTCCGGGCGATGCAAGCGCCGGAGCACCGGGCTTGGTCCTGTGATGCGGAGTCCTTAGAGACCGGTCCGTCAGACCGAACCTAGCCTCCCCGCATGGGTCCGGACGACGAGGTCTGCCTGTGCTTTCATGTCACCCTGCGGAAGATCCGCGCGTTCCTGAAACGCGAGGACCCGCCCGTGGCGAGCCTCATCAGCGAGTGCCTCGGCGCG
Organism: Phycisphaerales bacterium; assembly: GCA_036732005.1. Classification (GTDB taxonomy): domain Bacteria; phylum Planctomycetota; class Phycisphaerae; order Phycisphaerales; family UBA1924; genus UBA1926. The sequence continues at coordinate 247,667 of DAINDF010000002.1, forward strand.
GGGACCGGGTGTGGGTGGTGCGTGCCGATCCTGCGTCACCTGCACGCCCAGCACCGGCGGGGGACCGAGGCCGGGCTGGCGCTCTCGCCCGATCGCTACGCGGAGGCGAGGCAGGTCTACCGGGTCACGCGCGAGCGTGAGGACATCCTCAGGGACGAGGCCGACGCCGAGGGTTGATCGGGCGCAGAAAAAACCCGCGGGGGGCCCGCGGGCGAGGTCTGAACCAGGATCGCGTCAGGCCCGATCGGATCAGGCTTGATCGGCGTCGATCGCGTCGATGACGGCGCTGGACATTGAGACGGCCTCGAACCCCTCGCCGGGCTCGTCGATGATCCGCAGGCTCAGGCCCAGGCCGGTCAGTTTCTCGCGGACCTCGGTGAGCGAGGTGGCGCCGAAGTTCTTGACGCCCATGAGCTCGGCCTCGGTGTGGCTGCACAGGTCGCCGAGCGTCTGGATGTTGAGCACCTGGAGCGCCTTGCGTGCCCGGACGGAGAGCTGCAAGTCGCCCACGGGCTTGTTGAGCAGGGCCTCCTTGCCGCTGCCCTTGAGCCGCTCCATGATCGCGCGGCGGGCCGAGCGGTGCGCGTCCTCGAGCCCCTGGCCGAGGCGGAGGCCCTTCATGGAGAGCATCTTCTTGATCTCTTCGAGGCTGCTCTCGCCGAAGTTTTTGTAGGACATCAGCTCCTGCTCGGTGATGCGGAGCAGGTCGCCGAGCGTGCGGATGTTCATCTTCTTGAGGCAGGTGCGGGCGCGGACGGAGAGCTCGAAGTCGGTCACGGGGGTGTCGAGCAGGGCGCGCCGCTTGAGGATGTCCCGGTCCTGGTCCTCCTCGATGACCATCTCCTTGCTGGCGATGACATCCTTCATGAAGAGCTTCGCCCGCGGGTGGGTGGGGTTCGTGTCGAGCACCTGGCGCAGGCAGCGCTCGGCGCGGACATGATCGCCCCGATCCTCGAACAGGACCGCGAGGTTCATCAGCGCCCGCACCGGCGCGGGCGGGCGGTCGCAGCAGCGCTCGTAGAGCGCGATGGCCTCGTCCTCCTCGCCCATCAGGTCGACCTGGTAGGCGAGCTGGAAGAGCGCGTCGTTGTTCTCCGGGTCGGCCGCGACGGCGCGACGCAACTCGGCCACGGCGCCGAACCGGTCGCCCGAGTCGAGCATCTTCAGGGCCTCGGAGAAGTGCCGGCTCGAGGCCTCGGGGTTGCGCTGGGCCGACTGATCGGTCCCGATCACCATGTCCAGTGGATCGTTCGACATGCGTTCCTCGTTGGGTCTTTCGGTCTGTGTTCGCGGGAGGGCCCGCGCGCGTGCCGCCTCGCCGCGGCTTTCGGCTTGTTCAGGCGGAGTTTAGGCGTCCCGGATCCGGGGCAGCGGTCAGGCCGGCTCCGAAGCGGGGCCCGGCAGGTCGCGGACCAGCCGCATCCGGGTCCAGTGTCCTTGCAAAAACCGAACGAGGAGGGCCAGGCCCAGGCAGATGATGTACGCGGAGGCCCCGACCCAGGGGCCCACCCCGCCGAGCGACGGGGCGAGCGCGATCGTGAGGTGCCCCCCGCCCACGATGCACACCCAGGAGAGCACCAGCGTGGCCACGCCGGGCCAGACCGTGTCGCCCGCGCCCCGGAGGGCCCCGGAGAGGGTGATGGCGAGCGCGTCGAAAAGCTGGAAGATCGCCGCGGCGATCATGACCTTCGACCCCACGGCGATCAGGGCGGCCCGCTGGTCCGGGGGCGTCTCCGCGCTGATGAACAGCCCGATGAGCGGATCGCGGAATAGCAGGAAGGCGACGGCGCACAGGGCCATGTAGGCCATCCCGACCCGGACGCCGAGCCAGGTCCGGCTGCGGGCGAGGTCGGGGCGGCGCATGCCCATGCACTTGCCGACGATCGCCGTGAGGGCGATGGAGAGCCCGACGGCGGGCATGAAGGAAAGGTGCATGTACCGCAGGGCGATCCACCCGGCGGTGTTGGCGACAAGGGGGTCGTTGCCGGCGGCCTCGGCGGCCATCGGGATCAGCCAGGTCATCAGGTAGGCCCAGCAGATCATCTCGTTGACGAACATGAGCGCCCCGGGCCACCCGATCCGGCAGATGTCCCGCAGGTGCAGCCGGGAGGGCCGCCACGCCGCCCGGGTGCCGAGTTCGCGGGCGTAGCGGGGGCCCATGAAGATAACGAAGGGGATGACGAGTTCCACGAACGACCCAATGACGGTCCCGACGGCCGCGCCCGCCACGCCGAGTTGCGGCGCACCGAAGTGCCCGAAGATCAGGACATAATTGGCGGCGACATTGACAAGATTGCCCGCGAGCACCGAGACCATCACGATCATCGGGCGGTGCATGCCGTAGAAATAGTGCCCCAGCGAGCGGGCCGCGGTGGTGAACAGCCCGCCCGCGAGCATGATCTGGGCGTACTGGGTCTCGAACCGCAGCAGGTCGGGCTCGTGCCCCATGAGCCCGTAGAGCCTCGGCGTGAGCAGGGCGAACGGGAGCATGACGAGGACCCACGACGCCGCGCTGAGCCACAGCGCGTTCCATGCATAGGCCGCCCCTTCTCGCGGCCTCCCGGCGCCGAGGTTCTGGCTGACATAGGAGTTGACCACCCCGGTCAACCCGAGCACGGCGGCCATGACCAGCCAGGCGAGGATGCCCCCGTTGCCCTGCGCCGAGACATAGACGGGCTCGGGCCCGATGCTCTTGACCATCAACGCGTCGATGAACTGCATGACCGTGTACGAGGTCATGGTGACCACCGTCGGAGCGGCGATCGCGAGCATCTCGCGGAGCGGGTGCGACTGGATCTGCTCGAGCGTGGGCTCGCGAGGCGTGTCGGCCCCGGCGCCCAGGCCGATCTCGGCGCCGGGCTCGGTGAGCGAGGATTCCAATGGGATCTGCGAGTCCGTCATCTGAAGCCACCCGAGAGACGCCGCGCGGCGACGAGCCGAGAGGCCTCGATCGTAGCCGGGCAGGGCCCCCGCGTACGGTTCGCGAGGGTCGCTTCAGTTCGTCGGCGCCGCCGCGAACTCGCCGAGTGCCTCGGCGATCGCGAGGCAGGCCTGATTTGCGGGGTCGATCTCGAGCGCGGCCTGGGCCGAGTTGAGCGCTTCGGCGCCGCGTCCGAGTTCCATGAGCACCATCGCCCTGGCGCCCAGCAGGTCGGCGCTGCGGCGGGCCCGCAGAAGGCCCGCGTCGAGTTTCTCCAGGGCTGCCCCGGGTTCGCCCGCGGCGAGGTGGCACATTGCCCAGAGGACATACCCGTTCGGATCGTCCGGCGCGATGGAGACGACGCGCGAAGCGGCCCGGCGCTGCTCGTTCTCGTCGCGCAGCGTGAACGCGGTGCGTCCGAGACCGACCCAGGCGGCCGCGTCGGAGGCGCCGGCCCCGAGGATGAGCCCGCGGTAGATCTCCCGCGCATCCACCGGACGGTCCAGGGCCATCAGGCATTCGGCCCGCATGTGCAGCAGGTCCCGCCTCCCGGCGTTCTGCGGGTCACGGAGCAAGTGGATGAGGTTGGAATCGGCCTCGGCGTACCGGCCCGCGGCGACCTGCGCGGCGGCGAGGTCCTCGAGGATCGCGCCGTCGTCCGGCGCGAGCAGGCGTGCCTTGTTGAAGTACAGGCAGGCGCCCGCCGCGTCGGATTCGATCAGCGCCACATGCCCGAGCAACTGCTGCACGCCGGGCGAGTGCTCGGCGGCAACCGAGCCGGAGAGCAGCGAGCGGGCCTCGCCCACCCGCCCCAGATCGATGAGCATCTCCCCCGCCGCGATCGTGTGCTGCGCGTTGTACGGATCCAGCGCCGCGGCGGCGTTGAACGCGGCGAGGGCCTGCTCGGGCTCGCCGAGCCGCTCGTGCACGACCCCCAGGAAGGCATGCCCGTCCACGGACTCCGGATCGATCTCCAGCGCCCGGCGCAGCGAGAGCAGCGCCTCCCCGATCGACCCCCGCTCGATATGGATGCGGCCGCGGAGCACATGCAGCGCCGCGTTCTCCTCGGTCAGCGCCAGCGCCGCGGTGGTCTTCTTCATCGCCTTGTCGAGATCGCCCGCCAGGAACGCCTGGCGTGCCATGTCGTACTCCGTGGCGGCTTTGATGCCGTCGAGACGCTGCTTGGCCAGCGAAACCCCCTCGCGCGTGTAGGCCCCGTGCCCCCCGCACGCGGGAAGGAGCGAGGCGGCCACCGCGAGGGCGAGAAGCCGGGCGCAGCGCGGGTCGCGTGTCATCCTTGATTCCCCCTGTCGGAGCGGACTACTCAACGCCATCCTCGGTCGGAGCCGTGGTCAGGTCGGCGGGCGTCCCCGGGTCGTGCGCTCGGCCCGAGAGCAGGCCGTCGGGGTCGCGGCGGAAGACATCGTCGAGGATGCTCCGGCTGGGCCAGACGAGCCCGCGCCTCATCAGGCTCTCGCGGAGCCGGATGGCGTCGGTCGAGTGCGGCGAGAGCGCGAGGGCCCGCTGGACCTTGAGCAGTGCCCGGCGGTCGTCGCCATCCCGCAGGAGCTCCTCGGCCTCGATCAGCAGCCGGCCCACCTGCCGCTCCCGGCTCCAGGGGAGCAGCCCCTCGCGGGCGCCGACGCGGGCGTGCTCGACATAGTCGCTCGCCCGCTCGCCCTCGAGCGTCAGCACCGTGTCGTCCACGACGGTGGGGGTGATCATGAAGATGATCTCGTTCCGCCCCACGACATCGTCCTGCCCGCGGAAGGCGGCGCCGATGACGGGGATATCCCCGAAGAACGGCACCTGGCGGCGGGTGTAGGTCGTGCTCTCGGTGAACAGACCACCCAGCACCACCGTCTGACCGTCGCGGACGATCAGATTGGTGACCAACTCGGTCGTGTCCTCGTCCGGGATGGTCACGGCCTGCCCCGTCGAGGTGGTGGACTCGCGGAGTTTCGCGGTCGAGACCTGTGGTTTGACTTCGAGGCGGATCAGGTTCTCATTGGTCACAAACGGGCGGATGTGGAGCTGCGTGCCCGTGTCGAGGAACTCGACCGTCTGCGTGGTCGCGGTCTCCGTCGTGGTTGTGTTCAGGAAGCCCACGCGCGTCCCGACCAGCACCCGGGCGGGCTGGCGGTTGAGCGTGAGCACCTTGGGGTTCGAGATGACCGTGACATCCGTGATCTCGTCGAGGACCCGAAGGAAGACCGCGATGTCCTCGTCGATCACGCCCACCTTGAGCGAGGCCTTGCCGCCGACATTCCCGACATTCGAGGTAATCGCCCTCGCCTCGCCGTCCGGGCCCGGGAAGGCCGTGTCCGTCTCGGTCCCGTTGACGAGCGAGACGCCCCGGCCCCCGATGAGGCTGTTGGCCGCCGTGAGCGGGTTGAGGAAGTCCGTGAAGTTCAGGTCCCCGATGAGGGAGAAGTCGATCCCGAACGCGTTCTCCTCGTTGATCGCCGCCTGGAGGATCGTGGCCTCGACGAGCACCTGGCTGGGGCGTGTGTCCAGCTGCTTGACGAGCGATTCGATCTCGTCCAGGTTCTCGTCGAAGTCGTGGACCACCAGCACCGCGTTGTTGGCGTAGGTGTCCTTGCCGACGGGACCGGTCGCCGGGATCTCGAAGTCCGCCGACTCGTTCGGCGCCGTGATCGTCCCCGTCTCGCTCAGCAGCGGCGCCACGAACCTCGCCGCGTCCACCGCGTTCAGGTAGTTCAGCGAGATGACCCGCGACGCCTTCCGCCGTGTCGCCGACGCGATCTGTTCGAGCTGCTCGCTCGTGTAGACATAGATGAAGTTGCCTCGCTCGATATATCCGTAGCCGTTGATGTGCAGGATCGCGTCCAGCGCCTCGTAGAAGGTCACCCCGTACAGGTCCGCGGTCACCATCGAGGAAATCTCGGGGCTGGTCACGATGTTCCGGCGGCTCTGGATCGACAGCAGCTGGAGCACCGCGCGGAGGTTCTCGTGGTTCACATGCAGATCGACCAGATCGAACTCGTCGACGAGCACCTCGCCCCGGAAGACCGACTCGACCTCGGGTCCGCCCGCGGCGGGAGGCTCGCCCTCCGGACCTTCATCCGGGACAGCCTCCTGCGGCAGCGCGTCCAGTTCCTGCGCCTCGGCGGCCTGGTTCGAGGCGGCCTGGGCGGCCTCGACCTGCGCCATCATCTCCGCCAGTTGCTTGTTGAGGTCCCCGAGCCCGGGCAGCAGCCCGTCCTGGGCCGATGCAACCGGACCGGCAGGGCCGGTCACCGCCGCAAGGCAGACCGCTGCGACAAGCACGCGGGTGTGATGTCGGGTCGCGGCGTGAGCGCCCATGCTCGGTCCTTCCGGTCGACGCCGCGCGGCGGGCCACGGCGCTCGGCACACCCCCGTCGGGGGGTGCTCTCCGTGGTTCTTCGTCCGAGAGGCGGGCCGACTTTTCCAAAGGTGCGGGTAGTGAGGACGCCTCGGGGCGGAATCGACGGCTCCGACGGGTCGCTCACCGAGATGGGTGGGGGGGCGGCACGCGCGGCGGGGCCCGCACGAACCGGCCGCCTCAGCCGCCGTCCGGGCCCGGATCAGGGACGGTCAGAGGCTCCTCCCGCTCGGGCTCGATCTCGGGCGTTTCCTCGGCGGGCGGCGTGGCCTCCGCCTTCGGGACCGCGTACGCGGAGCGGGGGATGTCGCTCACCAGCCGCAACTTGGTCCAGAAGAGCATCCCGGCGAAGAGCGCGACAGCCCCGACAACAGTCAGCAGCCGCAGGGCGGACCAGCGACCGGAGTTGTGGGGGCGTTCGTGAGGCACCGCCGGGATCATCGGCCGGGTCGGGGCGACGGGATCAGCCGCAGCCCCGGATCTCGGGAACCCACTCGCGTGGCGGCGAACGGATGGGTCGGTTACCGGACCACGGGCGAGAGCCGGCCGGTCTCCGGGTCGTAGACCCAGTCTGCCGAGTGGTCGGTCGCGACGCGGAAGCCCCCGGTCAGGGGGTTCACGGGCGGATGGTCGAGGTACGCGCCGTCCACCAACGGCCCCCAGCCGCGATAGGCGTAGCCGAAGCGGTCGACAACCGTCGCGCTGGGCCCGTTGAGCTGGGCCAGCGTGGGCAGGGCCCCGGTCCGGGCCTTGAAGAGGGCGATGCGTTCCGAGACATGCGCCGCCAGGGCCTCGACCTGCGCCGCCCGGTCGTCGCTGGCGCTCCCGAGGCGCGGGGCGACCACCGCGGCCAGGATCCCCAGAATGACCACGACGACGACGATCTCGAGCAGCGAGAAACCGGGCCGGTCCTCGCGGGTTGCGACACGGAGCATGCGGAGTCCTCCCACCTGAACTCGAAAGGGCCGCCGCGCGCGGGCGGCCGTGCGCCGGGAACTCGTCTCCCGGCGTTGGACTCTGGTTTCGGGTGTCCGGGCGGTCGGCTTGAAAGGGTCGGGCGAAAGTCCCGGCTCAATCCCTCGATCGTGTGAGCGCGAGAAGCCGGTACCCGCTCTCCGCGGGCGCGTCCTCGTCGCCGAACTGGTCGGCGGTCCCCACCCAGGCGAGGGGGCTCCGCTCGATCAGGGTGGTCAATTGAGCGAGGCTGTAGGTCCGCAGGCGGTAGGCGGTGTCCAGGTGGTCCTCGTGCTGCCCGCGCTGAACGGCGAGGTGGCTGAACACGCGTTCGACCCGGGAGCCGCCGCGGGGCCCGGTGGGGGGGATGTACTGCACGGTCTGGGTGAGGGCGAGGCTCCCCCGGCGGGCCCGCCATGTGTCCTCGGTGGGGCCCTCGAGGGCGTAGCAGCAGGTGCTGATCCCCAGGATGTAAACGCCACCCGGTTTGAGGGCCCGGTGGATCTGGTTGAGATGGGCGAGGGCGTCGGCGTCGGTCATCAAGTGCCGGAAGGTGTTGATGATGTTGAACGCGACATCGACGGAGCCCTCGCGGCACGCGCCCGTGTCGACGAATGTGCGCATGTCCGCGGTCTCGGCGCAGGCGAGCCCCGCCAGGCCGGCGCGCTCGATGGTGACGCGGGCGTAGTCGACCATCGCGGGGTTGAGGTCGAATCCGAGGATGCGTGAGCCGCGGCGGGCGGCGAGGCGGAGGCAGCGCCCGCTGCCGCAGGCGGGTTCGAGCCATTGGAGGCGGCGCGATTTTGTGCGCACGAACCGGGCGGCGGCGCGTTCGACGCCGTCGAGTTCACTCGCCGTGCCGGGGGTGTGGAGGATGTCGTAGAGCAGCGCGTCGTTGTAGAGGGAGTTGTGGACGGCGGAGTCGTGCATGCGAGCGGGATTGTTGCCCCGTAGAATGCCCGGTTCCGCTCGCCTGTCCGGGCCCGTCTGGAGGGGTCATGCACGATCCGCGCTCGCTCGAGAACGCTGTCCGTCTTTCCGCCCCGCTGTTCGCCCGTTTTCTCGCCGGCTTCGAGGATTCGAACCGGACGGCCCAGGCGCCGGGGCTGCCGAATCACGCGGTCTGGACCGTGGGGCATGTCTCGCTGACCATGCACCGTGCCGCCGACCTGCTCAGCGGGTTCAAGCAGCCCCAGTTGCTGCCGACGGGGGACTGGATCCACGGGGACGGGACGGCGGGGGACCCGAGCCGCTTCGACACCGAGTCGGTCTGTTTCGGTTCGAGGCCGCTTCCCGAGCCCGGGAAGTACCCGCGTATGGCGAGGTCGCGTGAGATCTTCAACGCGGCGATCGACCGGCTCGCGGGTCAGGTGGGCGAGTCGACCCCGTCTGCTTTGGGCAAGGAAGTGAAATGGGGCAGCGCGATGCTGGCGGGGGGGGACCTGGTGCTCCGCGTCGTGTTCCACACGGGCACGCACACGGGGCAGTTGATCGATCTTCGGCGTGCTCTCGGGATGCCGCCGGTGCTCGGCTGATCGCGGGCGACCCTACACTGGGTCCATGAAACTCATCGTCACCGGGACCATCGGCATCGACACCATCTACACCCCCGCCGGCGAGCACCGGGAGGGCGTGCTCGGGGGCTCGTGCGCCTACTTCGCGGCGGCCGCGAGCCATTACGGGCCGGTCCGGCTGGTGGCGGCGGTGGGGGGTGATTTCCCCGCCGAGCACCGGGCGACGCTGGCGAAGTTCGCGAACATCGACGCGTCGGGGCTCGAGGTGCGTTCCGGCTCGCGGACCTTCCGGTGGGGGGGCAAGTACGCGGAGAACATGGACGAACGGGAGACGCTGTTCACGGAACTCGGGGTGCTGGAGGAGGCGCCGCCCGCGATCCCGGGCGTGTTCGCGGACAGCGATTGCGTGTTTCTTGCGAACAGCCATCCGGCGGTGCAGGCGGATCTGCTGAGCCGCCTCCCCGCGGCGAAGTTCGTGGTGGCGGACACGATGGACCTCTGGATCAATGTGGCGAGGGACGAGTTGACCGCGCTGCTCGGCAAGGTCAACGGGCTGGTGCTCAACTACGACGAGGCGGAGCTGTACACCGGGCTGCGCAATCCGGTTTCCGCGGGGCAGAAGATGCTCGAGGCCGGCCCGGACTTCGTCGTTGTGAAGAAGGGTGAGCACGGGGCGATCCTCGTCCACCGGGACGGGCTGAGCGCGTTGCCCGCGTTCCCCACGGCGAATGTGGTGGACCCGACCGGCGCGGGGGACACCTTCGCGGGGGGGATGATGGCCCACATCGCCAAGACGGGCGACACCTCGATCGATGGCATCCGGAGGGCGATGGCGCACGGGACGATCATCGCGAGTTTCACGATCGAGACCTTCAGCCTTGAGCGGCTGGCGGGGATCACGCGGTCGCAGATCGACCAGCGGTACGCGGCGTTCGCGCGGATGCTCGCGCTCGGGTGAACGCCGCCGCGATCGGGGCGGGACTCCGGGCGGTTCGGCGGGGTGATCGCGGGGGCCCGGCTGCGGGCGGTTGGGGTGCGGCGATGACGGATGGTGCATCCGAGTATCTCAATCCTTATCGCGAGGCGGTGGGGCACGCGGGGCCCCGCTTCGAGTCGCTGCTCTGGCGGAGCGAGGCGGCGCAGCGTCGTCGGTTCGATGTGCTGATCGCGACATGTCGGCTGACGGGGCGCGTGGTGGCGGACATGGGCTCGGGGCTGTCCGATCTGGCCCTGCGCATGCACGAGCGGGGCGTCGAATATGGTCGGTACCTGGGCGTCGAGGGTGTGCCGCAGCTCGCCGCGGAGTCGCGGAAGCGGCTGGACGCGGCGGGGACCCCTGAGTGCGAGGTCCTCGAGGCGGACTTTGTCGCCGAAGCGGGTCTGTGCGAGCGGCTTGTCCGCGAGCGTGGGGCGGAGGTGCTGATCTTCTGCGGGTCGCTGAACACGCTGGATCAGCCCGAGGCCGAGCGCGTGCTGGACCGTGCGTGGGACGCGGTGCGCCGGGTGAAGGGGGGGCAGATGGCGTTCAACTTCCTCAGCGATCGCACGCCCAAACGGCGCGAGTCGACGGGGCCGGCGAGGCGGTTCGACACCGTGCGGCTGTTCGGCTGGGCCCTGGATCGGACGCCGCTGGTGAAGGTGCGGCACGAGTATTGGGGTGGGCACGACGCGACGGTGTGGATGGGGGCGGGGTGATCCGCGTCGCGGGCGGGGAGGCGGGTCGAACGGGTGTCGAGCAGCAAGTCGGACCCGGATCGGGCCCGGGCCTCGTTGCTGTGCATGGAGATTGAGATAGGGCTCGGCCGGAATCTCGGTCGTTCTCGGGCGCCGGTGCCGTGGTTCGGCTCGAAGAGCGAACCACAAAAGACCTGCGTGCGCCGTCGTGGTCCGCCGTCACTCTTCGAGCTGACGGCGGGCACCGGGCACAAGACGGAACGGGGGCCGGTCTTAGAGTTTCAGGTCGCCCAGGCCCGTGCCGAAAACCGACGAGTTGCCGAGCCCGCCGACGCCGGAGCCCTTCTCCCGCTTCTTGGCGGCCTCGCGGAGGCGGCGGAGCTGCGGGGTCTCCTTGAGGATCTCTTCGGGCGTGCGGTCGTCGCGGTCGCCGCGGCCGCGCTTGCCGCCGCGGCCCCCGCCGCCGGCGCCCGCGGGGGCCTGGGGGGCCTCCTTGGTCGCCTTGATGGAGAGGGAGATCTTGCGGGTCTGGGGGTCGACCTTGAGGACCTTAACCTTGACGATCTCGCCTTCCTGGACGACATCGCCCACCTGGGCGACGCGGCGGTAGTCGAGTTCGGAGATGTGGACAAGCCCTTCGATGCCCGGTGCGACCTCGACGAAGCACCCGAACTCGAGGATCTTGGTCACCTTGCCGGTGAGTTCGGCGCCCTCGACGACCTCGGAGGCGGCGGCGGCGAAGGGGTCGGCCTGGAGCTGCTTGAGGCCCAGGCCGATGCGGTTGGCGTCCCAGTCGATGTCGAGGATCTGGACGGTGATCTTCTGACCCTCGCTGACATGGCGGGCGACATTCTTCGCGCCGGGGTGGACGCGGTCGTGGCTGAGGTTGGAGATGTGGATCAGCCCGTCGACGCCGCCGAGATCGACGAAGGCGCCGAAGTCCATGATGGAGCGGACGGTGCCCTCGACGGTCTGGCCGACCTGCAGGGCTTCGCGGAGTCTGGAGGCGGCCTCGGCGCGGTGCGCCTTGAGGATCTCGCGTCGGGAGAGGACGATGTTCCCCTTGCCGCGGCGGTCGATGCGCTGCACCTGGCATTCGAACTTCTCGCCGACGAAGACCGAGAGATCCTTGACATGGTCGACATCGACCTGGCTTGCGGGCATGAAGGCGCGGTGGCCGGCGACTTCGAGTTCGAGCCCGCCCTTGTTGACGCCGGTGACGCGGGCCTCGACGATCTGGCCCTGCTCGAGCATCTCCCAGTCGGCCTTCTGGACCGTGCCGGGGCGGACGCAGATGTAGAGGCTCTCGGCGGCCTCGTAGCGCTGGACGACGACCTCGAGGGGCGACCCGACCGCGGGCAGACCCGTTTCGGCGCCGTCCTTGTCCTTGAACTGGGCCCGGTCGAGGACGCCGAGCTCCTTGGGGCCGAACTCGATGAAGATGTCGGTCGGGCCGACCGAGACGACGGTGCCTGTGCGGTGCTCGCGGCCACCCTGGACGACGCGTGGCCCGCGGAGCTTGGGCTTGGCCGGGGCGTGTGCGGCGTGGTGGGCGGCGTCCATCTCGGCCATCGCCGCTTCGATCTCGGCCTCGACCTCGGCGCCGAGGTCGGCGGTCCTAGGCAGGGCGGGTGCCGCCGGTTCGGGGGGATTCCGGGTTTCGGCGGGGGTCGCGGCGGTGGGGTCGGGTTGGGTGGACATGTCGGGTCGTCTCGGCGGGAGGGGATGTCGGGGCGATCGGCCGTCCTCCCATCACGGCCGCCCGGGGCGCACAGTGTACTGCTCAGGTGCGCGGAAACCAGTGATTGATCAAAGTCTCGCGCTTGGATGGGGTGTGGTGTCCCTCAGGGGCTGCCCCGGCTGCTCAGGCGGTGCTGAACGGTTCGAGGGAGGTGATGAACTCCTTGGTCGCGTTGACGATGCGTTCGGCGGTGCGCACATTGACGAACCCGGCCTCGGCGTCGATGGGGGGGCGGTCGCCGGTGCGGACGGCGTGGAGGAAGGAGGCGATCTCCATCTCCAACTGGTCGGCGTCGTCGATGGCGAGGGGCTCGATGTTGACCAGTTCGGACCAGTCGAGGTCCGAGAGGTCGGCCCCGCCGCGGAGCAGTTCGACGACCTCCTGCCGCTGGAGCTCGTTGGCGGTTCGCCGGATGATGGTGCCGCTCTTGGCGGCGTAGTCGATCTTGATGTACCCGCCCTCGCCGGTGATCCGGGTGAGGCGTTCGGTCTTGAACGCGAGGCGGCTGGCGGAGATGTTCGCGACGCAGGGGCCCCGCTCGGTCTCGAAGCGGAGGCGGGCGTTGCAGATGTCCTCGTTCCCGGTGACCACGGCGACGCCCGCGGCCTGGACCTGGACGGGCTCGATGCCCCCCATGAGGTTCAGGACGACATCGATGTCGTGGATCATCATGTCCATCACGACGCCGACATCGACGGACCGGAAGGTCATGGGGCTGACGCGGTGGACCTCGATGAAGCGGGGAACGACCTCGTGGCCCTCGGCCTTGAGTTTCTCCATCGCGCGGACGACGGGGTTGAACCGCTCGATGTGGCCCACCATGAGGCAGACGCCGCGTTGGTCGGCGAGTTCCTTGAGGGCCCACGCGGTCTGCGCGTCGGGGGCGAGCGGCTTCTCGATGAGGCAGGCGACGCCCGCCTCGAGGAAGGGCCGGGCGGATTTCATGTGCGATGTCGTGGGCACGGCGATGCTGACCGCGTCGACCCCGGCGTCGAGGAGCTCCCGCTCGGTGGTGAACGCCCGGCAGTTGCGTGTCTCGGCGATGGCCTCGGCGCGTTCGGCGTTGGCGTCGACGACGCCGACGAGTTCGGCGTCATCGAACTGCGCGTAGACCCTGGCGTGATGCCTGCCCATGCGTCCGACGCCGACCACGCCGCAGCGGAGCGGACGCTGGTCGTGTGACGCGGTCTTGAGGGATGGGTCGGGCATCGTTGGGCCCGGCGTTCAGCCGGCGGCCTCGGACATCGCGTTGGCGAGATCGTCCTTGTTGGTCAGGCCGACGAACTTCTTGACGACCTCGCCACCCTTGAAGAGGATGACGGTGGGGATGGCGGAGATCCCGTACTTCATCGAGATCTCGCGGTTCGAGTCGGTATCGACCTTGCCGACCTTGACCTTGCCGGTGAACTGCTCGGCGACCTGGTCGATGGTGGGGGCGAGCATCCGGCAGGGCATGCACCACTCGGCCCAGAAATCCACGAGGACCGGCGTTTCCGACTTGAGAACCTCGGCGTCGAAATTGCCGTCGGTGAACTCGTGGACCTTCTCGCTTGCCATGCTTTCGCTCCTTCGAACGGGCCGATGGTGCCGGCCCCGCGTGGGCCATTGGGAGGGGGATCGTATCGCCCGTTGCCGCCCCGGGAAACTCCCCGTCGGGGACGACTATTTCGGCCCCTCCCCCGGGGCGAGCCGCCACGCGACCCGGAGGGCGCTCGCCTGCGCCCGGACATCGTGCACTCGGAACAGACGGATCCCGCCGGTGAGTTGGGTCAGGCTGAACGCGACGGACCCGCCGAGGCGGTCGGTCGGCGGGGGCGGGGCCTCGTCGCGGTCATCCATCGAGAGCCTCGCGACGAAGCTCTTGCGGCTCGCGGCGCCGAGGAGCGGGAACCCGAGCCGGCAGAGCCTCGGTGTGGCGCGCACGAGTTCGGCGTTCTGCTCGACCGACTTGCCGAACCCGAGCCCCGGGTCGAGCACGATCGACTCGGGCGACACTCCGGAGGCGAGGGCGGCGGTGGCCCGATCGCGGAGGGCCTCGGCGACCTCCTCGACGACATCGCGGTAGGCGGGGGGTTGATCGTATTGATCGGAGTAGCGATCCCCGTCCGGCGGCGCGAGGCGGTGCATCAGGATCAGCCCGCACCCGAGCCGCGCGGCGAGCGGGAGGATCGACGCGTCCTCGGTCCCGCCCGAGACATCGTTGATGGCGTCGGCGCCGGCCCGCAACGCCGCGTGGGCGACGGCGGCCCGCGTGCTGTCGATGCTGATCGGGGTCTGAACGCCGGACTCTCGGAGGGCCCGGATCACCGGGACGGTTCGGCGGATCTGCTCGGCCTCGTCCACCCTCGCCGCGCCGGGGCGGGTGGACTCGCCCCCGATGTCGAGCATGTCGGCGCCGTCGCGGATGAACCGCAGGGCGGCGGCGAGGGCGCGGTCGGGGTCCGTGTGGTCGCCACCGTCGGAGAAGCTGTCCGGGGTGGTGTTGAGAATGGCGATGACCCGGGGGCGGTCGAGCGAGAGCGACCGCCCGTTGGCGAGAATCCAGACCGGATGGGCCGGGTCGTGCGGGTTCATCGTGCGGGCGGAAAGACCGGCCCGGGGGTGTCCCCACCGGCCGGTGGCGGGTTCAATGGGCCGGGCTTAGAAGTCGGGGTCACTCGGGGCATCTTCCTCGAAGCCCTGGTCGGCGGCTTCCATCTTCTGGGCGAATTCGAGCGCGAAGCCGATGAGGTCTCCGGGCAGGTAGACCCGACCCATCAGCCCGCCCTGGTCCCCCCGGAGCGACATGCCCATGGGCGAGAGCGGTTCGACGGGCTCGAACTCGTCGATCATGCCGAGCATCTGGGCCATCGGGGCGACGGCGTTGAAGACCTGGTCGGCGGAGAGATAGGCCTCCATCATGCGGTTGGGTTGCAGGCGCGACGCAACGCCGCGGAGGCGCTCGTTGGCGCCGAGGCTTGCGCCGTCCTTCCCGGCGTCGAGGGCGCTGGCGAGCAGCTCGCTGTTCATGGAGGAGGTGGTGTAGACGCCCCCGTTGCCCTGGGCGATGTACCCGGTGGGCCCGCCGGCCATGCCGTACATGAGGTTCTGGATCATGGAGGGGTCCATCATCATCATGCCGCCCGGGGCGGCGGTGGGGTCCATCTTCGACTTGACGGCGTAGGAATCGACCTTGACGCCGGCGACCTCGGCGGCGGCGGGGGTGTAGGTCGTGTCGTAGGTCATGCCGAGAGCGGCCTGCCCGTTCATGCCCTCGATCATGCCTCGCATGGCCTCGACGGCCTTGGGGGCGTCGTCGGTGCGGGCGTATGAGATCTGGCGGGCGAGCAGCCCGGCGCCGCCGAGCGCGGCGGGGGAGGACCCGATGACGCCGCTGAACCCGGAGGATTGGGCCATCATGCCGCGCATGCCGAAATCCCCGTCGTTGCCCTGCGCGGGGACCATCTCCATGATCTTGTTCATGACGCCCCGGACGCTCTCGCTCGACGCGTCGAAGGCGTAGGCGACGAGGAAATCGGTGGCGGGGAGGACACCCATGAGCGACCCCGAGTCGCCCGCGGCCTGGAACATCATGGCGCTGGGGGTTTCTTCGCGGAAGGACGCGCCGAAATCGAGGGCGACGCCGTCGCCCGCGATGTCGATGGAGGTCAGCCAGACGCTCCCGTCCTGCTGAAGGGTGGTGATCGCCTGCTTGAAGGCGGCAAAGCCCTGGGTGACCTGTTCTCCGCCTCCCATCATGGCGATGAAGTTCACCTGCTGCTCGGCCTGGAGCATCATCTGGTCGAGCACGCCCTTGAGCGCCGGGATATTGGCGACGAAGACCATGTCACGGCCTTCCATGCCGGCGACGCCGGAGAGGCCGAGGGCCGACTCGTGCGCCGCCATTGCATTCCCGCTCTGAAAGGCTTTGACTTTTTCGAGGTCAGTCGCGAGGACGGCGTGGGAGCCGATGTCGCGGATGTAGACCGTGTCGCCCTCCGGCATGGCGGCGGTGAGCACGCCGTCGACGATCTTCGCGTTCTGGCCGGCCATGAAGGGCCCCGCGGCGAAGGCCTCGAGGTCGGCGATCGGGAGGATCACCGTGACCTCGGGCTCGGCGCCGGCTTCGATCTGCTCGGGCGTCGGGGGCGTGATGATCACCGCGGCGGAGCCGTCGGTCTCCACGCCGGGCTGGGTCGCGACGGACTGGGCGAGGAAGAGCCCCATGCCGATCTGGGCGGCGTCGGGCGGGAGTTTGCCCGCCATGGCCTGGTAGAACGCGGAGACATCGCGGAGCATGCCGCCCACGCTCGGGATCGCGACATACATCTCCGCGTCCGCGGGCACATGGTTGAGCGCGGTCGGCAGCCCGCCGGCGGCGAGCCCCACGGCGGCGAACATCGGGCCGGCAAGGGCCGCGCGGGCGAACATCGGGTGAACCTGCTGCATCCTCGGTCTCCTGTGAGGTCGGCGGCCCCGGTGCGGTCGGCCGCGGGTGGTGGCGTGCTGGTGTGGAACAGTAGGGCGTCCGGCGGAGGGCTCGCCCGGGGGGTCACAGAGCCCGGTTTGTCGGTTTGAAAGGAGGATCTTCGGAGGAGGGCTCCTCCTCTTCAGGGGGGTCTTCATCCCATTCCCCCTCGACCTCCTCGTCAACTTCCTCTTCGACTTCGACCCATTCCCATTCCTCGTCGTCCTCGGACTCATCCTCGGACTCGCCGTCTTCGGCTTCGTCTTCGGCCTCTGTGTCGTCGGGGTCCTCGTCGGACTCTTCGTCGATCACCGACTCGGGGTCGTCCGGGTCGGCTTCGGGATCTTCTTCGGATTCCTCGAAGAGAAGTTGCTGGTCGGCGGCGGGGTCCGAGGCGGAATCGGCCCGGGGGTATTCCACGCCCTGTTGGGCGGCCATCTCCTCGGCGAGGGCCTTGATTGCCTCCCATTCCTCGGGGGTGATCATGACCTCGCGGGCGACCGAGCCCTTGTGCTCGCCGATGATGCCGGCGATGCCCATAAGGTCGATCAGGCGGCTGGCGCGGGTGTAGCCGATGGCGAGGCGGCGTTGGAGGAGGCTGACCGAGCCCCGCTTGGTCTGGAGGACAATCTCGACGGCGCGGTCGAAGAGGGGGTCCTCTTGCGCCGCCTTGAGGGAGGCCGAGGAGTTGTTCTCGGTGGCGGCCAGACGCTCTTCGTCGCTGCCCCCTGTGCCGCGGAGTTGGACCAGGCTGCGCTCGAAGGAGGGCCCGGCGATGTCCTTGAGGAACTTGGTGACCTTGCGGATCTCCTTGTCATCGACGAGGGTGCCCTGGGCGCGGCTGAGTTTGTGGCTCGACGGGCTGAGGAAGAGCATGTCGCCCATGCCGAGGAGGAGTTCGCCGCCCTTCTGATCGAGCACGATGCGGCTGTCGAGCCCGGAGGCGACCTTGAAGGTGACGCGGCAGGGCATGTTGCCCTTGATCAGGCCCGTGACGACATTCGCCTGCGGGCGCTGCGTGGCGAGGATGAGGTGGATGCCGACGGCGCGGGCCTTCTGGGCGATGCGGACGATCGAGCCCTCGACCTCCTTGTTGGTCATCATCAGGTCGGCCAACTCGTCGATGATGAAGACCATGTAGGGGAGCTTGCGCGGGATGCGGGCCTTTTCCTGCTCGCTCAGTTCCTCGCGGCCGTTCGGGCCGACGGGGGTGAAGCGGTCGATGAGCTCGTCCTCCTCGAGTTCGTTGTAGGAGGCGATGTCGCGGCAGCCCGCCTCGGCGAGCAGTTCGTACCGCTCGTCCATCTTGCCGACGGCCCACTCGAGGATGGCGGCGGCTTTGGACATCTCGGTGACCACCGGGCACATGAGGTGGGGGATGTCCTTGAACTGGCTCATCTCGACCATCTTGGGGTCGACCAGCACGAGCTTGAGCTCGTTGGGCTTCTTCGTGTAGAGGAAGCTCATCACGATCGTGTTCATGCAGACCGACTTGCCCGAGCCTGTCGTGCCCGCGATGAGCATGTGGGGCATCTTGGTCAGGTCGGCGATGAGCGGGTCGCCCGAGGCGTCCTTGCCCAGGAACATGGGCAGCTTCATCTTCTCGAAGGCCTCGCGGTTGCGCATCAGCTCCTTGAGGCGCACCTTCTCCTTCTTGGCGTTGGGGACCTCGATGCCGACGGTGTCGCGGCCGGCCATGTTGGAGACGATTCGGATGTTGACCGCTTTGAGCGCCCGGGCGAGGTCGCTCGAGACCGCGTTCAGCGCGGCGACCTTGGTCCCCGGGGCGAGCCTGACATGGTAGAGCGTGATCACCGGGCCCGATTCGATGCCGACGACCTCGCCCCGGATCTTGTACTCGCGCAGCGCCTCCTCGAGGCACTCGGCCTGCTCGCGGACATACTCCTCGAGGATCTCGCTGAATCCCTCCTCGGGCTCCTCGAGCAGGTCGAGCGTCGGGAACTTGTATCCCGCGAGCGCCTGGGCGTGCTGCTGGTAGGTGTCCAAATCCGCCTGCGTGGCGGTGCCCTTGTCCGCCGAGGCGAAGCGGACCGGCAGGGCGCTGATCTTCTCCCTCAGTTTGTCGCGGTCGAAGACCTGGGGGGCGCCGGGGAGTTCGTCCTCCTCTTCGTCCTCTTCAGGCTCGCCGTCGAGGGCCCCGGTCTCCTCCTCGTCATCCTCGTCGTACTCCTCGTCCTCCTCGTCGTCCTCCTCCTCGTCGTCCGGCTCGTCCTCCTCGTCCTCGTCGCCGAACTCCTCGTCCCACTCCTCTTCCCATTCTTCCTCGACCTCGTCTTCGTCGAGGACGGTTGCCTTGTCGGGGTCGAACGCGACCGCGCCGCCGATGCCGCCGGCGAGTTCGTCGATCTTCCCCGCTTCCTTCCGCTTCGGCCGGAGCCGGCCCGAGGCGATGTCGGATTCGGCGTCGTCGAGGTCGGTCTGGCGGATCCGGGCGGCCTTCGCCTCGGCGCGGGCGAGGGCGGTTGCCCTGGCGGCGCCGCCCGCTCGGCGCATCGCCGAGGCGGACTGGCGGACCGCCCAGGTCGCGGCGACGAACACGAGCCGGTCGAACGACAGAATGAGGCCCGCCACCAGGGCGGTCAGGAGGATGAGAACCGAGCCCATGAAACCGGTGTGCGGGAGCAACTGGCCGGCGATGACCACCCCCCCCATGCCCCCGGAGAGTCCGGGCAGGGGCCCGGCCGAAGGAGCGACAACGGCCACGAGGCCGGAGAACGATGCGGTGATCAGGGCCACGCCCGCGGCGCGGAGGATCGGGTGGCGGACGGGTCGGCCCGAGGCGGAGAGCACAAGCGACCCGACCCAGGCGAGCATCGCGGGGATCGCCCCGAGGCCGATCAGTTTGAGGATGGCGTACGACGCGTTGGCGCCGACGAGGCCGATCCAGTTGGCGGGGGGGTCATTGTGGGGCCACGCGGCGTGCCCCGGGGGGTCGGCCGGGTCGAAGCTGAGCAGAGCGGCCGCGGTCAGCACCCAGGCGACGGCCAATCCCAGCCAGGCGAGCCGGGACCAGAGTTCACCCCTGTCGACGGGGTCGGCCGGGGGGCTCTTGGACTTCGAGGTGCGCGCAGCGCGGCTCTGAGGCTTGGCCATATGGGGGCATTATCGGCCCGAGGGTGCGGGACGGCGCAGAATCAGCCGAGACCCGGGCGATCACCCAGTGGCCGAGGGCCCGTGCTTCCGGGCCGCCAGGGGCTCGTGGGTCAGGATCCCCTGAACGACGCGGGGGATGCCCTTGGGGTTCTCGTCCTGGAGTTCCGTCGCCAGCAGGGCGGCAGGGGCGTTCTGGAAGGCGACCGGGCGGCACCATCGTTCGAGAGCGAACGGGCCCACCGCGGTGGTGTCGGGTCGGTTGGTCGCGGGGAACGGCCCGCCATGGACGGTGGCCCACCCGACCTCGACGCCGGTGGTGGCGGCGTTGTAGACCAGGCGGCCGACCCGGAGGGAGAGGACCTCGGTGAGCACGCGGGCGAGGTCGAGGTCGGAATTGGCGAGGAAGACCGATGCGGCGAGGCTCCCCTGGATGATGCCGGCGCATCGGAGCATCGCGTCGAGGTCCGGGCAATCGACGACGATCGCGGCGGGGCCGAAGATCTCTTCGTGGAGCAACTCCTGTTCGATAAAGGCCTCGGCGTTTGCCCGGAGCAGGACGGGTTTCTCGTGCGTGGGCTGGTTGTCGCGTACCTTGGCCCAGGCGCCGCGGATCTCGCCGGGCTCGCCGTGCAGGAACCTGATGCCGGGGGTCGACGCGACCTGTTCGAGCCTTTCGAGGTAGCGCCGACGGATCCTGGCGGCGAGCATCGGTGAGGCGGGGTGGTCGGCGATCTCGCGGGTGAGGCGTTCGATGAACGACTCTCCGGCCCGGCTCTGGACCACGAAGATCAGGCCCGGGCGCGTGCATTGCTGCCCGGCGAAGATCGTGACCGAGCGGGCGAGGTGCTGGGCGATCCCCAGGGGCTCGGTCTCGACGCTCCCCGGAAGGACAAAGACCGGGTTGGTGGCGCCCATCTCGGCGAAGAACGGGATCGGGTCGGGGCGGTTGCCCGCGATGCGGGCCAGGGCGGTCCCGCCTTCGAGCGACCCGGTGAACCCGGCGGCCCGGATGCACGGGTGTTTGACCAGTTCAACGCCGACCGCCTGCTCGCGAGCGCCGCCGGCGTGCAGGTAGGAGAACCATCCCGCCGGGAACCCCGCGTCTCGGACGGCCCCGCTGACGGCCTGGGCGACGAGTTCGCCCGTTCCGGGGTGCAGCGGGTGTCCTTTGACAATCACGGGACATCCCGCGGCGAGGGCGGAGGCTGTGTCGGTCCCCGCGGTTGAATAGGCGAGCGGGAAGTTGCTGGCGCCGAAGACCGCGACCGGCCCGACCGGGATGAGCATCCGGCGCAGGCCGGGCCTGGGCGTGGGCTTGCGGCGGGGCTCGGGAGGGTCGATGGCGATGCGTTTCCACGCCCCCTCTCTGACGACCTTGGCGAAGAGTTCGAGCGTGGAGGTCGTGCGGTGCAACTCGGATTCGAGTCGGTCGGCGGGGAGGCCTGTCTCGACAAGGCCTTGTTCGAGAATCGGCCCGGCCATCCCGGTGATGCGGCTGGCGATCAGCTCGAGCATCGTCGCCCGGTCGTCGGGGCTGTGCGCACGGGCCTGGTGGAAGGTCCTCCAGGCGGCGTTGGCGGCGTCGTTGACCTGCGCGGCGGAGGCCGGGTGGAAGCGTTCGGGGAGCTTCTCGCCGGTCGCCGGGTTGCACGCGGAGAACGGGTCAAGCCCCGGGTCGGGCGCGACGGGCTCGCCGGCGATCAGGGAGACGCCGAGCGGCGTGATCGCGGCGGGGGTGTCGCGGGAGGGGGGCGGGGTCATCGCATCATGGTAGCGAAGGCTCAGCGCGCAAAGACCACGGGCCCTCGCTCGATGCGGGCCCCCTCGGCGGTGCAGACGGCGAAGGGGCTGCCCTGCTGACCACCCAGCAGGGAGGCCGCCCCGTAGGCCCCGTCCTTGCGTAGGGCGTAGATCGTGACATTGAAGGTGGGGAGGCCGTTCTCGATCAGGCGGCGTTGGCGCTTGGAGCGCTCGACGATTCGCTTCAGGACGGCGAGGCAGGCTTCGGTCGGGGCGAGCCCCCGCTCCATCTCGCGGACGGTGTCGAAGGCGCCGCAGGATTCGATGACGGCCTCTCCCCGCCCGGTTGCCCCGGCGGCCCCGACGGCGTTGTCGCAGTACATCCCGGCGCCGACAATGGGCGAGTCGCCGACCCGGCCCGGGATTTTGAAGGACAGCCCGCTGGTCGTCGTGCAGGCGCCGAGGTCGCCCGTGGCGTCGACGGCTGAGCAGTGGATGGTGCCCCATGTGAACGGAACGCCCGCGGGCCACCCGGGCGGGGCGAACTCGGCACGCGATTGGGGGCCCGGGGTCGGCGGAAGGTCGATCTGGTCGTCGTCGAGCCAGTCGTCGGTCGGGCTGAGGTTGTGCTTCCAGCGGAGCCAGGCCCGGCGGGCCTTCTCGGTCAGCAGGTTCTCCTCGGGGAACCCGTGCGCACGGGCGAACTCGAGAGCGCCCGCGCCGACGAGCAGGCAGTGGTCGGTTGTCTGGAGCACCTTGAGCGCGACCTGCGCGGGGTGCTTGATGTTCTCAAGGGCGGCGACGGCCCCGGCACGATGGGTCGGGCCGTGCATGACCGAGGCGTCGAGTTGCACCACGCCGCGCTCGTTGGGGAGCCCGCCGTAGCCCACGGTCATGTCGTCGGGGTCGGCCTCGACGATGCCGACGCCCTCGACGGCGGCCACGAGGGGGTCGGCGGCTTCGGTGATCTTCCGGTACGCGTGCTCGACCGTCCGCATCCCGTTCGCCGAGGCGATGGCGACGGGGCCGCGGTGGGCGTCGCCGGGGCGGGGTTCGTCGGCGTGGGAGACTCGGACAAGTGAGGCGGCAGCGGTGGCGCCCGCGGCGGCGAGGAACGAGCGGCGGTCCATGGGTGTCATGAGCGGAGCATACCGGGCGGGGTGGGGTGGTTCATCGGACGGCGTCGGTGAGTTCAGCGCGTTCCGCGGGCGAGCGTTTGTGGGGCCAGAGTTGGCAGGCGAGCATGCCGGCGAACATGAGCCCGCAGCCGGCGAGTTCGGCTGGTGAGAGGCGTTCGCGGAGCAGGAGGACGCCGAAGAGTGCGCCGAAGACGGCCTCGAGGCTCATGATGACCGCGGCGTGGGTCGCCGGGGCGTGCCTCTGGGCGAAGATCTGGAGCGTGAAGGCGAGGGCGATCACGAAGACGCCGCTGTAGAGGGTGGGGATCCAGCCTCCGGCGATCGAGGCCGGGTCGGGATTCTCGCGGGCGAGGGCGACAAACGCGGAAAGGAGCGAGACCACGACAAACTGCGTCAGGGCGAGCGCGAGGGCGTCGGCCTTCGGGGCGGCGTGGGCGATGATGACGACATGCACGGCCCACATGACGGCGCAGCCGAGCACGAAGAGGTCACCGCGCACGAAGCCGCCGGAGAGGTCGCCGCTCAGGAGCCAGAGCCCGGCGACGGCGAAGGCGGCGCCGAGGAGGTGGCCGGCGATCAGGCGCTGCCCGGAGAGGAGCCCGAGCAGCGGGACGATGAGCACATACAGCCCGGTGAGAAACCCAGCGCGGGAGGCGGTGGTCGTTACGATGCCGACCTGCTGGAGCCCCGCCGCGGCGAACATCGCGACCCCGAGCAGCGACCCGGCGCCGAGCGTGCGGCGGTCGAACCTCGGGGCGGCGGGCTTGAGCAGGAGGAGGACGGGGACGAGCAGCCCCGCCCCCAACGCGTAGCGAACCGCGTTGAAGGTGAACGGGCCCATGGTCGTCATCGCGGCGCGCTGCGCGGCGAACCCCGCGCCCCAGAGGGCGGCGACGAGGAGCAGCATGGCGTCGGCGCGGAGGGCCCGTTTGTCCACGGGGCGATGGTACGGAGGACGCAGAGGGTCGGCGGCGGGATCTGGTAGTCTGTCGGGCAACCCGAGAAGGAGGGCCCCGATGGATCTGATTCGACGGGCAGCATGGGGTGTGGTCTGCGGCGTCTCGTTGACGGCTGGGGCGAGTCCTCCGCTGGCGGCGATCAGCGGGGACGGCTCCCGTTTGGAGGGCAAGCCGCTCGGGGCGCTCGCGCCGTTCATCGGTGATTGGGAGGTTGAGTCCGCGTGGGCCGACGGGACCGCGCTGTGGGCCCGCAACGAGTACCGGGTGTCCATGAATGGGGCGTTCGTCGAGGCGACGACCTGGGCGAAGGACGGCGACCGCGAGCCCTATCCGCGGTACCGCACGGTGTACTCGTGGGACGGCGACTCGATCGTTGCGACGGGGTTTACCTTCGACGGGACGGTGAGCACGGTGGACATGGGTGTCCCGGGCAACGGCTCGCCGCTGCTGGTGGCGGAGTGGGGCGAGTACCCGGCCCGCATCCGGCAGTGGGTCGATGCCCCGGTCGACGGGGCGTACCGGTGGCGGGTGTGGATGCTGCCCTCGGAGGACGCCGAGCCGGTGGCGATGATGGACGGGATGTGGAAGCGGGCGGGAGGAGCCGCGATGAACGAGATGCCGAGCGGGCCCTATCCGATCGACGCGGCGCTGTTCGTCGCGCAGGGCGTCGAACTTCGGTCGCTGTCGAAGGAGGCGGAGTACGACGCGGCACCGTCGGCGGTGTTCGCGCTGTTCTCGAGCGAGGAGGGCCTGCGGAAGCTCTACGGGATCCCCAGCCGGATCGACCTGGCGGTGGGGGGGCCGTACGAGTGGTACTTCCTGGACGGGAACCCGTACGGCACCAAGGGCGGTGAGGGGAACCAGGTGCTCGCGTACATCCCCGATCGGCTGCTGGTGTTCAGTTGGAACGCCCCGCCGACGCAGCCCGAGAGCCGGGCGAAGCGGACCTGGGTGGTGATGGAGTTTGCCGAGGGCGCCGCGGGCGGGGCCCGGCTCCGGCTCACGCACCTCGGCTTCGGCGAAGGCGAAAAATGGGACGAGACCTACGCGTATTTCGACTCGGCCTGGGGGCGCGTGCTCCAGGCCGTGGGCGAGGCGCTCGAATAGGCCGACCGCGGGTTAGACCTTGTTTCTGAACCCGTGAGAAAGAGGGGGAGAGACGGGCTGGAAGCCCATCCCACCGAGAATGAGGAGGGGTTCTGAAACAAGGTCTTAGTCGGCCTTGCGGACCCACTCGGCCTCGACGGCTTCGAGTTCGCGTTGGAGGTCGTCGCGCTGCTCGGTGAGGCGGTTCGCGCGGGTGATGTCACGCCAGACATCGGGGTCCTCGAGTTCGCGGTCGATGGATCGGATCTGCTCGGAGAGTGCCGCGATCTTCTCTTCGAGCTGCTCAAGGCGCATCCACGACCATTTGCTCTTCTTCGTTGCCCCGGCTGGAGCGTCGGGGACCTTGGGCGGCGGCGCGGGGTCGGCGCGGCGGTCTCGGTCCGGGGCCTTGGGCCTGGGGGCGGGCGCCGCGGCGGCCCTCGACGCCCGGAGTTGCTTCTCGTGCCACTCGGTGTAGTTGCCGAGGAAGACCTCGACCTCGCCGGTCCCGTCGAGGATGAGCAGGCGGTCGCAGCACGCGTCGAGCAACGCGCGGTCGTGGCTAATCAGGATGAGCGTCCCGTCGTAGAGCCCCTTCTCCCGGGAGTCGGGGTCGGGCCGGCGCAGGGCCTCCTCGAGCCGCTCGGCCGAGGGGATGTCGAGGTGATTGGTCGGCTCGTCAAGAACAAGCACATTCTTCCCGGTCACCATGAGCCCCGCGAGCACGGCCCGGGCCCGTTCGCCGCCGCTGAGGAGGCCCAGCTCCTTCTCCTGGTCATCGCCGCTGAAGAGGAAGGCGCCCGCGAGGTTCCGCGCGGCCTGCTCGCTCAGCAGGGAGTTGGGGCACTCCTTGCGGACGATGTCCTGGAGGTAGCGGACGACGGTCTTCTCCGGGTCGATCGTCTCGTGGCTCTGGCGGAAGTAGCCGATCGAGAGCCGCGAGCCCGGTTGGATCGTGCCGGCGTCGGCGTCGGTCTCGCCCAGGAGGCAGCGCACGAGCGTGGTCTTGCCCGCCCCGTTGGGGCCGATGACGCCCCAGCGCTGCCCCCGTTCGATCGAGAGATCGAGATCGTGGAAGAGGATCTTCGCCGAGCCGTTTTCGTTGCGGTACTGCTTGGACAGTCCGCGGACGCTGGCGATCAGGTCGCCCGGGCGTTCGGCCTTGGGGAGCGTGAGGCGCATGGTCTCCATCTCGAGCGGGCGTTCGATGGTGGACCCCGCCTTCTCGCGTTCGAGACGGGTCTCGCGGCCCTTGGCCTGCTTGGCTCGCTGCCCCGCCTTGTACTTGCGGATGTAGGCTTCCTCCTGGCGGAACTTGGTCTGCTGGTTCTCCCACGCGCGGCGCTGGGCCTCGCGGCGCTCGGCGCGGAGTTTCCGGAACGCCGCGTAGTTGCCGGGATACTCGATCAGCCTTCCGCCCTCGATGGGAACCGGTTCAACCTCGATGATGCGGCTGACGACATTGTCGAGCAGGTAGCGGTCGTGGGAGATCATGAGCACGGCGCCGCGGTAGTCAGTCTTGAGGAAATCCTCGAGCCAGAGCCGGCCCTGGATGTCGAGGTGGTTCGTGGGCTCGTCGAGCAGCAGAACCTCGGGCTCGCCCAGGAGGAGCTTGGCGAGCGCCAGGCGTGCACGCTGCCCACCCGAGAGCCCCGGCACGGGCACGCCGAACTGATCGTCCGTAAAGCCGAGGCCGTGGAGGACGGCGTCGATCTTGTGGTCGGTGGCGAGCCCGCCGGCGGCGTCGATCTTCTTCTCGATCGCCTCCTGCCGGCGGAAGAGCCGGTCGAGGGCGTCGCCGG
This sequence comes from Phycisphaerales bacterium, assembly GCA_036732005.1. Taxonomy (GTDB): domain Bacteria; phylum Planctomycetota; class Phycisphaerae; order Phycisphaerales; family UBA1924; genus UBA1926. The sequence goes on from DAINDF010000002.1 coordinate 274,124, forward strand.
TCGCTTCGGCCATCGCGTGGAAGACCTCGTGGAGTTCGGCCTCGAGGTCCTCGATGTGGCTGAACGCGGCGGCGGCCTCCTCCCGGAGGGTGCGGGAGCCGTGGAACTCGGGCTCCTGGGCGAGGTATCCCGCGTGGGCGTTCCCGGTGAGGACGACGGAGCCGCTGTCGGCCTTCATCGCGCCGGCGATGATCTTCAGCAGCGTGCTCTTTCCGCTGCCGTTGCGGCCGACCAGCCCCACCCGCTCGGCGGGTTCGAGCGTCAGGGAGACGTCGTCGAGGATTCGGCGTTCGCCGTAGGAAAGCGCGATGTTGGTGGCGGCGAGGACCGGCATGGACGCAAAGCGTAGAGCCCTCGGACGCGTGCGAAGCGAACCGGGCCCGGGGGCTACCCGGACCTCAGGCGGTCGATCTCCTCGCGCAGCCGGGCGTTTTCCTCGAGCAGCGCGGCGACGAGATCCGCGTCCGGCGCGCCCTCCCGGGCGGGAGGAGGGGCCGCGGGGCCGGTCACCCGTTCGTCTCGGTAGTAGACCCCGGCGAGCATGCTGGTCGAACAGGTGGCGACCCGGGTGCTCCCCTCGGCGTCGGTGAACTCGACCTCGTAGGTCCGCTCGCCCTTGCGGCCCAACCAGCCCCGGGCGAAGGGGGTCCATGCGATGCGTTCAACCGTCGCGCCGCGCTCCGCAAGATCGCCCTGGATTCGGCTCTGGTCGAGCACGCCCGCCATGACCCGGACGGTCACGCCGAGGGCAACGAACGCGACGAGAACGATTAGTGGATCCATCGGTTCCCAAGCCGCCACGCCGGCCCCCGGGTCTGGAGCTCGGTCGAGACCGGTCAGGCGGTCTTCGGATAGTCTAACGGCATGCGAGCGCTCGTGATCACCCGACAAGGCAGCCCCGTTGCCCTGAACATCGAACTTCGCAACGACTTTGCCGATCCCGGTCCGCCGGGCGAGGGTGAGGTCCGCCTCCGCGTGTTGGCGAGCGCGCTCAACCATCTCGATCTCTGGGTCGGGCGGGGTGTGCCGGGGCTGGACCTGACTTACCCGCGGGTCGGCGGCTGCGATGTGTGCGGCGAGGTCGAGTCGATCGGAGATGGCGTGGACCAGGACTGGATCGGCCGGCGCGTGATCGTCAACGCGGCGGTCGAGGTCGCGCCGCGTGACCATCCTGACGATCCCCCGGCGACGATGCTCGCGCCGGAGTATGAGCTGCTCGGCGAGCATCATTCGCCCGGGACGCACGCGGAGTGGTTTGTCTGCCCGGTTGAGCAACTCGCGGATGTCGGCGCGGCCGACCCCGAGCGTGCCGCCGCGTTCGGGCTGACCTTCCTGACCGCCTACAGCATGATGCGGACCAAGGCGGACCTGCTGCCGGGGCAGAGCGTGCTGATCACCGGCATCGGCGGCGGCGTGGCGCTGGCGGCGATGGAGATCGCCCGGCACCTTGGCTGCCGGGTGTGCGTGACGAGCCGGCACCAATGGAAGCTCGATCGTGCGCTGGAACTCGGCGCGGACCACGGCGTGCTCGACCAGGGCAAGGACTGGTCACGCGAGGTGCGGGCCTGGTCGGGCAAGCGGGGCGTAGATCTCGCGGTCGACTCGGCCGGCAAGGCGACCCACCTGGCCTGCATCAAGAGCCTGGCGCGGGGCGGGGCGTATGTCACGCCGGGGTGCACGAGCGGGCCCGACGCGACCACCGATCTCGCGAGGATTTTCTGGAATCAGCTGCGCCTCTTCGGATCGACTATGGGATCGCTCGAGGATTTTCGCGAGGTGACGAGCCTCTTCCGCTCCGGGGCGCTCCGGCCCGTGATCGACGCGGTGCACGAGCCCTCGAACGGGAAGGCGGCTTACGAGCGGCTGGAATCGGGTGAGCAGTTCGGGAAGGTCGTGATCCGGTGGGCGGAGTGAGGGCCGCGGCGGCGCTCCTGACAGTCGTCGGCCTGCTGACGGCCTGCGCCGGGCCGCGAGTTGTCGACAGGTACACTCCCGAGTCGGTCGTCCTCGAGCGGGACGCACGCGAGCAGTTGCGGCTCTGGCACCGGGCTGCGGCCGAGGGGGACTTCGACGCGTACTTCTCGCGCATGACGCGCGGCGCGGTCTTCCTGGGGACCGACGCGGGGGAGCGCTGGACGCGTGCGGAGTTCGAGGCGTTCGCGCGCCCGTACTTCGACGGCGAGGAGGCCTGGAGCTACGAGCAGGTCCAGACCAACATCCGGATCGGCCCGGTTGCGCCCGCGAGGATCGCGTGGGTTGACGAGGTGCTTCACAACGAGAAATACGGGCTCTGCCGCGGCACGGGCGTGCTCATCCGCGAGCCCGACGGCGCCTGGCGCATCGACCACTACAGCCTGTCGTTCCTCGTGCCGAATGATCTGGCGGAGGCCGTGGTCGGCGTCATCCGCGGGCACGGCCACACTCGGTCGGGGCACGAGGCGGGCGGGGCCGGCGAGCCCTGAACACTCTCTCTCCGATCCTCCCTCCCCACGGTGGCTCGGATCCGTCCGCCCGCGCTTCGCGCCCGACCGAGTGCGTCAGAAGGGGGCATCATCGTCGGAGTGCGGGCGGTTGGGTGGGGGGGATCCCCTCGCTCCTCGCTGGTGTGGGGTTCTCCCCCCGGCACGCACAGGGCCGAGAACCGGCGGGCGTCTCGCGAGTATCTTGCCTAACCCCACCACATGAACCTACGCCCCGCGTTCCCGCGAACGCAGGGCCGATCCGCTTGCGTCGCCGCCCCGGTCGATTCGATCTTCCTTGTAGGAACGGAGGTGGGCCATGCTCCGGCTCATCACAGGCCCCTGGTTCGCTTCGATCACCGACGGGCGATCGGCCTGGGAAGAGGTCGTTCGCGGCATCCGCGCCACCATGGACGACCCATCGCGGGGCCTGCCCGGTGTCGGCCTGATCTTCGCCGGGCTGCTGGTGGTCTGGATCAACATCCGCCTCGCCAGGATGCTGCTCCGCGACCCACCCGACCACCACGCCCCGCTGACTCACGACGACCACGGGGCCCCGCGACCCGCCCATCACGGGCACACGGTCACTCGGGCGTGACGACCGATCCGGGGTTGATGATCTCGATGAGATCGGTCGTGAGATTCCAGCGCATCGCCCGCGAGGTGCTTGTCGTGCCGCGGATGAGGTCCTGCAACTCCACCCGCCCGTTCTCCGCCGAGACCGCCTCGACCAGACCCCGCTCGGCGTAGTAGAGCAGCCGGCTCGCCGCGATCTCACGCCGCTCATCGATCCGCAGGACCGCGTTGCCGAGGGCCTCAGCCCAGAGCAGGTCGCCCTCGCCCGAATCGGGCGAGGTGGAGAACCGCGCCACGAGCCGGTCGGAGGTCACCTCGGTCAGCGCCTGCTGCCCGAGCGGCTTGTGCGCCACGCGGACCGTGTCGCTGAAGATCGCATCACCCTTGCTCCGGTCGAACGAGAGCGACCCCTCCCAGGTGAACAGCGATGTTCCCCGGCTGCCGCCGCCCGTGGCCGAGCCCTCGCCGGGCCGGTCCTCAGCGTCCGCGCGGCGGTCGAGCACGAACAGGCGGCCCGACCCGGGGACGCTCAAGCGGTTCTCCTTGGCGAGAAGACGGATCTCGCGCCCTTCGAGGCGGTAGATCTCGTCAACCCGGTCTGCGGCGGCTTCCGCCCCGACACGGCGCGATTCGACCGCCGCGGCGCGTTCCGCGGTGCCGATCGCCCTGGCCGTGCGGAGCCGTTGCTCTCCTTGCGTGTCCTCGCCGTCGACGAACGGGTCGAGCTGCATCTCGATGCGGTGCGCCTCGACCGTGTCGAGGTTGCCGTCCTGTGAACGGGAATCCGCCCGAGCCTCCCCCTCGCACTCGAGGGTGCCGAGGCGATCGTCGAAGTGCATCCGGGTGGCCCAGGAGGCGGTCAGGACCCGTGGGGCGTCGCCGGTCTCTCGGTGCTCGAAGTCCCCCGGGCCCTCGACACGCACCACGCGCCCGGGTCCGTCGAGGTCGATGCGGTCGCCGGCGATCGTCGTGCCGAGCCGCGTGACGCGTGCGCCCGCCCCCGAGACCACGGCCTTCTCGGCGAGCGCATCCGTCCAGAGGTGCTCGCCCTCGCCGGTGACGCCCTTGCCGTCGGAAAAGACAACCTGCCCATCGGCCTCGGCCTCGGTGACGATGACATCGCCCGCCTCGTCCCGGGCGAGCCGCGCGTCGATGAGCCTCCCGGCGATCGACTCCGCGTTCTCGCGCCGCGCGAGCGCCGAGCCCGAGATCACCACGCGGGTCGGGTCGAGTTCCTCTCCCCCGGTGCCACGGGCGAAATGGACCTCCAGCAGGTCGCCGGCGACCGAGCCGCCGCGCCCGTCGGCCCCGATCGCCCGCTCGACATTCAGTTGCACGAGGCGGGGCTGCTCCCCGGGCCCCGCGTCGAAAATGGCGTCGATGCGCTCGCCGTCGAGTGTCGCGTCCTGATTGACGCCCCGGGCCTCGCCGGAGAAGCTCGCCCGCTCGATGCGATCGGTCATCCGGCCGTTCTCCACGGCGAACGCGAACGAGGCCCCCGATCGCCAGGTGATGCGTTGCGGGCGGGCGTTCCCGGGCTCGTCGGCGTGGTCGCGCCCGGTGAGCTCGCCCGCTGTCGGGACGGTGACGACCCCGGCGGCGAGTTCGATGTAGAGCGTATTGGCGCCGCTGATCCGCCCGTTCGCGGGGCTCACGAGTTCGACGGACCCCGCCGAGCCGGTGAGCTCGACCCGCTCCCGGCCCGCGAAGTAGGCCACGGTCATCGCGCGCCCGTGGGCTTCCGCGTCGTGGTCGGCGAACTCCACATGCCCCTCGGCGACCTCGAACCGCAGCGCGATGTCGTCCCCGATCGCCAGTTCGGCGGGGATGTCGTCGAGCGGCGCGACCTCCATCGGCCCGTCCCAGGTCAGCACCACCGGGACCGGCTCGGAAGGCGTCTCCGCGATGCCCGCGTCCGGCGGGGCCGGCTCACCGGCGACGGCATGCGGGAACGGCAGCGGGGCGCTCACCACGAGTGACGCAAGCAGGGAGGGAACCGGAGCCGCAGCGGTCGCGGGTGACTGCTTCTCGGGGACTTCGTTGTCAACCAGGCGGGTCCACACGGTGAGCGAGTCCGAACGGATTTCCCTCGGTCCCTGGGTCGCCTTGATGTTGTCCCGGAATGTCGTTCGATAGAGATCGACCTTGGGCCCGGCCGCGTCGAGCGTGTCGACGGCGGGCTGGAAGGAGGCGAGCACGATCTCTCCGCTCCGCGCCGCCGGGGCGGGCGGCCCGGCTCGACGCGGCCCGCGACGCGGGGCCGCGGTCAAGGGCGCCATCGGCCCGGCGTCCCCATCGGCCTTCGGGATGTACACGAGGCGTTCACCCTGATCGACGCGGAGCCAGTTGATGCTCTCTCGTTGCTCGTTGAGCACGACGAAAACGCCCCGGCCCGCGAACTCGATGTCGTCGCCCTTGAGATCGAGTCGGCCCTCGGTCTCGAACTGGAGAAGATCGAGATTGAAGTGCAGGGGCTGGTCCGTGGTCGCAACGATGGTGGGGCGGTCGATTGCCAGATCGGGGCGTCGGCCCGGGGTTGGGTCGAAGCGGCGGGCCCGGACATCGCCCTTGAGGAACCCCTCGCGCGGCGACTGCTCGCCCTCGGGGATGTAGAACCGCCCGCTCTTGGACTCGATGTGCCACGCCGACCCGTCCTTGGCGAACAGCCAGGCGCTCGGCTTCTCGACCAGGCGGTGGGAGGGCCCGTCCGGGTCGTACCGCTCGGCCAACACCTCGGCGGCGAGCCGGGTGGGGTCTTGCTTGTCCATGATCTGGATGGTCATCCCCCGACCGGACTCGTCCTGCTGCTTGAGCAGGTCCTCGACCTGGATCGGCGGGATCTCGCCGCCCAGCCGTTCGGAGGGTGGTGCAGGACGCACGAACCCGTAGTAGACGAGCATGCTGGCGACGGCGATCCCGATGACCACGGCGAGGCCGAGGGCCGCGGTGCGGGCGGACGCAGAACGCCGCGCGGGCCGGAAATCTGGCTGCGGATTCATGGGCGATCGTATCCATGGGCCCGCAGGAGCCCGGTGAGCGCCCCCCGGGCTTCGAGCAGGTGCTCGATGAGCTCGCGAACGGCGCCGTCCCCACCCCGACGCCGGCTCACCCAGGCTGAGGATTCGAGCACCGGCGTCTCCGCGTCCGCGGGCGCCGCGGGGAAGCCCACGAGGTTGAGGGCGGGGATGTCCTTCCAGTCGTCCCCGATATAGGCCATCGCGAGGGGATCGACGCCCGTCTGTTCAGCCAGTTCACGAAGGGCCAGGGACTTGTCCGACGCGTGCTCGAACGCATGCCGGATGCCGAGCTCCGCGCACCGCCGCTCAACGGCCGCCCCGCCCCGCGCGGTGATCACCGCGGAAGAGAACCCCGAGGCGTGCCACAGCGAGAGCCCGAACCCGTCGCGCACACTGAAGGACTTGAGCTCGCGGCCTTCCGAGTCGTACACGATCTCGCCCCGGGTCAGCACGCCGTCGACATCCATGACGAGCAGGCGGATCTGATCGGGCGGCGTTCGAGGGGCGATCATCTGGGGTTCCTTCTCTTCAGCCGTCGGGGCTCAGCCGCTCAGGGCGTCGTCCGGGAGCGGGCCCGGGACCGCGGTCGAGACCGACGCCCTGAACACCGCCCGCTCCAGCGAGCCGATCTCGAGTGTCCCCCACAGAGGGATGATCGTCAACCGTCTGATCTGCGCCGGGGTGCCGAGCGACGCCTGCGGGTCCCCGGAGCTTTGTCCGGAAAACCGCGCGACCGCGGCCTCGGAGTCTTCGTCCAAGGGGTCGGCGGATCGGGCATCCGGGTGCGATGGGTGCCATCCGCCGATGAGCAACTCGTGCCGACGCAGGTCGAGCCGCACCGGGCGATCGCGGAGCGAGTGCGGCGTCACCCGGGCCCGCCCGCCCACGAACCCGAACCGCACGATGTCGACCCGGCCCGGAGCTATACGCAGGTAGGTCGGCCGGACCAGATTCCACGCGAACGGCGTGAGCGCCGCCACGCCCGCGACGAGGAGCAACGACTCCCACGCGATCAGCCCGTGCACCGCCAACTGCACGATCACCTGGATCAGGATCGGCAGCGCGATCACCGAGGCGAAGAACCGGGCGCGGAACCGGGGGTCGTGCATCCGGCTGGCCAGGCTGGTCCGGCTGGCGATCAGCACCCGGTGCACCTCGGGCTCGAACGCCCCGGCGTCCCCGTCGGGCGGCTCAAGCCGACGCAGCCGGTCCATCTGATCCGGCCAGCAGATGACATTGACCGGAACGGCGGGGTCCATCTCCATGGGGAGGCGCCGCCCCAGCGCCGACATGACCCGCCTGTACGCCGACAGGGCCCGCCGGACCAGGAACCAGAGCACGCCAACCAGGGCGGCGCTGACGAGAGTGGCCCGGAGCGCGAGCGGCATCCACGGGAACCGGGCCAGCCAGAGGTAGCCCATCACCCCGAGCACACCCCCCCCGAACAGCAGGACGGGGATGAGCGCCGCCCAGCCGCCGCCGAGGTTCCCGCCTCCCCGGAGGCCTCCCTGGCAGTAGTGCACGCCCCGCTCAGGGCGGGTCTCTGCGGGGTGCGTGGCCCCGACTCCGGCCTGTGCGGGCCCGTTTGCCAATTGGGTTCCTCAGGGTCTCCGGGGCCTCGGGGTCCTATCATTCCACGGTCCGCGCCGCTTGGCGCGGCATCCCCCGGAATGCGGGCACGAGGGGACTCCGGATCCACCCGGGGACGATGCGGCCGAGGACCGCCGCGAGCCCGAGCCGGACCGAGCCCGGCCATGCCGAAGGATGGCGCATGAGCGAGACCGCTCCGCAGACAGCACCCAGGAACAGCGCGTACGGGGCCGAGCAGATCAAGGTCCTCGAGGGGCTCGAGGCGGTCCGCAAGCGTCCGGGCATGTACATCGGGGGCACCGGGGTCGGCGCGCTCCACCACCTGGTCTACGAGGTCGTGGACAACTCGATCGACGAGGCGATGGCCGGGTTCGCCACCACGGTCGCCGTCTCGATCGAGGCGGACGGCTCCTGCCGTGTCGCCGACGACGGCCGCGGCATCCCGGTCGACCCTGTCAAGCACGAGGACCCGAATCTCAACGGCCGCTCCGCCGTTGAGATCGTCATGACCAAGCTCCACGCGGGCGGCAAGTTCGGGCAGGAGGGCTCGGCGTACAAGGTCTCGGGCGGTCTCCACGGCGTGGGCGTCTCGTGCGTCAACGCCCTGAGCGAGTACCTCGAGGTGCAGGTCCACCGCGACGGCAAGGTCCACGCGATGAAGTTCGAGCGGGGCGTCCCCGTCGAGCCCCTGCGCGTCGTGGGCGATATCCCGAGCGGGGCCAGGCCGACGGGCACCATCGTCGAGTTCAAGCCCGACCCGGAGATCTTTGACGACTGCGATTTCCGCTACGAGACCCTCGAGGTCCGGCTCCGCGAGCTCGCGTTCCTCAACCCCGGGGTCACGATCCGGCTCAGCGACGAGCGGGTCGGCCCGGACGGCAAGCCCAGGTCCGTGACCTTCCACGCCAAGGAGGGGCTCCCCGAGTACATCGAGCACATGATGAAGGGCAAGAGCCCGGTCTCCAGCCCGGTCTGCATCCGCCGCGAGGTCGCCGACGAGAGCCTCCTCTGCGAGGTCGCGATGCAGTACCACGACGGGTACTCCGAGACGCTCTTCACCTTCGCGAACAACATCAACAATGTCGACGGCGGGACCCACGCCCAGGGGTTCAAGGTCGCCCTGACCAGGACACTCAACGCCTACGCACGCAAGGCCGGCATCATCCGCGAGAAGGACCCCGTGCCGACGGGCGAGGATCTCCGCGAGGGCCTCGTCGCGATCGTCTCGGTCAAACTCCCCAACCCGACCTTCAACAACCAGCCCAAGGAGAAACTCCTCAACGAGGAGATCGAGGCCTTCGTCGCCCAGGCCGTGTCCGAGGAACTCGGCGAGTGGCTCGAAACCCACCCCGCCGAGGCGAAGCGCCTGTGCCAACGGGGCATCGTCGCCGCCCAGGCCCGCGAGGCCGCGCGCAAGGCGCGTGAGCTCACCCGGCGCAAGACCGCGCTCGACTCGGGCTCCATGCCCCACAAACTCCGCGACTGCAAGACCAAGGATGTCGACCGGGCCGAGATGTTCATCGTCGAGGGTGATTCCGCGGGCGGGTCCGCCACGCAGGGCCGCAATGTCGAGACGCAAGCGATCCTTCCCCTGCGGGGCAAGCTGCTCAATGTCGAGAAGGCCCGCATCGACAAGGTGCTGGGGTTCGAGGAGATCCGCACGCTGATCAGCGCCCTCCGCACCGGCATCGGGCCGGAGTTCGATATCTCCCGCCTGCGCTACGGGCGGGTGATCATCATGACCGACGCCGATGTCGACGGCAGCCATATCCGCACCCTCTTGCTGACTTTCTTCTTCCGGCAGATGCCGGAGCTGATCCGCAGGGGGCATGTCTATTGCGCCCAGCCGCCGCTCTACCAGATCGCCTGGGGATCGGGCAAGCGCAAGCAGGTGCGGTATGTGCTCAACGACCGCGAGCTCTCCGCCCGCCTGACCGAGATCGGGCTCGAGAACGCCCGGCTGCACATCCGCTCCATCGTGGGCTGGACGGCCGACGGCGCGGTCCCCGCCGACGCCGTCGATGGTGGGCCGCGCGTGGAGCGGACGATCGAGGGCAAGGACCTCCGTCAGGTCGTCAAGGTGCTCTCCCGTCTGTCGGAACTCGTCGAGATCGCCGAGCGGCGTGGTGTGCGCTTCGTGGACCTGCTCACCGCGAGGCGCGAAGGTGTGCTCCCCACCCACCAGATCTCCTGCCGGGCCGCCAACCTGCACGCGTGGAGCGAAGAAGAGGCCTACGCGATCGTCGAGCGGAACGGGTGGCGGCTCGCCGACCTCGCCGAGGAAGGCGACGAAGCCGACCTCGACGACGCCGCGCACGCCAAACCACTGGCGACCGTGCGAGAACTGCACGAGAACAAGGAACTCGCCAGGATCTTTGAGGAACTGGAACGCTTCGGGCTGCTGATCGACGATTGGGAACTCGTCCAGGAGGAGTCGGTCACCGGTGAGCGTCTGCCGACCCGGTACGCGTGGGAGGTCGGGGGCGCCGCCGCCGCTGCGACCACGCTGGACGACGACGCCGAGGCCTCCGAGCCCGGCGAAGAGGAGCCCGCTTCCGCCGCCGCCGCGCTCGGGCGTCTGGTTGAGGCCCCGAACCTCCCGGCGATCCTCGCGCGGCTGCACGACATCGGGCGGAGGGGTCTTGAGATCAAGCGCTTCAAGGGTCTGGGCGAGATGGACGCCGAGCAGTTGTGGGAGACCACGATGGACCCGGCCAACCGGACCATGCTCCGCGTCACCTGGGAGCAGGCCGGTGACGCCGATTCGCTGTTCAGCATCCTGATGGGCGAGCAGGTCGAGCCGAGGCGCAAGTTCATCGAGGACCACGCCCTCGAGGTGAAGAACCTCGATATCTGACCTCTCGGACCTTCCCCCGGTCGATCCGGTCACTCTGGTTTGCCTCGTGCCCGGGCGAATCAACCGACCCGCCGGTCGGGGCTCACCGGCCCATGGCGATTCGCCGATGGCTCCCTTCGAGCATCTGCAGGGGAGCCCGCGCGATGGCCAAGCGAGACGCACCGTCCGAGAACACCCGTCCCAATACCCTCGGCCTGCGCGACCGTGACCTGGGTGATCTCCTGAACACCATCGATCGGGCCAAGGGACGGAGCAGGGCGAACCGGGCCTTCACCCGTTGGAAGTATCAGCAGACCGCGGTCCCGGTCCTCATCCAGCACCCGGGCGGCACGGAGATGCAGGTCCGCATGGCCTGCCGCAATCTCTCCAAGGGCGGCATCGGGCTCCTCCACCGCTCGTACCTGCATATCCACACGCGCTGCGTCGTCACCCTTGAACACCCCACGCGCGGGCCGCAGCAGATCGAGGGCAAGGTCATCCGCTGCCTCCACCTCGACGGGATGATCCACGAGATCGGCATCGCCTTCGACGAGGAGATCGATCTCCGGGCCTTCGCCAGGCCCGACCCCATGCAGGAGCTCTTCGCCATCGAGAGCGTCAATCCCCAGACGCTCGTCGGCACGCTCCTGCTCGTCGAAGACAGCCAGATGGACGCCCGCCTCGTCAAGCACTTCCTCCGCGAAACGCAACTCCGCATCCGCCACACCGAGTCCGTCGCCGAGGCCGAAAAGATCGCCAAGCAGGGCGTTGGGCTGGTCCTCTGCGACATCCATCTCGGGGAGGAGAACGGGGGCGATCTCGTCCGCAGGCTCAACGAGACCTCGGCGGCCTTGCCCCCCGTGGTGATGATGAGCGCCGACACCTCCCGCGCCACCCACGAACTCGTGAGCGACCCCGTGGTCGCAGGGTTCCTCGCCAAGCCCTTCTCCCAGGAGGCCCTCCTGCGGACCGTCGCCGAGTTCCTCTCCGAGTTCGACGAGCTGGACCCGGGCGGCCCCGCGGCCGGCGACATCCGCGCCGACCGCCAGATCATCGCCGCCATGCTCCCCGAGCTCGCCGCCGCCGCGGACAAGGTGGAGAAGGCGGTGAAAAGCGCGGACCGCACGATCGTCCTGTCCATGCTCATGCAGATCAAGGGCATCGCGCCCGTCCTGGGCCTGGCCGACCTCGGCATGCTGGCCGAGACGCTGGTCCACCAGGTCGTCAGTTCCTCCACACTCGAGGGTCTCGAATCGAAACTCGCGGAGATGGTCCGGATGTGCCGCGAGGCCACCCAGGCCGGGTGATCCCCCCTCCCGCCGGACCGCGGGAACCCACCCGATTTTGGAGTCGGCCCGCAATTGCAGCGGAGGCCGGGGCGAGATCGGCCCGATGGGGGCTACATCCGAGGGGCTTTGCATGACCAGGTCGATCAAGAACCAAGTGACAGGCCAGTCCCGGCTGAACACCCTCGGGCTGGGGCCGAAGCGCCTCGACGAGGTTCTTGATGTCCTCGACCGGGCGAGCGCCACCGCGGGAACCAATTCGAAGCGGGTGGACGCCCGATGGCCGTTCCGCCAGCCGTGCATCGCCGTCAACCTCCAGCACCCTGGAGGGTCCGAGGTTGAGACCAGGATGGCCTGCCGCAACCTCTCCCGGAGCGGCGTCAGCCTCCTCCACAGCGCGTTCGTCTACCCCGGCACGAGCTGCGTAGTGCGCCTGCCCCATCCAGACGGGATCATCGTCCCCGTCCGGGGGCGGATCGTCCGTTGCGAGCACCGCTCGGGCGTGGTCCACGAGATCGGCGTGAACTTCGAGAACACGATCGACCTCCGCGGGTTCGTTCGCCCCGATCCCATTCGTCAGATGTTCTCGGTCGAGAATGTCGACGCCTCCGCGCTCGCCGGCCGGCTCCTCTATGTCGAACCCAACCCGCTGGACGCACAGCTCATCCGGCACTTCATCCGTGAGAGCGGCGTCCGCCTCCGGGTCGCCACGACCATCGCCGACGCGACGGAAGCCGCCCGCGCGGGTGTCGACCTGATCCTCTGCGAATTCCACCTCCCGGAGACCACCGGAGGCGAATGGATCGCACGCCTCCGGACCGAGAACATCCCCACCCCGGCGATCCTCGTCAGCGCGGACCAGGGGCAACGCGTGCTCCAGTACGCCGACGGACGCCGGGCCCAGGCATTCCTCGCCAAGCCGATCGCCCCTGAATCACTTCTCCGGGCCCTCGCGGAGTTCCTGGCAGACACCCGGGAGGCCGGGCCTGCGAGCCCCGCCCGTCTCGATAACGGGCTTTTGCAGTCCATGAAGCCCGAGCTGGTCCGCTGCGCCGCCGCGATCGGCGCCGCGGTCGAGAAGAACCTCCCGATGGATGCGCTGAGCGTTTGCCTTCAACTCCGCGCCGTCGCCCCGTCCCTCGGTCTCAGCGACATGACCCGCGATCTCGACGAGGCCGTGGGCGGGCTCTCGGCCGACCTCAACATCGAGCCCATCGCCGAGGTTCTCGGTCGGGTGATCGCGGCCTGCAAGGCCGCCGCCTGAGGCCGATCACCGCACGCCCAGCCGTTCCAGCGCGAGCCGCCACCAACGCGTCGCGAGCCGCCTCCCGCCAGGACGCCGCATGAGCCGGTCGAAGCCCCCGCTGGGCGCGGGCCGGGTCGGGATCCGCGGATACCCATGCCCTGTCCGCAGGGCGTGCGTCAGCCAGGCCGAGTGCTCCGCCCGGAACCGGGCACCAACATCCATGATGTCGCCGGGCCGCCAGCCCCACCTCCGCATGGCACCACTCTAGCGGCGAGCGACCGTCCGGGAACACGCCGCCGAGCCCCGGGCCTCCGAATGTGCCGCCGTCGACGACCCCCGGTCGCTGTCGGCCCGGGCTTCCGGTGGCCCGATGCGGCCCCGCATGGCATCTCTCTGACGGCGGAGTCCACGGCCTCGTCGGGGCCGGGCCCGCCGCTCGGGCAGCGTCTGCCCCACGGAGTTCCAGGCATGTTCACCGCCCCCCGGTCGCTGCTGGTCGCCTGCGCCGCGGGCCTGCTCGCCGCCCCGGCGTCCGCCGAGGACATGCTCAGGCTCTGGGGGATCGACGCCGCCGACAGCCAGCTCTTCGCCATCGACGATGTCAACAACCCCGACGCGACCTTCACCGATTACGGCGTGCTCTGCATCGTCGACGGGATCGCCACTCGGAAGGTCGAGGCCCCCATCCGCGCCTTCACCATCGTGAACACCTTCGACGCCTACGCGGTCGCCAGCGGGCCCGTCGGCGAAACCCCGGGCCCGGTCCTGCTCCACATCGACCTGCGCGAGATCGACCCGGGCGTCCCCGTAATCGCCGAGATCGTCGGCTCCGTCGCCGACGAGCACTGGGATCCCTCCTGGACCGTCACCGGCATCGCGGGCGATCCGCTCTTCAGCGTCATGTACATCCTCGCCGCCGACGGCAACCCCGCCACCAACGACCGCGTCACCCGCGTGCGCATGGACATCGATCGCAAGGTGACCGCCGGCTCGCTCGGCGAACTCCGATGGGCCTCCGGGGCCGTCACCATGGGCGCCGATATCGCGCTCGGGCCCGCGGGCCTGCTCCTCGTCGCCGACGAGCTCAACGGGCGCATCGTCATGCTCGACCCCGAGACCGGCGCGATCCGCGGCGTTCGCCTCGAGGGCCTCCGTGTCGACTCCGACACCGCCGCCTACGCGGGCATCGCCTGGGACGGCTACAACGACCGCACGGCGATGTTCGATCGCAACACCGGCATGCTGGTCATCGACGACCGCACCAACGACTCCATCTCGGCCTTCGACCTCCGCCACAAGGGGATCGACGACGCCGAGGGGCTGGAGTTTGTGTTCCGCCCCACGCCCCCCGGCCAGGGCGAAGGCGGCGCCGCCAGCGCCATGCGGGGCGTCAGCAACACGCCGCACCACGACGGACCGGGAGGCGCGGGCCGAGGCCGCGCGGGCGGCGGCGGTGGGGGCGGGGGGTCATCCTCCCCGAACTTCGAGCCCCCGCTCGACGATCTGACCGACCCCTTGCCCGAGCCCGATCCGCAGCGTCCGGGCGATGCGGACCCAAGCGACCCGTTCACCGACCTCGACGAGTCGTTCGAGCACCCCGACCCGCCCCAGCCAAGGACCCCCGGTCCCGGCGAAGGCCCCCCGGAAATCCCGAACGGGCCGACTCCCGGCGACCCGCCGTTCTCCCCTCCGCCGATCCCGACCCCCGGCGTCACCTTCGTGATCGGGGCCGGGCTGGTGAGCGCGGCCAGGCGTCGGCGTTGAGGCCAGCGGGCGTCAGGGGCACCCCGAGACGAACGCGTTCACGAACGCGTTGATGTCCGCGAGGTCGAACACCCCGGTCGGCGGCGCCAGGTCCGCCACGGGGTTCTGGGTCAGGAAGCCCGACGCGAAAGCGTTGATGTCGGCGAGATCCAGGATCCCGAAAGGCTCGGCCACATCCGCCGCCGTGCAAGGCCCGCCCGTGGCGAGCGGCAGCCGGAAGTCGACCACCACCGGACGGTGGTCCGACGCGAACGACGAGGTCACCTGGGGAGCCGGGTACGGGAAAGTCCGCACCGGGGCCGGCAACTGGTTGATGCTCGAGACCGACGACGACTCGAACACAAACTGCCGGGTCACGCCCTCGACAATGCTGTCCTGCCAAGCGAGGTAGTCGAGCTTCGAGCCGCCCCGCGTGCCGCGGGCGCCGCTGAAGACATCGGTCGCGCTGTCGAACACCGAATCGCCGCGGTCGCGGTCCGTCCCGTCGGTCCCGCCTGTGAACTCCGCGCGTGTCATCCACTCCGCCGGGCCCTTGCGCCCGTTGGTCTGCTCGTCCTCGTTCCAGTCGCCTCCCCAGATCACCGGCGTGTTCGCGGGCAGGATCGTCGTCGGGTTGGGGAACACCACCAGCCCGTTGGGATCCGGCACGCCCGTCCCCGCGCCGTTGAACATGTAGTCGATCAGATAGGCGATCCGCTTGCCTTCCTCGAGCCGCTGGCTCAGGTCGCCCGACGCACCCCCGGCCTTGAGGTGCCCGTTCCCGATCACCAGGTCGCCCGCGTACACCTCGTCCGGCAGATCGATCTCGGCGAACTGATACCCCCGGATCACATTCCCCGTCGAGGTGTACGCGTCCTGCACCACCAGGAAATTGCTCTCCGTCGCGGCCCCGTCGCCGTTCAGGTCCGCGTAGGGGAACCGAGACAGCACGATGTTCCGGTTGAACCCGTCGCTCACCAGCGAGACGAACTTGAACGGAAGGTCGTACCCCGGCGCGAACAGCTGCACATACGAGGTCACCGGCCCGCCGAGGAACGGGTCCGTTCCCCCCTGGAAGAACAGGGTGCACAGCGTCTCCAGTTCCGCCGCCGAGTCGACGCACCCGCTGCACCCGTTGTCGCCAGTCTCCTGGAGGATCAGGATGTCCGGCTGAAGCCCCGCCACGATCCGCACACAGGCGTTCCAGTTCGAGATCACATCCGCCTTGTTCGGGTTCTCGGTCCGGATCGCGTCGAGGATGTTCCAGGTCATCACCCGGACATCCGACGCCTCCGATTTGCCCCACAGCCCGTTCTGCGGGTCCCACTGCGCGGACGCCGCACCGGCAAGCGACAAAATCACAAGGCAGGCGAGCGGGGCGCGGCGTGTCATCTTCGGAATCCTCCTGGCGGTGTACCACCCGAACGAAGAAGCGCCCGGACCTCTCAGCCCGGGCGCCTTGCTTGCTTGAAAAAGCGGGGCGAGATTCACGCCCCGTGGATCACGGGCAGCCGGAAAGGAACGCCGCGACGAACAGGTTGATGTCCGTCAGATCGAACAGCCCGTTGTTGTCGATGTCGGCGATCGCGTTCTGGGACACGAAGCCCGAGACGAACGCGTTGATGTCCGCGAGGTCGAGCAGGCCGAACGGCTCGGCGATGTCCGCCCCGTTGCACCCCTGCGGGCCCTCGGCGTAGTACCCAATGTAGAGCAGGGCCTGGTACGACTGATCCGGGCTCGCCGGGTTACCACCGGCCGAGGTCGGGTCCTCGTAGAGGTCGTCCCCGTTGACATCGTACACAATGTCCGCGTTCACCACGATGCCGCCATTGGTGATCGGATCGGCGTTGTCCACACCCGCGAGGCTCGAGTTATTCCAGCCCCAGGTCCGGCCGTTGTTGTGGTCCATCGCCGCGGGCGAGAGCACGCCCGAGCCGTTGCTGTTGGCGACCAGCTGCATGAACTGGATCTGCCAGCGGCGCCCCGAGTTCTGCCCGAAGAAGGTCCGGCCCAGCTCGAGCACGAGTTCGAGCTCGTAGCCGAACGAGGGCGTCGAACCGGGGTACTCGGTCAGCACGCCGCGGATCAGCACCGTGTCGAAGTCCACGAAGGGCTCGCCGGTGTCCTGATCGATCTTGTCCAGCGCCGCCGACGCCAGGAACCACGCGTTGCCCGCCCCGTCGAAGGTCGGGGTCGACATCGAGGGCCCGAGCAGGCCCGAGCCCGGGAACGCCGCCTGGAAGTTGATCAGGTGCCCGATCGGCGCGCCGCCGGGGCCGTCCAGGATGTCCTTGCCGTTGCCCAGGGGGTCAACCCACCCGAGCACCGACCACTGCGGGCTCTGCCCGTCGGGCCCGAAGCGGACCACGACATTCTGCATGTCGAGGTCGAACGAGAGCCCGAACGCGCTGAGCGTCGCGCCCGCGTAGGCGTTGCCCGCCGCGTCCTGCCCCAGCGCCACGAGCCCACCGCCCGAGCGGAAGCCCGTCACGCCACGGTACTGCTCGTACGACGAAAGGCCCGGGAGGTAGGTCTTGGTGTACCCGTCCGAAGGATCGGTCACCGCGAGGGGGGTCTCGAAGCTGTACCCCTCCACGACCGCCCCGGCGGCGCTGGTCGACCACACCGACAGCGTCCGCGTCGCGTCGGTCGCGTCCTTCGACAGCACCGCCGTCGTCGCGACGCCCGAGCCCAGCAGCGAGCGGGTCGTCGTGCCCATCGACCCACGCTGATCGCCCGGCGTGTAGCCCAGCGTCACCTCGGGCTTGAGGTGCGTCTGATCGGCGAGCATCGACCCGGATGTTGCCCCACGCACGAACTGGCGGTTGAAGTTCGGCCCCGCGACAAGCCCGTTTCCGCCGGCCACGCTCGCCGGGATGTTCGACGGCGCCGGGTGCGCCGTCGTCGAGGAGAGGATCAGCCGGTCGGTCGCATCATTCCCGCCCGTCCCGCTGATCAGGTTGACCACGCCCGCCGTCCGGTCCTGCGACCGCGTGCGGTACCAGTTGTTGTTCACCTGCGGCGTCACCGCGCCGCCGAACCCGAAGTTGTCCCCTCGGAAATACGCGTTCCCGTCGGCATCAATCGAGCCGAACGCCACAGAGCCCGTCGAGCCGGTCTGGGCCGCGTTGATCGTGCCGCCCGCCTCAACGCGGGTGACATACAGCCGGTTCGGGTTGGCCGGGTCGTAGTTCACGATCGCCGTGCTGATGTTGTCGCCCGTGAAGCCGCCCGCGTTCGAGGTGCTCGCCATGCCGACCGCGAACTGGCTCGACAGCCCGGTCGGAAGGGCGAACCCGGTCTCGTCGTTCCGCTGCGGATTCGCCCCGGCGCCCGGGGTCTCCTCCCAGAGGAGGTAAGAGCTGGAGAAGTAGGGCACCCCGAGGCGAAGGTCGTCGGAGATCCCGTTCGACGACATCAGGTTGTTGAAGAACCCCGTGTTCGACTGCGGAGACTTGATAAGGGGGACAATGCCGAAGGTCGTGTCCCAGGAGGTGCCGAACGGCGTCAGGTCCGCGACATACGAGACCACCTGCAGCGAGGGGTCAAACGGGTTGATCGCATCGCCGGGCAGGCCGGGGGTATTCCCGACGCTGTCCTGAGCGAGAGCGGGCGCCGCCATGCCGGCGAGCGTGAGCAGGGCGAGCACATGACGCTTCGACATCATCTCTGGTCTCCTTCGGGTGATCGGTGGCGGTCGATGATAGCCCATCCCCCGAATCTGGGGTGGGCCCGGCGGGGTCCATTTCTGGATACCGCTCTCTCTCTTCCGGGGTATGGCTACAGACACCGCGCCTGTGGTGGACAGATCCCGGGTCCAATGGTAAGCCCGCGCCCAGACCGGGCAAGATCCGAGCCCGAAGATGTAGCGCAATCTGAACAACCGGGTGGCCCCGGAAGGGCACTTTGGAGAAAGTTCCTAATCTGTTCGGAGCAAAGAATTTACACGATCCGGGACCAAACGCCCGAAAAACCCGGGGTGCGTCCGATCACCCTCTGGTATGGTGTCCACCCTGTGTTCGCACGGGGGTTCTCCCTGACAGGGTCATCGCTCTGATGGCCTTTCGACTCCCCTAGTCCACGGCGTGCCATGGATGGTACGAAGGAGAGAGACATTGAGCCGTTCTGCGGATTGCCATCGTATGCGTGGGGTGTGCTGCGCAATCTTTGCCGGCCTTGCTGGAGTTGCACCGAGCGCCTTCGCCGCTGAGCACTTGTTCGAGGTGCGCGTCCCGCAGACTCCCCGCGAGCAGCTGCGTGCGGCGATGCAGGCGGGCGGGCTCCGGTGGGTCGCGGACCTCGACGCCGAGCGGGTCCTTGTCCGGGCCGACGCGCAGGCGATCGCCGCCTGGCCCGACGCGGTCGCCGCGACCCTGCTCACCACAGACCGCAAGGCCCCCGCCGAGTTGACGCCGATCCTCATGGGCGCCTCCCCGCTCGCCCGCGGGCCCTCGGCGGAGTACTTGCTGATCCCCAGCGAGCGGCGGGCGGAGACCCGACACCGGATCGACATGCTCGTGACCGACCTGGGCGGGTCCGCGCAATCCGTCGAGGGCAGGGGCTTTGTCATGCGGGTCACGCTCGACGAGTGGGGGGTCTCCCAACTCGTCGAGAGCCCCGATGTGCTCTGGATCGAGCCCGCCTCCGCCCCCGAGAACGACGGTGATTTCTCCAGGGAGTTCTCCGGCGCGAACTACATCGAACTCGTCGAGGGTTTCACCGGCGTTGGCATCGTCTGCGAGGTGATGGACAGCGGCCTGCGCACCAGCCACCTCGACTTCCAGTCCCAGCCCCCGACCCTCCGGACCGCCAACTCCTCGGCCAACGAGCACGGCACCTCCTCCTACGGCGTCGTGTTCGGCGACGGGTCCGGGGATCCCAACGCCCTCGGTATGCTCCCCGGCGCGACACCTCTCTTCAGCAGCTATTACGAGGTCAACGACCGCGAAGCCCACCTCGCCTCGCTTGTCGGGCCCCCGCATCACGGCGTGCTCCAGTCCAACAGCTGGGGATCGGGCATCACCAGACGCTACTCGGCCGCCAGCGCCGAACTCGACGACGCGATCCACCGGCACGGCGTTGTGATCGTCCAGTCTCAGTCCAACGCCGGCAGCCCCGATTCGCGCCCCGAGGCATGGTCGAAGAACCTCATCTCCGTCGGAGGCGTGCGCGGGCGGGGCACGCTCGACCGCGCGGACGACGCCTGGGAGGGCGTCGCGAGCACCGGGCCGGCCCTCGACAGCCGGGTCAAGCCCGACCTCGTCATGTTCAACGACGGCGTCTGGACCACCGCCGCGACCGCGGACGACGGGTACCGCGCGTTCACCGGCACCAGCGCCGCGACCCCCGCGGTCG
Source organism: Phycisphaerales bacterium (assembly GCA_036732005.1). Lineage (GTDB taxonomy): Bacteria > Planctomycetota > Phycisphaerae > Phycisphaerales > UBA1924 > UBA1926. The sequence goes on from DAINDF010000002.1 coordinate 294,232, forward strand.
CCGGCCTCCTCGGCCTTGCCATGGAAATGTGGCGTGAGGGCCTCTTCGACGGCTCGCTGAACTTCGGCAGCCAGGGCGGGGTCGACCCCGAGCCCCGCGGCGGGGACGGCCTCCCCAGCGTCGCCATGACCAAGGCCCTGCTCGTCAGCTCGGCCCGCCCCTACGACTTCGCCCACATCGCCGATGATCTGGGCCGTTACCGCCAGGGGTGGGGAACCCCCGACCTGCACCGACTCCACGACGGCATCGGCCGGACCTTTGTCAACGACGAGAAGGTCAGGCTCGTCGAGGGAGAGGTCTGGACCGCGACCCTGGCGGTCCCGCCGGGCGAGCCCGACCTCAGGGTCACGCTCGCCTACACCGACCTGCCCGGCGTGCCCCTCGCCACGATCGCCCTGGTGAACGACCTCGACCTGCGGGTCATCTCGCCCACGGGCGCGATCTACCACGGGAACCACGGGCTCCTCGAAGGCGTCTGGTCCCGCCCCGGGGGCGAGCCCGACCGCGTCAACAACATCGAGAATGTCTTCGTGGAGGACCCGACGCCCGGCTCCTGGACCATCGAGATCACCGCCGCCAGGGTGCTGCAGGACGCGTGGGCCGACACCCCGGAGTTCGACACCCCATTCGCGGTCGTCGCCCGCGGTGTTCTGCCGGATACCTCTCGGGTGCTGATCCCGGTCGGTCCGATTCCTACCGAGATCAGCCCCTATTCGGAGACCCAGTTCACGGTCGAAGCCGTCGGCTTTGTCCCAACGGGCGACGGCGTCATGCTCGTCAAGCGGGGCGTCGTTGAATCCGCCGTCCCGCTCCGCCACGACGGGCAAGGCCGATACACGGCAACGCTCGCCGGTGTGACCTGCGGCGAGTCCGTCGGCGTGCGCTTCCGCGCCCCGACCTCCCTCGGCAACGCCTATTTCCCAGAGGGCGCCGACGGGGAGTGGATCTTCATCGACGCCAAGGCCGAGACCGAGGTCGAACCCTCCCTGGAGACCGGATGGTCCGCGTCGACCTCGGGCGGGGTCACCACCGGCGCGTGGCAGCACGGCCTGCCCTCCGGCGGCGGCATGCGGTGGGACCCGCCCATCGACGCCGACGGGGACAACGCCTGCTGGCTCACCGACAACCGGGCCGGCAATTCCGATGTCTCGCACGGCACGGCGATCCTGGAGTCTCCGATCTTTGATCTTCTCGGTTCCGTCGAGCCCCGGCTCGAGGTCGCGATCTGGCTCGCCTGCGACGACGCGGGCCGGGCGGGCGAAGATTCCCTGCTGGTCGAGTATTCCACGGACGCCGGTTTGACATGGTCGCCCCTGGCGGAGGAGCGCAGCACCTTCCGCTGGGTCCACCGCGCCTATCCGCTTCCCGCCGACGCCGAGGCCTCGCGGGATGTCCGGTTCCGGTTTGTCGTTTCGGATGCGCCGGAGGACAGCATCACCGAGGCCGCGGTCGACTCGCTCCGGGTGGTCGCCAACGCCTGCGGGTGGTGCGCCGCCGACTTCAACGGGGATCACCTGCTCGACCTCGCCGACCTCATCGCGTTCGCAAACGCCTTCGTCGCGCTCGACACGATCGCCGACTACGAGCAGGACGGGGATGTCGATCTGCTCGACCTGCTCTACTTCCTCGCCGCGTTCGACGCGGGGTGCGACTGACGATCACCCGGGCATCCGGGCCGCGATCCGCGAGGCAAGGCGGCAGTTCGACCGCACGAGCGCCAGGTTCGCCCGCATGGTGGCGCCATCGGACACCGTGTGCAGCGCCGCAAGAACCCGCGGCGTGATGTCCCGTCCTTCGGCCCCGCCGGCGCGCCGCTCCGCCTCCGCGAGCCAGGCATCCCACGCGCCCGGCGGGAGCTCGTCCTGACTCGGGATCGGGTTGCACACCAGCACGCCCCGGCCCGTCCTGCCGAGTTCCGCATCGATGAACCTGGCCAGTTCCGCCTCGTCGTCAAAAGAACCATCGAGCCCGGCGGCGCTCTCCCGAAGATAGAACGCCGGGAACTTGTCGCAACGGAACCCGACCACCGGCACACCCAGGCTCTCGAGCGCCTCCCGCGTCGAAACGACATCGAGGAGCGACTTGGTCCCGCTCGCCACCACAGCGACCGGGAACCTCGCCAATGCCGCAAGGTCGGCCGAGATGTCCAGCCGGACGCCGAACTCCTTGTGCACACCCCCGATGCCGCCCGTCGCGAAGAGCCGTACCCCGGCCCCCGCCGCGAGTTCCATCGTGGTCGAGACCGTCGTCGCCGCGTCCGCCCCGCGTTGCATCAGCAGCCCGAGGTTCGAGGTGTTCGCCTTGGCGACCGTTCGCCCGTCGAGCAACTCGGCGAGTTCGCGATCGCTCATCCCGACAATGGGCCTCCCCCCGAGAACCCCGACCACCGCGGGCGACCCGCCCTCTGACCGGATGATCTCGGCGAGTTCCCGGGTGAATGGCAGGCCCTCTCCCGGGGGCAGGCCCAGGGCGGGCAGCGTCGTCTCTAAGGCCACCGCCCCCGGGGCGGACACTCGACCGGCGCCGGTCATGGCCCGCCTCCCTCCGCCCGGGAGCACCGCGCCATCACCACCACCGCGTGCACCTCGATCGCCCGCCCCTCCCCCACGGCGTCCACCCGCTCGTGGGTCTTGCCCTTGACATTTACCCGGTCCACCGAAAGCCCGAGCAGGCGGGCCAGGTTCGCCCGGATCTCCGCCTTGTGCGCCTTCAGACGGGGGCGCTCGAGGATCACCGTCGCGTCGAGATTGCTCGGCGCATACCCCCGTTCGGACGCGAGCCGGACCGCCTCGGCGAGGAAGCGGGCCGAGTCACCCGATTCGTGCGCGGGATCGGTGTCGGGGAAGAGCTCACCGATATCGGGGAGGGAAAGCGAGCCCAGGACGGCGTCGGTCACCGCGTGCAGCAGCGCGTCGCCGTCGGAATGCGCGACCGGGCCGCGGTCGTGCTCCAGCCGGATCCCGCCCACGATCAGGGGGCGTCCCGGCCCGGCCGGGGCGATCAGGTCCAGCCGATGCAGGTCGTACCCGTGCCCGACGCGGAGCGGCGGGAGCGGATCGTGCCCTGATTCGGCCGGGGGGGTTGCAGGCATGGTCCGATCTTACCGATACAGACCCGCGAGGCGCGAACAGCGCCACGGTCGGCCCGTAGACTTGCGGGCAGGCCGCGAGTGCTGCCAAAGGAGCCCAGGATGTCGACCCCCGCTCGCCGAACCGCATTGCTCATCGCCGGCCTCCTCCCGCTGCTCGCGGGGGGGTGCCAGCAGTTGAACACGCAGAAGCCCGGCGGGCGGGCCGCGTCGCTCGACCAGCACACCTACACAAGCACCGCGTACAGCCCCAAGACCGTCCGCCTGGTGGACACCCGATCGCTCGAGGAACTCTGGAGCGTGGATGTGCCCGTGGGCCAGATGGTCGTAATCCGGTTCTTTGAGGGCAAGTCCGAGGGCAACCTGCACAACCCCGATGTGATGCGTTGGGAGATCATCCCCGCGCTGAGAGGCTCGACGCTGCTCGACAACGAGATGCCCGTGCCCGCGGCCTGGGCCCGCCGGATCGAATGGGAACTCCGCAAGGGCCCCGAGTACGCCCCGGAGGACGCGGCCGTCGTTACCGATGTCGGCGCGGGCGGGTGAGCGCCGCCGCCGGCACACCGAATTCACATCCGGTCGACCGTCGGGAGCCCGAGCGTCTCGAGCCCGTCGCTGAGCACACGCCCCGTGAGCCCGCACAGACGCAGCCTCGCGAGGCGGCTCGCGTCGTCGGCGGCGTTGAGCACATGGCAGCGGTCGTAGAACCTGCTGAACGAAACCGCGAGGTCGTAGAGGTACGCGCAGAGCCTGTGTGGCTCGAGTGACTCCGCGACAGACCGCACCGTCTGCGGGTATCGCAGCAGCATCAGTGCGAGGGCCCGCTCCTCGGGTTCCGCCACGCGGAACGCCGACGCGCCGGCGACCCCCGGGTCAACGCCCTTCTCCGCGGCGCGGTCGAAGATGCGGTTGATCCGCGCCCGCGCGTAGAGCAGGTAGGGCCCCGTGTTGCCCTCGAAACTCACCATCCGATCGAAACTGAAGACATAGTCCTTCGTCCGCTCCGGGCTCAGGTCGGCGTATTTCACCGCCGCGATCCCGACCGCCTCGGCAACGCCCCCCGGGTCCTCCAGGTCCCCCTCGCGCTGCGCCACCGCCGCCCGCGCCCGCGAGACCGCCTCCTCAAGAAGGTCCTCGAGCTTGATGTTCTCGCCCGATCGTGTCTTCAGCGGCTTGTTGTCCTCTCCGAGCACCATCCCGAACGCGGCGTGCTCCAGCCGGGCGTGCCCACCACCGGGAAGATCGGCGTACCCCGCCTTGATCGCCGCGGCGAAGACCTGTCGGAAGTGCAGCGACTGCCGCGCATCGACGCAGTACACCACCCGGGAGGCCCCGATCTTCCCGACCCGGCGCCGGATCGCCGCCAGATCGGTCGTCGCGTACAGATAGCCACCGTCGCTCTTTCGCACGAGGCATGGCTCGGCGATCCCCTCCACCCGGACCACCAACGCCCCGTCGGACGACTCGGCAACGCCCCGTGACTCCAGATCGGCCACGATCCCCGCGAGCTCGGTCGCGTACGACGACTCCCCGGCCGAGTCCGCCTCGGTGATCCGCGTCCGCAGGCGACGGCACACATCGAGGCAGACCGTCATCGTCGTTCGCTCGATCCGCTTCCAGATCGCCTCGGTCTCCGGGTCGTGAGACTGGAGCCGCACCAGCGTCGCCTTCGCGTTCGCAAGCGACGCCTCCGCCGACGCGACCTGCTCCTCGAGCTCGGCCTCGGCCTTGGGGCCAAGGTCGAACCGCCGCACCGCGGCCAGGCCCCGGTGATCCGCGGCGCATTCCAGCTGCGCCTCACGGTACAGACGGTTCAGGTCGTCCAGCGTCAGCGATCCGAGGTCCAGCCGGCCCGCCTCGGACTCGGCCCTGAGCTTGGCCGTGACCATCGCGATCGGCAGGCCCCAGTCGCCGACATGGTTCTGCCGCCTGACGCGGCACCCCAGCCTCTCGAACACCCGGGCGATCGCGTCCCCGATCACGCTCGAGCGCAGGTGCCCCACATGCATCTGCTTGGCGAGGTTCACCCCGCACACATCCACCACGACCGTCTCCGGCTCCGCGGGCGGGGGCAGACCCAGGTCCGCGGTGTCCAGCCGGGCAAGGAGATGTTCCAACGCCTCGGCCTGCAGCGCGATGTTGATGAACCCCGGTCCCGCGATCGACGCGGCGGTCAGCGGTTCGGCGAGACCCTCGAGGTTTGCCCGCTCCGCGATCTTCGCCGCAACCTCGCGGGGATTCGCCCCGACCCGCTTGGCGAGCGACATCGCCGCGTTGCACTGGAAATCACCGAACTGGGTGTTCCGCGCCGGGCCGACCATCGGGTCGGCGTCCTCGATCCCGAACGCCTCGCGGATGGCGTCGCGAAAGGCCTGATTCAGCAGTTCCAGCGGATCCAGCGGCGGTGGGGGGCTCATGCCGGCAAGTCTAGACGCGACCCGATCCCAGGCCGGGCCTCTCACGCCGAATCGGCGAGCGAACCGCGCAGCCGGTGCCGCTCGGCGAAGCTCGCCAGCACGAACGCCTCCTCGGGCGTGAGCATGTCGAACGCGAGCCCGACCTCCCATCGGTCCGCGCCCCGGCGCACCCAGCACACCGCCGCGTCGAGGCGGATCTCACGCCCGTTCCCAGCGGCGACGACAAATGGCGTCCTCCCGCCCGAGGCGGGCTTGAGGAACCGGCGGCACCGCACCCTCGCGCCGGTCGCCGAGAGGTCGAGCACCTCGCCGAGGTTGCACGCCGGGGCGTTGCACGAGACCCGGGTCGTCATCCGCCGGCAGTCGTGCTCCCGGGTGCGGAGCCAGGATGGCAGTCGGAGCGGCATCGTGCTGGGTTTCGGCCAAGCGCGGGGCCCGCTGCACCGACTTCGCCGGGGCCGGGCGACCCGCTCCCGTCTCGGGTGGGATTGGCGATCGGGGGGGCGCCCCGGGTCCGAGAACGCCCGCTCAGTGCGGCGCGACCTCCCGGAGCAGCCGGCCCGGGATCGCGACCGCGAGCGCCCCGGCCAGCGAGAGCACCGCGCCGGCGACGAGGAACCCCCGCTCGAGGTTCCCGTCCACGCCCGCGTGGATCGCCCTCGCGACCTGCGGGCCCACGAACGCGATCGACCAGGCCCCGCCCAGCATCATCCCCGAGGCGAGCGAGGTCCGGTGCGGCAGCAGGCGTTGCCCGAGCGACATGCTCACCGGCACCAGGCTCCCGAACCCGAACCCGGCCACCACGGCAAACACCCCCGCGACCGCGAGCACGGCCCAGCGACCATGGTCAAGCAGCCCGTCGGCGTGCGGAAACGCGGCGATCGCCGCCGCTCCGATGATCGGGATCACGATGAACGCGGCTTTCTCGATCCTCGCGGGCAGCAGGAACCCCAGCGCGAGCCCGCCGAAGCCCATGCCCACTTGCATCGCCGCCTGGAGCGGCCCGTTGCTCTCGCTGGCCCGCTGCCCGAGCTCGACATCGAGGGCCGCCACGCCCGCGTTCACCCTTGTCATCCGCTCGACCCACTCGATGACCAGGTAGACGAGCATCTGGTTCACGGTGAAGCGGATGACATTGCACAGGTACAGCAGCCAGAACGCCGCCCATCGCCGCCGGCGGTCCGACTGAGACAGGCCCGCGTGCACCGAGTGGGCGTCGACGTGGCGGTGCGGGATCGCGTGGATCGCCCAGGCCAGCGCCGCCGCCGCCGCCAACCCGGGGAGCGCGAGCCAGACCAGCGCCCGCATCCCCGCGTCGGTGGCCTGTTCGCCCGTGGCGCCCGAGAGCGCCCCGGCGGCCAGCACATAGTGCGGGCTGAGCACATTCCCCGAGATGCCCCCGATCATCCCGAAGAGGAAGAAGACGCTGAGCATCGCCGAGCGGCGGCGACCCGCCAGTTGCCCGACCGCCGCCGCCGACGCGGGGTGAAACGCGCCGACCCCGAGCACCGCGACAAAGTAGAGCCCCAGCAACTGCTCGAACGAGCGGGCGTACCCCAGCAGCCCCACGCAGACCGCCGCCACCCCGAGCCCGACCGTGCCCGCGGCACGCGAGTCAAACCGGTCCCCGATCCACGCGACGACCGGCTGGATCGCGCCGCTCGCCGCCGCCCCGAGCCCCAGCAGCAGCGCCTTCTGCTCGATGGTCATGCCCAGCCGCACCGCCAGCAACGGCATGAGCGCGACCGTGACAAAGGAGAGAAAGTCCGTGACAGCGTGCGCGGCGATGGGGGTCCAGAGCCGCGTCGCCGGCTTTGTCAGCGGAATGGTCGGGATGGCCGCCGGGGTCGGGTGCGCCGTCACGGGATGGTTCTATCTGCGGGAGGAACCGAAGGCGAGCCGAGCCGAAACGGATGTTCCGGGGTTCTGTCGCCGGGGTCGGTCGGTCTGTATACTCGACTTTTGGATCCTGAAATGAGAGGGGTATGTATGCCACGCGTCGCTTCGCTCGCAGCCGCCGCCGGGATGCTCTGGTCGCTGACCGCCTTCGCCGGGCCGTACGACGGGCACCGGATCGTCCGGGTCTGGCCGGCCTCGGCACGCGAGCAACTCGCGGTCTCGCAGCTCCCCATGCAGCTCGCCGGGGAAGCCGTGCTCCGCGACGGGGGCACGCCCTATATCGCCGACGCCGCGGCGACCGACATGCTCCGCACGCTCGGGGTTCGGTTCGAGGTGGTGGTCGAGGATGTCCAGGCGCTGGTCGACGCCCAAGAGGCCCGGCTCGACGCCAGGGAGCGGTGGGGCGTCGGGCCCGGCCTGCGGGGCGACGCCGACGCGTTCTTCCAGGAGTTCCGAGATATCAACGAACTCAACGCCTTCTTCGACGAGCTGCTGACGGCCTATCCGGGGCTGATCTCCCGTGAGCAGATCGGCACGAGCATCCAGGGCCGGCCGATCCACGCCTACACCATCGCGGGCCCGGGCGACGAGGACGCCCGCCCCTCTCTCATCTTCAACGGCACCGCGCACGCCCGCGAGTGGATCAGCCCGATGACCGTCTCGTACATCATGCACAAGCTGGCCGAGGGGTACGGCACGGTCGACGAGGTCACCGCGCTGCTCGACCATGTCACCTTCCGCATCGCCCCGATCATGAACCCGGACGGGTATGTCTACTCATGGTCCACCGAGCGCTTCTGGCGCAAGACCCGCCGCAACAACGGGAACGGCACCTTCGGCGTGGACTGGAACCGGAACTTCGCCACCGGATGGGGCGGGCCCGGGGCCAGCTCGGATCCGGGCGATGACACCTACCGCGGCGTGGCGCCGTTCAGCGAGCCAGAGACCCAGGCCCTCCGAGACTACACCCTCGGGATCCCCAACCGCGCGTTCCACATCGACTTCCACAGCTTCAGCCAGCTCGTGCTCTGGCCATGGGGGTATACCAACAGCGAGATCCCCGAGCCCGACCGCACCATCCACGAGACAATCGCCACCGCCTACGCCCAGGACATGATCAGCAGCGGGGGAGTGGCCTACTCGCCCATCAAGTCCTCGGATCTCTACCTCGCCTCGGGTGATTCCAGCGATTGGTCCTACGGCGCGGGGGGTGTCTACAGCCTGACGGTTGAGCTCCGCCCCGCCGACGGCTCATTCGACGGGTTCGACCCGCCCCCCTCAACCATCCTCCCCTGCGCCCAGGAGAACTTCGCCGCCGTCCTCGGCCTTGCCCAGACCGTCGCATCCGGCGTCACCGCCTCGTTCGTCGGCGGCGAGCCCGAGGTCGTCGAGCCCAACACCGAGGCCCCGGTCCTCGTCGACATCGCCCCCGCATTCAGCGGCCCGCTCGACACATCCTCCGCGCTGCTCTGGGCCCGCGTCGGGAACGGCGCCTTCCAGCCGAGCCCGATGTCGCTCAGCGGCTCGGCCTACCTCGGCTCGCTCCCGCCCGCGCCCTGCGGCTCGACCATCGAGTACTACATCCAGATCGATTCCCTCGCCGGCACGACCTATTCCATCCCCTTCGACGCCCCGACCGGTCTCTTCACCGCCCAAGCCCTGGAGACCGCCCTCGCGTTCGAGGACGACATGGAGACCAATCTCGGCTGGACCGTCGGCGCCCCGGGCGACTCGGCCACCACCGGGATCTGGGAGCGTGTCAATCCTCAGGGCACCGCCGCCCAGCCCGAGGACGACCACACCCCGAGCGGCACGCTCTGCTGGGTCACCGGGGGCTCAGCCGGAACGGGGGTCGGCTCGTTCGACATCGACGGCGGCGTGACCACGCTCATCAGCCCCACCTTCGACGCCACCGAGCCCGGCGCCGAGGTCTCCTACTGGCTCTGGTATTCCAACGACCAGGGCTCCGCCCCGGGCGAGGACTCCTTCCTCGTCCGCGTCTCCAACGACGGCGGCGCCTCCTGGACGCTCGCCCAGACGATCACCTCCAGCACCAACCAGTGGGTACGCCAGCGCTTCACAGTCGCCGATTTCGTCACGCCCACCGCGAACACCCGCGTCCGTTTCGAGGCGAGCGACCTGTTCAACGGATCCGTCGTTGAGGCCGCCGTGGATGACTTCACCGTCGCCTCGGTCGGTTGCCCGGGCAACCCCGCCGACATCGCCCCCCCGTTCGGCGTGCTCGACCTCGCGGACATCCAGGCGTTCATCGCCGGGTTCAACGCGGCCGACCCGATCGCGGACATCGCTCCCCCGTTCGGTGTGCTTGATCTCGCGGATATCCAGGCATTCGTGGATGCATTCGTGAACGGCATCCCGTAATCTGCCGCTAGAGCGCGTGGGGGGAAACGGGCTCCGGCCGCACCCGGGCCTGAGAAAGCGAAGGGAACGCGCATGCACCGCACGATGGTGAGCCTTGTCGCTCTTGCCTCGCTGTCTCTCTGCGCCCGGGCCGGTGGCGTCTACGACGGGATGAGGCTCGTCCGCGTCGGGCCGCTCTCCGCCTCGCAGCAACTCGCCGTCGCCCAACTCCCGATCGCGCTCATGAGCGAGGCGGTCTCGGCGGTGGGCACCACCGACTACCTCGCCGACGACGAGGACCTGGCGACCCTCGCCGTGATCGGCGTCCCGCACGCCGTCGTCATCGAAGATGTCCAGGCCATCGTCGACGCCGAGCGAGCCCGGCTCGACGCCCGCGTCCGCTGGGACGCCGGCCCCGCGCCGCGAGGGGACAACGCCTTCTTCACCGAATTCCGCGACCCCGCCGAAATCGCGGCCTTCCTGGACGGCCTCGTCGCCGCCCACCCGGGCCTGATCTCACGCAGCGTGATCGGCCAGAGTGTCCAGGGCCGTCCCATCGAGGCGTACACCATCAGCGGCGCGGGCGACCCCGACGCCAAGCGATCGTTCATCTTCCACGGCACCATCCACGCCCGCGAGTGGATCAGCCCGATGACCGTCCTCTTCACCATGCGGGGCCTGGTCGAGGGCTACGCCACTGATCCCCGCATCCAGAACATCCTCGACAACGCCACCGTCCGCGTCGTCCCGGTCCTCAACCCAGACGGGTACGCCTATTCATGGACCGATCAGCGATTCTGGCGGAAGAACCGCCGCGGAGGCTACGGCGTCGACCTCAACCGCAATTTCTCCGTCGGCTGGGGCGGTTCGGGGTCCAGCGGCAGCATTGGCTCTGAGACCTATCGCGGCGACGCCCCGTTCAGCGAGCCCGAGTCGCGTGCGCTCCGTGACTTCATCCTCAGCGTCCCGAACCGCGCCGCGCACATCGACTTCCACAGCTACAGCCAACTCATCATGTGGCCCCCGGGGTTCGAGGTCGCCACCGTCCCCGCCCCCGACGGGCCCGCCCTCGAGGCGCTCGGCCGGCAGTACCGCGACGAGATCCGCGCCGCCACCGGGGAGCACTACACCCCCCAGCGATGCGTCGATCTCTATGTCGCCAGCGGCATCACCACCGACTGGGCGTTCTGGGAAGCGGGCGTCTACGGCTGGACCATCGAACTCCGGCCCGACGGCCCCCTCGACGGCGGGGGATTCGCCCCCCCGCCCGAGGAGATCCTCCCCTGCGCCATCGAGAACCACGCCGGCGTGCTCGCCCTCGCCGAGGCGATCATCGACGGTGTCGTCGTTTCCGGGCTCGACTCACCACCGAGCGCCCAACCCGGCCAGCCCGTCCCCCTCGAACTCGAGGTCATCCCCGCGTTCCTTGGAACACTCGACGGCGTCAGCGTCGATTTGTTCTCCCGTACCGGCGGCGACGCCTTCAGCCCCACCCCCATGACCCTCGCCGGGGAGTCCGTTTTCACCGCCTCGCTCCCCCCTGCCGCCTGCGGCGAGTCGATCGAGTACTACGCCGAGATCTCGACGCCCAGCGGCCTGCTCCGCGAGCCGCGGAACGCTCCAGGCGAGACGCTCCAGATCCCGGTGTTCCGCACGCGCGGCGTCGCCGCCGACGACATGGAGTCCGACGCGGGCTGGACCGTGACCCCCGTCGCGACGCCCGAGTCCACCGGAGTCTGGGAACTCGCCGACCCCAACCCAAGCCTCACCCAGCCCGCCGACGACCACTCCCCGGACGGCTCGCTCTGCTGGATCACCGACGCCCGCCGAGTGCTGAACCTGCACCAATACGATGTCTCCGGCGTCACGACGCTGACCAGCCCCGCGTTCGATCTGCGCGCCGCGTGGGACGAGCATTTCCTGTCCTACTGGCTCTGGTTCTACACGCTCGACGAGCCGCTCGCCGTCGAGGTCTCCGCGAACGACGGCGCCACCTGGGAGCTCCTTGAACTCGTCACCGACATTACCGGCGGATGGGAGCGGCGCGTGCACCCCCTCCCGGAGCCGTACGCCTCCAGCGCCGCGTTCCGGGTCCGCTTCGTCGCGACCGACGAGGGGCAGAGCTCGCTCGTCGAGGCCGCCGTGGATGACCTCGAGATCTTCACCACCGGCTGCGGCGCCAACCCCGCCGATCTCGCCGAGCCGTTCGGCACCCTCGACGCCGCCGACATCAGCGCCTTCATCACCGCCTTCGTCGACCAGGCCTCATCCGCCGACCTGGCCCCCCCTGCCGGCGTGATCGATCTCTTCGATGTCGTCGCCTTCACGGTCTACTTCGTGCAGGGCCCGCCCTGAGGACGCCTCGGCCGGCTCGGCCCCTGGCCGCCTCCGCCTTGACTCCCGCGGTCCGCCCGGGAAGATAGTTGAGACTCAGTCTCAATCAGAGCAAGGAGCCCCGCCGTGACCACCGACCCCCGCCCCCTCGGCCAGCGACTCAAGGAAGACAACTGGGACCTGCACGCCCAGGCCGAGCACGACACCCTCCCCCAACACCTGGTCCGGGGCACCATCCCGCAGTCGGTCTACGCCGACCTCCTTGGGCAGATGTACCTCGTGAACCGGGCCCTGGACGCGGCGATCGTCGCCAGCCGCGGCTCGGTGCCGATCCTCGCCGAGCTCGTCGCCGATGAGCAACTCCAGACGCCCTACCTTGAGGCCGACCTGGCCCACTGGGGCGTCGACCCGGCTGGCCTCGAGCCCCGCCCCGGCGCCGCGGGCCTGATCGCCGAGATCCGGCGGTGCCAGGCCGAGGCCCCGCTCCGCCTCTTCGGGCTGCACTATGTCCGCGAGGGCGCCAACAACGGCAACAAGTATGTCGCGATGAAGCTCCGCAAGGCCTGGGGCCTCGCCTCGGCCGATGGCTTCCGCTACCTCGACCCCTACGGCGACCGCCAGCGCCCGATGTGGGAGTCGTTCAAGACCCGCCTCAACGAGATCGAGCTGACCGAGGCGGAAAAGACCGAGATCGTCTCCGCCGCCCGCTCGATGTTCGAGCACATCATCGCGATCCACAAGGACTTCGACCTGCCCGCGGTGGACGCCGCGCCCGTCGGCGCCCACTGATCGGCGTCAGGACTCCTCCGGCGCGATCGCGTTCTCGCTCGCGGCGACCACCGCGCACACCATGCAATCGCCCGTGATGTTGCAGGTCGTCCGGCACATGTCGAGGATCCGGTCCACGCCCAGGATCACCGCGATCCCCTGCAGCGGGATCCCCACGCTCTGCAGCACGATCACGAGCATCACGATGCCGACCCCGGGCACCGCGGCCGTCCCGATCGAGGCGAGCGTCGCCGTCAGCACGATCTGCGCCTGCTGCCCCAGCGAAAGGTCCATCTGGTAGAGCTGCGCGATGAACGCGGCGGCGACGCCCTGGTAGAGCGCGGTCCCGTCCATGTTGATCGTCGCACCGATCGGAACGACGAAGCTCGTGATCTCCTCCGAGCACCCGAGCCGCTCCTCGCAGCATTCCATCGTCACCGGGAGCGTCGCTCCGGACGAGGATGAACTGAACGCGAGCAGCTGCGCCGGGCTGATCGCCCTGAAGAACCGCCCGTACCGGACCGGGGTGAAGACGCGCAGGATCATCGGATAAACCCCGAAGATCATGATCGCCAGCCCCGAGACGACCGTCAGCACATACTTGAGGAGGTTCAGCAGCACGCTGAACCCCAGATCCGCCAGCACCTGCACGATCAGCGCGAACACCGCGTACGGCGCGATCGCCAGCACGCCGTGCACGATCATGATGACCACATCCGTCATCGCGTCGCAGACCTTGATCACGGGCTCGGCCTTCTCGCGCGACAGGAAGGTCAGCCCCACCCCGATGACCACCGCCGCGAAGACCACCTGCAGCATCTCCGTCTCGGCCAACGACTCAAACGGGTTCACCGGAACGATGTTCAGCAGCACACTCCACGCACTCGGGCGGTCCTCCGCCCCCGCGATCTTCGCCGAGGCCTCGCCCGCACCGGACGCCGCGAGCGTCTCGCGCAACTCCTCGGGGAACCCCCGGCCCGGCCCGACCAGGTTCGCCAGCACCAGCCCGATCGTGATCGCCAGCGCCGTCGTCACGAGGTAGATCCCGATTGTCCGCCCCCCGATCCGCCCGAGCTTGCTCATGTCCTTGAGGCTCGAGATCCCCACGATCAGGCTGAACAGCACGATCGGCACCGCGATGAACCGCAGCCCGCGCATGAACAGATCGCCAACGAATCGGTTCGCGTCCCGCACAAACCGGGCCGCGCGCGCAAGCGTGCCGGCGTCCGGGTTCACCGCCCGCGTCTCCAGCCCGTACCGCGTGATCTGGTCCGAGGTCAGCGTATAGACCGTCTTGCCCCTGAGCCCCTCGTTCTTCGGGTCGATCGACGCCGGTGTGTCCACGCCCTCGGGCAGGACCGCCGCCCGTTCCTGCCCGGCAAGGAACGGCTTGACCTCCTGCACACCGAGCGAGGCCCATGTCGCGTCGGTCCATCCCAGGTTGATCCCCAGGCCCACAACCACGCCCAGCGCCAGCCCGATCAGGATCCGCCAGTGCAGCGCCATCTTCTTCCTGCCCGCGTACTCAGTCCTCATGGGCAAGAGCCTACCCGCAAACGCCCCGGCGATGCAGGAACGCCCCGTGTTGTCACCGCCGTGTCACGGTTGCGCTCCCGTGACAACCAATCCGAGCAGTCGGTGGTATGCATAGGGAGTGGCAGCGGCCGACCACGCCGCGCCTCGGTGGACGGAGCCGAATCGAAAGGAGCCGACCGTGATGATGAAACTGCCAACGGCGTGGATCCCGATGCTGGCGCTCTCCGCGGGCCTCCCCGCCCCGTGGGCCTGGTCGGCCCAGCAGACGCAACCCGAGCGGGTGGGAGCGGGCGAGATCGTCACCGTTCCCGAGGTCCAGACAATCTTCCCGCAGCGACGCGCGCCGCGCCGGGTTGCGCCAGATTGGCAGCCGGTTGAAGTGAAGTCGGTCGATGCGGAGGTGCTCATCCTCGGCGAAACCGCACGCACCACGCTCGCGGTCACGCTCTTCAACCCCTCCACGAGGACGGCCCGCTGCGAACTCGCCGTCCCTGTGCCCCCGGGCGCCGCCATCAGCGCCTTCCAACTCGACGGGCTCGAGGGCGACCCCCCGTCCAGGCTGCTGCCGCGCGACGAGGCACGCAGGGCCTTCGAGGAGATCGTGCGCAAGATGATCGACCCGGGCCTGCTCGAGTTCGCCGGCTCCGGGCTGATCCGCTCGAGCGTCTTCCCGGTCCCCCCGAACGGGGAGCAGACCTTCCGCGTCACCTACGAGCACCCCGTGAACGGGAGCGGCGAAACGATCGAGTACACCCTCCCCCGTTCCGGCTCGATGGGCGCCGGCCCCGAGTGGACCGTTGATGTGCGCATCGAAGCCTCCTCCCCCATCCTCAACGCCTTCTCCCCCTCCCACGCCGTCGAGTTCGCGATCGACGAGAACGGCGTCGCGACGCTCGACGACGCGTCCCTCCGCGACCCGGGCCCCTTCCGGTTCGTCGCCCTGCGCGCGCCCAGCGACGCCGCGAACGCCCCCGCGATGAGCCTGTTCACCTACCCCGACCCCGAGTCGGTCGACGCGGGGTTCTTCATGCTCGTGGTGGCCGCCGGTGAGCGCGGGGAGGACGAGGCCCCCCTGCCCCGAGAGGTCACCCTCGTGCTCGACCGCTCGGGCTCCATGCAGGGCGAGAAGTTCGAGCAGGCGACCGAGGCGGCCCTGCAGGTGATCCGGGCGCTCGGCCCCGAGGAGCGGTTCAGGATCATCGACTACTCCAGCGAGGTCGCGACCAGCGGCGCGCCCGTGAACGCCACGCCCGAAGCCATCGCCGCGGCGGCCGCCCGCCTCGGCGAGCTCAAGGCGGTGGGGGGGACCAACATCAACGAAGCATTGATGGAGGCGGTCCGCCCCGACCCCACGCCCGGCACGCTGCCGATCGTGCTCTTCCTGACCGACGGTCTGCCCACGGTCGGCGTCACGGCCGAGAAGACCATCCGCGAGAACATCCTCAAGGCCAACGCCCGCGGGGACGCGGGGGCCCGCCGACTCTTCACCTTCGGCGTGGGGCACGATGTCAATGTTCCGCTGCTGACCGACCTCGCCCGCGAGAGCCGCGCCATCGCCGATTTCGTCAACCCCGGCGAGGATGTCGAGGCGGCGGTGGGGAGGGTCTTTGAGCGCCTGCAAGGCCCCGTGCTGGCCGATCTTCGCCTGCGCACCGATTCGGGCCCGGACGCGGAGACGATCCGTGACCTGTACCCCCGGCAAATGGGAGATCTCTTCGAGGACCAGCGACTCGTCTCGCTCGGACGCTACCGCGTGCCCCGCGGTGGCTTTGAACTGGTCGTGACCGGGAACGCGGGCGACGGGGAACACACGCTCCGGGTCCCGCTCGATCCCGCCGACGCGAGCCCGGCCAACAGCCACATCGCGCGCCTCTGGGCCCAGCAGAAGGTCACCTGGCTCATCGACGAACTCCGCACCGCCGGGGCCGACCCTCGCGTGCAGCAACTCGAGAATCTGGGCGACGACCCCAAACTCAAGGAACTGATCGATGAGATCGTGATGCTCTCGACCAAGTACGGCATCCTGACCGAGTACACCGCGTTCCTCGCGACCGAGAAGGGCGTGCTCGCCGCGGGCCAGTCGCCGGAGTTCGATGTCAACACGATCTTCCAGGGGGCGAACCGGGTGCGTGCGGGCGGGGGCGGCGTGGCGCTGGGCGAGGCCCAGAACCTCCGGCGCGACGCGGTCACCGCGGGCCGGCCGATGTCGATCCAGGACAACTACGAAATCGCGGCGCGAACCGCGGATGAGGCGAACGACAGCGCTCGCGGCGGGGCCTCCTACTTCTCCGCTCCCCCTTCGCACGCCGCGATCGGGCTCGACACCGCGCAGGGCACCCAGGGCATGACGCTCCAGCAGATCGGCCCCGACACGCTCTACCGCCAGGGCGCCCGCTGGGTCGACGCCGGGGTGATCGGGGAGGACCAGGCCCGCGCCCAGAGCGAGGCGAAACCCCAACCCGACGAGACCGTCAACTTCGGCACCGACCGCTACTTTGAGCTCGCCGCCCGCCTCGCCGAGCAGGACCGCCAGGGCCTGATGGCGGTCCCGGGAGAAGTCGAGATCCTGCTCGACGGCAGGCGCATCCTCATCCAGAACCCCGCGTAAACCCCCGTCGCCGCGTTCAGCGCGATACCGTTCCAGCAGACTGCACCGCACAAGAAAGCGAGAACCCCATGCACACCCGACTGCTCACCCTCGCCGCGGGCCTCGCGCTCGCCGGCGCCGCGCTCGCCGATTCCACCGCGTTGACGATCTACTCGACCTCCGAGCCCGGGGGCGTGCCCGCGGAGTGGTACCGCCCCTTGCCCGGGCAGGGTCAGGCGTGGTGGGGGCCCAACATCCCGGGCTACGCCGTCGTGAAGGAGGAGCGAGCCTTCGAGTTCGCCCGGGGTGTCGGCGAACTCTCCTTCACGGGCGTCGCCGCCCTGCTCGACCCGACCACCGTGCATTTCGAGTCGCTCGACGACAAGGCGACCAAGGTCCTCGAGCAGGATTACCGATTCGACCTCCTCAGCAACGAGAAACTCATCGCGAGGTTCATCGACAACCCGGTCCGCGTGATGACCACGCAGGGGTCCGACCAGGTGATCCACGCCGGCACGCTGCTGAGCGCGTCAGGCGGCCTGGTGCTCCAGAAGGAAAACGGCGGGATCGTCACGATCCGCGACTACGACACGATCGACTTCCCCACCCTGCCCGGCGGGCTGCTCACGCGCCCGACACTGGTCTGGAAGACCTGGAGCCCCGCCGGCGGCGAGCAGAACACCCGAATGTCCTATCAGACCACCGGCATCACCTGGTGGGCCGACTACAACCTCGTCTTCGCCCCGGGCGCCGACGCCAACAGCGGCACGCTCGATGTCGGCGCGTGGGTCAGCATCCTCAACCAGTCCGGCGGGGCCTACACCGACGCCAAGCTCAAGCTCATCGCGGGCGATGTCAACCGCGCCCCCGAACCCGCCAAGATCATGCGCCGGGGGGGCATGGAGATGATGGCCATGGCCGACGCGGCCCCGGGTTTCGAAGAAAAGTCCTTCTTCGAGTACCACCTTTACACCCTGGGCCGACCCGCCACCATCCCCGACAACTCCACCAAGCAGATCGAGCTCTTCGAGCCCGCCCGCGCCGTCCCGGCCGAGAAGGTCATGGTCTACGACGGCGCCGCCCTCGGCGGGGTGTACGGGGGCCGCTACACCGACCAGGGCTTCACCGGCGCCGGCAACACCAAGGTCGATGTCTTCCTGAAGTTCGAGAACGACAAGAACTCGGGCCTGGGCATCCCCATGCCCAAGGGGCGCATCCGCGTCAGCCAGGTCGACCCAACGGATGGCTCCCTCGAATTCATCGGCGAGGATGTCATCGACCACACCCCTAAGGACGAGACCGTCCTGATCAAACTCGGCCAGGCCTTCGATGTCGTCGGCGAGCGCCGGCAGACCGATTTCTCCATCGACAACGCCCGCCGCACCATGCGGGAGACCATCGAGATCAAGCTCCGCAACCACAAGGCCGAGCCGGTGAATGTTGTCGTGCGCGAGAACCTCTACCGCTGGACGAACTGGGAGGTCACGCGGACCAGTGCTGACTTCGAGAAGCAGGACAGCCGGACCATCCACTTCCCGGTGCGGATCGAGAAAGACGGGGAGGCCACGGTCACCTACACCGTTCAGTACACTTGGTGATCGGGCGCGCCGGGCGAGCCGGCGAGACCCGACCGGAGCCGCCCGATGCCCGACGCCCGTGTGCTGATCGTCGAGGACGACCCGTCGATCCGCGCCGCGCTGCGGGAGGCCCTTGCCCTTGCGGGGTACACCACCATCGATGCCGGCGACGGCAAGTCGGGCCTCGAACGCGCCCTGGAAGGGCTCGCCGATCTCGTCCTCCTCGACATCATGCTCCCCGAGCTCGACGGGCTCCATGTCCTCGAGCGCCTCCGCGCGACGAACCGGGCCCTTCCCGTCATCTGCCTCACCGCCCTGGGCGAGCAGGCCGACAGGGTCCGGGGCCTCCGCGCGGGGGCGGACGACTACATCGTCAAGCCCTTCGGCGTCGACGAACTGCTCGCCCGAGTCGAGGCCGTGCTCCGCCGGTCCCCCCCGAAGGCCGACCCCGGCACGATCACCATCGCCGGGCGATCGATCCACCTTGCGCGCCAGGAGGTCACCCTCGACACGGGCGAGACGCGGATCCTCCCGCAGCGTGAGGCCGAGCTCCTGGGTTATCTCGCCGCCCACCGGGGCCGGGCCGTTTCCAGGGAGGAACTCCTGGAGAAAGTCTGGGGCATCGACCCGCGCGGCATGCAGACCCGGACGGTCGACATGGCGGTCGTGCGCCTCCGCGAGGCCCTCGCCGACGCCGGGCCCGATCACGCGGTCATCGTGACCGTCCGTGGACGGGGCTACATGCTCGCGCAGGCGCGGGAGGGTGCGTGAGGGGCCCCCGCTGGATGACATGGCTCGTCTTCGGCCTCTGCGCCCTGCTCGTCGTCGATGTGCTCGGCTGGGCCACCTGGCGCGTGCTGGCCCTCGAACGGGCCGAGCGGGCCGCCAGCGCCGAGGCCGACGCCGCCCAGCGTGAACGCCTCGCCCTCTGGCAGATGGACTCGCTGGTGAGCGCCCTGATCGCCCGGGAGTCCGCCCGCCCCTATTTCGAGTACCGCCTCCGCTACGCCGCCGATCTCCCCTACGACCGAGCCTGGGACCTCGACGCCGCACGCACGCTCGCCGAGTCCCCGCTCGCCCGGGGCACCGCCGACCCCGTCATCCGCCTCCATTTCCAGGTCGAGCCCAATGGCACGATCACCTCGCCCCAGGCCGACCCGGACGCCCCTCCCGGGCCCGACGCCGCGCCCCTTCGCGCCGGGCGGTTGGTGCGGGAACTCACCGCCTTCGAGCGGCTCGACCCGGCCGGGACCGCCGCCGCGACCGCCGAGAAGGCACCCGCCTCATCGGAACCGGCCGTAGCGGCCGACCTCGGCCAATCGGAGCGCATCCCCGAGCCGGGCGTCGACCCCGATCCCGACGCCGACCTCCGCCGGCAGCTGTTCGACCTCGCCCGCTCCGGGCGCCAGGCCGAGCGGCAGACAACCACCTCCGCCCGGGTCCAGGTGGGCCCATTCGAGCCCCGCTGGCTCCTCGCCCCGGACCATCAAGCCCAGCTCGTCTTTGAGCGGACCGTGCGGGTCGCCGGCGAGCTCTACACGCAGGGGCTCTGGATCGACTGGCCCTCCCTCCGGGCCGAACTGCTCGGCATCGCGGTCCGCCTCCTCCCCGGCGCGACCATCGAGCCCGTGCCCATGAACTCGGGCCCGGGCGCGCGCACGCTCGCGACCATCCCGCTCACCCTCGCCGCCCCGGCCGAGCCCTCCGACATCCGCAGGCTCACCCCGACCCGCCTGACCCTGGTGGTCACCTGGGTCGCCGCGCTGACCGCGCTCGCCGCGATCGGGCTTGTGCTGCACGCCGCCATGAGCCTCGCCGAACGGCGAGGCCGGTTCGTCGCGGCGGTCACGCACGAACTCCGCTCCCCGCTCACGACCTTCCGGCTCTACACCGACCTGCTCGCGCGCACGGACGACGCTGAGAAACGCCGCGATCAGATCGAGGCGCTGCGGCGAGAGTCGCACCGCCTCGGGTCCGTGGTCGAGAATGTGCTGACCTACGCGGGGCTGCGACAGTCCGCGGCGCCCGCCCCCGTGCGCGCGCTGGGTGAACTCCTCGACGAGATCGCCCCCTCCCTCGCCGCCCGTGCCGAGGAGAGCGGGGCTCGCCTCGACCGGCACGAGGACCCCGCCGCCCGGGCGGCCCGCGTCCGCCTCGCGCCGGGCTCGCTCGAACGCATCCTCGCGAACCTCGTGGATAACGCGTGCCGGTACGGCCTGACCGACGCGGACCGGGTTGTGACGCTCACCGCGGAGCGGGCCGGTCCCCTGGTGCGGCTCCGGGTTGCCGACCGGGGCCCGGGCGTGCCCGCCGGCGAACGCAGGCGGATTTTCGGCGATTTTTTCCGGGGCCGGACCTCGCGGCGCTCCCACAGCGGGATGGGGCTGGGGCTCGCGATCGCGCGGGGTCTGGCCCGGGCGGAGGGGGGGGATCTCCGCCTGCTCAGGCGGGACGGGCCCGGGGCGTGCTTTGAGGTGTCCCTGCGTGTTCTGATGGCCGAAGATGGATGACCCGGCGCGTCCGGGGCCGTATACTCGTCCCCTGCCCGGTCGGTGCGGACCTCCCGGGCGATTGACAACCGGGCCTATAGCTCAGATGGCTAGAGCGCACCCCTGATAAGGGTGAGGTCACAGGTTCGAGTCCTGTTAGGCCCATTCCCGACCCGCGGCAACGCGGGTCTTCTGTTGCGCCCGCCCGGCGAGGTCCGCCCTCTGCCGGCGCACGACCGCGGGGGGCCGGCCCGTATAGTCGGTCACCCGGTCAGGACGAGCGAGGAGGGGCATGAGCAAGACGCGATCCTTCGGCGGCGACTTCAAGCGGTTCTTCGGCCGGGGGCTCGCGATCCTCCTCCCCTCGATCGTGACGCTCTGGCTGCTGTGGCAGGCGTTCGTGTTCGTGTTCAACAATGTCGCCGAGCCGATCAACCGGGGCCTGCGCGCGGGCATCATCCAGGTCGCCCCGCGCGTGCTCGACGACGCGCAGATGCCGACCTGGTTCGTCGTGACCGACGAGCAGGTCGCCCGCCGGGCCCACCGGCGGATGACCGAGGGTCTGACAGAGCTCAGCAGCGAGGCGATCGCCCGCGAGATCCGCGTGCAGCAGTTGCAGGATGTCTGGCGGAAGAACTGGTACCTGAACGGGCTGGGGTTCGTCGTCGCGATCATCCTGATCTACCTCGCGGGCCTGCTGCTGGGAAACTACCTGGGCCGGCAGGTCTACACGCGTGTCGAGGCGCTGATCGCGCGGATCCCGGGTTTCAAGCAGGTTTACCCGCATGTCAAGCAGGTGGTGGACCTGATCTTCGGGGAGAACGCGACCGCGAAGGCGTTCAGCGAGGTCGTGCTCGTGCAGTATCCCCGCGAGGGGATCTGGACCCTCGGGCTGGTCTCGGGCAACACCTTCGAGGGCATCCGCCGCGTCACGGGCGGGGAGACCATCAGCGTGTTCATCCCGACCTCGCCGACGCCGATGACCGGGTTCGTGATCAATGTGCTGCGCAAGGACGCGATCAAGGTCGACTGCACCATCGAGCAGGCGTTGCGGTTCGTTATCACCGCCGGCGTGCTCACGCCCGACTCGGTCGAGCCGCCGCAGATCGGCGTGGCCCCTTCCCGGCTGGCCAAGGCGGAGGCCGCCGCCGAGCGGGCGATCGCGACCGCCGACCGTGCCGGCGGGTCCGGGCCCGAGAAGCCCTCGGAAGCGTGACCGGACCCCGACGGTTCCGGGGCGCTTCCGCGTATGATGTGATCAGACGAGAGCCGGGCTCCGGCCCGGCGGAAGGGGGTTCAGAATGCGGATCGATGTGGTCGGCCGAGATGTGCATGTGACCGAGAACATCCGTTCCTACGCCGAGAAGAAGGGGGAGAAGCTCCCCAAGTACTTCGACGGCACGCAGCTGGTGACCTTCCGGATCGCCAAAGCCGACAAGCTGAGTTACACGGTCGAGTGCGTCGTCGATGTCGAGAAGCACAAGGAGTTCATCTCCAGCGCCGACGACCAGGACATCATGGCCGCCATCGATCAGGCCGTTCACAAGGCGACCCGTCAACTGACGGACTTCAAGGAACGCCTCAAGCAGAGCAACCGCTGAGTTCGCAAGTTCACACGGCCCAGCG
This sequence comes from Phycisphaerales bacterium, assembly GCA_036732005.1. Lineage (GTDB taxonomy): Bacteria > Planctomycetota > Phycisphaerae > Phycisphaerales > UBA1924 > UBA1926. The sequence goes on from DAINDF010000002.1 coordinate 316,914, forward strand.
GTGGGCCCGCAGCACCGGACGGAGTCCCTCATGAAACTGACGGAGATCGTCGTAGAATCGGCCATCATCCCCTCGCTCGAGGCGGTGGAACGCGACGCCGTGCTGGCGGAGATGGTCGACGGGCTGGTGAGGTCCGGCTCGGTCGATGCTTCGATCCGCGACCAGATCGTCGCCAAACTGGTCGAGCGGGAGACGAAGGGCTCGACCGGGTTCGGTCGCGGCGTCGCCGTGCCGCACGCCAAGCACGCCTCGGTGAAACGCCTCACCGCGGCGGTCGGGCTCAGCGGGCGCGGCATCGATTTCTCGGCGCTCGACAAGCAGCCCGTCTACTCGGTCTTCCTGCTCATCAGCCCGCAGGATCAGCCCGAAGAGCACCTCCAGGCGATGGAGGTCATCTTCAAGAACCTGAGCAAGGACACCTTCCGCCGCTTCCTCCGCCAGGCCCAATCGGTGGAGGACATCCGGACGCTGCTCGACGAGGCCGACTCGCAGCAACTCGCGGGGTAAGCCGGCCTTCCCGCTCCCTCCGATCGGAGTTCCGCCCCGTGTCCGATTGCGCCGTCACCACGGTCACCATCGTCAACAAGCTGGGCCTGCACGCCCGGCCCGCGATGGCGTTCGCGGAGACCGCGGGCAGGTTCAAGGCCGAGGTCACGATCTCCAGGGGCGGGCAGTCCATCGACGGCAAATCCGTGATGGAGATCATGCTCCTCGCCGCGACGATGGGGACCGCGCTTGAGATCACCGCCCGGGGCGCCGACGCCGACGCCTGCCTGGCCGAGTTGCGGTCCCTCGTCGAGCGCGGGTTCGACGAGGACTAGTTCCGCACCCGCCCCGGGCGGACCGGGAGCCCCGGGGCCGGCCGGGGCGCGGGGCCCCGTGCGGCCCTACTGGACATCGCGGCCCTCGACCACCTCTTCGATGCGTCCCGGCGCGTGCCGCTCGGCCTTGAACTCGCCCGCCTTGAGCCGCTTGACATACTTGTGGTACGCCCCCATCGCGGTGCGGGAGAAGATCAGCATGATCGGGATGTTCGCCCAGAGCATCACCCCGGTGCCCAGCGCCGTCAGCGAGTCGAGCTGGGCGTCGGTGCGGATGATCCCCGACGCGGCCACGACGATCGCGATGCAGTAGACGAACTTGTAGGGAAGCACGAGTTTCTCGCCGAAGAGGAAGACGATTCCCTGCTCGCCGTAGTACGACCAGGAGATCATGGTCGAGAGCGCGAACAGCCAGGCCGCGAGCGTGACCAGCCACTTCCCGAGCCCCGGGATCTCCGCGTCGAACGCGTGGCCGGTCAGCGACGGGCCCGGGTAGTCCACCCACAGGCCGGTGCCTTCGGGGTTGGTCGAATCGGCGTGGAGCACGGGCGGCGTCTCGGATTCGAAGGGCCGCCACGCGATGGACCTCGCGTCGCCCGAATTGTCGATCTGGGTGGCCCCCATGATCTTGTGCAGGTTCAGCCCCGTGTTGCGGTTCTCGAACGCCGAGACGATGACGAACACATCCTCGCCCCCGGTGAAGCGTCCGAATCGCCGCACCGCCTCGCCCTCCCGCTGCGGCAGCGTCGTGTCCGAAACGGTCCACAGCGGTGTGCCTGAACCCGAGGTGTCCTGCGTCCCGTCGCCGTCCGCGTCCGCCATGACGACCGAGGGGGCCACGGGGAAATAGGCCTCCGGGCCCCGGTTGTGCGTCCCGGTGCACATGATCACCAACGCGGTCATCGTGCAGACGACGATCGTGTCGATGAACGGCTCGAGACCCGCGACGATCGCCTCGCGGACGGGCTCGTCCGTCTTCGCCGCCGAGTGGGCGATCGGGCTCGAGCCCTGCCCGGACTCGGACGAGAACAGGGCCCGCTTCATGCCCCAGAGCAGGGCGTAGCCCGCGGTGCCGCCGAGGAACGCGCCCTCGGCCTTGGTCGGGCTGAATGCCTCCTCGACGATATGGACGAGCATCCCGGGGATCGCCCCCAGGTTCAGCGAGAGCACCACGAGGGCCGCGAGCAGGTACATCCCGCACATCAGCGGCACGATCCGCCCCGCGACGGCGCCGATCCGCTTGATGCCCCCGATGATGACCAGCCCCACCACGACGGCGAGCACGATGCCGCAGGCGATGGAGGGGACCTTGAAGTAGTGCTCGGTGATCTCGCCGACCGACCAGGCCTGGAACATGTTGCCGCCCGTGATCGTCGAGATCAGGAGCGTCACGACAAAGACCCCGCCGATCGCCTTGCCGATCGCGCCGAGCCCCATCTCCTTGAAGCCCCTGGCCGCGACGAACATCGGGCCCCCGTGGGGCTCATCGGGGTTGGTCGTGTCCCGGTAGAGCATGGAGAGGCAGACCTCGGTGGTCTTGATCGCCATGCCGAAGAGGCCCACCATCCACATCCAGAAGACCGCGCCGGGCCCCCCCAGCGCCACCGCGACACCCACGCCGGCGATGTTGCCCAGCCCCACCGTGGCCGACAACGCCGCCGAGAGCGCCTGGAAGTGGTTGATCGCCCCCGGGTCGTTCTTGTCGTCGTAGATGCCCCGAATGACCGCGGTGCCGTGGGTCAGGGCGCGGTACTGGCAGAAACCCGACCAGAGCGTGAAGAGCACCCCGACGCCGAGCACGGTGTAGAGCACCCAGTTCGCCCAGATGATGTTGTTGATCGAATCGAGCAGACCCCAGAATGCTTGCATGCGAGACCCCCGGTTTTGGGTATGCGTGGCGACGGAGTTCGGACATCATGGCGGATTTCGCGCCGATGTGCAATGCTGCCCGCGGGATGCAACCGGGCGAGGCGTGGAGCGAGCATGTCTGGAACCCCGCGGAGGTCGCCGCGGTGATCGCGGTCGGGCTCCGCGCCGCCGACGCCGCGCTCGCCGAGGAGCAGGCCGTCGCCGGGCTTGACGCGATGGACGAGCGCGCAATCCAGGGGGTGTTGGCGTCCGCGCTCACCGCCGGCGGATGGGGCGTTCACCGGGAGGTCCCCTTCCCGGGCGACGAGGCCCAGGGCGACAACGCCCGCGACCGGTGCGATCTGGTCCTCACCCCCGAGCCGGGCGACGCGCCGCTCGACCCGATCCACGCGAGACGCCGGATCGACGCGGCAGAGGGCACGCTCTTCGCGCCCCTCGCCGAGCGCATCGAGCACGACGCGTCGAGGGGCGGCACGGCCCCCGCCGAGGCGATGTGGCTCGAGATCAAGACGGTCGCCCAGCACTGCTACCGCCAGGGCGTGCCCTCGCCGAACCGCTCGTACGGCGCGGAACTGGTCTCGGGACCGGCGGCGGACATCGCCAAACTCGAAGGCGACGGCGTCATCCGGCACGCCGCGTCGGTCGTCGTGCTGTTCGCCGAGACCGAGCGGGTCGCCCGACATGACTTGATCGAGCTCTCCTCACGGCTGCTGGAGCGCGACCTGCCGATCTCGACGCCGATTCTCGAGGTGGTGCCGATCCTCGATCGGGCGGGCAACGCCGTCTCCGTGGTCGCGGTATTTCCTCTGCGAGGGATCGGGCTGGATGCGTCCTGACGCCGGCCGGGGCAGATCCGTGCGAGTGCAGCGGAGTGCCCGGACCGCGGTCGAGAGAGCGGCCACCGGGGGAGTTTTCGCTGCCACTCCGGGCCCCTGACGCAGCGCACACTCGAGGTCCGTCTCACCCCGCCTGCGACATCGACGGGTGCAGGGCCCGGGCGTCCCCGCGTTGGGGATCCAGGCCCGCGGCGGCCTCGATCGCGTCCGCCGCGCCCCGGGCCGCGTTCAGCCCCGCGAACTGCTCGCAGATCGCGCGGAGGCCCTGGCGCTGGTGCTCCGCCAGCTCGGGGCGTTCGAGCAGGGCGACGGCCTCGTCGACGATGCGCTCCGGGCCCCCGAAGTGGGGCACCAATTCGGGCACCAGCCGCTCGCCCGCCACAAGATTCGGCAGGCTGAAGTGCGGGGTGGCCAACAGCCACTTCGCCAGGAGCCAATACATCAGGCGGCTCGACTTGTAGACGATCACCATCGGCTTGGCCTGCCGAGCGACCTGAAGCGTCACCGTGCCGCTGACCACGAGCGCAAGATCGCACCAGTGGATCACCGCGTCGGTCCGCTTCGACGCGAACACGAGACCCTCGGGCCACCCGGGATGGCACCCGGGCGCGGCAGGCGTTCGATCGGCGATCTCGCGCAGCCGGGCCTCCAGTTCCGGGTGCGTCCCCGCGACGACCCCGGCCAGGTCCGGGTAGTCGCGGCGGAGCCGGCGGAACGACTCGATCAGCAGGGGGAAGTTCTTTTCAACCTCGGCGGGCCGAGACCCGGGCATCAGCGCCACGCGCCGCTCGCTCTTGGGGAACGCCTCGGCCTGGGCACGGCACGCCGCGGGGTCGGGCATGGCGTCGAAGAGCGGATGCCCCACGAACCTCGCCGGCACGCGCTTCGCCTCGAAGAACGCCTGCTCGAACGGGAGCAGGCAGCACACGAAGTCCGTCAGCCGGCGGAGCTTGTTCACCCGCCAGGTGCCCCAGGCCCAGACCTGCGGCGCGACCAGGTGCACCACCTTCGCGCCGCGCTCCTTGGCGATCCGGCAGATCGGGAAGTTCGCCGCCGGCGAGTCCACCGGGACATGCACCGTCACCGGGTTGGCATCGATCCACGCCGCAACCCGCTTGTTGATCTCACGGTGCTCCAGGATCTTCGAGAGCCCGGGCAGGCCCATCACCGCGTTCTGCCCTGTTCGTTCGATGAGCTCGGCCCCGGCGGCCTCCATCTTCGGACCGCCCCAGGCGCAGATCCGCAGCCCGGGGTGGCGGGCCTTGAGCTCCGAAACAACCACCGAGGCGTGGTCGTCGCCGCTGGGCTCAAAGCCGGTGAACAGGATCGTGGGCGGCCTCGCCATGCCCCGAGTGTAGCGGGCACAAACTTGCCGCCTCCCGGCTCAGAATCCCGAGGCCTCGAGCCAGCCCGAGGGCCGTTCGCCCAAGGCGGTCGCGATCGTCAGCAGCGATTCGACGCTGGGGAGGTGGGCCCCGCGTTCGATCGAGCTGAGCTGGCTGACGCTCACCCCGGATTGCTCGCTGAGTTCCTTGAGCGTCCACCCTTTCCGGGTCCGGGAGAGCCTGATCTGCCGCCCGAGTTCGCCGCGGAGCCTGTCCTGGGGCCGGCCCCCGAGGTTGAACGCGGCCGCCGCCTGCCCCAGCACGCGGCGCAGATCATCCGTCGAGAAGGGCTTGGCGACATAGTCGAAGACATCCTGCTTGAAGGTTTGCCGCATCGAGTCCAGCGTCGGGTACCCGGTGACGACGATCACGCACAGGCGGGGCCACCGCCTCCGGATCTCGACCAGCACCTGTTCCCCGTCTGCCTCACCCATCTTCATGTCCAGCAGCACGACATCCGGCAGCCTCCGCTCGCAGGCCTCATAGAGCATCGCGGGGTCCGCCGCGGTCCTGAGGTCGTGCCCGTCCGGGTCGAGCACGGCGTGGAGGTACTCCCGGAAATCGGGGTCGTCGTCGACCGCCACGATCGAGAGGGGCGGCACGGTGCTCTGGACGGGTTGGGTGGCGCCGTTCATGTGTGGTCCTCCGGTCCGCGGGCCGCGGGTGTGGCGCGCCGGGGCAGAACGATCTCGAAGACCGCCCCGCGCTCGCCGCGCCGGTTGCGGGCGATGATGGTACCGGCGTGCTCGCGGACGATTCCTTCCGCCACCGCGAGCCCGAGCCCGGTCCCCTTGCTGTCCAGCCTGGTGGAGACGAACGGCTCGAAGAGCGTGGGCAGCACATCGGGGTCGATCCCGGGGCCGGTGTCCCGCACGCGGATGGTCACCCATTCCTCGCCGTCCCGGTCTTCGCACTCCGCCTCGATCTCGACCCGCCGCTCAGACAGCCCCTCGCTCCCCAGGGCGTCGACGGCGTTGCGGATGAGGTTGACCAGCACCTGCACCATGCGGTCGGCGTCGCACTCGAGCGCGAACCCCGGCGCGACCCCGTGCCGGATCGAGATCTCCGCCGCCCCCCGGTCAAGTCGGACCAGCGTGATGGCCTCGTCCAGGATCGAGGCCAGGTCGGCCTGGGCGTAGGCGGGGTCGCGCGCACGCGCGAAGTCGAGCAGCCCCTCGCTCAGCCTCTCCAGGCGGCCGACCACACGCTTGAGAAGATCGGCCTCGGCCTGGGGCAGCGAGCGGTGCGGCGCGGCGCAGAGCTTCTCCACCAGCCCCTTGGCGACGGCGAGCGGGGTGTTCAACTCGTGCGCGATCCCGGCGGACATCATGCCCAGGCTCATCAGGCGGTCGGCCCCTTCGAGGTTCCGCTTCGCGGTCTCCAGCAGGTGGTTCTTGCGCTTCAGGTCCCCGGCGATCACCTCGAGGTCGTCGAGCGCGCGCGCGAGCGCGGTTTCCTGGCGGCGGATGCCCCGGATGGCGCTGTTCCGCGACCGCATGATCTCGCCGAGTTCGTCGGCCGGCATGGCCTCTTCCGGCACGAGTTCCCCGAGCGTGTCGTGCCGCTGCACGGCGCGGTCGGCCTCGAGCAGCAGGCCGATCGGGCCGTAGACATGGCGCGGCAGGACGAAGACCTCGAGCGCCGCCGCGATGAGCCCGTACACCGCGACCAGGGCCACGATGAGCAGCAGGTAGACCCCAAGCGCCGCCTCCCGGGCCGATTCCAGCCGGGCCCCGACGAGCACAAACCCCTCCGGCCCGCGGGCGGCGCGCCAGGTCCAGCCCCGGTCCCCCGGGATCGCGACCGGCTCGGGCCCCGCCGCGGTGATCCGCGCCGCGGTCTCGGGAGTGAGCCCGGCCTGCTCGGCCCCTCCCCGCTTGACCACCAGCAGGTCCCCGAAGGCGTGGGCGGGCATCTCGCTGCCCGAGACGAGCGCCAGGACCGACCGGGCGGCCAGGGCCCCCTCGGCCTCGGAGACCGCGCTGCGGACCGAAGGCCTGACCGCGATCAGGAGGATCGAGGCGAGGATCAGCGAGAACAGCGAATGGAGGAAGATCAGCTTCTTGCGGATGCGCATCGACGCCAGCAACCCCCGGGGGGGCGACGGGCGGGGTGGGGGTGCCGGGTCGGCGTGCATCATGGCCCGGGCAGCGTACGGCCTTGGGGGCCCGGCGCGTAGACTCGGGGGTGACACGACCCGGGCGACCCCGCCGGCAATCCAAGAACCCGCCCGGGCGACGGCCCCCCGCCGCGGGCGGCTCCCTCCGGCCCGGGGGGGTGGTTTCGGCGCGGTCGGTGGTGTGCGCACGGCTCGCGCAGGACGCGGGGCATTTCCCCGATCTTGTCCCGACACCGCTGGAGACAACGGGGCTGGACGCCCGCGACGCGGCGCTTGCGCACGCGATTCACGACGCCGCGATCCGGAGATGGTGGACGCTCCAGGCCCTGATCGCGCCCGGGCTGACCCGGCCCTTTCTTGAACTCGAGCCGCGGGTCCGGGCGGCGCTGCTGGCGGGGGCGGCCCAGTTGGTGCTGCTGGACAGGGTCCCGGCGCACGCGGCGATCAGCGAGTCGGTGGAGTGGGCCAAGCGGGTGATCCGTCCCGGCGCCGGGGGAATGGTCAACGCGGTGCTGCGGCGGGTGCACGAGCTCGTGGGCGAGGACCGGGCGTTCCGGGAGCGGTGGGGGGGCGGGGTGGACGAGATCCCGCTCGGGGACGGCCGCAAGCACGCGCACGCGGCGGAGGTGCTACCCGGCGCCCCCGGCGGTCGGCGCCGCGCCGCGGCGCGCCAACCCCGGGCGCTGCTCGATTCGTGGGAGACGGCGCACGGGCGGGCGAACCGCGACCGGCTCGCGCTGCACTCGCTGGTCACGGCGCCGGTGGTGATCAACGCGCGGCACGCGACGGGGCCCGTTCCCGAGACCTCCCCGCACCGGCGGGCGGGGTTTCTGGTGTACGAGGGCCGGCCCGCTTCGCTGGGGGCGCTGCTCGGGTCGCGTCGCGACATCTGGGTGCAGGACCCCGCATCGGCGGAGGCGGTCGAGAGCGTCCGGGACCTGGAGCCGCGGGTCATTGTGGATGTCTGCGCGGGCATGGGAACCAAGACGCGGCAGCTCGCCGCGGTCTTCCCGGGGGCGGAGATTATCGCGTCGGATGTGGACCGGTCGCGGCTTGAAACGCTTACGCGGGTGTTCGCGGGGAACGAGAAGGTGCGTGTCCTGGAGCCCGACGCGATGCTGCACGACTGCCTGGGTCGGGCCGATCTGATTCTGCTGGATGTGCCGTGCTCGAACACGGGTGTGCTGGCCCGCCGGCCCGAGGCGAAGTACCGCGCGGCGACCCGGCAGGGAGCGAGACTGGTGGAGACGCAGCGGCAGATCATGGCCGACTCGATCCGGCTGCTGGCGCCGCGCGGATCGTTCCTCTACTCGACCTGCTCGCTGCAGCGAGAGGAGAACCGGGCCCAGGCCGACTGGGCGGGCAAGTGGCACGGGTTCCGGCGGGAGCGGGAGCGGGAGACGCTCTGCGGCGGTGTTCCGGGCGATGGGCCCGAGGTGTACCACGACGGGAGCTACTCGGTGCTGCTGCGGAGAACGGGGTAGGCGTGGCGCACTCGCGCTGCCGGCGGGGTACACTCTTTGTCCGCCGGCGGTTGGTCGGCGGGGGCCCCGCGTCATGCCTGCTGCCACCGGTGTTATGAATCTCCTCGACCTGATCAGCCCCGAGTGCATCCGAGCCCCGCTGCGGTCGTCCGACAAGCGTGGGGTGATCGACGAGTTGGTCGACCTGCTGGTGGGCGCGGGGCGGGTGGCCGACGGGACCTCGTTGAAGAACGCGGTGTGGACGCGCGAGCAGACCCGGACGACCGGCATCGGGCACGGGCTGGCGATCCCGCACGGTAAGTGCCCCGGGCTCAACGGCCTGGCGATGGCGATCGGCAAGCCGGCCGAGCCGCTGGATTTTCAGGCGATCGACGGGAGACCGGTCCGCCTGATCGTCCTGCTGGCCAGCCCGCCGGACCGGACGAGCGACCACATCCAGGCGTTGGCGCGGGTGAGCCGGTTGATGACGATGGAGGCGTTCCGGCAGAGCGTGTACGACGCCGGCTCGTCCGACGAGATCTACGACCTGATCCGTGCGCAGGAATCGGGCTGAGGGTCAGCGGTCGCGGGCTGGGCCCTGCGTTGGCCCGCCGACGATCGAGGCGGCGATCAGTTCGAGGCGTGCGAGGCAGCGTTCGGCCTGGGCGCGGAAGAGCGCGTGCGGGAAGAGCGTCAGGAGCGCGACGATGAGCCCGAGGGCGGTGGTGAAGAGGGCCTCGGCGATGCCGCCCGCGATCGACGCGGGGTCGGTGACGACCTGGTCGGCGCTGAGCAGGCGGAACGAGCGGATGATGCCGGTGACGGTGCCGAGGATGCCGAGCATGGGCGAGGCGGTGATGATCGTTGCGTGCGTCGTCGCCCAGCGTTCGATCATGGGGCGGAGCGACTCGGCCTTCTCGAGCGCGAACGAGTCCTCGACCGGGCCCGTTTGACCCGTCTTGCCGCGGGCCTCGTCGAGCAGGGCGGAGGCGAAGCGGCCGTACACCGACCGGTCGCGGGCGACGGCGGCGGCGGCGGCGGAGAGATCACCCCGCCGCATCTCGCGGGTCACGCGTTCGATGATCCGCATGTGGCCCGGGCTGTGCGTCCTGGTCCAGAACAACGCCCGTTCAATGGTGAGCGCGACCGAGATGACGCTCAGGGCGGCGAGGGGGTACATGACCCAGCCGCCGGCCTGGAAGAGCGAGGTGAGCGAGTCGATCGTCGGCATGGGCCGGATCGTAGGTGACCGCCCCGTCCGGCGCGCACGGCGCGGATGTCTGCACCCGTACACTGACCCCATGACGGAGTCGAGTCGGCGGCAGGCAGGTGTTCCCGCGGCGTTCGCCGCGCCGCTCGGAGAGATCGAGCGTCATCTCTCCGAGGTGTGCGCCGGGCTGGGTGCGCCGCCGAATCTCCGCGACGCGGTGGCGTACGCGTTGCTCGGCGGGGGGAAGCGGCTCCGCCCGCTGCTGGCGTGGCACTGCTGCGCGGCGGCGGCGGGGGAGGCCTCGGCGGGCCGGCTGAGCCTTGGTGTGGGGGCCGCGGCGGAGTTGGTGCACGCGTTCAGCCTCGTGCACGACGACCTGCCGGCGATGGACGACGACGACCTGCGCCGCGGGCGCCCGACGCTGCATGTGCACGCGGGCGAGGCGATGGCGATCCTCGCGGGCGACGCGATGCTCGCGTTCGCGTTCGGCGTCCTCTCGCGGGTGGAGGGGGCGTCTCCCACGCTCCGGATTCGCCTGGTCGAAGAGCTCACCGCGGGGACGATGGGGATGATCTCGGGGCAGGTGCTCGACACGCTCGGGGGGTTTGCGGCTCAGGAAACCCCGGGCCAACGCGTGGAGCGGATCCACCGGGAGAAGACCGGCGCGTTGATCGTGGCGGCCTGCCGGATGGGGGCCCTGGTGGGTCTGGCGGGGCGGCCCGATGCCGAATCCGCGGAGCGGCTCGGGGCGATCAGTCGGTACGCGGAGGCGATCGGGCTGATGTTCCAGATCGTGGACGATCTGGTGGATGTGGAGCAGCCCGCCGAGCACGCGGGCAAGCGGACGGGCAAGGACGCCGACGCCGGCAAGCTCACCTGGCCCGTGGTGCACGGCGTCGAGGCGAGCCGGGCGAAGGTTGAGGAGTTCAGGGTCTGTGCGGTCGATGCGGCGCGATCGCTGGGGCCCGCGGCGGAGGCGTTGAAAGAACTTGCGGGGTACCTCGCACGGCGAACCCGATAAGGGCGTAGGAGTTGGGCGGGGAGGGTCGCCGGATCGGTCGAGGTCCGGGCGTCGCGATCGGGTACAATAGTTTCAGTATTGGATGAAAACGGGCCCGAGGGGCCCCAACAACGGGGTGGCATGGAACCGCTCGCAGATATCCTCTCACGGATCAACGGCTCGAAGGACATCCAGCGGCTCGGCGTCGAGGAACTCTCCTCGCTGGCGGCGGAGATCCGGGAGGCCATCATCGCGCAGGTGCAGCAGACCGGGGGCCACCTCGCGCCGAACCTTGGCGTGGTGGAGCTGACGCTGGCGCTGCACTATGTTTTCGATTTTGCGCACGATCGCCTGCTGTTCGATGTGGGGCACCAGTGCTACCCGCACAAGCTGGTCACGGGGAGGGCCCACCTGCTCGGCCGCCTGCGGACGAGCGAGGGGATGAGCGGTTTCCCCGAGCCCTCGGAGAGCCCCTACGACCTATTCCGTGTCGGTCACGCGGGCACGGGGATCTCGACGGCGGTCGGCATGGCCCGGGGCGATGCGCTCACGGGCGAGGCCTTTCACCCCGAGAACAACCCGGGGGGGCGGCGGGTGGTCACGCTGATCGGGGACGCGTCGATCGTCAACGGCGTCGCGATGGAGGGGCTGAACAACGCGGGGACGCTCCGCCGGCAGTTCCTCGTTGTCCTGAATGACAACGGCATGTCGATCAGCAAGCCGCAGGGGGCGATCGCGGGCTATTTCGACCGCGTCCGCGTGAGCCACACCTACACGGATCTGAAGAAGGGCGCCAAGGAATTGCTCAGGCACCTCCCGGGGGGCGGGATGATCCGCGAGGCGACGCACCGCGCGGGGGAGGTGACCAAGGCGCTGATCAACGAGGACTCGGTCTTCGAGAAGTTCGGGCTGGTGACGGTGGGCCCGATCGACGGGCACCATCTCCCGACGCTGATCGAGTTCCTCACCGAGGCCCGGGACATGGACCGCCCCGTGGTGCTGCATGTCAAGACGATCAAGGGCAAGGGGCTCGATGTCGCGGAGGCCGACGCCACGCGGTTTCACTCCCCCAAGGCCTTCAAGGTCGAGCGCGACGAGACGCTGGGGTGCCGGGTCGAGATCAAGACGGGCGGGCGGTCGTTCACCGCGGCGTTCGCCGACGCGATCGTCGGGCTGATGGAGCGTGACGAGAAGGTTGTCGCGTGCACCGCGGCGATGCCGGACGGCACGGGGATCAGCAAGCCGCTCGCCCGGTTTCCGGAGCGGACCTGGGACACGGGCATCTGCGAAAGCCATGCGCTGGACATGATGGCTGGGCTGGCCAAGACCGGCTTCCGGCCGTTCTTCGCGGTGTACTCGACCTTCCTCCAGCGTGCCTTCGACCAGGCGTTCCAGGAGGTCGCGCTTCAGGGGCTCGCCGTCCGCCTCTGCCTCGACCGGGCCGGGCTGGTGGGGGGGGACGGCGCGGTGCACCACGGGTTCTGCGACATCGCGCTGCTGCGGACGCTGCCCGACGCGGCGCTGCTGGCGGCGATCGACGAGCCGAGTCTGCTTGGGGCGCTCGAGTTCATGCGCACCTACGACGAGGGGCTTTCCGCCGTGCGCTATCCGCGGGCGGATGTCTCGGATCGCTTCGCGGGAGCGGGGTGCCCCCCGTTCGAGCTCGGCCGGGCGCGGCTGCTGACGCCCGAGTTCGCGAACCTCGACGAGGACCGGCCGGATGTCGCGGTCCTCGCGTTCGGGACGCCGGCGATCGACGCGATGAAGGCGCGGGAGGACCTCGGGCCCGAATTCCGGGTCGGCGTGTGGGACGCGAGGTTCGCCAAGCCGGTCGACCGGGGCTTGATCGCGGACCTGTTGAGCCGGCGGATCCCGGTCGTCACGGTCGAGGACCACAGCGTCATCGGCGGGTTCGGCGCCGCGGTGCTTGAGGCGGCCCAGGAACTCGGGTTGGATGCGTCCGGCCTGACCCGGCTCGCGATCCCGGATGAGTGGATCATCCAGGACAGCCGGGGCGACCAGCTCCGCAAAGCCGGGATCGACAGCGCGGGCATCGCCCGGGCCGTCCGCGCGGCGATCGATCGGGTCGCGGACCCGGCGCGGCGGGGCGTCCGCGAGGCCGCGCACCGGGCCGATTGATCGTCCCGGCCGCTTACCCCGGGCCAACCCGGGCCACCCCGGGAGAGGCGCGGGCGGTACACTCCCCGCGTGGGCCGCGATGTCCTGCTGCTGCTGAATCCGAGGAAGGCCGACGCGGTGGACGCGGCCCCGGTGGTGCGTTCGCTGATTGGCCGCTTCGGGCGGCTCGTGGATGAACTCGATGCGGCCGGCCCGTTCACGCTCCCCGCGAAGGAGTTTGACCTTGTGGTCGTGCTGGGCGGCGACGGCACGCTGCTCTCGGCGGCCCGGGGTTGCGCAAAGGCGGGGCGGCCGATCCTGGGCGTGAACCTGGGGACGGTCGGGTTCATGGCGGAGTTCGATCTGGACACGCTCAAAGACCAGGCCGAGGCGATCTTCGGCGCGGGGGAACTCCGGACGCAGGCGGCCCCCGTGCTGCGTTCGGTGATCCGGTCCGCGGACGGGCAGAAGCGGGCGTCGGAGACGGCGGTGAACGAGGTCGTCGTGACCTCGGGCCCGCCTTACCGGATGATCTCGCTGCGTCTGGAGATCGACGGCAAGGCCGGCCCTCGGGTTGTTGGGGACGGGCTGATCGTGAGCACGCCGACGGGGTCGACCGCGTACAACATCTCGGCTGGTGGACCGATCGTGGCGCCCGGTGTGGCGGGCAATGTGCTGACGCCGATCGCGCCGCACTCGCTCTCGTTCCGTCCGATCGTGGTCCCTTCATCGTCGGAGATCATGATCGAATTGGAAGAGACGAACGACGACCCGTCGTGGCGGGGCGTTGAGAGCGAGGACGGGCACGGGACCACGGTGATGTGCGACGGGCAGGTCCATCACCGCGTGCACAAGGGCGACCGGATCGTGATCACCGAGGACCCGACGCCGATTCACCTGGTCCAGAGCGGCAGCGTGACCTATTGGCAGACGCTGATGGGCAAGATGCGATGGGCGACGCCTCCGCGGCAGCGGGTGCGGTGACCCGCGGTGGCTCGGGGTGGGCGGGGCCGCTCGAGCCGACGGACTTGCCCAGCCGCCGTCGGGCGGGTTTCGATTGAGACTGGGGCAAGGCGGAAACGCGAGGAATCGGGGCGCCCAACAACGGTTCGCGGGCTCGCGCCCGCGGCTCGTCAGGCGCGGGTTTGAATGCGGACCCGCATCAGGCCGAGCGGGTCGGGGGCTTGGGCTTCTCCCAGTCCGCCTCGGGGTCCTTGTGCAGGACGCCCGCCGACTGCTTGACGCAGCGGATGCAGGCGAGTTTCTCGGGCAGGGCGGGGCTGCGCCAGTGCGGCTGATCGCGTTTGGGCTCGAGGCAGAGGGTGCACGCCCCGCCTTCGCCGAGCGGCTCGCCCGCGTTGAGGTGAACCAGCGCGCTGTACGCGACCGTCAAGCACTTGCCGCAGATGCACGACCCGCGGTGCCCCTCGACGAAGGGGCGGTCTTCCGACCAGGGCAGGCCGCAGAAGTCGCAGAGGAAGTCCTCGGGCTGCATGTTGAACGGGTCGGCGCCCTCGCGGTGCATCGGCGTGCGCTCCTCAGGTGCTCGAGGCGATCAGCTGTCGTTCGGCGATCTGCCTGTAGGTCGGGCAGCGGGCGAGCAGTTCGTCGTGGGTCCCGAGGTCGACCAACTCGCCCCGGTCGAGGACGGCGATCCGGTCGGCGTTGACCACCGTGCTGAGGCGGTGGGCGACCACCAGCGTCGTTCTCCCCGCGCTGAACTCCGACAGCGCGGCGGTGATGTGGGCCTCGCTCTCGGCGTCGATCATGCTGGTGGCCTCGTCGAGGATCAGGATCGCGGGGTCGCGCAGGATCGCCCGCGCGATCGCCAGGCGCTGCCGCTGCCCGCCCGAGAGCGTGAGCCCCCGCTCGCCCACCAACGCGTCGTACCCGCCCCGTGACTCGATGAACTCGTGCGCCCGCGCCCGCTTGGCCGCTTCGACGATCCGCTCCCGCGTCGCCCCGTCCGCGCCGTAGGCGATATTCTGGGCGATCGTTCCCTCGAAGATGACGGTCTCCTGGGTCACGACGCCGACCTGCCGGCGCAGCGAGCGGACCGCGACGGTTCGGATGTCTCGCCCGTCGACGAGCACCGCCCCCCCCGAGCCTCCCTCCGGCGAGGCGTCGTCGGGGTCGAAGAGCCTGGGGACGAGGCTGAGCAGCGTCGTCTTGCCCGAGCCGTTCGGGCCGACCACCGCGAGCGTCTGCCCGTGCGGGATCGCGAGCGTGAGCCCCCGGATCGCGGGCTGGTCCCCGCCGGGGTAGGTGAACCAGACCCGGGCGAACCGGATGGACTCGGCGTGCCGGGCGATGCGGGGGAGCGAGGGGTCGTGCCCGGGTTCCGAGGGCTCGGCGAGCATCTGCTCGATCCGCTCGGCGGCCGCCGCGGACTGCTGGATGTCGTTGATGATGCCGGTCAATGGGCGCAGCGAGGCCCCCGCGATGCCGAGGCCCGCCAGCGCGAGGATCATGTCGGCCGGGTCGAGCTCCTCGTCGAAGACCGCCTTGACCGCGATCAGCGTGAGTCCGGCGATGGTCAGCACGGCCATGCCCTCGACGAGCGGGCTGGAGAGCGCCCGGGCCCGGCGTGCGGAGAGGATGTGCGCGAGCACCTCCTTGTTGATCCTGTGGAATCGGCCCGACTCGTACCGCTCGGTCGTGTAGACCTTCACGACGCGCAGGCCCTGGAGCGTCTCGTTCGCGGCGGCGTAGAGCATCGCCTGCTTGCCGAGCGCCGCCCGCGACGCCTTGCGGATGGTCCGCCCGAGCGAACGGATGACCGCGTACATCCCGGGCACGACCAGCAGCGTGATCCCCGTCAGGCGCCAGTCGATCAGCACCGCGGCGAGAAACGACGCGATGCCCTTGCTGACCTGCGCGACGCCCCGGCTGATCAGGGCCGCCAGCCCCGTCGAGAGCTGCTGCGGGTCGTTGACGATCCGGCTGACCGGGTCGGACGAGCCCCCGGCGACGACGGCCCGCAGCGGGAGGTGAATCACCCGCCTGAACAGGTCTCGCCGAACACGGGCGACCGTCCGTTCGACCACCGTCATCGAGAGGTACAGGTGGGCGAAATTCGTGGTCGCGCCGATCAGCGTCAGCACGCTCAGGCCGATCATGACCGCGATGACCGCGTGGAACGGCTTGACCGGGAACCCCGCGATCACCGATTCGGGGATGTCGATCGGGCTGCGGGCGTTGAAGTCGCGGGCCATCTCCGCCAGCGTGCGCTCCTGCCCGACGATCGCGTCGATCACTGGGGCGGCGGCCATGATGCCCCCCCCCAGGGCCGACCCGCTCACGATCGCGCAGCAGAGGGCGGCGGCGAGCATCGCCCGGTACCGGAGCATCGATCGAGCGGCCTTCCAGAACGCTTCCATCGGGGGAGTATCCGCCTTCCGCCGTTGAATCTCAAACGCCGGTCACGACCGGGCCGCCCCGGGGTGGCCCTCGACCGTCAACCGGATGTGCTCGGGGCTGTGGAGTTGGCCCTTGTTGAGCCCGGGGCAGGTCCGCCCCGCCGAGCGCCAGTGCCCGGGCGTGCGCAGGTTCTGTTTCCAGAAGGGCCAGGTCCGGCACTGCGATGGACGGTTCGCGTATATCCCGCATACCGCCTTGCCGGGGATCGTCGTCCTGTCGAGGAAAACGCAATCGAACCCGAACTCCGTGCGCACCTCGTTCAGCGAGGGCCCTTCAACGGTCTGGTGGGTGTACCTCGCCTCGAACGCCTCGCGGGAGAGGCCCAGGCCGGCCGCGATCCGCTCGGCTTCTTCGGGCGTGAAGAGCACATACCCCTCCGGCCCGGTGCAGCAGTTCCCGCACATCGTGCAGGCGAACCGGAGGCCTCGCTCCCCGGTCGCGGTCTCGCCCGTGGGGTCAGGCCGGGCGTACCAGGGTTCGGTCGTGCGACGGATCACGCCGCCCCGACCCGCCGGAGGGCGATGAGCGTCTGGTCGTCGTCGCGGTCCATCACGCCGGTGTGGCGGTAGAGGGCGCCGTGCACGGAGTCGACGACGCATTCGGGGCGTCCGCTGCACTGTTCGAGCGAGGCCACCAGGCCCCTCACGCCGAACATGACGCGGTCGTCGTTGAACGCCTCGGTGATCCCGTCGGTGTACAGAACGATGGTCTCGCCGAGTTCGAGCCGGCGAGATTCCTGCTCGGGCTCCATGTCCGGCAGGATGCCCAGCGGGGGGACGCCCGTGCGGTCGAGTTCGATCACGCCCCCCTCGGCCAGTTTCAGAGCCGGTGGGGGGTGCCCGCACCGCGACCACGAGAGGACCGAGGTCCCGGGGTCGTACACCGCGAACAGGGCCGTGACGAAGCTCCCGTCGAGGTTGGACGAGACGAGTTTGTGGTTGGTGAACCGGACCACCGACGCCGGGGAGAAGTCCTCGCCCGCGTAGCAGTGCAGGATGGCGCGGAGCATCGCCATGACCGTTGCCGCCGCCGGGCCGTGCCCGGAGACATCCGCGATCAGGATGCCCCAGGATCCGTCGGGGAATGGGAAGAAGTCGTAGTAGTCCCCGCCCGCCCGGTCGCTGGTGAGGTAGCTCGTGGCGATCTCGAGGCCAGGGATCGACGGCAGCCGCTGCGGCAGCAGCGAGCGTTGGATGTTCGCGATCTGCTCGAATTGGTGGGTGAGTTCCCGGTTGAGCAGGTCGGCCTGCCGCTTCGAGACGAGGTTCCGCGTCGCCATGCCCAGCAGGCTCGTGTCGATCACCGCTGTCGGCAGGTCGGCGGCCGCGAGCCCGACGGGGTCGTTGAAGAAGGAGAGGGCCCAGTTGGTCGCTCGCCCGTCGTGATACTGCGGGATCGCCACCCCCGAGCGGATGCCGGCGAGGGATGGGCCGAGGTGCGGGTCATCGGCCGCGTCGATCTCGCGGATGATCTGCGGGCATTCCTGGGCGATGATCTCGCCGATGAGCCCTCCCTCGAGCACGGGGAGGCTCTCCCAGTCGCGCCACGGGTTTGCCGGCTCCCGTTCACCAACCTGGAGGCGGTCGGCCCGGGTCATGAGCCTGGTGATCTTGAACCGCCCGGGCGGGAGATCGCGTCTGGCGACCGACACGAACAGATCCGTGGGGCGACGCCTTCCGAACCACTTCCCGAAGTGCTGGAGCATGAGGCTGGGCTGATCGATCACGCTGGCCTCGCGGAACAGCGTGTTCAGTTCCGCCGCCTCGGGGATCTCGGAATCACTCAGCCTCTGGAAGTGCACGCGGGAGCGTAGGGGGGCTCGCCGGGGGTCAGGAGCAGGCCCGCTCGACGCGGTCTCTGACCTGCTGGGCGGCGGCTACCGCGGCTTCCAGGCGTCCGAACAGCGCGGGCCGCTGGGCTTCCGGAAGAAGCGGGGCGTTCACGCGGACATTCCACGCCGCGGACGCCGCCGCCGCTTCGGCGAGCACCGCCGCAACGGCCAGGTCGCTGCGCAGGTGGGCGTTGCTCTTGCCGGCGAGCGAGGCGATGAGGTTGAGCAGGTCGCGGGACCGGTCCAGGATCCGCTTCGGGGCGTCGATCGCCCGGCCGACCGCGGAGGGCTCCTCCGCCGCGCGGCGGGGGTCGCCCTCGGGCAGTTTCTGGATCTGGTTCAACTCGGCGTAGGCCGCCATGTCCTCCCCGGCGAGCCGGAGGAACTCCTCCCGGAGCACCTGCACGCTCGCGCGGACGCCTTCGAGCATGTGCTGGTGCTCGGCGAGCGATTTCTTCCCGAGTGAGTAGGCGATGACCATGCCGGTCAGCGCCGCCGCCGTCGCCGCCGTCAGCGCCGCCGCCGCGCCCCCGCCCGGGGCGGGGGTCTTGGAGGCGAGTTCATCGAGCAGGTCCCCGACTCGGCGATCGGCCAACACATCCATGAGGGAACAGTACCACGCCGGACGCGGCGCCACCGCGACCGAACCCGGGCGTCTCACCGGGCGGGTCGGGGGGGGGCGTGCCACGATCAAGGGCAGCCCGACAGGAATCCGACCACGAAGGAGTTGATGTCTGCCAGGTCGAGCAGCCCGACCGGCGGCGCGAGGTCCGCCACCGGGTGACCGCTGACGAACGCGGCCACGAACGCGTTGACATCCGCAAGGTCAAGCAGGAAGAGCGGGTCCGCGAGGTCCGCCCCGTTGCACCCCGGTTCGACCACGACCGGAACGACATCGCTCCACGACCCACCCACGCGGATCTCATCGTGGTAGATGTCGTACCCCGAGTAGGTGTGCATCCCGAAATCGACATTCTGCAGCACACCCGAGCCATCGATCAGCACATCGTTCCCCGCGCCGCCGGACGCGTGCGGCGGAATCGGGGGCTCGCCAGCAAGCGTCGCGCGGAGCGGCACTGGATCGGCCCACAACTCGACATATTCTCCCTCAACCGGGTCGTCGATCACATGGGCGACGAGAAGGTGAGTCTGGTTGGCCATTGCCTGCTCGACCAGCCCGTGCAACTCCTCGATGAACGGGAAACCGTGTGTCAGAAGCCCGAATTCAAGGGCGCCGCCGTTGGTGAACTCCAAAACCACCCAGCCGTAGTGCGGCTGATGCGTCGTCCGGATCAGCACGCTGACCCACCAGTCGTTGCGGGGCTCGCCCGGGATGGCCCCCCTCCAACTCCAGTAGGTCACCCCGTTGCCGCGGTTTCGTCGGTATCGGTGGCTCCCGCCCGCGGTTTCAAGGCGTTCGGGCCCGACTTGGTAGGTGAGCCCCGTCGGATCGACATAGGCGGTGCCGGACAGATCATTCTCGCTTACCGGCGCCTCCCAGAGCCCCTGAAAACCGATGACCGTACCTCCGGTCGGGCCCTGCCCGTTCAGAACCGAATCCGCGAGATACTCACCCGCGAGCGGATCGCCCCCGAGCAGGAACTGGTCCTGGACCAGCAACTGACCGCTCGCGACGGCGCACGCGGCGGCGATAAGGCCGGCGGCGACGGGGATCTGCCCGGGCATGGCGCTCTCCTTTCGGATGATGCGGACATTCACAGCCTAAGTCGGGACGCTTAACTCAGACCCGTTCAGGGTGTCGGTTCGCCCTTAATCAAGGGTTTGCCCGCGAACAGAGAGCCCGGCACATCAGCGCGGGCGTTCAAGGCCGATGCTCATCGGCAGGCAATTGCGGGAAGAAGTCCTCGAGCACCGCCCGCCAATCCTCGAGCGTCGCCACGGCGATAAACCTCCGCCGAACCGCCTCGGCCTCGGGGTGGTGCTTCGAGAACTGAATCCCGAACTTCCGCATGGTCTTCCCGGTGAACCGCTCGGCCCTGGCCCGCCTCGCCCCGTCTTCGCCCCGGACCATCCGCTCGTTGACCGCAAGGGCCAGGCCGAAGTGCTGTTCGAGCACCCGGCGCTGCTCGGCGATGGTGGGGGGGGCGGGCTCGCGGCCGGCCAGAAGATCGCGGCACTGGCGGAAGATCCACGGGTTCCCGATGCATCCTCGGGCGACGCTCGCGCCCTGCATGCCCGTGTAGGCGACAAGCCGAAACACATCGCCCGCCGACCACACATCCCCCGAGCCGAAGACGACGCGATCGGTGAACCGGCCGGGATGGCGACGCGTGGCGATCTCACGCAGCATGTCCCACCGGCTTGGGCCGACATACTTCTGCGCCACCGTCCGCCCGTGCACGGTCACCCAGGCGCAGCCGAGGTCGTACGCCGCGTCGAAGATCCGGAAGAAACTCTCGCGCATCTCCGGCGAATCGTCGAACGAGCGCCGCATCTTGACCGTTACCGGGATCTCGGCGGGCACCGCCTCACGCACCGCTTCGAGGATTCGGATCGCCCCCTCGGGTTCGCCGAGCCAGTGGCCACCCCTCGCCTTGCGGGCGATCTTCTTGACCGGGCAGGCGAGGTTGACATCGATCGCGGCGAACGAGGGCGGCGTGGAATCGGTGAGGTGCCTTCCCGGCTCGCAACGGCCCGAATCCGACACCAACGCCCCGTTCCCCTTCGCCCCGCGGGCCGCCAAGTCGCGATACTCCTTCGCCCTCCGCCGGCCCTGCTCGATCATCTTCAACGCCGCCGCCGCCATCTCCGCGGGCTCCGAGCCCATGATCTGCCCGGCCAGCGGCGCATCCTCGGCCCCGCCGGGGACATTGTCCGCCAGGTCTCCCAGGTCGGCCTTGGTGAACCCGCGTCCTCCCCCGAGCAGGGTCTGGTCCAGCAGCGCCTCGGTGACGCAGTAGGGGCACCCGTGCCAGCGGGCAACGAGCCGCATCGCCGCGTCGGAGTATCCCGCGAGCCCGGCCTGGAAGAACGGGGCGTCGAAGCCCGGAACGAGCATCGGGATCCGCGGGTCCACGCCGCCCGCCCCGAACCGGGTTGCCAGATCCTCGGCGATCCGGCGCGGGTCAAGGCCTGCGGCCGCGTCGTGGCCGTGCCCCGCCGGGGCGATCGCCGGGCTCGGCGGGGTCGCGTTGGAGCCGTCACAGGTCATCGCGGGGACGATATCCTGCCCGCATGACAGAATTGCTTCCCCGATTCCGCCGCCTCACCCCCGTTCTGGCCGCCTCCGCCCTCGCGTTGGGCGGGTGCCGGGGCGGGCAGTCCATCGACTACGCCCGCCCGATGCCCGGCACGCTGACCGAGGGCGAGGTGCTGAACATCCAGGTCTTGCGGAGCGTCACCCGCCTCCGCCTGACCAACACCACCTCGCGATCCTTCGAAGGCTGCACGCTCTGGCTGAACCAGCGGTACAGCCGGCCCGTCGGCGATCTCGCCGTGGGAGAGACGCTCGACCTGCCACTCCGGGAGTTCGTCGACGAATTCGGGGACACCTTCCGGGCCGGGGGGTTCTTCGCCACCCGCGACCCCGACCCCGTCGTGCTCGCCGAACTCGAAACCGGGGAGACGCTCTTCGGCCTGCTGGTCGGCGGGAACCGGATCAAGTAGGGGCCCGCGGGCCCATCGGGAGAGGTCAGCCATGGCACGGATCCTCGTCGTCGGCCCCCACCCGGATGATCAGGAACTCGGGATGGGCGGCACCATCGCCCGCCTCGCCCAGCAGGGGCACGATGTGCTCCTCCTGGACATGACCAACGGCGAGCCGACGCCGTTCGGCGATCCCGCGACGCGCGAGAAGGAGGCCGAGGCCGCCCGCGAGATCCTCTCCCCCGAGGGCGGGCCCGAGATCCGCCGCGTCTGCCTCGACCTGCCGAACCGGTTTGTCGAGCACACCATCGAGGCGCGCCACGCCGTCGCGGGCGTGATCCGGGCCCATCAGGCCGAGATTATCTTCACGCCCTACTTCGAGGACGCCCACCCGGACCACCGCGCCACCACGCGGATCGTCGAGGACGCCCGCTTCGACGCGAAACTCACCAAGCTCGACATGCCCGCCCCGCCCCCGATGCACGGCGCGTCGCTCAGCGAGATCGGCCCCCCGATCTACCCGAGGTGGCTCTTCTACTACTACGCGACCCACCTGCGCTGGGTGGCCGACCCGTCGTTCGTCTTCGACATCTCCGGCTTCGTTGAGCGCAAGCTCGACGCGATCCGGGCTTACCACACGCAGTTTGTCCTCCCCGAGAAGAACCGCCGCGTCGTCGAATGGGTCGAGGCCGCCGCCACCTATTTCGGCAGCAGGATCGGCGTCGCCGCCGGCGAGCCCTTCTTCACGAAAGAGCCGGTGGGGCTCGCGAACCTCGGCGGTCTGGTGCTCTGACCCGGTCAGTCCTTCAGGTTCGTCTCGAACAGCTTCAGGATCCGCCGGTACTCGTCCAGCCACCCCGTCGCCTCCTGGAACCCGTGCGGCTCCACGGGGTAGAGCGCCATCTCCCAGTTCTCCTTCTCCAGTTCGATCAGCCGCTGAGCCAGCCGCACCGTGTCCTGGGCCACGACATTGTCGTCGAGCATCCCGTGGCACATCAGGAGCGCCCCCGCGAGCCCCTCGGCGTGCTCGATCGGGCTCGATTTCTCGAACGCCTCGGGGTCGATCTCCGGTGTGTTGAGGATGTTCGAGGTGTACCCGTGGTTGTAGTGCGCCCAGTCCGTCACGGGTCGCAGCGCCGCCCCGCAGTCGTAGACCTCGGGCCGCAGGAACATCGCCATCAGCGACAGGAACCCGCCGTACGACCCGCCGTAGATCCCGACGCGCTCGGTGTCCGCGTCGGTGTGCTCGTCCAGCCAGGCGAGGCAGTCGTCGAAGTCCTCGAGTTCGGGCTCGCCCATGCGGCGATAGATCGCCGTCCGCCAGTCCCGCCCGTACCCCTCGGACGCCCGGAAATCCGGCGCGATCACGATGTACCCAAGCCTGCACAGCAGCGTGTGGAACATGTGCTCGCGGAAGTAATACGACCACCCGTTGTACACATGCTGGGTGTACCCCGCCCCGTGCGCAAAGATCACCACCGGCTTGCCCCGCTCCGTCGGCGCGTCCGTCGCCGGATCGGTGTACACCCGGCAGTGGATCGGCCGGTCCGTGTGGTTCGACGGCACCTCTACGAACGAGGGCTCGATCCACTCGAAAGACCGGAACAGATCAGACACGGTCGAGGTCAGCTTCTTCGGCCAAGCCCCGATCTCCGCCGCCTGCACCATCAACTCCGGCGGGTCCATCGCGGTTGAGTATCGGAACAGCACCCGTGACCCGTCCGGCGAGACCTCGAATTCCTCGACCGTCCCCCCGAGCGCCGTGATCGGCTCTGCGGCGCCCGTCCGGGAATCGACGCGCTCGATCTCGTACGCCCCGGGATGGCGCCTGTTCGAACGGTAGTAGAGCATGCCCCCCTCGGGCCCCTCGGCCACATCCTGCACGGTGAACCCGCCCTCGCTCAGCTCCCGCGTCTCGCCGCTCGACCGGTCCCAGAGATACAGATGCCCGAACCCCGTGTGCTCCGAGAGGAACCAGAGCCCAGACCCGTCCCGCAGCCACCCCATCTCGTTGAACGCCCAGTTGATCCACGCCTCGTCCCGCAGGTGGTGCACCGCCCGCAGGCCGCTCGCGTCGTTCGCGGGCTCGATCACCGCGATCCACCGGTCCTTGTTGTCGTTCGAGCGGAGCTGCACCGCGATCATCGAGCCGTCCGGTGACCACGAAGCCCGTTCCACACCGAACGGCCGCGGTCCGGGCGCGTCCGCCTCCTTCTCTTTCGCGGGGTTGTCAGGATCACCGGGCTCGGGGGGCGGCGTCTCCCCGCCCGGCGTCTCGGGCTCGCCCGCCTCGGGCTCGAGCCGCGCTGGGTCAGCGCGATCCCCCGCCGGTGCGGGGGCGTCGCCGCGGTCCTTGAGCCACGCGAGCGGGTCGTCGGCGATCAGCGGCAATCCCGCCGGGTCGACCCAGTGCACCGCTCCCGCGGCGAGGTCGAGCACCACCATGCGCTCGTCCGCTCGAGCCTCCTCACCCACTTTGGGCCGCACGGGGCTCGTCGACACATACCCGTCGTCGTTGACATACGCGGGCATCACATCCTGTTTCTCCTCGCCGTTCTTCTTCGCCACGACGAGGAGCATCCACGCCCCGGAGGGCGAGAGTTCACGCCGAAGAATCCGCCACTCCTTGCCCAGATAGAACGGCCCGGCCACGCGGGTCCGGTCCGCTTCCTTGCGGGCCCGGTCCTGCGCCTCGCGTTCCTCCTCCCGCGCGGCCCGCTGACGGACGATCTCGAACAGCCTCTCCTGCTGCGCGGCGAGATAGCCCTTGTCGTCCTCGTCCTCCGCGTCGGCGGGGTCCTCCTCGACGCGGATGTCGGCGACCTCGACCTCGATCCCGGTCGCCGCGGACCGCACGAACCAACCCCCGCCACGCTCGAACGCGATGGAGCCGTCGACCATGAACAGCGGGCGCGACTCCCAGTCCGTCGAGCGCGTCACCTGGGTCAGCACGCCCATCGCCGTTTCGCGGACGAAGATATCCCCCGAACGGGAGAAGACCCGCCTCGTCCGATCCGCCGACAGGACCGCCCCTCGGGCCGTGATGAACGGCAACTCGCCGTCCTCGATCCTCACGGGCTCGCCCCCGTCCAGGTCGACCCGCCACCGATCGCTCAGCCGCGAGCCTTCCCGCCGGCGATCGAACAGGACGGACCCGCCGTCCCACGCCCAGAACGCGCCTGTCGGCGAACGGGCGACCCACTCCGGATCCGACATGATCTGCTTGAGCGACGCGGTCTGCCCCGACGCCACCGCTCCGAACACCGCCAACGCCCAGAGCGCCGCCCGCCGAAGAACGATCATCCGTGGTCCCTCCGTCGTGCCGGGCGGTCTCGCCCCGCGGGCCCGGCACGGCAATGATCTTCTCGGTGCGTGCAACCCGGACGCACGCCGAGGTTCGCAGCATACAGACCGGAGCTCCGCCGATGCAGAACCCGACCCCCGCCACGCAGCCCGACCCGTTCGCTCCCGGCATGGAGACCACCGTCTGGGCCGCTCAGCCTGTTGCCCGCGGGCTCGTCGAGGAGCTGCTCGCCCATTTCCTCGACCGCTGCCCGGACGCCGCCAGGTTCGGCGAGACCCTCCTCGCCGATACCGGGACGCACCTCGCCGACTGGATCGGCGTCTTCCTCACCCCCGACACGCCGCGGACACGCCAGCGCCTCGAAGAGGCCGGCTTTGAGCCCCGCGCCACCGAGTTCGTCGACGAGGACATTCACTACGCCTTCGAGCACCGGCTCGGCCTGTTCCCCGACATCCTGCTCACCGACTCCGACCGCATGTCCGTCGGCGTCAAGGTCGATTCCGTCGCCGACTTCTTCGCCGCCACCCAGTACCCGGGCGTCGAGTTCATCCAGGGTGAACCCCTCGCCCGCGCCCGATGGGCCAAGGTCTTCACCGGCGATCGCGCCGCGATGTGGGTCATGGAACGCCACGGCTACGACGGCTACCACTTCGCGGCCGAGCCCGCCGAGAGCCGGATCGCCGCGATGCACCATATCGAGCGCTTCCGCGCCCGCCCCCGCGGGTTCGCCGACGCCGCGGAGGGCCTGGCCGACCTGAACCGCTCCCTCGCCGCCGCGGCCGACGAACTCGGCCCGGAGTGGGCCGCCGATCTCTTCCTCCGCGCCGAGCGTGAGCGTTTCGTCTTGTCCCACTGCGCCGCGCGGAGCCAGAGCGCAAGGCAGAACGCCCTTGGGCTCGGGTGGGCCAACACCGACCACCTCGTCTACGCCGCGTCCGCCGGCGCGGCCCGCGCCACGATCGCGACCTTCGGCCTGCTCGGCTTCGCCCCACGCGAGTCGGTGCCGCTCGCCGCCGCCGACACCGCCCATGTCCTCGAGCACCCCGTCGCGAACGAGGCCGTCGTCGTTGTCGCGCCCGCCGCCTCGGCCCCCGGCCTCTCGGGCTCATGGGTCGCCCTCTTTGGGGAGAGCCTCCTCGGGGCCGGCCCCGCCGGGCTCGCGCTCCGCGGGGATCCCGAACTCCTCGTCCGCCAGCTCGGCCTGCAGGACACACACGCCAGCAAGGTCGCTGTCCGACCGGTCTGCCCGGAGCGCCTCGCCGCCGCAGTCGCCGAGGGCCTTGTCGACGAGCGCTTTGCACAGGCGATCCGCGCCGGCGGCGCCCTGGGCTCCACGCTGACGGCCGTCTCTCGACGCGACGGCTGCAGGGGCTTCTCGCCGGCCGCGATCGCCTGGCGCGCCCCGGGCGGGTGATCCCACCGCGACCGAAGGCGGCGTCTCGGGCCCGGAACGCATGCGACGCGGGTCCCGACCATCCGCCCCTCGATCTCGCTCCACGCCGGGCCGGCCTTGCGGGTCCAAACCCGGCCGAGTCGCTCGGGCGCGAGGCCGATCAACCAGGTTGATCGCGGCGCCGACTCCCGCCGCGCAACGAAAAACCCCGCGGGAGGCGTGCTCCCGCGGGGTCTTGTTCGTCACGCCGATTCAGGCGTTCAACCGATCAGGGGCAGCCCGCGTTGAACGAGCTGATGAACAGCTGCACGTCCGCGAGGTCCCAGACCCCGAACGGAGCCGCGATGTCCGCCACCGGGTCCTGGCCCGTGAAGCCGGCGATGAACGCCTGGACATCCGCCAGGTCGAGCACATCGAACGGCTGGGCGATGTCCGCCGCGTTGCACCCGGTCTGACCGGCCGAGGGCACCTGGGTCGTCGCGGTGATCGCGCCCGGCGTGCCGGCCCGGAACAGCCCGATCGTCACCTCGCCGGTCGTCGGCGGGGTGTTGGTCGTGATGCTGAAGTTGTACATCGTGCCCCAGCGGAGCGCGTTGGTGTTGTCGCCGACATTCACCGCGTCCCAGGTCACCGACGACCCGTCCTCGGTCCGCACCCAGTCCGTCAGGTCGTACGCGTCGCCCGAGTGGTAGTTCACATCGCGGAAGTAGGGGTTGGTGTTGACCGTCCCGTCCGCCGGAACCGAGAACGAGTCCGCCGAGCGGTGAGAGGTCTGGTTGTGCAGGGCGTACTCGTAGGTCCAAGTCCCGTCCCCGTTGTCGATCACCAGCGTGCCCAGGTTGAACATCCCCTCGCCGGGCACGAACACCTCCTGGATGTCCACCGCCGAGTTCCGCTCCTTCCAGGCGTAGATCGCCGCCTGCTCGCGCCGCGTGAACGAGGTCGGGCTCACGCTCGTCCCGCTCACATTCACCGGGCGGAACGAGGCGTTGTTGTTCTGGTTGCCCGCCGCCGCGTCATCGGGGGTCACATACTGGCCCTCGACATAGTAAAAGCCGCCCGCGGTCATGTCCGACACGGCCACCTGCACGCGCTTGAAGATCGCGTTGCCGGTCTGCCCGCTGCCGCCGAACGGCCAGTTGAAGAAGCCGGTGAACGCATTCACCTGCGTCTTCGTGCCCAGGTTGCTCTGCTGCCCGTTCAGGCTCGCCGAGTACGGGTCCGAGCACCCGATGCCCAGGCGAGAGCCCGTGCCCGGGTTCTGGCAAGGATCGCACAGGCTCTGCGCCAGCGCCGTGAACCCGTGCTTGAGCCACGACTGCCCGATGTGCTCGATCCGGCTGCCATCCGGGAAGACCCGGTACATGCTCTGGCCGATCACCGGGTGCTGGTTCGAGTTCGCGATCCACAGCAGCGTCTGGTTGCCGATGTTGCACGAAACGGTCCCGACCGCGTACGCACGGATCCCGCCGATCTCGCCGTAGTACGAAACCTGGTGCAGGTCGCCCACGATCACATCCGGGCCCTGGCTCGTGATCCCCGCGTTCGCGACACCCGCGAGCGCACCCGCGACGAGGCACAGCGTTCCAATCTTCATCACAGCAGTTCTCCCTTGTCTCGAATTGCAGAAAATGGGTTCGTGATCACTCCGCCGAATCCCGCCCACACAACACGACGGCCGCTCCGGCCAGCCCCTCCGAGGCCGTCAAAGTAGCGGACCGCTTGGTGCGACACAACCGGGATGCCAAGAAACTTTCCGGTTGCCCGAAAAAAGCGGGCATCCCTTGCGCATCCGGCAACAGATCCGTTTGTCCCGAAAAAACCGGACCAATCGATCAGTTGCACCCCGCCGAGAACAGCGTCACGAACGCCGTCGCGTCCGCAAGGTCCCACACCCCGAACGGCGCCGCCAGGTCCGCAGCCGGGTCCTGCGCGATGAACGCCGAGATGAACCCCTGCACATCCGCGAGGTCGAGCACGCCGAGCGGCGGCGCGATGTCGGCCAAGCCGCACGACGGATCGGGGCACACGATGTCACGCACCCGGAACGCGTCGACGCCCGCCTCCACCACATTGTTCACGCCCGAATCCGACACGCTGAACCTCGCCCGGAACTGCCCGGACAGACCCACCGAGTCGAGCACGCGGAAACTCAACGGGCTCCAACCCGGCGTCGCGCCCATCGACCCCGCCGGGCTCCAGGTCACGCCGCCGTCGTCCGAGAACTCCACCGCGATCGACTCGGGCGTTCCGTCCGCGTTCAGCCAGAGCGAAACATCCACCCGCGGATCGCTCGCCCCGCTCAGGTCGATCACCGGGCTCACCAGCCGCGTCGGCCCCCCGTTCAGATCGACGAACGACGCCAGCCCCGTTGTCCAGCACGAGCCCGAGCCGTCCGCGTCCTGCCGGGGCCCGCCGCGAGAGTCGCTCGCGAGCGGCACGCCCCGCTCCCACCCGCCCGCGGTCACGCCGACATTCTCGACCGTCCAGCCCCCGGTGGACTCAAAGTCATCGTCGACCACGACCTCCCAGGGGTCGGTCGAGACCGCCTCGAACGCCACCGCCGGCGCCGACGGCGGGAAGTTCACCACCTGCCCGTTCGCGCCCCGGGCCGAGAAGTAGTAGCGGACCACTTCGCCGCACGCGCTCGCCGGGAACGAGGCGAACCAATCGCCCGCAAAGCCGGCGTTCATCGCCGTGGCGACCCACCCCGTGCCATCGTTGGTGTGCAGCGTCGCGTCCGGCACGGGCACGGGCCCCGTGAAGTCCGCCACCACCTCGATCCCGACGCCCGTCGAGCCGTCCGGCGACACGCGGTCCGGCAGCGCCCCCAGCGGCCTGATCACCGCCGGCACCGGCCCCGCCGCAACGCCCCGCGCGATCATCACGGCCGTGCGGAATCCCGTGTTCTCGATGCTCGTCCCGCTGTTCGAAGAGGTCGAACTCGTCCCGCACCCGCCGTTGGTGTGGATGCCGATGACCCGCGATGTGGTCTCGTCGTAGATCGCCGAGCCCGAGTTGCCCCCGGTCGTGTCCGCCTGATAGCGCAGCGTCGTGCCGGACTCGGAGAAGAACGGGCCCGTGTGCGTCTTCTGCACCGCGTACCACGAAGACGGCACCGGCGAAGTGGTCGAGCCGTACCCCGTGATCGTGATCGGCCGCCCCGCGTCCGAGGGCGCGGCCGTCGCCAGCACATACGACGCCTGCTGCGCGTCCACCGGCGAGAGCCCCGTGTTCGAGTTGTTGAACACCCCGAAGACCGACCAGTCGTTGCCGATGCTCCAACCGCTCACCGACTGCACCGACGACCCGTCCACCGGGTACTGGTGCTCAGGCGGCGGCGGAACCACCCCGCCCGTCGAGGTCCGCAGCGGGACATTGAACCACAGCGCATCACCCCCGGCCGCCCCGCAGTGGGCCGCCGTCCCCGCCGAGTTCGGCCGATTGTTGAACAGCCACGCCGTGCACCCCTGCGGCGCCAGACGGGCCGCGCGGGGGTCGTTCGAGAGCACGCGGTCGTCCACCGTCCCGCAGATCGTCCGAGGATCGAGCGGCGGGAGGCCCGCGTCCACGCCACGCACCACCACCCGGCTCTCCCCGGCGCCCGCCGGGACATGCAGATCGAGGAACACCCGGTCGCCCAGGAAGTACGCGCTGCTGTTCGACCACTGCGCCAGCGTGTCAGCCGTCAGGACCTGCTGATAGCCGCTCGCCGGGGCCGTCACGATCAGCATCGCCCCCGCCGGGAGGGTCGTCTCGCCGAACCACACGCGCACCCAATCCGCGCCGGCCGCGTCGATCTCCTCCGAGTACACCAGCCCGCCCGCCTTCGAGGGCGCGATCAACCCGGAATCGACCTGCATCTCAACATGGTCGAACCGCAGCGGCGCGGTCTGTCCAGTGGCCAACACGCACACCCCCGCGAGCGAAAGCAACAGCACGCCGTGATTCATCATCGCAACTCCTGGTCAGAATCTGGTCAGATCGAGCGACTTCGCCCCTCATCCCCGCGCCCGGTCGGCCAACGGGATCCCGCAGGCCGAGAGCACCGGACGCATCAAGCGACCGCCCGGCGGCTTGCGCACCGGGCGGCCGAGACCCCCACGATCCGAACAGACTAACGCCAATCCACCGCCACGCGAAGCCCCGGCCCCAGATTCCTCGAAGACCTTGTTTCAGAACCCCTCCTCATTCTCGGTGGGATGGGCTTCCAGCCCGTCTCTCCCCCTCCTTCTCACGGGTTCAGAAACAAGGTCTACGGGCCGTCCCGCCCAGAATCCTTCCATCCCGAGAGCAATCCAGCGAGTTCATCGGCGAAACCCGCCATCGCCGTGCTCGGCGTCAGCGACAGCGGGTCGTCGATCAGCCCGAGCCGGCCCGCCCGCACCGCGGGGATGTCCAGCGTCCCCACCCGCCCCAGCCGGGCCAGCACTTCCCCCGGGCCGGCGGCGCCCGCCTCGGCGTCGACCCCGCGCGGCGCGATCAGCACAATGGCGTCCGGCGCCAGGCGAAGCACATCCTCCGCGTCCAGTTCCATCCAGGGGCTCCCCTCCGTGATCGCCGGCACGCCCCCGATCCGCAAGAGGATCTCGTGATGGAACGACCCCGGGCCCAGCGCCCCGAACGGGTCGGTCGCCCCCAGCAACAGCACCCGCCCGACCGAGCCCAATCCCCCGTCACGCGGCGACCATGCCCGCGCCAGCCGAGCGCTCGGCAGCTCCGCCCCGAACCGCTCCGCCGGGTCCGTGAACCGGGGCAGGGCGCCAAGCCCTCCCGCCGGGGGGACGCCGGGTGGTCGACCGCTCGCGCCCGGGCCGAAGTCCACAACCCCGAACCGCAACGCGAGATCGTCCAGCGTGTGCGCGATGTCGTCGAGTGTCAGCAGGCGGATCGCCACGACCTCCCAACCGTTCGACGCCGCAAGATCGGTCAGGCGGGGCGGCAACGGCCGCTGCCCCCACTCGATCAGCACATGCGTCGGGCGCGTCGAAAGCAACCGCTCGTAGTCGACCGCCTCCTGGTGGCCCACCTTCGGAACATGCTCCGGGAGGATCAGGTCGTAATCGTGCCTCCCGACCACCCGGTCCGCCAGGCCCAGGTCCCGCAGCATCACCGCGACCGCCGGGCTCAACGCCACGATCCGCACGCCCTCGCCCGGTGTGCCCGCGTTCGCCGATCCCCCGGGCCCGGGGCCGCACGCCCCGAGCACCGCGAGCACCAACCCGAATAGAACACCGAGAACTCTCACGGCCCCTCGCTCCCCGGGGTCACGCCAACCCCGCCTTGAATCGCGTGCCGCAATCGTCCCAGCGTCTCGTCCGCGTGCAGCACCCAGGGCCAGGTCCGGTCCTCGGCGAGCCGGCGATCCACCAACGCATCACGCATCGCCTCCGCCTCCCGCGCAAGCCGCTCCAGCCGCGCCGCGCCGCGCGATCTGGCCCCGCCGAGCAACGCGTGCATCTCGCCGAAGAGACGCGACCTGTCCCCACGCGCCGCCTCCCCGATCGCGCGCACGATCGCGTGCTTCTCCGCCTCGGCACGATCATCCCCGAGCAGGCCGGGCGAATGCCGCGCGTGGTGCGCGCGCCACGAGGCCCGGGCGACATCCGAGGGCGTCACCATCGGAACACCCAGGTCCAGCAGCGCCGTCGCGCTCACCGTCACCGCGGGCGACAGATCGGCCCCGAGCCACTCACCCAGCCACAACTCGGTCACCCGGTCGTACGCCGCGCCGCCCGTGCCGTGGATGAACAGATCGCACCCCCAGAGCCTCAGCACCCCGCTGAACAGCAGCCCCCTGGGTAGCACCATGGCCTCGTCGCTCAACTTCGCGAGGTCCGACGCCATCACCGGGTGCCGGCCCCCGCCAGGTTCAACCCGCCACAGCGGCAACTCGATCCGGCCCCGCTCCGGCTCGTGCAGCAATTCGCGCACACCCGAGCCCGGGAACGCCCGCACCCCCCTGTTGTAGTTCGCCACACACCAGTCCGCCTCCGATGCCATCCGGTCCACAAGGCCGCGGAACCGGTCGGCTCGGGCCAGGTCGTCGGCGAAGACGACCGGGACCGCGCGCTCCAGGCCCGCCCGCCGTTCCAGCAACTCCGCGTGCGCGGCCCAGACCTGGCGGGCGGCGTTCGGCGCGTCCGCGCGCAGGGCGCGCGCGATCTCACCGAACGGTCCTGCGGCCTCGTCCGCGACACGCCCGGGCGTGCGCGCGCCGATCGGCACACGGGCGACATCGCCGGGCCACGAAAGAAGCTCGACGCGTTCCTCGGCCCAGTTCCCCTGCCCGCGCTGCCCGGACCGGGGCACCGGGCGGCGGAGCGAACCCGGCTCGACAAGGTCCATGTCCGGCACACACCACGCCACCGCCGCGCCGTGGCGCCCGGCGATCGCGGCCGCGGCGAGGTACTTCGCGAGAATGCCCGCGTGCCAGAAAGCGGGCTGGTGCCCCGTCATGACGACCGCGCGATCGGTTGGCAGCCCGATGGCGGCTCGAAACTCAGAGCACGCCCGGTCGATCGGCCCGCGCGAAGGAACCCAGGACCCGAGCCTCTCATCGATCAGCACGCTGGGCATGACCTCGCCGGCGCTGCGCACCCGCGAGCCTAGGCCGAGCCCCCGCAGGGCAGCAGCAGCCCCTCGGCGGCCCCCGCCGGCAAGCGGTGGGCGAGGCGGCAGATCTCCGCGTGAAGGAGCTTTCTGTAGTGCATGAGGCGGTGCGCGGGGTCGTCGAGATCCCCGCCGAACGATCGGTTCGGATCGTTGTAGATCAGCCTGACCGGGTGCTCGGCGATCCTCGCCCCCGCCGCGACGCACTGCACCCAGAACTGCATCGGGAAGGCGTACCCGGATTCGGTCAGGCGGAGGCGGCGCATCAACTCCACCCGGTGCGCCTTGAAGCCGCAGAACCCGTCCGTGAGCGACAGCCCCAGCCGGCGGTTCACCTCCTCCGTCACCGCCCGGTTGATCGCCCGACGGGTGGTGGGGGCCGCCCCGCTCGGCTCGATGGAGAGGTCCAGGTACCGCGACCCGCTGATGATGTCCGCGTCGTTCCCGGCGATCCGCGCGACGAACCCGGGGATCTCCTCCGGCTCGTGCTGCTCGTCGCAGTCCATCGTGATTACCCAGTCAAAGCCGCGGTCCGCCGCCCGCGCGAACGCGTCCCGAAGCGACCGCCCGTAGCCCAGGTTGCCCTCGTGCCGGATCAGGTCCAGCCCGAGCGGTCCGCGGAGCGACTCGAGCACCTCGGCAGTCTCGTCCGTGGAGCCGTCATCGACCACCAGGACATGGTCCGCGAATCCCCGGACCCGCTCGACCACGGCCCGGACGGTCCGCGCCTCGTTGTAGACCGGGATGGCGACCAGGATCGACACGGGGCCTCCTCACCGCCCGCGGGGCGTCGCCAGACGATCCCCCGGGCGCCTCAGTTTGTTCCCGCACGCCTTCGGGAGGCGGCAGGTTCGGATTCAGTCATCCGTTTGGTCCGGCTCCTCGGTTCGCGCCAAGCTCGAGAACGCCGCAAACCCGAACGGCACGGACTCGTCCGATGGACCCGACCCGTTCCCTTGCAGGGCGGCCTGCTCCAGTTGCCTCACCAGAGCCTCGGTGAGGGCGTGGATCCCCACGATCTCGTGCAGAGGGATGGTGTACACCTCGCCGGTGGGGGTCCGGATCTGGAAGACTGTGCACTGCACATCCGCCGCCAGCATCCGGTCCGCGGTCGATCCCTTGGCCGAGGGGATGCTGCACGCGAAGACCGGGTAGACATCCGCGATCGGGATCCGCTGCCCCAGCCGCGTGATGACCGCCATGCGACCGTCGAACAACTCGTGCTCGGGCCCCGGGGTGCTGGCGGCCCCCGAGGCGGTCGCCGAGAGCCTCCCGCTGAACATCGCCGCGGTCGCCGCCAAGGACGACAGGATCTCGCGGACGACATTCTGCCAGAAGAGCTCACGCCGCTGGGCGAGCAGCGCGATCGGGCCCGAGGAGAGGTTCGTCGCGGGGTGCTCGCTCATGCACCACAATATGGCCCTTCAGCGCCTCCGGTATTCCGCGATCCGCTCGTCAAGGGCGGCGAGGTCCCGCTCGGCGTCACGCACCGCCTCACGCCAGGCGGCGAGTGAACTCCGGCTTGGGCCCCCGATCTCCGTGGGCGTGTCCGCGTCGGCGGGCGGGTCCAGGTGCAGCAACTCGGGGTAGGCGCCCGAGGCCGCCTCGATCTCCCCGATCGCCGCCCGGCACTCCGCCACCAGGACCGACGCCCGCTCGGCGGCGGCGTGGTAGTCACGCGGCAGGATCGACGATTGACCCCGGCGAGTGGCGCGCACATCAAGCGCCCCCTCCGCCAGCCCGATCGCCTCCCGGCACCGGTCCACGAGGACGCGGCACCTCGCGTGCAACGCGCGGAGGGGGCTGGAGACCTCGGCCGCGCGTTCGGGCCGGCCCCGGTGCCCGAGCGAGAGCAGGAACTGCCGCCCGTTGCGGTGCAGGCTCAGGCCGAAGACCCGGGCCGCCGATTCGGCGTCCAACGAGAACGACCAGCCCGCCGGCGTCCGTTGCACGACCTGCTCGCCCGACGCCGGGGCGTCGGCGACGAGATTCAGCCGGCCGCCGCCGTCCTCGACGGCCCACACATCCGATCTCGGCGCGAGCAGCGATTCCACCGCCAACGGGTCCATGCCCTTCCCGGCGGCGATCTCGCCCCCGACGGCGCGGAGGTCGAGATTCAGCACGGCCCAGTCCTCGACCTCGGGGTTGAGCACGCTCAGGTCGTCCTCGAACGCCCGCTGCACGAGGGTCCCAGGGGCGATCGAGGCGTGATCCGCGGCGAGCGCGATGGCGACCTGCCCAGGGCCGACGCGACCGTCCTCCGGATCGGCCAGATACACCGCAAGAGACCCCTCGAAGCGACGGACGCCCTGCAGCACTTCGAGCAACAGGTCACGCCTTGCGAGGTTTCCGGAGAGGACGAGGAGGACAACCGGGGCCCCGCTCGATTGGGCGGTGTCGAGCGCCCTGAGCAGGTCGTCCCGAGTCGTCGCGGCGTCGAGGTCCCCGGCGAAGACCACCTCCGCGGGGCGCGATCTCGCCGGTTGCAACGCCTGCGCGGGCTGGGGAATCGCCACCCCCAACGCCGCGGCGGCGCCGCACCGGAGCGCCCGGGTCCGACCCGCTCGGAGCATGCCGTGCCCTCCAAGGCCCTTCGGGGGACCTTCTCCGCCGATCCACCCGCGCAGACCGCCCAGATGGTACCACGCGCGCGCACGCGTCAGTCCGAACGACCCGAATCCCCGGACGCGCCAACGGGCCCGGCCTCGCACGGGGCGGCAAGTCTCGCTCCGGCCCGACCGATACGCGAGAGGCCGACTCACCGGCCTAAAGGGGTCCGCCCATGAGCACGCCCGCCAAGTCCTTCGACAACCTCCGCTCGATCCTCGGGAAGCTCGATCGGAAGATCGACTCGGCCCGTTCCAAGCGGCTCGGGCTCGATCTCCCGGATGATTCCGAAACCCCGGAGTCCCTCAATGGGACCCAGGTGCACGACGAAGAGGCCCTGGTCGCCCGTCTGCAGCCCGTGGCGGACACCCAGCCCGGCTCGTCGCGGACCGCGTTCGGTCGGGCCAAACCCCTGAATCGGAACGGGCAGCCCGCCCCGGGCACCTGGATCGGTGGGGGCGGGATCGGCTGATCCAACCGGTTCACCGTCGCGGCCCGACCGGTCCGGCGCCCCGTCGAGGGGCTTGCAAACAGCGTCCGGGTGGGTAGCATTGGCGTGGGCCGAAGGGCCGCACGCGCCAGGGCATTGGTGTAACGGTAGCACGACTGATTCTGGTTCAGTTAGTTGGGGTTCGAATCCCTGATGCCCTGTTTCAAAAGGCTGCCCCGGCGGAACGGTTCGATCGGGGCGGCAGGTTGTCCAAATCCAGCGCGGGGCGTGCCCGGATTCGGGCGTGCCCCGCGTGGCCGTTTTGGGTGTTCCTAGAAAATGGGCCCCTCGCGTGGGGGTCACGAGGGGCCCGGGAAACGGGGGGGCCTGCGGCCCACCCCGAACCTGTTTGAACCGGCTCAGGGGCAGCCCGCGTTGAACGCCCCGATGAAGGCCTGAACATCCGCGAGGTCCCAGACGCCCGAGGGCGCGACGAGGTCGGCCGGGGGCTCTTGGGCGGTGAACGCGGCGATGAAGCCCTGCACATCGGCGAGGTCGAGCACGCCGAGGGGCTCGGCGATGTCGGCGTCCGAGCAGGGGGTCGGGCCGGTGAGGGCGAGCAGGGGGCGGTAGTGCTCGATCGAGCAGCGCATGCGGTTGGCCTGGTTCGGGGTGAACTTGGTCATGCAGGCGTCGTCGGAGTAGTCCATGTAGTTGTCCTTGGGCGCCTGGAACCCGCATGAGACGCGCGACCCGGGGCACCCGAAGGTGGGGCTGCTCTCGGGGTTGGTGTCGCAGATCAGGTCGCCCGAGGTCGAGCAGGTCGCGGCGCTCCCGCACCCGTTGTCGAACGTGTGGTACAGGCCCAGATAGTGCCCGACCTCGTGGGTCGCGGTGCGGCCCAGGTTGAACGGGGCGAGGGGGGCGTTGCGGCCGAAGGTCGAATAGAGGATGACGACGCGGTCGGCGGGGTTGCCGGCGATGCCGCTCTGGGGGAGGTTGGGGACATAGCCGAGCGCGCCGGAGGCGTTGTTGGTGTAGATGTTGAGGTACCTGTTGGTGTCCCAGGCGAGGGTGTTCCAATAGGAGCCGCCGTCGTTGAACCAGGTGTTGTTGGTCGAGTAGGTGATGCCGGTGGTCGGGTTGCCGTTGGGGTCCTCGGTGGCGAGGAAGAACTCGATCTGGGCGTCGGTGCCGTCCTCACCGTTGGTGCCGGCGATGGCGCGGAAGTCCTCGTTGAGGATCTCGATCTGCGAGGTGACGCGCTCGGTGGAGAGGAAGCCCGTGCCGCTCGAAGTCTGGATGACATGGACGACCACGGGGATGCGGAGCAGGCCGTTGGCGGGGTCGTACTGGGCCTCGATCGTGGTCCGGGTGAACGAGCAGTCCGCGCCGGAGCCCCGGAGATCGATCTCCACCGTGATGGGTCGGGTCAGGCACCGCGTTCCCGGGGTGTGGAAGTAGCCCGATTGGGCGACCTCGTCCCAGGAGGCGAAGGTCCGCCCGTCGATCACGATCTCCGAATCGCTGATGACCTCGAACGCGGGCGTCTCGGCGTGGGCGTGGTCGTGAAGGACAGGCGAAGACAGGCCCGCGACGGCGGTCAGCAAGGACAGCGACAGAATCATCAATTTCCCCTTTGGCAGAGCCGGGCGAGATCCCGGCGACAGGCCGCGAGCGCGGCGGAGACCCCAGTGCCGGGCGAACGCCGGCGAGATGGAGCCCGGTTCGCATCGATCCGGCCCCTGTTGCGGGCATTCGGCGATTGCGTGTGAGGAAGTGCGAAATCCGGATCTGTTTGGGTCGAGATCGGGATTTCAGGCCGGCACGCCGTCGAGTTGCACGCGGAGGAGGTCGGCGTACCGCCCCGACCGTGCGACGAGCTCCTCGTGCGTGCCCGATTCGACCACGCGGCCCCGTTCGAGGACCACAATCCGGTCGGCGTGCCGGATGGTGCTCAGTCGATGGGCGATGACGAAACAGGTCCGATCGCGGCGGAGTGTGTCGAGACTGGCCTGGATGAGCCGCTCGCTCTCGCTGTCCAGGTTGCTGGTCGCTTCGTCGAGGATGAGGATCTTCGGATCGGCGAGGATCGCCCGGGCGATGGCGAGGCGTTGCTTCTGCCCGCCGGAGAGCCGCACGCCCCGTTCCCCGACCAGCGTGTCGTAACCCAACTCGAGTTCCCGGATGAACCCGTGGGCGTTGGCGGCCGTGGCCGCGGCGATGATGTCGTTCTCCGTGGCGTTCCGGCGCGCATAGGCGATGTTCTCGGCGACCGTCCCGTCGAAGAGGAAGACATCCTGCTCGACGATCCCGAGCAGGCGGCGGTAGGCGTCGACCTCGATCTCGCGGAGGTCGACCCCGTCGAGGAGGACCCGGCCCCGCGACGGGTCGTCGAACCTGGCGACCAGGTTGCACAGCGTCGTCTTGCCCGACCCGGAAGGCCCGACGAGGGCGATGGTCTGCCCGGGCTCGGCCTCGAACGAGACCGCCTCGAGGACGAACGGCGCGTCGGCGGCGGTGGGCTCGGCGTCGGCGTCGCCGCCGACCTCGCGCACGCCGAGCGTCGCTGCCCCGGCGGAGCGGGGATAGCGGTACCAGACGCCCTCGAGCGTGACGCGACCCAGCACGGTCTCCCGCTCGACGCGCGTTCCGACGGGCTCGGCCTCGCCGCCCCGCTCGAATTCGCGGGGCTCCTCGAACAGGTCGAGCGTCCGGTCGAAGCCCGCGAGGTTGGACTGGACCTGCGCGGCGGTGGCGACGAGTGCCTCGAGCGGGCCGAGGAGCATGAGGACATAGGCGCTGAAGGCCATGAGATCGCCGATGGTCAGGTCGTCTTCGAGGACACGCCAGCCCCCGTAGATAAGCACGCCCGCGGAGGCGAGCGGGATGATGACCTGCCAGGCGACTTCCAGCAGTCGGCTCCACCACCAGGCGAGCAGTTCCTGGCGCAGCATGAGGTGGTTGTCTCGCGTGAACCGTCCGGCCTCGGCCTCGCCCCGATGGAACCCGCGAACAACGCGGATCCCGCCGAACGCCTCCGTCGCGTGGGCGTCGATCCCCTGCCGCGTGCGGCGGACATCGCGGTGGATGGGGCGGATCCGTTCGATCCAGGTGCGGTGGCTGATCCAGACGATGGGGATGAAGATCAGGGCCCCGATGAGCAGCCGCAGGTCGACCCAGGCGAGGATGGCGAGCGTGCCCAAGAGTTGGATCACCGCGCGCCAGGGGTTGTAGATCATGCTGAAGAGCAGTTCGCCCGCATTGCCCGCGTCCTCGCGGAGGATGCTCGCGACCCCGCCCGCCTTGAGGTCGCTGACGCGGTGCAGCGGGAGCCGGACGGCGTGCTCGAACGCCCTTCTCCGCAGGAGGGCCTGCACGCGTTTGGTGAGCAGGGTGCACTGCCAGCGCCCCCAGAGCCCCAGGGTCGCCGAGGCGAGGCTGACGCCGAGGATCGTGACCCCGAGCGCGATCAGCAGCGAGAGTCGGACGCCCGGATCGGAAGCGTCGAAACCCAGCCAGTCGGGCAGCCCGGCCGGCCCGGGGTTGTCGGTGAGCACGAAGTCGATGGTGATCTTGGAGGAGTAAGGGACGCTCAGCCCCAGCGCGGTCGCGCCGGTCAGCGTTGCCAACGCAAGCCCCACCCGGGCCCGCCTCCCGGCGAGCAGATCCCAGAACGCGGCGAAGCGGCCCCGGAAGTTCCGCTTGCGGGGCCGGGCGTTGCGGCGGTCCTCGGGGTCGGCGCGCTCGGCGACGCGCTGCTCGGCGTTGAGCCTGCGGCGCTTCTCAAAGTAGGCGGCGAAGCGGAGGCGGCTTGATCGGATCGGTCCTCGCACGCCGGAGGGTACGGCGGGTTCGTCAGCCTCGGGCGGGCGCACGAAAAAGGGGACGCCGGCATGCCGCGGCGTCCCCTCGATACGGAGGATCGATGCATTGGTTCAGCGGCGACGGGCCAGGAAGCCCAAGCCGGCGCTCAGGATGCCGAGCACGCCGGGGGTGGGGACGGGGCTGAAGGAGATGTCATAAATCGCGTCGTTGAAGTCCCTGTCGCCGCCGGGCAGCTTGATGTCCTCGATGTACAGGCGGGCCGTGTCCGACGAGATCCACTGGTGGCGGAACTGCTTGGCGCCCTCGGCGTCGTCCTGCCGGAAGGTGTTCAGCGTCCCGGTCACGGTGCGATACTGGAAGAACAGCGACTCACCGGCCGACACCGTGCCGATCGTCACCGCCGGATCGGACGACGACGCACGGTTGGTGAACAGGAACTGGGGCGATCCGGCGTTCTCGACGGTCCCCAGCCACGACAGTTCCCCCTTCCAGCCCGCGCTCTGGCTCACAAAGCGCACGGACACCTCGGCGTCCTGCTGGGCGATGATGGGCCCCTCGACCAGGTCGGCCTGAGCGGCGAAGGCGAACGCGGCGACCACGACGGCGAACAAAGAAGTCTTCATGATGTGTCTCCCTGTGTCTGAGTTGTGTCGGCCTCGCGTGAAGCCGCACAAGAGGACGATTCAGGGAGGCACGACGCAACCCGGGGGTGGGGTTGATGGCCCGCCTCGTCTCGGCCGGACCGCTCATCCGGCACAGGCGGCGCCGCCCGCACCCGGTCGGGTTGCGTCAGATCGGGCCCGCCTGTCGCGGGCCCTGGAGGGGGGCTACGGGATATCGGGCGGGCACCCCATCAGGAACTCCTGCACGAACCGGTTGATGTCCGCAAGGTCGAGCACCCAGTACGGCTCGGCGAGGTCGGCCTGGTTGCACCCGTTCGGCGGCCACGGCGCCGCGTTGAGGCCCATCTCGCCGATCACCTCGACCTCGCCGGTGAACGGGGCGGGGTTGACCCAGCCGAGCCCCTCGATGTAATCGAAGGGCAGGTGCCCGAACTGATAGCCCGGCAGCCCGAGGGCCTGCCCGTTGAACGAGAAGTACACCTCGCCCGGGCAGAACCACCGCCACGGGTCCACTTGGGTCAGATCCACGGCGACATGCAGCACCGGCACGATGGTCGCCGTGCCGGGGCCGAAGTCCGCGATCGTCGCGACCTCGTCGCCGTACCGGTCACGCACCCAGGGGTCGAGCTCGGCCATGCGGGCCATGCCGTCGGGCCCTTCCATCGCGGCGATCTGGTGCTCGGTGTGGACCGCGGAGACCAGCAGATCCTGCGTGACCGAGAGGTCCGTCAGCCAGCCCTCGCGGATGCGGAGCCTGTGCCCGGCCGGGAGGTTGCCGTCGTAGATCGGATCGCCGAAGCGGAACCCAAAGAGCGTTCGGTACACGGTGACATGGCTGTCGCGGTCCTTGCGGATGTCGACATCCCCGCCCAGGGTGGTCGAGACACCCGCGACGACGGCGAGCGATGCGGCGGCGAGCGGAACGAGTCTCATGCGGCACCTCCTTCGAAAGAACGCCTGACCCCGCCATGTTCACGCGCCGGTACGCGCGGTGGTGTCGGCAGATCCCTCGATGTCTGGCCGCCGCCCCGCGGCTCGACCCGGGCGATCCGGCTCGGGGGGAGGCGGCCGCGCTCGGGGATATGGGGGCCAATCCGGCGGATCGGTGGCGGCGGCGAGAACCCGTGGCACACTTGGGATCGCGCCCGGGGCGTCCGGGCAAGTCTGCGCTCGTGGGCGGCGCCCCCTGTTCACCCCGATTGCGGGAGGCAAGGGGACGCGTCGGGAGGATTGACCATGGCACGGGGAGCAATCGTGGCGGCCGCCGGGCTGGCGGGCATTGTGGGGATGGCCTTCGCCGATCAGACGGTGGCGACCTTCTCCTTCAGCGACCTGCGGGCCGACTACTTCACCGCCGATGGGGTCACCGGCGCGTACACCGCGACGGCGAGGCTGAGCACCTCGGGCGATGTCTCCCTGGTGGGTGGCGGCCCGGCCCAGACCGCCAATTTCGATCCCGGTTTCTCCGCCACGGATTCGACGCTCGCCGAGATCCGCTTT
Organism: Phycisphaerales bacterium; assembly: GCA_036732005.1. Classification (GTDB taxonomy): domain Bacteria; phylum Planctomycetota; class Phycisphaerae; order Phycisphaerales; family UBA1924; genus UBA1926. The sequence goes on from DAINDF010000002.1 coordinate 358,889, forward strand.
GACATGCAGGTGAGCAACATCACCGCGACCGGGGCGAACGGCGTGGGCTCGTTCGCGATCGCTGATTTCGACGGTGACCGGATCGCCGGCGCGCTCCAGGGCATCTGGACCCGCGCCAACGCCGGGCAGACCGTGTACTACTTCAGCGGGACGCTCACGGGCGTGTCATTCCAGGCGTTGGGCGACGGCGTCTTCGAAGGCGGGGCCAGCGGCGGGCAGGGGTTCGTCCTCACCCCCGATCTGCTGGGCAACCTGTTCGCGGGCGGCATCGCGGAGACCGGCTTCGGGCCCGCCTCCTTCTTCGCGTCCTCGTTCGGCGAGTTCGATGCCCAGTTCAGCGGCGTGATCGTGCCGGCCCCGGCCGCGGTGGCCCCGCTCCTGCTCGCCGTGACGCTCGGCGCCCGTCGCCGCCCGGTCGCCCGTTGAGCCGAGCACGGCGAGGTTACGCCAGCAACAGCGCCGCCTCGAGCACCTCGGCGGCGTGGCCGGGGACCTTGACCTTGTCCCACCGGCGCACGATGCGCCCCTTGGCGTCGACCAGCACCGTGGTGCGCTCGATCCCCATGTAGGTCCGGCCGTACATGCTCTTCTCGACCCAGACGCCGTACCGCCGCGAGACCAGCGGATCGGGCTTGCCGGCCGCGTCGAGCCGATCGTCGGCGAGCAGCGGGAAGGGGATCGAGTGCTTCTCGGCGAAACGCCGCTTGCTGGCCTCGCCGAGAATGGAGATGCCGAGAACCGCCACGCCGGCCGACTCGAACCGGGGCAGGAGATCACGGAACTCGCAGGCCTCGCGTGTGCAGACGCTCGTGTCGTCCTTGGGGTAGAAGAAGATCACCAGGGGTCGGCCGGCGTAGTCATGGAGTTGGTGCTCATCCCCGCCCTGATCGCGGAGTGCGAATTGGGGCGCCTTCTTCGATCGTGCGGCCGCGGTGGGCATCCTGCCTCCTCGTCTTGCTCGGGTGTCCAAGGGTCTTCGGGCCCGGGCCTCGGGGCGATGCACGCGGCCTGATTGCGGGCAAGACCCGCGCGACGCCGGGCCGGGCGAATCACTCCTCACGGCGTCAGCCCGCCGAGCCAGGCGTGGGTGTCGATTACCCGGCGTGCGGGTTCGAGCTGCCAGGGGAGCATCGGACGCGGCCAGGCCCCGCGTGACCCGGTCGAGGACACGAACTCAATCCCGAGGTGCAGCGTGCCGTCGGGTTCGAGACTCCCCTCCGGGAGCACGACCTCGACCGTGCGGCCCGAGCGATCGCCCGAGATGCCCAGGAGGGTGGGCTCGCCCAGCGTTTCGCCCGAACCTCGGAAGCGGTGGAGGTCGAGCCCGCCATCGGTGGAAACGGTCACCACACCCCGGCCCATGCCGCGCGGGCCCAGCCAGATCCGGAACGACTCGACGCCCCGGTCCGCGTCGCTCTCTGTGCGCAGAAAGAGTGTCCAACGGGCACGGCCGTCGGGCTCGATCCGCGCGGCGAGCAGCCCCGAGGCCACGCCGGCGTTCCCCGCGACGATGGGCTGGAGCCCGAGCCAGGTGTCCATCTGCTCGTCGCCCAGGAAGGGCCCGACCGGGAGGCCGGGAGGGGCGACCGGGGCCGCGCCGCCGGAGAGCGTGATCCGGCGTTCCCTGCCGCCGACCCGCGTGATGAACTCGCCGCGCTGGGCCGGCGTGGAGGCACGGATCGTGGCTTCCTGCCTTGTCTGCAGGAGGTGCGGGCGGGGGACCTGGTCCGACGGGCCCAGTTCGATGGCGGTGGCGTCCCCCGCGGGCAGGTACATCGCGCTCAGCACGGGCCCCCGGCTCCCCACCCCGTCGTCACGCACCCACAGCGCCAGATCGGGCAGCCCCGCGAGCCATTCCTCGGCCCGCTTGGCCCGCTCCGCCGGTGCGAGACGGTCGTCCAGCAGCAATTCCAGCAGCGCGTCGGCCCGTCTCGCATCGGCCGGCCAGACCGGCGCGATCACCGCCTCGCCCGGCCCGGGGTCGGAGAAGGCACCGGCGCCGGCCAGGGCGTGCCGGACTCGGAGCGACAGCGCCGCGTCCGCCGCCCAGAGTCGAGCCAGGGCGATGCGCCACTTCGCCTCGGTCAGCGACGCCACCGCGTCGACGAGCCGCTCGGCGAGCGGCGCGGTCACCGAGGAGGCCTCGACGAGCCCCGAGTCGAGCAGGTCGGGCGTGATGGCGAGCGGGCTGTTCTCGAGTCGCGGGTGAAGCCCGGTGGCGGCGAGCGCGGCGCGCCAGCGGCGGAGCGGGTCCGCGCGGGCAGGGCGCAGCATCTCAGCCAGGTCGGGGCGACTTCGCCACACCTCGGGGAGCGGGCTCGACCACGGGTCGGCCAGCGGGCCCGCATCGGATGGCTCGGCGGGGAAGGCCATGCGGGCCGCGAGCAGCGCGGGCCTCGGGAGCCAGCGGAGGGCGAGCGGCTGGCCGTCGAGCCAGAGTTCCTGCCCAATCACCCCCTCGGGCAGATCCACAAGCACGAACCACGCGACCGAGTCGCGGTCCGCGATCGCCTCGGCCGGCCCGAGCACACGCCAACGCGCGCCCTCGGCGAGCCACCCCCCGCGCGGGCCGGCCGGCGGTTCGAGCCTCACCGCGGCGACCTCGCCCTGCACTTCCTGCCCGTCGGGGAACCTCAGCGTGACCCGCGGCCCGGGCCGCTGCCCGGGTTCAACGCGGACCGCGAGGACGAGCGGCTGGCCCGGGATCGCGTCGTAGGACGCGAGCACGGGCTCGAGCGGGCCGGCGATCGCACGGGGGCCGGTCCACGCGAGCATCAACCACGCGAGCGCCACCCATGCGATGGACTTGATCGCGCGAAGTAACCCGCTCTGGAGATCCCGTCCGCTCAACGCTTGCCCCGGTGTTTCCGGACTGTAGAGCCACAGGACCCGTCGCGCGGCGTGATCCGCTGGCGGGCCCCGGCGAACGGCAAGGTATACTCCCTCCTGATGAGCACCGGTCACGACACGACCCAGCCGTCTTCGCCCAGGCGGAGGGTGACGCTGCGCACGCTGCAGGCAATGTCCGCCGCGGGCGAGCCGTTCGCGTGCCTGGCCTGCTACGACTTCACCACGGCGCGTTGGCTGGACCGCGCGGGCGTGCATGTGCTGCTCGTCGGCGATTCGGCGGCGAATGTCGTGTTGGGGCACGAGACGACCCACGCGGCGCCGATGGACCTGATGGTCTGGCTCACGGCCGCGGTGCGTCGCGGCGCCGAGTTCGCGCATGTCATGGCGGACATGCCGTTTATGAGCTATCAGGCCGACGACGCCCGGGCCCTCCACAACGCGGGGCGGTTCCTCGCCGAGGCGCGGGCCGACTCGGTCAAGGTCGAGGTCGACTCGAGTTTCGCCCCGCTCGTTGAGAAAATGACCCGCGCCGGAATCCCGGTGTGCGCCCACATCGGCACCCGCCCGCAGCTCTGGGCCCTCTCGGGCGGCCCGCGCGTCTCCGGGCGTGACCAGGCCGAGGCGGACCGCATCGTCGCCGACGCGGTGGCGATGGAGCGGGCCGGCGCGGTGCTGCTCCTGATCGAGGCGGTCCCGCCCGAGGTGACGGCCCGCGTGCTCGACGCGACCGGGTTGCCGGTAATCGGGATCGGGGCGGGCCCGGCGTGCCACGGGCAGATCCTCGTGGTCAACGACCTGCTCGGCCTGTCCGATTCCGTGCCCCGGTTCGTCGAGCCCATCGCCGATCTCGGGCCCAGGATCGAGGCCGCGGGCCGGGAGTGGACGCGCCGCGTAGGTGAACGGCGGATCGGCGGACGGACCTACACCGCCGCCCCGGCGGACCGCCGGGATGCCCCTCCGCCGATCGTCGAAACGCGTGTCGGCAAGGAATCTGTCCGGGTCACGCCGGACGAACGGTAAACTGGCCGTTGGAACCCGATCGTGCCGAACCCGTAGGACCCGTGGAATGAACCCCCCGGTCGGTCCGTTGGGCCTGCACGAACACGACCGTCGCCGGCTCGACCGGCGTCGTGATCCCAGGAGGTCGCCCGCATGCGCCGCATCACCGACTACGGACCTTCGCTCGCCGTGCTGATCGCCTGCCTGGCGACGATGTTCCTCACGCCGACGCTGCTGCGCCAGATCGGGCACGGGCAGACCCAGGCCCGGATCACGCTGGCGACGCAGACGCTCGTGGGGGACGACATCCTTGAGCGCATCGACCGCGCGGTCTCCGCGATCGGGGAGTCTGTCATCCCCTCGGTCGTGCATATCGATGTGCAGTCGGACTGGGTCCCCGAGGACCATCCGCCCGTCGGGATCAGCCGCTCGTCGGGCTCGGGCTGGGTGTTCGACGGCGAGGGGCACATCGTGACCAACGCGCATGTCGTGCGGGGGGCCGAGCGGATCAGCGTGCAGTTCCACGACGGGCGGATCGTCGACGGGGAACTCGTCGGCATCGACCCGTTCACCGACATCGCGGTGATCCGAGCCAAGACCAACTCCGGGCTGTTCCCAGCTGCGCGGGACTCCGGGCATATCCCCCTCCAGGGCGAGCGGGTGTTCGCGTTCGGCTCGCCCTTCGGGTTCAAGTTCTCGATGAGCGAGGGCATCATCTCGGGCCTCGGCCGCGACCCGATGAGCAGCAACCAGTTCGGCGGGTTCACCAATTTCATCCAGACCGACGCGGCCGTGAACCCGGGCAACTCGGGCGGGCCGCTGGTCAGCGCCCGCGGGAAGGTCATCGGGATGAATGTCGCCATTGCGACGGCGCGGGACGGGGGGACGGGCCTGAACGACGCCGGGGGCGACTCGGCGGGGATCTCCTTTGCGATTCCGCTGCCGACGATCGAGACGGTCGTCTCGCAGCTCATCTCGAGCGGGGATGTCTCCCGCGGGTTCCTCGGCGTGTCGTTCCGGGGAGCCGTCGGCTTCGAGGGGCGGGACGGGCGGTACCGCCGCGGCATCCGCGTCTCGGTCGAGCCGGGGGGCCCGAGCGACCGGGCCGGCATCCGCGACGGGGACATCATCACGAGCGTCGCCGGGCAGTCGGTGCCCGAGTTCACGATCTTCCAGTCGATCGTCGGCACGATCCCGGCGAATCAGGAGGTCGAGATCGAGGTCTCGCGGGGCGAGGAGATCAGCACCATCCCGGTCGTGCTGGGCGAACTGCCCCCGCATGTGCTCGGGGCGCGCGCGCAGCGGTCGATCCTCTTCCAACTCGGGCTGCGCATCGGCGACACCACGGACGGCCCGGCCGTCGGGCATGTCTTCGAGTCCTCCCCCGCCGACCGGCTCGGGTTCCGGGCCGGGCAGCGCATCCTGAGTGTCGCGGGGCAATCGGTCTCAAGCACGGAGGATGTCTTCGCCCTGCTGACCACGAACGGGCTGCTCTCCGCCAAGACGGTCAATGTCCGCGTCAAGGATCCCGCCGACGCGGGCGGCGAGGAAAAGACCGTGGCGGTCCGCCTCGGGCGGTGAGGCCCGGCCGGTTCGCTCAGGCGAGGCGCCAGGACTTCCCGTCGCGGAGCACCCGCCGGTAGAGCGTGTCGCGTTCGACCGGCTCGAAGCCCGCCTCGCGGATCACGCGTCGGAGGTCACCCACGGTCGTCTCCTGGTGGGTCGAGGTCCCGCCGACCTTGGTGATGTCGTACCAGACGACCGTTCCGTCGAGGTCGTCGGCCCCGGACTGGAGCATCACCTGCGCCATCGCCAGCGTCTGCATGATCCAGAACGCCTTGACATGCGGGAAATTGTCCAGCATCAGGCGGGCGATCGCGAGCGTGCGGATGTTCTCCACGCCTGACGGGCCCGGCAAGTGTTCGAGCTCGGACCCGTCGGGGATGAACGGGAGCGGGATGATGGTCTGGAAGTAGCCGCCCCGGTCGGCCTGCGCGGGGGTGGGGAGTTCGATGCCGGGCCGGGTGAGGGTGATGACCGGCGCATCGATCCCGTCGGTGGCGGCGAGGCCGGGCTCTCGGTAGCCCGCGGGGTCGCCCTCGTAGCCGAGCCTGGCGAGGGCCCGGTCCTGGGCCCGGCGGAGAATCTCCATGTGCACGAGCCGCTCGCGGCGCTGGTCGATGTGCCCGTAAAGAATCGTCGCGTTGGAGTTCAGGCCCAGTTCGTGGGCGACGAGGTGGACATCGAGCCACTCGTCGGAGCGGATCTTGCCCTTGAACGCTTCGTCGTGGACGCGGTCGTCGAAGACCTCGGCCCCGCCCCCCGGGAGCGAGCCCAGGCCCGCCTCCTTCAGTTCGGTCAGCACAAGGCGGATGCTCTCGCGCCGGGTGTCGCGTTTGTACTTCTTGGCGATCTTGGCGAGATGGACAACCTCGACCGCGGTGAACGCCTTGACATGCAGGTCGACGCCCCGCGCGGAGGCGACCCGCTTGATCGTGCGGATCATCTCCGGGTAGTACTCCCAGGGCAGGTAGGGCTGGAGCCCCCCGACGATGTGCATCTCGGTCGCGCCGCTCTCGCAGGCCTTCTCGGCCTCGGCGGCGACGGAGGCCATGTCGTGCGTGTACGCCCCGTCGTCCCCCTTCTTGCGGTAGAACTCGCAGAACTTGCAGGACAGGGCGCAGATGTTCGAGTAATTCAGGTGGCGGTTGATGTTGTAGAAGCCGACGCCGGGGTGGAGGCGACGGCGCATCGTGTCCGCGAGCTCGAACACGCCCCAGAGGTCCGGCGTCTCGTAGAGCGTCATCCCGTCGTCGAGCGTGAGGCGCTGGCCCGCGTTGAGCCGGGCGCGGATCGAATCCAGGCGCGGGTCGGCGGTCTGGAGCGGGGGCGGGGGGGCGAGGGCTTGCATGCCCAACGCTAGCCGCGGGCCCGCTCGTTTTCAAAGATTCTTGAAAGTGCAGAACAGACGGGGCGGGCCTCCTCCGGCGGCGAAACGGGGCGGGGGAGGTTCCCAATACGCTTGACGCATGCCGCTCTGGGCCTGGTTCTTGGTCGCGGTCATCGGTGGGGTCGTCGTCGGCCTGATTGTGGCGCCGCGCGTGCGCCGGGTGGTGCGGGAGACCCCGCCCCCGGATCTGCCCGAGCGCTTCGCCCCGGGGTGGCACGCCCGGTGCACGCGGTGCGGGCGCACCCGGACGCTGGCGAGCGCCGGGGGCATCAGGATGTTTGCGAACCGGGACGCGATCAAGGCGACCCTTGGGTGGTGCCGGGCGTGCCGCGCGATCCGGGTGATCCGGATCATCCACGCCAGCGGGCTCGAGACCGGGCCGCTCGAACGGCCCGGGTCGGGCGCCGATTCCCGGGCTTGATTGCGAACCCGTTCGCACGACGGGCGTACCCCTTGTGCCGGCCCGCGGGGGCGGGTCTGGCTCAAGGAGGGACACGGATGAACATCGAGATCAGTTACCGCGACATCGAGAAGACCGACGCGATCGAGGGGCACATCCGCGAGACGCTGGAGCGGGCACTCGAGCACTTCGGCGACCGGCTGACCCGCGTCGAGGCCCATGTCGGGGACCACAACGGGGCGAAGAAGGGCCCGGCGGACAAGCGGTGCATGATCGAGGCCCGTCCGGCGGGCAGCGACCCGGTGGCGGTCGAGGCGGTGGGGGAGGATCTGTACGCGGTGGTCGCCGACGCGGCCGGGAAGCTGCGCCGCGTGGTGACGCGTCGGTTCGAGAAGTTTGACGAGGTGCATGGCGGCTGACCGAGCCGCGGGGGCTGTCAAAGTGGCAGCCCAGGGGTGGGTGGCGGGGGCCCCGCGGGGCCCGGAGCCGGGCGGTGGGTTGGCACACGGCTTGCAAACTGCTGGTCGAGCCGGGCGAGAGCGAGGCCCGGGCCCAGAGCAAGGAAGGCACCCATGTCCAAGATCATCGGCATCGACCTCGGCACGACGAACTCCTGCGTCGCCGTGATGGAGGGCGACGAGCCCAAGGTCCTGATCAACGCGAGCGGGAACCGGACCACCCCGTCGGTCGTGGCGTTCACCGACAAGGGCGAGCGGCTGGTGGGCCAGCCCGCCAAGCACCAGCAGGTGACCAATCCCCGCAACACGGTGTTCTCGATCAAGCGGTTCATGGGTCGCCGGCACGGTGAGGTCGGGTCGGAGGAGAAGCTGGTTCCCTACCCGGTGACGGGGGGCTCGGATGAGTTCGTGAAGGTGAAGATCCGCGACACGGAGTACACCCCGCAGCAGATCTCCGCCTTCATTCTCCAGGAGCTCAAGAAGACCGCCGAGGACTACCTGGGCGAGAAGGTCGACCGGGCGGTGATCACTGTTCCGGCGTACTTCAACGACGCGCAGCGCCAGGCGACCAAGGACGCGGGCGAGATCGCGGGCCTCAAGGTCGAGCGGATCATCAACGAGCCGACGGCGGCGGCGCTCGCCTACGGCATGGACAAGAAGAAGAACGAGAAGATCGCGGTGTTCGACCTGGGCGGCGGCACCTTCGACATCTCGATCCTCGATGTCGGCGACGGGGTGTTCGAGGTGCTCAGCACCAACGGCGACACCCACCTGGGCGGCGACGACTGGGACAAGGCCCTGATCGACCACCTCGTCGGCGAGTTCCGGAACAAGGAGGGGATCGATCTCTCCAACGACCCGATGGCGATGCAGCGGCTCAAGGAGGCCGCCGAGAACGCCAAGAAGGAGCTCAGCCAGAGCCAGCAGACGACGGTGAACCTGCCTTTCATCACGGCGGACCAGAACGGCCCGCGGCACCTGCAGGTCGAGATCACGCGGAGCAAGTTCGAGTCGCTCTGCGAGCCCCTGTTCAAGCGGCTGCGCGGGCCGTGCGAGTCGGCGCTGAAGGACGCGGGGCTGGACCCCGCGAAGATCGACGAGGTCGTGCTCGTCGGCGGCTCGACCCGCATCCCCAAGGTCCAGCAGATCTGCAAGGAGATCTTCCGCCGGGAGCCCAACCGCTCGGTGAACCCCGACGAGGTCGTCGCGGTCGGCGCGGCGATCCAGGGGGGCGTGCTGCGCGGGGATGTCAAGGATGTGCTGCTGCTCGATGTCACCCCGCTCAGCCTGGGGGTCGAGACGCTCGGCGGTGTGATGACCCGGCTCATCGAGCGGAACACGACAATCCCGACGAGCAAGAAGGAGACCTTCTCCACCGCGGCGGACAGTCAGACGAGCGTGCAGATCCATGTGCTCCAGGGCGAGCGGGAGTTCGCCCGGGACAACCGCACGCTGGGGATGTTTGAGCTGGCGGGGATCGCCCCCGCTCCGCGCGGGATGCCGCAGATCGAGGTCGAGTTCGCGATCGACGCCAACGGCATTCTCCAGGTGACCGCGGCGGACAAGGGGACGGGCAAGAAGGCGGACATCCGGATCGAGAACTCGGGCGGGCTGAAGAAGGACGAGATCGAAAAGATGAAGGCCGACGCGGAGGCCCACGCCGAGGAGGACCGCAAGCGGCGTGAACTGGTGGATCTGAAGAACCGGGGCGACGCGGCGGTGAGCCAGACCCGTCGGAGCCTTGAGGAGCACGGGGAGAAGGTCTCGGCGGAGGTCCGCTCGAACATCGAGAGCGCGGTGTCCAACCTCGAGTCGAAGCTCAAGGGGGATGACAAGGCGGCGATCGAGGCGGCGATGAACGAGCTGCACAAGGTAAGCATGGAACTCGGCAAGGCGGTCTACGAGGCCGAGGCCGCCAAGGGCGCCGGGGGCAGGGCGCCGGGCGCAGCCTCTTCATCGTCGGGCGACGACGATGTCATCGACGCCGAGTACGAAGTGAAGGACGGCGACCGTCGCTGACCCGGCTTCCGGCGAAAGAAGCGAGCGGGCGGGCCGATGGCTCGCCCGTTTCTGTTTTGTCAGGGCCGAGAACCGGAGAAAATTTGTGAAAGAGGCGTGAACGCGCGGGCGCAGATTCCGTATGGAATGGTGGAAGGCCCGGTTGCGATGGGGGCCTTCCGGATGCGTCTTGTTCTCTCTCTCCTCCACAAAGCCGCGGCCTCCGCGGCTTTGGTGGATTTTGGGCCCGCCGTCATCTCGGCAGCGGACGAGACCGCAGCGCCGAGGCCAATTCCCGCAGGGCCCGGCCCCGGTGGCTCTGCCGGTTCTTTTCGTCCGGGGGCAGTTCGGCGCTCGTCCGCTCGAAATCCGGCGCGACCAGAAAAAGCGGGTCGTAGCCGAACCCATGCCCGCCGGAGGGAACCCTCGGGGGCTCGCCGATTCGTCCCTCGAACGCCCCCGCGGCTTCGAGATGGACCGATCCGTCCGGCAACGCAAGGCAGAGCGAGCAGACGAACCGCGCTGACCGGGCTGGCCCGGGCACCCCGGCGAGCGCGCGGAGCAGTTTCTCGTTGTTGCGGTCGTCCCGCTGCGGTCGGCTCAGGGCTGCGAACCCGTCCTCCTCGGCATACCGGGCGGACCGTACCCCCGGCTCGCCCGCGAGGGCGTCGACGACGAGGCCCGAATCGTCGGCCAGGCAGGGACGCCCCGTGCCCGCGGCGTAGGCGAGGGCCTTGATGCGCGCGTTCTCCGCGAAGGTGAGGCCGTGCTCTTCGGGCTCGGGGACGGCGGCGCCGAGATCGCCGAGGCCGATCGTGTCGAGGGCGACGCCTGCGAGCACGGCCCGGATCTCTTCGAGTTTCTTGGGGTTGCCGGTCGCGATGAGGATTGTCGGCATGCCGGAGGGTAGCGGGGGGACGGGGCGTCCCGGCGCGCGGACAATAGCCCCATGCCGAAGAAGACCGCCAACGACCTGCTCGCCGAGGCCGAGGCGATGCTCAAGTCCGGGGAACTCGACACCGCGGCCGCGCGGTACCGGGAGGTGATCCGCCTCCTCGGGGCGCAGCCCGCGGCATGGAAAGTCAGGGGGCGGCTTGGCGTGGTGCTGATGCGTCTGGGCCGCTTCGACGAGGCGGCGAAGGAATTGACGCAGGTGGCCGCGGCCGATCCGTCCACCGAGGCCCGGTACCGCCTGGCGCAGGCGCACGCGTTCGCGGGTCGTCACGCCGAGGCGAGCGAGATTCTCGACGGCGTCCTGCAGGACGACCCGGACCATGCCCCGTCGATCGCGCGGGCGGCGGCGCTGTTGCAATATGTCGGGCGCGGCGAGGACGCCCTCGCGATGCTCGACGCAGCTGTCGCCCGCGGGGTCCGCTCCCGCGAGATCGCCCACACGATGGCGACGGTCGCGATCCCGTTCGGTCGCGAGCGTGACGCGGTGGATCTGCTGCGCCCGTTCGCCGCCGACGCGACGCTCTCGCCCGCGGTGCTCGGGGAGATGAACTTCTGCCTCGGTCGCCTGCTCGATTCGATGGGGGATGTCGACGGCGCCTGGGCGGCTTACACCGAGGGCAACCGCCTGACGCGCCGCCGGTTCGACCCCGACGCGCACGACCGGGCGGTTGACACCATCATCGAGACCTTCACAGCCGAGGCGGTCCGCTCGATCACCGACCGCGGCGAGGAGGGGGGGCGGGCGATCCTGGTGGTCGGGATGCCCCGGTCGGGCACGACGCTGGTTGACCAGATCCTCGGGGCGCACCCGCGAGTCGAGGCGGGGGGCGAGCTCCGCGCTCTCAATGAAGCGATCGCGGGCATCCCGGGGCCGCGGGTCGGGATGCACCCCCCGCTCAACCGGGTGCGGGGCGTGTCGTTGCAGCGGGCGAGGCGCTCCTATCTGGCCGCGCTGGACGCGGTCTCGCCCGTGTCCGATCGCGTGACCGACAAGATGCCGCAGAATTTCTTCCATCTGGGGTTGGTCCCGGCGATCCTGCCGGGCGCGAGCGTGGTGCACTGCTTGCGCGACCCGCGCGACACCGCGCTCTCGTGCTACTTCCGCAGTTTCGTGGGCGGGAACGCGTTCAGCTACGACCTCGTCTGGATCGCGAGGTACACGAGGGCGTATCTCAGGCTGATGCGGCACTGGACGAGCGTGCTCCCGGAGGCCGGGGCTCCCGTTCGGCTTGTCGACGCGCGGTACGAGTCACTCTCGGAGAACCCGGGCGAGCACGCCAGGGCGATGGTCGAGGCGCTCGGTCTGGCCTGGGACGAGGCCTGCCTTGGCTTCGGCGCGAGCGGGAAGATGCGGCCCACGCTCGAGCCCGACCAGGCCGGCAAGGGCGTGTACGCCTCGTCGGTCGCCCGATGGAAGCGGTACGAGCGGCACCTTGCGCCCTTCATCGAGGCGATGGGCGATGACCTCGCCGACGCGGCCCCCGTCTGATGGCGATCGACCTAGCATTCGTCCATGAGCGAGAAGATCCTCGACAGGCTCGGCGTGTGGGAAGACCTGAGGGTCCTCAAGCCGGGGGCGGCGAAGGACGGGGTCTGCGTGGTCGACAACCCCGCGACGGGCCGGCCGATCGCGTCGGTCCGGCTCGACGGGCCCGATGAACTGGAGGGTTCGATCGCCGCGTCGACGGAGGCGTTCCATCGGTGGCGTCGCGTGCCGGCCCCGCAGCGGGGCCAGGTTGTGCGTGCGATCGGGGACGCGATGCGGGCCCACCTCGAGCCCCTCGGCGAACTGATCTCGCTCGAGATGGGCAAGATCCGGGCCGAGGGCATCGGGGAGGTGCAGGAGGTCGTCGACATCGCCGATTTCGCCGTGGGGCTCTCGCGGCAGCTCCACGGGATCACGATGCCCAGCGAGCGGGCCGAGCACATCATGAAGGAGCAGTGGCTCCCGCTCGGGCCGGTGGGGGTGATCACCGCGTTCAACTTCCCGTGCGCGGTCTGGGGCTGGAACGCGATGCTCGCGGCGGTCTGCGGCGACACCGTGCTCTGGAAGCCGAGCCTTCTCACGCCGCTTACGGCGATCGCGACCAACCGGATCGCGTCGCGTGTCGCGGAGGAGATGGGGCACCGCGACCTGTTCAGGCTGGTGATCGGGACCGATGCGCGCGTGGGCGAGGCAATGATCGCCGACCGTCGCTTGCCCCTGATCAGCGCCACGGGCTCGTGCCGCATGGGCCGACGCGTCGGGCAGGTCGTGGCGGGCCGGCTGGGCAAGTGCCTGCTCGAGCTGGGGGGCAACAACGCGATCATTGTCGAGCCCGACGCGAACCTCGAGCTGGCGCTCCGGAGCATCGTTTTCGGGGCCGTGGGCACCTGCGGGCAGCGGTGCACGAGCACGCGGCGGCTGATCATCCACGAGTCGATCGCCGACGGGTTCGTCGAGCGGCTCGGGGGGGCGTACCGCTCGATCATCGAGGGTGGGCGCATCGGGGACCCGCTCGACCCGGCGACGCTGGTCGGCCCGCTGATCACCGACGACGCCGCCGAGGCCTTCGAGAGCGCGATCGAGGCGGCGATGGAGCAGGGGGGCAGGCTGGTCGTGGGCGGGAAGCGGCACGACCCGGCGCGATTGAAGGGCGGGGTGGACGGCCCGCTCGCCCGGGGGAACTTCGTCGAGCCGACGATCATCCGGATGCCGGCTGGGGCGCATCTCGGGATCGCGCTCGAGGAGACTTTCGCCCCGATTCTGTATGTGACGACCTACCGGACGATCGAGGAGGCCATCGACCTGCACAACGCCGTCGATCAGGGGCTCAGCAGCGCGATCTTCACGGGCTCGGTCGGCTCGATGGGGCGGTTCCTCGACCCGAGCGGGGCGGGCAGCGACTGCGGGCTCGCCTATGTCAATCTGGGCACCAGCGGCGCCGAGATCGGCGGGGCGTTCGGCGGAGAGAAGGACACCGGGGGCGGCCGCGAGAGCGGCTCGGACTCCTGGAAGGCGTACATGAGGCGGCAGACCTGCACCCTTCACTTTGGAGACAGCTTTGCTCTGGCACAAGGGATCCGCTTTGAGTGAGCAAGTGGCAAGCGACGCTCTCGCCAGGGCCGCGATCGAAGAGATCCAGCCCGGCATGCTCGTCGGCTTCGGGGCGGGGCGGACGCCTTCGAGGGCGTTGCAGGCCCTGGCGCTGCGGGCACGGGACGAGGACCTTGCGCTGCGCGTCGTGGCGGCGAGCGATGCGACCGAGGCGCTGTGCCGGGAACTCGGGTTCCGGGTCGAGGACTTCGCCACGGTCGAGGAACTCGACCTGCTCATCGACGGCGCCGACGAGATCGACCGGGACATGCGCATGCTCAAGGGCTCACGGGGCGCCGTCACGCGCGAGCGCATGCTCGCCTGGGCGAGCCGCCGGCGGGTCTACATGGTCCGCGACGAGAAGGTCAGCCCCTACCTCGGGCTGAACAGCACGCTCGGCATCGCGCTGATCCCCTTCGGGCTGGCCTCGACGCGGGCGGCGATCCGCCGGCTCGGGCTCAACGGGGTGATGCGCCGCGGGCTCGCTGGCGAGCTGTATGTCACCGACAACGGGAACCTCATCCTCGATGTCTCCCTCAATGAGGGGGAGGATCTCCAGGAGCTCGCCACCGAACTCCACCGAATCCCGGGGGTCGTCGAGCATGGGCTCTTCCTTGACGAGGCCGATCTTGTGCTCATCGAGCACGACGGGGCGGAGATCGAGCGGCTCGAGCGCCCCGACGAGCCGGCCCCGTAGCGGGTGGTTTCCGACGAGCAGCCGCGACAAGCGGGCGTCGGGGTGGCCCCCGATGATAGTGAGTGCTAAACTGCCGTATGCGGCGGGGAGACCGCCGAGCCTCTCGGGAAGAAGCCACCGGCAGTAGTGCGCGTGTGTGGTCTCGGGATTAGATCACTAGCCAAGGAGTGAAGAACAATGTTGTGGTCCAAGAGGATGTCGCGGGTGGCGAGTGCCATCCTGATCGCCGGCCTTGCCGGTGGAATGGTCGCGTGCGAATCGACAAGCGGCGGGAGCAGCGGCAGCGGCGCCCGGGCGCCGCTGGGCGCCGGTTCCGGTTCGCCCTCGTTCCTTTACCGTCCTTCCCAGCAGGCCGCCAAGCCGGCTCCCCGGGCTGAGGAGCCCGCTCCGGCCCGCGCCGCCGAGCCCGCGCCTCGTCGGGTGAGCAACGCGTGCAACTACTCGCCCAACGCCGGGGCCGGGATGACCGTCGTCGGGATGCCCTTCCCGACCGGCGACGCCGCGAGCAGCGCGATCATGCTGCACCAGGTGATGCCCGCCGAGGTCCGCCGCAACGCGGAGTTCGGGTACGAGTACCATGTCACCAACCTCACCGGCGGCACGCTGCAGAATGTCGCGGTCGTCCTCGAGAGCCAGAGCAACCTCGATGTGATCAACTCCGCGCCGGCCGCGATGACCGGGGCGGCGGGCAGCACCTGGTCGCTGGGTGATCTTGGTCCCTGCGAGACCAAGGTGATCCGCCTGACCGCCCGCGCCCGCGAGACCGGGCAGGCCGGCAACTGCGTGAGCGTGTCCTACAACAACTCGCTGTGCGCGGCCACCACCGTGGTCGACCCGGCGCTCGCCATCGAGAAGAAGGCGACCCCGCGAGTCCTCAAGTGCGATCCGATCACCCTCACTTACAATGTCTGCAACACCGGCACCGGCATGACCTCCGGCGTTGTTGTGCGTGACACCCTCCCCGCGGGCCTGACCGTCAACGGGTCGCGGAATGTCGAGATCCCCGTGGGCGATCTCGCCGCCGGCGAGTGCCGCGAGGTCAGCGTGGTCGCGATGGCGTCCGGCACCGGCGAGTACTGCTCGCCCGCGAGCGCCAGCTCGTCGGACGGCCTGACCGCCAACTCGGGTGACCCCTGCACCGTGGTTGTGGCTCCGAAGCTCGCGATCACCTGCAACGCCCGCGACAACCAGTACATCAACCGCAACAGCGAGTTCGAGTTTGAGGTGACCAACACCGGCGACGGCGTTGCGGCCAACACGGTGGTCAATGTCGCCCTCCCGGCCGGCGCCGAGTTCGTCAGCGCCTCCTCCGGCGCCACCCCCGCGGGCGGCTCGATCGCCTTCCCCGTGGGCGACCTGGCCCCCGGTCAGTCCAAGACCGTTTCGGTCAACATGGTCTCCCGCGTTGCGGGCTCCATCCGCGTCGCGGCCTCGGCCGGCGCGGCCTGCGCCGACCCGGTCAACACCGCGTGCGAGACCGAGTACCGCGGCATCCCGGCCATCCTCCTCGAAGTGGTCGACCTCGTCGACCCGGTCGAGGTCGGCCAGGAGACGACCTATGTCATCCGCGTGACCAACCAGGGCTCGGCGGACGACACCAATGTGGTCGTCAAGTGCATCCTGCCCGACGAGATGGCCTTTGTCTCCGCGACGGGCGCCACCTCGGCCCGGGTTGACGGCCAGGCCGTCACCTTCGGCACCGAGAGCGTGCTCAACCCGCAGGAGGTCGTCGAGTGGAGGCTCACCGTCCGGGCGACCGGCGAGGGCGATGTCCGGTTCGCGGTCGAGATGACCAGCGAGCAGTTCCAGCGTCCGATCCGCGAGACCGAGTCGACCAACCTCTACCGCTGATCTGACCAAACCCGGGGCTTCGCCCCGGACCGATCATGCAACCAAGCCGGCCGGCGGGGCACCGCCGGCCGGTGCTTTTTTGAACCCGATGTGGAGTGGTCGGCTTCGCCGACTGCGATGTGTCCGCCTCGGGCACCTCGGCCGCAAGGCGGGTCGTTGTCCTCGGCGGTGTTGGAATTGCGGCGGGTGTCAGCCCTGGGCGCGTTGCGTCCCGATCATACTGATCTGGATTGGTTGACGCGCGGAAAGCGGTGCCACGACCCGCCCGGAGGGCGCGTCGTGCGTCTCTCGTCGGCGTCCGATCCGCACCACGCGCCGCTGACGCGGCGGGTGGTGGCACCGGCGGCGCACGCGCAGCGGTCAATCACAAGCCGTATCACTCCATCGGGCTGTGCCCGTGGCACGCTCGAGATTGAGGCGGAGTCCGCATGCGAACGGGCCCGCCAGTTCCCGCCCGGGCGAGCAGGCGGCGGCGTCGACGCGTGCCGGGCGCGCTCGATGCCTAGGCCCGGGGCGGGTGCCCGGGAGAACCCGCCCCGGGGCAGGCGCCGGCGTCGGCCGGGGGGTCACTGCCCCTGCGCGAGGCTGAAGCCCGGCTTGCCGTCGAACATCTTGAGCGGCTGGAAATCAGTCACGACGAATTTCTCGGTGACCTTGGTCAGCAGGTGAATCGCGGGCATCTGCCCGATCGCGCCGAGGAACGCCATGTCGCGGAGTTCGAACCGGACGCGGAAGTAGTCGACGATCTCGGTGTAGGGCGAGCCGGAGGGCCAGACTTGCGTGCCGCGGTTCGAGATCATCGTGAGTTTGAACGGGCTGTTCTCGGCGATCGCCTGGAGCCGGCGGGCGAGGTCGAGCACGGGGATGGTCGTGTCGATGTAGATGTCGCAGCCCGCGACATGGCTCACGCTCGTCTCGAAAGTCCTCATGAGACGATTGACGGTCGGACGCGTCGGGGGCCTGTAGGTCGGGGTCGCGGTCTCGGGGATCGGGCGGGCCTCGAGGCCGGAGGGGGTCTTGCCGAGCCTGGCGATGATCGCCTTGGCGAAGTCCCCGGTCCCCACCGGGTCCGATTCTCCCCGGACATCGCCGGTGTGCACGCCGTCCTCAAGCGTCGCGAGCAGGGCGTTCTCGATGAGCGCGGCCCGCCGGTAGAGCCCGATGTGGCGGACCATCATGATCCCGCTGAGCAGCAGACTCGTCGGGTTGGCGATGCCCTTGCCCGCGATGTCGGGGGCGGTGCCGTGCACGGCCTCGAAGATCGAGATCTCGTCCCCGATGTTGGCCGAGGGGGCGAAGCCCAGCCCCCCGACGAGCCCGGCGGCGAGGTCGGAGACGATGTCGCCCTGGAGGTTCGGGAGGACGACCATGCGGTACTCCTGCGGGCGGAGCACGAGGTTCATGCACAGCGCGTCGATGATCACATCGGCGGTCTCGATCAGCGGGTGGTCCTTCGCGGCGGCGTGGAACCGCTCGAGGAACATGCCGTCCGTCATCTTCATGATGTTGGCCTTGTGCCCGCAGTGCACCTTGGTGATGCCGAGCGACTGGGCCGTCTTGAACGCGAAGCGGTGCACCTGGTCGCACCCCGGTGCCGTGATCAGACGCTTGCACTCGACCACATCGGCGGTGAGGCGGTGCTCGATGCCGCCGTAGGTGTCCTCGATATTTTCACGGACAACATAGATGTCCACGGGCACGCCGGCTCGGCTGAAGACGGTGTCGACCCCGGGCAGGCTCTGGAAGTGCCGCAGGTTTGCGAAGGCGCCGAAGGTCTTGCGCAGCGTGACATTGATCGATTTGCCGCCCCCGCCGATCGGGGTTCCCATCGGGCCCTTGTAGAGCAGGCCGGTCTGCTCGATCGCATCGATCGCCTCGTCGGTCATGCCGCGGCTGTCGCCGGCGGCGAAGACGCGCTGTCCCATCTCGACCGGCACGAACTCGACAGTGTCCATCACCCCCGCGGCGCGGAACACCTCGAGGCACGCGTCCATGATCTCCGTCCCGATGCCGTCGCCGGCGGCCAGGGCGACCCGGATCTTCTCGCTCATTCGTTCAACTCCGTGGTTCGAGGAGGCGAACGCTAGGCATCACGACGAGCCCCGGCGGGTTCTCACGACGCCGCTGAGCGGCGGAGCCGGTCCCGGATCGCCTCCCAGATCGGCGAGTCCGACAGAGCCGGGACCACCACGAAGATCACGACGGCCTCCTCCCCGTCGGCCTCGCGCAGGGCCGCGTAGAGCCGGCGTGCGTATCCGGACGCGAGCCCCGGCATCGCGAGCGCCACATGGGGCGGCTGGATCCTGACCGGCCGCCCGGGCGGGCTCAGCAGCACAACCTTCCCGCCCGCCCCCGCGATCTCCCGCCCCAGCGTGTCGAGATTGGTCAGAAGCCGGACCGGAGTGCGGGGCTGGTAGTGCGGCCCGATCACCCCGGGTGACGCCGGCGTCGGGTGCTCCTCCGAGCCCCAGGGCGGATCGGCAGGGGCCACGCCGAGAACCGCGGCGAGTTCCTCCGGGTCGACGACCCCGCGACGCAGGACGCGGGGGGGATCGGTCGTCAGGTCCAACACGGTCGACTCGATCCCCGCCTTGCACGGCCCGCCGTCGAGCACGAGCACCTCACGCTCGTCGAAATGGGCCCGGACATGCTCGGCCGAGGTCGGCGAGATGTACCCCGCGGGGTTGGCGCTCGGGCCGACGATGGGCCTCTCGAACGCCTCGATAAGGACAATCGCGACCGGGTGATCCGGGACGCGGACCGCGACGGCATCGCCCCCGGCGGTCACGGCGGGCGGCACCCACGCCGCCTTGGGGAGCACGAGCGTCAGCGGGCCGGGCCAGAACCGCTCGGCCAGCCGCTGGGCGGCCTCCGGCCAGGCCCGGACGGCACGCCTGGCCATCTCGACATCGCTCGCGTGGACGATAAGGGGGTTTTCGGCGGGCCTTCGCTTGGCGGCGAAGACGCGGGCGATCGCCTCGGGGTTGGCCGCGTCGGCGCCGAGCCCATAGACCGTTTCGGTCGGGAACGCGACCAGCCCGCCCGAGCGCAGGCGGGAGATCGCCGCTTCCAACTCCGCGCTGTGCGCCATGGCCTGTTCCCGCTCACCCGGGGGAGCGACCCCTTCCGATCGGCGATCAGGGAAGCCTCGAGGCCCGCTCCGAGTCGTTGATCTGATTCAGATCGGGCACCACGAAGTTGATCCGGTTGCGCTCCAACGCCGTGCCCGTCGCGGCGTGGAGCCTGGCGATCGCCGTGTTGTAGTCGATCAGGGCCTGGATCTCGCTCCGCTCGGCGGCGGCGAGCGCCTCCTGCTGGCTCAGTTCGAGGTTCAGCCGCTCGACGGTGTAGCCCCGGTCGGTCAACTGCTTCTCGACGAGCAGCGTCCGGATCGCCTCGGCCGCGGCGATCCGCCCGGCTCTGGCCTGTTCGATCAGGCGGTAGTTGGTGAAGACATCGTCGAGCGCGTTCTTCACCTCGAGCACGACATCCTGCACCGTGCGGCGGTAGGCGATGACCGACTGCATCCGCTCGAGCCGCGATCGCCTGAAATCGGCCTCCGCCCCGCGGTTTCCGACGGGCTGCTCGAAGAACATCCCGAGCAGGAACTCGTCGATGAACTCCCCGCGACCGATCTCCCCGTAGGAGCGACCCATGTTCCCGTCGAACCCCATCAGGGTCGCCGACGCGCGGAGGTCCAGCCCGGGGAGCGTTCCGTTCCTCGCCACCGCCTGCCTGATCGAAGCGTCGTCGATCGCGAGCAGGGCGGTGTCGATCTCGGGCCGGCTCTTGACGGCCGTCTCGATCTCGTCGAGCAGGCTGAGCGTCACGGGCTCGTCGATCGCGTCGTCCGAGGGGACGAGCAGCAGTTCAGAGCCGACCGGGATCTCGGGGTCGTTCATGAGCGCCTTGAGCCGGTCGCTCGCCCTGCGGAGTCCGCGCTGGGCCCGCAGCACATCTCCCTTGCGCCGCTCGACGGTCGCGACCGCGTCGGCCACCTGCGCCTGCACGGCGTCGAGCACGCGTCTGGCCTTGATATCGTCGCGGACCTGTTCGCCCCGCTCGAGCAGCTTCGAGGCGATCAGGAGTTCACGCTGGGCGCGGAGCAACTCCCAGTACGCCGCCTCCGTCTCGGTGGCCACCGCGATCAGGTTCGACTTCAGGCGGGCGATCGAGCCCCGCTCGGCGTTGCGTGCCAGGCGCACATCCGCGAGCGCCACATCGGGCCCGAAGCCCCGGAGCAGCGGCTGGTCCAACTGCATCGTGATCATGCTCGACGCCGACGGATTGGGCGAGGGCAGCGCCCCGAACCCCGATTGACGAAGATCGGAGTAGACCGCCTCGGTGTCGATCGAGAACTGCCCGCCCGTGACCAGGCTCCGCCGCAGCCCGGTCGTCGAACCGACCGTCTGCGAAGAGTTCATGGTCTCACCGCTCACCCCCGGGATGAACCCGGGACCCGCCTGCGCCGTGTCGAAGTCCTGCCACAGGAAATCGGAGAAGAAGACCCAGTCGAACGCGGCCTCGGCGGAGGCGACAACCGCCTCGCCGACCGCCGGGCCGAGCGACGCCTCCTGCACGGAGAGATTCCGCTCCACCGCCGACCGGACGACCCGCTGCAGGCCGATGGAGACGGCCTGCGGCGTTCGTCCCAGAAGGTCCTCGCCAGCGAGCCGGCCGAGAGCCCCCGTGGTCTCCCCGGAGGCGTCCCGGTAGTACCGCTCGGGGTTGTAGACACGATCGATCTCCTGGAGGTACTCGGGCTGGATCTCCAGGTCCTGCGACGCGCCGGCGGCGGCCGTCGTCCGGGCGGGGGACCCCCCATCCAAGGGGGCGATCTCCCGGCGGAGCGACTCCTCCATCACACGGCGGAGGTCCTCCTCGGACCGGCGTTCGACCGGGCTGGCGCACCCGCTCAGAAGCACCAGGCCGACCGCGGTGAGCCCGGAGTAGAGAGCGGACCGAAAGAACAATGTGTGTGCAACCGGTTCGAGCATGGCCGATTGTACCGGCTGACGCCCGGCACGCGTCCGGCGTCGAGCAGGGGCGATAGACTTCTTTGCTCCAAGTCGTGCCCGTCGCACGCGGAACAGGATGGACCGCATGAATCTCGTCATCTCGGCATTGGCCCCTCGGCTTTTCTCCTCGGAGATCTCCCGGTTCCTGCTGGGCCTGATCGCGCTCGGCGTGGTCTTCGCCTCGCCGCGGCCGGCGATCGCCCAGGTCGAGCCTGTCGAGCCGAAGTGGATGACCGTCGCCCGCGATGCGGAGATGCGCTGCGGCGAGTTGACCACTTTCTACAAGGTTGCGGATCTGAAGGCGGGACAAGTCGTCCGGATGGACGCCCGCTCGCCCCGCTGGGCCCGCATCATTTACCCGGAATGGCAGCACGCCTTCGTCGCGGTGGGCGACGCGGTTCTGACCTCGGATTCGCAGCTCCGCCTCGAGAGCGCCGCGGCCAGAGTGCGCGCGCCGAACGCCATCTCAGGGCTCCCGGGTTCCTGGCGTTCGCTTTACCTGGGCGAGGTCAAGCCCGGCACGCTGTTCACGATCATCGGCAAGGCCGAATCAAAGGACGGGCAGCTGATCGGGTACAAGGTCAAGCCCGCCTTCCCGCCCGCGGTGGACCAGCCGCCCCACGGGTATGTCGAACTCGCGGCGTTGCGAGACGCAACCGCGGAGGAAGTGACGGCCCACCTCGCGGCCACGCAACCCCGCGACGCGGCGCCCGCCGAACCCAAGGCCCCAGCCGCTGAACCGGAGAGCGCTCCACCCGTCGAGCCCGAGCAATCCACACCGCCGACCGCCGATACGCCCGAAGTGCCCCAGGCGGAGGCGCCCAATGCCACCGAGCCGGAGCCCGCGCCCGAGGCCGCCGCGCCGACCGCGGCGGACACCTCGTTGCTCGAGGAGATGACGCCCCCTTCGCCGGAGTCCCCGGCGGACGCCGCGGCGGATCAGCCCGCCCCGGCCCAGCCGGCGTCGGAGCCTGCGACCGCGACTCCCGATGCCGGCGCCGCGGCGCCCGTGGCCGCGGGGTCCGAGACCGAGGCGCCCGCGCGAGACTGGCTGGGTTGGCCTGAACTCGAGGCCGAGATGCGCCGCGTCCGCGCCAAGGGCGGCGAGGCGATGGACGACGCGCTCGACGAGTTGATCGCCGAGTACGAGCGGGGCCTCGAACACGCCGACACCCCGGCGATCGCGCGGGCGATCGAGACGCGGCTGGAGTGGCTCCGCCTGCGGCGCGATGCACGCGATCAGCGGCTTGCCCTTGATGCCGCGCTCAGTCAGGCCCAGCAGGCCGGGCAGGCCGGGCGGCAGGGCATGCAGGTCTGGGAGGATGCCCGCGGGTTCGATATCGTGGGCCGGCTTGTCCCCAGCGCGATCTACGACGGCCGGCGGCTCCCCCTGATGTACCGCATCCGCGCCGTTGAGGACGCGGGCCTCGTCCGCACCATCGGCTATATCAAGGATGTCCCCGCGCTCAACCTTGGTTCCAAGGTCGGCAACATCGTGGGCGTCATCGGGGATTCACGCCTCGATCCGGCCCTGCAACTCCGCGTTATCACGCCCTTCCGCATCGAGACGCTCGGCGCGAGGCGTTCGGGCGGCTGATCGGGCTACAGTCGCCCGTGCCGCCCGACACCGACAAAGGGATGCGATTCGCCGCGGCCCTCTCCGCCTTCGAACACCCGGGCTTTGCGGCCGAACAGGTCTCGGCGCAGCTTCTCGACTCGCTCGGGCCCGAGCCCGATCTGCTGTTCCTGTTCATCTCCGGCCCCATGATCCAGAACGCGGGCCTCATTGCCGAGATTGTCCGCCGCAACACACGCGCCCGCTGCCTGCTCGGCACGACCGCCGCGGGGGTCATCGGCGGCGCGACCGAGCTCGAATCACGCTCGGCCGTTTCGGCGCTCGCCGGGAGACTCCCCGGGGTCACGCTCAGGCCCCTTCGTACCCGTGATTTCAGCGAGATTCGTGAGGCTCAGGGCGACGGACCGGACCGTTTCCGCGAACTCGCCGCCCCGGAGGGGGACCTCGCCGCGACCTGCGTGCTCGTCGATCCGTTCAGCGTCCCGCTCAACGCGCTGGTCCCCGCCCTGAGCCGCGCCCACCACGACGCCGGCGGCGCGGTGCTCTTCGGCGGGGTCGCCTCCGGCGCACCAAACCCGGGCGGCAACACCATGCTCGTCGACGGCGAGGCCTACACCGAGGGCATTGTCGGCGTGGCGATCGCGGGGCCGGTCCGGTGCGACATGGCGGTCAGCCAGGGCTGCCGCCCGATCGGCTCCAATCTCGTCGTCACGCGGTCGAAGGGGAACCTCATCCTCGAACTCGGGGGTCGCCCTGCGCTCGAAGTCGTGCGGGAAGCGGTGGGGGGGCTCACCGAGGCGGACCGGCGGCTCCTGGCCGGGGGGCTTTTCCTTGGTCGCGTCGTCGACGAGTACAAAGACCACTTCGGCCGGGGCGACTACCTCATCCGCAATGTTCTCGGGGCCGACGAGCAGAGTTCGGCCGTCGCCGTGGCGGACCTGATCCCCCCGGGGCGGACCGTGCGTCTCCATCTCCGCGACGCCGCCACCGCCCACGAGGACCTCGCGCTGCTGCTTGACGCGCAGTCGCTCCACGGCCCGCCCGAAGGCGCGCTGCTCGTCACCTGCAACGGGCGGGGCGAGCGGTTCTTCGGCAAGCAGAATCACGACGCGGTCGCGATCCAGCGGGCGTTCATGCCCGCCCCGGCCGGGCCCGAGTCCGCCAAGCCGGGCAGGTCCATCGGGCCGGCCGACCACTCAGTCCCGCTCGCCGGCTTTTTCGCGGCGGGCGAGATCGGGCCGATCGGCCGCGAGTCCTTCCTGCACGGCTACACCGCGTGCCTCGCCTGTTTCCGCCCGCGTGAGTGAGCGTCAGCGGAGCAAGGCGAGCAGTTCGCCGTGGATCCGTCCGTTCGAGGCGACGGCGGTCACCGCGTTGCAGCCGGGCGAGCCCGCCCAATCGGTCGAGGCCCCTCCGGCCTCCGCCAGAATGGGCCCGAACGGCGCGATGTCCCACGGGTGCAGTTTGGGCTCGACCATCGCGTCGCACCGCCCGGTCGCGACGAGCATCGCCCCGTACGCGTCGGGCCAGCCGCGGGTGTGCTTCGAGGCGGCTGTGATTGCGCGCCAGCGGTCGATATCACCCTCGCCCCAGTAATCCTCGGAGGTCGTGCAGACCGTCGCCGCGTTGAGCCTTTCGGTCGCGGAGACCCGCGCGGGTGTCGGATCCCCCCCCGCGACGCGGTGCCACGCCCCGCCCCCGAGCCCGGCCCAGACCGTCTCGCCCAGCGCCGGGGCGTGGATGACCCCGGCAACAGCCCGGCCCGCGTGCGGGCCGTCGAGCGCTTCCAGCCCGATCAGCGTCGTGAAGAGCGGCACGCCGTGGATGAACGAGAAGGTGCCATCGATCGGGTCGATGATCCAGCGGTAGCCCGTGGTCCCGCGGGTATCGCCGAACTCCTCACCCAGCACGCCGTCCGCGGGGTACCTCGACGCGAGCCGCGCGCGGATCTCCTTCTCGCATGCGCGGTCGGCGGCCGTGACCGGGGTCCCGTCCCCCTTCGTCTCCACATTCAGCCGGCCCTGGCGGAAGTAGGCCAGCGCCGCCTCACCCCCCGCGGACGCGGCCGCGAGGGCGAACTCCAGCCGATCCGACAGTTCCTGCTCTGTCATCGTCATGCACCCCGGCAAAGCGCGGCACGGGCGAACGATCCGAGGATTTCACCGAGTTCCTCGATCTGCGCCGCGGTGTGCGCCGAGGTCACGGTAGCACGGAAGTACCAGGGAACGGGCCCCCCCGGGTATTTCATCAGCGGGACATACACCCCGCGTTCCAGCAGACGCTCCGCGAGCGCCGGCAAAGGCCCGACAGCCTCCGGCGCCAGCGCCGCGATCGGCGTGCGCCCCGCCGAGCCCGCCCCGGCGCACGCCCAGGGCTCGCACGCCAGGGCCAGCCGCGCCGCGTTCGCCCGCACACGCTCGACCCGTCCGGGCTCCTCGACCAGCGTGCGCAGGGCCTCCCGCCCCGCGGCCGCGACGATCGGGGACACGGGCGTCGTGCAGATATATGCCGTCGCGTGCCCCCGAGCCGCCTCGATCAGCGAGCGCGGCCCGATCACGATGCCTCCGCCGCACCCAAGCCCCTTCGCGAGCGTTGTCGTGAGAACGGCCCGTTCGTCCTTGATCCCCGCCTCGTCGAGGCTTCCCCGCCCTGCTTCGCCCAGGACGCAGAAACCGTGGCAGTCGTCGACGAGAAGCAGGTCTTCGTCCCGCAGGCAGGAGAGCAACTCCCGGAGCGGCGCGAGCGACCCGTCGGCCGTGAACACCCCATCCGTCATCACCACCGCGGGCGACGGCAGCCGATTCAGCGCCTCCCCGAGTGAGTCCGCGTCCCGGTGGGCGTACCGGGTCGGCGTCATGCCGGCCGCCGCCGCCGAGTCCACGAGGCTCATGTGGGCCCGCGCGTCGATCACGGCGTGCCGATGCGTCCGGGCCAGCGTCTGGGCCGCGGCGAGGTTCGCGGTGTACCCATCCGGGAGCAGCAGACCCGTGCGCCCGGGGTCGCGCCTCGTCACGAAGTCGCAGACCTCGGCCTCGAGCGACGCGTGCTCGACCGTGTTGCCCGAGGTCTCCCGCGAGGCCGATGAACTGACCCCCACCCGCCCGACCGCGTCCCTCGCCGCCGCGAGCACGCGGGGGTCGAATGCCAGCCCCAGGTAGTTGCACCCCGCGAAGCAGAGCACGCGGCGCCCGTTCAGGGTCGCGTGCGTCGCCTCGTCCTGTACCAGCGCGTGCCCCGGCATTGTTCAAGCCTCCGCCGGAGAGTATCGACCGACGCATCGCGTCCGCCGCAACGCGGGGCGGGGGGGATTGGATGGCCTGAGTGGGGGGGCCGCGGCGAACCTGAAAGGGCTCAGCCGGCGCAGAAAAAAACTCGACTACGCGTGTTTCCGCCCGCAGTCGAGTCATAGGAGGAGAGAGACAAGACAGCATGAAGGTGCCACAGGGTCTGGAAACGACCACCCAAGCGGGCGGATTTTTGCAGAATTCTGGGGTTGACCCGGATGGGATGGATGCAAGTGCTGAAAAACCAAGAACTTGACCGTTCCGAACGGCCGCGCGGAAATCCGTCCATCTGAGTTGGCTTCCGAATGAGAACCGACCCAGAACCCTTACGGATTGCGATCGCCAGGCGGGTGATTGCTCCAGTCAGGCCGCGCTCCACCCGGTCGAATACCCTCCGGACCCATGCCCACGCTCGTCTGTGTTCCCATCTTCGTTGAATCGCCCGGCCCCGCTGGGGACGACCCAATCGACGCGGCCCTCGCCGACGCCGCCCTTGCCAAGCAGAAGGGGGCCGATCTCGTCGAGTTCCGCATCGACCGCTACTTCTCGGGGAGCGCTGATCTCGGCGTCGAGGGGCTCCCGGGCGCCTCCGCGGCCGGCAGCGACTCATACACCATCGCCCAACTCCGCCGCCTCGTCGCCGATTCTCCGCTCCCCGTCATCCTCACCTGCCGCCCGACCTGGGAAGGCGGCGAGTACGACGGCGACGACGCCGACCGCGTGGCCCTTTTCGAGAGGCTCTGCTGCGACACCGACACACCCCCAGCCTACCTGGATGTCGAACTCGCGGCCTACACCCGCTCGGCCAATCTCCGCCAGAAGATCAACCTGTGCGTCACGCACCCGAAGCAGCAGCGGGGGGTGACCACCCGCCTGATCCTGAGCATCCACGATTTTCAGACCCGCCCGCCCGATCTGGATCGCAAGATCCTCGCCGCCATCAACGAGCCCGCGTGCAGCGTCGCCAAGGTGGCCTATCGCGCGCGCTCGCTCCGCGACAACCTCGACCTGTTCGAGATCCTGCGGACAACCCCGAAGCCGACGATCGCGCTCGGCATGGGCGAGTTCGGCCTGATGAGCCGCGTGCTGGCGCCGAAGTTCGGGGGCTTTCTGACATTCGCGAGCCTGCGCGACGAGAGCGCGACCGCCCCGGGGCAGCCGACGATCCATGAGTTGCTGGGGAGGTACCGCTTCCGGTCGATCGGGAGGGGCACCCGCCTCTACGGTGTGATCGGATGGCCGGTGGGCCACTCCCTCAGCCCCCTGATCCACAACGCGGGCTTCGAGACCATCGGCTGGGACGGGGTCTACCTGCCCCTGCCGATCGCGGTGGCCGACCGTGACGCGGATGTCAACTTCACAAGTTTCTCCGCAACGCTCGAACAGTTGATCGAATTCCCCGGCCTGACGCTTTCGGGCGCCAGCATCACGATCCCGCACAAGGAGAACGCCGTCAGATGGTTCCCGGCGGAGACAGACTCGTGCGTGCGAACGGGCCTCGTCGCTCGATGTGGCGCGGCGAACACGCTCGCCGCCCGGGACGCGGTGGCCGACGGCCCGCGGCGATGGGAACTGGCGAACACCGACATCTCCGCGGTCGACCTCCTGCCGCCCGAGTTGGTGGGGTCGAGCGGCGCACGGGTCGGCGTCGTCGGCTCGGGCGGCGTTGCCCGAGCGCTCGCGTTCGCCCTCGCGGAAGCCGGCGCCACTGTTGTGCTGTACAACCGGACCGAGCCGAGGGCCGCGGCGTTGGCCCGGGAGATCAACGAGGCCGTCGCGTCGTCTCCCGACGGCGGCCGAGCGGTCGCCGCCACGCTTGATTTGCTCCCCCGAGCCTGCTGCCAAGCTTTCATCAACTGCACCCCCGTCGGCATGACCGGCGGCCCCGACCCCGACGGCCTCTCCATCCCCATCCCCGAGATGACCAACATCGACGCAAGCACCGTCTTCTTCGACACCGTCTACAACCCCGTCGAGACCCCCATGCTCAAGGCCGCCCGTGCCCGGGGCTGCCGCACCATCGACGGCGTGCAGATGTTCGTCCGCCAGGCCGCGGCCCAGTTCGAGCTGTGGACCGGCCGGCAGGCCCCGGTGGAGCTGTTCGACCGGCTCTGCCGGGAGAAGCTCCGGTAAGGAGCCCGAAGCGTCAGCGCCGGGCGGAAGTGCGCGGGCGCCCGTCATCAGCGCTCGCGCGCACCCTGCCCCTCGCTCACGCTCAGGGCTCTTCAGGAACCCGAAGCGTCAGCGCCGGGCCGAGGTGCGCCCACGCCCGTCCGGCCCAACGCCGCTCAGGGTTCCCCACCGGTGCCCTCCACAACCCCGCTCGTCCGCAACAGCGTCTTGAACCCCTCGCCGAACACGAAGTTGTGTTCGGGGTACGCCACCCCCGCCATGTTCCGGTCGAGGTGGCTGAACAGCAACTCGACGGAACCGATCACGGCGAACACGCCCGGCTCGCTCGGCTCGGCGAGCTCCACGACGCCCGAAACCGAGGCCCCGGCCGAGCTCAGGCTCTTCACCGTCGCGGTGTACCGCAGCGAACAGCCCGGCGTCGCCTCGCGATCCAGGTTCGCCTTGCTCACCTTGGCGAGGATCACTTTCTCCCGGAAGCCCTCGGCGTGCCCGACGAGGATTCCCCCGGTCTGCGCCATCCCCTCGATGATCAGCGACGCGGGCATCACCGGCATCGCCGGGCGGACCACCCCGCCCCCCGCGTCCCGGACCGCCTCGAAGTGATCGTGCAGGTGCTCCTCCGCGAGGCTCACATGCTTGACCGCCACCAGCCGCTCCCGCGGGACCAACTCCACCACGCGATCGATCCACATCCAGCGCATGTGTGTGCGGCCCCAGCGGCCGGCCCCATGGCCGTTACCCCGCGTTCAGTTTGTTCTGCACGAAGGTGACCAGGGCGTCCACCGTGAAGATCTCGCGGACCTTCTCGATCCGGGGGTCGGCCTCGAGCACCGCGACATCGATGTGGGGCGCCCGCTGGCGGAGCATCTCCAGGCCCCGCGCGGTCACCTTCCCGTCCTGCACGAACTCCGGATCCGTCGTCACGCCTTCGGGGAACATCTCCCCTTGCCCGATCTTGAACCCGAACGCCTGCTCCAACTGGAAGCCGATGTCCAGCATGTCGATCGATTCCGCCCCGAGGTCGCTGAAGATCGTCGCGCCCGGCACGACCTCGTCCTCGTCCACGGCCAGCGCCTCGACGATGACCCCCTTGACCTTCTCGAAGATTTCGTCACGCTGCATGCGTTGTGCCCCTGCGCCCATCCGAACCCCTCGCCGCCCACCGGGCGGGCCCTGCAAGCCGCATGGTAGCCGGACCCCGCGCCCGCATCGCCCGTGGTGATCAGCCCACCCGCGCCGGGCGCAG
The DNA here is from genome assembly GCA_036732005.1 of Phycisphaerales bacterium. GTDB lineage: Bacteria > Planctomycetota > Phycisphaerae > Phycisphaerales > UBA1924 > UBA1926. The sequence continues at coordinate 388,379 of DAINDF010000002.1, forward strand.
CAGAACCCGCCCGGAAGCCGCGTTCTGCGGGCTCATCGAGCCGTCGGCCTCCCGCACGCCGCAGGTCCCCTGGATCTCGACCACGCCCCCCTCCGATCGCCTGAGCACCTGCGCGGTCACGACCAGCGAGCACCCGGGCGGAACGAACCGGCCGTACTTCAACCCCCGGACCTCACCCAGCACCAGCGGCCCGTCGCTCGCCGCGGCCCCCCGCTCCGCCAGCCGACGGCCCGCCTGCACGATCGACTCGAGCATCATGACCCCCGGCAGCACCGGGAACCCCGCGAAATGATCCTGCAAATACTCCTCCGCGCCGCTGACATGCTTCACGGTCACGATCCGATCGTCCGACTCTTCCAGCACCGCGTCCACCAGATTGAACTTCATCCCCGACGGTAGCCGCGGGGAGGGTCCGCCGGCTCCGGCTATCCTCGACCTGTGACCATCGCCCACGACGAGGCCGTCTGCCTGCGACACAGAGAGTGGTCGGAGACCAGCCAGACCGTTCTCCTCTTCACCCGGGCCCACGGCCTGCTGCGCGGCATCGCCAAGGGCTCGCGTCGCGAGCGGGCCCCGTTCTCCGGCGGGTTCGAGCTCCTCCAGGCCGGGCAGGTCGGGTTCATCGCCAAGGCCGAGCGCGACCTCGCCACGCTGACCGAGTGGGACCTCGCCAACCCGTTCTCCGGGCTCAGATCCCGCTACGAGGCCGCGGTCTCGTGCATGTTCGCCGGCGAACTCACCGCCGGCCTGCTCGCCCCGGGCGACCCACACCCCGCCGCGTACGACGCCTTCATCCACCTCCTCGGCGAGGTCGCCGACCCCGCCGCCGACCGGGGGGCCCTCCCCCGGGCTCTGACACGCTACCTCTTCATGCTGATCCGCGACACCGGGCACGCGCCCGATCTGCCCGTGGGCGAGAATCCCGGCCGGCCCGGCGGGGTGCTCCACTTTGACCCGGAGCACGCCACCTTCGCTCAAGCCAGCCCGACCGCCTCCATCGATACCGACCCGTTCTCCCAGTCGGGCCCACGGCACGCCGTGTGGCCGATCCGGGCCGAGACCGTGCGTCTGCTCGGCCTGCTCGCGACCGACGCTCCGGCCCAGCCCATGCCCTCCCCGGGCGACCCGGCATGGACGAGGGCCGTCCGATTTCTCTCGGCCTGGGCGGTTTATCGGTCTGGCCGCCGGCCCGCATCCCTCGGCGCCTACCTCCGGGCCACCCGTTCCGAGGGCCCGCCGGCCTCCCCGGGTCAAGCGGGGCCGGATTCCCGCCGATCTCACCCGGGTTGACAGACAGGCCCCGAAGACCCGACCACAGACCGGCCAATCATGAACACCGAACTCCTCGAAGAAGTCCTCGCCTGTCCGAATCTCCCGTCGCTCCCGGCGATCGCGGTCCGCGTGATCGAACTCACGAGCGACCCGGATGTCTCCCTCGATGAACTCGCCGCGCTGATCCAGACCGACCAGGCGATGGCGGCGCGGATCCTCCGCACGGTCAACTCCTCGTTCTATGGCCTCCGCGAGCGCTGCACCACGATCCGGAAGGCGCTCGTCATGCTGGGCCTGAGCCCCGTCAAGAGCCTCGTGCTCGGGTTCAGCCTGGTCAACTGCATCGGGGCGGAGAAGGAGCCCAGGTTCGACTATGTCGCCTACTGGCGCCGCGGGCTGTACACCGCCGCCGCCGCCAAGTCCGTCGCCGACACGGCGCGCCTCCGCAGCGCCGATGAGTGCTTCCTCTCCGGGCTGCTCCAGGACATCGGCATGATCGCCCTCTACCGCACGCTCGGTGACCGCTACCTCGAGATCCTCGCCGCCGCGCAGGGCGACCACCGCAAACTCGTCAAGCAAGAACTCGCGGCCCTCGAAGCCCAGCACCCGGACATCGGCGCCGTCCTCGCCGGGCGCTGGAGGCTCCCCGAGGAGCTCACGATCCCCATCAAATACCACGAGCGGCCCACCGCCGCCCCGAACGAGCATCACGAGATCGTTCGCGCCGTCGCGGTCGGCAACCTGGCCCACGATGCCCTCACCGATGAGGACCCGCTCCCCGCGATGCGGCGCTACTACGAGCGATGCGAGCAGTGGTTCGGGCTCTCAGAGTCTCAGGCGGACGAGGCGTTTAAACGCTTCGCCGAGGGCACCAAGGAACTCTCGGATCTGTTCAACCTCGACACCGGACCGGCCAAGGACCCCGACGAACTCCTCAAGCTCGCCGACACCAACCTCATCAAACTCGCCGAGTCCGAGCCCAGGCCCTCCGCGAGCGTCGACAGCCTCGACACGCTGCTCGTCGGCGAAGACCTCAACGACCCCCTCACCGGTCTTCTCAGCGCGAAGGGCTTCGAGGGCGCCCTCGCAACCACATTCTCCGCCGTCCGGGCCGCGGGACATTCGCTCACCATCGCTCAGATCGTCATCGACGGCCTCAAGCCCGTCCAGGAGCACGCCGGCGTTCTCGCCAGCGACGCCGTCCTGATCCGCGCCGTCGCCTTTCTCCAGAAGCACTTCGAGCCCATCGGCGGCATCGTCTGCCGCGTCGGATCGAGCATCCTCAGCGTGATCCTCCCCCGCGTGGCCGAGCCACACGCCCTCGGCGTGGCCGACCAATTCCGCGTCCAGTTTGACGCCAGCACGCGGGACTTCCTCGGCAAGATCGATGCCGGCCAACTCGCCGTCAAACTCTCGATCGGCGTGGCGACCGCGGCCCCCGGGGGCGACTGCCCGCTCTCCACGCCGGACAAGCTCGTCGGCGCCGCGACCCGGGCCGTCCAGGCCGCCCGCACCGCCGGCGGGGGCTGCATCAAGGCTTTCGCCGCCAAGCACGCGGCCTGACCGGTCACGCCGGGCCCAGCGTCCCCACCAGACGCGGCATCGGGTCGAACGAGGCGCACAGCGAGCGCAGCCCGTCGATGGTTACCGCGTTGATCCGCTCGAGTTCTTCCTCGAGGCTGCGGTACGCACCCAGCGACGACCACAGCCTGCCGATCCGCTGCATGCGGTCCCCGGGCCGTTCCGCCCCGAGCGTCGCCGAGGTCGCCACGCGGTTGCGGATCCGTTCCAGATCCGTCTCCGTGATCGAGGACGCCAGGCCCCGGATCTCCTTCTCGATGACCCCGCGGATGGCCCCCAGGCGTTCGGGCTCCCCGCTCGCGTAGAGCATGAAGGTGCCGCACCCGTCGTGCGGGTCATAGCCCGCCTGCGCCTCCTCCGCGATCCCGGTCTCGATCAGCGACCAATGCAGCCGGCTGTTCCCATCGCCCCCCAGGAGCTGCCCCAGCACCATCGCCTCGTACCGCCGCTCGTCGTCAACCGCCGGCGCCGGGGCGAGCCCCACGAGGTAGCCCCGGACCACACCCTCGTCCGTGAGCGCAAAGTCCGCCCGGTTCGCCGAGGGTTCGCCGGGCGACCGCCGGACCCCCGACCGGGCCCACGCCCCGCACAACCGCTCGACCGCGTCGCAGGTCCTCTCGAAATCGACCCGCCCCGCCACGCTGAGCACCATGTTGTCCGGCGCGTACCACCGGTTGAAGTACCCCGCCATCTGGTCGCGCGTCATCGCCCCGATCGTCTCGTTCGTCCCGAGCACCCGGTGAGACAGCCCGTGCGGCGAGAAGTACCGGTCCACCGCTTCCTCGTACAAGACCCAGAACGGGTTGTCCCGGTACATCGCGATCTCTTCCAGGATCACCTGCTTTTCCGTCGCGAAGTCGTCCTCACGCAACGCAGGACGCATCATCCTCGCAAGCAGGTCGAGCGCGTCGCTGAACATCTCCGGGAGCACCTGCGCATAGAAACAGGTCACCTCGTTCGAGGTGTACGCGTTGTGCTTGGCCCCCATGTCGTCGAAGCGCTCGTTCAACGCGTCCGCCGAGATCTCCTCCGTCCCCTTGAACATCATGTGTTCAAGGAAGTGACTCACCCCCATCAGCTCGGTCGGCTCGTCCCGCGCCCCCGTCCGAACGAAGAACCCCGCCGCCGACGAGTGCGCCGACCCGTCGACCTCCGCGATCACCGTCAGCCCGTTCGAGAGCGTCCGCTGCTTGAATTCAATCGCCATGCGGCGAGTGTACGGCCCCGCCGTCCGCCGGGAAGAGGCCCCGCAGCGCCCGGCACACCCCCCCGGGGTCCTCCGAGCCGCACACCGCCGAGCTCACCGCCAGACCCCTCGCGCCCGCCTCCACCAACGCCCCCGCGTTCTCTGGCGTGATCCCACCGATGCAGAGGTGGGGGACCGCGGACAGCGACTCATCCGCCATGACGGCCCTGAGATACGCCGGGCCCGCGATCCGGTCCTTCGGCTTCGTCGAGCTCGGGAACATCGGCCCAAGGCCGATCGAACTCGCGCCCATCCCCATCGCCGCCCGGGCCGACTCGATCGAGTCGGTCGACACCCCGACAAGCATCCCCGCCCCGCACACCGCGCGCACCTGCGAAGGCGTCAGGTCCCCCTGCCCGACATGCACCGCGTCCGCCCCGCTCAGGAGCGCGAGATCCGGGCGGTCGTTGATCACCACCCACACCCTCCGCGACGCCCCCCGCGCGATCGAGACCAGCCGCCTCGCCCGGCGCAGCACCTCGCGGTCCGGGAGCGCCTTCTCCCGGAGTTGCAGGCAGTCCGCCCCGCCCTCGATCGCCGATTCCGCGACCGACTCCCACGCCCCGCCGCGGCACATCGACCCCGTCAGCAGCACGCACAGCCGCCACTGCGGGCCCGCCGGCGAGAGGCCCGACGCCACCGCCCGCCCGAGGTCGTAGATCCGATAGCGGACGCGTTCGAACTCGTCCCCGCCCGACCCCAGGACCTTCGCCACCTCCTCGATCGACCGCGTCGCCTCCGCGGCCCGCCCACACGCGGCCCGGGCGACCGAGCCGAGGTCCGCCCTCGCCCGTTCACCCGCCGCCGTGAGCCCGGTGCCGACATCGCCGGGTGTATCCCGCGCCGATTCGAGCAACCCCGGGGGCAGGCCGAGCCCGCGCACGGCCGATGCCAGTTCGTGCCGAGCCGCCTTGCAGCGCTCGGTCGTCCCGGCGTCCCCCAGCGCGAACCGCGCAATGTCCTCGAGAACGCGGAGCCCCTCGAGCGCCCGGTTCAGATTCGCATCAACAATCCGGGCCTCGCTCCGCACCGCGTGCGTCCTTGTCCGCCGCCCATCGCCCGAGCCCGCCGGTGGTCCGCGCCGCCGGCGGGTGCCAGAATAGGGGCATGTCCGAACCCTACGCCCTTGAGCACGACCCCACCGGGCCCGATCTCCCCGGAGAGGTCGTCGTGCGGGAGAGCCCCGACCAGGTCTACGACGCCCTCTGCGCCGAGATCTACCTGCACGCGCTCGAGTGCGTCCGCCGTTTCGGCGATTTCCATCTTGCGATCGGCGCCGGGCCGTTCCAGGAACGCCTCTGCCAGAGGCTGATGACCGACCCCGCCGTCCGCCTCCTCCCCTGGCAGCGGGCCCATGTCTGGGCCACATGCGACCAGCCCGGGCCGCGCGGGGTCTCCTCGTTCATGGAGATCGTCGACCTCCTCGCCGACCACGCCGGCATCCCCGACTCGAGGCTCCACCTCCCCGAGGGCTGGGGGGACGAGGCCGTGGACGAGTACGAGTCCCGCCTCCAGCACGCCCTCGCCTGGCGGGAGAAGGGCCACGACCGCCTCGACCTCGCCGTGCTCTCGCTCAGCCCGCGAGGCGCGTTCAGCGGGATCGCCCACCCCCTCCCCCCAGAGTCCCAGGCCCGCCTCGTCGCCCCCCTTCCGGGTGAGAACACGATCACCATGACGCCGAGGCTCCTCCGCGGCACCCGCTTCATCGCCTGCGGCGTCGTCGGGCGAGACTTCCGCCACGCCGTCGGCGCCATGATCGGAAACGAAGCCGCCTCGACCATCCGACCCGTCGGCGGCGTCCTCCGCTGGTATCTTGACCGCGAGGCATGCCCCGCCTGACCAAATCGATGAACCACTCGATCCAACCCAACCCCAGGGTCACCTTCGCGATCCAGCACCAGGACGACCACATCCTCGTTGTCCGCAAGGCCCCGGGCGTCGTCACCCAGCCCGGCGTCGGGCACGAGCACGACACGCTCCTCAACGGCCTCTTCGCCACCCACGGCGACCGTCTCCAGCAACTCGGCCACGCCCGCGACTTCGGCCTGGTCCACCGCCTCGACCGCGAGACCAGCGGCCTCGTCATCGTCGCGCTCACCGCCCCCGCCTGCGACGCCCTCCGCGAGGCCTTCGCCACCCGCGCCATCAAGAAGTTCTACTGGGCCATCTGCCAGAAGCCCCCGCGAGAGAGCAAGGGGGTCATCCGGAGGCCGATCCTCGAGGTCGAACGACGCCGGTCACGCTACACCGCCGAGAAGCTCGCCCAGCTCAGCACCGACGGCAAGCCCGCGATCACCGCCTACCGCGTGCTCGAGGCCTCGCCCCTCGGGGCCCTCATCGAGGCCCGGCCCGTGACCGGGAGGCTCCACCAGGTCCGTGTCCACCTCGACTCGATCGGGGCCGGGATCCTGGGTGATCGCCTCTACGGCCCCGCCCGCACCACGGACGCCGCCCACAGACTCGCCCTTCACGCCCATCGGCTCGTCTTCGCCCACCCGGTCACCGCCGAGCCGATCGATATCCGCACGCCGTTCCCCAAGGACCTCCGCGGGCTGCTCCGGCGCCTCGAACTCCAACGACCCGATCTTGAGCACGCGCCCGACGACCCGGAATGACAGGCCGACCCCGATTCAGGGATCCACCACCGCCATGAAGGCCGAGGCGATCCCGTCCGCCCGCAGCACCGCCTCCTCGGTCAGCGCCCAACGCTCGGGCCGCGCCGCCCGCGATCCGCGGAGCAAACCCGAGGCCCGCAGACCCTCCGCGTGCGCGCGCACCGCCCGCGCTGTATCCCCGGAGATCCGCCCCGCCTCGGCCAAGATCGACGCCGCGTCGAGCCCCTCGGCCAGACGAAGCCCCGTCATGATCCGCTCGGCCAGCGCCCTCCTCGGGTCGGGCGTTTCGTGCTCGACCACGGGGGGTTGCCCGTCGAAGGAAGTCTCGAGGTAGGTGCCAAGCCGCGGGGCGTTCTTCCATCGGTGCCCCGCCAGGTGGGCGGACGCCGACGGCCCCGCCGCCATCCAGGGACGCTGCCGCCAGTACGCCAGGTTGTGCCGGCACTCCGCCCCGGGCAGCGCGAAGTTGCTCACCTCATACGCCCGGTACCCGGCCCCGCGGAGCCTCGCCCGGACCGCGCTGAACATCGCCGCGTCCGTCTCCTCGTCCGCGGGCGTGAACTCGCCGCGGGAGAGCCGCGCCGTCATCGCCGTCCCGGGCTCGTAGGTCAGGCTGTACGCCGAGACATGCTCGACCCCCAGCTCCAGGGCCCGGTCGATGTCGGCCAGCGCCTCCCCGACCGTCTGCCCCGGGATCGCGTAGATCAGGTCCACGCTCAAACGGGAAATCCCGGCGGCACGCGCCAGCGCGACGGCCCGTGCCACATTCAGCGGGTCGTGCCAGCGCTCCAGCGTCTTGAGGTGCCCCGGGTCGAACGACTGCGCCCCCAGGCTCAGCCGCGTCACGCCGCCGCCCGCGAGCAGTGCCATCAATTCGGGCGTCGCCGTCTCCGGGTTGCACTCTACGGTGAACTCGCCGCACCCACGGCCGCCCATCCGTGACAGGTCGAACACGCCCCGCAGCGTCGCGAGCAGACGCTCCCACAGCGGCACGGGCAGGAGCGTCGGCGTCCCGCCCCCGATGAACACCGTGTCCAGTGGGCGTCCCCCCGACCACGGCGCGATCGCCCGCAGTTCCTCAACCAACCGATTGACAAACGCCCCCATCCGATCCTGCCCGTCGACCAGGCTGTAGAAATCGCAGTAGTGGCACTTGTGAAAGCAGAACGGGACATGGATGTACAGCGAGCCCGCCGGCCGCTCGGCCCGGAGCGTCCCCGGGCTCGGCCCCCGGACCGCGGGGGCCCCCTCGCGTTGCCACGGCGCGATCGGCAAGATACGCTCTGACATCGGTCGTTCGCTCTCCGGGGTCGTGCCGCGCTCCGGGGCGCCGGCCTCCGGCGGGTCGAGCCGGACGGTGGGCTCTGGGGCCCCATGCGTGGGAAGGATACGCCGCCGTGGAGTTGGTCCTTATCCGAGTGCAGTCGAACGGCGCCGCAACCCCGGCGAAGGTCACACGCTCCCGGACCGTCATCGGCCGTCAGACCGGCTGTCAGCTCCGCATCCGATCCGGGGAGGTCTCGCGCGAGCACTGCGAGGTCGTCCTCCAGGAAGGGTCGGCCGTCGTCCGAGACAAGGGCTCACGCAACGGCACCTTCGTCAACGGCGTCAAAGTGGTCGAGAAGCGGCTCGAAGCCGGCGACCTGCTCGCCGTCGGGCCCGTCGTTTTCCTCGTTCAAATCGCCGGCCAGCCCGCGCAGTATGACGCCGCCGACCTTTACGAAGAGGGCCAGCCGGGAGGCCATCCCGCCCCCCCCGCACGCCGCGCCCCAGCCTCGCCCGACCACGACCCCACGACCGACGGGATCGTCTCCGCGATCGGCGGGCTCGGATCGGACCCGGACGACAGCAGCGTGGTCGATTTCGAGTTCAGTTTCGACGACGACGAGGAAGACCAGCAGCCCCCGCTTTGACACGCGGGCGGGCGATCGCCCTCACTTCTCAGTCTTCGCGGGCACCGGCTTGTCCGGCTTCGCGGCGGGGGCCTCGGGGATGCGGATGCAGGTCGAGCACCCCTTGCACCGGACTGTTTTCCCCCGCGCCGATTCGGGCACCGCCAGGATCTTCCGGCAGGTCAGGTTGGGGCACATGATGCGAATCGTCCCTGCTGGCATGCCGAGCACCTCCCCTGAGCCCCGTCACTATCGACCGCGGGCCACGCCACCTCCCGGGCTTCTCGCGTCGCGAGCCCCCGATCGGCCGACCATGCCGGATGAGCCGATCGCCCCGGTTGTTCTCGGACCGACAGCCCCCGATCCGGGCCGATATCGTTCCGCTGTTGCACGCGAGCCCACCCAGAACCCAGGACGCCACGGATGACCCCGAGAACTGAACAGTGCACCGCGGTCGTCGGTCTCCAATGGGGCGACGAGGGCAAGGGCAAGATCGTCGACCTGCTCACCCCCGACCACGACCTCGTGATCCGCTACAACGGCGGCGCCAACGCCGGGCATTCCGTGGTCATCGCGGGGGAACGATTCGCCCTCCACCTTGTGCCCTCCGGCATCCTCGTGCCCGGCAAGAAGACCGTCATCGGCAACGGCGTCGTCGTCGACCCGGCACGCCTCCTTCAGGAGATCGACGCCCTCGAGGCCCGCGGCGTCGACACCGCCGGTCTGCTTGTCTCGGACCGCGCCCATGTTGTCCTCGACTACCACAAGGCCGAGGACGGGCTCCGAGAGGAACTCCTCAAGGCCGGGCAGGCCGGGCAGCGCGTCGGCGTCGGCACAAGCCAGGAGATCGGCACCACCCGCCGCGGCATCGGGCCCTGCTACGCCGACAAGGTCACCCGCGCCACGGGCGTCCGCGTCGGCGACCTTCTCCGGCCCGAGACCCTCCGCCGCAAGATCGAGATCGCCTGCCGCATGAAGCAGGCCCTCTTCGACGGGCTCGCCTCCGCCGCGGGCGTGACCCTCGAGCCCTTCGATGCCGACGCCATCACCCGCGACGCCCTCGCCCTCGGCGAGAGGCTCCGCCCCCGCGTCACCGACACGACCTACCTCCTCCACGACGCGCTCCGGCAACACCAGAGGCTCCTCTTCGAGGGCGCCAACGCCACGCTCCTCGATGTCGACCACGGCACCTACCCCTTCGTCACCAGCTCCAACGCGAGTGTTCTCGGCATCGGCCCCGGCACCGGCGTCCCAGGGCACCGCCTCGGACGCGTCCTCGGCGTCATGAAGGCCTACTCCACCCGCGTCGGCGGCGGGCCCATGCCCACCGAGCTCCTCGACGAGACCGGCAACCGCATCCGCGAACGCGGCCGCGAGTACGGCACCACCACCGGCAGGCCGCGACGCGTCGGGTGGCTCGACCTCGTCGCCGTCCGCTACGCCTGCATGGTCAACGGCGTCTCCGAGGTGGCGATCATGCTCCTCGATGTCCTCGCCGGATTCGACGAACTCCGCGTCTGCACCCGGTACAGGATCGACGGACAGGACACCGACCGGTTCTGCCCCGACGCCTTCGACCTCGAACGCGCCAAGCCCGTCTACGAGTCCATCCCGGGGTTCGGCGACGAGATCGCCCAGATCCGCGACTTCGCCCACCTTCCCCCCAACGCCGCCCGCTATGTGCGCACGATCGAAGACGCCATCGGCGTCCCGGTCTCTCTCGTCAGCGTCGGGCCCGACCGGGCCCAGACCATCCGTACGCCGCGCCCGGGGGCGGCCTCATGAGCCCGCACGCCCCGGATCCCGGCGCCGCCCGCGACCACGCGACCGATCAGCCCGTGCCCCGGCACATCGCGATCGTGATGGACGGCAACGGGCGATGGGCCCGCCAGCGCGGACTCCCCCGCACCGCGGGCCATCGCGCCGGCGCCAAGGCGGTCCGCGAGGTGCTCGAGGGCTGCCGCGAACTCGGCGTCGAGGTCCTCACCCTCTACTCGTTCAGCAGCGAGAACTGGAAGCGACCCGCCGAGGAGATCGACGCCCTCATGACCCTCTGTGTCGAGTACTGCCGAGCCGAGGCCGAGGCCCTCCGGCGAAACGACATCCGCGTCCGGGTCATCGGGAGGCGCCGCGAACTGCCCGAGTCCGTCCGCGAGGCCCTCGACCTCCTCGAACAGCAGACCGCGCCCTGCACCGGCGCCACCCTCTGCCTGGCGATCAACTACGGCTCTCACGCCGAGATCCTCGACGCCGCCCGTTCCCTCGCCCGTGACGCCGCCGCGGGCCTCGTCGACCCCGATGCGGTCAGCGAGCAGGACTTCGCCGACCGGCTCTACACCGCCGGGCTCCCCGCGCCCGACCTGTTCATCCGGACCGGCGGCGGCTTCCGCCTGAGCAACTTCCTCCTCTGGCAGCTCAGCTACGCCGAGCTCATCGTCGTCGACACGCTCTGGCCCGACTTCGACCGCGCCGGGCTCCGCGACGCCGTCGCCGAGTTCTCCTCACGCGAACGCCGCTTCGGGGGCCTCGGCGAGGCGGACACGCCGCCAACCCGCAAGGTCGGGGGCTGACCCGGCGTGCTGCGCGACCGCCTCCTCTTCGGCCCGATCCTCATCGCCCTCGCCCTCGCGGGCGCCTGGGCCGATGCCCGACTGGACAGGATCCCCGCGCCATGGGACCCCGATCGCACGCTCCCGCCCGGCGTCGTCATCGCGCCGGTCGTGCTCCTGCTCTCGGTCATGGCGGCCCGTGAGCTCGCCCGCATCCTCCGCGAGGCCAAGATCCAGGCCTCCACCCCGCTCACCATCGGCGCCGCCGCGACCGGCATGCTCCTCACCGCGTTCGTGCCTGGGCACGCCACCGGCGTCTCCGGCGCGGCCATGGTGAGCCTCGCCGTCGCCCTGGTCCTCGTCGGCGCCATGGTCATCTACGGCCGTCACCGCCGCGTTGAGGGCATGATCGCCGCCGCCGGTGGTGCGCTCATGTCCTTCAGCCTCTTCGGGCTCATGCTCGGCTTCCTCGTGACGCTCCGCCGCGAGCACGAGGTCTGGATCCTGCTCTGGATCCTCCTCTCGACCAAGTCGGGGGACATCGGGGCGTTCACGGTCGGCAAGCTCATCGGGCGGCACAAGCTCATCCCGTGGCTTAGCCCCGGGAAGACCTGGGAGGGGCTCGCGGGCGGGGCTCTGTTCGGGGCCGCCATCGGGTCCGGCGGCGCCGCCCTGCTCAACGCCGCCAACATCCCGGGCGCACCCGCCGCCTTGTGGGGCACCGGCCTCGGGTTGCTCTTCGCCATGCTCGGGCAAGCCGGTGACCTCCTCGCCAGCGTCCTGAAGCGGGACGCCGGCCGAAAGGACTCCGGGCATTCCCTTCCCGGCTTCGGGGGCGTGATCGATGTCATCGACTCCCTGCTCATCGTCGGGCCCGCCGCCTACTGGCTCCTCCCACTCGCCTCCTGAACAAAGTTCCCGGCGACAACCGCCTCCGCGCGGCTACACTCGTCTTCGAGCACCGGCCTGCGAGGGTGACGACCGATGACCGTGACCGACAAACTGCTCCGGGTGTACCGCGTCGACAAGAGGATCAACGGACTCCAGTCGAGGCTCAAGGCCGCTGAGCAGTTCCTCGGACAGCAGAACCTCCAGATCGAGACCATCGGCCGCCGCAGCACGGCGATCGACAGCCAGGTCCGCCAGCTCAAGGCCTCCCAGGCCGAGGCCGAGGGCGAGGCCGCCCAGCACGAAGCCCACATCCAGCAGCTCCGCGACCGGATGAACAGCGCCAAGACCAACAAGGAGTACAAGGCGCTGCTCGTCGAGGTCAACACCTTCAAGGACAAGAAGGCCGCCGCGGAGGCAAAGGCCCTCGAGCTCATGGAGAAGATCGAGACCTTCCAGGCCGAGCGGGGCAAGCTCTCCGAAGAGGCCGGCGAGCGCACCCGCGTCAAGGAACTCGCCGAATCCGAGCGGGCCCAGCGCGCCGAGGAGATCCGCGAGCAGCTCAGCGCCCTCACCGCCGAACGCGCCGCCCTCGCCGCCGAGGTCCCCGCCTCCGCCATGTCGGCCTATGTCCAACTCGTCGAGCGGCTCGACGAGGAGGCCATGGCCCCCATCGAGATCGCCGACCGCAAGCGCCACGAGTTCCACTGCGGCGGGTGCATGATGCTCCTCCCCGTCGAGGCCATGAGCGCACTCCTCAGCCACGGGAGCCTCACCCAGTGCCCCTCGTGCGGCTGCATCCTCTATGTCGAGGAAAAGGACCGCGAGGCCATGTCCAGTGGCAAGCGGTAACGCCCCGGCGCTCCGCTCGCCCGTTCCACGCGTCTGGGTCTCCGCTCGCGTCTACGCCATCCCGCTTGCCCTCCTTCTTGCGATGACCCTGCCCCACCTGGGCCAGGGAGATTGGCGCACCGACACCGGGCGATACGCCGCCATCGGGCTCCAGGCCTGGGAGGACGGCTATTTCTGGGTCCTCCGCACCCACCCCGACCACCCCTGGTTCAACAAGCCTCCCCTCGCCATCTGGATCCACGGGCTCGCGCTCCATCTGGCTGGACCATTCCTGCTTGTCGCGAGGCTCCCGAGCGTCGCCGCCGCCGCGATGACGCTCCTCGCGACCATCTGGATGCTCCGCGCAACCAGCGGCCGCAACGCCGCCCTCACCGCGGGCGTCGTGCTCGCCCTGACCTACGAGTACTTCCGACGCACCCGCGAGGTCTCCCTCGACCTCTGGCAGCTCTTCTTCCTCGTCGCCTCGGCCGGTGCGTGGCTCCGCGCCCTCCTCGGCCGCCGACCCCAGCGGTGGGGGGGAATTGCCGGGATCTTCCTCGGCCTCGCCCTCCTCTGCAAACCCCTCGTCGCCCTCGTCGCCATCCCCCTCTTCGCCGCCTCCGCGTTCGCCGCCGCCCGTCCCAGCCGGCTGGTCCCACTCGTGACCGTGCTCGCCCTCGCCCTTGCCGTCGCCGCGCCTTGGCATCTTTCGATGGTCGCTCTCCACGGCGACGCGTTCACCGCCCAGTACTTCGGCGCCGAGATCGCCGACCGTGCCGCGGGGCAGATCCGCGCCCAGCCCCCCTGGTACTACCTCTCCATCATCGCCGAGACCTACTGGCCCTGGCTCGTCCCCTTCATCCTCGGAATCATCCCGGCCGTCCGTGGCAGACTGGGACGATCCCCCGCGGGCGCCCGCTTCGCCGTCATCTGGTTCGTCGGATGGCTGCTGCTCATCAGCATCTTCCCGGACAAGGCGCCCCGGTACGCCATTGTCCTATACCCCGCCTCGGCCTGGATCGCCGCGCTCGCGCTGGCGACACGCGCCGCGGGCAAGGCCCGCCGCCTTGGCCGCCGGGGCCTTGTCCCATTCACGCTCGCCGTCTGCCTCGGCGCCGCGGTCTTCGCGGCGATCCCGGTCCGCGTGCAGCGACCCCCCGACCCCGCCTGGATCGGCGCCTTCGAAGTCATCACCGCCCAGCCCGGCCGCCCGGTCGCTTCCATTGACATCGACACCAACCAGGGCGGCCGGTTCCGCCTCCGAGGCCTGCCCTGGCCGACCCCGATTCAGGACCCCTCGCAGGCCCCACCCGGGGCGCTCATCCTGCGCACGCCCGAGCCCGGCGCGCCCACCCCACCGGGCGAACGCCTGGTCTACCAGCAAGGCCGCGTGATGCTCACCGAACGAGAAGAGCAGGGGGAGGTCACTCGAACAGCGCCCCATCTCCCGCCGCCTGAGGATTGAACGACAGCCCGAGGTGATCGGCCGACGCCCTCGTCAGCATGCGCCCGCGTCGGGTCCGCGCAAGAAACCCGATCTGCAGCAGGTAGGGCTCCACGACATCCTCGAGCGTCCCGGCGTCCTCGTTCATGGTCGCCGCCACCGCCTCGAGCCCGACGGGCCCGCCCTTGTACACCGTGCCGATCGCCTTCAGGTACGAACGGTCCAGCTCATCAAGCCCCAGGCGATCAACCCCTTCCAGACGCAGGGCCGACTCGACGATCTCCCCGCTGATCGATCCGTCCCCGCGCACCTGCGCGTAGTCCCGCGCCCTCCGGAGCAGCCGATTCGCGATCCGTGGCGTCCCGCGGGACCGCCCCGCGATCGCGTCCAGCCCCGCCGCCCCCGGAGACGCCGAGAGCCCCAGCAGGGAGCATGAACGCTCCAGGATCCGCCGAAGGTCCTCGATCCCGTAGTACCGAAGATGGTGCGACAGACCGAACCTGCTCCGAAGCGGCGCGCTCAACAGCCCCGCCCGCGTCGTCGCCCCGATCAGCGTGAACGGCTTGCATCGGATCTGCACCGTCCGCGCGTTCAGCCCCGTGTCCAGCGGCACATCGATCCTGAAATCCTCCATCGCCGGGTAGATGAACTCCTCGACCGCGATCGGCAGCCGGTGGATCTCGTCGATGAACAGAATGTCCCCGTGCCCCAGCCGCGTCAGCGCCCCGACCAGGTCCGTCCCCCGCGACAGCGCCGGGCCCGAGGTCGTGTACACCTTCGTTCCCAACTCGTGCGCGATCACATGCGCCAGCGTCGTCTTGCCGAGCCCCGGGGGCCCGTGCAGCAGCAGGTGCTCCAGCGGCTCGCCCCGCTCCCGCGCCGCCGAGATCGCGATCGAGAGACGCTCGATCAGTTCCGCCTGACCCACATACTCGTCCAGCCGCCGGGGCCGAAGCGCCCAGTTCGCCTCGACCTCCTCCGCGCCCTGCGGGGTGGTCGCGTCGATCGCCTGCGGCGAGATCAGCCGTTCGGTCGCCATGCGTTCCTCTATCGACCAGACCCCGCCGCCCCGGCCACGCTCTCGGCCGGCTCGCGGGGCAGCAGCGCCGGGGCGCTCGCGAGGTTGTACGCCGTGATCGCCATGCACGCCGCGGACTGCACCAGGTACTCCTCGATCGCCAGGTCCAGGCGGTCGTTCTGAGTATGCCATCCGTACCCGTAGTCCGAGCGGCCGATCTCGTCCCAGAAGAACCCGGGAATCCCGACCCGGTTGAACGACGCATGGTCCGAACCGCCGTGCGTCTGGATCTTCTCCCCCGTCGGCCTGATGTTCACATTCAGGTATTCCCCGTCCGTCTCGCTGTAGAACACCCCGTTCACCGCCGCCGTCGCCGCCGCCAGGTACTCGACCATGTGGTCCGCCGCGGGCAGCCCGCCCTCGTAGTTTGTCCCACCGTCATCGACAAACACCGCGCTGATCCGCGACCGCTCATCCTCCGACAGCGACTCCACATACCCCTCTGAACCCAGCAGCCCCTGCTCCTCCCCCGTCCAGAGCACGAAGCGGATCGTCCGGTCGGGCCTCGCCCCGGCCTCCGCCAGCAGCCGGGCCGCCTCAAGCACCACCGCCGAGCCCGTCCCGTTGTCCAGTGTCCCCTGGCTCCCGGGCCCGTCCCATGAATCCAGGTGCGCCGAGACAATCACCACCTCGTCAGGCCGCACCCGCCCCGGGATCTCCGCGATCGTGTTGTACACCGGCACGGGCCCCGGGCCGATTCGGTGCGGCAGGTCGAACCGAGCGTGCACCTCCGCCCCGTCCGCCAGCCGAGAGTTCATCCAGTCGTAGTCCGAGCGGCGGATGCTCACCTCGAGGTCCGCCGGCAGACCCGAAGGATCGTCCTTCCAGAAGTCCGAACGCGTCGTCCACACACGCTCGTCAATCGAGGGCGAGAGGAACCCCGCGGGCTCCGCCGCCAGCACGGCCGCCAGCACGCGGTCCTCCTCCCGGTTCGCCGCCCGCTCGTCCACCCCGGACCGCTCCTCAAGCCTGACCTCGTGCCGCCCCGCCCCCAGCCCCGACATCGTCTTGCCGTCGATCGTCATCTCCACCGGCGCAGTCTCGATCGGGTTGTTCCACACGAACCGGAGGCTGTCGTTCTCGTGGATCACATCCGTGATCTCCCCCTCCGTGGTCCCCGGGATGCTGATCCGACCCCCGGTGATCCGCCCCCGCCGATCACGCTCCGGAAGAAACACCGCCTCGAAGGTCGCGTCGTCGTGACGGATCGTCCCGACCCAGGTCTCCGGGATCGGCTCCGTCGTCGGGTCGTACTCCCCGGTACGGATCCTGTGCCGAAGCCCCTCTCGCTGCCGCATCGAGAACCCCGTCTGGCGCACCCCGCGCCGATCCCCGTACTGCGCCGGGATCAGCACCCACGCCCCGCGGAACGCCCCCGCGTCAAACCCCTCCAGCGAACCCGGCAGGCGCACCACCGGGCCCACCACCGGGCCGTCCGTCCCCCGCGTCCAGCTCAGCGTCGAGAACTCCAGCGTTCGCTCGACTTCCCACGCCGGGCCACTCTGCTCCGTCTCCTCCGCCGACCCCTCGTCTCCCCGCCCGCTCCGCTCACGCGACGGACGCACAACTTCCCCGACGCTCGGCCCCCGGTCGAACCGGAAAGGCATCTCCCCCCACGACTCCATCCGGGCACCGGAGAGCCTCCAGGACTCGAACCGCGCCATCGCCCACTGGCCCGCTTCCTCGGCCGAACTCGACCCGGTCAGCCTGGGCCCGAAGGTCCCGCTCAGCACGCCGAGGTGCTCCATGACCCGGCTGTCGCGCTTCGAGATCTCCAGCACCCGACGCACGGTCCCGCGATCGCCCATCGGAATCCGCGGCACCGGGGCTTCCTTCCCGTCGATCACCGCGAACCGGCCCGCGGCGCTGCCCCCGGCGCACCCCAGGATCAGCCCCGGCAGACCGAGGGCACACAGCAACGAGACCACGCGAAACAACGGGCGATCGGGCATGCAGGACCTTCCTGTTGAGCGACACGCTTGATCAGTCGAGCGGGAGCCCCTTCGACTGCCAGATACTGTACAGACGATCGAACTCGATCGGGCGCTTCAGCAGCCCGTCCGCCCCCTCGGACCGGATCAGACGACCGAACTCGTTGAACTCCGACGACTCGGGATCGCCGTCCGTCTTTCGGCTCACAACCCGCCACACGCCGGGCCGATCCTCGGCCTTCCTCACCTCCAACGACCGCAGCGTATTGGTCTCGGCGCCCTGGTCGTACGCGTAGAACGCGAAGGTTCCTTCACGCCCCGCCTTGATCAGCAACTGCGGCAGGATAAACGACTCCAGACGGCTGATGTACCCGCTCGACTCGATCGCCGGGCGCACCACGCGGGAGGCCGAGCCCTCGCTCGAGATCTGCACCGTCATGCTCCGCCCCGACCTCGCCCCCAGCTCCGACCATACCTCGGGCTTGCCCCCCGTCGCGCTCCGAACCGCCATGTCCACCGTCCAGGCTTCCTGCGACCGATCCCGCGAAAGGAAGTAGATCGACCGGCTGTCCGCCCGGCGACCGTCCTCCAGCAGGATCAGCCCGTCGACCCGAAGCAGGTACCCGGGCTTGCCGCCCGCGCTCGGCGCGTCCCCCGTCAGTTCCTCCCGGGTCCCGATCCACGCCTTCACCCGCCGGTAGCCGATCTCGGTCTCGTCCGCGACGGCGCCCCCGGGCGCTGCCCGGTAGATCCGCTCGAACTGCTCGGGAATGTCGCCCACGACCGCGTCGTAGTCCGCGACGGTCAAACCCTCGAGCACACGCGTCCCCGCGTCGATCGCCACGCCGCGCTCCCGGTCCAGCTCCTCGGTCTCCCTGACCTCCAGGGTCCCCAGAACGACCTCGAAGACCTCCCGAGCCCGGGCGAAGTTCCCCTCCGACGAGAACATCTGGAACAGCACGAACTCGTCCGCCGTCACCCCGATTACCGCGAACCCGAGCACGGGCTCCGGAAGATCCCCCTTCAAGCGCACATAGAAGGGTCGCAGGATCCTCCCCCCGGCCGCCACGAACGGGCTCCGCCCCAGCGACTCCCCCTCCCCGGTCTCGATCTGCGACTCGATCGTCACTCCCTCCATGTTCTCCGGCAGCCCGAGCGTCCGTGTCAGCAGCGCCGCCTCGACCTCGAGCAGCGGCGTGTTCGTCCGCGTGGTCGACAGCCGCTGCACGCTCATGCTCCCCAGCCCCCCCGGGAAGACCACGGAAGTCGTCGCTTTCCCGCCGACCTGCCGCGTCACCGACTCCGCCCCGACCGGCAGCCTCAGCCGCAACCCCGCCGCGTCGACCTCGAGCACCCGGTCCGACATCGCGACCGCGGACGGATCCGGGGCCTCGAAGACCGGCTGCCCCGCCGCCAACGACCCCATCCCGAGCGCGACCGAGGCCAGCACGCCGCGGAGCGGGCCCACCAGCCCCCGCCCGGTTCGGAATGTGTCCGGAAAAGCAAGGAAACCGCGGATGAATGCACTCGCCATGGACGCGATCGTACCCAGGGCCGGACCCCCGAGCCCCGCCGTTCCGACGACCGCTCCGCCCAGGGTGGGGGGGCCGGCTCTTGGCCAACCTGTCAAATGTGTGCGAACTGTTTCCCCGCCCGCGTTGACACGGCCGAACACGGTCCTACGCTTGCAGGCTCGGCGATACGGGGTCTTCCCCGATGGTCGAGGCTGGGTCCGGGCGAGGTGGCCGCACCCAGGTCGAAAAAGCCTTTGAAGCAGGCGAGGGCTCGGTGCCCCGCCCGCGGAACCCGGATGACCCGGGGCCTCGCCCCCGGGTCTGTTTGTCGTCTCGACGGAGTGCAGGTTCGTCATGAGCGATGGCCCGAGGATTCGAATCAGGATGGAGGCGTACGACCACATCGCGCTGGACGCGTCCGCGCGCGAAATCGTCGACCACGCCAAACGCACGAACGCGAAGGTCAAGGGGCCCGTACCCCTCCCCACGCGGATCGAGCGGTACACCGTCCTCCGCGGGCCCTTCATCGACAAGAAGAGCCGTGAGCAGTTCGAGATCCGCACCCACAAGCGGATCATCGACATCCTCGAGCCCAACGCCCGCACCGTCGAGGCCCTCAACCGCCTCGTCGTCCCCGCGGGCGTCTTCGTGAAGATCAAGGCGTAACAGAGTTGATGCACCGGCCCGGGCCCTGCCCGGGTCGTCTTGTTTGGACGGGTGAGCACGATGCCTGCGATGCTGATGGGAACCAAGCTCGGAATGACCCGCGTCTTCAACGACGCCGGCGTCAACATCCCCGTCACCGTGATCGAGGTCGGGCCCTGCGTCGTCACGCAGGTCAAGACCAAGGAGACCGACGGATACAGCGCCGTCCAGGTCGCCTACGGCGCCATGAAGGCCCGGAACGCCACGATCCCCATGATCGGGCACGACATGAAGGCCAGCTCGGAGCCCAAGCGCTACCACCGCGAGTTCCTCGTCTCCGAGGACGAGGCCGCGCAGTACACCGTCGGGCAGCAGCTCGACCTCGACGCCTTCGAAGCGACCCGCTTCGTCGATGTCGTCGGCACCAGCAAGGGCAAGGGCTACCAGGGCACGATGAAGCGCCATGGCTACAAGGGCCAGCTCGCCAGCCACGGCGTCGAGCGGAAGCACCGCTCCCCGGGCTCGATCGGCGGCCACGCCAACGAGCGAGGCGGCACCGGCGGCCCCAAGCGTGGCAAGAAGATGTCCGGCCAGATGGGCAATGTCCGCGTCACCATGCGGAGCCTCGATGTGGTCCGGATCGACAAGGAACGAAACCTGCTGCTGGTCAAGGGCCCCGTGCCCGGCTCCAACAAGGGGATGGTCATGGTCCGTCCCGCCGTCAGGTTGTACAAGTCCAAGGCGGCCAAGGCCGCCGCGGCCGGCTGACCCCGGCCCCATGAAACCGCCGGAGGGAAGGCAAGTGCCGACCCCCCGGGCCCGGAAGGTCGCACCCCACGCGGGGGCGAAACCGGCGGGCACAACAAGTGCATCGGCGTCCCGGGGGTGTGCCCCGGGCAGGACAGCCGAGTCGATGCCGAGCGGACCGCACCGGCCTTCGCCCGACGCGAAGCCGGGCCCGAGCCCACAAGATGGGAAGGGCAAGAGCAGGCCGCCGGCTAGGCGAATGGAACGGCCGGCCCAACGGGCCCGCCAGAGGCGTCGGACGAGGTAAGACACATGGATGTCCCCGTCTACAACATGCAGGGCCAGGAGGTCGGTCAGTTCTCGATCGACGAGAAGGCCCTGGGCGAGCGGATCAACCCCGCCCTTATCAAGCAGGCTTATGTCCGCTACCACGCGAACCTGCGCCAGGGCAGCGCGCGGACGCTCAACCGCGCCGAGGTCGAAGGCTCCGGAGCCAAGATCTACAAGCAGAAGGGCACCGGACGCGCCCGCCACGGCGACAAGCGTCCCTCGCACTTCCGCGGCGGCGGCCACTCCTTCGCCCTCAAGCGCCGCCGCGAGCATTTCCACCTCGATATGCCCAAGAAGATGCGGCGCAAGGCGAACCTCAACGCCCTGCTCGCCAAGCTCCTCGATGGGGAGGTCCGCATCCTCGACAGGATCGATATCGCCAAGCCCCGCACCAAGGACATCACCGATCTCCTGGCCGCGCTGAAGATCGAGCAGTCCAGCCTGCTCGCCCTCTCGGTCGATCCGGCCCGCTCCGCCAACGCAAGGCTCTCGGCCCGCAACATCGAGGGCCTCTCCCTCTGCCGGGCCGATCAGCTCACCTGCTTCGAGATGCTCAACCACCGCTTCCTCGTCATCGAGAAGGACGAACTCAAGGCCTGGCTCGAGGGCCCCAGCGGGCAGACCGACAAGTCCGCCAAGCTCGAGCCCAAGGGCCGCGCCGAGAATGAGCGTCGCGCCGCGGCCCCCCGCCCCAAGCGCGGTCACAAGATCAAGTCGGCGGCCTGGGCCGCCAAGCACGGCAAGGCTTCGGAGGGCTGATCGATGAGCATTGATCCTATCTATGTCATCCGCAAGCCCGTGCTCACCGAGAAGAGCACCGAGGCCATGAACGAGCTGGGGCGTTACACCTTCGAGGTCGACCGCCGCGCCAGCAAGACCGACATCAAGAACGCGATCGAGAAGCTCTACGAGGTCCATGTCGAGGGCGTTCAGACCCGCACCCAGAAGGGCAAGGTCCGCCGCCTCCGCTACGGGTACATCCGCGAGAAGCTCCGCAAGGTCGCCACCGTCAGGCTCCGCGAGGGAGAGGTCATCGAGCTCTTCTGAGCCGCAGAGAATCGGGGAACGACGATGCCCATCAGAGTGTACAAGCCGACCAGCGCCGGGCGACGCAACGCCTCGGTGAACCTCCACGCCGAGGTCACCAAGACCAAGCCCGAACGCGCCCTCCTCGCCCCCCTCAACAAGAAGGCCGGGCGAAACAACACCGGCGTCATCATGGTCCGGGGACGGGGCGGCGGCGCGAAGCGCATGTACCGCAAGATCGACTTCCGTCGCAATGACCGCGACGGCATCGTCGGCACCGTGGTCGGCATCGAGTACGACCCCAACCGCTCGTCGCACATCGCCCTCGTCGAATACGCCGACGGCGTCAAGCGGTATATCCCCGCACCCGCCGGCGTCACCGACGGCGACACCGTCCTCTCCTCCTCCGACAAGCCCATCGAGCCGACCCCCGGCAACTGCATGCCGCTCCGGTTCATCCCCCTGGGCCTCAACATCCACTGCGTCGAGCTCCAGAAGGGACGCGGCGCCCAGATCTGCCGCTCCGCCGGCTCCTACGCACGCCTGATGAACCGAGAGGAGGACTACGCCACCATCGCCCTCCCCTCGGGCGAACTCCGCCGCGTCCACGCCGACTGCCGCGCCACCATCGGCCAGGTCGGCAACCCCGACCACCAGCACCGCCGACTCGGCAAGGCCGGCATGAGCCGCCATCTCGGCAAGCGACCCAAGGTCCGCGGCGTCGCCATGAGCCACCACGAGCACCCGCTCGGCGGCGGCGAGGGCCGCAGCAAGAGCGGCCGCCCCCCGGTCAGCGAGTCCGGCGTCCTCGCCAAGGGCGGAGGCACCCGCAATCGCAAGAAGCCGAGCAGCAAGCTCATCATCCGTCGCCGTCGCAGCAAGCGGTACGGCCAGCTGAAGTGAGACCCCAAGACCGCGGCAACGGAGCCACGAAGGAAACGCAATGGGACGCAGCCTGAAAAAGGGCCCGTATGTGGACGAGCGACTCTACCGCAAGGTGGAGAAGATGGAGACCGATGGTCGGCGCGACCCCGTCAAGACATGGGCCCGCGCCTGCACCATCGTCCCCGAGTTCGTCGGGCACACCTTCCAGGTCCACAACGGGCGGCACTTCGTCGAGGTGTTCGTCACCGAGGACATGGTCGGCCACAAGCTCGGAGAGTTCTCGATCACACGGACCTTCCGGGGTCACACCAACAAGAAGGAAGGCATCAAGTCCGGCCGCTGAGGCCCGGGCTGATGGAGGGTTCACGCGGTGAAACTGCGAGCCGACGAACTGAAGCGACGCGCCGAGGAAGCGGGGGTCAGCCTGGCCCAGCTCGCCGGCGCCGTGGAGCGACCCGGGCTGAAGGGCAAGGCCGCCGAGTCGGCCGTCCGCAACTGGATCTCCGGGCGGGACCACCCCCGCTGCAAGAAGACCGATATCGAGCGTCTGGCCGATGTCGTCGGGTGCGAGGCCAAGGACATCTCGCGCTTCGTCAGCCAGGTCTGCCACCACCGTGGCAGCCCCCGCAAGGCCAAGCTGGTGGTCGACCTCATCCGGGGCCGCTCCGCCGACGAGGCCGAGGAGCTCCTCCGCTTCAGCCCCAAGCGGGCCGCGGTCAATGTCCGCAAGGCCCTCGAGGCCGCCCGGGCCGACGCCCAGGAGAACGGCGCCGACTCCACCGCACTGGTGGTCGCCGAGAGCCGCGTCGACCAGGCCCCCCACATCAAGCGCTTCCGCCCCAAGGACCGCGGCCGCGCCCACCCCATCCTCAAGCGCACCAGCCACATCACCGTCGGTCTCCAGGAGCGGTCCTCCGCCGGGTTCTAACGAACGAGAAGGTCTGAAGCAATGGGACAGAAGACACACCCGTTTGGTCTGAGGCTCGGCATCACCGAGGCGCACCGCAGCCGCTGGTACGCCCCCAAGGCGCTCTACGGCGAGCTTCTCGTCGAGGATCAGAAGATCCGCCAGTTCCTCGACCGCCGCCTCAACCGCACCCCGCCCAACGCCGCGGTCTCCGACCTCCACATCGAGCGCACACGCGAGGAGCTCAAGGTCATCATCCGCACCGCGCGCCCCGGCCTGGTCATCGGGCCCAAGGGCGCCGAGGTCGACCGGATGACCGAAGAGCTCCAGTATATGACCGGCCGCAAGGTCTCGATCTCCATCATCGAGATCAAGAACCCCGACCTCGACGCCCAGCTCGTCGCCGAGTCCGTCGCCGAGCAGCTCAAGAAGCGCATGTCCTTCCGCCGCGCCGTCAAGAGCCGCACCGAGTCCGTCATGCAGGCCGGCGCCAAGGGCGTCCGCATCACCATCTCGGGCCGCCTCGGCGGCGCCGAAATGAGCCGGGTCCTCGATGTCCGCCTGGGCTCGCTCCCCCTGAGCACCCTCCAGGCCAATGTCAACTACGGATTCGCCGAGTCCGTCACGACCTACGGCGTGATCGGCGTGAAGACCTGGATCTACAAGGGCATGTACGACCAGACCCAGGAAGACGAGACCGCCTCCAACGCCGCCGGCGGGCGGGCCCGCGCACGCGGCCGCCGCTGAGCCAAGCCCCGCACGACGACACGAACGAGCCACGAGGACTGAACCATGCCTCCCTATAAGATTCCCAAGCGAGTCAAGTTCCGCAAGGAGTTCCGCCGCGTGCGGGACCGAAAGGCCACCAAGGGCAACTATGTCGCCTTCGGTGATTTCGGCCTCCAGGCGCTCGAAGGGTGCTGGCTCAAGAGCAACCAGATCGAGGCCGGCCGCGTCGCCATCCAGCGCGTGCTCAGCCGAGAGGGCAAGATCTTCATCCGGATCTTCCCGGACAAGCCGGTCTCCAAGAAGCCCCTCGAGACCCGAATGGGCAAGGGCAAGGCCGATGTCGATTACTGGGCGGCGCGTGTCCGGCCCGGAACCATGCTGTTCGAACTCGCGGGCGTGAGCGAGTCCAAGGCCCGCGAGGCCTTCGCACGAGTCGCGATGAAGATGCCGGTCCGCTGCCGATTCGTCGGGCGGCGCGTCACGGTCTGACGGGGAACCCACCTATGGCGTACGACACTCTCACCGGCAAGGCCGTCCGGGCCAAGAGCGACGAGGACATCGCCCAGGAGCTCGCCCAGCTCCGCGACAAGCTCTACACGCTGCGCGTCCAGGCGGTCACCGAGAAGGTCGAGGACAACAGCCTCTTCCGCAAGATCCGCCGCGACATCGCCCGACTCCTCAGCGAACAGAACGCCCGCAGGCTCGCCAGGGCCTCGGAAAGAATCGCCAACGCGGGCTGAGCCCAGTCCAGACACCCCAGACCACGGCCGCCGAACCGGCGAGGAACGCACGAATGACCGACAAGCCAGCGACCAATCCCGCGAACAACGAGCCCGTCAGGACGGTCCGGGTCGGCGTCATCGACTCCGACGCCCGCGACAAGACCCGCCGGGTCGTCATCGCCTACCGGGACAAGCACCCCAAGTACGGCAAGTATGTCAGCAAGCGCACCCGGCTCCACATCCACGACGAGAACAACGAGTCCCGCCTCGGGGACACCGTCGAGATCGTCCAGTGCAAGCCGGTCAGCAAGACCAAGACCTGGAAGCTCCTCCGCGTCGTCAAACGCGGCTCGTCGGAGAACGACTGAACGAACGAGCCCGGGCCGTACCCGCCGCCCGGTCTGAAGCGAAATCACGCCCGAACCGTCGGAAGCGGTCACGACAGCCGAGCGGTCAGAAAAAGGTTGGGCCACAGCCATGCTCCAGCAGGAATCAAGATGTGAGGTCGCGGACAACTCGGGCGCCAAGATCGCCTATGTCATCCGCGTCTACGGCGGTTCGACTCGGCGCGGCGGGTTCACCCGCCCCGTCGCCGGCGTCGGGGACCGGGTCCTCGTCAGCGTCAAGAAGGCGATCCCCGGGGGCGATGTCAAGGCCGGCGACATGTCCAAGGCCGTCGTCGTCCGCACCAAGAAGCCCCACCGGCGCGCCGACGGCTCGTATGTCTCCTTCGACAACAACGCCGTCGTCCTCATCAGCGACGAGGGCAACCCGAAGGGAACGCGAATCTTCGGCCCCGTCGCCCGAGAGCTCCGCGACCGCAACTACATGAAGATCGTCTCGCTCGCCAGCGAGGTCGTCTGAGCAAGGAGGACGGAACAATGCCACGACACATCAGAACAGGCGACACCGTCATCATCAACGCCGGCGACCACAAGGGCAAGACCGGCGAGGTCCTCCGCATCGACACCAAGCACGATCGCGTGATCGTCAAGGGCGTCAACCTCCGGACCAAGCACCTCAAGCCCACCCGCATCAACCCCCAGGGCGGCGTCGTCTCCCGCGAGGCCCCCATCCACATCTCCAATGTCAGCCCCGTGGCGGACGGCAAGCCCACCCGCGTCCGCTACGAAACCACCGCCGACGGCGCCAAGAAGCGCATCGCCGTCCGCACCGGCAAGGCGCTCCCCGTCCTCGTCCGCCGCCGCGGCGGCGAGACCGGCAAGGCCGACACCATCTGATCGCGGGTCAAACACCAGAGCGGAACCAAGCGATGGCCAAAGAAACCAAGAAGAAGAGCGGCGGACACCACGGCGGCAACGCCGAAGAAGCCCTCAAGCCCTCCGGAACCCCCAGGCTCAAGACCCGGTTCGATACCGAGGTCCGCCAGGCGGTCGCCGAGAAGTTCGGCCTGCCCAACCGGATGCAGCAGCCCGAACTCGAGAAGATCGTCATCAATGTCAACATGGGCCGGCACCTTGAAGGCACCAAGGTCCCCGCCAATGTCAAGACCCAGGTCCTGAGCACGCTCACCGCGATCTCCGGGCAGAAGCCCGTCGTCATCGCCGCCAAGAAGAGCGTCTCCAACTTCAAGGTCCGCGCCGGCTACGAGACCGCCGCCATGGTCACCCTCCGCCGCGAGCGCATGTGGCACTTCCTCGACCGCATGATCAACCTCGCCGCCCCCCGCATCAAGGACTTCCGCGGTCTCTCCACCACCGCCTTCGACCGCCAGGGAAACTACTCCTTCGGCCTCACCGAGCAGGGCGTCTTCCCCGAGATCAACATGGCCGATGTGACCTTCACCCACGGCATGAACATCAACCTCTCGTTCAGCAACTCCGACGCGGAGAAGAGCCGGTTCGTCCTCGAGCAGATGGGCTGGCCCTTCCGCAAGCCCGAGGCACGCAAGACCAAGGCCGCCGCCAAGGCCTGATCCCCACACTGACCAAGGCCGAGCGCCAAGCAAGAAACGACCCGAGGAAGACACAGAATGGCAACCAAGGCACAGGTCGCAAAGAGCAGCCGGACCCCCAAGTTCTCCAGCCGCACCGTCCGCCGGTGCGAGCTCACGGGACGCGCCCGCGGGGTCTACCGGAAGTTCCGCATCAGCCGCATCATGCTCCGCAAGCTCGCCCTCGAAGGCAAGATCCCCGGCATGCGCAAGGCCTCCTGGTAACGCCTCGGCACAAGGACCACCGCAAGGAACTCATCATGGCCATCAACGACCCCATCGCGGACATGCTCACCAGGATCCGCAACGCCTCGCGGAACAAGGCGAAGCATGTCCCGTGCGTCAACACCAAGGTCTGCCGCGGCATCGCCCAGGCCCTCCAGGACGAAGGCTACATCCAGGGATACGAGGTCATCGACATCCCCGGAAAGTCCGGCGTCCTCAACATCGCCCTCAAGTACGGGCCCCGCGGCGAGCACATCATCAACCAGCTCACCCGCGCCAGCAAGCCCGGGCGACGCCTCTACAACAAGGTCCGCGAGATCCCCCGCCCCATGCAGGGACTGGGCATCTCCATCGTCTCCACCAGCCGCGGCGTCATGAGCGACCGCAAGGCCCGCCAGGAGAATGTCGGCGGCGAGCTCCTCTGCACCGTCCTCTGAACCACCAGCACGGCATGGAATCCCCGGGCCCCGCCCGGACGACGACGACAGCCGAAGGAAAACACGATGTCGAGAATCGGCAAAAAGCCAGTCCAGGTCCCCAAGGGCGTCAAGGTCGCCGTCGCCGACCGCAGGGTCTCCGTCGAGGGCCCCAAGGGCCGCCTCGAATGGACCCACCGCCCCGAGGTCACCGTCAACGCCGATGACAAGGCCGTCTCGGTCTCCATCGACGAGGCCCTCCTCGAGGACCGCCGCGCCCGCGCCCTCTGGGGGACCACCCGCGCCCTCATCAACAACATGATGACCGGCGTCACCCAGGGCTACGAGAAGAAGATGGAGATCGTCGGCGTCGGCTGGACCGCCGCCGTCAACGGGCCCAAGCTCAAGCTCAATGTCGGCTACGCCAACCCGATCGAGATGCCCATCCCCCAGGGCCTCAGCGTCGCCGTCGAGAAGCAGCTCATCACCATCACCGGCCCCGACAAGCAGGCCGTCGGCCAATTCGCCGCCGCCGCCCGCGCCAAGCGCCCCCCCGAGCCCTACAACGGCAAGGGCATCCGCTACGCCGGCGAGGTCATCCGCAAGAAGGAAGGCAAGCAGTTCGGCAAGTAAGCCGCCACCCTGCAGGACACGACGACATGGACAAGCAAAAGCACAAAGTAGCTCGTCGCACCCGCCGGCGCATCGGCATCCGCAAGCGCGTCATCGGAACCGCCGAACGACCCAGGCTCAGCGTCTACCGCTCGCTGAACCACATCTACGCCCAGGTCATCGACGACATCTCCGGCCGCACCATCGCCAGCGCCTCCACCCGTGACAAGGAAGTCGCCGTCAAGGACGCCACCGGCAACGCCTCCGCCGCCGCCATCGTCGGCAAGAAGCTCGCCGAACGCGCCAAGGCCGCCGGCGTCGCCAAGGTCGCCTTCGACCGCGGGGGCTTCAAGTACCACGGCCGCGTCAAGGCACTCGGCGACGCCGCCCGCGAGGCCGGCCTCGAGTTCTGATCACCCAGGAGAGAAGCGGGGGCCCCAGCGGCTCGCAAGGCACGACACCGGGGCGAACGCCCAAGAAGGCAGCACGGCAATGGCTGAAATGCTCGACGAATCGACCAATCTCGAATCCACCACCGTCAACATCTACCGCTCCAGCGCGACGGTCAAGGGCGGGCGACGCTTCTCATTCGGCGCCCTCGTCGTCGCCGGCGATCACCGCGGCAAGGTCGGCTACGGCTACGCCAAGAGCAAGGAAGTCCCCACCGCCATCGAGAAGGCCCAGAAGGAGGCCCGCCGCAGCCTCAAGCCCGTCGCCCTCGCCGGGAAGACCATCCCCCACGAGGTCCAGGGCCGCTTCGGCGCCACCACCGTCCGCCTCCTCCCCGCCAGCCCCGGCACGGGCGTCGTCGCCGGCGCCACCGTCCGCGCCGTCCTCGAAATGGCCGGCGTCACCGACTGCCTCAGCAAGGTCTACGGCTCGAGCAACAAGCTCAATGTCATCAAGGCCACCTTCGACGGCATCGCCCAGCTCCGCACCCGCGAGCAGATCGAGGAAATCCGCGGTGTCGACCTCGGCGCCACCGACATCGAGGAACGCATCGAGCGCGGCCTCCGCTTCATGCCCAAGACCATCGGCGAGAAGATGCGCGGCCCCGTCAACACCATCGGCCAGGAACGCCGCGGCGGCGGCGGCCGGGGCGGCCGCGGGGGACGCGGAGGCCCCCGCTTCAGCGACCGTGACTCCGCCGCGCCCGCCACCACCGAACCCACCGGCGACACCGGCGGCGAAACCGCCTCCAAGTAACACGATCCCCGCGATCCGCGGATGAACCGAACCGCAAGGGACCTCGAGCCATGATGATCCACGACATCACCGCCCTCGCCGGCAAGTACAAGAACCGCAAGCGCATCGGCCGCGGCAAGGGCTCCGGCACCGGCAAGCGCTCCGGCCGAGGCCAGAAGGGCGCCGGCGCCCGCAGCGGCACCTCCACCCGCTTCCAGTTCGAGGGCGGGCAGATGCCATACTTCCGCCGGATGCCCAAGTTCGGCTTCTCCAACGCCAACTTCCGCTCCGTCTTCTGGCTCGTCAACCTCCGCCAGATCATCTCCCACCCCGAGTTCGCCAAGGGCGGCGTCGTCAACGAGCAGACCCTCGTCGCCGCCGGCCTCGTCCGCGACGACAGCCGCGACATCAAGATCCTCGGCGATCTCCCCGAGGGCCAATCCGAACTCAAGGTCAAGCTCCAGGTCACCGCCCACCGCGTCACCGACCCCGCCCGCCGCCTCATCGAGGCCGCCGGCGGCTCGGTCACCGAACTCGGCACCCGCCGTGACCGTGTCCGCGGCATCGACCGCAACACCGACGACCGCGTCCCGACCAACCAGACCAAGAAGGCAAAGCGCCGCGCCTTCCAGCAGGCCAAGGCCGAGGCCGCCTCCCGCGGCGAGGCCCTCAAGAAGAAGTAATCCCTCGATTCTGCCCGCGGCGGCCGCCGTCCCAGCACGCCGGCCTACCGTCCCGGCGGGCCGGAGCGACGCGGAAGGACCCGCCATCGTTCAGGCTCCCTCGAGAGGCCCAAGGTGAACATTTTTTCAACCATCGCCAATGTCTTCAGCATCAAGGAGCTGCGGGACAAGCTCCTCTTCACGCTGGGCATGCTCGCCGTCTACCGCATCGGCTTCTGGATCCCCCTCCCGGGCGTCAACCAGTCCGTCCTCGTCGAGTACTTCCAACGCGCCGCCGCCGAGGGCAGCGCCGCCGGCCGCGCCGCCCAGTTCGTCGCCATCTTCTCCGGCGGTGCGTTCGGCCAATCCACCATCTTCGGCCTGGGCATCATGCCCTACATCTCCGCCGCCATCATCTTCCAGATCCTCGGCTCCGTCCTCGAACCCCTCAAACGCCTCCGCGAGGAAGGCCCCACCGGGCAGCAGAAGATCCAGGAATGGACCCGCTACTGCACCGTCGCCCTCTGCATCGTCCAGGCCATCGGCTGGCTCGTCTTCATCACCTCCCAGGGAATGGTCTACGCCAACTGGGCCGCCAACCCCATCTGGTGGGTCATGGCGACCGCCGCCCTCACCGCCGGAACCGTCTTCCTCATGTGGCTCGGTGAGCAGATCGACCGCTTCGGCATCGGCAACGGCGTCAGCCTCATCATCACCGCCGGCATCCTCACCGGAATGCCCGGCGCCATCACCTGGGTCATCCAGAACTTCGACGCCGGGGACCCACAGAAACTCGGGTGGATCGAGCTGATGCTCCTCGTCGGCGGGTTCATCCTCGTCGTCGCCGGCAGCGTCGTCCTCACCGTCGCCCAGCGACGAATCCCCGTCCAGCAGGCCAAGCACACCCGCGGGCGCCGCGTCTACGGCGGGCAGCGCTCCTACCTCCCCCTCAAGATCAACCACGGCGGCGTGATGCCCATCATCTTCGCCTCCTCCCTCATGGTCTT
Source organism: Phycisphaerales bacterium (assembly GCA_036732005.1). Classification (GTDB taxonomy): domain Bacteria; phylum Planctomycetota; class Phycisphaerae; order Phycisphaerales; family UBA1924; genus UBA1926. The sequence goes on from DAINDF010000002.1 coordinate 419,272, forward strand.
CCCCAATGTCATCCTCTCCGGCCTCCACGACGCCGCACGCAACGCCCAGCAAGCCAACCCCGGCACCTGGATGGCCTCCGACTGGTGGTACTCCCTCACCCAGTGGCTCGGCAACAACTTCGCCATGGGCGAGTTCCCCTATGTCGTCGTCTACATCCTCATGGTCTTCTTCTTCTCCTACTTCTGGATCACCATCCAGTTCAACCCCGAGGAAATGTCCAAGCAGCTCCGCGACCACGGCTCGTTCATCCCGGGCCTCCGACCCGGCCCCCGGACCGCCGAGTACCTCGAGACCGTCATGGAGCGCATCACCTATGTCGGCTCCGCATTCCTCTCCCTCATCGCCGTCCTCCCTATGGTCGTCAACAAGGCCCTCAACATCGATTTCACCGTGACGCAGTTCCTCGGCGGCACGGGCCTGCTCATCGTCGTCAATGTCTGCCTCGACTTCCTCCAGCGCATCGAGGCCAACCTCCTCATGCGGAACTACGCCGGCTTCCTCGGTGGTCAGGACGACGGCAAGGCCCCCAAGCTCCGCGGCCCCAGGGCCTGACGAGCCCAAGGCCGCCCAAAAATCCGCCCGGGCCCGCGCCCGCGACGGCTGACTCGTGCCTGCCCGGGGCCTATACTCTGTGTTCCCCAGGCAGGGGTGTGGACGGGGATTCTGTCCCCGTTCGAGACAAACAAACGAAAACCGATCAGGGATTGTCCCGGGCGGGTGAGGCAATGAAGGTCAAGGCGAGTGTCAAGCGGGTCTGCAACCAGTGCCAGGTCGTCCGCCGCAAGGGCAAGGTCCGCGTGATCTGCAAGGCCGACCCCAAGCACAAGCAGGTCCAGGGCTGATCCCAGCCGAGCGAACCACCCCGGGCCCCGCGCCCGGGTTCGCCCCCGAGGCGGAATAGGAGTCCACAGTGCCGCGTATCGCAGGTATCGATGTCCCGGACAAGAAGAAGGTCCTCTTCGCCCTCCAGTACATCCACGGGATCGGCCCCAAGTTCGCCGCCGACATCCTCGCCGAGGCCCAGATCGACCCTGACCTCCGCGCCAACGAGTTGAACGAGCTCCAGGTCGCCCAGCTCAACGGCATCATCGACTCCTCATACCTCGTCGAGGGCGCCCTCCGCCGCCAGGTCCAGCAGAACATCCAGCGCCTCCGCGACATCCGCTGCTACCGCGGCGAACGCCACCGCGCCGGCCTGCCCACCCGCGGCCAACGCACCCGATGCAACGCACGCACCCGCAAGGGCAAGAAGAAGACCGTCGCCGGCAAGAAGGGCGTCAAGGGCTGATCCCCGGGGCACGCCCACCCCGCTGACCCGCCCGGTTAATACCGAGCGTTTCCAGCACAACCCACTCGTCAGGGCCCAGCCCGGTTCTCCGGGAAGTGGACCCGCCAGGAGCGAGCATGGCAAAGCAGAAGCAGAAGAAGATCCGAAAGAATGTCGTCCGCGGCATCGCCCACATCAAGGCGACCCAGAACAACACCATCGTCACCATCACCGACACCAACGGCGAGGCCCTCGCCTGGGACTCGGCCGGAACGATCGGATTCAAGGGCGCCCGAAAGTCGACCCCCTTCGCCGCCACCCGCGCAGGCGAGCAGGTCGGCCAGAAGGTCCGCAAGATGGGCATGACCGAGATCGAGGTCAAGATCACCGGCACCGGGGCGGGTCGCGAGTCCGCCGTCCAGGGCATGGTCTCCACCGGCCTCCGTGTCACCGCCATCGAGGACCACACCCCCGTTCCCCACAACGGCTGCCGCCCACGCAAGAAGCGTCGCGTCTGATCCGACGCCCGCTCCCGTCCACGCCCCGGACCTCGTTTCGGGGCAAACCCCCGTCGTGAACAGATGGCCGGCCCCAAGCAGCGGGGGGGCCAGGCCGAGAGTCACGAGCGGGACCGGTTCCAAAGGCACCGCTGCATGAGCCGCCGACGCGCGGCAGAGGTGGATTCAATGCGAGTCAGATGGCGCGGTCTCGAACTCCCCACCAGGGTCGTCTCCGATCCCAAGTTCGCCCACAGCAACTACGGACGGTTCATGATCGAGCCGTTCGAGCGAGGCTTCGGCACCACGATCGGCAACAGCCTCCGCCGTGTCCTCCTCTCCTCGCTCGAGGGCGCCGCCGTGGTCTCCGTCAAGATCAAGGGCGTCGAGCACGAGTTCTCCAGCATCCCCGGCGTCATGGAGGATGTCACCGACATCGTCCTCAACATCAAGAACCTCGTCGTCCGCCTCGAGGGCGACGAGCCCCGCGAGATGCGCCTCGCCGCCCAGGGCCCGGGCGATGTCACCGCCGATCTCATCGAGGCCGGCCCCGACATCGAGATCGTCAACAAGGACCTCGTCCTCTGCACCCTCACCGACGAGGTCGCCTTCGAGATGGACCTCAAGGTCGCCCGGGGCCGGGGCTATGTCCCCGCCGCCGAGCAGTACAAGGCCCAGGACGAGCAGGAGATCGGCGTCATCCCCGTCGACGCCATCTACAGCCCCGTCCAGCGCGTCCGCTACAAGGTCGAGGAGACCCGCGTCGGGCAGCGCACCAACTACGACCGTCTCCTCATGGAGATCTGGACCGACGGCACCGTCTCCCCAGAGATGGCGCTCGTCGAGGCCGCCAAGATCCTCCGCAAGCACCTCAATCCCTTCGTCCAGTACTTCGAACTCGGCCAGGAGCGCGTCAGCGAGGAAGCCGCCGCCGCCGCGGGCGTCGACGAGGACCTCATCCGCAAGCTCAACATGCCCCTCACCGAGCTCGACCTCTCCGTCCGCGCCAGCAATTGCCTCGAATCCGCGCGGATCGACACCGTTGCCCAACTCGTCGTCATGTCCGATCAGGACCTGCTCAAGCTCCGCTCCTTCGGCAGGACATCCCTCCGCGAAGTCAAGCGAAAGCTCGCCGACCTGAGCCTCGAGCTGGCCATGGAACTCCCCGAAGGTTATCAGTTGCCCAAGGCCGAATAAGGCCGAACCGCGGGCACACGCCCGCGACAGCGGGGGCCCACGCCCCGGAGGATCTCACGATGCGTCACCGCAAGGCAGGCTACAAGCTCGGGCGCACAACCGCCCACCGAGAGGCCATGCTCCGCAACATGGCCGCCAGCCTCTTCGAGCACGGCCAGATCACCACCACGATCCCCAAGGCGAAGGCCCTCCAGCCCTTCGTCGAGAAGATCGTCACCAAGGCCAAGAAGGGCGATGTCCACAACCGCCGCCTCGTCGCCGCCATGCTCGGCGGCGACCGCCGCGCGTTCGCGTGGTCCCACATCCCCAAGAACGCCTCCGAAGACGAGCGCCAGGCCATCGACGATCGCCGCGAGCGTGCCCAGGCCTTCTTCGATATCCCCGAGGCCACCGAGGTCGAGCGGAACCGCTACGGCGAACTCCGCAAGGCCCCCAAGATCGTCCGCCACATCTTCGAGAATGTCGCCCCGCGATTCGAGGACCGCAAGGGCGGCTACACCCGCATCGTCAAGCTCGGCCGCCGACGCATCGGCGACGGCGGCGAACTCTGCGTCATCCAGTTCTGCGGTGCCGAGGAAGGCCCCGAGATCGGCGGCCGCCCCTCCGGCCGCCGCCGCCAGGCCGACAAGCGGGCCGCATACGCCGCCAAGCTCCAGAAGGCCGCCCCGGCCGCCGAGTAACCCCACCCCGTTTCCACCGAGGGCCCGCCTCCGAGCGGGCCCTTTTTCATTCCCACGACTACCATCGCCCGTGCTCAACCAACTCAATCAACTCGAAGCCGAAGCACTCGCCACGCTCACCGCCTGCCAAGACGCCGCGGCGCTCGAAGCCTGGCGCATCGCCAACCTCGGCTCCAAGGGGCGCATCAAGGAACTGATGGCCGCCCTCAAGGATGTCCCCAAGCAGGACAAGGCCGCCGTCGGCAAACGCCTCAACGAGGTCAAGCAGGCCATCGAGTCCGCCTTCGAATCCCGCAAGGCCGACCTCGGCGCCCCGGCCCACACCCCCGCGGGCCCCGCGCTCGACATCACCGAGCCCGGCCTCGTCCGCTCCGCCCACCTCGGCCGCAGCCACATCATCACCCGCGTCATCGACGAACTTACCGAGGTCTTCGGCCGCATGGGCTTCACCGTCGCCGAGGGCCCCGAGCTCGAAGACGACGAGCACAACTTCGTCAAACTCAACATCCCCCCCGAGCACCCCGCCCGAGACCCCATCGACAACTTCTATGTCGACGACCCCGACAAGGTCCGCGCCCCGCGCATGCTCCGCAGCCAGACCTCGACCGTCCAGATCCGCACCATGGAGGACGCCGTCGCCAAGGGGTGGGGGCCCCCCATCAAGATCGTCTCCCCGGGCCGCGTCTACCGCCCCGACACCGTCGACGCTACACACTCCTTCATGTTCCATCAGATCGAGGGCCTCTACATCGACCGCGGCGTCTCGATGATCGACCTCAAGACCACCCTCATGCAGTTCGCCCACGCCTACTTCGGGCCCGCCGCCGACATCCGCCTCCGCCCCTCCTTCTTCCCCTTCACCGAGCCCTCCGCCGAACTCGACATGATGATCGCACTCAAGCCCGGCGAGCCCGCCCGATGGATCGAACTCGGCGGCTGCGGCATGGTCGACCCCGCCGTCCTCGAAGTCTGCGGCATCGACCCCGAGGTCTGGACCGGCTTCGCCTTCGGCTTCGGCATCGAACGCATCGCCATGGGCCGCTACGGCATCCCCGACATCCGCATGCTCTTCGAGAACGATGTCCGCTTCCTCGCCCAGCTCTGACACGGACTGAGGGTGTTCGCCCCCCACCCCGGTGCCACCACCCGCCGCGCCAGCGGCGCGTGGTGCAACCCGCGCGCTTGCATTGAGCCTCCACCCGGGCAAGACCCCGAAGCCCAAACAACGGGCCGCCCCCCTTGCCAACACGCCTCCGCACCCCCGCCCGCGCGGGATTCCCCGACAATCCCGCCCGAGCCGCAATCACGCCCCTCCGGATCCCAATGACCGGTAGACTCATCCCGGGAAAGGAGCCCCCATGCACGAGCCCCCCAAGTGGCCCAAGGTCGTCGGTGTCCTCAGCATGATCTTCGGATTCCTCGGCCTCGTCCTGGGTGTCGGCGGCGTCGCCCTCATGCCCGTCTGGGCCGGGTTCATGGAGCAGCCCCTCCAGGGCGCCCCGCCCCCGCCCTCCGTGCAACTCACGCCCCTCCTGATCGCCCTCACCGCCGCCGGCGGCGTGATCAACATCATCCTCATCGCCGCCGGGTTCACGACCATCGCCCGCAAACCCCTCGGCCGATCACTCCACCTCGCCTACGCCGTCCTCTCCGCCCTCGGAGCCATCGCCGGGCTGTTCTACCAGATGCAGACCCAGCAGGCCGTCCTCCAGTGGGCCAAGGACTACCCGGACAACCCCATCGCCCAGCAGATGACCTCCGGCGCCCAGGCCGTCGGTCAGATCGTCGGCCTCGCCATCGGAATGGCCCTCGCACTCGCGTGGCCCGTCTTCTGCATCATCTGGTTCGGCATGATCAAACGCCACGCCGACTCCATGGGCGAACTCCCCGAACTCACCGCCTGAAGAGGTTCATCAAAGTCGCCCACGCCCCGCCGGTGCCACCACCCGCCGCGTCAGCGGCGCGTGGTGCCGAGCCGATCCCACCACTCGCCGCGCGAGCATCGCGGAGCGCGGGTTCGACCACGACCTAAACCACCGCCTCAGGGCCCGACCGATCCTCCCCGCGGCGACTGCTTGGCGATCTCCCGCTCCTCGCTCCACACCATCAGCCCGGGCCGAGGCCCCCGGATCGCCGTCACCTGCATCTGCAGGATGTACTGATACTGCGACACCGCCCCGACGCTCGCGTTGTCCTCGTACAGCCGCAGCACGATCGTGTAATCCGGACCCGGGAACGGCGTCCCGTTCCGCGCCGCCTCCTGCCGCGCCGCCTCGATCGCCGGGTCATCCTCGACATAGGTGAACGCCGTCCCCGAACGGTTCAGCGCGTCCAGAACTCGCTGGAACAACCGGTACCGGTCGACATGCATCGTCCCCCGCCCGCCCTCGTTCACGAACTTCGACACATACACCACCGGGGGCCCGTTCTGATCGAAAGCCACCAGCCGACCCGAATCGATCAGGCTCAGCGACAACTCCGACGCGAACTCCTCAAGGTCGCGCTGGTTCAGCCGCCGCGTCTCGAGCGTCTGCGTCTCGCCCACGCGACGCGTCGACGACGCCGGCCTCGAATCCGGCGGGCTCTCGCACCCGCCCGCCAGCAACCCACCGGCCAGCACAACCAACCCCGCCATCCTCATCGCCTGCATCGCATCCCTCCCAGGGCTCTCAGACCGATTCCCTTTCAGACCCGTGCTCGACGAGCCGCGGGCGCGAGCCCGCGGACATTTGTTCCCCGGCCGCACCACCGGCCCGCATCTCCGCCCCGCCCGGGTTTCGATCGAATCCCGTGTCAGTTGTCCGAGTACATCTCCAGCCGGAAGTCATACGCCCGCGCCGTCGGCGCCACCGCCGTCAGACGCCGCAGCGATCCGGGCGGCACCGTCTCGTGCACCCACACCACCGTCGGCGCCCGCACCTCGAGCCCCCGATCGTCGTACCACGAATACCGATAGCGGAACGACTGGTGCACCTTGGTCACATTCTGCACCTCCGCCTCGACCATCCGCAACCCCGAGTCCGTCGTCCGCTCGATCAGCCCGACCACCGGCACCATCGCCGCGAACGCAGGGTCCGTCACCACCTTCTCGCTCTCGATCGGCGTCGGCACCGCCCGCCGGTCCGTCGGGCCCGTCGTGTTCACCGTCGAAGGCGAATGGCACCCGCCCGCCACCACGCCGACCGCCAGCACCCAGAACCCGCCAACGACGCTCAAACGCCTCATCGCCTGCTCCCTTCGCCCAGCACCACCGTCTCCACCCGCAAGGGTACACCGGGCCTCGTGCTCCTGACGAATACCACCGTGGTCGCCCCGGGTTCCGCCCGGATCAACCGCTCTTCCCCCCGCGACACCGACAGCCGGATCTCCCCCGACTCCGGCGTCGCCAGCCGCGCGTACTGAAACTGCTTCGGCAGCGTCGCCCACGACCGCGTGTCGGCCTGGTTCTGCGAAAGCAGGTACAGCCCCGCCGCGATCCGCACAACCGTGTTCAGCGTCTCATCGTCCTCCGTCGCCCGGTTCAAACCCCACGACGCCGCGATCTTCGACGCCGCCCCGATCACCGCACGCGTGATCAGCACCGGCAACTCCTCCCGAAACTCCACCGCGACCAGCCGGTCCATGTCCGCGACGACCTCCGTCCGCACCAACCCGTCGACGCTCTCGACCGTCAACCAACGCTCGTACCCCTCGCTGAACACCAACTCCGGGAAACTCACCCCCACATAGTCGACCTCATCGTTCACCAGGAACAGCGGCAGATCGACGCGGAAACGCTCCCGCCACGGCCCGAACCCTGTCGCGAAGAACACATGCGTCACCCCACCAGACGCCTCGGCCGACGCCCCGCCGCCGACCGCCACCTCCGCGTCCGCCAGCGTCTGCGCCACGAACCCGTTCTCCGGCACCATCCCCGCCACGCTCCGCAAGAGCGCGAGCGCCCGGTCCGCGTCCCCCGCGTCCCCGCGCACGCCCAGCCGGAACACCCCGTGCACCAGTTCCGAGAACGGGTTCACAAAGTCCCGGTACGCCTCGAACCGGGCCAGCGACGCGTACCGACCCGCGACCGCCGGGTCCCGCTCCACCGCCTCCGCGCTCCGCGCCAGGTCCACCCGCCCCTCATACGGCCCGCCAGCCCTCGCCGCCCTCGCCGCCTCGATCCGCCCCCGCCTCGCCTCCACCGTCTGCCCCTGCCGAATCGCCGCCTCGTTGAACGCCAGCCGCGCCCCCTCCAAATCCCCCAGAAACAGGGCATTCAACCCCCGATAGGTCGGCGCCAACACCCGATCGGTCGCCGATCCCCGGTACGCCACCGACTGCGGGTTGGTCGCCGCCGCCCAAAGCTCCTCCGAGATGCTCGTCCGCGCCCGCCGGTCCTGCGCATCAAAGCCCGCCTCCGCGCTCAGGAACGCCTCAGAACTCCGAGCCCACGCCCCCGTCTCGTGCAGCACCATCCCCCATTCCAGCCACCCGAGCACCTCGTGCGGCCCCCCAAACCCCGCCTCCGCCGCCCCCGCGAGCGTCCGCCTCGCCTCTCGCGCCTCCCCCGCCCGCGCCAGCCCCTGCGCCGACCGGATCGACCCGTACTGACACCCCGCACCCAGCCCGATCACCACCGCGCTCAGGCCCAGCCCCCACCAGGTTCTTGCCCACAACCCCGCCAAATCACCACCCTTCACGCCGTCAGGCTACCGCCCGCCACGCATTCGGGTTCCACCGGGGACGCCGCGGCCCCCGACCGTGCGTATTCTTGCCCCGGCCGGGTGGCCCCCAGCCCACCTCAGGCGAGGTAGCTCAGCCGGTTAGAGCGGAGGATTCATAACCCTCAGGTCGCGAGTTCGAGTCTCGCCCTCGCCATTCCCCGCCCGACGCCTCGGGCCCCCTCCCAGCCCCGCAACACCCCCTCCAACGCAGATCCTCCCGGTCCCCGGCCACCCCTTTGTGCACCCGGGCTCCCCCTCCCGCCGAAATCCCCCTCGCCTGCTGCGCCCCGTGCAATAGACTGCCCCGAGCACCGTTCTGCCGGATCAACTAAGGAAGGGATCCCCATGTCGATGCGCAAGTTCCTCCTCCCCGGAGCCCTCGCCTTGGCCGCCGGCGGCATCGCCATCGGGGGATATGTCCTTTCCAACCGCGCGGGCCCCGACGCCGATCTCGAAACCGTCGCCGGCGGCGCGAGCCGCGAGCCCCGCCTGCCGGCCGTCACCCCCGTCCCCCGCCGCACCGCCGACGCACCCGCCGAGACCGTCGCGGACCCGATCCCCGACCGCCCACAGGCCGCCGCCCCCGAGGCCCTGCCTCCGACCCAGGACGACCGCCCCGAGCGGCCCCGCTGGGCCCGCCTCGGCCAGACCCCCATGACCGCCGAGGAATGGGAGTCCCGCTACGACGAGATGCAGAAACGCCGCGCCGACTTCATGTCCCGCTTCGACGCCGACGGCGACGGCCGGATCTCCGACGCCGAACGCGAAGTCATCCGTGCCGAGATGCAGGCCCGACGCATGGAGGACATGCTCCGCCGCATGACCCCTCGCTTCGATACCGACGGCGACGGCGTCCTCAACGACGCCGAACGGCTCGCCGCCGAGACCGAGCTCGAAGCCATGCGCATCGAACGCGAAGCAAGGTTCCTCGAACGCTACGACACCGACCGCGACGGCGTCCTCTCCGACGCCGAGCGACAGGCCGCCGGCCCCGCAGGCGAATGGGGCCGAGGCCGCGGCCCCGGCGGCGGCGGCGGACGCGGCGGGCCCGAGGGCATGTGGGAGCAGGCCCTCCAACGCTACGACACCGACCTCGACGGTGAACTCAACCTCGACGAGTCCTACGAGGCCTACCTCGAGCAATTCAACGCACGCGAGCAACGCATCTTCGTCCGCACTTTCGACGCCAACGGCGACGGCTCCGTCGGCCCGACCGACCTCGAGGCCTACCTCCTCCGCTTCAACGACAAGGACGCCCAGACCGACATCAACAACGACGGCGCCCTCGACCAACGCGATGTCGAGATGTTCCGCGACTACATGATCAAGGCCGCCAACGCCGACACCACCGTCCCAATGTTCGGGCCCCCGCCCGGCATGGGCCCGGGCCCCGACGGCCCTAGGGGCAACCCCCCAGGAACGCCCCAACAAAGGCCGTGAGATCAGCCAGATCCCACACCCCGAACGGCGCCGCCAGGTCCGCCGCAGGTGTCTGGTTTACGAACGCCTGCACGAACGCGTTCAGGTCTCCCAGGTCGAGCACCCCGAACGGCTGCGACAGGTCCGCCGCGTTGCAAGGCCCCGAAAGCGCCGCAAGGTGCACCGACACCGTCGCCGCTGAGCCGTTCTCCCGCAACGCCACCAGGTCCTCACGCCCATCCTGGTCCACATCGCCCACCGCCAGCACCACCGGCGCGCTCCCCACCTGGTCATCCCCAGGCAGCGGCTCCGGGTCGCTGAACAGCATCGCCCCGCTCGCGCCGTCCTCGCCAAGGTTCAGGATGCTCCAGATCCCGACCACACCCTTCTCGTCCCGCGCCACATACGCGAGGTCAGCCCGCCCATCCTCGTTCACATCCAACGCCACGATCGACCCCGGCTGCGCCGTCCGCGTCTCCCGCGTCGCCCGCAGCGACACCGCGTCCGCGTAGAACACCTCCCCGGGACCACCGTCCACCGCGCGCAGCACCGAGATCGTCCCGCTCCGCCCATCGCTCGTCACGACCTCGTCCAGCCCGTCCCCCGTCAGGTCCGCGGTGAAAACCTCGCGCGGCGAACGCCCCGTCGGCACCACCTGCGTCAGGAACAGCGGGAACGCCGGCGCCCCCCTCAACACCCCGGCCGTCTCGTACACCCACGCCGAGTTCGTCCCCTTCGAGCTCACCACGATCCCCGTCGGCGAGATCGCCCCGCCCATCGTGTCCACGCTCCCCGGGTCGTCCCCCGTGTCGTCGTCCGTGTCGTCGAACCCGCCACCCCCGTTGTTCTCCGAGTTCTGCACGCCCCCGTCGCCCGAACCGCGCGAGAACGCGCGCTCGAAAATCGTCACCACATCCAGCGCCCCGTCGCCCCCCGTATCCGCCAGCACCATGTCGATCGGCACCCCCGGCACGCCGATCACACGCGGGTCGATCTGCGAGAAATCGCCGAGATTGCTCGGGTCGTTCAGACGGATCCGCACCTGCCCCGCCTCGGGCCCCCGGTTCATCATCACGATGTCCGGGCGCTCGTCCCCGTTCATGTCGCCCACATCCACCGAGCCCGGCAGATCGCCCAGCGTCCCGTACACATCCGGCGGCTCATTGAACCCAAGCCACTGGCCCTGCCCGCCCACCCCCAGGTTCTTGAACACCAGCAGGTCGCCCTGCTGCTGCGCCCCGTTGTCCGACAACGCAACGAGATCCGGGTACCCGTCCCCCGTCACATCCACGACCTTCCCGTCCGTGAAGTTCGCGGGCGGCGCGAACACCACCGGCGGCCCCGTCGTCGCCCCGACCACGCCAAGATCAACGAACTCCACCGCCGCGACGCCACCACCGGGATACACCGGCACCGCCACCAGCCCGTTCGCCGTCACCGTGCTCTGAACCCCGGCGAAGACCCCGCTCAACTGCCCCGCCTCGAGCACCGGGTACTTCACCCCAATCAACGGGTCGATGAACCCAAACACCCGCACCCGCAGCGTCCCGCCGACCGAGGCCGCGCCGTCCACCACCGCCGACATCGTCTCCTGCGGATCGGCCGTGTTCAGCAAGAACGACAAACGCCCCGTCTCCACCAGCCCCGTCAACGGATTCGTCGCGACGAAGTCCACCGCGTCCAGGAACCGCAACTGCTGCCGCGCCGAGCTCACCGCGAACAACCCCGTCGCCCCGATCTCACCCCCCGCCAGCAGCACCGGCCCCGCCACCACGCCGCTCCCCTCGACCGCCCCGTCGACGAACGCGACCACCCCGAACCCAGACTGCAACACCGCGCTCTCGCCCACCGCCACCCGACCGAACCCGCCCGGCCCGACCTGCAAGGGCTGCCCGTCCACCACCCACGACGCCCCCGTCGTCACCCGCGCGTCCCCGTCCGAGCCATCCAGCGTGCCGATCGCCGCACGCACCGACGCCGGGGTCTCCAGCGCCGCCCCCTGCCGAACCCGCAGCAGCCCCTCCCCCAGGAACCCGATGTCCAGCGTCGACACCCCGACGAACTGCGGGGGCACGACCCCGTTCAGGTCCAGCTCACCCGATCCACCGGGCAGCGACCCAAGCCGCACCGCGATCGCCCCGCCGTTGTCGAACGACGCGCTGTCCACCAGCCGCACCAACCCCGACCCCGCCCGCCCGATCTCCAGCGTGCTCGTCGTCTCGAGCGCCAGCCGCAGCAACCCCGTGCCCGTCGCCTCGAGCACCCCGAGCGACCCGCCCTCCTCCCCGAGAAGAACCAGCCCGTCGTGCTGCAGCACCGACGACTCGATCCGCAACACCCCTGTCCCGAACTCCCCGACCACCAGCGGCGACTGCGACAAGTGCCGATACACCGTCGCCCCGTTCTGCCCGTCGATCACCAGCCGGGCGAACGACCCCGGCACATCCGCCAGACGCGCAAACCGGCTCCGCAACTGCCCCCCGCCCGTCACCAGACCCACCGCGCCGTCTACCCCACCCACAAGGAACTCGCGGCACCCCGGCAACTCCCCCGTCACATCCAGCACCTGCCCCTGCAGATCCAGCGTCGTCTCCGCGTTCAGCAGCGAGAGCCCGCGCACCGAAACCGAACTCTGCAGCAGCGCCGCGTAAGGCGGCGTCGACAGCCCGAGATCCCCGTCGAACACCGCCACGCTCGACGCCCCGGGCACGCCCCCGACGAGCGACTGCCAACTCGAAGGCGTCCCCCAGAACCCCGTCACCGTCTGCCAGAAATAGGTCTGCTCGGCGTCATCGATCCCGTCGCCGTTGCAGTCGACCGCCCACGCCCCGCCGGCGCACGCGGCAACTATCCACGCCGACCCCCTCCACGCCGACCCCATCCACGCAGAAACAGGACCGGCCCATCCCCGCCGAGATCCCCGATTGGGTTCAGTTTGGTATCTCATCGCCCTCGTTGCTCCGCGACCAGACTAGCACCGTCCCGGGGTGACTCCAACGCCAACTCTTCGCTCTTCTCAAAGAGCACTACCTTCAGGCGCGAAACACCCCCTTCCGCTCACGCGCCGCATCCCGGGAACCCCTCCCGGCCTCCCCGCCCCGGACGCACCCAACGCCGCGGCAGCACCACCCAAGGCCCGATAGGGTGAACACATGACCGAGACGCCCCGCGACGACTCGCCCGAAATACCCGCCCGCGACGAGGCGCCGCGCGACCCCGACGCCACCGTCCCCATCACGCGCCCGCACGGGCCCGGCCCCAACGGCACCGACCCCGACGGCACCGACCCAGACGCCGAAACCTCCGCCGAGGCCCTCGACCCCGCACGCACCGTCCCGCTCAACCCCGCAGGCCCCACACGCGACCCCGCGGCCGACGAGATCCCCGGCTACCGACTCATGGGCCAGATCGGCCGAGGCGGCATGGGCACCGTCTTCCTCGCCCAACGCCTCGACGACCGCTTCCGCAAACGCGTCGCCATCAAGATCATGCGTCGCGGCGTTGACACCGACGAGATGATCGAGCGGTTCCAGCTCGAACGGCAGGTCCTCGGCGCCCTCAACCACCCCAACATCGCGCGCCTCTTCGACGCCGGCGCCACCGCCGACGGCAGGCCCTACTTCGTCATGGAGCATGTCGACGGGCTCCCCATCGACACCTATTGCGACGAGCACAACCTCACCGTCCAGGAACGCATCCGACTCTTCACCAAGATCTGCGCCGCCGTCCATTACGCCCACCAGAACCTCATCGTCCACCGAGACCTCAAGCCCTCCAACATCCTCGTCACCGCAGAAGGCGAGCCCAAACTCCTCGATTTCGGCATCGCCAAACTCCTCAACCCCGAACTCCTCGGCCTCCCGGCCCTCACCCGCGCCGACCAGCGCATCATGACCTACGAGTACGCCAGCCCCGAACAGGTCCAGGGCCAGGCCATCACCACCGCAAGCGATGTCTACGCACTCGGCGTCATCCTCTACGAACTCCTCACCGGCCACAGGCCCTACCAGATCCAGCGGCGACTCCACGCCGAGGCCGTCCGCGTCATCTGCGAGGCCGAGCCCGAGAGGCCATCCACCGCCGTCTCCCGCGCCGCCACGCGCCACACCTCGCACGGCGAGATGCACACCATCACCGCCCACGAGATCGCCAAACGCCGCGAGGTCCAGATCACCCGCCTCAAGAAGTCCCTCGCCGGAGACCTCGACAACATCGTCCTCATGGCGATGCGCAAGAGCGCCCACCGCCGATACTCCACCGCCCAGGCGCTCGCCGAAGATCTCGACCGCCACCTCGCCGGGCAGACCGTCACCGCACGCGCCCCGACATTCGTCTATCGCGCCGGCAAGTTCGTCCGCAGGCACCGATTCGCCGTCGCCGCCGCCTCCACCGTTCTCCTCGCGCTCCTCGTCGGCCTCGTCGCCTTCTCCTGGGCCTGGCAGCGCGCCGAGCACGCCCGGGCCGAAGAGGCCCTCGCACGCCAGGCCGCCGAGAACGCCCGCGCCGCCGAGGCCGACGCCCGCGCCGCCGCGGAAACCCGCTACACCCAGCTCCGCCGCATGTTCACCGTCGAGGACGAACTCTACGACGCCATCGAGAATCTCCCCGCCGCCACCGCCGCACGCACCGTCCTCGCCGACGCCATGCTCTCGGCGATCGACGCGCTCGCCGCCGAATTCCCCGAAGACCCACGCCTCCGCCTCGACCTCGCCATCCAGTACCAACGCGTCGGACGACTCGCCGCCGCGGGAGAAAACTCCGTCAGCCGCGGCGTCCACGCCCTCCAACGCGCCGCCCAACTCCTCGCTCAGATCCCCGACGCCGACGAAGAACGCCTCCGCACCGCCGTCGAACTCGCCAAGGCCCTCCGCCAGGCCGGCGACCGCGACGCCGCCTTCCGCGTCGCCTCCGACGCCGCCAACGCCCCGCCACACGAGGAACCCGACCCCCTCGCCCGCCTCCGCGCCGAGGCCCTCATGCAGGCCGGCCTCGTCCGCCTCCTCCAGTCCCGCGCCGACGACGCCCGCCCCCTCCTTCAGAGCGCCCTTGCGATCGCCCAGGACGCCGCCGCCCGCGCCCCGAGCGACCCCGACACGCTCGCCACACTCGCCTACGCCCACGAACAACTCGGCTTCCTCCACGACTTCCTCGATCAGGAAGAACCCGAGCTCGCCGCCTTCCAGCGCTGCCTCGAGTTCCGCGCCCGCGTCGCCGAACTCCGACCCGACGACGCCGACGCCGCCCGACGCCTCGTCATGGCCCACGAACGCGTCGGCCGCGCCCTCATGGACCTCGACCGCTTCGACGAGGCCGAGGCCAGCTACCGGGACATGCAGGCCCTCGCCCGCAGCGCCAGCGACGCCGACCCGTTCAGCGGCCGCGCCCTCTCCGACCTCGCCCGCTCCTTCGAAGCCGCCGCCGACCTCGCCTTGAGACGCCGCCAGCCCGAGGTCGCCCAGACCTACGCCGCCGCCTTCGCCGCCCACGCCGAAGAGGCCTTCCAGCACGACCCCACCGACCTCGCCAAACGCCGGATGCTGGGCCTCGCCCAGTACAAACTCGCCCGCACACTCATCGCCCAGGACAAGCGGGCGGAGGCCCTCCCGAGCCTCGCCGCCGCCCTCCAGACGCTCACCGAAGCCGGCGACATCGACCCCGCCGACGCCGAACTCCGCCGAAACCAGATGCTCGTCGCCTACCACCTCGGCGTAAACAGCCGCGCCACCGGCGACACCGCCTCCGCCCGCGACGCGTTCCGCCGCGTCATCCAGCAGGCCCGCGCCCTCGCCGCCGCCACCCCCCTCAACGCCTCGGACCGCGACCTGACCACCCGGGCCGCCAACGGCATCTGCGCCATCGCCCACGACGCCGACAACCCCGACGAGATGATCGCAACCGTCACCGAATCAACCGAGATCCTCGGCGAACGCCCCTTCCTCCTCACCAGGCAGCACATCCGCGCCCTCATCCTCTCCGGCGACCTCCACGCCGCCCTCGACCTCACCCGCGACGCCATCAAGCCCTACGACGCCCTCTCCTCTCCCTCCTCCGCCGACCAAGCCCAACTCGACGAACTCCGCCGCCTCGAAGCCGAGTGCCTCGCCGCACTCGAAGCCGCCCCGGGCTTCGACGACCCGATCCCCTGATCCACCCTCCCGACCCAACCTCTTGACCCGGCCCAGCCCCCCGCCCATCGTTCCCCCGATGTGGCTCTGCGCCGGCGACACCCCGCTCTCCGACTTCCTCGCCCCCCGAGCCTGCGCCCTCGTCCCAACCATGGGCGCCCTCCACCCCGGGCACGCCGCCCTCATCCGCCGCGCCGCCGACCACGCCAACGCCGCGGGGCTCCCCGCCGGCGCCGTCGTCACCATCTTCGTCAACCCCACGCAGTTCGACGACCCCGCCGACTTCGCCAGATACGCCCGCACCCTTCCCGAAGACCTCGAACTCTGCCGAAACGCCGGCGCCGCCGGCGTCTTCGCCCCCTCCCCCGAACGCGTCTACCCACCCGAATCCACGATCCCCGTCCCAGCCCTCGCGACCCAGGCCATCGCCAAGGGACTTGAAGACACCCACCGCCCCGGCCACTTCGCCGGCGTCTGCCAGGTCGTCCGCCGCCTCTTCGACCTCACCTCCCCCCACGCCGCCGTCTTCGGCGAAAAAGACTGGCAGCAACTCCAGGTCATCCGCGCCATGACCTCCCGAGATCGCCTCGGCGTCGAGATCATCCCCGCCCCAACCATCCGCGAACCCGACGGTCTCGCCATGTCCAGCCGCAACCGATTCCTCACCCCGCCCGAGCGACGCACCGCCCTCGCACTCCGCCGCGCCCTCGACGCCGCCCGCGAACACCCGACCCCCGACGCCGGAGAGGCCGCCATGCGCCGCGTCCTCGAGCAAGCCCCCGTCGACCGCATCGACTACGCCACCATCCGCGACGCCGAGACCCTCGACGCCCCGACCCCGGGCCGCCCCGCCCGCGCCCTCATCACCGCCCGCGTCGGCACCGTCCGCCTCCTCGACAACGCCCCCTGGCCCTGACCCCCGCGCCACCCTCGCCCTACCCTCCCCCATGCACAAGTCCCCCATCCACGACTTCCACATACAGCACGGCGCCCAGATGGTCGAATTCGCCGGCTGGAACATGCCCATCAAGTACCGCTCCTCCATCACCGACGAGCACAACCAGGTCCGCAACGCCGGCGGCATGTTCGATGTCTCCCACATGGGACGCCTCGAAATCAAGGGCCTCCACGCCAAGCGCCTCCTCGAGCACACCTGCTCCCGACTCATCGGAGACATGCAGGAAGGCCAGTGCCGCTACTCCTTCATGTGCAACGAACTCGGCGGCGTGCTCGACGATGTCATCGCCATGCGCATGGACGACGACGAATTCATCCTCGTCGTCAACGCATCAAACCGCGAGAAGATCATCGCCCACCTCGAAGCCGTCAAGGCCGCCCGTTCCTTCAAGGTCGGCATCACCGACATGACCTTCAAGACCGCCATGGTCGCCGCCCAGGGCCCCAGGATCATGGAACTCATCGGGGGCGTCTCCAAGGAGATCCCCACACTCAAACGCTACCGCTTCACCACCAAGAACCTCCTCGTCCTCAAACTCATCGTCTCACGCACCGGCTACACCGGCGAGGACGGCGTCGAGGTCATCCTCCCCGCCGCCGCCGTCAACATGGCCATGAAACTCCTCATGAAGGATGTCGACCCCGACGACCCCAACGCCCCCATGAAGCCGGCCGGACTCGGCGCACGCGACACACTCCGCATCGAGGCCGGCATGCCCCTCTACGGCCACGAACTCGCCGAGGACATCGACGCCCTCTCCACCGGATTTCACTTCGCCATCGCCCTCAACAAGAACCCCGACCAGCACGGCGAAACCTTCATCGGCCAGCAGGCCCTCCTCGACATCCAGAACACCGGCGGCCCACGCCGAAAACTCATCGGCCTCGAGATCGACTCCCCGCGCACCGCACGCCAGCACATGCCCCTCCGCCTACCCGGGGGCGACCAGATCGGCGAGGTCACCAGCGGCTGCATCAGCCCCACGCTCGGCAAGTCCATCGCCATGGCCTACGCCGCCACGGGCCGCCTCAACGAAGGCGACGCCTGCACCGTCGACACCGGCAAGGCCCAACTCCCCGCCAAGGTCGTCCCGCTCCCCTTCTACAAGCGAGCCTGAGACCCTGTCCCAATCCCCGCCACCCTCGGTGGGTCGGGCTCCCAGCCCCTCTCTCCCCCTCCCCCCCTTGCCGAGTGATACAACTCCCCGGTCGTCCTCGGCCTTCGGTGCCGTGGTTCACCTCGAAGAGTGAACCACGAACGGACGGCGTAGGCCGTTCCCATCCGCCGTCACGCCTCGAAAGGACGGCAGGCGCCAAAGTCAAGATGGACCGGAGACGGGCCTGAAACCCGGTCCGGTCGCCATCCTCTCGCCTCACGCGCTGAGCCAGACCCTTCGAAAACCAGCTTCCCGTCCATCACCCGCCACCCCGCCGCCTACCGTTTTCCGATGTCTGCCCGCCCGCGAATCTACCTCGACAACGCCGCAACCTCCTTCCCCAAGCCCGCCTCCGTCCACGAGGCGATGCACCTCTACGCAACCTCCCTCGGCGCCTCCCCGGGCCGCGGCGCCTACCACGAGTCTGTCGAAGGGGGCCGCCTGATCGCCCGATGCCGCGCCCGCCTCGCCGCCCTCGTCAACGCCCCCAGCCCCGATCACGCCGTCTTCACCCTCAACTGCTCGGACGCCCTCAACCTCGCCATCAACGGCACCGCCCACGCCCACCGCCTCCGACGACTCCGCAACCCCTCGCCCCGGCCCATCCACTTCATCGCCACCCGCCTCGACCACAACTCCGTCCTCCGCCCGCTCAACGCCCTCGCCGCCGATCCCCTCGGCGACCCGATCGAGTGGACCTGTCTCCCCACCGAAGCAGCCACCGGGCTCGTCACCCCCGACGCCCTCCACGCCGCCATCCGCCCGGAGACCGCCCTCGTCATCGCCCCCCACGCCTCGAATGTCTCCGGAACCCTCCAGCCCCTCGCCGACCTCGGCGCCGTCTGCCGCGCCGCCGGCGTCCCCTTCCTCGTCGACGCCGCCCAGTCCGCAGGACGCGTCCCCATCGACATGGACGCCGACGCCGTCGACCTCCTCGCCATCCCGGGTCACAAGTACCTCATGGGCCCCCTCGGCACCGGCGCCCTCATCATCCGCCCGGGCCTCGAAGAACGCATCACCCCCGCCCGCACCGGCGGAACCGGCACCGTCTCAGAATCCGACATCCACCCGGCCACCATGCCCGACCGCTACGAACCCGGCTCACACAACACCCTCGGCATCGTCGGGCTCTCCGAGGGCATCGCCTGGCTCAACGACCGCACCGTCGAATCACTCTGGGACGCCGAGCAGCAGCGCACCGCCCGCGTGCTCGACGCGCTCGCCGACGCCGCGGCGTTCCCGGGCCTCACCCTCCTCGGCCCCGCCACGCCCCGGCACCGCGTCGGCGTCTTCAGCCTCACCCACGACGCCCTCGCCCCCGCCGAACTCGCCGCAATCCTCGAATCCGAGTTCGGCATCCTCACCCGCGCCGGAATCCACTGCGCCCCCCGAGCCCACGAGCACTTCGGCACCCGCGACTCGGGCGGCGCCACACGCATCTCACTCGGCCATTTCAACACCGACGCCCACATCGGGGCGCTGCTCGACGCGCTCCGGGAGATCTGCGCCAGCACCCTCCCCGCACGCTGAGGCTCGCGCCCCCGCCACCGAGCAATCACGAGACACGCACGCCCCCGGCGCCACCCCCCGCCGCACGCCGGTGCCACCACCCGCCGCGCAGCGGCGCGTGGTGCCGATACCACCCCCCGCCGCACATCGGCGCGTGATGCCGATACCACCCCCCGCCGCGCAGCGGCGCGTGGTGCCGACCCCCGCTCACCGACCATCCAAGCCCGATCTACCGCCGATTCTCTTGCAAACGCGTGCCCGACGAGCCGCGGGCGCGAGCCCGCGAACCTCCCTCTCCGGGCCGCCTCACGAGATCGCGACTCCGCCTCGCCCGAGCTGCACTCGAATTCCGTCTCAATCAGGGGCACCCGGAAGCGAACGAGTCCACGAACGCGTTGATGTCCGCCAGGTCAAGGACCCCGCTCGGCGGCGCCAGGTCCGCAATCGGGTCCTGCCCCAGGAACCCCGCCGTGAACGCGTTGATGTCCGCCAGATCCAGAACGCCGAACGGCGCCGCAAGGTCCGCGGCGCACGACGCGCCAACCACCTCGCCCGTCAGGCTCACCGCCCGCACCGGCTCCTCAGGGTCATTCGAAAGCACCAGCAGCGTCCCGGCGAACACGCCCGGCGTCGAGGTGTCCATCGTGATCAGGTGCGTGTTCAGCCCGCCCCCGGCCGCCTCGCTGAACGAACCCGCGGGCGCCGAGAATCCCGCAGGGGCGCTCAGCGTGTACCCCAGGTCCCCGACGCCCCCGACCCCCCACAGCGCCGTGTCCCCCGCGTTGAACACCCCGAGCGTCGCCTCCGCCGCCGCCCCGACCTCGACCGTCCCGAAATCGATCGCCAAATCCGAGCCGACCCGCGCCGGCACCCGAAGATCCATGAACACCGGCAGGTGCCCGCTCGCCCCGCCCAGCGTACGCAGCGACTGCGCGATCACCGCCCCGACCGCCACATTCCCGTCCGTCCGCAGCGCGAGGTTGAACGACGACCCGTCGTTGCCCCAGCACCGATACGAATGCGCCGGGTCGTCCCACCGCGACAGGTCCCAGGGCTGACCGAACGCCCCGATGTACTCCAGCCCCTCCCCGTCCCCCAGCGTCGCCGACGAGAGCAACTGGTCGTGCCGGTCGTCCATCCCGCCCCCGCCCACCGGGTCCTGCGTGTGGATGTTCCGATAGGCCGAGCTGTTGTTCCAACTCCCCGGCGCCGCGATCGGATCGAAGAAGCGACCCGCGTTGTTCGCCTGCACGCCCACCAACTCCACATACCCCGGCTGCGACGAACTCTGCGTGTTCGTGTCCCCGCCCAGGATGAAGTGACGACCCGCCGGCAGCGTCTCCGCGTTCTCCCGGATCCGCTGCGCCTCCAGCAGCCGCCGCTGCTGGTCGTCGCTCGACGACCCCGCCTTCATGTGCACCGGGTACATCGAGATCAACGCCTCATCCGACCCGTACCCCTCCAGCCGAAGGTCATACCGCACGATGTTCCGGGGCTGCTGCGACGCCGACCCCGACCACAGCAGCGTCGCCGCCACCAGGTCCAGCCGGCTCTCCCGGTACACCAGCGCCGTGTTCAGCCCCCCGCTCGACCCGCCGAAGAACGGCGCCGCCACCCACTCCCCCGGCTCCCCCAGCCCCAGGTTCAGCGCCGAGACCAGCGAACTCACCGCGCTCGCGCTCGTCATCTCCTGCAGCAGGATCACATCGGGCGCGAACTCGTGCCCCGTGAAGGTCCCGTACACCGCCGTCGTGATGGCCGCCGTGTTCCCCCCCGAGTAGTTCGAGATGTTCCACGCCGCCACCCGCAGCCCGTCGGAAGACACCGCCGACCCCGCCACAAACGACAGCAACCCCAGTCCGAGAATGAATCGACGCATGGAAACCTCCTGACCAGCCGGCACGAGCGAGGCACATCTTGCGCCCCGGCGCATCATTTGTCCAGACAATGCCTTAGAGAATCGAGCACCCGAAGCCCGCCCAGACTCAGCTCAGCCAGTCCTCCGCCGCCAGCCGCTCCGGCACATAGGTCTCCGTCACATACGAGATGTCCTTGGTGATCAGCGACTCCACCTCCATCTTGAACCCGTTGCCGAGCATCTTCTTGATCTCGCGCTGCCACCCCTGTTTCTCGGCGAACCAGGGGTACTCCATGATCTGCTTCGCCCGCGCAATGTCCCGATCGTTCAGCGCGATCTGCACATCGTCGGAGAGCTCGCACGCCTCGTAGTCCTTCGCCCGGATCCCCAGGAACTTCGCCTCCGGGATCGCCAGCCGCTCGCTCTCGAACGCCAGGCTGATCGACCCCTGCTTGATCACGCTGTAGATGTAGTGCCCCCACGGATCGCAATCCAGCAGGCAGATGATCGGAAGCCCGTGCTCCTTGTTCAGCCGGTGCAGCATCCGCCTCACCCCCCGCGGCGGCTGCCCCGACCCCTCCGTCAGAATGCAGTTGTGCTTCTCCCAGAACCGGTCCTCGTTGAACCGCTGCCACACCGTGTCCTTCTCGACATGCAGCACGAATTCCGCGTCCACCTTCTCAAACTGCAGCACCTCCGGCTCGCAGATGCTCGGGATCGCGTACCCCCCCGAGCCCATCCGCCGGCAGTCGATCGTGTCCCCGGAATCGATCACCGTGATGTTCCCGACCATCGTCCCGCGCTTCTTCGCGAAGATGTGCAACTCCTCGCGCAACGCCCCGATCGTCACCTCGAGGTCCTCGAGGATCCCGTCGCTCTCCGTCTGGTCGTCGAAGGTCTTCTCCTTCGTCCCCTGGATCGTGTGCAGCCCTTTGTAGTACATCCCACGCAGGCTCAGCGTCTTCCCCGCCGCGATCAACTCGTTGATCCCCTGCCCGTGCAGCAGCGTCTGCATGAACTTCCGCGCCTGCCCCAGGTTGAACAGCTGACGCTCCTGCGTCGCCGAACCCATCTGCAGAATCCCGCGGCTCTTGTTCCACTTCGTGTTCGCGCTCGACCTCGTCGGCACCTCCACCTTCGGCTCACGCCCCGCCATCGCGCTCTTGACAATGCCGTCAGTCAACCCCCGGATCGACTCGGCCGTCTTCGCGTCCCGCTTCGCCCAATCCGCCCGCTTCGGCCGCTCAACGACCGTCCCCGCCCCGACGCCGCGACCAGGCTTCTTCGTCGTCTTCTTGGCCATCACTTCTCCCCGCCCTCAAACAACCCCGCCCCCGCCGATTCCTTCGTCCGCTTCACCTTCTTCAGCACCTTCTTCTTCACGACCTTCTTCCCCGATGCCTTCGACTCGATCATGTCCCCCTTCGCGCCCCCCGCCTTCGAGACCTTCGCGCCCTCCGCGTTTCCATTCCGGACGAGCCGCGACCGTGAGGGAGCGGTCTCCGACTCATCCGCAGAATCGCTCCCCGGCGGCCGCGGCTCGTTCGGATTCCCGCTCCCATCAACGATGATCACCCCGTCGTCATCATCCAGCCGCCCGTTCCCGTCCGCGAAACCCACGATCTTCCCGTCCTCGTCCAGCACCGCGTCCGCGATCTCCGTCCGCCGCTTCGCCTGCTTCACCAGCGCCTCGTACAGCGCCGCCGCGTCCGCCCCCACGATCGCCTCGCACGCCTTCGCGATCTCCCCGATGTACCGCTCGAACACATCCCGCTTCTGGCTCTCCCGCTTCATCCGCTGACGACGACGGATGTAGGTCCCCAGCTTCCGACCGCACTCCTGCAACGCCAGCCGCATCTCCTTCCTGATCTCGTCGTAATCCGCGATCGCCTCCTTGCTCTCGCTCGTGAACGGCACCCACACGCTCGCCATGTGGATCATCACCACCAGCGGGCCCACCGGCGCCGACCCACGCGGCTGGCTCATCCCGTAGTTCTTCCACGCCGTCTCCGTCACGCTCTTGAACGCGCTGCACGCGCTCTGCTGATACAGCAGCGGCACCCGGTTCGCAAACCGGATCACCCGCGCCGGCTGATCCCCAGGCAACTCACCCCCGAACGCGATCGCCGCCTCGATCTGGAACGGATTCCCCCGGTACACCGCCGGGCTCCGCGTGCTCGCCGCGTAGAACTCCGCCTTCACACCCTTGAGCAGCCCCGCCAGCATCGTCCGAACACCGATCGGCGCCAGGCAGTCCGTCGGCGGGCTCCGCAGCTTCGCCTCCTGCAACGCCCGATACAGCCGCTCCGCCGCCGCGTGGTCGATCGTGCTGACATAGGTCTGCCCCGTCAGCGTCTTCCCCTTCCCGCTCGCCTTCTCCGTCACCTCCTTCACCGCCGCAGGCGGAACCCGGCAGAACTCCTCACGGAAGAACCCCGAGAGCTGCTTCTCCCCCGTGTTCTTCAGCATCCGAAGGAACGAGCCCAGCTCCACCCCGTACGGGTGCGGCTTGATCTCGCTCGTCTCCGGCGGGTTCTCGCTCACCGCCCGCGGATACACGATCCGATCCGCGTGCTCGGTGGTCCGAACAATCCCCTCTCCCTCTCCCGGTGGGACAGGCGTCCCGCCTGTCTCTCCCCGCTCCGTCGCATCCTCCAGACCCGGATCCTCCCCCGCCTTCTCCGGGGGAACGAACACGATCTCCGCGTGCGGGTTCGCGATCGCCGTCTGCTCCAGATACGCCTCGACGCTCGCCTTCCCGCGGACATACTTGCCCTCGAGCTCGATCACCACCCGCGTCCCCGTCCCGCTGGTGGTGGGGGGGAAATCCTCCGTCTCGATGTCCACCGTCACCTCGGGCTTGTTCTTCGAGGTGTCCATCGCCAGCTCGATGTGGTGCGCAGGCTTCTTCGCGTTCGGCCGAGTCGTGATCACCATCGGCCGACCCGTCGTCATCAGCCCGTACATCCCCGCCGCCGAGATCCCGATCCCCTGCTGACCCCGGCTCATCTTGAGCCGGTGGAACTTCGATCCGTACAGCAGCTTCCCGAAGATGTTCTCCACCTGCTTCCGCACGATCCCGGGCCCGTTGTCCGTGATCGTCACGCGGTACTTCGTCGGCTTCGTCGCCGACGCCGCAGGCTCCAACTCCTCGATCCGAACCTCGATGTCCGGCAGGATCCCCGCCTCCTCGCACGCGTCGAGGGCGTTATCCACCGCTTCCTTCACCGTCGTCAGCAGCGCCTTGCGAGGGTTGTCGAACCCCAGCAGGTGCCGGTTCTTCGCGAAGAACTCCGAAACGGAGATCTCACGCTGTTTCGTCGCCATCGACTCCGCGTCGGCTTTCGTCGGCTTCTTCGCCATGCACCCTCCGTGGTGTCCCCCGGACGCGAGGCCAACGACCGGGAAGACCCCAGAATAGGCGAGATCGCCCCCACGCGCCGCCGCACGGGAATCCCCGCCATCCACGCCCAAACACCGACGCTCTCGGGCTCTCCCCCGCCCAGCCGCCCTACGCCCGGGTCATACTCCAATCGTCGGCGGGAGAGAAGAGCGCCGGCGCCCAGGCCGCCCGACCCGCCAACCCCGGTCGGGCGCCGGGCACCGCGGGGAGCCGCCCAATCCCGCCCTCCAGCCACGCCCCCGCCCACCCCCGCGCGTGCGGGCCACCCCCGGGCGGGAGCACCCGATTCGGAAGGAGTGACACGATGATCAACCGCAACGCCGCCGGCGTCCTCGCCCTGCTCGCCCTCGCCGGCGCCCACGCCGCCGCCGCACCACGCATCGACAACTTCACCATCTCGGTCGCCCCGGACGGCTCTGTCTTGAGCGGCGGAGGCTCCGGCTTCGACAACGGAACCTGGTTCGAATACCCGGACACCGGCTGGCTCAACCAGTGGTTCTACGACCACCCGTTCGACCCGGCCCGCTGGAAGGAAATCCACATCGAGT
Source organism: Phycisphaerales bacterium (assembly GCA_036732005.1). Taxonomy (GTDB): domain Bacteria; phylum Planctomycetota; class Phycisphaerae; order Phycisphaerales; family UBA1924; genus UBA1926. Next base: position 444,593 of record DAINDF010000002.1, read on the forward strand.
TCGATGCCGCTGCGCTGACCCGTGGTGTTGCAGGGGCCCTCGACTTCGCCGTCAACTGGTCAACGCCGGACTGGGACACCGTCCCAGGCCACGAGACCACCCCGCCTATCCCGGGCTTCCCGGGCTTCTTCGAGGGCATCCACATCCAGCGGTTCGTCTTCATCGACGGCACCCAGCCCGACCCCATGCCCATCCACTACACCTTTGACTACATCATCCCAAACTACAACCCGGAGTGGGTCTCGATCGATGTCCGCGGCTTCAACTTCGAGATCACCAACGGCGTCATCATCCACGACTGCGTCCCCGCACCGGCCGCCGCCGCGCCGCTTGCCATCGCCCTCACGCTCGGCGCCCGCCGCCGCCGCTGATACAACCCGTCAGCACAACGCAACCCCCGGCCCGCCCATCCCCGCGGCGGGCCGCTTTCTGCGCCCACCCAACGCCCCGCGGGCGCGGGCGATCGGCTACGCTGACGCTCGGACCGAAACAGGAGCACGGAATGTCGATCACCAGCCTCGCTCTCGCCCTCTCGAGCACCGCCCTCGCCGCGGAGGTCTCCCCCAACTGGTTCCGGAACCCCGCACTCTCACCCGACGGCAAGACCATCGTCTTCACACACGGGGGTGACCTCTACTCCGTCCCCGCCGAAGGCGGCCGCGCCGTCCCGCTCACCCTCCACGAGGCCGACGACACCGCCCCCGTCTGGTCGCCCGACGGCTCCCGCATCGCGTTCGCCTCCGACCGCCACGGCAACTTCGACATCTTCGTCATGCCGGCCGCCGGAGGACCGGCCACGAGGCTCACCTTCCACGCCGCCAACGACCTCCCCAGCGACTTCACCCGCGACGGCGCCGCCGTGATCTTCGAGAGCACCCGCCTCGACAGCGCCGCCAGCGCCTTCTTCCCCAGCGGCGTCCTCTCCGAGCTCTACCGCATCCCCCTCGCCGGCGGAACCCCGGAGATGCTCCTCACCACCCCGGCCATCCACGCCCGCTACGACCGCGACGGCGCCCGCCTCGTCTACGAGGACCGAAAGGGCTACGAGAGCGCCGAACGCAAGCACCACCGCTCCGCCGTCGCGCGCGACATCTGGGTGATGGACACACGCACCGGCGAGCACCGCATGCTCACCGACTTCGAGGGCGAGGACCGCGACCCGCACCCCGCCGCCGACGGCAAGACCGTCTACTTCCTCTCCGAGCGTGCCGGCGATTCCAATATCTTCTCCATGCCCCTCGCCGGCGGACAGGCTCGCCAGCTCACCCGCTTCGAAGACCACCCCGTCCGCGACCTCACCCTCGCCGACAACGACGCCATGGCCTTCTCCTGGCACGGCGAGATCTACCACATCGCCAAGCCCGGCGACGAGCCCCGCCGAGTCCCCATCGAGATCGCCGTCGACGGCCGCGACCTCGACTCCGTCCGCCGCGCCGAGCGATCCGGCGCCAGCGAGTTCGCCGTCGCCCCCAGCGGCAAGGAGATCGCGTTCGTCATCCGGGGCGAGGTCTTCGTCACCTCCACCGAGTTCGGAACCACCCGACGCATCACCACAACCCCCGAACAGGAACGCAGCGTCTCCTTCTCCCCCGACGGCCGCAAACTCCTGTACGCCGGCGAGCGGGACGGTTCCTGGAACCTCTACCAGACCTCGATGACCGACGACGGCGAGCTCTACTTCTTCAGCGCCACCAAATTCGAGGAAACGCCCCTGCTCGCCTCCGAGGCCGACGAGTTCCAGCCGCTCTATTCCCCGGACGGCAAGAAGATCGCCTATCTCCACAACCGGCACACGATCAAGGTGCTCGACACCGAATCGGGCCAGACCGTGACCGCGCTGCCCGGCACCATGTACTACTCCTATTCCGACGGCGACCACTGGTTCCGATGGTCGCCCGACAGCGAATGGCTGGCTGTCCACTTCTTCGACCGCGACCGGATCTGGGCCGGCGAGATCGGGATGGTGAAGGCCGACGGCTCGGGCGAGCCGCCGATCAACCTGTCCAACTCCGGACACGACGACGCCGCCCCCCGCTGGGCCATGGACGGCGGCGCGATCCTCTGGTCCACGGACCGCTACGGCGAGAAGGCCCACGCAAGCTGGGGCGGCGAGACCGATGTCGTGGCGGCCTTCCTGACCCAGGACGCGTTCGACAAGTTCCGCCTGTCCAAGGAGGAGTACGAGCTCCAGAAGGAACTCGACGAGAAGAAGAAGGAGAAGGAAGACGAAAAGAAGAAGGACGACGATTCAGATGACGCAGACGACGCCGAGTCCGACGACGGCCAGGCCGGTGACGCGAAGGCCGACGAGGAAGACAAGCCCGAGCCCGTCGAGTTCGAGCCCGAGGGGCTGGAGTCCCGCACGGTCCGGCTGACGCGGCACGCGTCGGACCTCGCCGGCTTCGAGATGGCGCCGGACGGGAAGAAGCTGTTTTACCTGGCGAGATTCGAGAAGGGGTACGACCTCTGGGTGCAGGATTTCCAGGAGGAATCGACGACGATCCTCGCCAAGCTCGACGCGGACTCGGCCACGATGCAGATGGACGAGAAGGGCGAGAACATCTTCGTGCTGGCGGATGGCGCGATCACCAAGGTCGCCACGGCCGGGGGTGACCGCAAGGGCGTGTCCTTTGCTGCCGAGCTCGAGATCGACGGGTACGCGGAGCGGGTGTACCAGTTCGACCATGTCTGGCGGCAGGTCAAGGACAAGTTCTACCGCAAGGACCTGCACGGTGTGGACTGGGAGTTCTACCGGGCCCAGTACGAGCCCAAGCTGGCCGGGGTGCACCACGGGCGGCAGATGGCCGAGGTGCTGAGCGAGTTGCTGGGCGAGCTGAACGCCTCGCACACCGGGGGCATTTACCGACCCCGCCCCGCGCCGGGCGCGGCGTCGACCGCTTCGCTGGGGGTGTTCCTCGAGCCGACGCCGGCGGGGATGCGGATCGTGGAGATCCTTGAGCGGGGCCCGCTCTCGAAGGCGGGGCTCGGCGTCGAGGCGGGGATGGTGATCTCGGCGGTCGACGGTGTGGCGGTCACGCCGGCGATCAACTTCCCGGCGTTGCTGGACGGGAAGGCGGGGGAGCGGGTGCGGCTGACTTTTACTCCGGCGAACGGCGAGCCGTTCGATCGGGTTGTCAAGCCGATCTCGGGCGGGGAGGAGGGCCAGTTGCTCTACGAGCGCTGGACCCGTCAGCGTCGCGAGATCGTGGAGCGGGCCTCCGGGGGCCGGGTCGGGTACGCGCATGTCCGGGGCATGGACGACGAGAGTTTCCGGGATTTCTACGCCGAGGCGATGGGGCGGCACTTCGACAAGGAGGCGCTCATCGTCGACACCCGCTTCAACGGGGGCGGGTGGCTGCACGACGACCTGGTGACCTTCCTCTCGGGGAAGAACTATGTCAACCTGTTCCCTCGGAACGACGAGGACCCGGGTCGGGAGTGGTACGGCGACCCGATGCGGCGGTGGGACCGGCCTTCGATCGTCGTGATGAGTGAGAGCAACTACTCCGACGCGCACTTTTTCCCGTGGTCGTACAAGGCGCTGGGCATCGGGGAGACGGTGGGCATGCCGGTGCCGGGGACCGCGACGGCGGTGTGGTGGGAGCGGCTGCACACGGGCGACATCATCTTCGGGATCCCGCAGGTGGGGACGAAGGCGCCGCGGAGCGAGGCCTACCTCGAGAATCAGCAGCTCGAGCCCGACCACGAGGTGCGGATCACGCCCGAGCAGGCGGCGGCGGGTCGAGACACGCAGTTGGAGAAGGCCGTCGAGGTCTTGCTGCGGCGGCTCGGCGGGGGCTGATCGGCGGGCGGGCTGGGCTCGGCGCGGTGATGGCGCGGTGCGTTTGCGATTGGCGCGAGGCGCAAGCTCGTTGGGTGCTCGGTCGGCGGGGCTCCGCGGGTTTGCGCCCGCGGCTCGTGTTGCAGGGGTCTGCACGGCGGCGCGTGTTGGGGCTCGGGGTGTCGGGCCGGGGGATCCTCGGTGCTCGGGGCGGAGGCAGGCCGAGGCG
>DAINDF010000003.1:0-8636 GCA_036732005.1 Phycisphaerales bacterium
CGATGGTCGCAAAAAAGTATGTACAGTACCAGTCGAACAGGATGATCAGGGTGCCGGTGATAATGACCGCCACCGAGGCGAGAGCGTCCGCGACGTTGTGAAGGAACGCCGCCTTGATGTTCACGCTCTCCTTCGACATCGTGTAGGTCAGAACGGCCGTCGCGGCATCGACAACCAGTGCAATGCAGGCGATGATGACGACCATCCAGCCGTCGATCTCGGGACGGTCGAAGGTGCGGTTGATGGCCTCAATGAGCAGATAGCCCGCGATGACCATGATGGAGGTGAGGTTAATCAGGCCGCCGACCACCTCGGCTCGCCCGTAGCCGAAGGTGCGTTGCTCATCCGCGGGACGCCTGGAAATACGCCGAGCAATCAGGGCAAGGAGCAGTCCGGCTGCATCGCTGAAGTTATGCAGCGCGTCCGCGATCAGCGAAAGGCTCCCGGAGAGCACGCCCCCGATGACCTGGGCCGCAGTGAGCAGCAGATTAATGGCGACGGCGATACCCAGCCGTTTCGATCCAATATCAGCACCGTGATTGTGGTGGTTCGTCTGTGTCATCGGCGCTCACCGCAGGCGATGCTTCCCTCCAGTCGCCCAGCGAAGTACTCGAGCTCGACGAGCGTGTGGCGGTAGGCGGCCGACCTGAATCGGAGTAGTGTGCCGATGACGCGTTCGATCACCCAGCCGACAATGCCTTTCGGAAACTCGCCCCATACGCGATGGACGAGCCGTACACCGTCGCCCTCGGGCTCGATCCGAAAGTCGCCGCCTTCCTTGACCCTGACACACATTCCAAACGGCTTGTAGATAGCCTCGCCGGTCCAAGAGAACGCACGACCCGGCCGCGTGTCGTGCACCGTCGCGGTGAGTTCGCCGGTCAAGGGACCGACACCTTCGCGTTGCCACCAGCGCAGGCCATCATGGAGGGGCTGTTTGGGCTCGGTCAGTACCTCGGTGCCCTTGTGCTCGGGGTTCGATGGCTCCCATTCGCCCTCGAAGTCCGAGATCAGTTCCCATGCTTCAGTTGCGGTTGCTTCGGCATGGACGTTTGCGGTCACATCGATCATGGCTTATCCCTCAAGAGGCATCGAGCCGACAGTGCGATTTCCGTTGACGGACTCGATCTCGATCCAGAGACTCGCACCGTCCATCGTCGAGGGCGATTCGGTCTGGCCGTGGAAATGGTCGTCGTGGGCGTCCGCCTTCGATTTCAGCGCGCCCGTCCCGGCCTCATCGCCGATCCAGAAACGCACGGTGGCGGGGATCGGCCCGGATTCGACTTCGAGATCGAGGTGCACCTCCGATGATGGTCGGATGTCGCTGGACACTGAGACCGCCAGCTTCGTTCCGGCGATCGTCACGCTACCGAGAGACCGCATCTCACCGTGGTCATGATCGTCGTGTTCACCCTCGGCGTGGTCGTGCTCCTCATGGTCGTCGCCGTCACCAGCGTGATCATGACCGTCGTCCGCGGTGTGTGTCTCGGCGGACTTTGATTCTGAGGACTCCCCGCAGCCGGGTAACGAGATCGAAAGCGCGACGGTCGTGCTGGCGGCGGCGAGAATCTTGAAAAGGTCGTTCATGATCAGGACTCCTTCGAGGTGATGGTCTTGGGTCGGCGGAATATGCCCACGAGACGCGTGAGCACAGATGGGTGATCAGCGGGACGACGCTCAGGCTTGTGCCCAAAAACGAGCGAGTACCCCGCCGGAACAACGATCAGGTTCAGGAATGTGGAGGTCAACAGACCCCCGAGGGTGACGATGGCGAGGGGCGCGAGCAGTTCGCTGCCCGGTTCTCCCGCGGCGAGCGCCAGAGGGACAAGCCCGAGCGCCGCTGAGATCGCGGTCATCAGGATCGGCACAAGCCGTTCCATCGACCCCTGAACAATGGCTTCTCCGAGCGGCACACCTTCGTGCTGCATCAGATGGTTGTAGTGGTTGATGAGCAGGATGCCATTACGGACCGCGATGCCGAAGAGGGTTATGAAACCAACAAGGCTGGCGATGGAGATCACCGGCGGGATATACGGGCCCCCGATGCCGACGAGGGCGAGCGTGTTTGCGATCGGGCCGCCCCCCTCGCTGATGTAGATCGCGGCGATGCCGCCGATCAACGCGAGGGGCATGTTGAGCATGACGAGCACCGCCGCCCGCATCGACCCAGTGGAGATCTGGAGCAGCATGAGCATGATGAGTGCGACGGCAATGCCCGCGACGAGGATCGTCCGTGACGCGGACTGCTGCGCTTCAAACTGACCTCCGTAGGACACGGTCATGCCAGCCCGCTGGACAATGGGATCGACACGCTCCTGCACCTGGGCGACAAGGTCGCCCAGATTGGACCCCTCGGCCACATTGAGCGACACCACGGCTTTCCGTTGAGCGTTCTCGCGAGTGATCAGATTGCTTGATCGTTCCGGACCGATATCAGCGACATCGCTCAAACGAACGGTGGCCCCTCCCCGGCCACGGAGAAGCAGGTCTCGGACCTGCCGGAACGACTCACGTTCCTCAGGTGCGAGCCGAACGACGAGATCATACTGCCGAACACCTTGGTTGACGGTGTCCACAACCTCGCCATAGAGGGCTTCGCGGACTTGCTCCGCGGCGTCGGCGGGGCTGAGACCGACCGCCGCGAGTTCCGCATGGCGGTAGCGGATTGGCAAAGAAGTGATCAATACCTCTCGGTTGGCGTTGACATCACGAGCGCCCGGCAGGCCTTGGAGTTCGGCCTCAATCGCCTTGGCGACATCACGAAGCTCGGTCAGATTTTCACCGAAGACATTGATGGCGATCGCCGCGGGCGTGCCCGACAGCACATGGCTGAGCCGGTGCTCGATGGGCTGGCCAACCATCGTGGTGATCCCCGGTACGGCCCCGAGGATGCGGTCGATCTGTTCTCGCACCTCGAACCGGTCGCTCCCCGCATCAACGGTGACCTCGATCTCGGAGTTGCTGACCGGCTCGGCATGCTCGTCACGTTCGGCCCGGCCGGTACGCCGGGAGACGGAACGGACCCCGTCGATCTGGACGAGTTGCTTCTCGACCTCCGTCGCGAGCCGATCGCTCTCGACGATCGAAGTGCCGGGAGGAGCGAGCAGAAAGACCGTGAAGGTGCCCTCATTGAACGACGGAAGGAACGAGCTGCCGAACGTGCTCGCGAGCAGGAGTGCGCCGGCGGTCACGGCACCGGCGGTGCCGAGCACCCACGCCCGGTACCGAATGGCCGCTCGGAGTGAAGGCTCGTACGCCCTTTTCAGAAGGCGGACCAGGAATCCGTCTCGGTCCTCGTGCTTGCCTCCGAGTTTGCCCTTGAGAAGGAACCGGCACATCGCGGGCACGACCGTCAGGGCCACGACCAGCGACGCAAGGATCGAGATCATGTAAGTAAGTGCCAAGGGCTGGAAAAACCGGCCTTCGAGCCCCTGCAGGAAGAGAAGCGGCACGAACACCATGACGATGATGACCGTCGCGAAGACCATCGCCGGTCGGATTTCGTTGCTGGCGTCGAAGATGACCTCAGTAAACGGACGCCGATCCGCCTCGGGGAAGGCCCGGTTCTGCTTCAAGCGGCGGAAAACATTCTCAACATCGATGATTGCGTCGTCGACGAGCACGCCGATCGCCACAGTGAGCCCTCCGAGAGTCATGACATTCAGCCCGAGATTCAACGCATCCATCATCAAGAGGCCAACGGCCATTGAGATCGGGATCGCGGTGAGTGTGATGAGCGTTGTCCGCAGATTCATCAGAAACAGAACGAGCACGACGAGCACGATGATGACCGCCTCGCCGAGCACCTTGGTCACATTGTGGACCGCCCGGTCGATGAAGTGCGACTGTCGGACGACATCGCGGTTGAGCACGACGCCCTCGGGCAGTGTCGGCTCGATCTGATCAAAGAGCGCATCAAGACTGTCGGTCAGGGCGAGCGTGTTCGTGCCCGGTGACTTCTGAATAGACAGCACTACAGCGGGTTCGCCCCCCTCAGAAGCGGTGCCCCGCTTGATCGCCGGCCCGAGGATAACCTCGGAGACCTGACCGATCGTAACGGGCACGCCCTCGTGATACTTGATGATCGTGTTGGCGATGTCCTCAGGGCGCGTCACCCGGCTCTGCTGACGGATCGGGATCTCGAAGTTGTCCACATTCACCAAGTAGCCGCCGCTCGCGGTGCTATGTGCTCCGCCCGCGGCCTCGACCACATCCGTGATGGTCAGGTCGTAGAGCCTCAGCCGTTCCTGATCGACATTGACCTGATACTCTGGTAGCTCGCCGCCGATCGCGACGACTTGGGCGACACCGGGCACCGCGAGGATTTTGTTACGCAGCTCGAACTCGCCGTAGGAGCGGAGTTGCATGGGGTTGGCCGAGCCGTCGGGCGACGACAGGGAGATCAGCATGATCTCGCCCGCGATAGACGTAATCGGCGTGATGAATGGCTCGACCTCATCGGGAAGGTTTTCGCGAGCGGTGACGAGCCGCTCAGAGACGAGTTGACGGGCATCGTAGAGGTCAGTACCCCATTCGAGGTCCACCCAGACGATACCGAGTCCGATCGCACTCGCGCTTCGGACACGGCGGACACCCGTCATACCGTTGACGGCAGTCTCAATAGGGAAAGTGACATACTGCTCGACCTCGTCGGCGGCGAGCCCTCCGGACTCGGCCATGATCGTGACGGTCGGCGCGTTGAGTTCGGGGAACACATCAACGCTCATCCTCGGCAGGCGATAACCGGCGTAGCCGACGATCATGACCGCCGCGATGAGCACGAGCGTGGAATAGCGGAGCGAGAAGCGGATAACGGCTTTCAACATGGCTCAATCCTCCCCTTCGTGGAACGTGCCATCGGAGTGGAAGTGGCCACCCTTCTGGATCGAACCGCTGGTGGCGAGCATCAGCTGAAAAGCACCGTCGAGGACGACCTCGTCGCCGTCACGAAGACCGCTGAGCAGGGCGACCCAACGCCCATCGTCGAGACCGAGGTCGGCCTCCATGCGGATCGCCTCGTTCGGGTTGCTCGGGTTGCGACGGAAGATGACGGGCGAGAGCCCATCACGCTGCACCGCGGCGAGCGGGATGGCGAGTTCGGGCGAAGCCGTCGAGTCGGTCACGATCTCGAGCTGAGCCGAGACGCCCGGTCGGGCCCAGGGCTTGAGTTCATCGGGTACGACGAACAGTTCGAGCGTGCGGTCGTTTGGATCGCCGGCAAGTCCGAGTGTGATCGTGCCGTCCATCGTCTCGGTCAGAGGCACAGCGCGTCCCGCGGCGGTCGGCGTCGGCGGGACGATCCGGGCCGTGAGCCCGTCCCGCAGCACGCCCAGATCGCTTTGGAGCCCGGACGCCCGGAAGCGGAGCCGGTCGGGCTGCACGACGGTGACGACGGGTGTCTTCTCATCCGCCCACGAGCCGTTGGTCAGGCCCAGCATCTCCACGACGCCGGCTTCGGACGCAGTGACCTCGATCGCGGCGATCGTGGCCCAAACGGGCTCGGTCCCATGAGGCGTCTCGACGGTTCGGGCGAGTTCGTCCCTCGAACGCGAAACGACCGATGAGGCGGCATCGAGCAGATAGTCCAGGCGTGACCGGGCTGCACGGAGATCAGCAACGGTCTGCTGCCGGTCCGCTCCGAGTTCCGCCTTCTTTTCCATCACGTTGGCAAGGTCGGCTCGGGTGCTCGCGAGCGACGCGCGGGCCTGGGCAAACTCATCGACGCGGCCACCGCCCGCCTCGCGGACCGACTGCAACTGTTCGACCCGCTCGTTCCAGACGGCGACACTCTCGTGGAGGCTGTCCTCGTGCTGCTGGTGCGCCGCGAGCAGCGGCTCGAAGGTCTCAAGCCGTGCATCCAGCCGCTCGATCTGGGCCTCGGCGTCGGCCAGTTGCTGCTGCATCTCCCGCCATGACGGCGAATCGAGCTGGTAGAGCGGTTGGCCCGCTTCGACCCGGTCGAACTGCTCGACGAGCAGCTCAACCCGCCCGGGCACGGCGGTTCGGTACTCGCGTCGCGCCATGGGCAGGTACTCGAACCGGCCCGGCACGCGGAGGGTCTGCTCGACCCGCCGGCGCTCGACCTTGACGAAGCTGATGCCGAGGTTCGACCGCACCGCGGCCGGGATGGCGACACGGTCGGACCCGGTTGCCTCGGCCTCGGCCTCTGACGAGTGGTCGTGCCCATCCCCCTCGCCATGCTCGGCCTCGCTGGATGTCTTCGGAGATCCGCCATCGCAGGCGGCCAGTGTCAGCGGCAGAACTGCCGCGAGGGCGATCGCGATCGCCCGTTCCATGATGTTCATCGGGATGCCTCCTCGGCGGGCGTGTCGCCTCGCGCCGCGGTGTGTGGTGTGGTTAAGGATGTGGTGTCATCGTCGGTCGCGGGCTCGACAGCAGCCGGCATTTCCGGCTCGTCCGGGCCGAGCAGGCGAGTGATCTCAATCGCCGCGTCGGTCTCGGCCAGACGAAGATCGAGCAGACGGCTCTTGGCCTCGAACCGTCGCGTGACGGTTTCGAGCAAGAGCAGCGTGTTGACCTCGCCAAGGTCGATCAGTTGCTCAACTTCGGATGCCTGCTCGTCGAGCATCGGCACAAGGTCACGCTCGAACGCATCTCGCTGCGTTCGCGAGGCGTCGTACGCGGCACGGGCCATCGAGAGCTCGCGAGTCAGGCGCTCGAAGGTGGTCTCCGCCGCGGCCCGAGCCACCTCGCGGCGAGCCTTTGCTTCCGCGATGCCCGCCCGGTTGGCGTTGAGAATCGGTATCGGAATCGACACGCCAAGCAAGAGTCGGTCGTCGTTGTCCTCGCTCCCATAGCCCGTGCCGATGGTGATGTCCGGATACTGCTTGCGGACTTCCAGGCGGAGTGTCTCCTCGGCGACCTGATACTCGGCCCGCCGCACCGCGAGGGTGGTGTTCGCCTCGATGAGTCGCTCGATCGCATCGGCGATCTCGGCGATCGACGCGGGCGGAAGCGCCGGCAGCAACTCCACCGGGGCGTCCGGCGGAAGCCCCATCAAACCGAGAAGTTCGACACGGGCCCGGGCTTCTGCGAACACCGCCTCGGCGACATCCGCACGGGTCTCGACCAACTCGGCCCGCAGGAGCCGAGCCTCGACCCGCGTGAGTTCTCCCGCCGTCTCCAGCCGGTCGGTGATGGCGGAGATCCGCTCGACCTGACCGATCACCTCTCGCAGCAAGCGGAGCCGCTCGGACGCCGCGGACCAGGACGCCCAGGCCGAGCGAACCGCGGCCCGCGTGCTCCACTCGGCATCGACGATTCGCCGCAGCTCGGCCTCGTACGCCGCCCCGGCCCGATCCTTCTCGACGCCGAGCCGACCCGAAATCGGGATCGTCAGGCTCAGCGTGAGTCCGTATTCGAACGGCCCCGACGGCGAGAGGATCTCCGCCCCGTCGAAGCCGAACTGTGGGTCCTCCCACAGCCCCGCCGTCTCGAAGGTCGCGAGCGCGACGCCGGCATCGAGGCGAGCGAGCCGGAGGTCGGGGTTATAGAACAGGGCGAGCACTTCGCCCTCTGCGGTTGAGAGCCCGTCGTCCGGGTCGAACCGCTCCGGCACCTGGTTGCCGGCCTCGGAGAGCCGCTCAACGAAATCCGAGATGGGTTCAGTGGCAGCGAGCCGTGAGTCGAGCGCGGCCCGATGGTCGGCCAACTCCAGCGGTACCCGCTCGTAGGACTGGCAGCCCGCCAGCGCGATCAGGGTAACCGTCGAGCCGAGGCCCGGCAGCATGACCCGCGTTCGACGCGGGCGTTTCAGATTGTCCATTGTTTGTGATTCCTGTCTGGGTCCAAAGCGATGACAGCCGCAACGGACAACGCCGCCGCGGCACGCGCGAAGGAACAGACAGAAATCAGATGGTCAGACGAACGCTCGCCACGATCGCGAGCCTGTGGACCCCGCCGGGGTCAAACCAACGCGGCGGCATCGGCGGGCCGCGGCGACCAAGGCCGGTCTCCGCAAGGATGACGCCCCACGAGGGAGACATGACGATCGCGGGCGGCACATCGCTCCCAGTGTCACTCCGGGGCAGTGTCAGGAGTTCCGCGGTCGTGATCTCGACATCGGTACAACCGCAGTCGTGCTCATGCTCTCCCGCGGGCACGGGGAGTGGCCATGACGCATTGTGGCTGCACGAGGATTCGCAGTGATCGGACTCTGCGGGTGCGTGTTGATGGCCGCCTCCGAAGCACAGCACAGCCACGCCGCCAACACCGCCAGCGAGGGCGTTAAAGGCGATGATCGCGGTGAGCAGGATGGCAAGCGGGCGATACTTCACGCGTTTAGTATACCTCGGCTCTTGCCGAGCGTTGCTTGAGATCCGGAGACCTGACCGAGATGGATCGATTGCCGGGACATCCCTGACACTGCCAAAATTATTGCAGGTCATCGAGGTTCAGTGCGGTTAAGGACCGTTCAAGGGGTTGCCGGGGCCTCGGGGAGCCCGTTCGCAGGACCCGCCATCCGGTGCCCGAGTCTCACCACCAAGGCCAGCCATGCCCGTCGGGCACCCGGGGGGGGGGGGGGGGGGGGGACACCAAAAAAAAACAGAGACAGGAAAAAAACAAAGAAAAAAAAAAAGAACACCCCCCCGAAAAGAAAAAAAAAACCCAAAAAA
>DAINDF010000003.1:8646-232486 GCA_036732005.1 Phycisphaerales bacterium
CCCCCCCCCCCCCCCCCCCCCCCCCCCCCCCCCCCCCCCCCCCCCCCCCACCTACCTGAAACCGTGAGAGGACGTACCTACAGCAGAAATCAGTTCTGGACCCCCGCGTCTCTGCTTGAGTCCGCCCAAATTTGAACGCCCCCACGAATCACAACCGCGGCGACAATCGAACCGACCACGAGATCAGGAACGCGGCTACCCAATGCCATCACGAGAAGCCCAGCTACGATCACACCAGTGTTCGCGATGACATCGTTCTTCGAGAAGATCCAAGACGCTCGCATGTGCGCACCGCCCTCGCGATGCTTTGCGATAAGCCGGAGACAGATCAGATTTGCAACAAGCGCGACAGCCCCAGCCCCAATCATCAGATGACTCGTCGGCTCGCTGCCGAACAGCGCCCGGCGGATTACCTCGACCAACACTCCAAGACCCAGCGCGATCTGAAGGACGCCGCTCACTCGCGCTGCAGTCCGCTGTGCGCCGCCGGACCGGCTCGCCGCGTACAACGCGATGCCGTACACCGTGGCATCTGCCAGCATGTCAAGCGAGTCGGCCAGCAGCGCGGTGGACTCCGCGATCCATCCAACCATCACCTCGGCAACGAACATCACGCCGTTGATCGTGAGTAGCGCTATGAGCGTTCGCTGCTCCAGACCAACGGCATCCTTTCCACAGTCGCAGCCGCTCACTGATCACACTCCGAGTCAGCAACCTGCGCACTTTCTTTCATGAAGACGGATGCGATGACCGGAAGCACAAACAAGGTGAGTAGCGTCGACGTGACCATGCCGCCGATTACCACCGTCGCCAGCGGTCGCTGGATCTCGCTCCCCACCCCCGTTGCAATCGCCATCGGGACGAACCCAGCGATATCAGTGATCGCCGTCGCGAGCACCGGCTGGAGGCGGGTCTTCGAGGCCGCAATGATCGCGTCCTTGCTCTGCTGGCCGGTGTTGAGTGTGTCGCGGATCGCGGTGATGAGGATCTGCCCGTTGAGCACGGCGATGCCCGTGAGAGCGATAAACCCGACGGCGGCGCTGACGCTGAAAGGGATGTCGCGCCACCACAACGCGAAGATGGCACCGACGGCCGCAAACGGGATGCAGGTGTAGATGATGACGACATCCCGTAGGTTTTTCAGGCTGAAGTACAGCAGAAAAAACACCATAAGCAAGACCGCGGGCACGACGATGATCAGGCGAGTCCTGGCGCGTTCCAAGTTCTCAAACTGCCCACCCCACTCAAGCACATAGCCCTCGGGCAATGTGACCCGTTCATCAATGGCTGCCCTTGCTTCACTGACAAACGATGCGGGGTCTCTTCCGCTGACGTTCGACTGCACACGGATGAGTCTTCTGCTCCACTCGCGGTTGATCGTGGCCGATCCTTCCGAGAGATCGACCGAGGCCATCGACGAAAGTGGCACCGCGACGCCCCCTTCGGTCGGAATGCGTACTGATGACACCGCTTCTACATCTTCCCTGAATGTCTGCGGGAGTCGGACGACAAGCGGGAAGACACGCTGGCCCTCGAATACCTCACCGACGCGGATCCCGCCGATCGCCTCAACGAAGTCCAACACCTCGCTGGCGGCGACGCCGTAGCGGGCAACACGGGACTGATCGACAGCAACTGATAGCGATGGTTGCCCCGTGATCTGATCGACCGAGATATCTGAGGCACCCGGGATGTCCAGAAGCACACGCTGAACGTCGTCGGCGATCCGGAGCAACTCGTCGAAGTCGTCGCCGAAGATCTTGATCCCGATATCGGATCGGATGCCCGAAACCATCTCGTTCATGCGCATCTCGATCGGCTGCGTGAACACCATGTTGACGCCGGGAAACTGTGAGATGGTCTTCTCCATCTCGATCACGAGACCCGCCTGCGTGTCCGCTTGCGTCCACTCTGCACGTGGCTTGAGCGTCAAGAAAATGTCTGTCAGTTCGATCCCCATCGGATCGGTCGCCACCTCGGCGGTCCCGATGCGGCTCCAGATGTGCTCGATCTCGTCTGGGAACTCATCGAGCAGCACTTCTTCGATCCGCGTGTTGTACCGCACGGACTCATCAATTGAGACGCCAGCGAGCCGGATGGTGTTCACAACCATCGAGCCCTCGCTCAGCCGCGGGATGAACTCGCCGCCCATCTGCGTGCTCCGGTAGCCCGCGACACCAAGTAGAGCCACGGCCAGCAGCATCACGACCCACCGGAGTCGAATCGCTCCGCCGACGGCCCAGCCGTATGCACCGGCCAATCCCCTCAACAGAATGGCGTCCTTGGGTTTCGCGCGACGCGGAAGGAAGTAGTACGACAGAACGGGTGACAGAAACACCGCGACCAGCAGGGCTCCCAGGAGCGCGAAGATGAACGTCCACGCCATCGGCCGGAACATCTTCCCCTCGATGCCTTCAAGCGTCAGCACGGGGGCAAAGACGAGCGTGATGATGCCCATCCCGAACACGATGGGTCGCACCACGCGCGCACTAGATTTCGCGATCGATTCGAGCCGCTCGGAAGGCGAGAGTTTCCGGCCAAGCTCTCGCTGGCGTTCCTTCAGCGAGCGGAGGTTCGCTTCCGTCATGACCACCGAGCCATCGACAAGGATGCCGAAGTCGATCGCACCGAGGCTGAGCAAGCTCGCTGCGATCGCGAACTCATACATGCCCTGCACGGCGAACAGCATTGAAATCGGGATGGCGACCGCTACGAGCAGCCCGGCTCGGATGTTGCCCAGAATGATGAGCAACACAACAATCACCAACACGGCACCGATCACGAGGTTGTGCTCGACCGTCTTGATGACCTGCTCGACCAGCAGGGTCCGGTCGTACACAACATCCACGACGACATCGGGCGGCAGCGACGGCGCGAGGGATTCAAGGCGTTCGCGGAGTTCCTCCGTCACCACACGACTGTTCTCGCCCATTAGCATGAAGGCCAGGCCGAGGACGACCTCGCCCTCGCCGTACGCCGAGACCGCGCCGCGGCGGATCTCGCTACCGATTGCAACCTCCGCGACATCTTGAATCCGCACCGGCGTGCCGTCGCTGGAAGCAACCACGATGTTCTCGATCTCACCGATCGTCGCAACACGCGCCAGTCCCCGCACCACCCTCGCTTCACCGGAGGTCACGATCTGCCCGCCGCCGACGTTGGCGTTGTTGCGGCGCAGCGCATCCAGCACATCCTCAAGCGTGAAGCCAAACTTGATCAGTGCTTCAGGCTTGACGACGACGTGATACTGCCGCTCCAAGCCACCCCACGAATTGACCTCGGCCACACCCGGGACCTTGCGAAGCTCGGGCTTGATCACCCAATCGTGGATGGTCCGGAGTTCTTCGATAGAGTGTTCGCCGGTCTCCGACCGGATGACGTAGTGAAAGACCTCACCGAGACCGGTCGCGATCGGGCCGAGCTCCGGCCTTCCGACACCATCTGGCAGTTCGACTGCCGAGAGCCGTTCGGTAATGTACTGCCGCGCGTCGATAATGCGGATGTCGTCATCGAAGGTCGCCACGACCTGTGAGAAACCGAACTTTGAGACGGACCGCACGTTCTGGAGCCCGGGCAGCCCGCCGATCGAGAGTTCGACAGGAAGGGTGATCTGCTGCTCGATTTCTTCCGGGCTGAGCGCGGGGGCCACGGTGTTGATCTGCACTTGGATCGGCGTGGTGTCTGGAAACGCGTCGATCGGAAGCTGGATCATCCGGTACACACCGGCGGCGCACGCGATCGCGAACAGCAGAATGACAAGCACTCTGTTCCTGAGCGACATCTCGATAAGACGGGTCAGCATGGTGGCTCCGGATCAGTCGTCGACACATCCCGCACCGAGGCGAGACTTGAGGAACTCGGTCTTCATGGTGAAGCTGCCGCCGGTCACGACGGACTCAGTCTCTGTGAGGCCCGCCAGAATGGCGATCGTGCCGGAAGCCGTGCGCGGCCCGACATCAACACGCCGAACCGCGAACAGATCCGGTTCCTGCCGCACAAACACGAACGATGTGCCATCGATCTCGTGTACCGCTTCACCCGGCACAAGCAGCGAGTTCGAGGTGCCGCCGATCATTGCGGAGACCTCAGTGAACATGCCATGGCGAAGGATGCCACGATCATTCTGAACCATCGCGCGGGCCCGTACCATCCGGGTTCGTTCATCGATACGCGGGCTGATCCATGTGATCTGTCCGGGGATCTCCAGCTCGGGCAGAGCCCGGACGCTCGCGACGATCTCCCCGCCGCGCTCGATCTGAAACGCCTGCTCTTCCGGGACCGCGAGCTCGATCCACATCGTCGACAAATCAGCGATCTCGAAGAGCGAGCCCTCTGAATCCGCTGCCTCGCCAAGAACCGCGGTCCGCTCGACGACGCTGCCAGCGAAGGGTGCCCTGACGTAAAGGTCCGAGGATGACGACTGCTCCGCCGCAATATCCGCGACTTCCGATTCAGTGAAGCCGAGATTGATGAGCTGCTGATGCGTGCGACGCACTTCCAGCTCAGCGAGCTTGAGCGCTGCCTGGGCATCCTGGAAGTCCCGGCGTGCAGCAATGTTCTCGTTGACGAGCTTCTGCTCACGCTCGAACACGGTGGTTCTCGCTTCGACCTCTGCGATCTTGGATAGGTACGCGGACTTCGCTTGTGCCACCGCCACGGAGTTGATGACCGCGAGAATTTGCCCTTCTTCAACCTGGTCGCCAACATCGACACGGATATCAGTGATCACACCGGGGGCCAACGGTGTGAGCTTTGCCAATCTGTTCCCGTTGTAGCGGACCTCGCCCAACAAGCTGATCGACGCTGAAGCATCGCCACGATTCGGTTGCTCAAGCGTCAGCCCGGCAAGCTCTGCCGATCTCGCGGAGGGCATGCGGACGAGCAGCGACTCGCCAGCCTCAAGCGTCCCAGCGAGCTGAGGCTGGCAGATTCCGCACTCGATCTCATCGACCCCGTGCTCATGACAGAAGAGAGAGGGGGCACCATCGCGGGAGGGCGTCGCCGAGGCGTCTCCCAGCAGAGCGGGATTGCACAGGTGGCACTCGTCTTCGTAAAGGAAGTGCTCCTCGCAATACGCCCGGTCCGCGTCTTCCAACTGTGGCTGGCAGATCCAGCACCGGTCTTCATAACGAGCGTGCTCGCTGCACCACAAGCGGCCCTCATCACGCTTGGCCGGATCACAGATGAAGCAGGCCTCGTCAGCGCTGTGTCCATGGAGCCCGCCAGACGACTCGTCGGCTGCGTTCTCCGAGGCATCGAGTGCCGGGTTGCAGAGATGGCATTCGTCCTCATACAGATAGTGCTCGTCGCAATACGGCCGGGACGAATCCTCAAGCTGCGGCTGACAGATCCAACACCGGTCCTCGTAACGGGCATGCTCGGTACACCACAAGCGACCGGCGTCGCGTTTCGTAGCGTCACACACAAAGCAAGTCTCGCCGTTCTCGTGCGAGTGCGCGACTTGAGTCACGTCAGATGCGCGTGATCCGTCGGACGCTGATGATGCTTCCTGATTGCGGTCGCACCCGCCGAGCAGGAGCGCCGTTGTGATCAGGCAAACGAGTGCGATGACGCCGTGTGATGGTCTCACGGTGTATCTCCTTGATTGGGGTGATCAGAATGTTCGTCAAAGCGAGGGGCGTTCAGCGGCTCTGAGATGAGCCCTTCGACCTTCACCTTCGCGGCGTGGTACTCGGCGAGGGCTTCAAGCCGTTGCGTTTCAGTATCGAACAGGGTGCGCTGTGCATCGAGGACATCGAGGTACGGGAGCTTGCCCTCGTCATAAGCCCTTCGCGTAGCGTCGTAGGCGTCCTGTGCTGCGGGGAGAAGAACCGCGTCGATCGCCTTGGCCTCGTGGTACGCAGCAGTCAACCGTGCGTGCGCACGAACAAGCCGGGTCGCCAAGTCGCGGCGGGATGCTCGGGCTTCATCGACCGCTTGTGCCGCCCGCAGACGAGCGGCGAGGATTCCCCCCTGATTGCGATCGAAAATGGTCAGTGGTACGGACGCTGACACCACGAGACCAACATCATCGTTTTCCTCGAACCGCCGAATGCCGGCTCCTGCCGTAACATTCGGAACGGCTTGGGATCGTTCGAGAGCAACCACCGATGATCGCCGCTCGGTCTCCGCGATCCAACGCTGCACTTCCGGATGCTGCTCAACGAGATCCGTCAGGGCATCGAGCAACGGAACAGGCAGGAGATCATCCAGTGATCCGATGGCTACATCAAAGTCGGGATTGGTCGCATCCCACATTGCGCAGAGGTCACGCTTCGCGGCGTCAAGCTCTCGACCCAGCCGATCTGCGGCGATACGGGCGGACTCGCTTTCGAGCCGTGCCTTGATCTCATCGATCGGCGAAACATCGCCGGCCTGCACCCGCCGATCGATGACGCGCCGGTTCTCCTCAGCGAGCTCTTGTGCACGAACGGCGAATTCGACCCGCTGCTGGAGTTCCAGCACACGAACGAATCGGGTGGCGGTGTCGGTGAGCACGGCGAGCCGCTGTGCTTCGAAATCGAGAGCAGCCACCGCCCACTGCCCCTCGGCGACCCGCACTCGGCGGTCTCGCTTCCCGCCGAGCTCAAGAAGTTGGCTAAACGCAATTGTCGTCTCGGCAGACTCAAAGCCATTCAGACTTCCAGAGCCCGCGAAGTCCTCGACTTCGATCCCAATGCTCGGATTGGGCGAGAGCCCGGCCTGCAGACGACGCGCCTCTGCAATCCTCGGCTCCCATGCGAGCGACCGCAGCCGTGGGTTGCGTACGAGCGCAGCCGCGAGAGCCTGGCGAAGGGTCAACTGCTCACCGATGGTGACCACATCTGATCCTGGTCCGACTCGATCAGGATCCTCCGGTGCTTCGTAACGAGGCATATCGCGCAAGAGAGGCCTTGCGGCGGGGGGGTCGAAGTCGAATGGTGACGGCGCGCAACCGCCCAACAGAGTGACGACGCCCAAGCAGCAAAACAGCTTTGGTTCAGTAAATCTCATGTGTTCTACTCGGATAGAGACATTGCCCGGCGCACACCGAGCCTTTGGGAAATACGAACGCAGTACACGTACTGCGCAGAATCCCAGGTCGTCCTAAACGAGCAGAATTACGCTGCGAAGATGGCAAGCAGAGAATCCGACTCCCGATAGCACCGGAGGTCGGACGGCGGAGGACGTTTTTGCCGATCTGTCAGTGAGGAACTCGAACCAAGGGAAGGGCAGATCATCAGGCCCACCGAGAGACCAGTCTTCTACCGCGTCTTTCTCGAAGCGGTCAACGGCGACGATCAACTCGGATTCCACCTCGGTGGACTGGCATCCGCCGTCGGGGCAGGCAATGCGGTGACTCGATTCTTCGCTGTGCTCTGAGGGAACCGGGCACGGGTCCTCACCCGGCCCGTCGCAGCAGAATTGGTCGCCAAACTGGGTGGTTGCGGTCCCATCAGCACAAATGCAGAGAAACCGCGGGCCGAGGCCAGCTCCCACGGCCAACAAGAGGGTGAGCAGGATCGAGATGGCTTGGCGGTGTTTCATGGATGCGGGGATGCGGGTCAATCAGGCCAGCGACTTCTTGACTATTACACTACACCGTGTAATAGTCAAGCGTGGTCCAGCGCTGTTCTAGAAATTGAAGGGGTCCCACATGGAGTCTTGCCGCCCGAAACTGCCTCTGGATGCTCGCCCGCTGATCGGGGCCCTTGAAGCGGAGCGGGTCGGCACCCTTTTCAAGAGCTTGGCCCATCCAACCCGACTCCGTCTGCTCCACGCCCTGATTCGGGTTGACGAGCTCAGCGTGGGTGACCTCGCAGACGAAACAGGGATGACGGTGCAGGCCATTTCAAATCAGTTGCAACGCCTCGCCGAGGTCGGTGTAGTTGGCAGGCGGCGCGATGGGCTTCAGGCCCTGTACCGTGTGATCGACCCTTGCATTCCCGTACTGCTCGAACGGGGCTGGTGCCACATCGATGAGTACGACAACGGAACTGCCACGGAAACGCCTCGGGGATCAGCCATGGAAGTCAGTCAAGACATTTGAGATCCACTGGACACTTCACGGCTCATTTCGACGATCCGGTGTACGGTGGATCCAAATGCAAGATGAGCTGCCCGCAGCCACATGATCGCTTGAAGCATGTTCGATCACTTGAGCAGAAGTGCAATGCTGGAGCCCCTCACGGTGGCTGTCATGGGCCTAGAACTGGCCTTGATTATCCAATCCAAACCAGTTCGAATCGCATCAGATAATTTTGGATCTAACAGCGCAAGTGCCTTTCAGGCAGATGCTTATCAGCAAAAACCGCATCTGCTGCTCGTGGGCCGTGCCAAGCCAATACAGTCCCCCCCTCTCCGCTTGAGATTTGCCGCGTGTCCGAAACCCTGCATTTGCAGGCGTTTGCGGAGGACGCGGGCGTGCGGTCGGGGTGACCGTGCCAGAACCGTGCCAGTTCGAGGCCGTGCGCAGCGCGGCTGGTGGCGTGTGCAGCTCCTTCCCGGGCGTGAACTCCTGGGTGCCCACCCGGATTTGCGTTGCCATGGTGTCCCGGTCCGGGTGAGGTCGGGATGGCGGTTGATGTGTTCATGCCCCGGTCCCTGCGGTGCCGAGGAAGTTGATCTCGCTGAGTCTCCGGCGGGACTCGTCCCTGGAGAGGTGGATGTACCGGCGGATGATCTCGCTGTCGGCGTGGCCGATCTGCCCCTGGATGTAGGGCAGGGGCATGCCGTGGCAGACGCACTGCGAGACGAAGTAGTGCCGGAGGCCGTGGACGGTGCCGCGGTCGAGGCCCCGGGGGTCGGCGCTGTCGGCGGCGAGGACGGCCGGGATGAGTTGTTCCTGCAGCGTCTGCAGGACGACCCGGTCGCGCAGTCGTGCGCCGGACGGGCCGGTGAAGACCAGGTCGTTCCCGCGTGGCCAGGTTCGGACCAAGCCGGTGAGTTCGTCGCCGAGATGGATCACGCGGGTGCGACCCGACTTGGTTCGGCGACCACCGCCCGAGACATGGCGGATGGCCGCGGTCGCTTCGTCGAGGTCGATGTCGTCCCACCGGAGGGCGAGGGCCTCGTTGACGCGGACACCGGTCCCGGCAAGGAAGGCGAGGACCCGGGCGATGTGGGTCAGCCCGAGCGACTCGGCGGTCTGGAGCAGGGCTGTGACCTGTTCGCGGCTGTAGCAGTAGGTCTCCCCGGGCTGGGGCTTGCTCAGGCGCAGGGTGACCTTGGCCGCCTCCGGGAGATCGCCCGTGCGAACCAGCCGCATGATGACCGAGAGGAGGCGTTCGAGCTTGTCGTGCACGGTGCCCGGGCTGTTGCCGCGGGTGTCCTTGAGCCACCGGCCGTAGTCGCGGACGGTCCGCTCGGTCACCTGGGCCCAGGTGTGGACCCCCTTGTCTCTGGCGTAGGCGAGGAAGTCGTCGTCCTGCTGGCGGTACTTGACCAGGGTCTTCGGGGCGACGCCTCCGGCGCCTTCTCCGCCCTCGCTGAGTTCGATCGCGACGCGGAGCCCGGCCTCGATCGTGAGGGTGCGGCGTCGGTCGTCGAGCGCGGCGGGGCTGAGGCGCCCGAGCCGGACCGCGAGTTCGAGATCGAGCCGATGGGCCTCGTTCCGGGCCTCCTCGAGATCGGTGGTGCCGAGGGAGACCCGCCTTCGGCGGCGCGTCTCCCCCGCGGGCTCGTAGTAATGCGCGGCCCAGTAGCCACGCGGGTTCCTGATCAGATCGGCGTGGATCACCACGCCGTCGAACCTGGGGTGGGGCCCGGCCTGAGCCCGGGTCTTCTTCATGCCGTGTCCTTCCATTTGGGCAGCCTTCGGTCGGCAAGGCCGCGGCCGAAGGCGTGTGAACGGCGGGCCGGCTGGGACTCGGCGGACGCGGGGGCGTTCGAGCCCTCGACGCGCCGGTCCCCGCGGAGCAGCCGCTCGATCTCGGTGACGGGAATGAGGTGCGGGCTCGATCGTCCGCCCGGCTGGGCCGAACGCAGCCGCTCTTCCGCGATCCAGCGCCTGATGGTGGAGACCGACCGCCGCAGCCGCCGGGCGGCCTCGTCAACGGTCAGGTGTGCCGGTGCATGCCACTCAGACATGGGGATCGCGCTGCCCTCGCGTGGGGCGTTGGTGCTGGTGCGGCCGTCACGGCGACGGCCGCGGGTGGGTTGATTGCGGGGAGAGCCGTCGGGTGCGCCCGATCGTGGCACGCCGCGTGTTCTTGTGAACACCCGACTCGACTCTTGCGGGTGGCCGGCCCGTGAGGTACGCTGCGGCCGCGGTTCTCCGTGGGCTCGGGCGTGCTTGGCAGAGCGTGCCCGGCCGGGTTGGGGGTCTCGAGCTTCCTACTTCACTGTTGCGGTGATCGCCGGCCTCACACGCTGTGAGGCCGCGCGGACGCGGTGGGTGCTTCGTTGATGAGTCTCGTGCGGCGTGGCCGGGCGATGCGGGATCCTGCCGCCATCGTCCGGCTCAATGCGTGCTGCTGAGTTCCGTCCATCAATCTTCATCTACATCAATGTACCAGCGCAAAAACGCGTCTCTGTTCGATCTTGGATGCGGCGCGGGTCGGCCGGTGCGGGCGTCGTGGCCAAACCTCAGTACCGGTCTCGGACGGGTCTGCACCGGTGCAGAACGCCCGGCTCATATCACGCCTCGCCGTTCTCCTTCGCGGCGAAGAGGTCCAGGAAGGTCGCCGCCGCCTCGGCCTGCTCGGGCGGGAGCGGGGGCTCGGCGCAACGCAGGGCCGTGAAGACAGCGCCGTAGATCTCGTCGAGCAGGCCCAGGCAGGCGTGCTGGGCCGCCTGTGGGGCCGCATTGAACGGCCGACGCTCGGCCTCGATCCACGCGGCCGAGACGGGCTGCGTGGGCAGAGTCTGGTCCAGCGGGTCGGCGGGGAGGAGGGCGACGATCCAGAGGCGTTCCTGGTCAAAGGCGATGGTGAGCCAGGACCAGTCGGTCGGGCTGACGACCACAGTGCGGGCCCAGGCCGGGAACAGGGCGCCGCAGCCCTGGAGGGCGGCCTCGAGGGTGCGCGGGAGCGAGGAGATCGGGTGGTGGGTGAACATGGGTGGGTTCCTGTGGGCGCGTGGCCACCGACGCCGACAAGGCGGCGGGGGCGGACGCGGCGGTGGATGGGGTGGGTCAACGCGGAGACGCGGGCGCTGAGTCAACAGAGGTGGTCAAGTGGTAACACGCCTCACCTGATAGTGACGCGTTTTTGGCGGAATTGAAGCGGGAAGAGGGTGCCACTCAGCGCCGGCTGTGCGGCGGGACGCGGCGGAGGGCGAGACGCGGGCGAGGCCGCATGATCCGATGCGCCTGCCCGCGGAGGCAGAGTCCCTCACCTTCCGAATGGAGCAGGAAACGGGTTTGAGCGCAGCCCAGCCGGGCGCATCTCCGAATCTGGACCGGTGTGGAGGAGCCGGGCGACATGGCGGCCTCGCCCTCGTACCGGCCTGCGCCGGGCGGTGGGGCGTCAGCCGAGCCCGCCGGTCCGGATCCCGACACCGAGGATCAGCATGACAACCGCGAGCGCGGTCGCGATGGAAGCGAGGATCGCGAAAGTCCGTAGGCCGCGCTCATGAACATGGGGAAGTACGCGTCGCGAGGTGTAACCGGCGATCGCAGCCGTGAGCAGGAGCACAGTGATCTTCGAGAGAACGAGGTGCGACTGGGGCGTCGGCTCGGAGAAGATCGTGGTCCAGTCGCCGATCCACCGGGTCGCGAGCCAGGGCCCGGTGAGCACCTGCGCCACGAGCGCCGCGAGCCCCAACCTGCCGTAGCCGCGCTCGAACTCCTGGACGCGTCGCGGGTCGTTCTCGCGGATCGCCTTTGGGAGCACGATGCCCATGAGGACGGCGTGGCCCCCGATCCAGACGCTGGCCCCGAGCATGTGGACCATCAGAATGACTTTGTAGAGCACGGGTGCCCCCGGTCAGGGTGTCATCGGGTCGTACCAGTCGCGGTCGGGCGCCTCGCCGACGGCCTGCGACCATGTGTCGGCAAACGGATGGGCGCCGGCGTGCCCGTCGGTGAAGACATAGTTCGCGCGCTCGCCGCTGTGGCGGGTGTGCTGGATGACAAGGGGAAGGCCGGTGGAAGGGTCCCACTGGCGGGCCTGGAGCATGGGGTTGGCCACGGCCGGCGGATCGCCCCAGTACATGGGCATGAAGTGGTCCATGCCCATCTCCTCGGCCAGTTCGGCGGCGAGCACGCAGCGGGACGGCGCGACGATCTGCGAGGCGCGGACGCCCCAGTGTGGCGGGTGGTTGGGGGTGAGGTAGGCGTTGATGCCGTACGATGCGAGGCGGGGCATCATCATCGCCTCCCAGTTCTGGCTCTGGTCCTCGGGGCACCTGCACACCTCAATCGCACGGACGAAGCTCAGGATCTCCTCGCCGGTCGGGTTCTCGGGGAGGGTCATGTCGAGCCCGATATAGGGCGCGAGCAGGTAGATCCAGGACATCTGGAACGGAGCGGCCGGGTTCCCGTTCATCGGCACGCTCGGCATGCGCGCGGTCGGGAAGAAATCCCGCGCGTCGTCCTCGGTGTACATCGTCATGGCGGTGGCGATGGAGCGCGTGTTGGCGAGACAGACGACGGAGCGCCCGGATGCCGCGGCCTTCCCGAGCGCCGGGAGCAGAATGCCGATGAGCAGCGCGATGATCGCGATGACGACGAGCAATTCGATGAGCGTGAACGCCCCGGGCCGGCCCGCGAGCCGGCGGGCGGGCCCGCCGCCGAGTCGTTCCTCGGCCTCGACGCCCGCGGGGAAGAGGATGTTGTTCTCCTTGTGGATGTGCAGGCGTGTGTCTCGCTCGAACTCGCCGAGGAGACGGTAGCACTCGCGCCAGGTCGAGCAGGCGTCGGCGGGCGCGGCGAGGCCGTCGGTGAGCGAGTGGATCCGGCGGAAGGCCTCCCCGACATCGTCGTGATCATGGACCATGCAGTCGATTGGCCGACGGACGCTCCACGGGGGCCCGCCCTGGATCTCGGTGCGGCGTTCGAGCCGGCGGAGCCAGGGGAAGAGCACGCGCTCCTCGCGGACGAAGTGATCGTGCATGTCCTCGGTCAACGAGGCGATCGTTCCCTGGAGTTCGACGAGCCTTGGATCGTCGTCGGCGTGCGCCGCGACGCACTTGGCGACCAGCACCCCGAGGCGTTCGAGCGCCGCCCGCGCGTAGGCGTGGTGGGTCTGCTCGATGTGGTCGGCTAGTTCGGTCATCGACATCGCGGCGAAGTCGGCGCCCGGGCCATTCGGGGCGGTGTCGGGCGCGAAGGCGGAGAGAAGGCGGGCCAACTCGTCCCCCTCGAGCCCGATCGAGCGGGCCGCCTCGTCGAGCGTGCGGCGCCCGCCGCAGCAGTAGTCGACGCCGAGCCGCTCGAATTCTGGGATGAGTTCCGGGAACGCCGATGCGGCCTGCCCGACCGTCATGCCCTTGTGGATGTCACGGGACATTGTGGGCCTCCTCCGGCACACCCTCGCCGGCGGCCTCGTGTGTGGGGCAACAGGCCCCGGCGAATCCGAGTCGCAGCCACGCGACCTCGAAGCTCATCTGGTCGCCCAGAAGGGATGTCATCATCGCCTGGGCCTGCTCCTTGGACGCGAAGGCGGCGGTGTTCGAGCCCATCGGCGTGCGCAGCGCGGGCGACATGACGAAGTGGGCCTGCTCGGTCCGAATCCACTTGCGAGTGTCGTGCGCGTGCGACCAGCGGGCGACGACCGCGAGGTCCTTGTGCTCGACCTCGTAGTTCACTTGGCAGTTGAAGTCATCGAAGAGCTTGGCCTCCGGGCCCCGGGGCCCCTCGACGATCGTCGCGGTCGCCCAGCGCTCGTCGCTGATGATCATGTTGCACTGCTCGCAGACCGAGTCTCCGAGACGGATCGGCGGGGGGCCGTCGGCAGACTGCTGCTCGCACCCCGCCGCGAGCGCGAGCAAGATCGAGGTGACGAGAGCACGGCGCGACGGCTTCATACGGAACCCCTTCTTGCAAAGAGCACGGCGGCGACAGCGAGCGGCAGCACCCCCCACGCGACGAGCGACGAGGCGAGCGTCCAGGGGAGCGCGGCCCCGAGGGTGTGCGAGGCGTAGGCCCCAACAGGCCCCAGCACATCGAGCGAGGCGTTCATCCCCACGATGACCGCCATCTTGAAGGACTGGAGCGGGTTCAGGGCCGCGAGCCCGAAGATCTCCTGCACGCGGAGCTTGAAGATGAGCGCCCCGGCCATGAGCCCGAGGTCGCTCAGGAAGACCAGCGCGAGCCACACGAACAGCCCGAGCCCCGTCGCGACGGCCGAACGCCGCGAGACGACCGAGATGAGCAGCCCGATCGAGAGCATGGCCAGCGCGAGCAGCGCGGTGAGCCCGACGAGCATGGCGTAGGCCCCCACGCCGACTCCCCCGGCCCGCCACGCGAGCACGCCCCCGCTGATCCCGAATCCGATGCACAGGGAGCAGACCAGGGCCGCGGCCAAGCCCAGGTACTTGCCCA
This sequence comes from Phycisphaerales bacterium, assembly GCA_036732005.1. Classification (GTDB taxonomy): domain Bacteria; phylum Planctomycetota; class Phycisphaerae; order Phycisphaerales; family UBA1924; genus UBA1926. The sequence continues at coordinate 23,111 of DAINDF010000003.1, forward strand.
GCAGGACCTGCGTCCGCGAGACGGGCTGGGCGAGCAGGTAGAGCAGCGTGCCCCGCTCGCGCTCACCGGCGATCGAGCCCGCGCCGGCCGTCAGGGCCATCAGCGGCACGACGAGCATGACCAGGTTGAGCAGCCCCGCCGCGGTGCGCCCGAAGCCCGCGAACCCGTGGGACCCCACACCGCTCAGCGACAGGAACGAGACACCCACCGCGAGCACCGTGAACGCGATCGTGTAGAGCAGGAACCACCGGCTCGCCAGCGCATCGCGGAACTCGCGACGCGCAAAGCGGACCACCCCGCCCGCGAGCGTCGGCGCCGCAGGGGCTCGGCCGACCACGGCGCTCGTGGCAATCAGAACACTCATCGGCCTGCCTCCGGGATCTGGACATCGTCGAGGATCTCAAGATCGCGCACCTCGATCTGGCGGCGGGCGAGCACATGGATCGGCTCCGCCTTGCGGTCACGCGCTACCGCGACGCACAGGCCGTGCCCGTTGAGATGGACCGCGTGCCCGGCCTCGCGGAGGGCATGGGCGGCGTCCTCTTCGCGCGCCAGCACGAGATGAAGCCGGACGACCTGAACCGGCTTCTCCGTGGGCCAGAGTTCGCCCGGCGAGGTGTCCCGCAGCAAGCGGCCCCGCTCCATGACCAGCACGCGATCGGCGAGGGAGATCACCTCGTCGGGGCGATGGGAGGCGAAGAGCAGCGTCTTGCCTGATTTCCGCAGGCCCTGGAGCGTCTGAACCACCTCGCCCCGGCCCGCGGCGTCGAGGTTCGAGGTCGGCTCGTCGAGCACGATCAGCGGGGGGTCGCTCAGCAACGCGATCGCCAGCGCCAGCCGCTGCTTCATGCCGCCCGAGAGATCCCGGACACGCTTGCCCTCGTGCCCGGCGAGCCCGACGCGCGCGAGCGACTCAGCGGCCCGCCGCGTCGTCACCCCGCGGAGCCCGGCGAAGAAGGACATCGCCGAGCCCAGCCGCGCATCGTCGTGGAACGCCAGCTCCTGCGGGACATATCCAACGAGCGCCCTGGCGTGCCGGCCCCGTCGGCGCACATCAACGCCCCCGATGACCGCCGAGCCGGCGAAGCGGATCACGCCGAGCAGGCACCGGATGAGCGTCGTCTTTCCCGCGCCGTTGCTCCCCCAGAGGGCGAGCGCTCCGCCGGGTTCTAGGACGAAGGAGACGCTCGAGACCGCCTCGACTCGGCCGAATCGCTTGGTGATCGTCTCCGCCCGGATCATGCCCGACCCCCTGTCTGTCGCGCCGGGAGACCCGGCTGGCTGGCGAGCACCGCTGCGCCGACCCCCGCCGCGGCAAGCAACGAGCCCGCGATGATCCACATGCCCGGGCCCGCGACCCGCTGGTCGAATCCGGGCAGTTCGAGCCGGGGCGGCGCCGTGAGCGGCGAGGGGTCGACGAGCGTCGACTCGGGCTGCAGCTCGGGAAGGGCCCGCGCAGTGAACTCGACCGCCTGCTGCGCGGGGCTGTAGACGAACAGACGGAGGTTGGGCTCCCTGGCGAGCATCGCCCCGAAGAGGCTGCGGGGCTCGTACACCATGTCGCCAACGCCATCGCCGTCGAGGTCAAACCCCGCGTAGTCTGACCAGTAGTTGCCAACACCCTCGCGGGAGAAGGCGTTGCTCACAAGCCTCCCCCGCCCGTGCGTGGCCGCGGGCTCCTCGTTCTCCAGGAAAGCATTGTTGGTGAAGACATTGTCGTGTGTGTTGGGCGTGGCCAGCAGCCCGATCTCGTTGAAAGCGATCGTGTTGCCCTCGAAGAGCCCGGTCGATCCGATGGACGATGGGCTGTTGTCGACATACACCCCCACGCGGTTGGCAAGCAGGGCGTTGCCCGTGATGGCGATGTCGTCGCAGTCCTTGAGCCCGATGCCGTACCCGCTCGCGCCGCGATTGTTCAGCATGCGGTTGCCCCGCAGCGTGATCCCGTGGCTGTACATGAGGTAGACGCCCACGGAGTTGCCGTGCAGCTCGTTCGCCTCGAGCACCGAGCCGTGGCTGTACATGAAATGCAGCCCGTAGCGGCTCCCGGTCACCGTGTTCCGCGTGATCCGCAGGTCCTCGGAATACCAGAAGACCATGTCGCGTGACCCACGGACGGTGTTGCCCTCGACCGTGCACCCGTGGCTCCACCAGAGTCGGATGCCGTCCCCTCGACGCCCCGGCTCGAGATCCTTGCCCGAGATCGTGTTGTGGCGGATGACCGCGTCCGGCGCCTCGCGCAGATCGATCCCGAACAGCGCGTCCTCGATCGCGTTGCCCTCGATCGTCGCACCGCCCGCCAGCACGCGGATCCCCGCCGGCTCGCCCGTGACATCCTCGCCCGAACCACGGACCACGCAGCCCCGGATCGTCACCCCCTCCGCCACCACCTCGATGACCGTGCCCTCGCCCATCCCGTCGAAGATCGCGCAACGCCCGCCCCCGTCGAGCACCACCGCCTTGCGGAGGCGCAACGCCCCCTGGTAGATCCCCGGTGGAACAAGGACGGTCTCCCCCTCGCCTGCCCGCTCGATCAGGTCCGACACCACCGAGATCGGGCGACGCTCAACGCCCGCGCCCGCCCCGGCCACCGCGGGGCACACCGCGGTCGTGAGCAGCAGCGAGATGATCAGGCTTCGACGCATGGTTCATCCATATCAGTCGGCCGAGGACACCGCGACGCCCGAGAGACGCTGCTTCACCAGGGGCAGGTAGGCCCGGCGATGAAAGAAGAGCGCGGCGATCAGCACCGCCGAGGCCGCGGTCGCCAGAATGAGCCCCGTGCCCGGGGAGGCGATTGTGACGAACTGGCCGATGCCGCCCTTGCCGAGCGCCGTGGGCACGAACGGCTTGACGGCGTTGGAGAGCGGAGCGTTCGGGTCAAGGTTGAGCCCGAAGTGACGCATCCACAACTGGAGGTCCACCAGGAACACCACGGGGAAGAGCACCACCGGCGCGACCAACAACACCGCCCAGCGCGTGTGCACGAACGCGGCCAGCTCGAGCATCACCACGAACGCCACCATGATGAACACGCCGAAAGTGCGCTCCAACTCGGCGGCCTCGAAGAGCGACCTCATGCCGATGTAGTGGTTCAGCCCGTCGATCTCCGCGACATCGCCCGTGAGCGAGTTGATGTACGCCGTCATGTGCAGGCCATCGGGGTACTGCGGCGCCTGCAGCTCCATGTGCCAGTACGGCAAGAAGAGCGAGACGAGCAGCAGCACGCGGGCGAGCAGCAGCAGGAATCCCGGCGTGCCGTACCGCAGCGAATGCTTCGATGCCTCCTCGGGGCTGACCCGGGGGCCAAGGATCCGGTCGACAAGGCTGGCCATCTGGAACTCCTCTTGCGGGGCGCAGCCGTTCGCCCGGCCGCGATGGAGGGAAGCCGCGAGGGGGCGCTGTCGCGCCCCGCGCGGGGGAGGAGGGAGTACTCAGTTGGGCTCGACCATCAGGTAGCCCATCATCTCAAGGTGGAGGGCCGAGCAGAACTCCGAGCAATAGAACGGGAAGGTGCCCGGGGTGTCCGCCTCGAACTCGATGGTGACATTCTCGCCCGGCTCGAGCGACGCGGTGATGTTGTAGACCGGCACCGCGAACCCGTGCGTCGCGTCCACCGCGCGCTCGGTGTTCGTGATGTGCCAACGCACCTTGTCACCCTGCTTGAGGTAGATGTGCTCGGGGTTGAAGTGGCTGCGGATCGCCGTCATGAAGATGTCGACCGTCCCGTCGTCGTTCCGCTGCACCCGCTCCATCTTGGGCTTGGGAGCCATCGGGTTGATGTTCTGCACATGCGGGTCCCAGCCAACTTCGGGGTAGGTCGTCCACGGCTTGAGCTTGTCGGCCTTGACGATCTGCGCGTAGTGCGGCTCGCCCACACCCATCGCCATGTCGTAGATCACGGGCATGTTCGTGCCGTCATCGGCGATGTCCACCAGCTGGAGATTCTGCGGGAGCAGCGGGCCCGTGGGATAGAAGCGGTCGACCGACCACTTGTTCAGCGCCACGAGGTACTTGCCGTCCGGGCTGACCGTATCGCCCTCCGCGGCGGCGATGTGACCGACATTGTAGTGAACAGGCGTCTTATGCACGAGCGTCCAGTCCGGCTCGGGCGTCCCCGAGCCGTACGAGCCGCCAAGGGTCCAGCGCGCCACCGCCGAGTCGAGGTAGAGCGAGGTGTACGCGTACCCATCGGGGCCGAACTGCGTGTGAAGCGGCCCGAGACCGAGCTCGATCTGGGCCTCAACCACGCTGTCGAAGTCCAGGATCGGAACGCCGAAATCGTCCTTGCCGGAGTAGGACTTCGCCGCGATCGCGCTGTTGATCTTCTCCATCGAATAGATCGTCACATGCGGGTCGAGCTTGCCCGAGACCACGATGAAATCACCCTTCGGCGCCACATCCACCCCGTGCGGGCTCCGCGGCTCGGGCGTGACATGCAGCAGCCCCTCCGCGATCGCTGTGCTCAGCGTGATCACCGGGAAGCCCTCGATCGTCTCGACCTTGCCCGACTTGTAGACCGCCTCCGCCTTCTTCCAGTCGATGATGTGCAGGAAGTCCGTCGCGTTGCGGCTCGCGCCCGCTTCGAACGGGGGCTTCTTGTCCTGGATGCCCCCGGTGGCCATCTCCGTGTTCAGCGAGTTCATGAAGAAGTACCCGTCGCTCGCCAGCTTGCCCGCGTCGGAGAGGTCCTGCCAGTACGGCGGGAGCTCGATCGCAAACGAACTATCCTTGTCGATCCGCCCACGGTTCCGATCGAACTTCCAGAGCGTGACCGAGCCCTTGTACTGCTCCTTGTACTCGGAGATCGGCACATACTTGGACCCCCACGGCACCGCGTACTGCCCGCCCTCGATGATGTAGTCGGTGTTGGGCGTCACGAAGGTCCCGCCGTGATCGCTCAGCGTCAGCGGGTTCTTCACGATCTGCTTGGTCTCCCAGTCACGCAGGTCGACCACCGCCACGCGGGCGTTGATCTTGTCGTTGATGAAGATGAACTGCCCGTCGTACTCCCCGTTGGTCTCCGACAGCGCCGGGTGGTGCGTGTCCCCCCACAGGTTCGCCTTCCCCTTGGGGAACCCCTCGGCGATGATCTTGTCCCCGACCCCGTAGCCCCACCCCTGCCACGGCTCCGGCGTGAACACCGCGATCGAACGCAAGAGCCGCATGCTCGGAAGCCCCACGCAGAAGATCTGCCCCGCGTGCCCACTCGAGGCGAACATCAGGTACTCGTCCTGCTGCCCGCTCGGCATGTAGGTCTTCGCCGCGGCCATCAGGTCCGCCGTCGTCAGCCCGCGCTCCTTCGCGACCGACTCCACATCCTTCAATGACTGCGCTTGCCCCGCTGCCGCGAACCCGCTGACCGCCAGGATCGCAAGAAGGGTGCGTGCTTCGGGAACGATGGTTCGCCGGGTCGTCATGGTGGTTCCTCGGATCTGCGCCGTCCCGGTGTGCCCGCGGATCGGCCTGGTGTGCGGACGCGATGGGTTCAGGAGCCCATCGCCTGCTTCTGCAACGCGCGGATGTACTCAACGATCGACTGAAGCTGCTCCTCCGTGATCGCCGGGTTCCCCCCCTTGGGCGGCATGTCGATGCCGGTCGTGTTGTTCTCGTCCCAACTCGCCCGGCCCATCTTGATGAAGGTGATCAGGTCCTTGTCGCTCTTCCCGCGAACGAACCCGCTCGTCGTCAGCGGCAGGCCCAGCCCCTCCATCCCCTGGGCCCCCTGCCCGTGGCAGGCGGCGCACGACGCGACGAACAGCGCGTAGCCCGGGTGCTCGGTCAGCTCGACGGCCGCCGCCGCGGGCGCCCCGCCACCCGCGCCCTTCAACTCCCAGGGGGCCATCGACGCGAGCGGCGCACCCGGCTCCTGCATCGAGCGCAGGTACGACACGACTCCACGGACCGCCTCATCACCAAGCCCCTGCGCCCCGCGCGGCGGCATCAACGCCCCCGTTGTGTTCGCCGGGTCGCCCACGGGCCGACCCGTCACCACAAGGTCGAACAACTGCTCGTCTGTCTGGGACTGCACGAACCCGCTGTTCCGCAGCGGCTTGCCGAGCCCCTTCACCCCGTCCCCGCTCGGCCCGTGGCAGACCGCGCACGACGAGGCATAGGTCATCGCCCCGATCCCCCCCGACGGACCCGACGCGCTCCCGCCCGCGGCCACCTGACCGAACGAGGCGACCGTCATGTCCGCCCCGGCCCGCCCGGCGCCGGGGGCGGGCTTGAGCAGCACGATCGCGCTGAGCAGCGCCGGCAGCGTCAATACGAAGACAGCCGCCGCCCCTCGCGCGGTCCACCGGTCCGGGTCTTTCCGGACTACGCGGGCCAGATTCCCCGATCGAACGAAGCGGCTGGACGCGGTGCCCGAGTTCATGCGGCTGACCCTCATTTCGATCCCCACCAAATAGTGCAGTAGTGGATGCACATGTTCACATTGACTTTAGCCAAGATCGCCAAAGTGGTCAAGTCACTCCACTATCAGGAAAGAGAATTTTTGTCCCCGGCCGGATCGACCGAGATCGTCAGCGGAAGACGGCCTGCTGTATCGCACAAAGGCCGAACGCCGCCGTCGCCGTCCAGCAGATCGGCCAGCGTGGTCGTCGCAAAGGTCCGCTCAGAGCGGGCCATCTCACTGTCCAGCAGCCGATGCAGGGAGCAGAGCCTCGTGTGCCCCTTGATCCCGAGCGGGCAGCGTGTGATCCGGGGGATCTCGGTATCGGTCGCCTTCAAAATGTCGAGGATGCTGACCGCCGTGGCGACCCGGGCCAGCGAGAACCCCCCGTTCGTGCCCCGTTGGGCCACGAGAATGCCATCCCGGGCGAGCATCCGCAGGATCTTCTGAAGGTACCCCACCGGCACGCGGACCGACTCCGAGATATCCAGCGCCGAGGCCGGTGTGTTGTCCGGCCGGGCCGCCAGAAAGATCGCCGCGCGCAACGCGTACTCAGAGGTCTGTGAGATCAACCGGGGTCGCCTTGCTGGTGGTCAGGCTTGTGCATGCACAACGACACTATCGGCCGATCGCCCCCCCCCTGTCAAGCCACGCCCGCAGGATCACCCGCCGGCCCCCGTTCCGGGCCGGGCCACGGGTCACGGCCCGCCCGGTGAGCGACCGAGTCCATGCGCGCGCCGCAGGCACTCCGCAGCGTCGCCCGCGCGGCCAGCCATCTCCAGCGCCATCGCCAGGTTGCCCCAGGTCGCCGGGTCCCACGGGCTTGCCTCGGCCGCCCGTCGGAAGTACCCCACCGAGGCGTCGAGGTCGGAGCGTTGCGCCGCCGCCATGGCGACCTGCGTGAGCAGCGCCGCGTCGCCGGGCTGCTCCACCGCCGCCGCTTCGAGCGCGGCGTACGCCTCGTCGAACGCCCCCCTCGACGCGGCGATCGACGCCAGGTATTGATGCGCCATCGCCCTGTGGTGCGCATACGCCGCGGCGTCCTTCGAGGACCGGGGCGTCAGCGTCGTCGACTCCCGCAGCACAGGCTCCGCCAGCGCCACCTCGCCCCGCTTCAGGTACGACGCCGCGAGGTCAAGCCGCGACTCGAGGTCGGCCCTGCTCTCCGCTACTGCCCGCGTCCAAGCAGCCTCGGCGCTCGGATCGTCGCCCGCGGCCCAGTGGGCCTGGGCCAATTTCCGGTTCAGATCTCGGGGGCGGACCAAGCCGTGCTGCGCACAGAAGGTCAGGCGCCCCACCGCCTGTGTGCCGGCGAGACGGAGTTCCTCCGGGTCGCCGGCGGCGTTCGCGGCGCCGGCCCGCTCCAGGGCCCGGTCCCCCAGCAACTCGTTCGCCCGGATCGCGCCGCTGTGCAGGTCGAGAGCCGACATCGCCACGCCAACGACGATCCCCCACTTCCCCGCGCGCGTCAACCGACCCGACCGCTTGAGTTGGAACGCGTTGAACCGTACATCCGCCGCGCCCACCAGCCGCACGCCCAGCACCGCCGCGTACGCCTGGATGCCCCCGATCGCCAGCGCGAGCAGGAAGGGCACCGCGCCGTAAAGGCCCCGGAAGACCGCAAGGCTCGCGAGGAAGACCGCGCCGACCAGCACCTCTTCCGCGATCGAGAAGTCCGACGGAAGGCGGCGCCGACCCGCGCGCAACGAACGATCGAGCGAGGGCCTGGTCCACCCGAACGAGAGCGCGCCGCTCGGGCACGCGGCGATGCAGTCGAGGTCCTTGAGGCACGCCGGGTCGACGACCGAGCCGAACCTCGCGATCTCCTCGTGGACCCGCACATGGGACTCGCACACCGCGGTGCAGACGCCGCACTGGTCGCACGCCGGGGCGTCGACCTTGATGCGGCCCGGGGCGACCCGATCGGCCAGGCCGAACAGGGCCCCGTACGGGCAGGCGTAGAGGCAGAACGATCGCGTCCCGAGCACATACACGATCACGAACCCGCACACGGCGAAGGTCAGCAGCGCGATCCACGGATCGGGCAGGTTGCGCCAGAAATCGTCGGTCACGAACGACGCCCATCCTCCCTCGTCATCCCTGAGATGCAGCCCCGGGAGCGGGCGGTCCTCGATCAGCCGCCTGACCTGCGGCCAGACAAACATGTAGAGCATCGCGCCCGTCCCGACCAGCAGCAGCGCCCTCGACCGCACCGGCTTGGCGCGGATCCGCAGCGTGCTGAGGATCCACGCGCACAGGTCCTGCAACGCGAGGATGTGGCACCCCCACGAGCAGAAGAACCGCCCGAAGACGAGCACCGAGGCCACCGCGAGGCCCATCAGGATGAACCCCGCGGTGATAATGCCCAACTCGAGCGTGTACATTACCTCGTTGAGTTCCAGCGGCGCCAGCGTCCTGCCCGCGAGCCGCCAGTGCAGGATGTGCGCCACGGCGAGCACATGGACCGCGATGAGCACCCCCGCCCGCCAACGCGTGAAACTCCGCCGACGCACCGCCCCCGCGCCTCGCCCCGAGACGGTCAACTGAACGGTCCGGCCTGGCGCGGGCGTCGGTGTCATCGCTGCGGCATCCCCACGGTCAGGCGGCCCCGCGCGGAATCAAGGGCAGCCCGCCAGGAACCCCGCGATGAACGCCTGGAGATCCGCCAGGTCGTACACCCCGAACGGCGCCGCGAGGTCCGCCGCGGGCTCGCCCGCCACGAACGCCGCGATGAAGGCCTGGATATCGGCCAGGTCGAGCACGCCGAACGGCGCCGACAGATCGGGCAGGCAGTCCACCCCGGGCAGCACGAACTGGGCGATCTCCTTGAGGTGCCCGAAGTGCGGCGGCGCCAGGTCGGCCAGGGGGTTCCCGTGCCCGTCCTCGGTCCACTGCTTGGCGTCCACGAGAGCGCGGAACGAGCGCCGGTAGATCAGCCGCACCCGGACGGCGACATCCCCCGCGCCCCGCGGCGCGGCGAAGCCGTAGTGGCTCGCGTCCACCCCGAAGGCCGGGATGCGGGTGTCGAAGACGAGCTCGGCGGCGTCGGTAAAGAAGGTGGGCCCGTTCCCCTGCGCATCGCGGATGAACTTGGCATAGAGCCGACCCGGAAGGCCGGCGTAGTAGCCCTGGGCCGGGTCCCCGACCCCTCCCAGTGCGTGAACGGTCGGGCCGACGGTCAGAGGGAGAGTCGTGCCGTCTTCCAGCTGCGCCTCCACCAGGAGGATCATGTTGCGGATCGTCACGCCCGTCGGCACATGGTGCCCCGTCAGCGTGTTGCGCACCTCGACATCAACCCCGATCCCGCCCGGGAGACGCTCGCCCGAGGCGATCAGTTCGACCGCGTTCTCCAGGTACTCGGGCGTCGTGCCCCGGATGTCGTGCGACCGGATCGTCTCCGGGTCACGCTCCACGGGGTCGATCGAGCAGGCATAGACCGACCCAGTCGGCGGCATGTGGCAGTCAACGCAGGTCTTGTAGAGAGGCGACAGCGGATCGCCGTACGGCGACTCGGCCCACTCCACATAGGTGGGTTCCGAGGTGATGCCGGTGTAGGTGTGGTTCTCGTCGGGGTCGTTTTTGTCCTGGTGGCACGCGCCGCACGCCGCGGCCGTGAGCTGCGGGTTGTACGCCGGCTGCATCAGCCCCGCAACAGAGAACGACGCGTCGCCGAGCGCCCCGTACATCACCTGCTGCCCGGGCGCGGGGCGGAAGTAGTCGACCGCCCCCGGGAAGATGCCCGGGAAGTTGATCTTCGAGACATCCACGTCCGCGATCTTGTGGCAGGTCTCGCACGAGATGCCGTGCGCCACGCCGACCGAGGGATACCCCATCTCGCTCGGCGTCTGCATCGCCGCAAACGGGCTCTCGATCCACACCTCGGGCTGGTGGCACGAGGCGCACTCCGACGCGGGGTTCGTGTCGGCGAACACCGAGTCACGCACATAGACGAAACCGCCCATCCCACCCGGCGTCCCGTCCCCCGCGTAAGTATCGTGCAGCCAAGTGTTGATCCCGCCCCTGGCCATCGGTGAATCGGTCCACTGATCCACCTGATCGGCGTGGCAGATCGAACAGGTCACCGGGTCCACGAACGAGTACCCCGAATGATCGACCGTCGGGGTCGGGCTGAGCGTGAAGTCCAACGCCCCCGACCCCGTGTAGGGCACGCCGTTGTTGTAATACCCCTGCAGGGCCGCGACGATCATTGCCCCGGGGCCCGCCGGAACCTCGAGCGAGTACGACCCGTCCACCCCCGTCACCGTGCGCACCGGCTGCGCCCGCAGCGAGACGATCGCCCCCTCCAGCGGCGCCCCCGCCGACGACTGCACGACCCCGCTCACCACCTGCGTCCCCCGAGTCGCCCCGGGCTCATCGCCCCCGAGCACTCCCTGGGGGACGAACGCCGCGCACGCCAAGGCAAGCCCGCCGAAACGAATCCGAGCGAGCCCGCCGAGTGGTCCTTGAGATCCCATCGCCCATGCCTCCTGGTCTGCTGCGAACGAATGAAACAAACCGACTCCCCGGAACAGGGTCTCTCCGAACCAAGATCCCGGGCGGGCCCATAGTAGTGTATTTGCCGAGTCACAACTACACAATTTTGCGGGCCCATGCCACTTTCTCTGCCCTCTCAGCAGCCCGACCACCGACCGGCGGGCCATGCTCCTATACAAATGGTTTTTGTTCGTAATTAGATCGCACTCTCGCGCCTCCCAGCCGTGGGAAAGGCCATGCAAAGCCAATGACTCACCTTGCCCAGTTTGCCCAGCCCACACCGGTGCCAGAAAGTCGGGCGCAATCCCCTCATGGGCTCAGGGGGGCGATTGTGTCCGTCGATATCCATTTTCATTCAGGAGATTGTCATGCGACTTTCAATCCAGCTCGCCCTGCTGCTCGCCGCCCCCATGCTTGCCGCCGGGTTTCTGGCCGGCAGCCGGGCCCTCGATGCCCGTTCGACCGCGGCCGAGATGGGCGACATCACCGAGTTCACCCGTTTGGGTGTGCGTATCGGGGATTTCGTGCACGAGTCGCAGCGAGAGCGCGGCCTGACCGCCGGGTTCCTGGGGGCCAAGGGCACTGAATCTGGAGCCGAATTGACCGCCCAGCGGCGCCAGACCGATTCGAGGCTCGGCGAGTTGCGCAAGGCGACCGATTTGCTCGACCGTGACGGGCTCGCCCCGGCGTTCGCCGAGGCGATCGACCGCACGACCCGGGCCGCCGAGGGCCTGACCCAGACGCGGCTCGAGGTGGACGGGCTCTCGATCGAAGGCCCGGCGGCTGTGGCGGCGTACACCGAGGCGATCGCCGCGGGGCTGGACGCGATCAGCGCGATCACCGCTAGGAGCACCTCGGCGGAGATCAACCGGCAGATCGGCGCGTACGCGGGCCTTCTCCGAGCCAAGGAGTTCGCCGGGCAGGAGCGCGCCCTGCTGAACGGTTCGATCAGGCGCGGGTCGTTTGGTCCCGGCGCCTACGAACGCTTCGTCGGGCTCGCGGCCCGACAGGAGGCCTACATCTCGGTCTTCCTCGACCAAGCGGGCGACCATGCCCTCGGCGCATTCAACCATTTCCGCGAGAGCCAGGCGTCCCGCAAGGTCGAGGAGATTCGCGCCGCCGCCGCGGCCCAGGCGGCGGATGGCGCCCTCCGGCTCGACGCGGGCGAGTCGTTCGCCGCGATGACACGCAAGATCGACGGGATGAAGGAGGTCGAGGACCTGAGCGCGCGGCTGCTCATCGAGCAAGCCGAACAGGCCCGGGACCGGGCGAAAACAACCGCGACCGTCTTTGTCGCGGTCGCGGGCGCGGTGCTGGCCGTGATCGGCGCAACCGGAACGCTCGCGGTCCGGGGGATCGTGCGCCGGCTCGGATCGGCGACCTCGGGGTTCCGCCAGGCTGCCGAGAACCGAGACTTGACGGTCCGCCTGGACGACTCCCGGGGCGACGAGATCGGGACGATGGCGGGGCAGTTCAACACCTTCGTGGGCGCCGTGGCCGAGTTGGTGACGCGTGTGATCGAGTCGGCGAACAGCGTCGCGGCGGCGGCGACCGAGGTCGCGGCGTCCGCCGAGGAGATCTCCGCCGGGCTCTCCGAGCAGCAGTCCCAGACCCAGGAGGTCGCGGGCGCGGTCACCGAACTGGCCGCCTCGGTCACCCAGGTTGCGCAGACCACGCGGGAGTCGGCGTCCGAATCCGACCGGGCCGAGACGACCGCCAACGCGGGCCGCGAGGCCGTGGACGCCGGGACCCGCGCGATGAACGAGATCGCCGAGTCGGTGCGGCAGAGTTCGGTCCGGGTCCAGCACCTGGGCGAGCAGAGCGAGTCGATCGGGCAGATCGTCGCGGTAATCAACGACATCGCCGACCAGACCAACCTCCTCGCGTTGAACGCGGCGATCGAGGCGGCCCGCGCCGGGGAGCACGGCAGGGGGTTCGCCGTTGTCGCCGACGAGGTGCGCAAGCTCGCGGAGCGGACGGCCCAGGCGACGGACGAGGTGGGCCGGACCGTCCGCTCGATCCAGGATGAGACCAAGGAGGTGGTGCGCGTAATGGACTTCGGGGCCTCGCTGGTGAACGAGGGCACGCGAACCTCGCACGACGCCGCCGAGCGCATCGAGGGGATCGTCGGGTCGGTGCGTCGGGTGCGGGAGATGGTCGCAACGGTCGCGAGTTCCACGGATCAGCAGGCCAGCGCGAGCGAGCAGGTGAGCGTGGCGATGCAGCGGATCGCCGCGATCGCGTCGGAGTCGAGCGACGGCTCGCGGCAGGCCGCGCAGGCCTCCGAGGACCTCAGCCGAAAGGCGGAGGACCTGATGCAGATCGCCACGCGGTTCCGTGTGGCGTAGGAGCCGTTGCAGCGGCCTCCTCAAATCCCGTGGCTTGAGTGCCCCACCCGCGGAGTCGGGCCCTCGGCCTGCCCGTGTGTAAACGCGGCCCGCGCCTCCGTGAACCTCGGGTACTTCTTTGTCCAGCCCTACGAGCGGGGGCCTTACTCGCCTCAGGATTCCTCGTCCATCGACTGGAACAGGTTTCGGGTTTGAGCGCATGCTCCCTCGCTGCTGGGCCGCCCGGAGCGGAGCGGAGGGCGAACTAGCAGCGATCGTTTTCGGTGCCGGGGGTCGGTAGCCCAGGCTCGAGTGCGGCCGGATGCGGTTGCATCCCATCTGCTGCCGAGCGAGCAGGGCAGGCATGCGGAGGAGTTCAGTGAAGAGTTCTTCGAGCGCCACGGCGTCACGGTCGAGTTCAATGTACCGCTCGCGGGTGGAGACGTCCCGGTCGCCCGGCCCGGCACCACCCCGGGCGGTGTCCCCGCCCCGGGATCAATCCCGCACTGCGGCCGGGAGGCAGCCAGAACGCCGCCATCGGGCGGCTGTCGGCCGCTGAACCGCGTTTCTGGAGCGCCAACGGGGATCAGGGAACCGCATTTGGGCGACCGAAGCATCCGGTTCGGTGTGTCAATCACGCTTCTCGTCATCCGGCCTCACCCTTCTCGGCGTCCCTTGCCGTCGGCTCGGGCCCGGGGGACTCGGCCTTGTCCTTCTCTCGCTTTTCCGCCTCGTGCTCGGCGAGGAGCCGTTCGGCGAGCTTGCGGCAGGCAAGCCGCAGGATCCACTCTGCCACCGATTCGTCCGATGGTCTGGGGTGCTTTGGCATGTTCAATCTCCATGAAGAAAGGGGCCCCACCCGGGGCCCCGATGAATGCGAGTTCGGCTCGGCTCAGGCCGAAAGGTCAGGCAGCGGGGGCAAGCCGCCGAGATCGCCCGTCCAGGGCTCGTGGCCCGGGCAAGGATCCAGGGTCGTGTCCTTGCGATAGCGACCGTTGCCGCCCAGCTCGGCTGGGACGGTCGCCGGGATGAAGGGGCTGGACAGGCCGAGCTTGGCCATCTCGTCCAGCAGACGCATCGACTCGCGGATCGTCCCGAGGTTCGCCCCGAGTTCGACAGAGACCGCGGTGGGGCTCAGGCCTCGGGCAAGACCGTTTCGGACCCCGCTCAACAAAGCGACCGGTCGGGGTGTCTTGAACGCCGGGAGCCAGACCTTCTTGGTCACCTCGTCCTTGAGCACCGCAGAGTCGGCGGGGCGACAGAAGCCCGAGAGGTCCACCTCTGCGAGCACAAACACATGCAGCGAAGTGCCCCCGATGAGGCGGAACGGGTAGGCCGTCATCCTCGGCACCACCCGCGTGAGCTTCGCGACCGTCAGCCCGTCCTCGGGGTCGAACCCGGAGCGCAGCTCGGTGAGCCTCCGGCTCACTTCATCGGCCGAGGGGATCTCGACCGTTGTGGGCGGGTTGGACTCGAGGTCGTGCAAGCGGGCTTTGGCGGAGCGGATCTCCGAGCTGAGCTCCGCAATCCTGCTGGCCAGGGCGTCGACCGGGCCGCCGGACTTCTCGACGGTCTGGATGAGCCTGGTCTGAGCCTGCTCGAGCCGCGCACGCTCGGCACGCGCCGCCTCGACGGCCCCATGCCATGACCCCTGCAGGTCGGCGAGTTCCTCCCCGACCATAGCCCGGAGCCGATCCGGGTCATCGAGCCGCTCCTTTGCGGTCGCAACGAGCGCACTGAACAGCGAATCGAGGAGGGTGGGCGCATGCAGAAAGGCCGCGACCCAGCACCGCTTCTGCCGCTTGCCGCCGCAGGTGAGCCGGCGACGCTCCTGCGGGCTCACCCGATCGACCGCGCCGCTCGATCCGGCGCAACTGTAGAGCCACCCGCAGATCGCGCAGGTGGTCACCTGCGAGGGGTAGATCCGCTTGCGGCTCCGAGGTCGACGCCCGCTGGCTCGGTCGTGGGCGCGGCGCAGGTAGGCGTTGCGATCATCGAGCATCGCCAGCAACGCCTCGTGCCTCTCGGGCGAGATCATCCGCAGGTGGTCAACCTCCCGGGTCTTTGGGGGCTCCTCTGCCGGACGGGGGATGCGCTTGCCAGTTGTCAGGTCCTTGACGGTCTGGGTGCGCCCGAAGACCCGAAGCCCCGCCCGGATCGGCTCGCGGACGAGCCTCGCGACCATGTGCGGTGCCCACGGGCCGTTCGTCTTGCCCGGGACCGGGACCCGCCGTTCCTCCAGCCAGCGAGCCGCATCGGCGTAGCTCGCGCCCTGAAAGAGCCGATCGACGATCGCCAGGTACACGGGCTCAAGGTGCGGGTCCTTTCTGAGATACCGGTCGACCTTCGGCCCGCTGTATCCCTCCGGCGGTTCGTATACATAGCCCCATGGGATTGTCCCGAGGCACCCCCCGTTCACAAACTCCTGCGGCCACTGCCGCTTGATCCTCGACGATGTGTTCTCCTGCTCATCCTCACTCATGGCCGCCTGCAATGCCCCGAGCAGACGCCAATGCGGGCTTTGTGTGTCAAGGCCGTTGTTCGTCACCACCCGGACACCTGCGGCAACGCACCGCTTCAGGAGCTGGACGACCCCGGTGTCCCGCATGATGCGATCAAGGTTCTCGGTCACGAGCAGGTGATATCGACCGCTCTCAACCAGGCGATCGATCTCCTCCAACTCGGGTCGATCAAGGTGCTCCCCCGAGCCCCGGGAAGACACCCATTTCCACTCGGGCTCGGCGCCGATCACCCGCCGCGCGACCCGCTGGCAGACGACCTTCTGAGCCTCCAGGCTCTCTTCGCGCTGGTTCTCCGTTGAGATACGGACCACGCCGATCGCACGGACGGTTGATACTACAGATGAGTCGTTTGGTCTCATGGCTTGCTCCGACCGGGCCGACGGAGCGAGACCGTTTGGCGCACTGCGCCAAGCACCAACCCGGACGAACTCTGACGCCGATCGGGCAACACTCGGGGGCGGAGCCGCATCTCCTTGTCGGAATACGCCTTACGCGGCCGGAATCGCCGATCAGGGCCGCCGTGAAGAGTCGGGGTTCAGACTCCCCCCCTCTCCGCTTGATTGAGACCCCGTTGCTCGGAGCACCTCGCCGCGCCGCATGAAACCGCGAACCCGCCCCAGGAACCCTCACACCGCCCAAGCACGGGTGTAAGGCCATGCGGCGCCGTGATCCGCAGAGGCGGGCTCGCGGCCATGGCGTTCAACGACTGCTCTCGTCCGATAACAAAATGGTCCAAAGTGTCACCGCGTGACGGAGTTTTGACGCGGGACAGCGCTGGCGTACACGGTATGTTGTGGGGCGCCGTGGAGACTGATCTGGACGACGGCGAGGCGAAATGTCGGCCGTTGACAAGGGGCCGTCGCTGATCGCGCTGATCTTTGGGAGATCTCAAGAATGATGACGCTGAGAGTGACCGGCGTGATGCTGGCGAGCGGCCTGTGGATGAGCGGCCTGTGCGTTGCGGACGAAGCGAGCGTTCGAGCGTTCCTGGCAAAAGGGGAGTCCACCGGGTATCTGCAACGGGGCGACTCTCGCATCGAGTTGATCGAACCGGGCAAAGACGCCCCTGCCGGCGCGGTCGTGTTTCAGAAGTTCATCGGAGATTTGCCGCTCCACGGCTCGCGGGTCTTCGTGATCGAGAATGCCGATGGAACGGTGGCGCGGGTCCTCGACGATTCGACGGAAAAACTGAAGCCGCGTCGCGGCAGTGTGAATCTCTCGCAAGAGATGGCCGTTGGCTTGGCCGAGTGGCTCCTGCCCGAGGCGATTGGCTCCGTTGCCAAGCAGGTGTGGTTCCGTGCCGGCGACGAGGCCGTCCTGGCTTGGGAGGTCACCACCTTGCTGGCCGACCGCGGATTGCCCGCGAGCCCGACACACTTCGAGATGGTGATCGATGCGGCGACCGGCGATGTGCTGTCCGAGCGACAGATCGACACCAAGATGTACCTTCTTGGCTCGCCCGAGGCCGCGGACGGCGTCTTCCCCCGTATCGTGATCAACAACGCGATCGGCGCGGCGGGAGCGAGAGCCTACGCCGCCCCGTTTGACGCCGTCGTCAGAGTGGGCGGCTGCACCGGCACGCTGATCGCTCCCAATGTCATCCTCGCCGCGCGCCACTGCGGCATCGGCGCCGGCACCCTCGTCAGGTTCGGCGACAACTCGAACAGCCCGGACTTTACGGCCACGGTTCAGTCGTCAATTCTCCCGGCCGGCAGCGGCTCGCTCCTGGACGGCGGCGATGTGTCCATCCATGTCTTGACCGCGCCGGTCCCGCCCAACATCGCCCAGCCGATGCGGCTGATCGACGAGACGGATGAGCTCGCGGGTATGCTGTGTGCGACGCTTGGCTACGGGTACAACGGCCTCGGCAGCTCGGGGCACGGGTTCTCCGCCGATGGCTTCCGCTGGGGCGGTGAGAACATCATCGATGTCTACGGCAGCCCGGCGAGCTCGGGCGGCAGCAACATCATCTCGACCGATTTCGACAATGGCACCAGCGGTGCGAACACGATCCCGAGCGGCAGCTCGGTCCCGGTGGAGTTTGAGGCGACGACCGCGCCCGGAGACAGCGGCGGTCCGGTCCTGGTTCAGTTCGGCGGCGAGTGGGTGATCGCGGGGGTCCTGTCCGGCGGCACGACGAGCACGAGCGTGTACGGCGATATCTCTTGGTGGACCGGCACCGCGATCTACCGCGACGCGATCGAGTCCTCCGGCGGCGACTTTGTCGCCGGTCTGGAGATCCTCTTCCCGGATGGGCTGCCCGATCTCCTTTCATCGGCCGGCGGTGACACGCTGCGTGTCGACATCGTCCCCTCGATTGAGGACCCCATCGTCCCGGGCAGCGGGACATTCCATGTCGACACTGGCGCGGGGTTCCAGCAGATTGCGCTCGAACCCGACTCGGCAACGAGCTTCACCGCCACTTTCCCCGCGCCGGCCGATTGCCCCATGAATGTCGAGTACTTCATCTCGTTCGACCTCCAATCGGGAATCACCGTGACCGAGCCGGCCGGCGCGTCGCCGCAGTCATCGAGCGTGTTCCGCACGCTGGCCGCGGACCAGGTGGACCTGGACGAGTTGTATGACTTCGAGGTGCCGGTCGGCTTCTCGGCGGGAGCGCCCGGTGACAACGCGACAACAGGCGTGTGGGTCCGTGTGGACCCGGTTGGCACAGCCGCGCAGCCTGAGGACGACAACACCGCCGATGGCACCCTCGCGTGGGTCACGGGCCAGGGGAGTCCGGGCGGCGGGCTCGGCGATAACGATGTCGACGGCGGCACGACATCGCTGGTGAGCAACCAGATCGACCTGAGTGCCACCCAGTCTGCGGTGATCTCGTACGCTAGGTGGTATTCCAACAACACCGGCGCCGCGCCGAACGCGGATGTATTCCAGGTGTTCGTTTCGGACGACAACGGTCAGACCTATGTGCTCGTCGAAACGGTCGGGCCCGCGGGCGCGGGAACTTCGGGCGGCTGGATCGAAGCCGGGTTCAATGTCGGCGACTTCGTCGATCTGACCTCGACGATCCGAGTCAAGTTCGTCGCGAGCGATCTCGGCGACGGCTCGGTGGTCGAGGCGGGCATCGATGATGTCCGCATCTTCGGCGTCTCGTGCGCGGCGGGTAACTGCCCCGCTGACCTCGCCGAGCCGTTCGGTGTTCTCGATCTGGCCGATGTTCAGACATTCCTTGCGGCGTTCGTCGCCGGCGCAACGCCCGCCGACCTGAACGGCGACGGCATCTTCGATCTCGCGGATGTCCAGGGATTCATTGCCGCATTCAACACGGGCTGCCCGTAAACCCTGACCGATCGGTCTGCCCCGCGAGCGGCTTCGACACAGGCGTGGACCTTCCCCCCAGAACCCGATCCAGGCCGAGCGATCGTCTCGGGCGTGGATCAAGGAGGATCTGGGGGGAAGGTCAAGCGGCGGGGCTGGCTCCATCCGGGATCCGCGGGGCGAGTTCGGCCCATCTCGGCGAACGCCGAGCAGCTCAACCACCGGGCTCGATCGTCACCGACAACGCCGCCCACCCGTCACGCTCGAAGTGCTCGACCTCAAGCGTCACCTCGCGCGGCTCGTCCAATTCCACCTCGAACTCGTCCGGCGTCGGGCCGTGAATGTCCCACCGCTCCAGCCGGACAGCCCCGTCCACGAGAACGCGCACGCCGTCGT
Organism: Phycisphaerales bacterium; assembly: GCA_036732005.1. Classification (GTDB taxonomy): domain Bacteria; phylum Planctomycetota; class Phycisphaerae; order Phycisphaerales; family UBA1924; genus UBA1926. Next base: position 42,526 of record DAINDF010000003.1, read on the forward strand.
CGCTCACCACACGCACCTTCCATCGGCCCGCCCGGAGCGGGACCCGCGTCGAAGCGATCATCGCGAAGCGATCGCGCCCGATCCCCGCCGCCTCGGCCCGCTCGCGCGACACCACCCCCAGGTCCGCCGGGCCCCTCGCCTGATACGCGAGGTCCAGCCCCGGGAGCGTCGCCCTCTCCACGCCCTCGCCTTCCCCCTCGGCCCGCCACGCCTCCAGATCTCCCATCGGGTCCGCCTCCCACGACCACACCCGGACCTCCCACTGCGCATTGACCAGCGTCCCGGCGATCGGGGCGTCCCATCCGCTCGCCGGGTCCGTCGCGGAGAGTCGGTATGCATGCACGCCGGGCTCGGCGTTCGCGACCGTGATCCGCGCACGCCGGGGACCCGGCCCGACCACGACCTCTTCCACATGCACCGAGGTCCCCGGCGCGCTGGCGCCTCCCACCGCGGGCACGCCGACGCCGAACACCTCATAGACGGCCCGGCCCACGCCGCGCTCCCTCAGCCGCAGCATCGGGCTCTCGTGGTCCCACGGGCCCCACTCGCCCATCACGATGTTCTCTCGCCCCGCGAGGCGCGCCCTCGCCCCGATCGGCTCGGTCTGGCCGATCGGGAACGCGAACGGGGCATCCGGGAAGCGGAACCCCGGCGGGGGGTGGTCGATCAACACGCCGGGATCAACCTCCACCGGCGCCGAGGGCGAGAGAGCAATCTCGATCTGGTTGTCGCCCACCAGCGTGTTCTTCGTGTGCGTACCCGAGGGATCCTGGATCCACAGCCCGCGGAAGACCCGCCCCTCGTGCCGGGGCCCGGAAAAGCCCGACGCGTCACGCACCGTGATCCGATTCCGCGTGACCAGGTTGCTCTCCACCACCCCGGCGTTCGGCACGCCCGGCAGCGTCAGCACCCGGCCGTCATCGTCCCACCAGAGCCGCACGCCCGCGGTGTTGTCCAGCATGTCGTTCTCGAAGATCAGGTTTCTCGAACCGTGCTCGATGTTGATCGCCCCGCCCTCGAGCCCGTAGGGCATGCCGCCGTTTCCTCTGAACTCGTTGTGCGCGATCACCGTCTCGGACGAGTACCCGCCCCAGACACCGCAGATCGCGTTCCCGACGATCCGGTTCTCCCACAGGATGTTCCCCTCCGAGAAGGTCATCTCCCACCCGTGCGCCGAGGCGTAGGAGAAGTCGTTGTTCAGAAACAGATTGTCGTTGCACCCGACGCGCGCATACGACCAGGCCGCACCCTCGGGCCGGGGCGATTCGCCGATCGCCTCGCTCCCCGCGAACCCGAAGAACCCGTCGCCCGAGTGGGTCGCGGAGTTGCCGATCACCCGGTTCTTGTTGCACTGCTCGAAGAACAGGATCCCCGCCGAGTCCTGCCCCCGGTTGTACACCCCCTCCGAATGCCCACGCACGCAGAAATCGAACGCGTTGTTCGCGATCGTGTTCTCGCTCGATCTCCACAGCGCCAGGCCCCACCCCGAGAGGAACGAGCAGTCGTTGTCCACCACCGTGGCGCCGTTCACCCGGTCGAACACGATCCCGTTCTGCCCCCGCCGGACACGGAGCCCGCGCACGACCACGCCCTCCGATCGCTCCACCGCCAACGCCGCGCCGTGCCGCGTCACCCACTCCCGCTCATCGTTCCGGTGCGGGAAGAGCCAGTCCGAAGCGTCTTCCTGCAGGGGCGTTGAGCCGAGCCGCTGGCGGTAGTTGTCTGAAAAATCGCCGCCGTCCACCGTGAGCCGATCCGCCTCCGCCGCCAGGACACCCACCTTGAACCCCCGCACACGCAGATTCCGCAGCGTCACCCCCGCCGCGCCCTCCACGCGCACGCCAACGCCGGACAATCCGTCCCAGTTCCCCTCGACCTCGCCCCCCGTCAGCACCGAGCCCTCCGCGAACTCGACCAGCACGCCGTCCGAGACGATCCGGATCACGCCGTCTCCCGCCGCGTCGGCGATCACCACCCCCGCCGGGATCACCACACGGCACGAGCGGTCGATCACGGTGTCGTCCGCCGTGACCAGCACCTCGGGCAGTTCCGCCAGCAGCGGCTCCGACCCGCCGGGTTGAGCAAGCATCAGGGAGACGGTGAGCATCGACAGCGTCGAGAGTGTCATGGCGTCCCTTTCAACGGCGCGGCCCCCTCAGCCTACCCGATCCCCCGCGGCGCGAAACCGGGAGAACCCGCCCCCGAACAACCCGATACAGTGAACACCATGATCGACGAACGAGCACGCGGTTCGGCCTTGCCCGAGATCCCCGAAGAGCAGGTCCTCTGGTCCGGCGGGCCCAGCCAGTGGGTCAACTTCCCCTGGTTCCTCGCCTGCCTCCTCGTGCTGCCCATCCCCTTCGCCATCTACCGCTACCTCAAGATCGCCACCACCCGATACACGCTCACAACCCAGAGGCTCAGGTGGCAATGGGGCATTCTCAGCCGCCAGACCGAAGAGGTCGAGCTCTACCGCGTCCGCGACACGGGCCTCATCCAGCCCTTCATCCAACGCCTCGTCGGCCTCGGCACCATCGAGGTCACCAGCACCGACGAACGCACCCCCGTGATCACCCTCGCCGCCATCAAGGACGCCGAAGGTGTCCGCGAGCACTTCCGCAACGCCACCGAGACCATGCGCCGCGCCCGCGGCGTCCGCGACATCGATGTGAGCTGAACCCCCCCGCGGTGCGTCGCGCGCCTCCACCGGGGCCGCAGCAGCGATCACCGCCCACGCGCGGTACCCTCCGCCCATGATCGCCCGCATCGGCGCCGCCATCAGCCGGGTCTTTGAGAAGTCCGCCCCCGACCCGTTCGTCCTCGCGGTTCTCCTGACCCTCCTCACCGCCCTCCTCGCCCTCACCCTCGGCTCCTTCCCGGACAAGCCAGACAACGCCTCCCGCGCGACCTTCCTCCTCGACGCCTGGCGCGGCGACGCGGGCCTCTGGCGATTCCTCGCCTTCGCCATGCAGATGTGCCTCATCCTCGTCACCGGGCACGCCCTCGCCGCCAGCCGACCCGTTGCACGCCTCATCGAGGCGCTCGCCTCGCTCCCCCGCACCGCCCCCACCGCCGCCGCCATGATCGGGCTCGTCGCCGCGCTCTTCGGCCTGGTCAACTGGGGCCTCGGGCTCATCGTCGGAGCGCTCCTCGCCCGGGAGGTCGGCCGATCGCTCAGGAAACGCGGCGCCCGCGCCCACTTCCCCCTCCTCGCCGCCGCCGGCTACATGGGCATGCTCGTCTGGCACGGCGGCCTCAGCGGCTCGGCGCCCCTCACCATGACCACCCGCGCCGGCGCCGAGAAGGTCCTCCCCCCCTCCACCCTCGAACGCTTCCCCGAGGGTGTCCCGCTCTCGGAGACACTCTTGAGCCCCATGAACCTCCTCGCCACCGCAGGGGCGCTACTCATCATCCCGACCCTCCTCGCCCTGCTCTCCCCGCCCGCCGACCATCCCGCACGCCCGGCCCCGGACGACCCCGCCCAGCGCCCCTCCCCAGCGGCGCCCCCACGCCCACGCACGCTCCCCGATCTCCTCCACGAGTCCCCCGCCCTCGCCTGGGGGCTCGGCGTCGCGCTCCTTGCCGCCGTCCTCCGCTACGGCTCGGTCGACGGGCTCGCCCGCGTCGGCCTCAACGAGGTCAACGCCACCATGCTCGGGCTGGGCCTCCTCCTCCACGGATCCACCGCGTCCTATGCCCGCGCCGCCGAGGACGGCGCCCGCGGGTGCGCCGGCGTCATCCTCCAGTTCCCCCTCTACGCCGGCATCATGGCCCTCCTCGTCGCCAGCGGGCTCATCGAGTCGTTCAGCCGGGCGCTCGCCGCCACCGCCACCGCACAGACCCTCCCGCTGCTCACCTACTTCAGCGCCGCCGTCGTCAACCTGTTCGTCCCCAGCGGCGGCGGGCAAAGGGCCATCCAGGGACCCATCGCCCTCGAAGCGGGCGCCGCCGCCGGGGTCCACCCCGCGAAGATGATCATGGCCGTCGCTTACGGCGATCAACTCACCAACATGCTCCAGCCCTTCTGGGCCCTCCCCCTGCTCGCGATCACCGGCGTCAAGGCGCGCGAGATCGTCGGCGCCTGCGCCACCGTCATGGTCGCCGTCGGCGCGTGGTACGCCCTCGTCCTGCTCGTGTTCTGATCCGGACCCACGCCCAGACTCGTGCTCGACGAGCCGCGGGCGCGAGCCCGCGAAGCTCCGTTTCCCGATCATGGCATGGGCCTGCGCCCACGGCTCGCCCGAGCTCGGATCAAATCCCGTCGACCCCACCGGGCACCGGCCTCGCCGTCCCGATGCGAGCAGCCACGGCCCGACTCAGTCACCCATCGGCCAGAGGACGAAGAACCCCACCACCGCCACACCCGCGACCAGCCCCGCCCACAGCCGCCACGCCTGCTTCGACGCCGCGATCTTCACCAGCCAGGCCCAGTTCAACAGCAGATGCAGCACGCTCAACGCGAGCATCGCCAGACCCGCGTACAGGTGCCAGTCGCCCCATTCGTGACGCGTCAGACCGAGCAACGCGTCCCCGGCCCGCGACGCCTCACCCTCGATCGCGCCCCGCCCGCGACCGCCGCCGTGCCCCGACCCGCGCGGCAGCCGCTGCCACATCACCCACCCCGTCCCAACCATGAAGCAGAGCAGCAGGTAGAGCACCAGGTTCAGCACCCGATTGACCGGGTTCTGCCAGGCGGCCGGCACCAAGCGGAAGGTCGACATCGCAGCCTCCGCACGATGGTAGCGGAGTCATCGGCGCCCAGGCGCCTCACGCGACCGAGTGCAGCTCCTGCTCGGGCTCCGAAGAACCCCCGGGCGATGCTTCACGCGGATCCGCGTCCAGCAGCAGCTGGTCCACCGTCGGGGCGTCCTTGACGGGCTTGCCCTTCTCGTCGGTTAGCCGCCGCCCGTCCAGCGTCTCGATCACCAGGATCGGGTTCGCCCGCAGGTGCGCCTCCAGCCGCTTCTCCAACTCGCCCCGCTTCGCCTCGTCCAGCTCCGCCCACTTCCCCCGGCCCCGGCACTTCGGGAACCGCGAGCAACCCAGCCACGGGCCACGCAGCCCATCCCGCAGATTCAACGGGCTCTGGCAGGTCGGGCAGGGCAGATCGGTCTCCAGGGGCGGCACCGATGGAGCCGTCACATGCCCCTTCTTGTCGATGTTCAGGATGATCCCGACATCGTTCGATTCGCCCTCTTCCAAGAGCGTCGTCACAAACGGACCGAACCGCCCCGTCTTGCGGATCATCGGCCGGCCCGTCTTCGGGCAACGGATGTTCACGAACTCCGCGGGACGCGGCCGCCCCTCCCGATCGCACGGGCAGGCGTAATCGCACTCCGGATAGGTCGAGCAGGACAGGAACCGCCCGTTCTTCCCGAACCGGTACACCAGCGTCGACCCGCACTTCTGGCACCGGTACCGCTCCGGCGCGGGCTGCACCTCCGCCTTCGCGTGGACCAGCGCCTCCTCCGCCCGCGCCAGCGAGTCCTTGAACGGGCCGTAGAACGAGGTCAGCATCTCGATCCAGTCGAGGTGATCCTCCTCGATCTTGTCGAGCAGCCCCTCCATGTCCCGCGTGTACCCCACATCCATCAGGCTCGGGAACGCCTCGATCAGCTTGTCCGTCACCACCTCGCCCAGGTCCGTCGCGTAGAAGCGACGCTCGACCTGCTCCACATACTTGCGGTCCTGGATCACCCCGATGATCGACGCGTAGGTCGACGGACGCCCGATCCCCTCGCTCTCCAGCGTCTTGATCAGGCTCGCCTCCGTGAACCGCGCCGGCGGGCTCGTGAACTTCTGCTGCGGCTCCATCGCGAACGCCCGCATGCCCTGACCCTCGGACAGGTCCGGGAGCACCAGGTCGTCCCCGTTCATCGGCACTCCCGACACGCGGTAGTGCCCGTCGAACGCCAGCCGGCGACCCGTCGCCCGGAACACGCAGGGCCGCGACGCGTCCGTCCCGCCCTTGATCACCAGCGCCGTCGAGTCCCACTCCGCCGGCGTCATCTGGCACGCGATGAACCGCTCCCACACCAGCCGGTACAGCCTCGCCTGGTCCGCGGTCAGCGCCTTCGCGACCTTGTCCGGGTGACGAGACGCGTCCGTCGGACGGATCGCCTCGTGCGCCTCCTGCGCCGCCTTGTTCGAGCTCGTGAAGAAGTTGGGCTTCTCCGGCAGGTACTTCGCGCCGTAGGTCTTCCCGATGTACGAACGCGCCATCTCGATCGCCTCGCCCGAAAGGTGCGTCGAGTCCGTTCGCATGTAGGTGATCAACCCCACGGGCCCCTCGCCCGGGATGTTCACGCCCTCGTACAACGCCTGCGCCGCCCGCATCGTCCGCTGCGCCCCGAACCCCAGCCGGCTCGACGCCGCCTGCTGCAGCGTCGAGGTGATGAACGGCGCCGACGCACGCGTGCTCGTCCGCTTCGTCTCGATCCCCGCGATCTCGTAGGGCGCCGCCGGATCGACCTCGCCCCACACCCGCCGACGGAACCGCGCCGGGCCCCGCCCCGACTCCTCCTCGCTCACCGAGGCCCCGATCTCGCGCAGCCCCGCCAACGCCGCGACATCCCGGACCCGGGCCGTCAGATCAACCCCCGCCTCGCCCGCCTCGCCGCCGGCCTGCGAGATGTCGAACTTCTCCCCCGCGACCTCGACCAACTCCGCGCGCACGGCGCGGTGCTCGCTCAGCCACGCGTTCTGGTCCTTCACGGTCGGGCCCGTCGCCCGCTTCCCGCCCGCGCTCTCCGGGGCCGTCCCAAGGAACGCCGCCCAGGCCGGCCCGAGCCGACGCGCCTCCGCCTCGCCCAGCGCAAAGCACGCCGAGATCTCCCACCTCTCGTCGGGGACGAACGCCCGGATCTCCCGCTCCCGGTCCACCACCAGCCGCACCGCCACCGACTGCACCCGGCCCGCGCTCAGCCCCCGCGCGACCTTCTTCCACAACAGCGGCGAGACCTGGTAGCCCACGATCCGATCCAGGATCCGACGCGCCTGCTGCGCGTTCACCCGGTCCAGGTCGATCGGGTGCGGGTTGCTGAACGCGCGCGCGATCTCGTTCTTCGTGATCGCCGCGAACACCACCCGCTTCGCCTCCGTCGCGCGGATCCCCAGTTCCTCCGCCAGGTGCCACGCGATCGCCTCCCCTTCGCGGTCAAGGTCGGTCGCGAACCAAACCTCCCCCCCGGTGCTCCTCGCATCCGTCGCCGCCCGCTTGAGGTCCTTGATCACCTGCTCTTTGCCGCCCAGAACCTCGTAGTGCGGCGTGAACCGCTTCTCGAGGTCTACCCCGGGCACCGGACGCTTGACCCCCTTGGGGTTCTTGCTCGGCAAGTCGCGAACATGCCCCACGCTCGCCAGCACCACATACCCGTCGCCCAGGTACTTGTTGATCGTCTTCGCCTTCGACGGGCTCTCCACGATCACCAGGCTCTTGCCCTTCGCCTCGCCCGCCTTGTACCCCGACCCCCGGCCGCGCGTGGACCGCCCCCCGGCCTCACGCCCGGGAGAGGAGGCCTTCGCTGCGGTCTTCTTGCGCGTCGTCGTCTTCTTCGCCATGCGTCGATCAGGGCCTTCCCGAGGCGCCCCCCGGGCCTCACCGGACCGGAGGGAACGCGAATCCCGGTTCGTTGTCAAGCCGCTCCGAGCCTGCACCCACCCGAATTCTCCCGCTCATTCCAGAATCAACCCCCACAATAGGTGGGAAATCGCCCAGATCACCCATCACCCAGGCCGCGCACACGCATCGGCAATGGCCTCGGCGATCTTTGCCGGCGGCTCCTCTTGGGGGCAAAACCACCTCGAATCGGGGGTCGCTCGGAGCCGCCGCAGCCAGGTCCGCTGGTTCTTGGCAAATCGCCTCGTCTCGATCTTGATCTGCTCGACCGCCTCGTCCAGCGTCCACCCGCCGTCGAGGTGACGCAGGATCTGCTTGTACCCCAACGCCTCCCTCGCCTGCGGGCCGAGCCGCGGGGCCAGCCGACCCACCTCTTCCACAAGCCCCTGCTCGACCATCAGCCGCACGCGGGCGTTGACGCGGCGGTTGATCGCCTCGGTCGGCCAATCCAGCCCGAAGAGCCGAGCCCCGGGCCTGAGCCGGCCGGCGTCGTCCCACTGTTTCTGGTGGGCGGAGATCGGCGTGCCGGTTTGCCGGTAGACCTCCAGCGCGCGCACGGTCCGGCGCTCGTCGTTCGGGTGGATCCGCGCCGCCGCCGCCGGGTCGACCCGTTCGAGTTCCGCCCGCCGCTCGGCCTGCGACAGGCCCCGCAGGATTTCCCGCAGGGCCTCGTCGGGCTCGGGGCCCTCGAACATGCCCTCGAGCAACGCCTTGATATAGAGGTTGGTTCCCCCCACGACCACCGGCACCGCCCGCCGCCCCCGGATCTCGCCGATCGCCCGGTTCGCGGCGGCGAGCCAGTCGAAGACCGTGAACCGCGCCTCCGGATCCACCTCATCGATCAAGTGGTGCGGCACGCCCCCCCGCTCCTCGGCCGTGGGCTTGGCTGAGCCGATGTCCATCCCCCGGAAGATCTGGACCGAGTCCGCGGAGATGATCTCGGCCGCCCGCCCCCGGGCCGCGATCGCCCCCGCCACCGCGACCGCGAGGGAGGTCTTCCCCCCCGCCGTCGGGCCCACGATGACCGGGAACGGTTCCGCCACGGGGGGAGGCTAGGGACGCCGGGCGCCCGCCGATCCGCGGCGTGGGCCCGCTACGCTCGCCCCATGAACCCGCCCCCGCCGCACGCCCGCCCCGGGCGCGTCGAACTCCGCCCCGTCTGCCCCGACGACCTCCCGGTCATGCACGCCTGCGAGGCCGACCCGGTGGGCAACGCGCTCGCGGGCGTCAAGCCGCGGGACCGCGACGCTTACCTGGCGCACTGGGAGAAGGTGCTCGCCGATACCGCGGTCGTCCCGCGGGCCATCCTCGCCGACGGCGTCCTCGCGGGCAGCATCGCCTGCTTCGAACGCGACGGGGAGGCCTTCGTCGGCTACTGGATCCGGCGCGAGTACTGGGGCCTGGGCGTCACCTCGCGGGCGCTGGGCCTGCTGCTCGAAGAGGTCGACCGCCGCCCGCTGCACGCCCGCGTCTCGGCCCACAACGCCGCGTCGATCCGCATCCTCGAGCGCCACGGCTTCGTGGCGACGGGGCGGACTGACGAGCCCGAGACGGAGCGATACAGGGCGGGGCCCGTGATCGCGTACCGACTGGGGTGACTGGGGATCAGGGATCGGGGATCAGGGACTGATCTCCGACCGGCTCTACTCCTCCTTCTTCATCACGAACAGGTAGTTGAACCCGCGCAGGAAGAAGTTCTGCTCCTCCGCCGCCTTGTGCCAGTTGCCCCGGCTCAGCTTGGCGTTGTGGCGCACCACCGCAATGATGTCCACCGGGCGGAAGTAATCGCGCATGATCGAGAACAGCTCGAAGCCGATCGGCATGAACAGCCCGCCCTTGACGCCCTTCTGCTTGCGGAATGAGTCGCTGACATACAGCCCCAAGTAGCGCCGGTCCTTCAGCACGCGGCCGCACTCGGCGATCACCTCCTCCATCGCCTCGTAGTACGCCTCGCCCAGTTGCGGCGGTGGCTCGTCGGGTGATCGGGTTCGCCCGCCCGCGGGCTGCTCGCCCGCGTCGAGCTTGCCGATGCAGCGGGGATCATCGGAGTAGTCCACATGCGTCGAGTAGGGCGGGTCGAGGAAGACGAAGTCGACGCTCTCGTTCTCCAGCGGGATCTCCCTCGCGTCCGCCTGCTCGATGTCCTCGCGCGACGGGGCGAGATCGAACCCGATCGGCTCGCGCCCGAGGTCGCGGCAGACATCGATCGTCGTCCCCGACCCGCACATCGGGTCGAGCACCACATCCCCCGCCCGCGTGTACCGCTGGAGCAACTGCCAGATCACCCAGCTCGGCGTCGCGCCGACATAGTCCTTGTCCCCCTGCATCGTCGATCGGCTCGCGCCGACCGGTCGCCCCTTGCGGTCCGGGCTCTGGCTGTCGTAGTGCTGGCTGGGATACTCCCACAGCGTCGTCGTCATCACCCGCAGCGGCGGGCGGTTGCCCGGCCGCACCGGTCTGCCCCGCGGACGCTCGTTCATCACGCCCCCTCGCCCGATCGCAGCGCCTCGAGGACGCGCGCGTTCGCCTCGGCCAGCCCCACGCCGACGAGCCTCGCGCCCGCCGCCTGCGCGTGCCCGCCGCCGCCGAGCTTCTGCGAGACCTTGTTCACATCCACCATCTCGGCGCCCCCCTTGCTGCGCATGCTCACCTTGGTGACCAGGCCGTCGGCCCCGCCCCGCAATTCGGTGAGCAGCACGCCCACGCGCACCGACTCGACGGTCTTGATGATGTCCAGAAACCCCCCGCTGTCGCCGGGCGAGGCGCCGGTCTGCTCGAAGTCCGACTGGGTGAGCCGCACCACCGCGACGCCGTCGTCGTGCATCTCGAGCGTCGAGAGGGCCCGCGAGAGCAGCCGCAGCCGCGAGGGCCGCTCCCGCTGCTCGGTCATCTCGTACAGCCGCTCGTGCCCCACGCCCGTCTCCAGCAGGTCGGCGGCGAGCCGCAACACGCCCGGGCTCACATTCGAGTGCCGGAACCACCCCGTGTCGGTCGCGAGGCCCAGGTAGAGGGGCTCGGCGATATCAACGGGCAGCGCCGCGGGGGATTCGGCCCGGAGCAGTTTCACGCACAGAGACGCCGCGATCTGGCACGCCGCCGCGGCCGAGGTGTCGATCACGCGGCGGGGCGCGACGCCCGCGTCCCCGTTGAGGTGATGGTCGATCAGCACGCAGCGGTCGTGCTGACGATCAAGCCAGGGGCGGTAGTCGTTCAACTGGCTCCACGCGCCCGTGTCGAGCACCACTACCGCGTCGGGCTCGTGCGAAGAGGGCGGGGGGTTGTGCTCGTCGATCAGCCTCGCCTTCGTGTCCCGGGCCACCGCCCGCCACCACCCCGGCATCGGGCCCCCGTACCAGACCTCCGCCCGGCTCGCGACCCCGCTGAACCCCGCCGCGGACCCGCCCGCGGCGATGTTGAGCGCCCGCGCCACCGCGACGGTCGACCCGAGCGCGTCCCCGTCGGGCTTGTGGTGGGTGATGACCACGACCGACCGCTTGCCGGCGAGCCACCGCGCGACCTCGTCGACCGTCGTGCTCGAGGCCCACGCCCCGTCCGCTCCGCTCATGCGTGGACCTCCTTCATCCGCCCCGCACGCGAGACCGCGGGAGACGCCAGCAACTCACCCGCCCGGACGCAATCGCGGGCCAACTGCCCGGCCAGTTGGTCGACCCCGTCAAAGCGGACCGGGTCACGGAGCCAGTGCTCAAAGCGCAGCGAGCACCGCCACCCCGTCTCCTCGAGCCCCGGGACCAGCGCCCACCCTCCACCGCCCCCGACGCTCGTCGGCAGGCCCAGCAGGTGGGCCTCGAGGCGGAACCGACCGTCCCCCACGGTGGGCCGCTCGCCGACATGCACCGCCGCCCCGAGCACGCGCCCATCGGGGAGCGTCGCACGCCCCGCGTAGACCCCCGGGCCGGGCGTCATCTGCTCCGCCTCGATGTTGATCGTCGGGAAGCCGATCGTCCGCCCCCGCCGGTCGCCCGAGGTCACCACCCCGGTCACCTCGTGGGGCCGCCCCAGCACCGCCGACGCGTCGCCCACCCGCCCCCGCTCGAGCAGCCAGCGTGCGATCGAACTCGACGCCTTGACCACCGCGTGGTCGCTCAGCACGGCCTCGACGCCCCCGACCACCTCGACCCCGAACCCGAGGCGTCCGCCGATCTCCCGCAGCTCGGCCACATGCCCGGCCCGCCCCTTGCCGAAGTGGAAATCCGCGCCCTCGACCAGCCACGCCGGGGCGAATGCCCGGACCACCTCGTCCATGAACCGGTCGGGGGTCATCGAGAGGAGCGCCCGATCGGGCTCGAGGCGGAGCACCTCGTCGGCCCCCACGCCGCGGAGCAGCCCGACACGCTGGGCGAAGGTCGTCAGGCGGGCCGGCTGGGCCCCGGGGCGAAGCACGCTGGCGGGGTGGGGGTCGAACGCGAGCACGACCACCCGCCCCCCGGGCCCGACCAGCCCCCTGGCCCGCCCCACCAGGGCCGCGTGCCCCAGGTGGACCCCGTCGAAGTTCCCGATGGTCACGGCCGTGGGAGACATTGCGCCGGGACGGTAGCCGATCCGGGCCGATCGCGCCGGATTGCGCCCCTTCAGGCCTCTTATGATGCCACAGCGCCGGGCGGGGCCCGCCCGGCCCGCACGCCCCACCGGGAGCCTGTCATGAAGTTGTTCTCCAGCCGCGCCAAGTCGCCCGATCACCGTCCCGCCCCGTCCGCCGCCGGGGGGGATCTGGAAGCGAGGGTCCAGGCGATCGGCGGGGAGATTCTGAGCAAGGCGCGCGCGCACAAGGCGGGCCTGCTCAGCGCGAGGTTCTACTCCGACAAGCTGATGGACTGGGCGATGAAGGACCACGACTTCAAGGTCCAGCTCTTCCGCTTTGTCGACGCTTTCCCCGTCCTCCGCACGCCTGAGGCGGTGCACGAGCACCTCATCGACTACCTCACCCAGCCCGGCGTGAAGCTGCCCGCGGGCATGGACCTGGGCCTGAAGATGGGCGGGATGGCCAAGGGCCTGGCGACCAAGACGCTCAGCGGGCAGATCACCGGGATGGCGAGCAAGTTCATCGCGGGCACCGACGCCGCCAGCGCCCTCCCCGGTCTGAAGAAGATGTGGGACGAAGGCATCGCCTTCAGCGTCGACCTGCTGGGCGAGGCGTGCGTCTCGGACGAGGAAGCGGACGCGTACCGGGAGAAGTACCTCGACCTGGTCAACAACCTGCCGGCACAGGTCGCCTCCTGGAAGCCCAACCCGACGCTCGAGCGCGACCACCTGGGTGAGGTCCCCCGCACGAATGTCTCGATCAAGATCTCCTCGCTCTCGGCGAAGTTCGACCCGATCGACCACGACGGCGCGATCCGCGACGCGATGACGCGTTTGCTCCCCATCCTCGAGGCCGCCCGGGACAGAGGCGTGTTCATCAACCTCGACACCGAGCAGGCCGATTTCAAGGACCTCACCCTCGACCTGTGGTTCAAAGCGAACGAGACGGTCGACTTCCACGCGGGCCTGGCGATGCAGGCCTACCTGCGCAGCGGCGTCGAGGACGCCCGCCGCGTCGTCGAGTGGACCAAGCGCACCGGCAAGGTGCTCACCGTCCGCCTCGTCAAGGGGGCGTACTGGGACTACGAGACCATCCACAGCGAGCAGATGGGCTGGCCCTGCAAGGTCTGGCCCGTGAAGTGGCAGACCGACAAGTGCTTTGAGGAGATGGCTCAGGTCTTTCTCGACTCCACCCCCCGCAAGCCCGGCGAGGGCGGGGTCAAGCTCGCCCTCGGCTCGCACAACGCCCGCTCCATCGCCGCCGCCCTCGCCGCGGCCGAGGCCCGGGGCCTGCCGCGCGAGGCGGTCGAGCTCCAGATGCTGCACGGCATGGCCGACCAGCTCAAGCACGCCGCCGCCGAGATGGGCCTGCGCATCCGCGAGTATGTCCCCGTGGGCGAGATGATCCCGGGCATGGCCTACCTCGTCCGCCGGTTGCTTGAGAACACCTCTAACGAGTCCTGGCTCAAGGCGAGCGTGCTGGACGAGAAGGACGCGGGCACCCTGCTCGCCCCGCCCGCGCCCCGCGCGCCCAAGGACGAGCCCAAGCCCGATCTCTGCGAGATCGCCGCCGAGCGCCACCTCCTCTCCCCCGCCCACCCCGAAGTCGGCGACGGGAAGCCCTTCGTCAACGAGCCCCTGCGCAACTTCGCCGAGAGGCGTCAGCGGGAGGCCTTCGCCCGCGCGATCCAGGGCGTCTCCATCCCCGACGGCGGGCCCCTGCTCGACATGGAGGGGGGCGAGCGCCTGCTCGCGGCCGCGCACGCGGCGTTCCCCCGCTGGCGCGACACCGACCAGGTCGTCCGCTCGGGCTGCCTCGTCAGGGCCGCCGCCGCGATGCGGGCCCGGCGCGACGAGCTCTGCGGCGTGATGATCAAGGAGGCGGGCAAGACCTGGCGTGAGGCCGACGCCGACATCTGCGAGGCCATCGACTTCTGCGAGTACTACGCCCGCCTCGCGATGCCCATGTTCATGCGGCAGCGGCTCGGTCGGTTCATCGGGGAGCTCGACGAGGTCTGGTACCAGCCCAAGGGCGTCGCGGTCGTCATCAGCCCCTGGAACTTCCCCAGCGCCATCTTCGCCGGCATGGTCACCGCCGCCCTGGTCACCGGCAACTGCGTCATCGCAAAGCCCGCCGAGGCGACCGTCGGCATCGCCAAGATCGTCACCGACATCCTCCACGAGGCGGGCGTGCCGCGCGATGTCCTGCAGTTCTGCCACGCGCCGGGCCGCACCGTCGGCTCCATGCTCGTCCGCGACAAGCGGGTGTCGATGATCGCCTTCACCGGGTCCAAGGCCGTCGGGCTCGACATCATCGAGGGCGCCGCCAAGACCCACCCGGGCCAGGCGAATGTCAAGAAGATCATCTCCGAGATGGGGGGCAAGAACGCCGTCATCGTCGACACCTCCGCCGACATCGACGAGGCCGTCCTGGGCGTCCGCTACTCGGCCTTCGGCTACCAGGGGCAGAAGTGCAGCGCGTGCTCGCGGTGCATCGTCGTCGACCCCGACGGGCCCGAGGGCGAAGCGACCGCCCTGTTCATCCGTCGCCTGGTCGACTCGACGCGCTCGCTCATCATCGGCGACCCGATGCTCCCCGGCACCGATGTCGGGCCCGTCATCGACAAGCGGGCCGCCAAGACCATCCGCGAGTACATCGAGCACGGCAAGCGCGAATGCCGCCTGGAGCTCGCGATGGAGACCCCCGCGGGCCTCGAGGAGAAGACCGGTCGGGACTACATCCCCCCCCACATCTTCAGCCGCGTCACCATGGACCATGTCATCGGCAAGGAGGAGATCTTCGGGCCCGTGCTCGCGATCTTCCATGCCCGCTCGTTCGAGGAGGCGCTCGAGATCGCCAACGCGAGCGAGTACAAACTCACCGGTGGTGTCTTCACCCGCAAGCCCGCGCACATCGAGATGGCCAAGCGAGGCTTCCGCGTCGGCAACCTCTACATCAACCAGAAGTGCACCGGCGCGATCGTCGCCCGCCAGCCCTTCGGCGGCGCCGGCATGTCGGGCGTGGGCACCAAGGCCGGCGGGGCCGACTATCTCTTCCACTTCACCGATCCGCGGGCCTGCTGCGAGAACACCATGCGCCGCGGCTTCGCCCCCGAACTCTGACGCGGGCCCGGGCTCGCCGTTGCACCGCGGGCCGGGCCGTCGCTGCGCCGCGTTCTGAAATCCGGTCCCCCGTCTAAATGTGTTCGCGGCGGGCCGCGGGCGGAGGTTCGTTTCCTGATCACTCCATGGGCTTGCGCCCATGGCTCGCCCGGACTAGAAACGGGTCCTGAACAAGACAGGATCCCGAATGCCCGCTGCTTGCGCTCGCCGCGCATGAAAAAGCCCGCTCCAGCCGGAGCGGGCCTGTGTTCGAACCGGGCAGTGGGATCAACCCGGGTTGATGCGCCCCGGGCGGTTGTTCGGGCCGGGCGGGTTGCCGTCCGAGCAGAAGCCGGGCGTGAAGACCTCGGTGAACGGCGCCTGACCCTGGAGGAAGGCCTGCAGGTCCGTCAGGTCGAGCTGCCCGAAGGGCGGCACGAGATCGGCCGTGAAATCGCCGTTGTTGTAGAGCTCGATGAACGCGGCGATATCCCGCGAGTCCTGCACGAGGTTCTGGTCGACATCGTGCGGGCAGTCCGGGTTCTTGCCGTAGTACCAGCCCACCACATTGGGATCGTCCACGCACTCACCGGTCGCAAAGGCCGGCACATCCGGGGCCGCCCCGTTGAAGAACGCGTCCAGATCGTCCCCGTCGACGACGCCCCAGGGCGCGGTGATGTCCGCCGCGGGGTTGCCGTCGTCCTGCAGTTCGATGTACAGCCCGGCGTCGACGCCGTCCTGCACCTCGTTCTCGTCGATGTCGTGAGGGCAGACCGGGTTCTTGCCGAAGAACCACCGGAAGTCGAGCGGCAGCGGGTCGGGCGAGCAGACCTCGATGCTGAACGGGGGCACGCCGAACTGCAGCGCGCCCCGGTTGAACGCGTCGAGGTCGTCCTGGTCCACCTGGTTGAACGGGGGCACGAGGTCCGCCGAGGGCGAGCCGTCGAGCCAGAGCTGAACGAACGCCGCGGCGTCGAAGCCGTCCTGCACCTCGTCGCCGTCGACATTGTAGAAGCAGTTCTCGTCGCTCCCGAAGAACCACTGCTGCTCGCTCGTGTAGGTCTCCGTCAGCGCCTCGATGTCGCAGTCGCTGAAGAAGATCAGCGGGGGGAGGGAGAACATGCGGTCGTCGGGCCCGTTGGGCGTCGTGTCGACATTGCCGTCCCCGTCGAGATCGTCGTATCGGAATGCCTCGAGGATCGTGTACGCCGGGCCGATCGCGTTGTACTCGAACGGGCCGATGAGCATCATCGAGTCGAGATCGAACCCGCACCCGTCCACATCCGCCACGATCGAGGTCTGCAGCGTCTGGTCATAGAGCAGCGGGCCCGAGCCCAGCGGCGTGATCGTGATGCCGGGCCCCTGGATGCCGTTCGCGGGTTGCGCGGGCGTCGGGAAGCCGGTCGGCGGGATGTGCTCGAGATTGACCTGGATGAACGAGTCCCGATCGGGGTGGCGCATCTCCCAGTCCATCCCCAGCACGAACCCAAGCGAGCGGATCATCGACGGAAAATTCTGCCACGAGCAGTGCGTCATCGTCGTCGGGTCCTCGCCCGCCGCCGTCGACGCCCGACCGATCCGGTTCACCGAGTTGAACTCCGCGGCGTTGGGGAACCCCGTCCCGATGTTGTCCATCAGCAGGATCCCGTTCGCCTCGTGGACATTCGGGTTGAACCCCACGAACCGGATCGGCAGCTCCTGCTCCAGGATCAGCATCACCGCGAAGGTGTTCGCGATCCCCGCCACCGCGTTCAGCTCCGTCGCGTCCGTCGTCGCGAACCGATTGGTCCACGCCGCGATCATCCCGTCGCTGAACGAGTACGGCACTTCGCCGATGAACCCGTTGTCCGTCTCCACCACCGGCCAGCGGTTGAGCACGAAGTGGGCCCGGTTGTCGCCCCCGCCCGAACGGGGCGAGGCCACCGCCGAGGCCGTCCGCACCCAGGCGTCGAACAGGTCGTCCCGATCATCCGGCAGCCCGAACCCGGTCGGGGGCGCCGCGGCCCGACGACCGGCCAGCAGGCGGGCCTCCGCGCGCAGCTCCTCCAGCCAATCCGGGTTCTCGCCCGCGAGGATCAGATGGATGTCGTTCGGCCCCGGGCCCAGCCAGGTCGCCGTGCCCGCGATCAGCTCCCGGACCTCGTACAGGTCCTGGTTCACCCCCGCGGTGAACTCGGAGATCGGGGCATCGTCCCAGTTGTACCCGGGAATGTGCTGATTCCGCTTCGCCGACGAGGCGTTGTCACCCTGGGCGTTCATCGTGCGGCTGCTGGGGAGCGCAAGGGCCGAACCCGCCGCCATCCCGACCACCGCCAGCACCGCCATCACGCATCGATTCGACATGCTTGACCCGTCCTTCTGCCCTCGGCGCCCGCGCCCGAGGCGTTGATTGCCTGCCCCACCCCGCCACGAGCACGCCCGACCCACGACCGCTCAGCGGTTGAAGTCGATCGGCTGGAGCGTGTTCGACCCGCCGATGTTCGCCGTCGTCCCGCACTCGGTCGACTGCTGCAGCAGCACGAAGAACCGCACCAGATCCTCCACATCGATGCAGTCGTCGTCCGCGATCCCGTCGTTGTTCGCGTCCGTGCAGGTGTCGCCCGTCAGCTCCGCCCGCAGGTCACGCACCGCGTACCAGCCGAGGTACAGCTGGATATCGAAGTCCGACACCACCCCGTCTTCATTGACATCCGCCGGGCACGGGTTTGCCGAGACCGGCGTGTACAGGTCCTCGATCGCCGCGATATCACCCTCGCTGAAGAAGATCGGCTCCCGCCGCACCATCAGATCGTCCGGCCCGAACGGCGTCGTGTCCACGACATCGTCCCCGTCCAGGTCGCGGTACCGGTACGCGTCCCGGATCGTGTACATCGGCAGCGCGTTGTTGTACGAGAACTCGTCGACCAGCATCATCGAGTCCAGGTCGAAGTCCCCCGGCGGGAAGACCGTCGGGTCGTTGAACGCGATCGCGAACAGCTGCTGACCCGTGCTGTTGTCCTCGATCAGCGCCGGGAACCCGGGCGACAGGTTCCCGTCCCCGGTCACAAACCGTGGCCAGGGCGTCCCGTCCGGCGCGAACGACGGCGGGATGCTGTTCACATGCACCTCGATGAAGGTGTCCCGGTCCGGGTGCCGCTGCTCCCAGTCCAGCCCGATCGCGAACCCGATCGAACGCACGATCGACGGGAAGTTCTGCCAGTACCCGTGCGAGATCGTCGTCGGCACCACATCCGGGTTGCTGATCTGCAGCGAACGCCCGATCCGTGTCACCGTGTTGTCCGTGTCCGCGTCGTCGAAGTCCTCGATCGGGGGCGGGTTCTCGCCGTCCCCGATGTTGTCCCAGATCAGGATCGACCCGACCTGGTGCTGCGCGGGGTCGTACCCCACGAACCGCAGCGGCGTCTCCTGCTCCATCGTGATCATCACCGCCAGCGCGCTCGCCACCCCGGCCGCCGCGTTGACCTGCTCCGGATCCGGATCGCCGACGAAGAAGAACGCCTCGATCATCGCGTCGCTGAAGGTGTAGGGGATCTCACCGTTCGGCCACAGGTTGAACCGCGCCAGCGAGCGGTTGTCCCCACCCGCGCCGGGCTCCGTCGGGTCCGCCCCGGCCGTCCCCGCCGACACGCGGGCCGAGCGACCCGGCGCGACCACCCGTACCGGCCCACGCACCCGCAACGCCGACTCCGCCCGCCGCGACGAGAAGTCGTCCCGCGTCCGCAGCGTGTGGATGTCGAGCGGGCCCGGGCCGTTCCACTGCGCCGTCATCGCGATCTGGTCACGCATCTGGTAGACCAGCCGGTTCAACTCGACCGTTTCCTCGCTCACCCACGGGTTGTCCCACCCGCCGCCGTCGCTCGACGGGGGTCGGCCCTTGGACGAGGACGAGTCGTCCCCGTTCATCGTCCGCGAGGGGAGCCCGCTCGAAACCGCCCCGCTCACCGCGACCGCCAGACCGGCCGCCAGGAATCGCTGCATCGTCTTCATCGTCAGGGTCTCCTGTCCGCGCCGGTTCAGAGCGGGTCGATCGGGTCGAGGTTGTTGCTCCCCACCGGGTTCGGCGGGTTCGTCGGCAGGCACGCGAACGAGTTCTGGAAGTCCACGAAGAACTGGAGCAGGTCGAACACATCGATCACGCCCTCGGGCTGCGCAAAGTCCGCCCGCAGGTCGCCCGCGTTGTACCACTCGAGGAAGATCACGATGTCGAACCCGTTGAAGAACCCGTCCTGCGACACATCCGCCCGGCACGGATCCGACGACCCAACGCTGCCCGGATCGCGCGGGGGCTCCCCGTACACATCCACCAACGCCTGACGGTCGCCCTGGCTCAGCCCGGGCTGGTTGCCGATCACATTCTGGTACTGGGCCGTGTTCGGCGGCAGCACGAAGATCGTCTCAAACCCCGGGATCGCCTCGAACTCGTCCGTCTCCGGGTCATCGCCGATCGAGAACGCGAACGCCGCGTAGTGCATGATCGACAGGAAGTCGTACGAGTTCCGCACCACCACCCGGTCGATCCCCGCCTCGACCAGCTGGTCCGCCCCGGCGTCCGTCGCCGTGAACCGGATCTGCGCCGTCATCGAGCCCAGGTCCTCCCCGATCTCGATCTCGTTGAGCAACCACTCGTTGTCCGGCGTCGTGTGCTCGGCGATCTCCTCCCAGGTCGCGCCACCGTCACCCGAGAACTCCACCAGCAGCCCGTCGCCCGCGTCCAGCGCCGTGCCGTTGGTGTTGAACCAGTACGAATAGGTGATCGTCGACCCCTTCGGGATGTGCAGCGTCGGGCTCGTCGCCACCGTCGACCCGCTCAGGCCGACATTCCCCGCACCCGTCAGCAGGCAGAACAGCGACTCGTCGTCCGCGTCGAACGCGTAGTCCACCGCGGGCTCGGTCGCCCCCACCGCCCCGGCCGACGGGTCGGCCTCTTCCCACGCCCCGGACGCCGGCGCGCCCGAGATCGCCCACGCCCAGTTCCGCGTCTGCAGCACGCCCGCCGGGTCGAACTCGTCCAGGAACTGCACATACTGCGACGGGCCCGGCTCATACCCGATGTTCAGCGCGAACTGGTCCACCTGCGCCGGCCCGATGTTCTCGAACTTGATCTGCACATACTCGTCGCGGTCCGGCCTCTGGTGCTCGTGGTTGAACCCCATGTGGTGCATCCACTCGTGCACCATCACCGCCACCGAGGGCGTCACGATGTTCAGCACCTCCAACGGCACCGGCTCGCGGCCCACGGGCGCGATGAAGTCCGGCCCGTTGTCCCCGTCCGTGTCCACAAACAGCACCGGCACCCCGTCCGCCACGATGTCCGTGATCGTGTCCGCCTCCCCGTCCAAATTCAGGTCGAGCAGCACATCCTCGGTCCCGTCCGCGTTGATGTCGAACGAGTACCGGTCAGGCCAACTCGCCGCGAACGAGAGCGTCCAGGTCGTGTTGTCCGGGTCCAGCGGGTTCAGGGGCGTCCACCGGTTCGCCCCGCCCTGCC
This sequence comes from Phycisphaerales bacterium, assembly GCA_036732005.1. Classification (GTDB taxonomy): domain Bacteria; phylum Planctomycetota; class Phycisphaerae; order Phycisphaerales; family UBA1924; genus UBA1926. The sequence goes on from DAINDF010000003.1 coordinate 63,273, forward strand.
GGTCCACCGGGGTCACCGTGTTGTCCCCGCTCGAATCGCACGCCAGCGCTGTCGTTGTCCCCAGGTTGCTGAACACGATGCTGTCGGGCGTCCCGTCCGCGTCGAAGTCCACAAAGTCGGGGAAGCCGTCCCCGTTGATGTCGTCGAACTCGTAATCGATCTGGAACGACAGCCGGGTCAGCCCCGCGCCGGTCGCGAAGTTGCCGCCCATCCCCGTCCGCGCGTCCGTCGCCGCCGTGATCAGCACCCACGGGTAGTCGTCCGCGGGGATCCGCGTCCGGTCACGCGGCACGCCCTGCATCGACCCCGTCGACACCAGCGGGTCCCCGCCCCAGAAGGTGTACCCCACCGGCGCGAACGGATAGATCACATTCGCCTGGCTCCGCTGGATGAACACCACATTGCACACCTCGGAGATCACCTGCATCGCCAGCAGCATGTTCGCCCGGAGCTCAGCGTCCGGAACCTGTGACCCGTCGAAGGTGTCCTGGAATCCAATCGTCTGATCGCCCGACACCGGGCCCCAGGTCGACTGCGCCCAGTAGTACACCGCCTCCCCGTCGGGGTGCGCGAACACCGGCCGTTCGTCCCCCCAGCGCCCCGGCGGCAACGCCGAATTCGCGAACGCCGCCAACTCCTCGGCCGTCAACTGCTGCCCAGGCTCCGGGGGCGGGATGATGTCCAGCACCACACCGGGCTCGGTCCAGGTGTCCGCGATCCCGTCCTCCTCGTCCGGGTCGTCAAACATGTCGATGACCGTGTCCCCGTTCGTGTCCTCCGTCCGCAGGCCGATCAGGTTCAGGTTGTCGTCCCCGCCCTCCCACTCGATCTCGATCATCTCCTCTTCGAGGAACGAGTAGTAGATGAAGGTCGGGTTCGAGGGAACCGGGTTGTCCGGCTCGCCGTCACCGTCGAAGTCCACCGCGTCGTCCGGCAGCGGGAGCGGCTTCCAGAGGTTCTGCACCGTGACGAACGCCCGGTTGCCCCCGAGCTGCTCGCGACGCCGCTCCAGCCAGGTGTTCGTCAGGCACGACGCGTCCCCGACACCCATCCCGGGGAACCCGGGGTCCGGGGGCCAGTTGCCGGGAAGGCGACGCTGGTTCCCGGGCTGCACGCCGTTCCCGTTGTTCGTCATCGTCTTCACGACCGGGCCCGAGCCCGAGCGCGGGGCGTCCGCCCCGAGGCCCCCCGCGTCCACACCGCCGCGCTGAAGATCAAGCTCCGCCGCGCGACGCAGCGCCTCGGCCATCACCTGGTCGGGCGTCATCGAGGGGTCGCGTGGCTGCACACGCGGCCTCGCCGCCGGCGCCGGGACCACGCCGCGACGCCCGGCCTGCGCACCCGACGCGTCCGCCGCGTTGACCCGCTTCGCCACCGGGCGGGCCGCGGGGCGTTCGGCCTCGGTCGACTGCGCCGGACGACGCGCGGGTGTCTCCGCCGCCACCGAGACCGCCGACCCAGACGCGAGGATCAAGAGCCCGGCCGCCGTCAGCCGAGAAAAACGCCAAAGGTCGTTCGAATGGTTCGTTGTCATGTCTGGATCCCCGTGTCTGTGCGCGCCGTCCCCGGCGCGATCTCGCGGAGCCTTCGGCCGGCCGGATGGTACCCGTCACCGACCAGAAGCACCACCGTCGCTCACCGCCCCCCACGGTTTCTTCACCCAATCTACCAGACTGCCCGGGATTCTGTTGCGGGAATCACCAAATAAAGCGAAAAAAAGAGAGTCCTGTCAGCGGCCGTGACCCGAAATTCCCCTGAAAGAGGGGAAGAACCCGGCTCATTCCTCCGCCTCGGCGCCGCCCTCCCGCCCGGGGCGGCGCTCGCGGTACTCCTCCTCGGAGACAAACCCCTGCAGCTTCCTCGCCCGAACCGGGTGCTGGAGCTTGCGGAGCGCCTTCGCCTCCACCTGACGCACCCGCTCGCGGGTGACCTTGAAGATCCGCCCCACCTCTTCCAGGGTGTAGGTGTACCCGTCCCCGATCCCGTACCGCAGCTTGAGGATCTCCCGCTCCCGGTAGGTCAGCGTCTTGAGCACATGCTCGATCCGCTGGCTGAGCATGTCCTGCGCGGCCGAGTCGCTGGGCGTCTGCTGCCGCTGGTCCTCGATGAAGTCCCCGAAGTACGAGTCCTCGCTCTCGCCGACCGGGCGGTCGAGGCTGACGGGGTGCCGGCTGATCTTCATCACCCGCCGGGTCTCGGCGACCGACATCCCCGCGGCGACGGCGAGCTCCTCCATCGTGGGCTCGACGCCGGTCTCCTGGAGCACCTTCTTCTGGATGTTCCGGAGTTTGGTCATCGTCTCGATCATGTGGACGGGGATGCGGATCGTGCGCGCATGGTCGGCGATGGCGCGGGTGATCGCCTGGCGGATCCACCAGGTCGCGTAGGTCGAGAACTTGTACCCCCGCTTGTACTCGTACTTGTCCACCGCGCGCATCAGCCCGGTGTTGCCCTCCTGGATGATGTCCAGGAACGAGAGCCCCCGGTTGCGGTACTTCTTGGCGATCGAGACCACGAGCCGCAGGTTCCCGCCCGAGAGGTCGCGCTTCGCCTGCTCGTACTCCCAGAACACGGTGTTCAACGCCGCGCACCGCGCCGCCAACTCCTCGGGCTCCTCGCGCACGAGGCTCCGCAGCCCGTCGAGCTCCTCGCGCATCACCTCGAGGTCCTCGGCGTCGTGCCGGCCCGAGGCCTTGCCGGCCCGGTCCATCTCGGCGCTGAGGTCGCGCATCTTCTGGCTGATCGACCTCAGCTTGTGCATCAGCGGGATGATCCGCCCCGTCCGCAGGCACAGTTCCTCGAGCAACGCCGCCAGGCGGACCCGCCTCGCCGCGATCCTCGCCTTGATCCGTGCGCACGCCGCGGCGCCCCCGCTCCCGGCGCGGGCCTTCTCCATCTCCTCCCAGTCGCGGGCGTTCTGCTCGAGCAGGGCCTCGATGGTCCCCAGGTTCGCGGGGATCCGCCGGGCGATCTTGTCCTTGTGGTTCTCCTCGGCGGTTGAGATCCGCATCGTCCGGTCGAAGGGCATCTCGCCCGCCTCGACCGATCGCAGGATCTTCGCCGCCTCCGCCGCGAGGTAGTCGCTCTCGAGACAACGCCGGCGGAAGATCATGCGCGTCGTCTCGATCTTCTTCGCCAGGCGGATCTCCTCGTCGCGGGTCAGCAGCGGGATCGTCCCCATCTGCGTCAGGTACATGCGCACCGGGTCGTCCACCCGGCGCGAGCCCGCGTCGCCCGAGACCGCCTCCTCGATGTCGCGCTGGAGCGTCTCCTCGTCCATCCGCTCGGCCTCGGCGACATCGCGCTCGGCCTGCGAGGCGACATCCGCGGGCTGGATGTTGGCGAAGTGCGACCGGTTCATGCGCACCTGGATCGCCATCGTGTCCGTGCGACGCTGCCCGGGGCCCGCCACGCTCATGGCGCGGAACCCGTTGCCGGCGGAGGCGGCCTCGGCCTTGCGGGCGCGGAACAGCCTCGCCCGGTACTCGAGCTCGTCGATCATCTCCAGCGAGAGCGTGTCCAGGTGCGACAGCAGCTCGTGCACGCGGTCCGGGTCGACCAGGTCGTCCGGCAGCGCGTTGTTGAGCTCTTCGTAGGAGAGCCAGCCCCGATCCCGCGACGCGCTGAGCAGTTCAGCCAGCGCCGGATGCAGGCCCGGGGTCATCTGCTTGGTCTTGCCCATCTTCACTCCGGTTGCGAACGACTCTCGGATCGTACGGATCCTTTCCCGCTCCCACCCCGCCGGCCAGACGGTAGGGGTTCGCCCCCGTGTTCTGCCCGTGGCCGGCGTGCAGGCGGCGGAGCCGGTCCAGCCGGTCCAGGGCCGAGGCCCCCGCGCCCCCCTCGGTCCCGCCCGCCGAGAGCGCGTGCGCTTCGAGCCGCTCCACACAGGCGAGCAGGTTCTCCTCGGGGGATCCCTCCTCGACCCCGACGCCCGCGAGCAACGCCGCGACGAGCCCCGACGCCTCTTCCGCCGAGGCGAGCAACCGGCTTGTCTCGGGCGGCTCGCCCCGATCCAGCGCCGCGACCCCCTCGGCCACCATCTTCTCGACCGCGGGGGGCGCCCCCGCCAGATCGGCCCGGAGGGCCGCGGCGATCCGGGCCGGGTCGGCCGCGCTCAACGCCCCTGGCTCGAGCAGGCAGGAGAGGAGCCTGACGCGGAAGCGGTCCACGGGCCGGAGCGACTCGCCCGCGTCGGCGGGCCGCGCGGGGTCGGCGTCCGCGGCGTTCCTTCCCCCGCGGCGGGCCCGCTGGTAGGTCTCGTCCAGCAGCCTGTGGGGCACCCCGAGCGCCCGGGCGAGGCTCGCGAGCATCGAGTCGCGCTCGATCGGGCTGAGCCCCTCGAGCCCGGTCTCGGCGAGGCGCGCGACCTGTTCGTCCAGGAACCTCGCCCGCCCCGCGGGGCCCAGCGTCGCCTGTTTCTCGCGCACACGCCGGGCCCACCGGTCGATCACCGCCTCGGCGTTGTCGAGGATGCGCCGGAGCAGGTCGGCCCCTCCCGGGCGGCGGAGCAACTCGTCGGGGTCCTTCGCGTCGGTCTTGCCCGCGAGCGTCGCGACCCGGATATCAAGCCTCGCGGCGATGAGGACCTCGATCGCGCGGTCCGCGGCGTTCTGCCCGGCGTCGTCGCCGTCGAAGAGGAGCACGACCTCGCCGCACTGCCCGCGGAGTTTGTGCGCATGCCCGGTGGTGAACGCCGTGCCCAGCGTGCCGACCACATTCGAGAGCCCCGCCTGGTGGCAGGCGATGACATCGGTGTAGCCCTCGACGATCACCGCGCGGCCCGACTTGCGGATCGCGTCGCGCGCGATGGGCAGGCCGAAGAGCGTCCGCGACTTGTTGAACAGCGGGCTCTCCGGGCTGTTGAGGTACTTGGGCTCCTCGGCGTCGTTGATCCGCCGGCCCCCGAAGGCGATGGGCTCGCCCGTCTCCCCGAGGATCGGGAAGATCAGGCGGTTGCGCATCGCGTCGTAGGGCTCGGGCTTCTCGCGGCGCTTGAGCAGGCCCGCGGCGACAAAGGGCTCCTCGTCGAGCCCCATCCGCCGGACGGTCTGCACCAGCCCGTCCCACCGGTCGGTCGAGGCGCCGAGGCCGAACCGCTCGACCATCTCGGGCGCGATGCCGCGACGCTCGACCAGCGCCCGGGCGGCGGCGCCCTCGGGGTGATCGCGGAGGATGGCGCGGAAGAACTTCATCGCGACGCGGTTCGCCTCGACGAGGCTCGCCCGGGTCAGGCGCGGGGCGTCGGCGCCCCCGGGCTCGGGGCGACGCCAGGGCGTGAGTTCGATGCCGGCCCGCTCGGCGAGCATCCGCATCGCCTCGGGGAACTCGACGCCGTGGTAACGCTGGATGAAGGTGAAGACATCGCCCCCCGCGTTGCAGACGAAGCAGTGGAACATCCGCTTGTGGGGGACGACATACATCGAGGGGCTGTGGTCGTCGTGGAAGGGGCAGAGGCAGACGAACTCCCGCCCCTTGGGGATCAGGCGGACATACTCCCCGATCACCGAGGCGATGTCGGAGGCCTCCAGCACCCGCAGTTTGTCGTCGTCCAGGCCGGTCATTCGGGTCGATCGCCCTCTCGCGGAGAGTAGGGGGGACTGGGGATTGGGGATCGGGGACCGGGCACCGGGCACCGGGCACCGGGCACCGGGCACCAGTCAACAGTTACCACTCACCGGTCCCTGGTCCCTGGTCCCTGGTCCCTGATTCCTGGTCCCTATCCTCCCCCATGGAGCGTCGCGAGTTCCGGTTCACCGGTCGGGTGCAGGGGGTCGGGTTCCGGGCGACCGCCCGGGTGGTCGCTTCGGGCCACGCCGTCACCGGGTGGGTGCGGAACGACCCCGCGGGCTCGGTCACCGCGCAGGTGCAGGGCGAGGCCCGCGACCTCGACGCCTTTCTGGGCGACCTCCGCCGGGCGATGGCGCGGAACATCGAGACCGTCTCGGCGACCGCGGTCCCCCTGATCGCGGGCGAGGCGGTCTTTGAGGTCCGGCGGTGAGGGGCCCGAACCCGGGAGCGGAGGCTTTGTGCTGATCCTCTTTGACATCGATCTGACCCTGCTCAGCACTCTCGGCGCGGGGCGGGACGCGATGTGCGAGGCGGGGCGGGCGGTCTTCGGCCGCCCGCTCGACCGCGACGGCGTGGACTTCGCCGGCCGGCTCGACCCCCTGATCGTGCGTGACCTGCTCCGGCGCAACGGGCACGAGCCGACGGCCGAGTCGGTCTCGGCTCTCCGGTCGGCCTACGCCGAGGCGCTGCCCCGCTACCTGGGGCGCGCCGAGGCGCTGCCCGGGGCCCGGGCGCTGGTCGATCGCGTGGAGGCCTCGCGCGGGGTGACCGCCGGGATCCTGACCGGGAACTTCCCGGAGACGGGCCGGCTCAAGCTGGAGGCGGCGGGGTTCGACCCGGCCCGGTTCCGCGTGTGCGCCTGGGGCGACGACTCGCCGCACGAGCCCCCGGCGCGGGAGCACCTGCCCCCGGTGGCGGTGGAGCGATACCGGGCGGCGCTGGGGGCCGACCCGTCGGAGACGGTGATCATCGGGGACACGCCGCACGATGTTTCGTGCGCGCTCGCGAACGGGTGCCGGGTGCTGGGGGTCGCGACGGGCTACACCGATGCCCAGACGCTCCGGCGGGCGGGGGCGCACCGCGTGGTCGAGGACCTGAGCGAGGTCGACGAGATCGCCGCGTGGGTGCTGGGGCGGCAGGGCCCCTGAGCTGGCGGGGTGGTGTGGGGCGCGGCGTCGACTTGCGGGCCCCCTTGCGAGCCCCCTTGCGAGCCCCGGAGTTTCGTGGTCAACTCCGTTTGTGAGCCACACCGAACACGCCGCGCCGGTCACCGAATCCCAGCGGATGCAGACGCTCGATGTCGTGCGGGGGTTTGCGCTCCTGGGGATTCTCGTGCCGAACATCGTCGCCTTCGCGTGGCCCAGCAGCGCGATGGCGTTCCCCGAGGAGATGAACGGGGGCGGCGCCTGGAACGAGGCGGGGCACGCGATCACCGGCGTGTTCACGCTCGGCAAGATGATGGCGCTGTTCAGCATGCTGTTCGGCGCGGGCGTGGTGATCTACGGGCGCAAGTTCGACGACGACGGGAACGGCAACCGCCCCCCGCTCCGTCGCGGCGCGTTGCTGTGGTACCGGCGCATCGCGTGGCTGCTGGTGATCGGGCTGGGGCACGCGGTCTTCCTCTGGTTCGGGGACATCCTGGTCTGGTACGCGATGGCCGCCCTGCTCGCCGTGTGGTGGGTCCGGCGGATCGACGCGCGGTGGCAGATCGGGATCGGGCTCGGGCTGCACCTGGTGAGCACGGTGATTCTGCTCGGGTTCTCGGCGCTGGGGGTCTGGGCGGTCGGGGCCGGGCACGCCGGTGAGGACGAGCTGATGGGCAACACGGCGCTCGAGTTGTCCGCGTACACGGGCGGGTACCTCGACACCTTCAAGGCCCGGATCCCGTCGCTGCTGATGTTCTGGTTCCTGCTCGGCCCGATGTTCACGCCGGGCATCACCGGGTTGATGATGATGGGCATGGGGCTGCTCCGCCTGGGCATCCTCTCGGGCGAGAGGCCGACGCGGTTCTACGCGGTCATGACGATCCTGGGCCTGGTGGGCGGGCTCGGGCTGACGCTGACGCTCATGCTGGGGATCGGTGAGGTCTGGCCCGACTGGGCCGGGTTCATCTGGCAGTCCTGCTCGCAGTTCGTGGGCATCCCGATCTCGCTGGGGTACATGGGGCTGCTGATCTGGCTGGTCCGCCTGGGTGTGGCGCGCCCGCTCACGGGCGCCCTCGCCGCGGTCGGGCGGATGGCGCTGTCGAACTATCTGCTGCAGACGATCCTGTGCACGACTTTCTTTTACGGGTACGGGCTGGGCTACTTCGCCACGATCGACTACCCGGGCCTCTTCGCCGTGATCGCGGGGGTCTGGGCGGTCAACATCGTCTTCAGCAAGGCCTGGCTGTCGGCGTTCCGGTTCGGCCCGGCGGAGTGGCTCTGGCGCAGCCTGACCTACTGGGAGCTCCAGCCGATGCGCCGCTGAGACCGGGGGCGGTACACTCCCGGGCGGAAGGAGCGCGAGGCATGTCGTCGTCCTACCGGGCCCTCTGCTCGGACTTCTACATCAACCAGAAGATCAGCGTCAAGCTCGACCTGCCCCGGGGCCGGGAGACCATCCTCGACCTGTTCGAACGCGTCCGCACGACCTTCCCGGGGATGTCCTCGTTCCGCCGCTACCGGGAGGAACTGGCCCTGGAATCCCCCCAGTCCGACGAGCACCACCGCTGGCTGGCGGTCCGGGCGAGCACGATCCGGTCGGGCTCGGTCAACCCCGAATCGTTCGAGGAGGGGTACGCCCTGCATCGGGCGGTGCTCGAGGTCGCGCCCTACTTCCTGAGCATCAGCCCGCTCGACATCGAGTATGTCGAGTTGCTCTACGGCTTCGACCTCGCCGCGTCGGGGAACCAGGACGCGATCGTCGCGGACGCGTTGCTCGAAGGCTCCCCCCTCGGGGCGCTGCTCGACCTCGAGCACGCCGTCACGATCGATTTCCAGCCCCTGCTTGGGCTGCTCCTGCGCGCCGAGCCGGGCGGGCCCGCGGCGCCCCGCGGGCGGGCGGACGGCATCGAGGCCCACCTCGAGGTGAAGACGCGCTCGGGCTCGGGCAAGCGGGTGGAGGACGGGTCGGGGGAGCCCATCAGTGTGTATGTCACGCTCCGCCGGTACGAGCCCGTCGCCAACCTGAAGAGCCTGCCGCTGGTCTTCAACACCCTGGCCCAGCAGGCCGAGCACCTCATCGAGACCCGCGTGCTCCCCGGCCTGATCACCCCGATCCGCCGGGCGATCACGCTGGGCGAATCCTGAGCGCCCATGCCGACCGGGGACCTGCTCATCCTGTCGCTTTCGAGTGCGGGCGCCGCGGGGCTGGCGATTGGGCGGATTGCCCCCTGGGTCGTCGCCACGGTGGCGGTCGTCTTTCTCGGGGCGGGGCTGATCTTCTATGTCCGACGGCGCCTGCTCGCCGACGGGGAGACGGGCGACCCGACCGCGGGGCTCCTGGACCAGTTGCGCCGGGCCCGCGAACGCGGGGAGATGACCGAGGAGGAGTTCGAGGACGCCCGGTTGGTGATGATCGCCCGCGCCACCGGCCGCGACCTCGAGACGCTCCGGGCCGAGGCGATCCGCAAGGCGGGGGGGCGGGTCGCCGAGCCGGGGTTCGATCTCACGGGCCGGCCCCTTCCCGTCCGGCCCTCGGCGGCGAAACCGGGCGGGTCGACCCCTCCGGATTCGGGGGGAACCCGGTAAGATGGGCGCGGGCGGAGACGATTCTCGGCCCCTGCGCACCGAGGAGGCGGGGCGGGAGGCAGACCCGGGATCGGGCGGGCGTAGGATCTCGCCTGTTGGCCGATTGACATTCGAGCAGGGCCCCCGGGTCGCCGATAGAGGTGGAACGACAACCCGCCGGGACTCGGCCCCGTGCCCTGTTTGAGGGAGTGTGTACACATCATGGCTCATCCAGCGACCGATCCCGCGTTCCCCGGAGATCCGCAGCCCAGCGCCGCCGTGCGTGGCACGCCCAACCCGAAGGCCTCGAGCGGGGGCAAGGACGGGTCCGGGGGCGAGCACGGGTCCGGGGATGGTGGCGGCGGTCGCGGGGGCGACAGCGGCGGGTTCAAGGGTCGGAAGATCACGACCTGCTCGTTCTGCGGGAAGACGAGCCGGGAGGTCGGCCCGATGGTGGAGGGCCCGAGCGAGGTGTACATCTGCTCGAAGTGCGTGGACCTTTGCCAGAACATCTTCCGGCAGGAGCGTCGGCGCGTCTCGGGGACGACGGGGGTGCTGCGTGAAGTGCCCAGCCCGCGGCAGATCGCCGAGTTCCTGGACGAGTATGTGATCGGTCAGAACGCGGCGAAGCGGGCGCTCTCGGTCGCGGTGCACAGCCACTACAAGCGGCTGATCCACTCCGAGAGCGAGGATTCCAAGCATGTCGAATTGGACAAGTCGAACATCCTGCTGATCGGCCCGACGGGGAGCGGGAAGACGCTGCTTGCCAAGACGCTGGCGCGGATGCTCAAGGTGCCCTTCGCCATCGGGGACGCGACGACGCTGACCGAGGCGGGGTATGTGGGCGAGGATGTCGAGAACCTGCTGCTCAAGCTGCTGCAGGCGGCGGATTTCGACATCGAGAGCGCACAGCGCGGGATCATCTACATCGACGAGATCGACAAGGTCGGGAAGACCTCGAACAATGTCTCGATCACCCGCGATGTCTCGGGCGAGGGCGTGCAGCGCTCGCTGCTGAAGATGCTCGAGGGCACGGTCGCGAATGTCCCCCCGCAGGGCGGTCGCAAGCACCCCGAGCAGCAGTACATCCAGTTCGACACGAGCCAGGTGCTCTTCATCTGCGGCGGGACCTTCGTGGGCCTCGAGGAGATCATCCGCCGGCGGATCGGGCAGACGCGGATCGGCTTTGCCGCCAAGATGGAGGGCGAGACGATCGAGTCGGGCGTGCACGAGCGTGAGCTCCTGCTCCAGAAGGTCACCAACGAGGATGTGATCGAGTTCGGGATGATCCCCGAGTTGATCGGTCGTCTGCCGGTGATCACCCCGCTGGCCCCGCTGGCCGAGGAGGCGCTGATCCGGGTGCTGACCCAGCCCCGCAACGCGCTGGTCAAGCAGTACCAGCAGCTCTTCCAGTTCGAGAACGCGAAGCTGACCTTCACCGACGACGCGCTGCGGGCGATCGCGCACAAGGCGATCGCGCGGAAGACCGGGGCCCGCGCCCTCCGCGCCGTCATGGAAGAGGCGATGCTCGACCTCATGTACGACCTGCCCGATCACGACAACAGCAACACCGAGTATGTGATCGACGCGGCCCACATCGAGAGCCCGCGCCCGCTCGCCCAACTCCGCGTCAAGCGGGCCAACACCGCCTGAGCGGAGGGCGGCTTTGGACAACGACCGATCGCCCGGGCCGACCGCCCGGGCGTTTTTGTTTCACGGGCCGACCCGCGGCGTCTCGGCGCCGCCGGGCCGCGGGGAGGCGTCACCGCCGGTGAAACAGCCGCTCGAGCTGCTCGATGGTCAGCCGCACGGTGGTCGGGCGGCCGTGAGGGCAGGCGGCGGACCGCTCGACGCGTTCGCGCAGGGCGAGGAGTTCCTCGAGCTCTCCGTCGGTGAGGCGATCGCCGGCCTTGACGGCGGCCTTGCAGGCCATCATGTCGAGGACCTCGTGCAGGGCCGCCTCGTCCCCCGGGGCGAGGCGTTCGCGTTCGTGGCGTTCGAGGAGATCGGCGAGGAAGGTCCCGGGCTCGACCCCGCGTTCGAGCAGGAGGGTCGGGAACGCCCGGACGCCGACCGATCTCGGGCCCATCGCGGCGGCCTCGATGCCGAGGCGCTCGAAGAGCGGTGTGAGTTCCTCGAGCCGGTCAACCTGCGCCGGGGCCGCCTCGACGACGGCGGGCGTGAGCAGCCCCTGGCTCTCGAGTTTCCCGCCGCCGCGTTCGAGGCGATCGAGGAGCTTCTCGAACATGACGCGTTCGTGCAGGGCGTGCTGGTCGATGATGACAATGCCGCGTTCGTCCTCGGTGACGAGGTAGGACCGGTGGACCTGGAGGGCGCGGGCGGCGGGCCTCGGGCTGGCCCACCCCGGGCGCTCGGGGAGGGGGGCGAGGGATGGGGGCAGATCGGCGGGCCCCGCACCCGCGAGCGCCTCGCGGACGCGCTCGACGGGCGGGAATGCGCCGGCGCGGGCCCTTGCCTCGGCGTCGTCGCGCATGGCGCGGACCTGTTCGACGAAGGCGGCGGCCTTGGCCTCGACCTGCCCGGGGCCGAACTCCACTCGGGACGCCGACGCCGCGGGCGTCAGGTCGGCCCGTCGGAGCGCCTCGCGGACGCCGTGGAGGATCGCGGCGTGGACCATCGACTGGTCGCGGAATCGGACTTCGAGCTTGGCGGGGTGGACATTGACATCGACGGCGTCGGGGGCCATCTCGATGACGAGGACGGCGGTGGGGTGGCGCCCGGGCTCGATGAGCCCGCGGTAGGCCTCCCTGAGCGCGTGCTGGACGGTCCGGTCGCGGATGAGCCGGCCGTTGAGGAAGACATGCTGGGCCGACGCGGTGGGGCGTGCGATGGAGGGCATGCCGACGAGGCCCCAGACGAGCACGCCGCGCGCGTCGTCGAACCGGTCGACGCGGACCTCGAGCAGTTCGCGTTCCTGCTCGCGCCCCAGGACGGCGAGGATCCGCTCGCGTGGGGTCTGCCCGGGGGGCAGGTCGAGCGTGGTCCGCCCGTCGCAGACGACCTCGAACGCGAGGCCGGGGTGGGCGAGGGCGAGGTCGCGGATCCACTCCACGCACCGGGTCTTCTCGGTCTGGGGCGTGCGGAGGAACTTGCGCCGCGCGGGCGTGTTGAAGAAGAGCGTGCGGGCCTCGATGGTGGTCCCGCGCGGGCCCGCGGCCGGCCTGGCCTGGCCGAGCCGACCGTCGCCCGCCTCGATCTCCCAGGCGGTGTCCTCCTCGGCGGTGCGGGAGCGGACGGTGACCCTCGCGACCGAGGCGATCGAGGCGAGCGCCTCGCCCCGGAAGCCGAGCGTGCCGATGCGGTCGAGGTCGCCCGGCTCGGTGATCTTGCTGGTCGCGTGCGGCTCGAGGGCGAGGGGCAGCTGGTCGCGCCCGATGCCGTGCCCGTCGTCGACGACGCGGACGAGTTCGATGCCGCCCGCTTCGAGTTCGAGGCGGATGCGTGTGGCGCCCGCGTCGATGGCGTTCTCGACGAGTTCCTTGACCACCGAGGCGGGGCGCTCGATCACCTCGCCCGCGGCGATCTGGTTGACCAGCAGCGCGGGGAGTTTGCGGATGAGGGGGGAACTCGCGGGGGACAGGCCGGGCACGGGGTCAGTCTACGCCGGCCTGCTCGGTCTGCCCGATCTGCTCGGTCTGCTCGATCACGCGCCACGCCGACCGCAGGGGCGCGCCCGCGCGCCAGGCGGGGCGGTCGGGCGTCGGCTCGGGGCGGTCGAGTTCGATGATCACGGCGTAGCGGGCGTCGGCCCGCTCGTCCCAGTAGGGGCTGGGCCCGCCGAGGGCCCGCTCGAACCGGCGTCTCACGCGATCGAGGTCCCCGGGCGTCGAGAACTCGAACCGGTGCACGCGGGCCGCCCGGGCCCGGGCCTGGATCGGCCCGCCCGGGGCCTTGAAGTAGACCGTTTCGCCCGGTTGGAGCGCGACATAGGGCCCGCGGCGCGTCCTGGTCAGCCTGGCCTCGGCGGTCTTCTCGCCGGCGAGGATCTTCGCGAGGTATTCGCGGCGGACCACGGCGAGGTGGACCCGCGTGGGCGTGGGGGCGATCACGAGGACCGCACCCGCTCGATGAACCCGGTGGTGCTCTTCCCGCGGACATGCCCGACCACGACGACCGTGCCGCCCGCGTCCTCGACGATCTCCCGCCCCACGACCCGGTCGATTGAGTAGTCGCCCCCCTTGACGAGCACCCCAGGGCGGATGGCGCGAAGCAGGGCCTCGGGGGTGTCGTCCTCGAACGCCACCACGGCGTCCACCGCGCGGAGCGCGCCGAGTACGCGGGCCCGGTCGCTCAGCGTGTTCACGGGTCGTCCCTCGCCCTTGAGCCGGCGGACGGAGTCGTCGCTGTTGAGCCCGACGACGAGGAAATCCCCGTGCCGGGCGGCCTCTTCGAGCATCTGCACATGCCCGGCGTGGAGCACATCGAAGCACCCGTTGGTGAACACGACGCGCTGCCCGCTCGAGCGGACCGCCGCGAGCTCGATCAGAAGCTGTTCGAGCGTGCGGAGCGCGCCGTGGCCCCCGGTGTGGTGCTTGAGCAGTTCGGCGTGGATCCGCTCGAACGGGATGGGGACGACGCCGAAGACCTCGACCTCGAGCCCGGCCGCCGCGTTGGCGAAGCGGGTCGCGCCGTCCCAGTCGATGCCGTTGGCGCGGGCTGCGGCGAGGGCGGCGAGCATCATGTCGCCCGCGCCGGTGACATCGTACACATCGCGTGCGACGGTCGGGATCGCCACCGCGTCGGCCCCGCGCTCGAGGAGCAGCGCGCCGTGGCGGTCGAGCGTCAGCACCACCGCGTCGAGCGCGAGCCCTTCGAGAAGCGCCTGCGCGAGGGCCGCGTTGTGGGCAGGATCGGCGGCGTGGTGGGTCCGCTGCCCGGTCGCGGTCTCGGCCTCGGTCCGGTTGGGGGTGATCGCCGTCGCGCCGCGGTACTTCGAGTAATCCGCGATCAGCGCGGGATCGACGAGCACATCCTTGCCCGCCCGCCGGGCCATCGCGATCACCGCCTGGCAGAGCCGATCCCGGCAGACGCCCTTGTTGTAGTCCTCGATGCAGACCACATCGACGCGGGGCAGCCGCTCGGCGACCGCGGCGATCAGGCGGTCGAGCACGGCGTCGGCGAGGGGCTCGCGCGACTCGAAGTCGACGCGGAACATCTTCTGCGGGTGGCGTGACTGGGCCAGGCCGACCAGGCTCCGCTTGACGGTGGTCGGGCGGGATTCGTCGCCCACCAGCCCGCCCGCGTCGACGCCCCGACGCTCGAGCTCACTCCGCAGCGTGCCCGCCTCGGCGTCCTCGCCCGCGACGCCGACGGCGAGGACCTTCCCGCCCATCGCCGCCAGGTCGAGGCAGACATTGGCCGCCCCCCCGGCGCGGTTCTCGTGCCGGCGGACATCGAGGATGGGGACCGGCGCGTCCGCGCTCAGCCGCTCGGCGTTGCCGTAGAGCAGCTGGTCGAGCATGAAATCACCCACCACCATGGCGGTGAAGGGCCTCCACGCGGCGAGGCGGTTGAGCAGGTCTTCCATCGCCCGGATGATATCCGGGGCCCGCGCCGCCCCGTCAGAGCCCTCGGGGCCCGGGCCTCGACGCCGGACGCTCGCCGCCCCGTGTGCCCAGGTCGCGGCGCAGCGCCAGCCAGTCGAGCCACGCCTTGAAGCGCAGGTCGGACCGGATCAACTCAAGATCGGGGTCGGCCCGGGCCCAGGCATGATCGACCGCGCCCTCGAGCGCCGCCTGACGCCAGGCCGTCAGCGCCGCCTCGGCGTCGCCGGCCATCGCGAAGTAGCACGCGTGGTTGTACAGCGAATCGGCCCGGGGCCCGCCCTCGCGGTACTGGTCGGCGAATCGCCCGAACGACTCGCGCGCCATCACGGGCCGGCCCAGGTTCAGCAGCGCCCACCCCGCGTAGTACTCCGGGTTGCGGACCGGGGCCGCGGCGTCCCCGTGGCGGACCCGGTCGAGCAGGTCGGCGTAGAGCTGGCCCGCCTGGGCCCCGGCCTCCATCGCGCCGAGCCCCGGGCCCTGGGCGAGGTTCTCGAGCGCGTAGGCGGCGAAGAGAAGGGCCTCAGGGTCGCCCGGCGACTGCTGCAGGCGGGACCGCGCCGCCGAGACCAACTCCCCGTATTGCCCCCGGCGGAGGAGAAGGCGGGCCCGGTTGCCGAAGCCCATGTCCCACGAACCCGCGTCGACGCCCCGGCCTCCGCGGTCGTCACGCGGGGGCGAGCCGGTCTCGACCGTCCACACGAACGCCGCCATCGCCGCCAGAAGGCCCAGGCCGGCCAGGGAGACAAAGGTCCGCCGCCCGATCCACCCGGGCTCGTCGAACCGGGAATGCCCGCCGCGCAGCGCCACGCCATGAGCCTACGCCGGGCCCGCCCGGCGAGCCAGCGCGATCAGCCGAGCGCCCTCGCGGAGGGCACCGGGGCCGGTTTTGTCTGGTTTCATCCGCCTCCCCACCCCTCCTAGGCTCCGCCCATGGCGACACGCTCGTTCAAAGGCCCCCGCGGCACCCGCGACATGTACCCGGAGGACATGCTCCGCCGGCGCTACCTCATGCAGACCTGGCGGGACACCTCCATCCGGCACGGGTTCGAGGAGATCGAGGGCCCGACCTTCGAGGAGGCCGAGCTCTACGCCGTCAAGAGCGGCGAGGGGATCCTGGGCGAGCTCTTCCAGGCCTTCAGCGGCAAGAGCCCGGAGGAGGTCGAGCAGGTCAAATCGACCGGGCGGGCCCCCTTCGCGATGCGCCCCGAGTTCACGCCGACGCTGGCGCGGATGTACGCGGCGCGGGCGGCGAACCTGCCCAGGCCGACGCGGTGGTTTATGGCGGGCCCGTTCTTCCGCGCCGAGAGGCCGCAGCGGGGGAGGCTGCGGGAGTTTTTGCAGTGGAACTGCGATGTGATCGGGGCGTCCGACGAAAGGGGCGATACCGGACAACCGAGGCTGATCGAAAGCGATTTCTGGTGTCTTTGCACCTGCCTCGATGCCCTCATTGGTTTCGGTCTCGGTCAGGACCCGCTCGGGAACCGACCTCCAACAAGAATTCGCTTGAGTGATCGTCAACTGGTGGCATCCGCACTGCTCGCCTATGGGGTCGAGGCCGCGGCGATTCCGGCGGTGCTGATGGTGTTCGACAAGGCGGAGTCATACTCGGTTGATGCAAAGCGAGAGGCGCTTGTGCGTGCGGGCGTCGCCGAAGCAAATGTCATAGATGTTGAGTCGATCCCGAGCTATCACGGCGCGTTTGATTTGTCGTTCAAGACCCTACTGAGTAACCTCAATAAGACTGCAACACTAACCCCGAACACGGGTGACTATCGAACAGCCGGGCTGCAGGAGTTGCACCGATTGCTTGCGGTCATCAATCTGTCCGGATATGTGGAATTGGACTTGCGCATCGTCCGCGGCCTCGCCTACTACACCGGCACCGTCTTCGAGGTCGTCGCCGAGGGCGAGCGCGCCGTCGCCGGCGGCGGGCGGTACGACAACCTCATCGAGCTCCTCGGCGGGCCGCCCACCCCCGCGGTCGGCTTCGCGATGGGCGATGTCGTCCTCTCCCTCCTCCTCGAAGACAAGGGCCTCATGCCCGAGGGGCCCGAGCTCATGGACGCGCTGAGCCGCCGCCCCGCCTCGCTCCGCCCCGAGGCCTTCGTCATCGGCGCCAACGACGAGGCGAGCGACGCCCCCGTCCGCCGCCTCGTCGCCGACCTGCGCCGGGGCGTCGAGAGCCCGGCCTATCTCGAGCGCGAGGGGCGCAAGCCCTGGCACGCCGACCGGTACGAACCCGCGTCCGGCGGCGTGCGCCCGATGCACGCCCGCGCGTCGGACAAGTCCACCCGCAACCTCAAGAAACTGCTCAACGACGCCGAACGGCAGTTCGCCCGCTTCGCGGTCATCCTGCACGGCGACGGCTCCGACCCGGGCCGGGTGCAGATCAAGGACATGGACGCGCGGAAGGACCTGACGCCCGCCGATATCCCGGGGCTGCCCTCGGACATCGCCGAGTTCAGCGCCGACCCCGCGAGCCCGGTCTACGCCGGGCGTGCGATCGCGGCGCTGACGCGCTGACGACCCCCTACGGGGTTTCGTCGAGTACATCGTGCACGCGCATCCACTCGATGCGCGGCTTCCAGGCCTCGACGAGCCCGGTGTGCAGAGGGTGATCGACATACCCCGCGTACGCCGCCTCGGTCTCGAACCCGATGTAGAGCCCGAGGTCGTAGCCCCCGTCGACATTCGCCCGCCCGACATCGAGATGCCGGCCCGCGGCGTAGGCCACCACGCCCGGGATCCGCGGCAGGGCTTCGTCGCAGTCGGCCAGCAGGGCCTCGCGCTCGCCCGGATCGGCCAGTTTGATCAGCACGACATGCGAGATCCGCGCCGGGCGGAGGCCGGGCGACGCCCCGCAGCCCGCGAGCATGGAGCAGGCGACGAGCAGGGCCGCCCGGGGCGCGCGGCCCTGCTCAGAGGGGCGATTCCTTGCGGTTCTCGGCTTGAGCATGTGTGAGGTACGCCTCCAGTGCTTCCCGTACCACGCGAGAGAACGACCAGCCCTTTTCAATCGCGAAGGTCTCTCCGCGGGCCAAGAGCGCGGGTCCCATCTTGACGCATTTGGTGACCATCTGCCCGCCGCCCGGGCTGGGGACCCTGACCATCGCGTCGAGCATCACCGTGATCGTCCGCCCGAGCAACTTGCGGAAGAGGTCGGTTGCCACCTCCTCGGATTCGCCCCAGCCCTCGACGCCCGGGAACTCCTCGCAGCCCACGAAATACCGGCCGTCCCTGAAATCGAGCCGAACGGCGTACTCCGCGGCCAACTTGGCGGCTTCCGGGCTGATCTTCCATCCGCCGGGCTCATCCTCGTATTGAACCCGTGGCCTCCCCGGCTTCTGACGCAATCGGGCCGCAAGGGCGTCCTCCGCGGCCGAGGCGGGCGTATCGACCCCGTGACCGTCTGCTCCGCGCTGCTCAGCGTGCGTCCTCTTCGTCATGGCTGCCACCTCCCAGGGGCTCCCCCCCGGGGCACCCTGCCAAGGGGAAGGAGCTCACAATAGGTAATACCGGATATTACTCGACCAATTCCACCCCGACCACCAGAAACTCCTGAGATTGGCAAAAAGTCATCCGTTCATGGGGAGTTCCCGAGGTCCAGGGCGCGGTTATTCGGGCCTCAGTTGATCTCAGTCGGCCTCGGGATCGGGGGCGGGAGGGTCGAGCGACTGGAAGAACCGCGCCCGCTCGAGAGCGCGGAGGGCGTCACCGACATGGACCCAGTTCTCCGCGTCGGCGCCGGCCGCTCGCTTCTCCCGGCGAAGCGGGAAGGTGAGCGTGCGGAACCCCATCCTTCGGTTGATCGGGATGAAGATCGCGACCCCACCTCGGACTGGACCATCCAGCGCATACCCGAGTGCGCCAAGCAGGTCGAGAAAGCCGCCCGTGTGCGGGTGGCAGAAGTGGACGACCTCGCCGATCTCGACGCGGCGCGTCTCCAAGAGAAAGTACTTCTGGCCTTGCGATTCGCAGACGGCCTCCCGGCCCTCGCCTTCGAGAAAGTACCCGACATCCCCGCCTTCCCCCTTGAGCATCTCGGTTGCCCGGGGTTCATCCAAGCTCAGCGGGTAGTGCCCGGTGGACAGCGCGGGTTGAAAGCCGAGCGAGAGCAGGTGATCGTGCAGCGGCCGATATTCGAGGTTCATCCGAAGCTCCTCACCAGTTCCGTTCCATCTGGTCGTGCAGGCACGCGACGCGGATCTTGCCGTGCACCTCAACACTCAGGCCGATCCGGCGATAGAAGTCCTGCACCGCTCGGACACCCGCGTTACTTCGGACCTCGAGTTCTGTGACCCAGTTGGTCTGAACGGGCCGAGACCATGCGGGGCGTTCCGACTCGGCCCCCTGCAGTCTCTCTGGTATGACGATCATCCTGATGAGGCCGACCTCCTCGCTGGGGCCCGATCGTGTCAATGTGTTGGTGATGTTCTCGATGTGGAACGGTGAGGGGGCGTGCTCTTGGGCCTCCAATTGGCCTGGAACGCCCTCGCAATCCTGGGCGGTCTTGAACCATGTCATCCTGCGGACCAACTCGGTCAGCAGCCCCGCCGCCCCGATCGGACCCGCCCCGGGGCCGGCCTCGACCAAGCGGCCGATTCTGTACGGAATCTCGAGTTCCCACGCGTACTTGCGGCTGAACCACGGGCGGAGAAACCGGAGCCGGATCGAACGCTCCTCGTGATGCAGCGACGCGAGCGCCGACCAGCGTCCGAGCCAGTTCTCCGGCGGCTCGCGGTCGTCATGCGGGGTGTTCTGCTGCGCGAGCGCGTACAACTGGCGACGGACCCCTCCGAGCTGTGCGAAGTCGTGACCATTTGCGCCCCTGGTCTCGTTTGCGCCCTCGCCGTCCTCGGGATCCAGACACTCCAGCAGCGATCCCCTCACCTCGAACTCCAGGTACTTCATTTTCTTCGCAGGCACGGCCGCCCCGTCGAACGCCCTCCAGACTCGCGCGTACGAAAGGGTGGGCAGCCCGCGGACCATCAGAGGGGGCTTGGCGTGGGCCTCCCAGAGCCGCTCGAGCGAGACCGCCGCCTCCTCATCCCCGAGCGGGGGCTCGGTGAACGGATCGTTGTTCAGCCTGCTCGCTGAGGACTCGAGGTTGAGGTGTGCCTTGTAGGCCCGGCGAAGCTCGCTGCTCGTTTTCCGCAGCAACCGCGCATACGCCGTGACGCCGGCGCGACCGGGCCCCGCCCCGGCCAGCGACCCGAGGTCCAGCACGCCCGCGGAGTGCGCGTGAAATGAAGCATCTTTCGGGGTCGGGACCGGCACACACCCGGGCATCCCGAGGAACCAGGGCTGGTGCCCGTACCACCGGCTCGGCTTGCTGAACATCCCCTGCTCGGTCCTCGAATCCGCGATGGCCCGGGCGTCGTGCAGGCGGAGTTCCGATTCAATGGCGGCCGCGCACGAGACAAGCCGAGCTCCGATCGCCGAGAACACCCCCATCCTGGCTGCAAGCCTCGTCGCGATATCTGCCTTTGAGGACCCGAGTGACGCGACCCTCTGGTCGAGCCAGGAAAGCTGATCGCTGACCCACTCGCTCAGGCTGGGGATGTTCGCAAAGACCTCGACGACGAGCAGCTCGAACCCACGGATCGCCGTGTCGAGTGAGAGCACATTCAGCCCAAGACGCGAAAGCGAACTGATAAACGAGGGAAGCGCTTCCTGTGTCCGATTGAGGCGTGCCTCGATCCGGAAGGTCGAGGGCCACAGATCGGGATGGATCGGGCTCAGCACGAGGTGTGGCCCTTGACTGCGCGTGTTGAGGTTCAACCTCTCGTCGGTCATCGCCATCTTCTCGCGACCGCCCCGACCCTCCACCCAGACCCCCCAGCAGCGCGACCCGCCCTGCAGCCCCAGCGCGCGGAAGTGCCCCTCGTTGAGCCGGATGCCAACCCGCCCGACCGCAACCTCGTCTGTATCGAACATCGTCACCTCCCGACAGACGGACGGGAGTCTATCAAAGATCGAACCCAATGCAACGAGTTCAGCCGGCCACGCCCGCCGCGACGCCGGCGCCGCGTGCGTCCACCAGCACCGGCTCGACCGCGCCCGACCAGCCCGAGACCTTCGGCTCGATCAGCACATCCACCAGAGAGCCGGGCCGGAACGATTCGAGCATCTCCGCCCATTTCCACCCGATCGCCCGAGTCGACGCGCCGGAGTTGTCCCGCAGGCGAACGCGGAGATGGTCGCCCGTCTTCCCGAACGGCTCGGCCCGCCCGTCAACGCGCAGCCCGCGCACCAGCAGCCGCACCGCGGGGTTGGACCTGCCGAACGGCGCCAGGCGTTCGAGGCGCTTGACCGTTGCGGGGGTGAGTTCACTGAGCGAGGCCTCCGTGTCGAAGCGGGCCGTGCGCACGAGGTCGTCGACCGCGAGCCCCTCGTTTGCGCGCGCGATGAAGCGCTCGCGGAACTCTTGGAGGCGTGTCGTTTCGAGCCGAAGCCCGATCGCCATGTCGTGCCCCCCGAATCCGATCAGGCAGCCCGAGCACCCGTCGACCGCATCGTGCAGGTTGAACCCGTCGATCGACCGCCCCGACCCGGCGCAGACCCCGCCCTCCTGCCGCTGCATCAGGATCGCGGGCCTGGCGTAACGCTCCACGAGGCGCGAGCAGACGATCCCGACGACCCCGGGGTGCCATTCGTCGTGCGCCAGCACGATCGCCCGGCGGTCGTCGCCGGTCATCCCCGCCGCCTCGGCCATCTCCGCCGCCTGCTCGAAGATCCGGCGCTCCGTGCTCCGCCGTTGCTCGTTGAGCACGCACAGCCCCGCCGCGATCTCGTCCGCGCGGGTGCGGTCCTCGGTGGTGAACAGCTCGACCGCCTCGGCCGCGTGCCCCATGCGCCCGCTCGCGTTGAGCATGGGCCCGAGCCTGAACCCCACGCTCTCGGCGTCGATCTTCTCGCCCCCGAGGCCCGCGGCTTCGATCAGCGCCACCAGCCCGGTGATCGCGGTCGTCTTGCAGCGGCTGAGCCCGAAGCGCGTGATGACCCGGTTCTCGTCCAGCAGCGGGACGACATCCGCCACCGTGCCCAGCGCCGCCAGCGCCAACAGATCAAGCAGGAGCGTCCTGATCGGCGGCGAGACCCGGTCCGATCCCTCCGCCATCGTCGCGAGCCGCCAGGCCAGTTTGTACGCCACCCCCGCGCCGCACAACTCGCCGTACGGATACCGCGAGCCCGCGAGGCGGGGGTGCACGATCGCGTACGCCTCGGGCAGCGCCGCGCCGTCGCCGGGCGGATTGTGGTGATCCGAGATGATCAGATCGAGCCCGGCCTCGCGGGCCGCCCGCGCCGGCTCCGCCGCCGTGATCCCGCAGTCAACCGACACCACGACGCGCGCCCCGCGGGCCGCCAGGTCCCCCATCGCCGCGGCGTTGAGCCCGTAGCCCTCCTCGAGGCGGTGCGGCACATAGGTGCCCACCACCGCCCCTGGCACAAGTGCCCTGAGCATCCGGAAGAGGATCGCCGTCGCGGTGATCCCGTCGACATCGTAATCGCCGTAGACGACGATCGGCTCCCCCGACCGGGCCGCGCCGAGGAGCCGCTCGGCCGCACGGTCCGCGTCGGGCAGCAGGCTCGGGTCGTGCAGGTTCAGCAGGGAGGGATCGAGGAACGACTGACCGTCCGCGACCCCGCGCACGGCCAGCACGCGGTCGAGCAGATCGCCCCGCGCGCCGCACCCGCCCCGCGGGCTCCACACCATCTTCCAGCCGCGTACCCGCTCCACGATGCCTCCGTGCATCCAATCGGGCCCATTCCCGAACGACGGGCACGCCCCGACCCGCTAGGCTACCCGAGTCCGATCCCCCCCGCGCGGCCCCGCCCCGCGCCCCCCAACGCGGAACGACACCACCCCGGCGGCCCACGAGCGATCATGGTCAAAATCAACAAGATCTACACCCGAACAGGCGACGACGGGACCACCGGTCTCGGCACCGGCGAACGCGTGCTGAAGACCGACACCCGCGTCACCGCGTACGGCGAGGTCGACGAGGCCAACGCCGCCGTCGGCTTGGCGGTCATCGCCGCCGACGGGGCCCGTGCCGACCCCCATGCCGGGGGCATCGCCTCGACCCTCCGCGCGGTGCAGCACGACCTGTTTGATGTCGGCGCTGATCTGTGCATCCCCGCCGAGCCGGGCGAGGCCCCCGACGCCGCGCTCCGCGTCACCGAGGGGCAGGTCGAGCGGCTCGAGCATCTGATCGACCGGGCCAACGCCCACCTGGCGCCCCTCAACTCCTTCGTCCTGCCGGGCGGCACGCCGCTCGCCGCCGCCCTGCATCTCGCCCGCACCATCACCCGCCGCGCCGAGCGGGCCGCCGTCGCGCTGGCCACCGAGCAGCCCGGGCGTGTCGGCCCGCACGCCGTCGCGTACCTCAACCGGCTGAGCGACCTGCTGTTCGTGCTGGGCCGGCTCGCCAACAGCGAGGGCCGGGGGGATGTCCTCTGGGTCCCGGGAATCAACCGATCCGCCGACGCCGAGGGGCGATGACGCCTCGTCTACGGAAGAGCAGCCCCGTGAACCGCCACCCGTTCGGAACCGAGACGACGGAGTTCCACCGCGAGTTCGCGGCCCACACCGGCAATCTCCTCCGCCGCCGGCTGCTCTGGTTCATCGCCATCTGGGGCGGGCTCGGCGTGCTCGGCGCGATCCCGCCCTTCCTCGCCACGATCAGCGACCTTCTGGGCGTCGCCATCCTCCCCGAGGGCGTCGCGTCGAAGATCTGGGGAGGCGACAAGGCCGCGCTCCATCTCATCCCCAGCATGCTCTGGGTCTCGGGATACGCCGCCGCGTTCATCATCAACTTCAAACGCGATGTCGCCCGGCGCATCACCCTCT
Source organism: Phycisphaerales bacterium (assembly GCA_036732005.1). Classification (GTDB taxonomy): domain Bacteria; phylum Planctomycetota; class Phycisphaerae; order Phycisphaerales; family UBA1924; genus UBA1926. The sequence continues at coordinate 86,975 of DAINDF010000003.1, forward strand.
GGACCAGCATCGCGCTCATCACCCTCGACGGGCTCTACGGCGTCATCCTCCGGGCGGGCGACGCCTCCATGCCCGCGGGCCTGGCCGTCTTCACCATCAGCCACTTCGTCGCCGCGCTCGTCTTCCCGTGGACCGCCGTGCAGGCCGTCATCCCCGCCGCCATCGTCCTGACCCTCAGCGCCGCCTCCCGCCTGCTCTTCGAGGTCGACATCGCCGAGGCGACCGGGGAGCCCAATTACACCCCCCACCTCTTCGCCATCCTCTTCAGCCCCCTCATCGTCGTCCCGGGGTGCCTCGTCGCCTGGACCCGGCACTCCCAGAGGCTCGGCCAATACCGCCTCTCGTTCGTCCAGAAACGCTACGGCTCACTCCGGCAGGAACTCACCTACGCGCGGGCCATCCACGAGAGCCTCTTCCCCGACCCGCGTTCGGGGCGGTCCGTCGCCTTCGCGTACAAGTACGAGCCCATGCGCCAGATCGGGGGCGACTACCTCTTCGCTTCCGTCTGCCCCACCGACGACGGCCTCGACGAGCGGATTTCCCTTGTCCTCCTCGATGTCACCGGGCACGGCATCCCCGCCGCGCTGACCGTCAACCGCCTCCACGGCGAGATCGAGCTCCTCTTCGCCGACGACCCGTTCATCCAGCCCGGGCAGGTGCTCGCCCGCCTGAACCGGTATGTCCACCTGACCCTCGCCCGGCACTCGATCTATGTGACCGGGCTGTGCCTCCGCGTCGACCCCCAGCGCAACATCCTCCAGTTCGCCAGCGGAGGCCATCCCCCCGCCTTCCTCCGCGCCTCCGACGGAACGCTCGAGGACCTCCCCTCCACCGCGTTCGTCCTGGGCGCCTGCAAGGACGCCGACTTCCACCACGGGCAGATCGACCGCCCCTTCGGCCCGGGCGACTCGCTCATCGCCTACACCGACGGCGCCACCGAGGCCCGCACCGAGAAGGGGCAGATGCTCCGCATCGAGGGCATGCGCCGCCTCCTCGCCGCCCCGGGGCGGATCGAGCAGGGACGCTGGCCCGAGCGGCTGCTCGAGGCCGTCACCCACCACCGCGAGGGGCTGCCGCCCGAGGACGACACCCTCGTCGTCGAGGTCTACCGCAGCCTGCGCACGGCGGCGTCCGCCCCCCAGCGACACGATGACGCCGAGCCCGCCGCCGCCGCCGAGCCCGGCGGATTCTGAGCCCGATCGTGCTCGATCAGCGCGCGTCCCGGCGAACAGGAATCACAAGTGATATGCGTGGGCGCCGGGCGTGCCCGATCACTTCACCCGCCGGTACTCGCCCCGCATGAACTCGATCCACCCGCCGTCGTCGCCCTTCATGCGCGAACGCAGCACCCGGCGGTCGTCGCCGTGGAGCTCGACGATGTCCTGGTAGTGCGCGGTCTTGCCGGGGTCGGTCATGCACGGGCCGGTGGTGTCGAGGGTGAGCACATCGCCCTGGCGCGTTCCCTCGTAGACAAACATCGAGCCCATGGGGCTTCCCATCCAGGTGCCGACATAGCGGTCCTTGGCGGGGTCGAAGCCGATGGTGATGCGCATCCGCATCGACCCGCCGCCCGGGATCTCGCCCTCCCCGTCGCCCACGACCCAGAGGTCGCCGAAGGCGCTGACCCGCTCGGTGCCGGTGGACTTCATGGGCTCGCCCCCGGGCCCGCCGTCGCAGCAAGACTCGAATTCCCAGTCGCCGATCATCCGGCGGAGCCAGCGGTGGTGGTCATTCTGCTCGGTGAACATGGTCCCTCCTGTGTGCGTCCCCACGACGCGGGCGCGCGCCGCCCCGGGCCGCAGCCTACCCGGGTACATTGCCCCGATGCCAGTCGACACCCGGACCGCCCCGCGCCGTGAACTGAGATTCCAGTCCTTCGAGGACATCCTCGCCGACATCGAGCGCATCCAGTCGGCCATCGACGCGGGCAGGGCCTCGACGACCGGCAACTGGAGCGTGGGGGAGAACGCCGACCACTGCGCCCGGTTCGTCCGCGCGGCCTGCGACGGGTTCGAGAGCAGGGCGCCGGGCATCGTCCGCCTGATCGCGCGGGCGCTCTTCTTCAAGAAGGCGATGGGGGACGCACCGATCCCGCCCGGGTTCAAACTCCCCCGGCAGGCCTCCGCCCTGATGCCCAAGGCCGGCATCTCCGATGCCGAGGGGCTCGACCACCTCCGCAAGGAGGTCAAGCGCGTGCTCGCGGGCAAGGAGATGACCCACCCCAGCCCCCTGTTCGGCCCGCTCTCGCACCGGCAGTGGGCGATCATCCAGTGCAAGCACTGCGCCCTGCATCTCTCATACATTCATCTCGGCGGGTAACGCCGCGACCGGGCCGCCCCGCTCCGGTATCGTTCTCCGCACTCTCACCCGGAGCACCGCCATGCCGCCCCGCGACGACCTGACCTACGCCCGGATCGCGCCCAGCGCCGACATGGCGCCCTTCGCCCGCCTCGTGCACCTCGCTTTCGGCTCGTCGACCTCCGACGCGCTGGACTGGTTTACCAACAAAGTCGGGCGGGAGAACATCCGGGCCGTTTCGCGCGACGGAACGCCGGTCGCGGCGCTCGGCCGCGTGCCGATGGGCCTGTTCCTCGGCGGACGGTCCGTCCCGCAGCTCGGCGTGCTGGGCGTCGTCGTCGGCCCCGAGTCACGCGGCGGCGGCATCGCGAAGTGGATGATGACCGAGTGCGTCCGCGAGATGCACGCCGACGGCTTCGCCCTGAGCACCCTCTACAGCGCCATGCACCCCCTCTACCGGAGCGTGGGGTACGAGAACGCCGGGCTGCTCTGCGACATCACCATCCCCGCCGGGATGATCGACTCGGACGACCGCGGCAGCGGGTGGCGCCCGATCACCGACGCGGACCACGCCGAGATCGAGGCCAGCTACGCCGACTACGCCCGCGACCAGCAGGGCATGCTGGACAGACCGCCGTACATCTGGGAGCGCGTCCGCAACGCGCGCGAGGGTGAGACGAGCGGGTTCGTCGCACGCGACGACTCGGGCGCCGTCGAGGCCTTCTGCTACACCGTCATGCTCAAGTGGACCACCGCGCCGACGACCACCGGCTCGGCCACGGGCGCGCCGCTCAAAGTCACCGATCTCGCCTGGCGCACGCCCCGGGGCATGCAGCGCCTGCTCGGCTTCCTCCGGGGCTTCGCCTCGATCTGCGGGGAGATCACGCTCACGGCGCCGATCGGCTCGCCGCTCATCGCGGCCCTGCCCGACTGGCGATTCGCAACCAAGATCCGCTCGCCCTGGATGCTCCGCGTCCTCGATGTCAAGAAGGCCCTCGAATCACGCGGCTACGCGCCGGGTGTCTCGGCCCGCATCGGGCTCGAGATCGAAGACGCCCAGGTCGACGCGAACACCGGCCGGTGGACGCTCACGGTGGAGAACGCCTCGGGGCATCTCGAGCGGGGCGGGTCGGGCCCCGCGGTCCGGTGCGCCGTGGGGCACCTCGCGCCGCTGTACACCGGGCACTCGACCGCCCGGGCCCTGCGCGCCGCGGGGCGGATCGAGGCCGACGACGCCCAGGCCGCGGCCTGCGACGCCGTCTTCGCCGCCGGCCCCGCACCGTGTATGGCCGACATGTTCTGAACGCCCGTCTCCTTCTCCCGACGCGCCCGCCGCGCCCGTGCCCCTCTGGGCCCCGCGCCTTGGGCCTCCCCCAATACACTCCCCCCCATGAAAGCCATCCTCTTCGCGGTCGCCGCGGGTCTGTGCTGGGGTGTCGGCGAGGTGTTCACCAAGGCGGTGCTGCACACCAAACAGATCGGCCCGGTCACCGCGATCGCGGTCCGCTCGCTGGTCGCGCTGCCCGTGCTCTGGCTCGTCTACGCCGTCGTCGTCCACGGCGCGAAGCTCGAGCCCCAGAACTGGACCAAGGCCGAGCCCTCGACGCTCTGGAAACTCGTGCTGGGATCGGGCCTGCTCGCGGGCGCGGGGGGCATGGTCTGCTTCTACGCCGCGCTCAATTTCGGTGAGGTCAGCCGCGTCAAGCCGATCGCCTTCGCGCTCGCCCCGGCCACGGCGGTGCTGATCGGCTGGCTGCTGCTGGGCGAGCCGATGCACGCCCGCAAGGCGATCGCGGTCGGACTGATTCTCTTTGGCGTGGTGCTGCTGAGCGTGAAGTGACCACGAGCATCGCAACCGCCTCGCGGGCCCAACACGCTGAGACCACATGAACCACGCCCGATACTCAGAGATCGCCCACCGCGGGTTTCGCTACTGGAACCCCGTCGACCCCGCCCTGCTCGACGCGTGGCTCGACCGGTTGCCGCTCACCCCCTCGAGCCGGCTGCTCGATGTCGGGTGCGGCCGAGGCGAGGTCCTCGTCCGGCTCGCGGAATCGCACGGCTGCGGCGGCGTGGGCGTTGACACCGCGGAGCCCGCGCTCGAACACGCCCGTGCCGAGGCGGCCCGCCGCGTTCCGGGTGTGGGCCTGGAATTCCGCCACGCGCCGTTCGGGGCCGGTTTCTTCGAAGCAGGGTCGTTCGACCTCGCGGTGTGCATCGGGTCCTCGCACGCCGCCGGCGGGTTCCCGGCGGCCCTCCGCACGCTGGCGGGCCTCGTCACGCCGGGCGGGGTCCTGCTCGTCGGCGAGGGCTATTGGCAGCAGGATCCGCATCCCGACTATCTCGCGTGCCTCCGATGCAGGAAGGACGATCTCTGCTCGCACGCCGGGAACATCGACCTCGCCGAATCGCTCGGGCTCCGTGTGATCGACACGCACGAAACCACGCCGGGGGCATGGGCGGCGTACGAGGACGGCTACTTCGCCAATGTCATCGACCATGTCACGCGGCACCCGGACGACCCCGACGCCGAGGCGATGCGGGAACGGATCGAACACTGGCGCCGGGCCTATGTTGCATGGGGGCAAGAGACACTCGGGTTCGGGCTGTATCTCCTCGGTGTGCCCTCGGCCGGCTCGGCCCAAGCCGGCTGACCGGCGCCCGACCGGCCCGGATCAGTACGACACCACCATCCCGTGCTGGAGTACCGTCGCGTCGCGCCCGTGGCTCCGCTCGAAGCCCGCGATCAGCCCCCCGATCATGACTTGCTCATCGTCCAGCGTGTGGACGAGGCGAGTATCACGAACCACCAGCGGGCCCGCGGTGCTGGACTCGATCCAGAAAGTCTCGTGGTCGAGCATCTCCTTCACCGCGCCGAACGCCACGAGCACCTCCCCGATCTGATCCGATTGCGGGCGACGGGCGAGGTCGCGGTACCAATCCATCAGGATCGGCCGGAGCGGCCCGGCGACCGGCGCAACCCGCTCCCGCAGCAGGTCACGCAGCGCGAACAACCGCTCCAGGTACTTCTCGTCCTCCTCCACCACCGCGAGCGACTGCATGACCTTGATCAACTGCGACCGCACCGCGGGCGGCTTCTGCACCCTCGACGCGCCGCAGGTCGAGCACTCGACATCGACCATCGCGAACACGGGCCGCGTCTGGTTCGGGCCCGTGTGATCCACGCCGGTCTGCTTCTTCTGTTTGACCGTGCCGGTCCCCTCGCAGCGTGTGCAGATGATGCCCCGCTTGAGCCCCGCCGCGGCCGCGTTCAGCAGCGTCGAGGGCTTGTCGCGCGGCGTGTCCAGCCCCGGCGGCCGGGCCGCCTCCCGCGCCGGCTCGGGCACCACCCCCACGCGGAACGCCTCAAACCCGATCGGCCGCAGCGGCAGCGAGGCGATCGCGCCCTCGACATGCCGCGCCGACACCGCGAGCGAGACCCCCTGCGCCTCGGAGAGCGCGAACGACAGCACACCAAGCACCTCGCCCGATTCGTTCAGCAGCGGGCCGCCCGAGTCTTCCCGGCCGACCTCGGCGTCCGTCTGGCAGAGCGATGTATCCGGCGCTACCCCGCCCGGCCTGTCGGCGTCGGGGAAGTCGTCCCGCAGACGGACGCCGCGGACGATCCCCGGCGATTCCGCGAACCCCGACTCACGCTGATACCCCACCGCCCACGCGTCCTGCCCGAGCAGCGCGCTGGTCGCCAGCATCAGGGGCCTCGCCCCGGCGTCGGCCAGCGCCGCGGGCTCCGCGGGACGCAGCACCGCGAGATCGCGCTCCGGCAGCGCCAAAAGCGGCTCGAGCGCGATCTCCGCCGATCCGTCCGAGGCCGGCAGCGCGACCGCGCCCCGCCGATTCCGCAGCACCTGGAAGGTCGTGACCACGAAGTACCGCCCGTCGCGCTCGACCACGAACCCCGAGCCCGTCGACTGCACGGACCCGTCGCCGTCCTTCCCCACGACCTGCACGACGCCCTCGCGGGCCGATTCGACTTCGGGCTGCGCCATCGCGCACGCCACCGAGACAACCGCAAGAACCACCGACCCAATCGCCGCGATTTTCATGGCTCTTCCCCCGATCAGAACGAAAACGCAGATTACCCGCGACCGCCCTCCTGAACATCCATGCCGGGGCCCCCCACCCTCCAACAATCCCCCATGCCCGACTCCCCCTTCTCCCCCATCGACGACCTCCTCGCCGACCTCCGCGCCGGCAAGATGGTCATCCTGACCGACGATGAGAACCGCGAGAACGAGGGCGACCTCGTCCTCCCCACCCAGTTCGTCACCCCAGAGGCCGTCACCTTCATGCTCTCCGTCGCCCGCGGCTACATGTGCGTCTGCCTCACCGAGGCCGACTGCGACCGCCTCGACCTCCACCCCCAGGCCAGCGTCAACACCACCCCACGCGGCACCGCCTTCACTGTCTCCCTCGACGGGCACCCCCGCCACGGCTTCACCACGGGCGTCTCCGCCGCCGAGCGGGCCCGCTGCCTGCGCATGATGATCGACCACGCCTTCGGCCCCGAGGACTTCGCCCGCCCCGGGCACATCAACCCCCTCCGCAGCCGCGACGGGGGCGTGCTCGTCCGCACGGGGCAGACCGAGGGCTCGGTCGATCTCTGCCGCCTCGCCGGGCTCTACCCCTCGGCCGTCATCATCGAGATCATGCGCGACGACGGCGAGATGGCCCGCGTCCCCGATCTCGCGGCCCTCGCGAAGAAGCACGGCCTCAAGATGGGCTCGGTCGCCCAGATCATCCAGCACCGACTCAGTCGGCAGAGCCTCGTCCGCCGGCTCCCCCCCGCGCAGGGCACCCCGATCGAGACCCCTGAGGGCGTCTTCAACCTCATCGCCTTCGAGAGCCTCGTCGATCCATGGCCCCACCTCGCGCTCACCGTCGGCGATGTCGGCCGACTCGACGACAACGGCGAGCCCATCGACGCCGCCGGGCCCGTCCTCGTCCGCATGCACAAGCGCAGCCTGCTCGGGGACATCTTCCACGAGCGGGGCTCCGCGAGCGACGGGGGCTCCACCGGCGAGCAACTCCGCGCCGCGATGCGGGCCGTGCAGGCCGAGGGGCGCGGCGCGATCGTCTACCTCCGCCCCCAGGGCTCCGACGCGAGCCTCTCCGACCAGCTCAGCAAGATCCGCCGCCCCGGGCACGACCACGGCGCCGACGACCCCGACCTGAGCCACCCCGATTCCGTCGCCGGCTCGATGCCCGCCGACTTCCGCGAGTACGGGATCGGGGTCCAGGTCCTGCGACAACTGGGCCTGTCCAAACTCCGCCTGCTGACCAATTCCCGCCGGGCCATCCCGGGCCTCGAGGCCTTCGGCATCGAGGTCGTCGAGCATGTGCCGGTTGGCTGAGCCGATCGCGTCAGGAATTCGCCCTATTTTCCCGAACACCACCCTATTCCGTTGTTCCCGATGCGGTTCTCGGGCATAATCGCCCCACCGGCCGGGCCTCCGCGTTGGAGGGCCGCGCCCCGGGGAGGCCGAGAGGGGCGTTCCCCGGCGCCGAGCCAGGCCGGTCCCGCACGCGATTCAGAAGTGTTCGACGAGCAAGGAGATTCGTGATGAAGCGCACCGTCGCCGTTGTTGTCGCCGCGTCGCTGGCCCTGGCCGCCGGGGGCTGGATGTCCGCCGAGGTTCAGCCGGACGAGATGCAGATGCCCGACATGAGCCAGATGATGGAGATGATGAAGAAGGCCGCCGAGCCCGACGAGCACCACAAGATGCTCGAGAAGATGGCCGGCGACTGGAAGATGACCGCGAAGTTCATGATGTCGCCCGGCGCCCCGCCCGAGGTGAGCCACGGGACCTGCAAGAGCACCCTCATCCTCGGCGGCCGCCAGCTGATGAGCGAGGTCTCGCTCGACATGGTCTTCATGGGCCAGAAGCAGGACTTCAGCGGCTTCGGGCTCATGGGCTACGACAAGACCTCCGGCGAGTTCCAGTCCTGCTGGGCCGACACGATGGGCACGGGTCAGATGATCCAGACCGGCGGCATGGAGGACGGGAACATCGTCGTCGCCGGGCAGGCCAAGAACATCATGGGCGAGTACACCGTCAAGAACATCATCAAGTTCGTCGAGGGCGGGTACAACATGGAGTTCTGGGAGGCGGGCGAGATGACCGGCGGGCAACTCATGAACACCGGCGTCATCGAGTACCGCAAGAATTGAAACACGGGCCCCGCCACGGGCCCCCTTTGACCGAACCGCCCCGGGGACGGCCAGCGCCGCCCCGGCGGCCTTGCACACCCCGCGAGACCTCAGCCAGACCACGAAACCGAAAGGCCCGGCGATGAGCACCGATATGGACGCAAAGATGGCCGAGTGCATGGCCCACGCCACCCCCCGCGAACAGCACGCGCTGCTCAAGCCCTTCGAGGGCCGCTGGAAGGCGACCGTCCGGATGTGGTGGGACCCCGAGGGTGAGCCCAACATCTCCACGGGCGTCATGACCAACCGCCTCGTCCTGAACGGGCTCTTCCTCGAGCAGGACTACGCCGACGATTCGGGCCATTTCTCGGGCAAGGGCTTCTGGGGATACAACACCGTCGACCAACGCTGGGAGGGGTTCTGGATCGACACCATGATCTCCATGATGCAGACCGATCAGGGGGTCTACGACGCGTCGACGAAGACCTGGACCATGACCGGCGCGATGACCGACCCCACCTCCGGCGCCCTCACCACCAAGCGCTCGGTCATCACCGCCCACACCGCCGATCGGCACACGATGACCATGTACTTCTCCTCCCCCAAGGGCGAGATGAAGAGCATGGAGATCGACTACACCCGGGCCTGAGCGGCAACGCCGGTCAGCCGCGGCACACTCTCACGCACGCGTCCGCGTCGGCCCGCCTCCCCACTCGGCTCGCCTCACCCGCCCCGAGTGGGGCGAGCCCTCGAACCCGCCGGGCCCCCGAATTCCCTCCCGGAGATCTCGCGGAGGGGGCGTATTCTCGAAGTGAGACGCCCGCGGGCGGCTCGCAGGGGAGAACGCCATGAGAACACCCATGCTGGGAATCGTGTTCGTTGTCGCGTGCGCAGGCGCCGCCGCCCAGGACTTCGGGTCGTATTCGCACGCCGACACCTGGATCGGCATGTCCGGAGAGTTCGCGATCGCCGACCCCCTCGAAGACGCGCTCACCGCCTGGGCCGGCGGACTGATCATCCGCCCGCCGGTCTCGCAAACGCAGCGGACCTTCGGCCCCGATCACGCCGACGCGACCGCGACAATCACCCGCGGCGCCGCCTCCGCCGGGGGCACAGGCTTCGTCGCCGAACCCCGCCCGATCGAGATCGTCTCGGGCGTGCCCCACAACTTCGCCGCCTCCGCCTCCGCGACCGGCCGCCTCGGCGCCCTGGACAACTGGCGGGCGAGCGGGCACGCGGGCGCGGCCGCGCTCGGCGCCGTGCGGGCCCTCTCCAGCGGCACCATCGAGTTCGAGGTCATGTTCAGCGGCCTGATCGACCAGGTGAACTGGCTCGGCTGGCACGGGCGCCTCACCTGGGGCGTTGCGTTCTGGGCCGACCGGCTGCTGCTCGCGCCGGGCGACGGATGGGAACACACCACCGTCGACGCGGGCGCCCCCGCCTCGCCCGGCGGCGAAGTCGAGGTCCTCACACGCGAGTTCACCGCCTGGGGCCCGGGGAACACCGTCGGACTCACCGCCAGCCGCTGGTCGATCGAGGTCGTCGCCGGCGCGACCTACGGGTACTACGCCTTCGCCTCGGCCGACTCAGGACTGGTCCCGACGCCGGGCGCCGCGGTCACGCTCTCGTGCGGCCTTCTCGCGTCCCGGCGTAGGCGTCGCTGACGAGCCCGGAGCGCCGCGGAACGGCGTGTGTTCACGGCCGCGCTCGCTCGCCCCTCGGGCTCGACACCCATCGCCCAACGGCGGTCGGTGTCACTTCCCGTGCGCGCGCCGGATGACCTCGTTCATCGACTCGACGCTCAGCCCGAGCTTCCGGCCGAACCTGGTCAGCAGGTCGCGCTCCGCCTCGGGCACCTCGGGTTCGAGCCTCGCCATCCTGTACAGCATCTCGAACGCCCGCTCGGGCTCGTGGTGGATCAACTCGAGCTGATCCGCCCTGAACCGCTCGTCGTGCGTTGCCATGTCCAGCATCGCGCGCAACGAGGCCGCCCCCACCCCCACCCGCGTCGCCATCCGCTGGATGACCTCACGCTCGCGGTCCGAGACCGAGCCGTCCGCCCCCGCCACGCAGCACGCCGCACGGAGCAACTCGAGTTCCTTCATCAGCATCGCGGGCCTCCCGGGGGAATTGTCGCACCCCGGGCCCGGACTTCGACCCCCCCGCCCCGGAAACCGACCGCATCAACCCGTCCGGATTGCACACGAGGACCCCGCCCGTCCCGCACGAACTAGCCCCGCAGGTCGATCCCGGCACGACGGGCGAGCACACGCTCCTCCTCCGCGGCCCTGCCTTCGAGCCGGGCGCGCATCTCGGCCCACGCGTCGCCCCGGGCCGCCAGATCGGCCTGGTGAGCCTCCTCGCGGTCGTGCCGACGGGCCGCCCGCTCCGCGTCGGCCCGCTCGCGCGCCTCGATGGCGCGGAGACGGTCCTCGCGGCGTTCCTCCTGCTCGCGTTCGGCCTCGCGACGCTCGCGGTTCTCCGCCATGCGCTCCACCGAAGCCTCCACGACACGCGACACGACCGCCGACTGCGACGCCCGGACCCGGGCGATGAGCAGGTCGACATCGAACGGGGGCTCCGGCGCGCGCACGGTCATGCGTCGGGGGTCGTCCGAGAACGGCCCCCGCTTCAGGCGATCCCGCACATTGCGGGATGATCCGCCCGGGATCGGGCCGGCGGGGAGGGGGACTCCCGTATTCGGGTGACCCCCCCGCCCGGGCTCCCCGGGTGGAATCGCGACCGCGATCCGCTAGAGTGGAGCCGGATTCCTGATCTCGCCCCGCCCCCTCGCCCCGGCGACGGGAGCCGTCCCGGCCGTTTGCCGGCGCCACACCATGGACGACGCCGACACCAGTTCTTCCGAACCCCCCTCCGACGAGCCCGACCGAGCGCGGCCGTCCGGCCCGGCCTCGGGCGGGCCGGTGTTCGATCTGGTCGATCCCGGAAGCCTCCTCACCGAGGCCCAGCGTCGGTTCGTCTGCCGACACGCCGCCGAGGCTTTGGGCCACCTCGCGTCCGGGGGCGAGGTCCGGGCCCGGGTGGTGGACGATGCCTGCATGGCCGAGGCGCACGCCCGGTACGCGGGAGTCGAGGGGACAACGGATGTCCTGACCTTCGATCTTTCCGGAGGGGACGGGCTCGACGCGGACCTGCTGATCTGCCTCGATGAGGCGAGGCGGCAGGGCGAGCGGCGGGGGCACGCCCCCGAGCAGGAGCTGCTGCTCTACATCGTCCACGGGGTGCTGCACTGCCTGGGGCATGACGACCACACCGAGCCCGACGCGGCCCGCATGCACGCCGAGGAGGACCGGGTGCTCTCGCTGATCGGCGTCGGGGCGACCTTCGCCCGGGGCGGGGAGGAACCGGCATGACGACGGTCGGGTGGCTGTGGATCGCCCTGGGGGCGGTGCTGCTGGGCGCGATCTTCTCGACGGTGCAGGTGGCGCTGCGCGCGGTCTCGCGCGTCGCGCTCGAAGAACTCGTCGGGGGCCCGCGCCGCGGGGGGGGTGAGGACGCGCGGCTGCCCCGCGCGCTCGAGGCGATCCTCGACGACCTCCCCGGGCACTCCGCCGCCGTCGCGGTGCCCCGGGTCATCGCAAACCTCCTGGTCGGCGTGGCGACTGTGCTCTGGGTCGCGGGGCTGCGCGGCGCCCCCGTGGTGGGGCTCGCCGAGGCCGGGATCGGCGTGCTCGGCGCGGCGGTGGTGATCTGGATCTCCGGGGTGGTGATCCCCTTCGCCATCGCCGAGCACGCCGCCGAGCGGGTCGTCGTGGCGTTCACCTGGCTGATCCGCGGCGCGACAATCGCGCTGGGTCCGCTCCGCCTGCTTGTGGGGTTCACCACCGAGGTGGTGCGCCGGCTTGCGGGCGAGGAGGCGAAGGACACCCCGGAGGCCCGCGAGGCCGAGCTGCTCAGCCTCGTCGAGGAGTCCGAGCGGGAGGGCGACCTGGACGAATCGGCCCGCGAGATGATCGAGGCCGTGGTCGAGTTCCGGACGACGACGGTCGAGCAGATCATGACCCCGCGGACGGAGATCCAGGGGTTCCAGTACACCGACGATCTCGACGCCGTCCGCCAAGCCGCCCGCGACGCAACGCACTCGCGCATCCCGGTCTACAACGAGAGCCTCGACAGCGTCGTGGGCGTGCTCTACCTCAAGGACCTGCTCCGCTGGCTCGTCTCCCACCGCCCAAGCGGCGAGGGGTTCCGCCTCAGCGATGTCCTCCGCAAGGCGACCTATGTCCCAGAGACCAAGACCGTCCGCGAGTTGCTCGCCGAGCTGCTCGAGCAGAAGGTCCACATCGCCTTCGCGACCGACGAGTACGGCGGGCTGAGCGGGCTGGTGACCATCGAGGACATCATCGAGGAGGTCTTCGGGGAGATCCGGGACGAGTACGAGCCCGAGGAGGAAGCCCAGCCCGTCGTCGTGATCGACGCGGCCGCCCGGGCCGCGGAGATCGACGCACGGGCCGAGATCGACGAGGCCAACGACGAGCTGGAAACGATCGACCTCGAGCTCCCCGAGAACGACGACTGGGACACGGTCGGCGGGTTTGTCGTGACCACGATGGGCAAGATCCCCGATGCGGGGGAGACCCTCCGGCACGGGGGGCTGCTCGTCACGGTGCTCGAGGCCGAGCCTACTCGGGTGGTCAAGGTCCGGGTTGAGCACGCCGAACCGGGGATCCAGACCGAAGCCTGACAGCCCGTTCGGGTGGGCCGCTGCCCCAGTCGGACTCGGGTAGTGCGCGATGGTGCGGGCGACCCGCGCCGTCCGCTTATCTCCCCCCGTTCCCCGAGCCGACCCAAACCGCATCCGCCCGGGCCCGGCCCGGCGGGCGCGCGGGAAGAGCATGCGCAAACCAGGTGACAGCCATCCCGAGAGGTCGCACGCGCTCGACGCGGTCTGCCGCGTCGCGCTCGACCAGACGGCGATCGTGGCGATCACCGACGGCTCAGGCCGGATCACCTTCGTCAACAACAAGTTCTGCGAGATCAGCGGGTACACCCGGGATGAGTTGCTCGGACAGGACCACCGGATCCTCAATTCGGGGACCCACCCGCGTGCGTACTTCGCCGAGATGTACCGGACGATCCACGGGGGCAAGGTCTGGCGGGGGGAGATCTGCAACCGGGCGAAGGGGGGCAACCTCTACTGGGTGGACACGACCATCGTCCCCATCCCCGGCCCCGATGGTCGACCCGAGTGCTTCGTGGCGATCCGCTACGACATCACCGCCCGCATGCTCGCGATCGCCGACCGTGAGCAGGCGGCGGACACGATCCGCGAGGCGTGCGAGACGAAGGCCGAATTTCTGGCGAATGTGAGCCACGAGATCCGGACGCCGCTGACGGCGATCCTGGGCTTCGCCGGCCTGCTCGCGGGGGAGGGCCTCGACGACTCGGATCGGCGTCGGCACGCCGAGACCATCCGCCGCAACGGCGAGCACCTGCTCGCGATCGTCGACGACCTGCTGGACATGTCCAAGCTCGATGCGGGCGGGATCAAGGTCGAACGCGTCCCCGTCGCCTTGACGGACCTGCTCGCCGAGGTGGTCTGCCCCATGCGGCTGCGGGCCCAGAGCAAGGGGATCACGCTCGAGGTGGCGTTCGCGGGCGAGTCACCCCGCCTGATCCGCACCGACCCGGTCCGCCTGCGCCAGATCCTCTTCAATCTCCTCGGGAACGCGATCAAGTTCACGGACATCGGGAGCGTCCGCGTCGAGGTGGCGCTGGACGACCCCCGCCCGGGATGTGGGGTGCTGTCGATCCGGATTGTCGACACCGGGATCGGGATCGAGCCCGGGCAGATCGCCCGCATGTTCGCCCCGTTCTCGCAGGCCGATCAGACGACGACGCGCCGCTTCGGGGGCACCGGGCTCGGGCTGCACATCTCGCAGTGCCTCGCGGGGCTGCTGGGCGGCGAGATCTCCGTGCGTTCCGAGCCCGGCGTCGGGAGCGTGTTCACGCTCAGGCTCCCCCTCGAAGCCGCGCCGGGGGAAGAGAGTCTCGACGCGGCCGAGGCGTCTCATCGCTTGGCGCGCGCCCAGGCCGAGAGTTCGTGCGCCGCGCAGGTCGCCCCGGTGAGCCTCGAGGGGGCGAGGGTCCTGCTGGCCGAGGACGGGCCCGACAACCAGCGGCTGATCACCTTCCTGCTGCGCAAGGCCGGGGCGGAGGTCTGCCTGGCGGAGACCGGGCACGCCGCGCTGGCACGCCTCGCCGAGGGGCCGCGGTTCGACGCGGTGCTGATGGATGTCCAGATGCCCGAACTGGACGGCCTGGAGGCGGCGCGACGGGCCCGGGCCCGCGGGCACACGATTCCGATCATCGCGCTGACGGCGCACGCGCTGGCCGAGGACCGGGAGAAGGCGCTCGCGGCCGGATGCGACGACCACCTGACCAAGCCGGTCGACGCGGACCGGCTCGTCCGCACGCTCCGCCGATGGATCGACCGCCGCGAGGCGGCCTGAAGCCGGTAACCGCTGCCGCGTTTATCATCGGGCATGCCCCAGGTCTTCACGCTCTTCAACACGCTCACCAACCGCGCCGAGGCGTTCGCCCCGGCGGACCCGTCGCTGGTCACCTTTTATTCGTGCGGGCCCACGGTCTACGACGACGCCCACATCGGGAACTTCCGCTCGTTCCTCGCGGCGGACCTGCTCAGGCGGTTCCTCGAGAGCCCGCTCTGCGTGGTCGCCGGGCCCGGGGGCGAGCCCCACCGCGGGCCGCGGCGGGTGCTGCATGTCATGAACATCACCGATGTCGGGCACATGACCGACGACGCCGACGCCGACGGCGGGGGCGAGGACAAGATGGCGCTGGCCGGGCAACGGATCGCTGAGGCGAAGAAGGCCGGCAAGATCCCAGAGGGCGTGGAGGTCGACGCGGGCGACCCGCGGGCGGTCGCCCGGTTCTTCACCGATCGGTTCCTCGAGGACGCCCGCCGGCTCGGGCTCAAGGTCGCGGCCGAGTCCGCCAAGGACGGCACGCTGATGCCCCGCGCGTCGGACCACATCGACGAGATGCGGGCGGTCATCGCGCGGCTGCTCGAGACCGGGGCCGCGTACGCCGCGGGGGAACCCGGCGCGCGGGCCGTCTACTTCGCGGTCCAGGCCTTCCCGGCGTACGGGGAGCTCTCGGGCAACACGCTCGACAAGCTCCGGGGCGGCGCGGGCGGGCGCGTGCTCAGCCATCACCAGTCGGAGAAGCGCCACGCGGGGGATTTCCTGCTCTGGAAGGAGGACGAGCGGCATCTCATGAAATGGCCTGCGCCCGAGTCGCCCCAGACCGAGGGCTGGGGCCAGGGCTACCCCGGGTGGCACATCGAGTGCACCGCGATGTCGCTGGGCCGGCTCGTGCCGGGGGGGATGCGTCGCGTCCTCGCCGCCGCGGCGGCGGGCGACGCGGGGTCGATCCAGATCGATCTGCACTCCGGCGGGGAGGACAACATCTTCCCACACCACGAGTGCGAGAACGCCCAGAGTTGCGCGCTCACAGGGGCCGACCGCTTCGCACGGCACTGGTTCCACGCCCGCTTCCTGATGGTCGAGGGGGCGAAGATGTCCAAGAGCAAGGGGACTTTCTACACCGCCCGCGACCTGTTCTCGCAGGGGCACGAGCCCGCGGCGGTCCGGCTCGAACTCATCAAGACGCATTACCGCACCAACGCCGATTTCTCGGCCGAGGGGCTGCGGGCCGGCGCGCGGACGGTCGAGCGGCTCCGCCGGTTCGCCCAGTCCGCCCCGCCCGCCGGGACGCTCGATTTGGACCACCCGCTCTGCGCCGCCTTCGCCGGCGCGTTGCACGACGACCTCAACATCGCGGGGGCCCTGGGCGAACTCAACAAGTGGCTGAACACGACCCCGAGCCCCACGCCCGCCGACGCCGTCGCCTTCGCGGCCGTGGAGCGCGTTCTCGGCCTGCTCGACCTGCCGCGGGCCGAGTCGACGCGGACGGAAATCGGCCTGTTTGGCCCCGGGGTCGAGCCCGACGCTCGGGTCGAGTCGTTGCTCGCCGCGCGCGCCGAGGCGCGAAAGGCCAGGGACTTTTCCCGCGCCGACGCGATCCGCGAAGAGCTCGCCGCGTTGGGCCTGGCGATCAAGGACGCGCCCGGGGGCAAGGTCGAGGTGACCCGCCGCTGAGTCAGGGCCCGGGCAGGAGGGCCTCGCCCGCGGCCCAGGCGAGGAGCCCGAGCGCGAGCAGGGCGATCGGCATCGAGGCACCGAACCAGAACCAGCAGGCCGGGCCGTGGGCGATCCGGTGCCGCCGGGCGACGATCGACGCCGCCGCGACCAGCCCGAGCATCGAGAGCCCCGCGGCGAGGCCCGCCGCGGCGAGGTTCGAGGTGGTGACCGCACCGTGGCGGGCGTGGGCAACCATCACCCACCCCAGCCCGGCGGCGACCCCGAGGCCCGAGACGACCATCACCGCGATCAGCAACGAGGCAACCACGGGTGTCCGGCGCCGGAGCACCGAGCCCGGCCCGGGCGATTCGAGCCGCCAGGCGGGGTGGAGCGATCCCCCGCATTCGGGGCAGCGGTCGCCCTCCAGCCCCGCGGTGTCGTACGCGCACCCGGGGCAACGGGGGGCCCCCGGGCTGGCCCACCGCTTCATCATGGACAGGACCCGGCCCATGCGCCCAGTCTGCCGGCGGGCGTCCTCCCGTTCAAGGGCCTGCCCGGGTCTATGCTGTCACGCGGATGCCGTGGCTTCTCTGGCGTTACACCCTGGTCGAACTCTGGCGGGTGCTGCTGATCTGCACGGCGGTGCTCGTGTCGGTGATCGCGTTCGCCGCGGCGGTGAAGCCCCTCGCCGAGGGGAGCCTGTCCCCTTCAGGGGCGATCCGGTTCATGCTGCTGGCGGTTCCCCCGATGCTGGCGTACGCGCTCCCGTTCGCGGCGGGGTTCGCGGCGTCGCTGACCTACCACCGGATGGCCCAGGACAACGAGACGATCGCCGCCCATTCGGGGGGTGTCTCGCACCGGGTGCTCCTGGTGCCGGCGCTGATCACAGGCCTGACCCTCGCGGGGGGGATGGTCGCCCTGAACGAGTGGATCATCCCCCGGTTCCTGCGGTCGATGGAGCGGATGATCACGCTGGATGTAGCGCAGATCATGATCCGCCAGATCGAGCGTGGGCAGGCGGCCCAGCTCGGCAATGTCATGTTCCACGCGGACCGGATCGACGAGATCGACCCCCCGGCCGACTCGATCGCCCGGCAGGTCTTCCTGTTGCACCGGGTCGCGGCGGTGCAGATGAACGACGAGGGCGCGGTGGTCAACGACGCGACGGTGCGTCAGGCGTGGATCGTGCTCGCGCCCGACCCGGACGAGCCGAACAACACGCTGTGCGGCATCCAGTTCGTCGACGGGGTGGGGTTCCTCGCCGAGGGCGGGCTGCGGCAGATCGACTCGGCCCGGCCCCGTCCGATCGAGATCCCCGATGCGTTCGAGGACGACCCGAAGTATCTCACCTTCACGGAGCTGCGTGAGCTGCGGGGGGACCCGGACCGGATGGGCTTCATCGACGCGCGCCGGCTCCGGCTGGCCGAGCGGGTCGCGATGCGCGATGTGGACCGCCAGCTGGAGCGTGACCTCGGGGGCGCGGGCCGGCTCAAGCTGCTGGGCGAGGGCGGGCGGCGGTACGAGGTCGCCGCGGACGGGGCGAGGCAGACGCAGGCGGGGGCCTGGTTCCTGACGCGGGGGGCGGGCCCGGTGCAGGTGCGCCGGTTCGAGCCCGACGACACGGGCAATCTGCGGGTGTACACCGACACGGCCGAGCAGTCGTGGGTGCGCCTCGAGCAGACGGGCTCGGGGTCGAGCGACTCGGTGTTCGGCGGGACGGCCGAGGCGTTGTCGCTCCGGTTTGCGCTGCAACTGGTGAATGTGCGGACGGAGAGCGCGGGCGGGGTGCCGACGGAGCGGCCCCAGCGCGACTTCCAGGGGCTGCGTCTGGTCAACGACCCGCTCGCCGAGCACGCGGCGCTGCCCAGCGCCGCGCTTCTGGAGCGGGCGGCAGCGATGGAGGCGGCCTCGGAATCGTCTCCGGCGATCGAGACCGCGGCGTCGGAGCTGCGCAAGAGCCTGGCCAAGCTGCAACGCGAGATCACGAGCAAGCAGCACGAGCGGATGGCGATGGCGGCCGCGGGCGCGGTGATGATCGCGCTCGGCGCGGTCTGCGCGCTGCGCCACCGCGAGAGCCTCCCGCTGGTCGTGTACCTCTGGTCGTTCTTCCCGGCGCTTGCGATGATCCTGCTGATCTCCTCCGGGCAGCAGCATACGCACAGCCGCGATGTGTTCTCCGGGCTGATCATCCTGTGGATCGGCGTTGTCGGGGTCGCCTTCCTCGCCCTGTTCTGGTTCGCCCGGCTGGCCCGGCACTGACGCCCCGTGAATGACGCGACCCCCGCCAACCCGCCCCTCGACCCGCCCGCCCTGGCCTCCCGGCGGACGCTGCGCTGGGCGGATGCGTGGTGGCCAACGATCGCGTTCATCGCGGCGCTCACCGCGGCGAGGCTGGCATTCCTGGTCTTCTTCAACCCGTTCACGCTCATCGAGGACGAGGCCCACTACTGGGAGTGGAGCCGCCGACTCGGACTCTCGTACTACTCCAAGGGCCCGGGCGTGGCGTGGGCGATCGCCGCCTCGACCGGGCTGTTCGGGGACACGGAGTGGGCGGTCAGGCTGCCCGCAGTGCTCGCGTCGGCGGTCGGTTCGCTGGCGTGCGCGGGGCTTGCGCGGGATATTTTCCGGGACCGCCGGGTCGCGCTGCTCGCCGCGGTCGCCTACCAGTGCCTGCCCGGGGTGTTCGTCACGGGGCTGTTCATGACGATCGACGGGCCCTACCTCGCGTGCTGGGCGCTCGCGTCGTGGGCCGGGTGGAACGCGCTGACGGCGCGGAGCCGGTTCGCCTGGCCCGCCCTGGGCCTGGCGTTCGCGGCGGGGTTCCTGTTCAAGTACACGATGGTGCTCTT
This sequence comes from Phycisphaerales bacterium, assembly GCA_036732005.1. Classification (GTDB taxonomy): domain Bacteria; phylum Planctomycetota; class Phycisphaerae; order Phycisphaerales; family UBA1924; genus UBA1926. The sequence continues at coordinate 106,417 of DAINDF010000003.1, forward strand.
CCCGCTCGGGCTCGCCGTCTTCGCGCTCGTACGCTGGCGTCACCTGCGATCCGCACCGTGTCCCTGGATCGGGCTCGGGCTGCTCACCGCCTTGCTCGGGGTGCTCCCCATCGGGATCTGGAACGCGACGCACGGGTGGCCGACGGTGCGGCACCTCCTCGGACACCTTGGACTGCCTGGCGGGGATGTCCCCCCGACCCACCACGCGGGCGAACCGTGGCGGTACGACCCCGTGTGGACGCTCGAGTTCTTCGGGCTGCAGTTCGCCGCGGCGGGCGCGGTCTTCCCGTTCGTGGTGCTTGGGTTCATCAACAAGCGCAAGGCCGCGCGGCGGGGGAACGCGGGGTGGCGCGCGGCGGGGCCCGCGTATCTGTTCGCGCTCGCCCTGCCGATGATCGCGTTCTACCTGGGCGTCTCGTTCTTCACGCGGATCGAGGCGAACTGGGCCATGGCGGCGTTCGTGTCGCTGGCGCCCGCGGCGGCGTGGACGGCGCTGGACGGGCTGCACCGGGGCGACGGGCCGATCCGCTTTGTGTGGGGCCTCTGCCTGGCAATCCTCGCGGTGATGGTCGTGGGCACCCCGGTCGCCGCGGCGCTCGTGCGGCGCGACCCGCCCCCGGCGGTCTTCGCCCGCCTGAGGCCGATCACGGCGTTTGCCGGGCAGGCGGCGGCGCTCGGCGAGCGGCTCGGCGCCGAGACGGGCCTCGAACCGGCCTACATCGCGATCCACTACGGGCGGGCCAGCCAGATGGCGTTCTACCTGCCCGGCCGCCCTGTGACCTACGCGGCGAGCGCGCACTTCGGCGACGGACGCCGGACCCAGTACGACCTCTGGCCCCAGACCGACCTTGCCAACCCCGAGGTCACCGAGCGGCTCCGGGGGCGTCCCGCGGTGCTCTTCGACGGGACGGAGGCGGACTGGCGCCGGTTCTTCGACCGGGTCGTGAACCTGGGCCCCCTGCCCGGCGAGCCCAAGAAGAACCGACCCGTGCTGCTGGGGTACGGCTACCACGGGCTGCGGGAGGCCCGCCCATGATCGCCCCGCCCCCGATGCACCGAAGGCGCTGGTTCCGCCCCGCGGCCCTCTGGGCGGCGCTGTTCGCGGTCGCCCTGCTCCTCGACCGGCCGGTCTACCACCTGCTGCTCGCCCCCGGGACCCGCCACGAGGACCTCGCCCAGGTCTTCCGCCAGTTGGGCTACCTGCCGACCTGGCTGATCATCGCCTTGCTCGTGTGGATCCACGACCGGCACGCCCCGCCCCGTCCGCGCGGGCTGCAGGCCCCGGGCCCGGCGAGGCCCCCGCACCACCGGGCCGGGTTGATCACGCTCGCGGCCCTGCTCGCGGGGGCGCTGGCGAACATCCTCAAGCCGCTGATCGGACGGTCGCGCCCCGACGCGGAGGGGCTGACCCACTTCCAGCCTCGACCGGCGTGGCTCTGGGGCGAGAGCGGGGAGTTGGGCCTGGGGCTCCCGAGCGGGCACACCGCGGTGGCGTTCGGCGCGTGCGGGATGGTCGCGCTGCTCTTCCCCGCGTGGCGCGTCCCGATGCTCCTGCTGGCGAGCGGGTGCGCCCTGACCCGGGTGCTCGCGGGGGCGCACGCGTTCAGCGACACCGTCGCGGCGGCGGGGCTGGGGCTCGCGGTCGCGGGCTGGCTGCACGCCCGGGGAGAGGGCCCGCGTCGCGGCCCGGGCGGCGGGCTGCTCCCGCCGGGCTGAACGGGGGGCTTAGACTCTCCCGTCCATGACGCTCCTCGACCGCTACATCGCCCGGCAGTTCCTCGTGAACACCGCGGTTCTCGTGGTGATCCTCTTCTGCTTCGTCGTCACGGTCGATGTCTCGATCAACCTGGGGCGGTTCAGCAAGGTCGCCGAGCGCTTGTCCGCGACGGAGCAGACCGAGCCCGATTCGGTCCGCCACGCCATCGTGACCGCGCTGGTCATCCTCGATCTGTGGTGGCCCCGGCTGTTACAACTCTTCAACTTCCTCCTGGGGCTGGTGATGGTCGGGGCGATGGGGTTCACCTGCACCCAGATCCTGAGGCACCGCGAGTTCCTCGCGATGGTCGCCGCGGGGATCAGCCTCCAGCGGGTGCTGCGGCCCCTGCTGATCGCGGCGGCCACGCTGACGGCGGTGCAGGCGGTGAACCAGGAACTCATCATCCCCCGGATCGCCCCGCTGCTGCCCCGCCAGCACCGAGACGCCGGGCAGCGGGCCCTCGATGTTTCGAGCGTTCCCCTGATGGCCGACGGGGCGGGCCGGCTCCTCCAGGCCCGGGAGTTCGACCCCAAGGCGGGCGAGCTCCGGGGCGTGTTCATCCTCGAGACCGACGAGGAGGGTCGGGCCGTTATCGCGGTGCGGGCCGAGCGGGCCCGCTGGGACGGCCTCGCCTGGATCCTCGAGAACGCCTTGGCGGAGTCGCGCCGGCTCAACACGCCCCCACCGGGGGCAGCGCCCGAGCGGTTCGAGACCAGCATCGGCCCCACCCGCCTGAGCATGCAGCGCTACAAGGGCTACCGCGAGGCGCTCTCGTTCCGCCAGATCGGGGCCCTGCTGGAGCGGCCCGACCTGCTGGACGACGCGGCGATCGCCGAGTACCAGCGGCTGCGGTGGGGCCGGTTCAGCATCATGCTCTCCAACCTCCTCTGCGTGGTGATCGCGGCCCCGTTCTTCATCACCAGGCTCCCCACGGGCGCGCTGGGACGGACGATTACCTGCGCCCCGATCGCGGTGACGGCCCTGATCGGAGGCGTGCTGGGCGCGTCGGCGTCGCTGCCGGGGATCCCCCCCATCCTCGGCGTCTTCCTGCCGCCCCTGGTGCTCCTCCCGATCGCGATCGCGTCGTACGGCGCGATCCGGACATGATCGGGCCGGAATCGCGCCGATTCGCCACCTCCCCGGGTTGCATTCTCCGCCGACGCGCCCACAATACGCTTGCAGAGGTTCCACCCGACCGGGGCCCGATCGGCCCGGTCACCGCGAGGCGTGCGCATGGCCACCGTCGTTTTCTATTTCCAGGTCCATCAGCCCTACCGCCTGCGCCGCTACTCCGTCTTCGACAACGACCCGTTCTACTTCGAGGATTCCAAGAACGGGGCCATCGTGCAGAAGGTCGCCGACAAGTGCTACCGCCCGGCGACGCGGCTCATCCTCGATCTCGTCCGCCGGCACGGGGGCAACTTCCGCGTCTCGTACGCGATCACCGGCACCTTGCTCGACCAGTTCGAGAAGTTCTGCCCCGATGTCATCGGGATCTTCCAGGACCTCGCCGAGACGGGGTGCTGCGAGTTCGTCGGGGAGACCTATTACCACTCGCTCTCGTTCCTCTACTCGCGCCCCGAGTTCGAGGAGCAGGTCGAGATGCAATCCCGCAAGATCGAGAACCTCTTCGGGCAGCGGCCCAAGGTCTTCCGCAACACCGAGCTCATCTACTCCAACGAGCTCTCCCTCGCCCTCGCCTCGATGCGCAACCCGGACGGCACGCCCCGCTTCAAGGGGGCGATCTGCGAGGGCACCGACCGCCTCCTCGGGTACCGCTCGCCCAATTATGTCTACCGCCCGCCCGACATCGGCCCCGCGATCACCGAGGGGCGGGACCGCCCGTTCGGCCTGCTGCTCAAGAACTTCCGCCTCTCCGACGACATCGCGTTCCGGTTCTCCAACCGGGCGTGGGAGGAATGGCCCCTCTCGGCCGAGAAGTTCGCGCAGTGGGTCCACCAGATCAACGGCGACGGGTTCCTCTGCAACCTCTTCATGGACTACGAGACCTTCGGCGAGCACCAGTGGGCCGACACCGGCATCTTCCAGTTCCTCGACAAGCTCCCCGAGGCGGTCTTCGATGTCGTGCCGGGCGAGAACCACTTCGCCACGCCGAGCGAGGTGCTCGACCGGTTCGATCCCGTCGGCTCGTACGATGTGCCCGAGTACATCTCCTGGGCGGACACCGAGCGTGACCTGACCGCGTGGCGCGGCAACGCGATGCAGTGGAACGCGCTGGAGGAGACCTACCGCCTCGAGCGCGCGATCAAGGACCGCATCGTCGAGGCGAAGAATTCGGGCGACCCGGAGCGGCAGAAGCACGCGGGCTACCTGCTCGAGGACTGGCGGAAGCTGACCACCTCCGACCACTTCTACTACATGTGCACCAAGTTCTGGGCCGACGGCGATGTCCACAAGTACTTCAGCCCCTACGACTCGCCCTACGACGGGTACATCAACTTCATGAATGTGCTGGACAACCTGCGCACCCGGATGGCGAAGGTCTGAGCCCCGGGTTCTCGGACCAGGACCGCAACGGGGCCCGGGCCGAGAGCGCCTCGCATCCGCACGGCGGCCCGACATCCTCTCGCGGAGCGTCCTCCCGGCCGATAAGGGGCGGGTGCCCCGGTCTTGGCGGTCATCCCGCGCCTTCTCCCTCATCGAGCTCGTGCTCGTGGTCGTCATCCTCGCGACGATCGGGGCGATCGCGATCCCGCGGCTTGCGCACGCCGGGGCCCGCGCAAGCGAGGTGGCGCTGCGACAGAACCTCGCGATCATGACCCACGCCGTCGAGAACTACAAGGCCGAGCACGCGGGCGCCGCCCCGACCTCCGCCGCGCAGCTCACCTCGTTCACCGACGCCGAGGGCAATGTCAGCGCGACGCCGGGGCACCCCTTTCTCTTCGGTCCCTACCTGCACAAGGTCCCCGAGCTGCCCATGGGGCAGAACAAGGGCAAGGCGAAGATCGCCACCACGGGCGCCCCGGGAGACGATGCCGACGCGGGCTGGTGGATCGACCCCGGCACCGGCGATGTCCGCGCCAACGCCCCGGACACCGATCTCACCGGCGACGGCTCGAAGATCAACGAGCTCGTCGCGGGGCTGGGCGGCAGGCACTGATACGGATTGTGATGGACCGCTACGCGTGCGCCGCCGGTGCCACCACTCGCCGCGTCAGCGGCGCGTGGTGCGGACCGGACGCCGATGAGAGGGGCTCGACGCGCCCCTCGGGCGGGTCGTGGCGCCGCGTCCCGCGCATCAACCAATCCAGATCAGTATGACCCGCCCGGCCCGCACGAAGCCGGTACGCTTCCTCACTGGACCCCATCTGGAGGAAGCCCATGAAGCACGCCGCGATCTCCGCGATTCTCGCAGCCGCCGCCGCGACGCACGCCGCCGAGCCCGCGCTCGACTGGTGGAAGGACGCGGTCTTCTACGAGGTCTTCGTCCGCTCCTTCGCCGATTCGACCGAGGGCCCGCTCGCCGGGGACGGGGTGGGCGACATCCCGGGGCTGATCGAGCGGCTCGACGAGCTCAACGACGGCAAGCCCGGCGGGGACGATCTCGGCGTGACCGCGCTGTGGCTCATGCCCATCGCGCAGTCGCCCTCCTACCACGGGTACGATGTCGTCGACTACAACACCGTCGACGACGAGTACGGCACCAACGACGACTTCAAGCGGCTCATCGCCGAGTGCGAGAAGCGCGGGATGCGCGTCATCGTCGACCTCGTGCTCAACCACTGCTCCGACCAGCACCCCTGGTTCATCCAGTCGGCCGACCCCGCGAGCCCGATGCACGACTGGTTCGTCTGGCGAGACGCCGTCCCGGAGTGGAAAGAGAACCGCCACATGTGGCACGACGAGAAGCTCGCCGAGTCGGGCGGGTACTACTTCGGCTTCTTCTGGCGCGGGATGCCGGATCTCAACTTCGACAACCCCGAGGTCGGGCGGGCGGCCCGCGACATCTCGGCCCACTGGCTCGGGGAGATGGGGGCCCACGGGTTCCGCCTCGACGCGATCCGCCACCTGATCGAGCGAGGCGAGACCCTCGCCTCGACCCCCGAGACCATCGACTGGCTCGAGGGCTACCACGCCTTTCTCAAGTCGGTGGACCCCGCTTGTTTCACCGTGGGCGAGGTCTGGGGGCCCACCAGCGAGGTCAAGCAGTATCTGCCGAACGCGCTCGACTCCGCCTTCGAGTTCCAGCTCGCGGGGACGATCATCGACGCGATCATCGCGGGCGACCCCGCGCCGCTCGCCGCGCACATCGAGCACCTCAACGAGGCCTACGACGACGCCCCGTTCAGCACTTTCCTCACCAACCACGACCAGGACCGCCTCATGTCCCGCCTCGGCGGGCCGAACGCGGGGGCGTTCACGAAGAACAAGCTCGCCGCGACCCTTCTGCTGACCCTGCCCGGGACGCCGTTCCTCTACTACGGCGAGGAGATCGGCATGACCGGCGTGAAACCCGACGAGGACATCCGCACGCCGATGCAGTGGACGCCCGACCCCATCCGCAGCGGGTTCACCGCCGGCACGCCCTGGCGCCGCGTCAACCCCAACACGCCGGATGTGAATGTCGCCGTCCAGAAAAAGGACCGAGATTCGCTCTGGAGGCACTATCAGCGGCTCGTGAACCTCCGCCTCGAGTCCGAAGCGCTGCGACGGGGAGAGACCGAGGTGCTCGACTCGAGCACGCCGGGCCTGCTCGTGTACCGGCGCGCGCTGCCGCGCGAGGAGGTCCTCGTCCTCGCGAACCTCACCGACCAGCCGATCCGCGAGTTCGGCATCGACCTCGACGGGCTCCCCCCGGGCCGGCTCGTGCGCACACGCGTGCTGCTCGGCGAGGCCCGCTCGACCGCTCGGCAGGCCGACGAGGAGGGGCGGCTCTTGAGGTGGCAACCCGCCTCGTTCGTCCCGGCGCACGGGGCGGTCGTGGTCCGCGTGATCCGCTAGGTTGACACAGGGGCGGATCCGTTCGGCCCCAACCCGGCCCCACGGGAGGCCCTGCTATTCCCCTGACAATCGGGCCTCCACGGTGGGAAATGGCCCAGATCTCGCGCACGCCGCGCAAATTCGGTGGCACGGTCCGGGAATCGTGGCAAGGTGACGCAGCCGAGACTCGCACCCTCGGCGGACACTCGAAGGGGAAAGATGATGATCAAGATCCAGCAGCTCACCGTTGTCGCGCCGTCGCGTCGCCGCCGTCCCCCGCTGCCCGCCTGAACTCGTGCAGACGGGCCGTGGCTCGGGCTTGACCCGGGCCCTTGGGCGGCAACACTTTCGTGACATGACCACCGCCCGCCATCATCACCACCATCACCACCACCCCGTCGCGGGTCGGCTGTGATCGTGGTCTGAGGCGGCTGCCGCCAGAACCGATCGACGCCGGCCCCGGGCCGGCGTTTTTCGTTCGGGGCGGTCCCGAACGACGCCAGGCCCGGCCCCCGGACCCAGAGGGAGCCCCGCCATGCCGTCGCCCGAGATCAAGTTCGCCATCCCCAAAGGCCGCATGCACGACGGCGTGATCCGCCTGCTCACGGACGCGGGGGTCCGCGTGCAGGCCACCGCCCGCGATTACCGCCCCTCGATCAGCCTTCCGGGGTTCTCCGTCAAGATCCTCAAGCCCCGGGCGATCATCGAGATGCTCGACCTGGGGTCCCGCGATCTCGGGTTCGCCGGGGCCGATTGGGTCGCCGAGGACAGCCGCGAGATCGTGGACCTGCTCGACACGCGTCTGGACCGGGTCCGCCTTGTCGCCGCCGCCCCGGAGTCGATCCTCGAGCGGGACGCCCTGCCGGACCGCCGGCTCCGGGTCGCGTCGGAGTACGCGAACCTGACGCGTCGGTGGATCGCGGCGCGGGGCCTGAACGCCGAGTTGGTGCCCTCCTACGGCGCGACCGAGGTGCTCCCGCCGGAGGACGCGGACTGCATCGTCGACAACACCGCGACCGGCGCGACGCTCGAGGCCAACAACCTGCGCATCATCGATGAGCTCATGACCTCGTCGACGCGTCTGTACGCGTCGCGCCGCGCGATGGAGGACCCCTCGAAGCGCGAGAGGATCGAGGACTTCGCCGTCCTCGTCCGATCGGTCCTCGAAGCCCGCCGCCGCGTCATGCTCGAGGTCAATGTCCCCGCCGACCGCCTCGAGGCGGTCATCGAGGTCCTGCCGTGCATGCGCGAGCCCACCATCGCCTCGATGCACGGCACCACCGCCGACGGCCGCCCGACCGGGTTCGCCGTCAAGGTCGCCGCCCTCCGGGAGGACCTCCCCCGCGTCATCCCGCTCATCAAGGCCCGGGGCGGCACGGACATCATCGTCACCAAGCCGGAGCAGATCGTCCCATGACCGCCGCACCGCCACGCACCGGCCCGAAGCCCGTCGGTCGGCTCTCGGGGCTCAGGCCCTACGAGCCCCCCGCGCCGGAGTTCTCGATCGACCTTCGCCTCGACGCCAACGAGGGCCCCCCGTCCGACGCGGGCCGTCTCGCCCGGCTCCTCAACAACCTCGGCGGGACCCTGCCCGAACTCCTCCGCCGATACCCCGACGCCTCGGCCCTCGAACGCCGCCTCGCGGAGCTCCACGGCGTCGACCCCGCCCGCATCGTCGTCACGACCGGGGGAGACGACGCCATTGATCGTCTCTGCCGCGCGGTGCTCGAGCCGGGGCGCGAGGCGATCGTGCACCTTCCCACCTTCGTGATGATCCCGCGCGGGATCCGCCTCGCCGGGGCGACGCCCGTGGAGATCCCGTGGCGCGAGGGCCCCTTCCCGCGGGGTGACGCCCTGGACAAGATCGCCCCCTCCACCGCGATGATCGCGCTGGTGACCCCCAACAACCCCACCGGGGCGGTCATCGAGACCCGAGACATCCTGGCGATCGCCGACGCGGCGCCCCACGCGGCCGTGCTTGTCGATCTCGCCTATGTCGAGTTCGCCGACGCCGACCCGACCCCCGCGCTGCTGACTCGCCCGAACGCCGTGCTGGTGCGGACATTCTCCAAAGCTCGCGGGCTCGCGGGCCTGCGCGTGGGGTACGCGATCGCTCCCCCCGAGATCGCGCGTTGGCTCCGCACCACGGGGAGCCCCTACCCGGTCTCGGCGCTCTCGCTCGCCATCGCCGGGGCGGTGCTCGACGACCCCGCGTCGCTCGCCGCGACCGTGGAGCGGGCGCGCGCCGAACGCGGGGCGCTGTTCGCGCTGCTGACCGGGCTCGGCGCCCGCCCCCTGCCCTCGCAGGCGAACTTCGTCACCGCCCGACTCGCCGACGCGGAGTCCGCCCGCCGCGCCCTCGCGGAGCGGGGCATCGCCGTCCGCGCTTTCCCCAAGCCCGGCACGGAAGACCTGCTCAGGATCACCCTGCCCGGGGACGAGCAGGGATTCGCCCGACTCAAGGCCGCCCTGGCCGAGTCCATCAGGAGCACCGCATGACACCGCGAACCGCCGCGATTACCCGCGTCACCCGTGAGACCTCGATCGAGGCCCGCCTGAACCTCGACGGGCGGGGCGAATCCGCCATCGCCACGGGGCTTGGGTTTCTCGATCACATGCTGACCGCCCTGGCGAAGCACGCCCGCATCGATCTCGAACTGACCTGCAAGGGCGACCTGCACATCGACGACCACCACACCGCCGAGGACTGCGCCCTCGCGCTGGGGCAGGCGATCGACAAGGCCCTCGCCGACCGGGCCGGCATCGCCCGGTTCGGCTCGGCCTACGCCCCGCTCGACGAATCCCTCTGCCGCGCGGTCGTCGACCTCTCCGGCAGGCCGTTCGCCGCCGTGGGACTCGGGTTCCGGCGTGACATGATCGGCGACACCGCGACGGAGAACCTCACCCACTTCTTCCAGTCCCTCGCCGTCGCCGCGAGGCTCACGCTGCACCTCGACCTGGTCCGCGGCGAGAACGATCACCACAAGGCCGAGGCGGCCTTCAAGGCCCTGGCGCTCGCGTTGCGGCAGGCGTTCGCCCCCGATGCGTCCGCCGGCATCCCGAGCACGAAGGGAACGCTCGTCTGAACCCGCGGCCCGGTCGCCCCGCCCGTGCACGCCCCACCAAGCCCCATGCCCACCGTCACCATCATCAACACCGGCATCGCGAACACCGCCTCCGTCGCCTCCGCGTTCAGGCGACTCGGCGCGGAGGTCGAGTTCGCGCAGTCCCCCGAGTCCGTCGAGCGGGTGACGCACCTGGTCCTCCCGGGGGTCGGGGCCTTCGCGGCCGGCATGGCGATGCTCGAACGCCTGCGCCTCGTCGAGCCCCTCCGCCGGCGCCTCGCCGAGGACCGCCCCACGCTCGCCGTCTGCCTGGGGCTTCAGCTCCTCTGCCTCGCGAGCGAGGAATCCCCGGGCGTCGCCGGGCTCGGCTTCATCGACGACACCGTCGCCGCCTTCCCAGCCTCGGTGCGCACCCCGCAGTTCGGATGGAACCGCGTCACGCCGACCGGCGACGCCCGCCTGCTCGCCCCGGGCTTCGCCTATTTCGCCAACTCATTCCGGCTCTCTCAACTCCCCCCGGGGTGGGCCGGCGCCACCGCCTTCCACGGGGGCCCATTCGTCGCCGCGCTCGAACGCGGCAAGACCCTCGCCTGCCAGTTCCATCCGGAACTCTCGGGGGCCTGGGGCCTCGCCCTGCTCGAGCGCTGGCTGCGGGGCTCGCCCGCCGCCAAGCCGGCGGATCGGCCCGCCGCCTCGTCAACGCTCACCAGCCGCGTCATCCCCTGCCTCGACATCCGCGACGGGCGCGTCGTCAAGGGCGTGAAGTTCGCCAATCTCCGCGACGCGGGCGACCCCGTCCAACAGGCCGCCCGCTACGAGCTGCAAGGCGCCGATGAACTGGTCATCCTCGATGTCTCCGCGACGCCCGAGGGCCGATCGACCGCGGTGGAGACGGTCCGCGCCGTCCGCGCCGTGCTCTCCATCCCGCTCACCGTCGGGGGGGGCGTGCGCACGATCGACGACGCGCTCGCCCTGCTCGACGCGGGGGCGGACAAGGTCGGCGTGAACTCGGCCGCCGTCGAGAGGCCCGAGATCCTCGCCGAACTCAGCGAACGCGTGGGCGCCCAGTGCGTCGTGCTCGCGATCGACGCCGCCCGCCGGCCCGACGCTCCCCATCCCGGTGGGACGGTCTTCCAGCCCGGCCGTCAAACTCCCTCTTCATCCCGCTCCCCCTGGGAAGTCGTCACCCGCTCCGGCACGCACCGCACCGGCCTCGACGCCGTCGCCTGGGCCGCCGAGGGCCAACGCCTCGGCGCGGGAGAGATTCTGCTCACCTCCTTCGACCGCGACGGCACGCACGAGGGCTACGACACCGAACTTCTTCGAGCGATCGCGGACGCGGCGACCATCCCCATCATCGCCTCGGGCGGGGCCTCGTCGGCGCGGCACATGGCCCAGGCCCTGCACGCCGGCGCCGACGCCGTCCTTGCCGCCTCGATCTTCCACGACGCGCAGACGACCGTCGCCCGCGTCAAAGCCGAGCTCGCCGCCGCGGGCGTGGTTGTTCGACGCGAAGCCGGGCCGACAATCCACGACCACGACGCAGCGGACGGGCCGCGACCCGCGCCCGCAGACCCGGAGACCAATCGCCCATGATCATCCCCTCCATCGATCTCGCCGGCGGCTCGACCGTCCAGCTCGTCGGCGGCAAGGAGCACGCGCTCGACGCGGGCGACCCGCGCCCGATCGCCGAGAAGTTCGCCCGCGTCGGCGAGGTCGCCGTCATCGACCTCGACGCCGCCCGGGGCCTCGGCAGCAACCGGGACCTTGTCCGCGACCTGCTCGCCATCGCCCCGTGCCGGGTCGGCGGGGGCATCCGCGACGAGCGCACCGCCGCGGCGTGGCTCGACGCCGGCGCGCACAAGATCATCCTCGGCACCGCCGCCACGCCCGAGATTCTCCGCAACCTCCCGCGGGATCGCGTCATCGCCGCGCTCGACGCCCACCACAACGACATCGTGGTCGAGGGATGGACGCGGGCCACCGGCGCCCGGGTCGAGGACCGCATCGACGAGCTCCGCGACCTCGTCGGGGGGTTCCTCGTGACCTTCGTCGAACGCGAGGGGCGGATGGGGGGCCTGCCCCTCGAACGCGTCGGCGACCTCGCCTCGCGGTGCGGGAACGCCCGCCTCACCGTCGCCGGCGGCGTGCGCACGCCCGACGACATCGCCCGGGCCGACCACGCCGGGGCCGACGCGCAGGTCGGCATGGCTCTTTACACCGGCGCGTTCTCCCTCGCCGAGGGGTTCTGCGCCCCGCTCCGCTCCGATCGCCCCGACGGGCTCTGGCCCACCGTCGTCGCCGACGAGCGGGGCATCACGCTCGGGCTTGTCTACTCCACCCCCGAGAGCGTCGCCGCCGCGATCGAAAGCGGCCGCGGGATCTACCACTCCCGCTCCCGCAACGGGCTCTGGGTCAAGGGGGAGTCCTCGGGCGACACCCAGGACCTCCTGCGCATCGACGCCGACTGCGACCGCGACGCGCTCCGCTTCACCGTCCGCCAGCACGGCTCGGGCTTCTGCCACACCGGCACGCACTCCTGCTTCGGCGAGGCCCGGGGATTGACCGCGACCGCGCGCACGATCGCGGCTCGGATCACCGACGCCCCCGCGGGCTCCTACACCCGCCGCCTGCTCGACGACCCGGCGCTCCTCCGCGCCAAGCTCGTCGAGGAAGCCGGCGAGCTCGCGGACGCCGGCACGCCCGACGACGCCGCGTGGGAGGCCGCGGATGTGATCTACTTCGCGCTCGTCGCCGCGGCGAAGCAGGGGGCATCGCTCGAGCAGATCGAGTCGATCCTCGACGACCGCACGCGGCGGGTGATCCGCCGCCCGGGGAACGCCAAAGCCCCGGACGCGAAGTCTGCTGAGACGAAGACAGGAGATTCATGACCATGACGGATCTGCTGCGCCGCATCTCGCCCGACGAAGCCCGGCGGCTGCACCGCCCCCCCGTCGACCGGCCGACCCTCCTCGCCGCGGGCGAGATCGTCGATCGCGTGCGTACGGAGGGGCTCGCGGCGATCCGCGCGTGCGCCGAGAAGTTCGGCGAACGGGGCCCGGGCGATCCGCTCGTGCTGGGGCGGCGCGCGATGCGCGAGGCCCTCGACGCGCTCGACCCGCACGACCGGGCCGCGCTCGAGCGGGCCGCCGAGCGGATCGGCGCCTTTGCCGCCGCGCAGCGCGACGCCGTGCGCCCCGTCACCTTGGAGATCCCGGGCGGGCAGGCGGGGCACACGATCGAGCCGGTCCGCGCCGCGGGGTGCTACGCGCCGGGCGGGCGATATCCCCTGCCTTCAACGGTCCTGATGACCGCCGTCACCGCGCGCGTCGCGGGGTGCGAGCGCGTCGTGGTCGCCTCGCCCGGGGCGAGCCCCGTGACCCTCGCCGCCGCCGCGGTCGCCGGCGCCGACGAGTTCCTGGCCTTGGGCGGTGCGCACGCGGTCGCGGCGATGGCGTTCGGAGTCGAGGGCCCCGCCCCCGACCGCCTCGACCCCGTCGATGTCATCGCCGGCCCCGGCAACCGCTGGGTTACCGCGGCCAAGCAGCTCGTCGCCGGGTCCGTCGGCATCGACATGCTCGCGGGCCCCTCGGAACTGCTCGTGCTGGCGGACGACACCGCCGACGCCTCCCTTGTCGCCGCCGACCTCCTCGCCCAGGCCGAGCACGACGCGGACGCGGCCCCGCTCCTCGTCACGACCTGCCCGGCCCTCGCGGACGCGGTGCAGGGAGAGATCGCCCGGCAGCTCGGGCGTCTCCCGACCCAGGAGACCGCCCGGCTCGCCCTGCGAAACGGGTTTGTCTGCCTCGCCCGCGACATCGACGAGGCGATCGCCCTGACCGACCGCCTCGCGCCCGAGCACCTGGAGATCATGACCGCCGATGCCCCCTCGGTCGCCCGCCGCGTCCGCAACGCGGGCGCGGTCTTCATCGGGCCCCGCTCGGCCGAGGTGCTGGGCGACTACGGCGCGGGACCCAACCACACCCTCCCCACGGGCGGCACCGCCCGCTTCCAGGGCGGGCTGAGCGTGATCCACTTCCTGCGCCTGCGCACCTGGATCCGCCTCGATCACCTCGCCCCCGCCCGCGCCCTGCTCGAGGACACCGCCCGCCTCGCGGACCTCGAAGGCCTCGCCGCCCACGCCGCCTCGGCCCGCGCCCGCCTCGGGTGACACGGCTCGGGAATCGCCCTCACGCAACCGGTGGTGCCACGACCCGCCCGGAGGGCGCGTCGTGCAAACCGCCCTCAACCCGGGATCCGCACCACGCGCCGCCGGCGCGGCGGGTGGTGCCACCGCCGCGTCGGGTACGCCACGCCATACCCTCTCGGCGTGTCGAACCTTGCCGAGGACACCCGCGTTCTGGAAGCCGTCTCCCGCGTCTGGGGGTACGACAGCCTGCGCCCCATGCAGTCGCGGGCCATCGCCGCCGCGATCGAGGGGCGCGACTGCCTGACCGTCCTCCCCACCGGCGGCGGCAAGAGCCTGTGCTACCAGGTCCCCCCGCTGATCACGGGGCGCACGACGATCGTCATCTCACCGCTCATCGCGCTGATGAGAGACCAGGTCCGCGCCCTCGAACTGAGCGACTACCCCGCCGCGGCCCTGCACTCCGCCCTTGAGAACGAGGACGCCCGCGACATCCTCCGCCGACTCCGCGAGGGCGCCCTGCGCCTGCTGCTCGTCGCGCCCGAGCGCGCGGTCACCCCGGGGTTCGGCGGCGTGCTCGCCTCCCTTGCCGACGCCGGCGGGCTCAACTCGATCGCCGTCGACGAGGCCCACTGCATCAGCCAATGGGGGCACGACTTCCGCCCGGAGTACCGCCGACTCGCCGAGCTGCGCCGCGTCGCCCCGGGCGTCGCGATGCAGGCCTTCACCGCGACCGCGACCCCGATGGTGCGCGACGACATCGTGCGCCAGCTCGGGCTGCGCGACCCCGAGGTCCTCGTGGGGGTTTTCGACCGCCCCAACCTTGACCTACCGCGTGCGCGCGCGGCGTGACGCCGCCGACCAGATCGGCGAGGCCATCCGGAGAATGCGCGACCGGGGCGGCGGCGGCGTGATCGTCTACACCATCAGCCGCGCCGGCACCGAAGCCCTCGCCGAGAAGCTCCGACGTGCCGGGCACGACGCCGAGGCCTACCACGCCGGGCTCGACCCGCGCACGCGGCACGACATCGAGGAGCGGTTCTCGAACGAATCGCTCGACATCGTCGTCGCGACCGTCGCCTTCGGAATGGGCATCGACCGCTCCAATGTCCGCCTCGTCGTCCACGCGGCGATGCCGAAGTCCGTCGAGGCCTTCCAGCAGGAAACCGGCCGGGCGGGGCGCGACGGGCTGCCCGCCGAGTGCCTGCTGCTCTACGCCCCCTCCGACGCGAGCAAGTGGGAAACCCTCGTGCGCCGGTCGGCTGAGGAGGGCAACGGCGATCTCGACGCGATGCACGCCCAGCTCGCCCTCATCCGCGGCATGCGGGGCCTCGCCTCCTCGCTCCGCTGCCGGCACCGCGCGCTCTCCGAGCACTTCGGCCAGGCCTACGGGCCCGACGACTGCGGCGCCTGCGATGTCTGCCTGGGCGAGACCGAGCGCGAGCCCGACGGCGCGCGCATCACCCAGATTCTGATGTCCGCCGTCGCCCGGGCCGACCAGCGCTTCGGCGCGGGCCACATCATCGACATCGTCCGCGGCAGCCCCAGCGAGAAGATCCAGCGGTACGGGCACGATCAACTCAAGCTCTTCGGCATGCTCGAATCCCGCCGAAAGGCCGAGCTCGCCTCCTTCCTCGACCAGCTCGTCGCCCACGGGGCCCTGGAGCAGGACCCCGAGTTCGGCACGCTCCGGTTCGGGCCCCGCGGGATCGCCGCGATGAAGGCCCAGGTCGAGATCCCCCTCGCCCGCCCCATGGGGACGCGCGAGAAAAAGGCGGAGAAACGACGAGGAAACGCGGATTGGAAGCCGCCCCTCGCGCCCGAGGAGCGGGGCCTCTTCGAACGCCTGCGCACGCTCCGCAAGGCGATCGCCGCGGAGCGCGGCGTGCCGCCCTATGTCGTCTTCAGCGACGCCACCCTCCGCGAGATGGCCCGCGAGCGCCCCGACACCCCGGACCGTCTCCTCGAGATCAAGGGCGTCGGGCGCTCCAAGCTGGAGGCCTTCGGCGGGGCGTTCCTCGATGAGATCGCGCGGGGCTGAACCTTCCCCCGCTCAGAGCGCCGTCCACGAACCCCCGCGCGCGCTGCACGACACCACACGATCGATGAACCGCACGCCGCGCACGCCGTCGTCGATCGTCGGGTAGTCGATCGCGGCGGGCTCGCCCAGCATCGCGAGCCTCGCCCCTCGGTACACATTCGCGAACGCCTCGTAGAACGCCTCGGGGTGCCCTGGCGGGAGCCGCGTCGCGGCCCTCGCCTCCTCGCAGAGCCCCCCGTCGCCCCGGTGGAACACGCGCGTCGGGCCCTCGAGCGCGTGCACCGTCAGCGTGTTGGGCTCCTCCTGCCTCCACTCCAGCCCGCCGCGCTCCCCGAACACGCGCAGCCGCAGGTCGTTGAGCCGGCCCACCGAGATCTGGCTCGCGATGAGCACGCCCCGGGCCCGCACCCCGCCCGCCTCTTTGAATCGCAGCAGCACATTCGCGTCGTCGTCGATCGGTCGCCCCGACACGAAACTCGTCAGATCGCTGAACAGCGATTCGATCTCCAGCCCCGTCACGCACCGCACCAGCTGCTCGGCGTGCGAGCCGATGTCGCCGATCGCCCCCCCCGCGCCCGCGCGGGCCGGGTCGGTCCTCCACGCGGCCTGCTTCTGCCCGCTCGCCTCGAGGTTGGTCGCGAGCCAGCCCTGGTTGTACTCGACGATGACCTTGCGGACCGCGCCGATCGCCCCATTGGCGATCATCCGCCGGGCCTGCTTGACGAGCGGGTACCCCGAGTAGTTGTAGGTCACCGCGAAGACGCGCCCCGTGCGCGCCACCAGCGACGCCAGTCGCTCCGCGTCCTCCACGCGCGTGCACAGGGGCTTGTCGCACACCACATGGAACCCCGCCTCGAGCGCCGCCGCCGCCGGGCCCGCGTGCGCGTCGTTGGGCGTCACGATGACCACCGCCTCCATGCGGTCGGCGGGGTCGCGCCCCGACTCGCCCTCGATCATCTCGCGCCAGGACCCGTAGGCACGCCCCGGCGGCAACCCGAGATCCTCGCCCGACGCCCGGGCCTTCTCGGGCGACGACGAGAGCGCCCCGCACACCAGTTCCCACCCGTCGTCGAGCCGCATCGCCGCGCGGTGCACCGCCCCGATGAACGAGTCGCGTCCCCCGCCGATCATGCCGTAGCGGATGCGTCGCATGCCCTGCCTCCTTCGCCCGCGCGGGGCGGCCGCTCAGCGCTTGGTCTTGTCGAAGCTCGCGTCGAACGCCCGGTTGTTGGGCGGGAAATCCACCGAGCGCACGAACTCGCACGACTCCCGCGCGCCGTGCTCGCGGTCCATCGCGCTGTCCTCCCACTCCACGCTCAGCGGGCCCTCGTAATCCGCCCGGTTCAACGCGCGGATGATCGACTCGAAATCGACCCCGCCCCGCCCCACCGACCGGAAGTCCCACCCCCGCTTCGGGTCGCCGAACTGCAGGTGGCTCGAGAGGATCGACGACTCCCCGTCCAGCGTCGTCGCGACATCCTTCATGTGAACATGGAAGATCCGGTCCGCGAAGCGGTCGATGAACTGCGACGGGTCGATCCCCTGCCACAGCAGGTGGCTCGGGTCGAAGTTGAACCCGAACGCGTCGTGGTACCCCACCGCCTCGAGCGCCTTCTCCGCCGTCCGGATGTCGTAGGCGATCTCCGTCGGGTGCACCTCGAGCGCGAACTTCACCCCGACCTCCTCGAAGACATCGAAGATCGGCCCCCACCGCTTCGCGAAGTCGTCGTACCCCCGCTCGATCTCGTCCTCGCTCGTCGGGGGGAAGAAGTACAGCTTGTGCCAGATGCTCGAACCGGTGAACCCGTTGACGATGTGCACGCCCAGCCGCGCCGCCGCGCGCGCCGTCTGCTTCATCTCCTCCGCCGCGCGGCGACGGACCCCCTCGGGCTCCCCGTCGCCCCAGACATGCGCCGGCAGGATCGCCCGGTGCCGCGCATCGATCGGGTCGCACACCGCCTGCCCGACCAGGTGGTTGCTGATCGCCCAGCACCGAAGCCCGACATCCCCCAGGATCTCGTGCCGCGATGCGCAGTACGCCTCCCCCTCGGGCCCCATCGCCTTCGCCACCTCGAAATGGTCGCCCCAGCACGCCAGTTCGAGACCGTCGTACCCGAACTCGGCGGCCTTCTCGGCCATCTTCACAAGACGCAGGTCGGCCCACTGACCGGTGAACAGCGTGACTGGGCGAGCCATCGGGATCCTCTCATCGGCAGACCCCGGCGACCGCCGGGGAGGGGGGAAACCCATCATCATTGCCGCCCCGCCCCCGGTAGACTCGCCCAAGACAGGAGTTCCAATGGTCCGCCACCGACGCACCCTCGCGACCGCCTTCCTCGCCCTCGCCCTGCCCGCCGCTGCCCCGGCCGCCCCCGAGCCCGATCAGCAACCCAATCAAGATTCGAACGAATCGCCCGCCGCCCGCCCCGACCCCGCCCCCGACTCCCTCCACATCCTCGTCTTCACCCGCACCGCCGGGTTCCGCCACGCCTCCATCCCCGATGGCATCGCCTGCTTCCGGGAACTCGCCGCCGAGCACGGCTTTGCCCTCCACGCCACCGAGGACCCCGCCGAGTTCACCCCCGAGCGCCTCGCCCGATTCGACGCGGCGGTCTTCCTGAACACCACCGGCGATGTCCTCGACGAGCCGCAGCAGGCCGCCTTCGAGGCCTGGTACCGATCCGGCAAGGGCTTCCTCGGCGTCCATAGCGCCGCCGACACCGAGTACGACTGGCCCTGGTACGGCCGCCTCGTCGGGGCCTATTTCAAGAGCCACCCCGCGGTCCAGCCCGCCCGGATCATCATCCACACCCGTGCCCACCCGGCGACCGCCCACCTGGGCACGCCCCCCGAGTTCGACTCCTGGCGGCGGACCGACGAGTGGTACGACTTCCGCGCCCCGCCCGACGGGTCGATCCCCCGCCTGCTCAGCCTCGACACGACCACCTACGAGGGGGGCGCCATGGGGCCCGACCACCCCATCGCGTGGTTCCACGAGTTCGACGGCGGCCGCGCGATCTACACCGCCGGGGGCCACACTCCCGAGTCCTACCGCGAGCCCGAGTTCCGGCTCCACCTGCTCGGCGCGCTCCGCTGGGCCGCCGGGCGGGCCGACTGACCGATCCCCCCTGCCGCCGCCCGGAGCACGCCTATGATCGCAACCCGGGCCGCGTGCCCGGCCCCCGCGAAAGGCGAACCGGAGCGTATGGCCAAAGACGAGGACAAATTCACAGTCGAAGCGGTGGTGCTCGAGGCCCTGCCCAACGCGATGTTCCGCGTGCAGCTCCCCAACGAGCAGAAGTCGCAGATCCTCGCCTATGTCTCCGGCAAGATGCGCAAGCACTACATCCGCATCCTCCCGGGCGATTCCGTCACCGTCGAGATGAGCCCCTACGACCTCACCAAGGGCCGCATCACCTTCCGGGGGCGTTGATCCTCCTGTGCTGACCGCGCGCGAGCCGCGGCCCCGAGGGCCCGAGCCGCCCCGAACCCCGCCCCGCCTGCGCCCCCATCGCGAACGCCCCCGTTCGTAGGATTCCCCCATGCCCGTCCCGCGCATCGCCATCGTCGGCCGGCCCAATGTCGGCAAGAGCAGCCTGCTCAACCTGATCGCCCAGGAGCGGATCGCCATCGTCGACCCCACCCCGGGCGTCACGCGCGACCGCCTCTCCGTCGTCGTCGAGCTCGACGCCCCCGACGGCAAGGGCCCCCCCAAGCCCGTCGAGCTCACCGACACGGGCGGGTTCGGCGTCTATGTCGCCGAGGGCGGACGCTACGACGAGATCGGCGCCGACCTCGCCACCCTCACCGACGACATCGAGCACCAGATCGCCGCCGCCGTCTCCGGGGCCGACCTCATCCTCTTCGCCGTCGATGTCCAGGCCGGCATCACCCCGCAGGACCTCGAGATCGCCCGCATGCTCCGCGAGCAGAAACTCGGCACCCGCGACCACGCCGGCAGGCTCACCCCCGTCCGCGTGATCGCCACCAAGGTCGACGGGCCCTCGTGGGAGACCCACGCCTACGAGCTCGCCGGGCTCGGCTTCGGCGAGCCACTCATGTGCAGCGCCGAGAGCAAGTACATGCGCCGCCAGATGCTCGACGAGCTCTACGAGCTCATCGGGCAGTGGAGCCCCAACGAGCACGACCCCGACGAGACCGCGACCGACCTCCGCGTCGCCATCGTCGGCAAGCGCAACAGCGGCAAGAGCACCCTCGTCAACACCCTCGCGGGCCAGCAACGGGTCATCGTCTCCGAGATCGCCGGCACCACCCGCGACGCCATCGATGTCCGCGTCGCCCTGCCCGACGGGCGCACGATCACCGCCATCGACACCGCCGGCGTGCGACGCAAGAAGTCCTTCCAGGACCAGATCGAGTGGTACGCCTTCGACCGGGCCCAGCGCGCCATCGCCCGAGCCGAGGTCATCCTCCTCCTCCTCGACGCCGAGAAGGAGGTCAGCCAGGTCGACGAGCAGATCGCCACACTCATCGTCGAGAGCCACAAGCCCGTCGTCATCGTCGTCAACAAGTGGGACCTCGCCGACGGGCGACGCAACCAGCACGGCAAGATCGTCACCACCGAGGACTACGAGACCTACATCCGCAAGGAACTCAAGGGCCTCGCCTTCGCCCCCATCGCCTTCATGGCCGCCAGGGACGGGTTCAATGTCAAGGCCGTCCTCGACCTCGCCTTCGAACTCCACCAGCAGGCCTCCACCCGCGTCTCCACCGGCGAACTCAACCGCATCATCAACGGCATCGTCACCCGCCACCACCCCTCCGCCAAGCAGGGCACGCCGGGCCGCGTCTACTTCTCTACCCAGGTCAAGACCAACCCGCCCACGATCGTCATGATCGTCAACCGCACCGACAACTTCGCCGGCGCCTACGAGCGCTATCTCATGAACCGCCTGCGCGAGGAACTCCCCTTCGGCGAGGTCCCCCTCAAGCTCATCTTCCGCAGCCGCAAGCGCGCCGAGGAGGCCCTGCTCAAAGCCGGCAAGCTCCGCCGCAAGGACCTCAAGGGCGGCGCCCTCCACGCCACCGACGACGCCACCCAGGCCTTCGCCGAGGAGGCCGACATCGAGAAGTGGCTCGCCGACCTGCCCGAAGAGGCCGAGGCCTACTTCGACGACGACGAATAACCACGACGGAGACCGCCATGCGCGCCGCCATCGCCCTCGTGCTCGCCATCGCCGCATTCCTCCTGCTCGCCCCCACCGCCCCCACCACGGCCGAGTCGTCCGGGCCGGACGCCCCCGACCTCGCCTTCCTCGCCGGCTCCTGGCGCGCCGACTTCAACGGCGCCACCATGGACGAGCACTGGCTCCCGCCCCTCCACGGCTCCGTCACCGGCGTCCTCCGCCTCGTCGACCCCGAGGGCAACCACACCATGCTCGAGTTGATCAGCATCCTCCCCGGCGAGGACGGCCGCCTGCTCTACCGCATGCGCCACTTCGACGGCGCGATGATGCCCTGGGCATCCGAGGCCGAGGGGCCCTTCGAGGGGCTCGTCGAGGAACACACCCCGGGCCGGCTCCGCATCCGCACCACCCGCAACGCCGGGTCGGCCCGCGAGATCGTCTACGAGGCCCCCGCGCCCGACGCGCTCCGCGTCACCATCCGGTTCACCGCCGAGTCAGGCCGCGAGGACATCGTGATCAACTTCGCCCGCCTGAACTGATCGCCCAGGCCGCTCGGTCACGCCCCCTCCCACGACTCACGCGTCACCGCCCACAACTCGTGATCGACCCACTCCCCGCGGATCTGCAGGTGCCGCGGCGAGTAGCCAACCAGCCCGAACCCCGCCTTCATCACCACCCGCCGGCTCGCGGCGTTCCGGGGCATGATCCCCGCTTCGACCCGGTGCAGCCCCATGACCCCGAAACACCGCCGCAGCCCCAGCCGCAGCGCCTCGGTCATGAACCCCTGGCCCGCGAAACGCGCCCCGATCCAGTACCCGAACCGCCCGTTCTGAAACGGTCCCCGCTCGATCGCCGACAACGCAAGCCGACCCAGCAACGCCCCGTCCTCCCGGCGCACGATCAGCCACCGCTCCTGCTCGGGCAACTGCCGGCACGACATCTCCCGGTCGAACGCGTCCTCCCCGTAGGGGTCGAACCCCGGCGGCGGGATCGGCTCCCACCGCTCCAGAAACTCCCGGCTCTCGCGGCGCAACGCGACGAACGCCGCCCGGTCCTCCTCCACGGGAAAACGCAGGCAGACCCGTTCACCGACCTCAAGAGCCCTCCGGTCCTCCTCGCTCACGGGCGGAGTCTACCTCACCCGCGCGTCCAGATGTCCGCAGGCTCTCAGCCGGGCTCCTCCTCCTGCCCCTTCACCTTCCCCAGCGCACTCGGAAGATCCACCCCCGCCTGCTCGGCCAACTCGTGGATCTGCGGCAGCGACCCGATCAGCCCGGAAAGAAACCCCGCCGTCGCGCTCCGCACCGAGCCGTCCTTGCCCTCGATCCGGCTCGCCCCCGAGTCCCACACCGTGATCTTGTCGATCTTCAGGTTCTGGATCGCCTTGACCTGCTCGGCCACCAGCAGCGGCAACTGCTCGATCATCAGCAGCGTCGGCGCCACCTGCGGGTTCGCCCCCGCCGCTTCCATCAGCCGGCGGTACCCCTCCGCCTTCGCCTCGAGCACCTGCTGCACGCCCTTCGCCTCGGCGATGTACCGCGCCAGCACCGCGTCCGCCTCGCCCTGCGCCTCGCGCCGGCGCTTCTCCGCCTCCGCCTCGGCCGCGATCTCGACCCGCTGCTTCTCGATCTCCTGCGGCGCCAGCTGCTCCTTCGCCAGCCGCGCCAGCTCCTTCTCGCGCTCCGCCTCGAGGATCGCCCGCTGCGCCACCGCGTTCGCCACATCGCCGCGACGCGTCGCCTCCGCCCTCACCTCCGCCAGCTTCGCGTTCGACTCGGCCACCCGGGCCGAGTTGGTGTTCTCCCCCTCCACCGCCGTCGCCTCGGCCGTCGCGACCTTGATCCGCTGCTCCTGCTCGGCCCGCTTCCTCGCCGCGATCGTCTCCGCGTCCCGCTCCGCCGTCGCGATCTCCCGGTCGCGCTTCGACTCCACCTCGCCCTTGACCGCCTCGGCCTCGAGACGCGCCACCGCCACGCGCTGCGCCTGCTCGGCCGACTTCTGACCCTACTCGGCCAGGCTCCGCTCCTCCGCCACACGCACATTCCGCTCGCGCACCGCCATCGCCTCGCCCACCGAGCCCTCGCGCTCCTGCTGCGCGACCTCCACCTTCGCCCGGTTGATCGCCTCGGCCGCCGCACGCTGCCCGATCGCGACGATGTACCCCGATTCGTCCGTGATGTCGCGGATGTTCACATTGATCAGCGTCAGGCCGATCTTGTTGATCTCCTGCGTCACATTCTCGTTGATCAGGCCCATGAACTTCTCGCGGTCCTTGTTGATCTCCTCGATCGACAGGGTCGCGATCACCAGGCGCAGCTGCCCCAGGATGATGTCCTGCGCCTGCTCGCGGATCGCCTGCTGGTTCAGGTTCAGCAGCCGCTCCGCCGCGTTGTTCATCAGCACCGGGTCCGTCGAGATCCCCACCGTGAAGGTCGACGGCACATTCACACGGATGTTGTTCAGCGAGAGAGCCCCCTCGAGCGGGATCTCGATCACCAGCGGCTCGAGCGTCATGTACGCGTAGTCCTGCACCACCGGCCAGACCAGCTGCCCCCCCGTGTGCACGCACTTGAGGCTCGTGCCCTTGTCCCCCTGACGCCAGATCACCAGCACCCGGTTCGGCGGGCACCGCTTGTACCGGCTCGCGAAGAACAGCAACGCGAAGAAGACCACCAGCACCAGCACGACGCCCGCGACCAGGAGCACCACGCCCAGCCCGCCGCCGGGCGCCGCGCTCACCGCCGCCATCCCGCTCCATCCCCTCATCGCGCCACCTCCACCATGACCGTGTTGCTCGAATCGTCCACGCTCAGCACGCGCACACGCGTGTTCGAGGGGATCGCCTCCCCGCCGCGCTGCACCGCGTTGAACTCACGCTGCCTGTTCCGGACCACCAGCGACACCCGCCCCGACCCCTCGCCCGAGGGCGGAATGCGCACGCAGACCGTCCCACGCTCGCCAAGGGCCGCGACCAGCGGGATGTTCCCCGAAGACTGAAGCCCCGCCAGAGACCGCATCAGCCACACCAGCACCCACGCCACCCCGACGCCGCCCAGCCCCCCCATCACCGCCGCGCCGACGAAGCCGATGTTCATGAACCGCAGCGACGCCAGCCCGATCCACCCCGCCGCCATCGCGAACGCCGAGATCGTCTGCAGCGAGAGCACGCGGAACTCGGCCGCCGGGCTCTCGCCGCCATCCACGCCGACCTCCGAGCCCGTGTCCACATCGGTGTCGCCCCCGAGGCCCTCCATCACGAACTCGAGGACGAAATACAGCGTCCCCAGCGCCGCCGGCACGCTGAACCAGTACGCGTTCCCACCGAAGAGCCATGCAATCATGCCGCACCACCTTCGATCCGCCACGCCGCCCCGGGGCCGCGCGCCAGATCGTCATGGTACAGCAACCAGATCCATCCGCGAGGCCCGGCAAGCCCGGGCTCGCAGACTTGATCGGAGTTTCACGCCCGCGGTTTCGCCGGCGACTCCCCCCTCACGCCGCCCGGTCGATCTCGTCCGCGTCGTCCCAGAGGTCCTCGGGCTTGTGCCGGTGGTGCACATGGATCACCCGCGCCATCTGCCGCCCGAACAACTCCGACGCGATCTGCACAGTCCGAGCCGTCTGGTTCGAGAACGGATGCCGCCGGTCACGGAACAGGCACAGCACACCCAGGCACTCCGCCGACGCCTCCCCGGGCCGGTCGAAACAACCCACCGCAAGCACCGCCTGCTCCTCGAGCCACGCCCCGTGCTCACCCAGCCGGGCCCGGATCTGTGACGCGCGATTCAAGCGCAGCACCTCGCGGTCCCGCTCGAACGCCGGCCCGATCACCGAGGCCATCCCCTCGAGCATCGACTCGGCCGACTCCCGCGGGCGGTCGTAGTTGATGTACGCCCCGAGCGTGTACTCGCCCATCGAGTTGGGCAGGAACACCCCCGCGTTCGTCGACCCCACCCGCGCTAAAAGATACTCGAGGAAGGTCCGCAGCAGCCCCTCGACCTCCAGCTCCTGCCGCAGCAGCCCGTTCAACTCGCCCGCGATCGCCAGGTCCCCGATCTGCTCGGAAAGATCCTTGTACGCCCCCGCCAGGTCCGTGCACAGATCCCCCACCTGCCCCGTCACCTCGCGACGCGCGCGGTCCAGCTTGTGGCACAGCCGCTTGAGCCGAACCTCGCGCTCCGCGCTCTGCCGCCGCCGGCACGACTCCTCCACCGCCGTACGCACCCGCGTCGCGAACTCCTCGACCGGGCTCTCCACGCTCACCAGGTCGAACGCCCCGCTCCGCAGCGCCCGCGTCGCCAGTTCCACCGTCACCCGCTCGGCGAGCATCACCGCGCACGGCCCGCCACGCGCCGTGCGGAGCCACTCGCAGAACCGGAACGCCGCGTCACGCGGGAGCCCCGCGTCAACCAGCACCAGGTCGTACGCCACGCCCTCCATCCGCCGGCTCGCCTCGTCCAGCGTCGCCGCCAGGTCCACCTGCGCCAACGCCGCCCCCATCCGCGCCCTCAGCAACTCGCCCGGCATCGAACGGTCCGAGACCACCAACGCCGAGGGCGACACCCGCGCCGGCCCCGACGCCTCCTCCGAACCCCGCTTCGACGACGCCTTCCGCATGCCTCACCCCTCCATGGGCGCCGGAGTCCACCCCCCACAACCGGTCACGAATCGGCCCGGGCGCATCCCGGCCCCGGGCCCCATCTGCGGGCCGAGATCGCCGGCCCACCCACCCCAAGATCGGCCCGATCCGAGAGCGTTTTCACCCCGACACGGACGCGCCGCCACATTCCCCCCCCGCCGGGCCGCTGTCCCCGCCCAACACACCACACCCGTGCCTTACGCCGCCGCCCGCGACCGGCTCAGCCCCCGCGCCGCCCGCCGCTCCGCAGCCGCCACGCGCGCCCCGGCCTCGCCCGCGATCAGCGCCGCCGCGGACCGAGAACACGATCCGTGCCCGCCCCACCCGAGCTCACCGAGCCGGCGCTCCCACGAGGCGATCACCTCGGGCAGCAACCCCTCGACCCAGGCGGATTCGACCCCCAGCGTCACCGCCGGGTCCCCCGCGTCGCGCCACTCCCCGCTCCATCCGAGGAAGCCCCGGCACGCCAGCCGCTTCGCCCCCGCGACCAGCCTCACCGTCCCGGCGTGCTCGCCCCCCTCGGGCTCGTCCTCCCCGTGTCCCCCGATCGCCTCGACCACCTCGCCGGGCAAGCCCCACCGCCGCGCGAGCCGAGCCCCCGCCTCGTGGTGATCGATCCCCAGCACCGCCCGCTCCGCCTCCAATGCGAGCAGCCCGCGTCCCGCCGCCAGCCCGACGAGCCGGCCCGACGCCCGCGGCGCCACGAGTTCCAGCGCGAGCCGACCGAGCCCGTGCAGCAGGCCCGCCACGAACGCCCGGTCGGGCGAACCCAGCCAGGGCAACCGGCGCGCCAGGCACTCCGACGCGCACGCCACCGCCACGCTGTGGGCCCAGTACCCCTCGCGGTCAAACCCGGGCCCCTCCCCGCCCTGCCCGCGCCCCCGGTCATCCAGCATCGCGCCCTGCTCGCGCAGCACCTCGCACGCCTGCGACGCGATCACCAGCCGACGCACCGCGTCCACCCCCAGCATCACCACCGCGTGCCGCACCGTCCGGATCCGGTCCCCCAGACCCGTGTGCGCCCCCCGGCACATCGCCAGCACCCCGGCCGAAAGACCCGGATCGAGTTCCACCAGCGAGGCGATCGCCCCGATGTCCGCCCGCTCCAGGTCACCCAGCGCCATCAACTCGCGCGCGACCGGCGGCAACGGGGGGAGCGCATCAAGCTCGCACAGCAGCGCGCGCACGCGGGCCGCGTCCGACCTCGGGCTACGCCGTGGCATCGCCCGGGCCCCCCTCGGAGTGCTCGAGAAGCGACACCACACGCTGCACCAGCGTGCCCGCGTCCGCCGGCAACGACAGCACCGCGTCCGCCCCGTTCCCCAGCCGACGCGCCCGGTCGCCCTCGTCCTCCACCCGCCCCACGCTCACCACCCGCGGCCTGTCCGCCGCCGGCATCCCGCGCGCCGTCTCCGCCACCATCTCGAGCGGCACCGAGTCCACGCCGTCATCCAGCAGGATCAGGTGCGGACGGAACTGCACCGTCAGGATCCCCGCGTCGTACGCGCCCGCCGCCACCCGCACCTCCACCCGGGGCTGCCCACGGAGCGCCTCGGCCACCCGCTCGAGCGGCGAGGGAGGTTCGTGGATGCAAAGCACCCGACGCACCCCGCCCTCCAGCACCCCCAGGGGGATCCCGTTCTCGCGCATGAAACGGATCAGCTCTTCACGGGGGATCCGCCTGAACTTCGACCCCGGCACCCGGAACCCCTGCAGCCGACCGCTGTCGAAGCAGCGGATGATCGTCTGCTGCGACACATTGCACACCTGCGCGGCTTCCCCGGTGCTGAACACCGTTTTCTCCGCCCAGGCCTGATCGTCCGCGTTCGGCGCTGCCATCTGGCGATCCCGCAATGCATCGCGGGCGGCCGATCCGTGGCCGATCAAGGGCATCACAACCCTGCCCGCGATCGGCGCGGTATCGACCCACCACGACCCTGACTTGATCCGGATCCGGCCGCGCCCGCATGCAACCGACGATCCCGCAGAGACTTCCCTATTCCGAGGGCCGCGCCTTCCACAGACGCACCGCCTCGGGTTCCCGCGCGTACACCGGCAGCACAGACGCCGCAGGCCCCGACCTCAGAAGGAGGCCGACACTCAAACACGAAGCCGCGGAGAATCGCGGCTCGGCTGTCACCAGCCCTAAATCTTTGGCACGCAAGCGGATCGCGTCCGGCAAGAACCGGTCGGCAATCAATATTTCCGCGCCCAGCCCCGCCAGGCCGTCCGGGCCAACCACCCCGATCTCATCCCCCACGATCGGGTGGCAGTCCGCCCCAAAAAGGGTGACATGCGTCGACTCCCGTTTCGACGCCAGGCACACCGCCGCCACGCCCGAGAGCCTGAGCCCCGCCGCCACCACCGCCGCCGAGGGCACACCCACCACCTCGGCCCCGGTCGCCTCCCCGAGCATCCGCGCGGTCGTCACCGCGACCCGCAGACCCGTGTACCCCCCCGGCCCGACCGAGACACACACCCGGGCCAACCCCTCGGGCGCCACCCCAAGGGCCCCACGCACCCGCTCGATCGCCGGCATCAGCCCGTCGTCGTGCCGAGCCCCCGGCCCCAGCGGCACCCCGACCACCTCGCCGATGGACCCGTCCGAGCGGAGCACCGCCCCCGCCACGCCCGCGGCGGGGGGGTCGTCGTGGGCGCTCGGGTTGCTGGTCTCGATCGCCAGCACCCAAGCCCCGGCGGCATGGGGAGCATCGCTCATCGCGCAAGCGTAGTGGCCCCAACCCCCCGACCGGGATGAACCCGCCCGCCCGCCGGCTCACTCCGGATTCGATCGCCGCGATTTCTTGATCGCAGAACGCTGCTTCTTCGCGTCCAACCGCCGCTCCACCGCCCCCTTGGTGGGCTTGGTCGGGCGACGCACCTTGGGCCTCACCAGCGCCCGCCGCACTGCTTCACCCAACAGCTCGACGCACGACTCCCGGTTTCGGTGCTGGCTCCGCTCGCTCTCGCACGCGATGAGCAGCTCATCGTCCTTGGTCAGCCAGTGCCCGGCCTGGGCCCGCAGGCGGTCCGCGGCGTCGGGCGGCATCCCCAACGCCGGCACCGACACCCGCAGCACCGCCTTGGTGCTCCGGCGGTTGACATTCTGCCCCCCCGGGCCCCCGCTGGGCACGAAGGTGAACCGCAACGCCTCCGGGGGCACGCGCACCCCCGGCGCGAGTCGCACCAGCCTCGCCGCGCTCGGCTCACCCTCGGGCATCGGCAACGGTACGCTCTCCGGGCCGCCCCGCGCGGCGGAGAGGAACCGACCCGATGATCACCCGCTGTGCGCCCGCCGCGCTCGCGCTGCTCGCCTCGATCCCGACGCTCGCGCAGTCCGACCCCGAGCCGGATCGCCCCCGCGACCTTGAGCCCTCATGGTGGACCGTCCGCCTCGACGCCGCGGCCTACTACCCCGCGCCCTCGGGCGATCTTCGGCTCCCCTCGTCCGGCACGCGGGGCCAGGAGATCGACCTGAGCGATCTGAACCTCGACAGCCCGCGCGTCGCCCCGCTCGGGCGGCTCAGCGTGCAGCGCGACCGCTGGCGGTTCACGCTGGGCGGTTTCGGGTACGCCGCCTCCGACCGCGGCGCGTTCGCCGACGAGCCGGGCCAGATCGGGGGCGCCCCCTTCGCCGCGGGCGACCGCCTGATTTCCGATCTCGAATACCAGTCGTTCGAGCTCGCCGTCTCGTACCGCGTTGTGCGCCACCGGGGCGAGGCGAACGAGCGCGGCGTGCCCCGGCTCGAAACGGGCGTTGACCTGATCGGCGGGCTGCGTGCCCACCACGCCTCGTTCGAGGTGCGGGTCGATCCCGCGGGCGCGCCCGCCGCGGTCACCGAGGCCGACGCGGATGAGATTTTCGCCGAGCCCTTTCTCGGGGGTCGGCTTGACCTCGACTTTGCCAGGACCTTCGGCATCGAGGTGGAATCGACCATCGGCGGGTTCACCACGGGCGACCGCACCTCCATCTCGTTCACCATCGGCCCGGCGTTCGTCTACCGCCCCATCCCCTCGGTGGGCCTGAAGATTGGGTACCACATGGAGGTGGTCGACCTCTCCGACGACGACGGTGCCGACGAGTTCGCGTGGCGCGGGTCGCTCGCGGGCCTGTACTGGGGCGTGCAGGTTTCGTTCTGACCGCCGGCGCCGGGACGGCGGAGGGGGGCGTTGGGGCGGCGGAGGGGGGCGTTTCCCGCCCGGTTCACGGGGTCGGGGCAATATTAACAAACGGTTCGTCCGAGACGGATTGACCCCGATCGAAGCGTCTGCCATACTGTTCGCGGCGTGGTTCGGGCTGGGCCACGGGGATGACCGGTCAGTATGCAGCGCTCGGCGCGGGGTGTTCCTCGCGGCTGTCGCTGCCCGCTCCCGGCATGTGGGCGTTTGATTCGGCTGACCACGACACGCAACGCAGACCCACGCCGAGCGATCGGCCGAGTCCGGGCGTGTCGAGAACCGCGAGGCTCGGGCGATGGCGTCAGGCACCACCATCACGAAGAAAGAGATCATCGACCGCATCGTCGCGCGGACCGGCGTCCGCCGGAACGAGGTCCGCGTCGTCGTGCAGGAGGTGCTCGACGAGATCGTCGCCGAACTCGGGCGGGGGCACCGCCTCGAATTCCGTGACTTCGGCGTCTTCGAGGTCAAGGAGCGGGCCGCACGCACCGCCCAGAACCCCAAGACGCTCGAGCCCGTGCTCGTCCCCGCCAAGCGGGCCGTGAAGTTCAAGCCCGGCCGCAGGATGAAGGACATCCTCGAGACCCCGCCCGGGGACGCCCTCGCCGAGGTCAAGGTCGCCGGGGCGGCGCTCGACGCCTCGTCGAACGGGCTCGTCCGCCGCTGAGGCCCTACGTCCCGTGCCCCTCGCTTCCTCGGTGGGATGGGCTTGCCGCTCCTCTTTCCATGTCGTCCGCACGGGTTGTGAATCGGATGCCCGGTCGTTCTCGGGCGTCGGTGCCGGCGTTCATCTCGAACAGTGAACCACGAGCGGATGGCGTGAGCCGTTCCGATCCGCCGTCACGATTCGAGACGCGGGCACCGAGCACAAGACGGACCGGAGATCGGTCTCGCAGAGCGTGCAAGGCGGCCCCGCGGCAATACGGCGGTCAGTCCGCCTTGGGCTCGGCGGGCTTCTTTGCGATCGCCTCGAGCCGGCCGAAGTAGTGCCGCACGGCGTCGTGGTACTCGCGCGGGACGCGCATGGACTCGATCGCCTCCGAGGCCTGCACGGCCGAGGCGTTGACGACCTCGCCAAACTGGGCCGTCGCCTCGCCCTTGACCTGAGCGCCGTACACGAGGGTGGAGCCGATGATCGGCCCGCCCTGGTTCGGCACGCTCGCCTTCTCGCCCTTGAGGACATAGTCGTCGGCGGGCGGGAGATCCGGGTTCGCCCGGCCGATGTCGCCGCCCTCGCCGATCCCGCGGCCGACACGCTGCCCGTCGCCCTGCGCCATGCCCGGGTTCATGCAGGCGCCGCCCTCGCGGAGTGACTGGCCGTACTGCTGCATCTGGGCGTTGCAGGCGCTGGCGGCCTGGTCGAGGGCCCGCATCTCGGCGGCGAGCATCTCGGCGGCGGAGAGCTGGTCGGTGAGTTGGCCCGCGCCCTGCATGGGCTGCCCGCCGGCCATGCACTGGGACATCTGCGACATCGCCTGCGCCATC
Organism: Phycisphaerales bacterium; assembly: GCA_036732005.1. Lineage (GTDB taxonomy): Bacteria > Planctomycetota > Phycisphaerae > Phycisphaerales > UBA1924 > UBA1926. The sequence goes on from DAINDF010000003.1 coordinate 137,817, forward strand.
GACTGCATCGCCTCGCTGGCGGCGAGCCGGCTCATCACCGAGTTCATGAGCGCGTCGCGGTCGGCGGCGCTGAGGCCCTGCATCTGCTGCAGCGCGTTCTGGAGCGCGCTCGGGTCGCCCGCGAGGCGCGAGGCCTGCTCCGGGGACATCCCCATCTGCTCCAGACGCTCCCGGAGCGCCTCGCGCTCGGCGGCGAGACGCTCGACCTGCTCGGCGAGCTTCTCGAGTTGCTCGGCGGCGGCGGCGCGCTCGGCCTCGCTGAGGGCCCCGGCTTGGGCGGCGGCCTCGAGCTTCTCGAGCGCGGCCTTCGCGTCCCCGAATCGGCCCTGCGCGAGCGCCCGCGCGAGATCGGTCGCGGGCCCGGGGCCCGGGGTCCGGAGCCGCTGCATCGCCTCCCGCATCGCGTCGAGGCGTTGGGCCTGCTCCGACTGCTGCATCGCCTGCAACTGATCGCTGATCTGCGTGAGGCGCCTCAGGGCGGCGCGGTTGAGCTCCTCCGGGGTCTCCGCGTCGCCCTGGGCCGCTTCGTCCTCGGCCTTGTCCGCGGCGAGTTCGACGCCGGCGCGGTCGAGCAGATCGCTCAGCTCGGCCTCGCGGGCCTTGATCTCGAGGGCGGTGGTGTGCACGGCCGCGTCCCGCTCCGACTCGGCGACGCGGCGGTCGAGCAGGCCCGAGAGATCGTGCCGGGGCGCGAACAGGTGCACGCCCACGCCGGTCGCGAGCAGCAGCACCGGCAGCCCCCAACGGGCGGGGGCACGCACGGGCACCGCGTCGCGCAGCACGACCCGGCGGGCACGCTCCGCGGCAGACTCGGCGACCGCGAGCGACCAGGCGTCGGTCCGGCCCGAGGCGGCGACCGCGGTGCTCAGGGTCTCCCTGAGGCCCGCCCGCCGGTCGACCTCGTCGGCCAGGGCGAGGCCCCTTGGGCGGCGGACCACGGCCGCGAGGGCGGCGACCACGACCGAGAGACCAACCGCAACGCCGAAGGCCAAACGCCCGTCCATCGCAAGAGGCGAAAGTTTGCCCACGACCACGGCGAGCAGGGCCAGCGCCCCCGCCAAGGTCCCCACCCCGACGAGGCGACGCAGGAAATCGGCGATAAGCAGCCGGCGGGAAGCCGCGGCGAGCACGCGCTGGATGTCCTGCATGGCACCTCCCGGGAACGGCGTTGGCCCAGTCTACGGGTTGAACCGCGTCACCCCTCCTGATGTTTCGGAAGAGCGTGCGATCGGGTTCGCCCGGCTCTGGAAAACAACCCGATCAATTTACGAAAACATGGCCTCAATCGTCGGTGCTGATGGACTTGGGCCCCATCTTCCCGGCGGTCCGCTCCATGTAGCCGTCGCCGCGTTTCTCGTACTTGGTGAAGCCGAGGCGTTCGAGGTTCTGGTTGCTCAGAGCGCTCTTGCCCTTGAGGTCGGACCACTTGCCGGCGATGTTGGGCGTCTGCGGGACGCGGGCGACGGGGCGGCCTTCGTGCCGGGTCAGGGGGTCGGCGGAGATGGGCTGGACGAGTTCGAAGGTCTCGTCGGTCGGGTTCCCGTCCTTGTCGAGATAGGCGTAGACATAGGTGGGCATGCGAAATCCTATGGCCGGGCCGCGGAACAACGGGAGAGGGAGGAAGCCATGCAGTGGATTCTCGGCTTTGCGCTCTGGTGGACCTTCGACGACGCGCTCGCGGCCGCGGTGGGCAATGCGGGGCTCGGGGCGCTGCCCTGGTGGGTGGTGTTCCTGGCGGCATTGACGCTGCACATGGCGTGCGGGGCGGACATCGTCGAGCAGTTGAAGCAGCTCAAGGGCCGGCTCGACAAGGAGTGATCGCGCACGAAAAACCCCTCGCGCGGGCGAGGGGTCGTTGGAGGCGTTGCGCTGGTGTGAAGCGGTCTCGGCTCAGCGGGCGAAGTGGGCGAAGGCCTTGTTCGCCTCGGCCATGCGGTGGGTCTGGTCGCGGGTCATCATGGCCTTGCCCTCGCCCTTGGCGGCGGCGATGAGTTCGTCGGCGAGGCGCTCGGCCATGGGCCGGCCCTTCTCGCCGCGGGAGGCCTGGATGATCCAGCGGAACGCGAGCGACTGCTGCCGCTTGCGGTTGACCTGGATGGGGACCTGGTAGTTGGCGCCGCCGATCCGCTTGGAGCGGACCTCGACATAGGGCTTGACATTGTCGATCGCCATGTGGAAGACGGAGATGGCGCTCTCGGGCTTGTCCTCGGTCTGGGCCCGGGCGAGGCGCTCCTCGATCTTCTCGAGCGCGTCGTACATCACGCGCTGGGCGACGGACTTCTTGCCGTCGTACATCAGGCAGTTGACGAACTTGGCGAGCACCTTGTCCCCAAAGACCGGGTCGGGACGCAGCTGCTCCTCGGACATCGTGATTCGGCCGGCCATGTGAAACTCCTTGGCTCATCCGCCGGGGTCGGCCCCGGCCTTGTGTTCACCCGGGGGCGTGGAGCCGCCCGGATTACTTGCCGTTCCTCGCGCCGCGGCGGCGCGGGGTCTTACTTCTTGCCGCGCTTGGCGCCGTACTTGGACCGGGCCTGCTTGCGTCCGTCGACGCCGAGGCAGTCCAGCGACCCGCGGACGATGTGGTAGCGGACACCGGGGAGGTCTCGCACACGGCCCCCGCGGACGAGGACGATCGAGTGCTCCTGGAGGTTGTGCCCCTCGCCCCCGATGTACGCGGTGACCTCGTTGCCGTTGGAAAGACGGACACGGGCGATCTTGCGGAGCGCGGAGTTGGGCTTCTTCGGGGTGGTCGTCTTCACCTGCAGACACACGCCGCGCCGCTGGGGGCACTGGTCGATGTCGCGGACCTTCGACTTGGTCTTGGGCGCCCTGCGAGGATTGCGGACCAGCTGGTTGATCGTCGGCATATCTGTACGGCCCCTGTCCGGAACTCCCGAATGTCGGCACGCCGCCGTCGGCGCGCCGCGCCCCACCTCCCGCGGGGAACGGAAAGCATAGCCCCCGGCAGCGGCGAGGCAAGCGGGCGGGGAGACGGCCGAGCCGGCCCGGGCGACCGCGCCCCGCGGCCCGGGGGATCTCTACGCTACCGCGTGCCCGAAGGCGTGCTGATTTCAGAGACCTTTGTGTCCCTCCAGGGCGAAGGGACCCTGACCGGCGTGCCCTCGTGGTTCTGCCGGTTCAGCGGGTGCAACCTCCGCTGCGCCTGGTGCGACACGCCCTACGCCTCGTGGGCGCCCTCGGGGGACAAGCGGTCGGTGGAGGACCTGCTCGCCGAGGCCCGCGGGGCGGGGGTGGGGCACGCGGTGCTGACCGGCGGCGAGCCCATGATCTTCCCAGCTCTTGAGCCCCTGTGCCGGGGTCTGCGGGCCGCCGGGCTGCACATCACCATCGAGACCGCCGGAACCGTGGACCGGGAAGTGGACTTCGACCTGCTGAGCCTGAGCCCGAAACTGGCGAACTCGACCCCCCGCGACGATCCGCGGGACCCCGGCGGGAAGTGGGCCTCCCTGCACGAGGCCCGCCGGATCGATCTCGGGACGCTCCAGGGCCTCCTCGATCGGTCGGGGCCCGGCTCCGGGCGGGCCCGGCAACTCAAGTTCGTGGTGGCGGCCCCTGACGATCTCCCCGAGATCGAGAGGCTCCTGGCCGGCCTGCGAGGCGTACGGCCTGAGGAGGTCCTCCTGATGCCCGAGGGCACCGGCGCCCCCGGGCCGGAGCGGACGGGGTTCGTGGTCGAGGCCTGCCTGAAGCGGGGGTGGCGCTACTGCCACCGGCTGCACATCGAGTTGTTCGGGAACACGCGGGGCACCTGATTGGGCCTCTGCGGCGCGGGGCCCGGGTTCTCCCCGGCGCACCGGCTCTCCCGGGCCCCCCACCCCTTCTACGATCTGCTCCCCATGCGATACCGGGTCTGCAAGGCGTTCGAATTCGAGGGCGGGCACATGCTCAGCAAGCACCCCGGGCGGTGCCGGTACCCGCACGGGCACTCGCGCCGGGTCGAGATCGTCGTGTAGAGCCCGGAGCAAGACGCCACCCACATGGTCTGCGACTTCAAGGCCCTCAAGATCGCGGTCTCGGAGATGATCGACCGGCTCGACCACGCGATGGCCGTGAACGCGGCCGACCCCGCCGTCCGGCACCTCCGGGCCGCCGGGTTCGGGGATCGTCTGGTAGAGTTCATGGGCGAGGACCCGACGACGGAGGTCATCGCCCGGCGCATCTTCGAGGGCGTCACGGCCGCGGTCCGCGAGGGGAAGCCGCTCGCCGACGAGGACGGGGTCCGGTACACGCTCCCCGACTCGCTCGTCGTCGAGCGCGTGCGGGTCTCGGAGACGCCGACGACCTGGGCGGAGTTCGGCGTCTGAACCCGCCCCGCGCGCCGCGGCAAAAGGAGGTTCTCTGATGGCAGACGCGATCGCGTTGTCCCGCCGTGTTCTCCTGGTGCTGACGCTGCTGCTGGCCCCGTCGCCGGCGCTGGCGGCGCCCGCCACCCCGACGACCGATGACCTGTCGGCGGCCCGCTCGCTCTCCCGCGCGTTCGGCGCCGCAGCCGACCGGGTGCAGGACGCGGTGGTCCACATCACGACGGCGTCGGAGATCCAGCGGTACCGCCAGGACTTCTTCGGTCGGCGGTTCCGCTCGGGCCCGCCCGAGATGGTGCAGACCGGGCTGGGCTCGGGGGTCGTCATCGATTCCTCGGGCGTCGTGCTCACGAACCACCATGTCATCGCGAACGGGGACAAGCTCGTCGTGCGCCTGCACGACGGGCGCGAGATCGAGGCGACGCTCGTCGGGTCGGACGAGGCGACCGACCTCGCGGTCCTGAAGATCGACGCGCCCGACCTGGTCTCGGCCCGGTTCGGCGACTCGGACGCGCTGGCCGTCGGCGAGTGGGTGCTCGCGATCGGGAGCCCGTTCGGCTTCGACTACACCGTGACGGCGGGGATCGTCTCCGCGAAGGGGCGCCGGCTCGTCGGCGAGATGCAGGACCCGTACCAGGAGTTCATCCAGACCGACGCGGCGATCAACCCGGGCAACTCGGGCGGGCCGCTGATCAACCTCGACGGCGAGATCGTCGGGATCAACACCGCGATCATCAGCCAGGCGAGGCAGTCCGCGGGGCTGGGCTTTGCGATCCCCTCCGCCGTGGCGCGGCGCGTGGTCGAGTCGATCGTCGAGACGGGGCGCGTCGAACGGGGGTACCTCGGCATCAACATGGCCGACCTCGCCCCGGAGCGGCGTCGCGAGCTCGGGCTCGCGCCCGACGAGGGCGTCGAGGTCGACCGGGTCGTCGACGGCAGCCCCGCCGACACCGCGGGCATCGAGCCGGGCGATGTCATCCTGGCCGTCAACGGGCGTTCGGTCGTCGGCGGGATGAACCGCCTGCGCAACCTGATCGCGCTCTCGGCCCCGGGCTCGGAGATCACCGTCGAGGTGCTGCGGGACGGGCGGCGGCTCGAACGACGGGCCCGCCTGCAGGACCTCACCGCCGCCCAGGCGCAGGCGCTGGGCGGGGAGGCGGTCGACCGCCTCGGCGTGATCGCCGACGAGATGACGCCCGAGGAGAGCCGGCGGATGGGCTACACACGCCCCATCCCGGGCGTCCGCCTGCTGGCGGTGACCCCGGGCGCGCCAGGCGCCGCCGCCGGGCTGGAGCCGGGAGACATCATCACCGCCGTCGGCGGGCAGCGGGTCGACAGCCTGCGCGGGCTGCGCGAGGTGCTCGATCGGGCCCGCGGCGAGACCGCGATCGAGCTCGTCCGGGGCCGGATCCGAGGGTCTGTTGAGGTCGAGTTGAGGTGACGATCCCGCCGTTCGGATCAGCCGGCCTCGGGGAGACCGACTTGCTCGGCGGCGTCGCGCAGGCGGCGGTCGAGCGTCCAGAGACCGAGCCGGTTCTGAAGAGCTGACGCGAGCAGGTGGGCATCGACCCATCCCAGGCCGGCCCCTTCGAGGCGGTGCCGCCGAACAAGGGCCACAACCTCGTCGTGGATCGCGGGCGGGGCCGAGGGCAAGTGGGCGAGCAGTTCGATCACGGGGCTCTTGCGTCGGAGGTGCCCTAGCAGGAGTTCGCCCAGGACGAACTCGTGGGTGACGACCTCCCCGTTGTTGAGGCGCTCGGCCAGCGCGGCGTTGCCCCGACGCAGGTGATCGACCCAGACGCTTGTGTCGGCGAGGATCACGCGGTCCGCCGGCGCCGCGGGGCGCGGAGAGCGGGCTCGCTGCCGCCGAGCGCGGCGAGACGGCGTGCGGCCTCCCGGGCAATGAGCGCCCGCAGCCCCTCGTGCACGACCGCGGTGGTCTGCTCGATGCCCGTCATCTCCTTGGCGCGACGCACCAGGTCGGCGTCGAGGTTCATGGTGGTCTTCATCAATACCAGTATGGTCATTTTGTATGGCCCTGTCAAGGCCCGAACCCGATCCCGGGGCGAGGTGCCCCGGCCTGCCGCTCGGCTTCCATACCATCACCCCCCCAGGGAGGCCCTCCGATGCGCGCGATCGTCACCGGCCAGGTCGGCATGGACAAGAAGCCCTACCTCAAGCGGGCGATCGATTTCGCCGGCCAGCAGGGCGAGACCGTCCATCTTTTCAACATCGGCGACATCATGTACCGCGAGGCGCCTGATGTGCGCCCGGGGCAGATCCTCAACCTCCCGCTCTCCCGCCTCAACTCCCTGCGGCGGGCCGCCTTCAAGGATGTCATCGCCGACTCGCGCGACCTCCCGAACATCATCGTGAACACGCACGCCACTTTCCGCTGGCGGCACGGGCTGTTCAGCGCGTTCGACTTCGACCAGGTCCGGGCCCTCCGCCCCGACCTGCTGATCTGCCTGGTCGACAACATCGAGGTGGTCCACCACCGCCTGCACGCCGAGCACGACATCGACGCGACGCTGAAGGACTGCATGGTCTGGCGCGAGGAGGAGCTGCTCGCGACCGAGTTGCTCAGCCAGGCCATCCCCGGCAGCCGGTTCTACATCCTCAGCCGCGGGCGGCACCAGGACACGACGCGGACGCTCTTCCGCCTCGTCTGCCGCCCCGAGATGCGCAAGGTCTACCCCTCCTTCCCGATGAGCCATGTGGTGGACATGCCCGAGGTGCTCGCGGAGATCGACGCCTTCCGCGCCGCGCTGGCCGAGCACTTCATCACCTTCGACCCGGGCGATGTCGACGAGAAGCTCCTGCTCGACCGGGCCCTGGCCGAGGCCGCGAAGGGGAATGTCGACCAGTGGCTCGATGTCACCCCCCACACCTTCGGCGGGTCGAAGAAGACCGACTCTTCGCCCCTGCGCGTGCGCATCCGCGAGGTGCTCGACATCGCCGGCGACATCGACGGGCAGATCTACATGCGCGACTTCAAGCTGATCGACCAGGCCGACATGATCGTCAGCTATGTCCCCGAGCTGCCCGGGACGGACGGCAAGACCATCCCCGGGCTCTCCTCGGGCGTCGAGCGTGAGCTGCAGCACGCCTGGGAGCACGGCAAGGAGGTGTATGTGGTCTGGAAGCCCAAGAAGGCCCCCAGCCCCTTCATCACCGAGACGAGCACGAGGGTCTTCGCCTCGACCGGCGAGGCCCTCGCCCACTTCGAGGAGAAGGGCATGTTCGCCCAGACCAACCTCTTCGGGCACTGAACAGCGCGGGCCCGCCCCGCCCCCGGCTATCCTGACGGGCGATGCCGGTCTCCATCTTCATCCAGACGCTCGACGAGGAGAAGAACCTCCCGGGCCTGCTCGAGTCGGTCGCGTTCGCCGACGACATCGTCGTGCTCGACTCGCTCAGCCGCGACGGCACCCGCGCCGTCGCCGAGGCGGCGGGGGCCCGGTGGTTCGAGCGCAAGTTCGACGGGCGGGGCCCGCACCAGAACTGGGCGATGGAGCACATCGAGTTCCGGCACCGCTGGGTCTTCTACCTCGACGCCGACGAACGCATGACCCACGAGCTGCGGGCGGAGATCGAGGCAATCGCGGACGCGTGGGACCGGGGCGAGAAGAGCCGGGAGGGGGGCGACCCCGTCGCCTACTACTGCGGCCGGAAGAATTACTTCCGGGGCCGCTGGCTGCGGCACGCGATGCCCCCGGGCAACATCATGCGGTTCTTCCAGCCGCCGCGCATCCGCTTCGAGCGCCTCGCCAACCCCGCCCCGGTCGTGGACGGGAACATCGGGTACCTCCGCGAACACTTCATCCACTACAACTTCAGCAAGGGGCTGCGCGAGTGGTTCGAGCGGCACAACCGCTACAGCACCTACGAGGCCCAGGAGACCATCAAGGCCCTGGCCGAGCGCCCCGTGAGGCTGGGCAACCTGCTCAGCCCCGACCGGAACACGCGCCGGCTCGAACTCAAGAACATCTCCTTCCGCCTGCCCTTCCGCCCGACGATCAAGTTCCTCTACATGTACCTGCTGGGCCGGGGCTTCCTCGACGGGAGCGCGGGGCTGGCGTACTGCCGCCTCCAGGCGATCTACGAGGCGATGATCGTGCTCAAGGTCAAGGAACTCCAACGCGAGGCGAAGGGGCTCGTCGGCAGCTGACCGCGCCCGCCGGGGCCTCGCCGGTCAGAACGCGAAGCGCAGGTCGAACCCGACCACGACCGACCCGCCCAGGTCGGTGCTCGCGACCTCGTCCTCGTCCCGGTCGTTGAACTCGAGTTCGCCCAGGAACTCGCCACCGACGAACGCCGACACGACCGTCTTGGGCGACGGGCTGTAGGTCGCCGCCAGGGTCACCGGCACGCGACGGTCCGTCACCGAGCCGCCGGGCAGCGCGTTGTCCTCCGCGAGGCGATACTCGTACCGCTCGAAGCCGACGCGGGCCGCCACATTCCAGGACTCGGTCACCCAGTATTCCAGCCCGATCCCGCTCTCCCGCGTCTTGAGCGCAAGGTCGGGCGTGATGTCCCACTCGACGATCGGGATGGGGAGGAACCACACCCCGCCCTCGAGCCGGGTGTTCACCGTCACGCCGGCCCCGAGACGGAAGGTATCGGTGATGTCGTACGACGCCCCCGCGAGCCCGCCCCCGATCAGCGTGTCCTCGAACTCCGCGTCCGGCTCGCCGGCCGAGCGGACCCGACCTCCGACAAACCACTGCCACCCGTCCGCCGGCAGCACGCGCAGGATCGGGGCGAAGGTCAGCTCGTAGACATCCTCGAACGGCTCGTCGACCGTCGGGGCACCGGGCAGGATGCCCGCCGCGTCATCGAACTCGTAGAACGAGAAGACCGCCGTGCCCCGCAGGATCAGGTCCGCCGTGTCCGTGAGCCGGAACGAGACCCCCCCGCCCGCGCTGAGCCGGGTCACGCCGACCTCGCCCGAGGCGTCCTCCAGATCCGCCGGGCTGGACCACTGCCCCCCGCCCTCGACAAAGAACGAGACCGCGGGCCGCTTGACCCGCGAGAACGCCTCCCGCTCGTGGTGGTCCAGCGCGAGGAAGTCCTCCTTGCTGCGGACCTCCGGAAGCCCCCCCGGCCCCCCGGGCTCGGCCTGCTGGGCGAGAACGGAGGAACCGAGCACAAGCAGGGCGGCAACGGAGAGGGTCGTGGTCATGGGCGTGTTCCGGGGAGATCGGGGCATCGGCGTCATTGTGGCGGATGGTCGCCCGGCGTGCCGGACTTGTCGTCGTCGAAGATCGCCCGGATGGGCGGGGTGTCGAGGTCGTCGAACTGCCCCCCGCGCACCGAGCGGATGAACAGCCAGACAAAGAACCCGGCGATCACCAGCGCGATCGGGAGCATGATGAACAGGACCGACATGGGCAGATGCTAGGGACCGCCCCGCCCCGGCCGCTCACCGGGACCGGAGCCCCCGCGCCGCGATCGCGACCACCGTGATGGAACTCGCGGGCATCAGCACCGCGGCGAGCAACGGGTGGACCATCCCCAGCATCGCCAGCGTCGCCGCCGACGCGTTGTACGCGATCGAGACCACCAGGCAGACCCGGATCCGCGCCATGCTCTCCCGTGACGCGTCGAGCAACGCCATGATCGGGGCGAGCCCGGGACGCTGGATCGCCACATCCGCCGCCTCGAGGCTCGCCTCGGCCCCGCCGTGCACCGCGATCCCCACATCCGCGGCGGCGAGGGCCGCGGCGTCGTTCCCCCCGTCCCCCACCATCACCACTGGCCCCCGCCCACGCCCCGCTCGGAGACGAGCCGCCGGACCCACGCCAGCTTCTCCTCGGGGGTCTGCCCCCCGTGCGCACAGCCCGGGTCGAGCCCGAACTGGCGGGCCACCGCCCCCACCACCTCGCCGCGATCGCCCGAGAGCACCCCGACCCGCCACCCGGCGCGTCGGGCACGCTCCAGCAATTCGCCCGCGTCGGGGCGGATCTGATCCCCAAGCGCGGCGGCGGCGACCATCTCGCCGTCGACCGCGACGAACACCGGCGTGCGCGCCCCCGTCTCGGCCTCCGACGCGGCCCAGGCGAGCAGCTCCGGGTCGGCCGCGACGCCCAGCGATTCGAGGTACCGGGCCGTCCCCGCCGCGACCGCGCGCCCGGCGAGCTCCCCCGAAATGCCCGACGCCGTGGCCTGTTCGACGCGTTCGACCGGCAGGGCCCGGTCCGACATCGCGGCGAGCGCGCGCGCCGCGGGGTGGGCCGAGTGCCGTTCGAGCGCGGCGACGAGCGGGCGTGCGGCCTCGTCGCCCCGCCAGGCCGCGACATGCAGCCCGCCGACGGTCAGCGTCCCGGTCTTGTCGAGCAGGAGCGTGCCGGGGCGGGCGAGTTTCTCGAGCGCGTCGGCGCCCTTGATCATCGTGCCGGCCCGGGCCAGCCGCCCGGTGACGGCGCTGAGCACGAGGGGCGTCGCCAGCCCGAGCGCACAGGGGCACGCCACGATCAGCAGCGCCGTCGCGTGCTCGACCGCGAGCGAGGGCTCGATGAACAGCCACCCGACCACCGTCACCAGCGCCAGCGTCGAGACGATCACGACGAACCAGCCCGCGATCCGGTCGGCCATGCGCACGACCGGGGCCCGCCGCTCCGCCGCCTCGGCGACCAGGCGCATCAACCGCCCGACGCGGGCCTCCTCGCCCGCCGCGGTGACGCGCACGCGGATGGCCGCCGCGAGGTTCACGCAGCCCGCCGAGACCTGGCTCCCGGGCGCGACTCGCACGGGCGCGCTCTCGCCGGTGAGCACCGCCTCGTCCACCCGGCTCTCCCCCGCGACGACCTCCCCGTCCACAGGGAGCGACTCGTCCGCGAGCACCTCGACGATCATGCCGGGCTCGATCGCCTCGATCGGGACCGTTCGGCGGCGCTCCCCGCCCTCGGAGGGCTCGACGAGGCGGGCCCGCGTCGGGGCCATTGTGAAGAGCAGTTCGACCGCGTCGGCGGCGCGGCGCTGCTGCGCGTGCTGCACCCAGCGGCCGACGAGCAGCAGGAAGACCAAGGCCGCGAGTGAATCGAAGTAGATCTCGCCCGTGCCGCGGACGGTGTTGACCACGCCCCACGCCCCGCCGACCGCCAGCGCGAGCGCGATGGGGACATCGAGGTTGGGCGCGCGCGCGCGGAGCGCGCCGAGCGCACCTCGGAAGAAGATCGACCCGGGCCACGCCAGGCTCAGGATCCCCAGCCCCGCGCTGAACCAGCGGAACAACTGGCGGAACTCCTCGGCGATGCCCCCGAAGAGCCCGCCGTAGAGCGCGATCGCCAGCAGCATGATGTTGCCGGCCAGCGCCCCCGCGACGCCGACGCGGATCCAGTAGCGGCGGTTCTCCGCCTGGCGGATCTGGTCCTTGCGCATCCCGCGGGGCGGATGCGGCGGGTAGCCCAGGTTCTCCAGCCCCTTCGCGACCGACGAGAGCGGGGCGGCGGCGGGGTTCCAGGTCACCGTCGCCGTGGCGCGGCGGAAGTCGAGCCGGCTCGTGACCACGCCGGGCACGAGCCGTTCGAGCCGCTCGATGAGCCAGACGCACGCGGCGCAGTGGACCCCTTCCAGGAGGAACGAGGTCTCCATCATCCCGCCCTCGAGCGGGCGGGCGTAGACGGCGAGGTAGGCGGGATCGTCGTACTCGGCGTAGTCGCTCGCGGTTGTGCGCGCGGGCTGCGCGTCGCGATCCCCCACCGCGTCCCGGATCCGGTAGTACTGCCCGAGGTCGGCCGAGTGGATGATGCCGAAGACCGTCCGGCAGCCCGAGCAGCAGAACTGCCGTTCCGCCCGGGCCTCGACGAGCCAAGGAGGCACCGGGAGCCCGCAGTGCGCGCACGCGTGGGCCGGGGCGCACGCCCCGGGCGAGACCCTCGGCTCGGCGCCGAAAGCCGTCACGGCGATTCGCCCCCGGGCTGCTCGGGGTTGCAGCAGGGCATGTCGTGGGCGTCGAGCGCGCGCACGCGCTCGATCGCCTCGCGGACGCTCGCCGGCTGCACCGCGGCGACGCGCTCGGGCACGAACGAGGGCAGGCTGATCCGCCCCGCGACGGTGAACAGGCCGACGACCACGACCACCAGCGCCGTGAGGAACGGGAGCCGCGAGCGGAGCGGGCCCGTCAACGCCTGCAGCCCCGCGCCGACCGAGACCATCACCGGCAGGGTGCCCAGCCAGAACGAGGCGAGCACCACCGCGCCCCAGAACGGGCTGGCCGTCCCCGCGGCGGTGATCGCGAACGCGTACAGCCACCCGCAGGGGAGCAGGGGTGTGAGCAGCCCGACCGCCCAGGCGCGGCGGATGGGCGGCAGCGAGAGTGCGAAGCGGTGCCCGCGCTCGATCACCCGTGTGTATCGCGCCGGGAGCCGGACCCGACCCGCCGACACCCCGACGGCCCGCAGCAGCGCGATCCCGCCGAACAGGATCATCGCCGCGCCCGCGATCAACGCCGCGGACCGCTGGAACCCCGCGAAATTCCCGGAGAAATCCACGGCCGCGCCCACGGCGCCGGCGAGCGCCCCCAGCGCGGCGTAGGCGATGCCGCGACCGCCGTGGTAGGCCGCGTGCAGCGGGGCCCGCTTGCGGAGCGTGCCGTCCGCGTCGACCGCGAAGAGCACCAGCCCCCCGCACATGCCGGCGCAGTGGGTCGAGCCGACCACGCTGGCGGCGAGGACGGCTCCGGCGAGCGTCAGCATGTCAACGGGCGTCGTCACGCGGTCCTTCCTCGATCCGGCGCGCCGCTCACGGCGCGGTCACGGTGTATACGGCGCGGGCCTTCTCGCCGGCCGGCCCCTCGAACTGCACGCGCAGTTCCCACAGCCCTGGTGTCGTCAGGGGCGCCTGGGCGAGGAAACGCCCGTCTCCCACGCGGGTGAGTTCGATCTCGTAGCGGTCCTCGGCCCGGGCGTGGTGGAAGCAGATCGCCTTGGCGGAGGTCGCGCCGACCGGCTCCCCCGCGCCGTCGGTGATCGCGAGATCGATCATGCCGTGGCTGACGCCGGCGGCGACCGACCACCCGAGCGCGGCGGGGTCGGCGAAAGCGGCCTTGTCCTCGTCCCAGGCGACGGCCTTCTCGTAGTAGCCCGGCTCGATCGCCAGCGGGCTCGACACCGCGGAGACCACCGTCACGACGCACACGCCGACATTGACCAGCAGCAGCCCGACGATCACGAACGGCCAGGCCCGACCGGGGATCAGCGGTCGCGGGGCCTCGGCGACTGGAACGCTCATCCGTCCACCTCCTGTTCGCCCGGGGGCGCCGGCGGGGCCTCGTTGACCGGGCCGACGAGTTTGTAGTTCACGGTTTTCACCACGCCCCGGTCGTCGGAGACGGTGATCTGCACGACGCGGCGGCCGTCGGTGCCCGCGAAGAACTCCCGCGGCATCAGGACCAGGGCCCGCTCGCTGGTCGTCTCGCCCGGCTCGACGCGGATGGGGTTGGCCTCGGTCCTGAACTCCACCCCTTCGGCCCCGAAGGCGTATTCCCGCGCCTCGCCCGTGCGGTTGGTGATGCGCAGGCGGACCTGGTTGGCGATCTCGCCCGAGGGGAGCGTGTTGAAGGGCATGCCCTGGTCGCGGATCACGGCCGCGTCGAATGAACTCTTCGAGCCCACGGCGAACACCAGGGCGGTCATCACGACCATCAGCACGAGCGGGTAGAGCACCACGCGGGGGCGCAGCATCTTCCACCGCCCCGTCGAGAGCGCCGCCTGGGTCGTGTAGCGGATCAGGCCGGACTGTCGCCCCAGCTTGTCCATGACATCGTTGCACGCGTCGATGCACTGGGTGCAGTGGAGGCACTCGAGCTGGAGCCCGTCGCGGATGTCGATGCCGGTTGGGCAGACCTTCACGCAGTTGCCGCAGTCGACGCAGTCGCCCATCTCGGCCTTGTCCGCCTCGATGGTCTCGACGGTCGCGGTCGCGGGGGCGCCGCCCGCGGAGAGGATGCGGAGCGGCAGATCGGGCTGGGCCTCCTTCGGCAGGGGCTCGGCGGCGCGGGCGGGGGCGCCCTTCTTCTTGTGCCCGCGCGGCTCGCCCCGCTTGGTGTCGTAGCCCACGATCAGCGAGTGCTGGTCGAGCAGCACGGACTGGAACCGCCCGTAGGGGCAGGCGACGATGCACAGCTGCTCGCGGAAGAACCCGAAGTCGAAGAGCATCGCCGCGGTGACGAAGACCACCACGCCGAACCCGAGCGGGTGCTGGGCGGGGCTGGAGGTGATCCAGTCTCGGAGCTGCTCGGACCCGACGAAGTAGGCGAGGAAGGTGTTGGCGATGAAGAACGAGAAGAGGGCGTAGACCGCCCACTTCCCGGCCTTGCGGGGCCCCTCGGGCAGGGCGGAGATCGCCTTGAACGGCCCCCACTTGTTGCGCTTGCCGTCGAAGAGCCGCTCGATGGGGCGGAAGACGAACTCGAGGTAGACGGTCTGCGGGCAGGCCCACCCGCACCAGACGCGCCCGAAGAGCGCGGTCAGCAGGAAGACGGTGACGAAGAGCAGGATCATGAACAGCGCCAGGAGGAGCGTGTCCGTGCGGATGAAGGTCTTGCCGAAGATCGTGAACTCGCCGCCGGCGATGTTGAGGAAGAAGAACTGCCGCCCCCCGACATGGATGTGCGGGAGCACGACGAAGAAGACGATCAGCAGCCACGCCAGCACGCGCCGACGCTTCCAGAACGCCCCCGCCGAGATGCGCGGGGTCAGCCAGCGACGGCTGCCGTCCGCGTTGAGGGTCGAGAGGACCCGGTCCTCGGGTTGAAGCAGACTTCCCATGCTGTGCCCCCGGTCAACTCCTCGACCCCCACGGGGGATCGCTTACGGTCGTGCGCGCCCGGCCGCGGAGGCCTGCGGGTCTCCGCCCTCCGCGGGGATGACCTCGCCGGACTCGCTGAGCGTGGGCCAGGGGGCGATCGGCTCGCCCTCGGGCCCGCGTGGCCCGGGGAGGTTCTTCCCGCGCAGCGAGGCCACATAGGCCGCCACGAGCGCGATCTCGTTCTCGTTGAGGACATTCTTCTGGCTGGGCATGGCGCCGTTGGCGGCGCCGGTGACGACGATGTTGGCCAGGTCGAACAGCGTCGTGATGTTGGCGGTCTTGTAGACCTCGTCGGTCAGGTTGGGCCCGATCAGCCCCTCGCCCTGCTGCCCGTGGCAGAGGGCGCAGGTGCCGCGGAAGATCGACTCGCCCTGTTCGAGCCACTTGGGCTGGGCCATGATCTGCAGGATCTTCGCCTCGCCCATCGGGATGGTGTTCAGCTCGGCGAACTGCCGTTCGAGCGCCCGCGCCTCGGCGACCGCGTGCTGCTGCCGCGGGGTCTTCCACACCGACTCGGGCGTGAAGTGCACCACCGCCACATGCAGCACGCTGTACGCCACCGTGGCCCAGAGGATCCAGTACCACCACCCCGGGGTCGGGTTGTCGTACTCCTGGATCCCGTCGTAGTTGTGGTCCAGCAGCTCGTCCACCGGCTGGGCGGGCGGCGCCGCCGCGGAGGCCGTCGCCGTCGCGGCGGCGTACCGAACCGCGTCGAGGTCGGCCTTGGGGATCGAGTGCAGCGCCTCGAAGTAGGCCCGCTGCGCCTCCTGGTATCGCCTGGTCACCTCGCCGAGGTTGGCGAGCTGCGCCTCCCGTTCCTCGGCCTGCATGCGTTCGAAGTCCTCGGCACGCATCACCGGCGTGCCCCCGACATTCCAGGTCTTCGCGTCGTGGTGGCGGGCATCAGACATGGCTCTGCTCCCCGATGATCGTGCGGTCCGAGGCCTCGCCGCCCTCGAACGGGAGCACGGCGAAGCGGTTGATGTCCTCTCGACGCGTCCGCAGCGCACGGACGGTCACGGCGGCGAACACGGCAACAAAGATGATCAGCCCGACGATCGGGAAGATCGTCAGCCCGAGGTGGCTGATGATGTCACTCGGCCGCATCGGTCACCTCCGCGGGGCTGGCCCCGGGCTCGGGCGCGACGAACGCCGAGGGCTCGGCCTTGTAGAGATCGGTCCCGAGACGCTGCATGTAGGCGATCAACGCGATCACCTTCTTCTTGTGCAGGTTCGCCGCGTCGGTGAGCGGGTACTCGCCCGCCTGGCTCCGCAGCTCGTCGGCGATCTGCATCGCCTGGGCCTCGGCGTGGCGGGTCGCGTTGTCGCCCTCGATCAGGTCCCCGTAGGGGTGACCCAGCATCGCCAGCGCGTCGATCCGCGATTGCACCTCGCCGAAGTTCACCTCCTGCTTGAGCAGCCAGGGGTAGGACGGCATGACCGAGTTGGCGCTGGTCTGCCGGGGGTTCTCGAAGTGCATGTAGTGCCAGAGGTGGCTCTTCTTCCCGCCCTCACGCTGAAGATCGGGACCGATACGCCGGCTGCCCCACTGGAACGGGCGGTCGTAGATGAACTCGCCCGGCTTGGAGTACTCGCCGTACCGCTTCGTCTCCGCGTAGATCGGGCGGATCATCTGCGAGTGGCAGTTGTAGCAGCCCTCGCTGACATAGATGTCGCGCCCGGCCTGCTCCAGCGGGGTGTACGGGGTCACCGTCGCGATCGTCGGGACATTCGACTGGATCAGGAAGGTGGGGATCGCCTCGACCAGCCCGCCGATCACCACCGCCACGAACACCCAGACCGAGAAGGTCAGCGGCAGGCGCTCCCAGCGGCGGTGCCACTTCATCTGCGCCATCCGGTCGAGCGCGTGGCCCGCGCCGACGACCGTGTCCCCCAGCCGGCTCGGCGCCGGGGCCTCGCGGGACGGGATCTTGACCAGCGCCGGGGCCGTGATGACCGGCTCGTCGTACTTCGCGGGCCTGCCCTTCCAGGTCATCGCCAGGTTCACCAGGGCGAAGACCACGCCGGTGACGAAGAGCGATCCCCCGATCACGCGGATCCAGTACATGGGCAGGATCGTCATGACCGTTTCGACGAAATCGGGGTACATCAGCCGGCCCGACTCGTCGAACGCCCGCCACATCAGGCCCTGCGTGATGCCCGCCGCGTAGATGGGCAGGATGTAGAGGATGATGCCGATGGTGCCGACCCAGAAGTGCCATTCGGCCAGCTTCTTGCTCCAGAGCTTGGTCTGGAAGAGCCGGGGAAGGAGCCAGTAGACCATGCCGAAGGACATGAACCCGTTCCACCCCAGCGCGCCGGAGTGGACATGGGCGATGGTCCAGTCGGTGTAGTGGCTGAGGCTGTTGACCGTCTTGACGCTGAGCATGGGTCCCTCGAAGGTGCTCATGCCGTAGAAGGTCACGCCCACGACGAAGAACTTCAGCACCGGGTCGCTCGCCACGCGGTTCCACGCCCCGCGGAGGGTCAGCAGCCCGTTGATCATGCCGCCCCAGGAGGGCATCCAGAGCATCACGCTGAAGAGCATGCCCAGCGTGCTCGCCCACTCGGGCAGCGCCGTGTAGTGCAGGTGGTGCGGGCCCGCCCAGATGTACACGAAGATCAGGCTCCAGAAGTGGATGATCGAGAGCCGGTAGGAGAAGACCGGCCTCTCGGCGGCCTTGGGCAGGAAGTAGTACATCAGCCCCAGGAACGGCGTCGTCAGGAAGAACGCCACCGCGTTGTGCCCGTACCACCACTGCATCAGCGCGTCCTGCACGCCGGCGTACAGCGGGTAGGACTTCATGATCAGCCCCACCGACGGCATCTCGCCCGTCTCGATCAGGTGGACGATGCCCACCGGGATCCACAGGTTGTTGAACACATGCAGCATCGCGACCGTGATGATCGTCGCGATGTAGAACCAGAGCGCCACATACATGTGCCGCTCGCGCCGCCGGGCCAGCGTCCCGAAGAAGTTCACCCCGAAGAACCCGACCCAGACCACCGCGATCGCGAGGTCGATGGGCCACTCGAGCTCGGCGTACTCCTTGCCCTGCGTGATCCCGCTCGGGAGCGTCAACGCCGCCGCCACGATGATCAACTGCCAGCCCCAGAAATGCAGCCGGCTGAGCAGATCGCTGAACATCC
Organism: Phycisphaerales bacterium; assembly: GCA_036732005.1. Classification (GTDB taxonomy): domain Bacteria; phylum Planctomycetota; class Phycisphaerae; order Phycisphaerales; family UBA1924; genus UBA1926. The sequence goes on from DAINDF010000003.1 coordinate 156,104, forward strand.
GCGTCTTGCACAGGCGCTGCGTCGAGTAGTACACCGCCGCGAACACCGCGTTGCCGGCGAACGCGAAGATCGCCGCGTTGGTGTGCAGCGGGCGCAGACGCCCGAACGCGAGGAACTCCTGCTCGTAGAGCAGGCGCAGCGTGCTCGTCACGCCGTTCACGCCCCACTTGAGCTCCAGCCACTCCACCGCGACCGGCAGCACCAACTGCAACGCCACCACCAGCCCCGCCAGCGTGCCCACCAGCGCCCAGATCACCGTGGCGCTCATGAACATCCGGCAGATGCCGTCGTCGTACTTGAACTCCTCCAGCGGGGCGTGCCCCGCGACGGAGCCGGCCTTGCCGGCGGTCGCTGATTCGGCGCTCATCGGTTTCCTGCCTCCACGCTCAATCCGGAGAATCACGCTCCCGAAACGGTCGATCGGGAGTATAATCGGATTAGACGATCAGGTAATCATCAACTCCAGAATTTTTTTCTGGGCAAGCAGGATTCCTGCGGAGCGAGATTAGCCCCGCCCAACCGACCGGGCAAACCCCCCAGTGTGAACATCCCCCGTGCTCAGCCCCTCGACCGGATACGCCGCCCTCGCCCTCGCCCTGCTCGCCCAGGCCCGGGGCAAGTCCGTCCGCGTCCGATATGTCGCTGATCGCTGCGGCATCCCGGGGCCCTATCTCGCCAAGATCATCAACCTGCTCGCCCGCGGCGGGCTTGTCGGCACCCGACGGGGCTCCGGGGGCGGGGTCTGGCTCCTTGCCGAACCCGCCGAGGTGACCCTCCGGCGGCTCTGCGAGCTGCTCGACGACCCTGTATTGACAAGAAGTTGCGCCCTGGGGCTGCCCGCCTGCCGGCCCGAGGCCGGGTGCGTCGCCGCCGATTTCTGCCGGGCTCGCCGCGAGGAATTTGCGCGGTTCCTCGCCACAACCACGGTCGCCGACTTCGCCGCCCGGGCCTTCGGAAGCGCAGAGATCCCCGGCGACCCGATCCCCGCCGTCGCCCGCCCCCGCGTCATCCCATCCGACGGTTGGAAGCCCTGAACCCCGCTGCCCTGGACCTTACTGCTTCGAAGCCTCCGTGGCCGCGGGCTGGGGCGTGGCCGCCCCCTCCGCCTCGGCGGGCTTCTGGGCCTCGCCCTCGGCCTTGGGGGCCTGATCGCCCTCGGCGACGGTGGTCTCGGTCTCGGTCTTGACGGCGGGCGCCTCCGAGCCGCCCGGCGTGCCGCCCTGCCCGGGGCGGCCGCGGCCCTGGGGCCGGGCGCCCTGCTGGGGCATGCCCCCGAACCCGCCGCGCCCGTTGTCCATCGCCATGGGCTTGCCCTGCTCGTCGACCGAATACCCCCCGGCGGCGAGGGCCTCGGGGGTCCACGGCGCGGCGTCGACCTCGCCGGCCAGCGGCTCGCGCACCAGCACCCGCTCTCCCTCGACCAGCCCCATCGCGATCTGGGCGTACATGTCGCTCCGCCGCCCGAGCTGGACGGGACGCCGCTCGAACCGCGGCCCGTTGGGCACGAGGACATACCGCACGGGCCCGTCGGAGAAGACGGCCTGAACCGGCACGGCGAGGGCCTGATCGACGGTCCCGAGCACGACTTCGGCCTGGCACCGCATCGAGGGCTTGAGCAGTTGCCCGTTCTCGCCCGCGTCGACGAGGATCCGCACGGTGTACTCACGCCGGTTCGGGTCCCGCCACCCGCCGGTCTCGGCGAGCAGGCCGATCGATTCGACCTCGCCGTCGAGCGTCAGGCCCCCGAGCGCCTCGATCGAGATCAGGGCCCGCTGCCCCGGGCGGACGCGGCCCGCCATGCTCTCGTGCACCTTGACATTCGCGATCATCTCGCTGGTGTCGGGCAGCGTGATCAGCAGGTCGTTGTTCTGGATCTGCCGCCCCACCGCGATCGGGCCCTCGCTCTGCCAGCGCCAGTTGTCGGACTGGGCCGTCGAGCCATAGACCACAAGGCCCGCCTGCGGGGCGACGATCGTGCAGGCTTTCTCCTGCCTGAGGTAGTTGTCCAGCCGCTCCTGCCTGCGGGCGAGCTGCACCGCCCGGTTCTGCCGCGCCGAGTCCTTGTTCTTCAGGTTGATCTCGTTCGACTTGATGACCCGGGTCAGCTCCTGCTGGGCCTCTTCGAGGTCGCTGAGCTTCTGCTCGTGGTCACGCTTCATCTGGTAGTTGATGTAGACCTCCTTGTCGAGCACCGCGGCGTCGTAGTTCGCCTCGGCCTCGAGCAGGGAGATCTCGTCACGCTTCCACTCGTCGTAGCTGATGAACTCCTGCCGGTAGAGCTCGTCGCTCTTCTCCTTCTTCTCCCGCAGACGCTCGCGGTCACGCGTCGCCTTCTCGATCGCGGTCTCCAGCTCCTTGAGACGTTTGACCTTGTCCCCCTCCACCCACTGCTCGAGCGCCAGACGGGCCATGTCCACCTTGAGCTGCGCCTTGCGAAGGTCGGCGGCGTTGTCGCTCACCTGGATGTCGTACGAGGTCTCCGCGGCCTCGAGCTGCAGCCGCGCCTCGGAGACCTGCAGTTCCTCCTCCTCGAGTTCCCGGCGGATCTCGTCCGTGTTGAGACGCACGAGCACATCGCCCGCCTGCACACGGGTTCCCTCGGCGACGATCTCGACGACCGTCGTGGGACGCTCCACCTCGCTGCGCAGTTCGACGCGCTGCTTGGCCGCGAGTTCGCCCATCGCGAGCGTGGTGATCTCGAACGAGCGGACCTGCACCGTCGCGATGTCGACCGCGTCGCCCTCGACCTGGGCCGATTTCGAATCGCACCCCGCCAGGCCCGCCGCGAGCGCCAAGCCCACCGACGCCGCCAAGGCCCCGCACGCCGATCGGACCAGCACGCCCCGAGCCCGCATGGAATTCCGCATCATCCGTCCCTTCTCCCGGCGTCGCGGCCCCTGCCGGGCGACCACCGGTGCATCCATCCGTTCGCCGAGGCCCCGCCGCCAGCGAGAGACCGCACGGCGCGCGCAACATCGCGCCCCGACAGGGTCAACACCCGGTCTACCGGTATTGTTCGGATGCGTTCCGGTCTGATCGACACCCGTCCGTAGAAAGTCCACGCCGTGATCCAATCCAAAGCCGAACAACAAACACCGCGGCTTCTCCTGGTGGTCGCCGCCCCCGCTGAGGCCCGCGCGGTCCGGGCGGGCATGGGAAGCCGCAGGGAGGATCCACCCCCCACTTTTTGGGTACTTGAGCCCCTCGGACCCTGGTTCGATCTCGTCGTCTCGGGGGTCGGGAAGGCCCAGGCCGCCGGGGCGGCCGCGTGGGCCTTCGACCCGGCCCGGCACGCCGGGGTGCTGAGCGTTGGGGTGGGCGGGGCGCTGCCGGGCTCGAGGCTCACCCCTAAATCGGTGGTTTTGGGGACGGCAAGCCTGTTCGCGGATGAGGGCAGCGCCATGCCGGGGGGGTTTCGCACCATTGATGCGATGGGATTCCCCGCCGGTGGATTCGGGCCTGACGGGGCGGCCCCGCCGCCGAGCTGGCTGGAGGCTCTGGCCCCCCTCGCCGATGTGGCCGGGCCGATCGCGACGGTCTCGACCTGTTCGGGGACCGATGAACTCGCTGCGGAGGTCGCCCGGCGGACCGGGGCGGTCGCCGAGGCGATGGAGGGGGCCGCGGTGGCGGCGGCGGTCAGCCGGATGCCGGCCGACCCCCGCCCTGCGTTTGGCGAGATCCGGGTGATCAGCAACAGCACGGGGGACCGGGAGCGGCAGGCCTGGGATCTGGCGGGGGCGCTCGAGCGGCTGGTGGACCTCGCGCGGGCCCTGGCGGCGATCGGCGGGCGGCTCGCGCGGCCCTGATCGGCGGCGCTGCTCTCGGTGCCCGGGGCCCGGGGGGCTCCTGTAGGATGCGGCCCGAAGGGAGCCCGCGATGTCGAACGCGTCTTCGAGCGGAATCGAGTCGATCCTCAAGGAGAGCCGGGTCTTTGCGCCCCCGTCGGCGTCGGAGGTCGGCGCGCCCTTCTGGCTGATCGACTCCGACGAGCGGTACCGGGAGATGCACCGGCGTTCGATCGAGGACCCGGAGGGCTTCTTCGGCGAGGCGGCGCGGGAACTGCACTGGTTCCGCCCCTGGGACCGGGTGGTGGATTTCGCCGCGCCGGACGCGCGGTGGTTCATCGGCGGGAAGACGAACCTCTGCTACAACTGCCTGGACCGCCATGTGGAGGCGGACCGGGGGAACGAGGTCGCGCTGGTGTGGGAGGGCGAGCCCATCGGCCCGACCGGCAGGCCCGAGGTGAGGGTCTACACCTACCGGCAGTTGCTGCGCGAGGTGTGCCGGTTCGCGAATGTGCTCAAGCGGCTTGGCGTGCGCAAGGGCGATGTCGTGACGATCTACATGGGGATGGTGCCCGAGCTGGCGATCGCGTGCCTGGCGTGCGCGCGCCTCGGGGCGGTGCACAGCGTGATCTTCGGGGGGTTCTCGAGCCAGGCGATCGTGGACCGGGTCGTCGACGCGGACAGCCGGGTGATCGTGACCTGCGACGGGGCGTGGCGTCGGGGCAAGGTGGTGCCGCTGAAGGAGAATGTCGACGCGGCGGTGAACGAGCTGCAGGCCTCGGGCGGCGCGGGCGCGGGCTCGCTGCTGCGAGACCAGCAGGTCGACCATGTGATCTATCTGAAGCGGACGATGAACCAGGTCGTCTGGCACGCGGACCGTGACTACGCGTGGCGAGACCTGATGGTGATGGCCGACGACTGGTGCCCCTGCGAGGAGATGGACTCGGAGGACACGGCGTTCATCCTGTACACCTCGGGGTCGACGGGCAAGCCCAAGGGGATCCGGCACACGGTGGGCGGGTACATGGTGCACACGGCCCTGACGAGCCGGTATGTCTTCAACCTCATCCCGGGGCTGGACGAGCCGATGCGCGAGGGGGGGCTTCCGAACGGGCAGTTGTTCTGGTGCACCGCGGATGTCGGGTGGATCACGGGGCACTCGTACATCCTGTACGGCATCATGGCCAACCGCGTGCCGACGCTGATGTACGAGGGCGCGCCGAACTTCCCGGCGGAGGACCGGTTCTGGGACATCGTCGAGCGGCACCAGGTGACGCAGTTCTACACCGCGCCGACCGCGATCCGGGCGTTCATGAAATGGGGGAAAGAGCACGCCGAGAAGCACGATCTCTCGAGCCTGCAGGTGCTGGGGACGGTGGGCGAACCCATCAACCCGGAGGCGTGGATGTGGTACCGCGAGGTGATCGGGCGTGGGGTCTGCCCGATCGTCGACACCTGGTGGCAGACGGAGACAGGGGGGCACATGCTCACCACGCTCCCCGGGGCGAACAAGGCCAAGCCCGGGTCGTGCGGGCTCCCGTTCTTCGGGGTCGACGCGGCGATCTGCGACGAGCGCGGGGAAGAGATCAAGGGGACGGGCGGCGGTCTGCTCGCGGTCCGCAAGCCCTGGCCCGCGGTGCTCCGGGGCGTGTGGGGCGACCGCGACCGGTTCGTCGAGACCTACTGGAAGCGGTTCGATGTCGACGGGGCGGTCTCGGGCGGGGGGGTGAGCCCCTTCTACTTCCCGGGTGACGGGGCGCACCGCGACGAGGACGGGTACTTCTGGATCCTGGGCCGCGTCGATGATGTGATCAATGTCTCGGGGCACCGGCTCGGGACGATGGAGGTCGAGAGCGCGCTCGTGAGCCACCCCGCGGTGGTCGAGGCGGCGGTGGTCGGCATGCCGCACGAGATCAAGGGGACGGGGATCGCGGCGTTCTGCACGCTCGAGCCGCATGCGGCCCCGAAGGACGCGGGCGGCGTGGAGCGGCTCCGGGCCGAGCTGACGGCCCATGTCGGCAAGGAGATCGGGGCGATCGCCAAGCCCGATCAGATCCGCTTCACGGACGCGCTGCCGAAGACGCGCAGCGGGAAGATCATGCGGCGGCTGCTGCGTGATGTGGCGGCGGGCGTGAAGGCGAGCAAGCAGGACACGACGACGCTGGAGGACTTCACCGTCCTCGCCCGTCTGCACGAGAGCACGGAGAGCTGAGCCGATCTCTTGTTCATTTTGTGCTCGGTGCTTACTGCCACCTTGGAGCGTGACGGCGGATCGGGGCCGCCGTCTGCTCGTGGTTCACCCTTCGGGTTGAACCACGGCACCGAGGGCCGAGGACGATCGGGAATTCATTTGACCACAGAGGCGCAGAGGGCACAGAGGGGGAGGTGGGCGTGGCGTGCTTGGATTCGGTGGGGGCACCACGCGCCGCTGAAGCGGCGGGTGGTGGCACCGGGAGGGGAAGTTGGGCCGATCTCTGGTCCATTTTGTGCTCGGTGCTTGCTGCCACCTTTGAGCGTGACGGCGGATCGGGACCGCCGTCTGCTCGTGGTTCACCCTTCGGGTTGAACCACGGCACCGAGGGTCGAGGACGATCGGGAGTTCATTTGACCACAGAGGCGCAGAGGGCACAGAGGGGGAGGTGGGCGTGGCGTGCTTGGATTCGGTGGGGGCACCACGCGCCGCTGAAGCGGCGGGTGGTGGCACCGGGAGGGGAAGTTGGGCCGATCTCTGGTCCATTTTGTGCTCGGTGCTTGCTGCCACCTTTGAGCGTGACGGCGGATCGGGACCGCCGTCTGCTCGTGGTTCACCCTTCGGGTTGCACCACGGCACCGAGGGTCTTGACCTGCTTGAAGCGAACGAACTGTGGTAACGCAGAGGAGAGGGGGCATCTGTGCGCGCCAGAATCTGCGGGCGCGGCGCGTCAAGGGTCTTCCACTTCATCGGCGACCTCTGTACCTTCTCCGCTTTCCGGGGGTCGGCAGATGAACAGCACTAGGCTCGGCGGGCGGCTCGGGGTGTTCGTGTTTCTTGTCGCGATCGGGGCGGCCGTGGCGCTCGCCCCGGCCCAGGACGCGGCCCCGCAGCCGGATGAGACGCAGCAGCAACTCGCCGCGCTGACGCTCATGGCGAACAACACCTGGATGCTCGTCGCCGCGGCGCTGGTGTTCGTGATGCACCTCGGCTTTGCGATGCTCGAGAGCGGGCTGACGCGGGCGAAGAACACGGTCAACATCCTGTTCAAGAATGTCGCGATCGTGGGGATCGGCCTGCTGACCTATGCGCTGTGCGGGTTCGGCCTGATGTACCCCGGCGGTGACTCCGCGGGGGGGTTCTTCGGGTTCGCGGGGTTCGGCATCGGTCCCCCGGAGGGCTACGACGCGCTGACCTACGCCGGGGGAAAGTACACCTACTGGACGGACTTCATCTTCCAGGGGATGTTCGCGGCGACGGCGGCGACGATCGTGTCGGGCGCGGTGGCGGAGCGGGTGAAGCTGCACTCGTTCCTGATCTTCAGCGCGATGTATGTCGCGCTGGTCTACCCGGCCGTCGGGATGTGGAAATGGGGCGGGGGGTTCCTGAACGAACGCGGGTTCCACGACTTTGCCGGCTCGACGCTCGTCCACTCCGTGGGGGGGTGGGCGGCGCTTGCCGGCGTCATCGTGCTCGGGCCGAGGCTCGGGCGGTACATCCCGGTCGAGAACGGGCGGGGCGTGATCGTGCGCCCGATGATGGGTCACAACATGCCGCTCGCGGCGATCGGCGTCTTCCTGCTCTGGTTCGGGTGGTTCGGGTTCAACGGGGGCTCGGTGCTCAGCGCCGACCCGGAGGCGGTGAGCCTGGTCTTCGTCACGACCTGCCTCGCGGCGGCGGCGGGGATGTTCGGGGCGATGGTCCCGGCGTGGGTCATCGCCCGCAAGCCCGATCTCTCCATGACGCTCAACGGCGTGCTCGCCGGGCTGGTCGGCATCACGGCGGGCGCGGATGTGGTCTCCCCGTTCGAGTCGGTGCTGATCGGCGGGATCGCGGGGGTCCTGGTGGTCCTCGCGGTGATCGCGCTCGACCGGCTCCGCCTCGACGACCCGGTCGGCGCGATCTCCGTGCACCTGGTCTGCGGCGTGTGGGGAACGCTCGCGGTTGGTATCTGGGGAACGGACAAGAGCCTGGTCGAGCAGGCGATCGGCGTCGGCGCGGTCGGCGCGCTCTGCTTCCCGGCGGCACTGATCCTGCTGGTCGGCCTGCGGCGCACGCTCGGCCTGCGCGTGGGCCGGCAGGAAGAACTGGGCGGGCTTGACATCGGCGAGCACGGGATGGAGGCGTACAACGGCTTCCAGTTCTTCACCACGCAGTGATCCCCGCGGGAGAGAGCCATGAAACTGATCATCGCGTACATCCGCCCGGACACCTTCACCGATGTGAAGCAGGCGCTGCTCCGCGCCGATGTCACGAAGATGTCCGTGACCAACGCGCTGGGGTGCGGGGCCGAGAAGGGGTATCACGAGACCTACCGCGGCGCGGACATCGAGATCGACCTGCTCAAGAAGGTCCGCCTCGAGATCGCGGTCAACGACAACTTCGTGGACAAAACAGTCGGCGCGATCCTCGAGCACGCCCGGACCGACGGGCCCGACCACTCCGGGGACTACGGCGACGGGAAGATCTTCATCCTGCCGCTGGAAGATTGCATCCGCATCCGGACCGGCGAGCGGGGCGGGGACGCGATCGGGTGAACACGCCCCGCCCCCCGGGGCTCAGGCGCCGCCCGCGTTCGGGCAGGCGCCGCCGCACGAGCCGCAGGGATCGGTCGGCGGCGCGGCCGCCCGCTCTGATCGGGCGTAGCCGAGCAAGCGGAGGCTGTTGAGCACGACGACGACGGTCGAGCCCTCGTGCAGCAGCACGGCGAGGGCGAGCTTGGCGAACCCGAGGGCCGCGAGCGGGCTGACGACCGCGATGACGCCGAGCGCGATGACGAGGTTCTGGGTGATGATCCGCCGGGCGAATCGGGAGAGACCGATCGCCTGGGGGAGGTGGTCGAGATCGCTCCCCATCAGGACGACATCGGCGGTCTCCATCGCGACATCGGCGCCGGCGGCGCCCATGGCGATGCCGATGTCGGCCTTCGCGAGGGCGGGGGCGTCGTTGACACCGTCGCCGACCATCGCGACCCGGCCGTGCCGCGCGCGGAGTTCGTCGATGACGCGGAGTTTGTCCTCGGGGAGCAGCCCGGCGTTCCAGGCGTCGAGGCCGACCCGCTCGGCGATCGCGTGGGCGGCGGCCTCGTGGTCACCGGTCAGCATGGTCATGTGGCGTATGCCCATGGCGTGCAGCGACCGCAGCACGCCCGGGGCCTCGTCGCGGAGTTGATCGGCGATGCCGATGAGCCCGAGCACGCGGGCCTCGTCGGCGACGACGACGGCGGTCATGCCCTGCCCCATCGCGTCCTCGATCGCGCGGCGGGTGCGCTCGTCGGGCGTCGGGTGCCCCGCCCCGGGCTTGCCGACGCTGATCCGCCGGCCCTGCACGAGGGCGGAGGCGCCGGTGCCGCTGACCTGGCGGACCTCAAGGGCCTCCTCGATGGTGATGCCGCGGGCGGTGGCCTCCTCGACGATGGCGTCGGCGAGCGGGTGGGTGACCTGCGACTCGACCGCCGCGGCGAGGGCGAGCAGCCCGGGTTCATCGAGCCCCTCGGCGGGGTCGACGCGGACGACCGCGGGCCGGCCCCGGGTCAGCGTGCCCGTCTTGTCGAAGGCGATGGCCCTCGCTTTGCCGAGCGCCTCGAGGTAGGCCCCGCCCTTGAGCAGCACACCGATCTGGGCCGCCCGGGCGACGCCGCAGAGGATGGCGGCGGGCGTGCCGATCGCGAGGGCGCAGGGCGAGGCGGCGGTGAGGAAGGCCATCGCGCGGTAGAACGCCACGCCGAAGGTCATCTCGGTCAGCAGGGGCGGCAGGGCGATGAGGGCGATTGTCGCGACGAAGACCGCGGGGACATAGACCCGCTCGATCTTGTCCGTGAAGAGCTGCGTGGGCGATTTGCTCGCCTGCGCCTCCTCGACCATGCGGATGACGCGGGCGAGCGTCGTGTCCGTCGCGGGGCGGGTCACCTCGACGATCAGGCGGCCCTCGCCGTTGATCGAGCCGGCGAAGACCTCGTCGCCCTCGCGCTTGTCCACGGGGGTGCTCTCACCGGTGAGCGTCGCCTGGTTGACGGCCGAGGCGCCGGACTCGACCCGCCCGTCCACGGGGAGCCGGTCGAAGGGGCGGACGAGCACGCGGTCGCCGACGCGGACCTGCGCGACCGCGACGAGGCGCTCGCCCTCGCCGTCGCGGAGCACGGTCGCCTGCTCGGGCGCGACCTCGGTGAGCGCGCGGATGGACCGGCGGGCCCGGCTGAGCGCGAGGTGCTCGCCGGCGGCCCCGAGCCCGAAGAGGAAGAGCAGGAACGCGCCTTCCTCGTAGTGCCCAAGGGCCGCGGCGCCCGCGGCGGCGACGAACATGAGAACATCGACATCGAGCCGGCGCTGGCGCAGGGCCGAGATCGCCTCGGGGAAGGTCTCGGTGCTGGTGCACAGGGCGCTGAGCGCGAGCAGTGTCAGGCGGAGCCAGTGCGGGCCCTCGAGCAGGTGGACCAGCAGCCCGTTGACCAGGAACAACCCGCCGAGCAGGACGAGCGCGAGCTGCGGCTGCCCGGCGAGCCACGCGGCGACCCTGACCGGCAATGCCGGGCGGCGAGGTGCGGCACGCGGCGCGGTCTCGCCCTCGCAGATGCGGGCGGCCTCGAAATCGGGGCGGACCCCGAGCCGCGCGAGCGTGCGCGAGAGCTCGGGCAGCGCACACCGACCGGGGTCGTACCGCACGAACACGACCCCCGCGGCGTGGGAGGCGGTCGCCGACACCTCGGGCAGGCGGCTCAGCGCCGCCTCGACCCGGCGGGCGGCCCCGTCGGAGTTCATGCCCTCCACGGGGAGCACCAGGCACGAGGGCGCCGCGGGCGCCACGGCCGGGCCGATCGGCGCCCCGTCGCGGGTGAGGTGGTGCTGGCGGTCCGGGCATCGGGCGGCGGCGACAAGGTCCGCCCGGGCGATCCGGCGTTCGTCGTAGCGGACGCGGACGCGGAGCGGGCCCGCGTCGCGGAGCATCTCGACCTTCTCGACGCCGGGGCGGTCCTTGAGGCGGTCCACCGTGCAGACGGGGCAGGCGGCGTCCTCGCTCGGCGGGTGGTCGTCGTCGTGGATGCGGAGCAGGAGCTCTTGCATAAAGCCGCTCGCGTGTTCGGCGAATCGTACGCCCGGGTGGATCGCAGAACCCGACCGCGTGGTCCGCAAAGGCGCCCGGTTCTTTTCATGTGTCGGCCACTCCGGGCCGCCGGATGAGGCGGGGACGCGGACCTGGCGGGCCCCGCCGTCCCCGCCGTGGACCTCGGCCCCCTATCTTGTGCGCATGGAGCAGGCCAGAAGCCCCCTCGTCGGCGTGATCATGGGCTCATCGACGGACTGGGAGACGATGCGGCACGCCGCGGAGATGCTCGCCGAGCTGGGCGTGCCCCACGAGACGCGGGTCGTCTCGGCCCACCGGACGCCCGACCTTCTGTTCGAGTACGCCGAGGGCGCTTCGGTGCGCGGGCTCGAGGTCATCATCGCCGGGGCGGGCGGGGCGGCCCACCTGCCGGGGATGGTCGCGGCGAAGACGGTGCTGCCGGTGCTGGGGGTCCCGGTGCAGAGCCGGGCGCTCAACGGGCTGGACAGCCTGCTCTCGATCGTGCAGATGCCGGGGGGGGTGCCGGTCGGGACGCTGGCGATCGGGCCCGCGGGGGCGAAGAACGCGGGGTTGCTGGCGGCGTCGATCGTGTGCAACGCCCACCCGGAGTATCTGCCGGCGCTGGAGAAGTTCAGGGCGGAGCAGACCGAGCGCGTGCTGGCCGAACCGGATCCGGAGAAGTCCGCGTGAGCGATCTTCGCCCTCCGGGTCTGCTCGTCTGCTGGGGCTGCGGCTACAACCTCGCCGATCACCGGGGTGGTTGCTGCCCGGAATGCGGCGGTCTCACGGTCGCCTATGAGACGCGGCCATCGCCGAGCGCAGCGGACTGGTGCGCCGCGGGGGTGCTGGTGCTCCAGTTCGTCTACGGTGCGTTCTACTTCGCCGTGAACCCGAACGGGTTGGCCGGCTTCGGGCTCAACGAACTCGGGACATCAGCCCTCTTTGCGTCCGTCTACATCGGCGGCATTGCGAGCGGCGTGCTCGCGTTGCTGAAGCCAAGAAGGCGACTGCTGGCCGGAGCGGCCGCGGCATGGCTCGGGCTCGCGGGCCTGTTCGCGGTGCTCGCCGTCTGGGTCCTCTCGCAGACCGTCCACCCGCTCGGGGAGCCGCTCACGATCTTGCTGATCGCCGGGCTGCTGACGCTCAACACCGTCTCGTGGGTGGCCTTAGGCCACCGCCTGCTCTATCGCAGCATGGTGCACACCCCGATCTCGGCGAACCTCGATGCACAGGTCGGCATCCTCGGCGCCGGGCAGCTCGGGCGCATGCTCGGGCTCGCGGGCGTCCCGCTCGGCGTGCGCTGCCGGTTCCTCGATGCGCACGCCGTCTGCCCCGCGGCCGCGGTCGGCGAGGTCGTCCACCAGGGCTTCGAGATCGGGCCGCACCTGGATCGGTTCGCCTCGGGCGTGGGCGTGGTCACCTACGAGTTCGAGAATGTCCCGGTCGCGGTCGCCGAGCACCTGGCGCAGCACGCGACCGTCCGCCCGTCGCCCCGGTCGCTCGAGATCGCGCAGGACCGTCTCCGCGAGCGCGAGTTGTTCGCGAGCCTGGGGATCGACTCGCCCCGCTGGGCGGCGGTCGGCTCGTTCGACGATCTCGCGGCGGTGATCGACAACTTCCCGATGCCCGCGATCCTCAAGACCCGCCGGATGGGCTACGACGGGAAGGGGCAGGCGCGGCTCGCCACGCCCGGCGATGCGCGGGCCGCCTGGGACGCGATCGGGCGCGTGCCGGCGATCCTCGACGAGATGATCCCGTTCGTGCGCGAGGTCTCGGTCGTCGCGGTGCGCGGGGTCGACGGACAGACGCGGTGCTACCCCCCGGTCGAGAATGTGCACCGGGGGGGCATCCTCCGCCGGTCGATCGCGCCCGCCCCGGGGCTCTCGCCCGAGCGGGGGGCGGAGTTGGAGCGGGCGACCGGGGCGATCGCGGAGGCCCTGGGGCATGTCGGCGTTCTCGCGGTGGAGTTCTTCGAGACGGCGGACGGCCGGGTGCTGGCGAACGAGTTCGCGCCGCGGGTGCACAACACGGGGCACTGGACGATCGAGGGAGCGCAGGCCAGCCAGTTCGAGAATCACTTGCGGGCGATCCTGGGGCTGCCCCTGGGGTCGACCGAGGCCCGGGGGCACGCGGCGATGGTGAACATCATCGGGGACTGGCCCGACCGGGAGGCGCTGCTTCGAATCCCCGGGCTGCACCTTCACGATTACGACAAGGCCTCGAGGGCGGGGCGGAAGATCGGGCATCTGACGGTCGTTGAGACCGACGAGGGCGCGATGCGGCAGCGCCTCGCGGCGATCGAGGCCCTGGTCGACCCCTGCCACGGGTAGGGCGTGCGGAGGACGACGATGCCAACGGTTGCGGTGGTGTACCACTCCGGGTTCGGGCACACCAGGGCGGTCGCCGAGTCGATCGTGCGCGGGGCCTCCGGGGTGCCGGGCGTGGCGGCGACGCTGGTGAGCGTTGCGGACCTGCCGTCCCCAGGGCCCGGGCGGGTGCTGGGGGGCCGCTGGCCCGAGCTGGACGCGGCGGACGCGATCGTCTTCGGGTGCCCCACCTACATGGGCTCGGTGAGCGCGGAGTTCAAGCGGTTTATGGAATCGAGCGGGTCGATCTGGTATCGGCAGGGGTGGCGGGACAAGCTCGCCGCGGGGTTCACCAACGCGGGCGGGCTGAGCGGGGACAAGGTCAACGCGTTGATCGACATCGCGATGTTCGCCTCGCAGCACAGCATGATCTGGGTGAGCCAGGGGCTGTTCTACAACCGCGAGGGGATCAACCGCATGGGCTCGTGGATCGGGATGCAGGCCCAGTCCGACGACGGGCCGCCCGATCAGACCCCGCCGCCCGAGGACCACCGCACGGCCGAGCTGTTCGGCGAGCGGGTCGCCCGGGCGGCGGTGCGCTGGGCACGGGGCGGGGCCGACGAGCGGCGTTGACCGGCGCGAGCGGGAGGCCCGGGCCATGGAATACCTCGTCGTCTGTCTGGTGGCGCTGTTGGCGAGCGGGCTGACGCTCTTCAGCGGCTTCGGGCTCGGGACGCTGCTGCTCCCCGCGTTCGCGCTCTTCTTCGAGCCGGGGGTCGCGGTCGCGGCGACCGCGGTCGTGCACCTGTTCAACTCGTTCGTGAAGCTCGCCGCGGTGGGCAGGCACGCGGACGCCCGCGTCGTGCTGCGGTTCGGCGTTCCCGCGCTGCTCGCCTCGGCGGGGGGGGCGGCGTTGCTGCTGGCGCTGGGCGGGGCGTCGCCCCTCGCCTCCTATGAATTCCTGGGCGAGCGTGAGATCACGCTGGTCGGGCTGGTGCTCGGGGTGCTGATCCTGGGCTTCGCGGGGCTGGAGCTCTCGCCCCGCTTCGAGCGGCTGGAGTTCGGGCCCCGGGCGATGCCGATCGGGGGCGTCATCAGCGGGTTCTTCGGCGGGCTCTCGGGGCACCAGGGCGCGCTGCGGAGCGCGTTCCTCGTGCGCGCGGGGCTGGAGAAGAAGCCATTCGTCGGCACCGCCGCCTGCTGCTCGGCGATCGTCGACCTCACCCGCCTGACCGTCTACTTCGTTGGGTGGCGCTTCTTCGCCAAGGACCTGGGCTCACTCGGGGCAGAGCATCTGCCGCTCGTCGCCGCGGGGTGCGGGGCCGCCCTCGTCGGGGTGCTGGTGGGCGTGAGGCTGGTTGAGAAAGTCACGATGCGGGGCATCCGGCTGCTCGTCGCCGGGCTGCTCGCCGCGACGGGCGTCGGGATGGCCTCGGGGCTGATCTCGTAGAGTTCGGGCGGAGGTCACACCATGGAAGGCGATGTTCAACGCGTGTCGAGCGGGTCGAAGTGGGAGGCCGCGAACGGGTACAGCCGCGCGCTGCGGGTCGGTCGGCAGATCTACTTCAGCGGCACGACGGCGACCAACCCCGACGGCACGATCCACGCCCCGGGGAACGAGGCGGCGCAGTTCACGCGGTGCATGGAGATCATCGAACGCGCGCTCGCGGAGATGGGGGCGAGCCGGTTCGACCTGGTGCGCAGCCGGGTCTTCGTGACCGACATCGCCCAGCACGGGGCGATCGGCGCGGCCCACAAGGCGTTCTTCGGCGACCACCGCCCGTGCCTGACGCTGGTGGGCGTGGGCGCGCTGGTCCACCCCGACATGGTCGTCGAGGTGGAGTGCGACGCGCTGCGGCCCTGACGGGTCGCGCGTTCAGGAGCCCGCGCGGCCGGCGGCGTTGCCGAAGACGGCGTCGGTGACGCCCCCGTCGACCTTGACCTCCGGGAGGGCGCGGTCGGCGCCGAGGGCCTCGGCAGCCATCGCGGCCTCTTCGAGCATGGCCTCGTCGTCGTCCTCGTACGCGGCGATCTCGACCAGCCGCTTCACGCGGATCTCCTGGTAGGGGCGGAAGCCCGTGCCCGCGGGGATGAGGTGGCCCAGCAGGACATTCTCCTTCAGGCCGATCAGCGTGTCCTCCGCGCCGCGGAGCGACGCCTCGGTGAGCACCTTGGTCGACTCCTGGAACGACGCGCCCGAGAGGAACGAGTCGCTGGAGAGCGCGGCCTTGGTGATGCCGAGCAGCAGCGTCCGCCCGGTCGCGGGGCGGGCCCGCTTGGTCTTCGCGGGCTCCTTGCCGGCGGCCTCGGCGCGGGTGTTGGCCTCGCGGACGATGTCGCGGCTGACCAGGTCGCCGACGCGGAGCTCGGTGCCCCCGGCGTCCTGCACGCGGGCCATGTTGGCGACCTCCTGGTTCTTGATGCGGAAGTGGTACTTGTCGACCACCTCGTGGGGCAGGAGGTCGGTGTCGCCCGGGTTCTCGACGCGGACCTTGCGCAGCATCTGGCTGAGGATCAGCTCGATGTGCTTGTCGTTGATGCCCACGCCCTGGGCCCGGTAGACATTCTGCACCTCTTCGAGCATGTAGGTCCAGAGCGCCTCCTCGCCCTTGATCCGCAGGATGTCGTGCGGGACGAGCGGGCCCTCCGTGAGCGGGTCGCCGGCCTGGACATAGTCGCCCGCGTGCACGAGCAGCTGCTTGTCCGACGGGACATGGTGGTCCTTCTCGATGCCCGAATCGGAGACGACGCGGATGGTCATCTTGCCCTTGCGCTTGTCCGAGAGGATCTCGACGCGGCCCGAGATCTCCGCCATCATCGCCGGGTCCTTGGGCTTGCGGGCCTCGAAGATCTCGGTGACGCGGGGCAGACCGCCCACGATGTCGGCCGAGCCCGCGGCGGCGCGGGGCTGACGGGCGAGCATGTGCCCGGCCTTGATCTCCTGCCCGTCCTGCACCTCGAGCCGCGCCTTCGCGGGCAGGTAGTGGAAGTCGAGGATGTTGCCGTCCTTGTCGACCACATTGATCTGCGGGTGCATGTCGCCCTTGTGCTCGATGACGACGAGGGCCTTCTGCCCGCGGCCCGCGTCCTCCTCGCGCACGGTCTCGCCGACCTCGATGTCGACGAACTTCACCGACCCGCCCTTCTCGGCGAGGATCGGGGAGCGGTGCGGGTCCCACCGGAGCAGGACCTCGCCGCGCTTCACCTTCTGCGCGGGCTGGACATAGATGAACGAGCCGTAGTCGACCTTGGTCTTCTCGAGCTCGCGGCCCTTCTCGTCGAGGATGGCGATCTCGCCGTTGCGCTTGAGCGAGACGAGGCAGTCGTTGCCGTCGTCGTCCTTGACGGGGACCTCGTTGCAGTCGCGGATCTCGATCGTGCCGCCGTTGAGGGCCCGGTACTCGGTCTCGGAGACCGAACGCGTGCCCACGCCGCCGGTGTGGAAGGTCCGCATGGTCAGCTGCGTGCCGGGCTCGCCGATGGACTGGGCGGCGATGATGCCCACGGCCATGCCGGCCTCGACGAGCCGGCCGGTCGAGAGGTCCATGCCGTAGTCGAGCGCCGAGCAGCCCGAGGCGCTGTCGCTGGTGAGCGGGCTGCGGACCATGACCGAGTCGATGCCGAGCTCCTCGATGCGGGCGGCGGCCTCGGGGGTGATCAGCGAGTTCTCGGCGACGATGACCTCGTCGGTGATCGGGTTGACCACCGCGTTGACGCTGACGCGGCCGACGACCTGCTCGCTGAGGGTGATGTCGACCTGCTCGCCCTTGTAGGTCGCGCGCTTGACGATGCCGCGGCGCGAGCCGCAGTCGTGCTCGCCGATGATCACCGACTGCGCGATGTCGCACAGCTTGCGGGTGAGGTAGCCCGAGTCGGCGGTCTTGAGCGCGGTGTCCGCCAGGCCCTTGCGGGCTCCGTGCGTGGAGGAGAAGTACTCGAGAACATTCAGGCCCTCGCGGAAGTTCGCGCGGATGGGGGTCTCGATGATCTCTCCCGAGGGCTTGGCCATCAGGCCCCGCATGCCCGCGAGCTGCTTCATCTGCGTGATGTTGCCGCGGGCGCCCGAGTCGCTCATCAGGTAGACCGGGTTGAGGAACTTGTCTCCCTCGCCCTTCTCGATATCGGCCTCGGCGCCGTCCGCGTGCCGGCGGTCGCGCTTGAGCGTGTCGACGAGGACCTTGGTCAGCTCCTCGTTGCAGTGGCTCCAGATGTCGAGCAGCTGGTTGTAGCGCTCGCGCTCGGTGATGATGCCGTTCTCGTAGTTCTTCTCGACCCGGTTGACCTTCTTCTGCGCCGCGTCGAGCAGCTCCTGCTTCTGCCGCGGGATGCGCAGGTCGGTGATGCCGAACGAGAGGCCCGCGGTCGTGGCGCGCTTGAACCCCGCCGACTTCATGTCGTCGAGCAGGTCGATCGTCGCGGGCTTGCCGCAGTAGCGGAAGACATCGTCGATCACGCGGGCGCACCCCTTCTTGCCCAGGGCGCAGTTGTAGAACGGCATGCCGGGCTTGAGGATGTCCGCGAAGAGCACGCGACCCACCGTGGTCACCACGCGCCGGTTCGCCGGGATCGGCTCGGGCTCGCCCTTCTGGCTGTTGACCACCTCCGTGAACCCCTCGAGGCGCACGCTGATCGGCTGGTGCACCCCGATCTTGCCCTGGTCGAACGCAAGGATGGCCTCGTGCCGGTCCTTGAACCGCGGCACGGACTTCTCGTCGACCTGCTGGACCTCCTCCTGGCTGGTCGTCATGAAGTAGACGCCCAGCACGATGTCCTGCGACGCCGAGATGATCGGGCCCCCGTTCGCCGGGCTGAAGATGTTGTGGGTCGAGAGCATGAGCACATGCGCCTCGGCCTGGGCCTCGACGGAGAGCGGAAGGTGGACGGCCATCTGGTCGCCGTCGAAGTCGGCGTTGAACCCGCCGCACACCAGGGGGTGCAGGCGGATCGCGTTGCCCTCGACCAGCACGGGCTCGAAGGCCTGGATGCCCATCCGGTGCAGCGTCGGGGCGCGGTTGAGCATGACCGGGTGCTGGTGGATGACCTCCTCGAGGATGTCCCACACCTCCGCGTCACGCCGCTCGAGCATCCGCTTGGCGCTCTTGATCGTGTCGGCCAGCCCGTGCTCCTTGAGCTTGCGGATGATGAAGGGCTGGTAGAGCTCGAGCGCGATCTTCTTGGGCAGGCCGCACTGCCAGAGCTTGAGCTCGGGGCCCACGACGATGACCGACCGGGCCGAGTAATCGACCCGCTTGCCCAGCAGGTTCTCGCGGAAGCGCCCCTGCTTGCCCTTGATCATGTCCGTCAGGCTCTTGAGCGGGCGGTTGGACGAGCCCAGCACCGGGCGGCGGCAGCGGTTGTTGTCGAACAGCGCATCGACCGCCTGCTGCAGCATCCGCTTCTCGTTGCGGATGATGACCTCGGGCGCGTTCAGGTCCATCAGCTTCTTGAGCCGGTTGTTCCGGTTGATGATGCGCCGGTACAGATCGTTCAGGTCGCTGGTCGCGAAGTTGCCGCTCTCGAGCAGCACCAGCGGGCGCAGGTCGGGCGGGATCACCGGGATCACATCCATCACCAGCCACGCCGGGTCGTTCTCCGAGTTGCGGATCGACTCGACGAGCTTGAGGCGCTTGGCGAAGTCCGTGATCTTCTGCTTGCTCCGGGTCTCGCGCAGCTCCTGCCGCAGCTCGGCGGCCAGCTCGTCGAGGTTCAGCCCCTCGATCAGCTCGCGGATCGCGTCGGCGCCCATCTGGGCCCGGAACGCGTTGCCGTACTGCTCGACCGCCTGGCGGTGCTCGTCCTCGGTCATCACCTGCTTGTACTTGAGCTCGGTGTCGCCCGCGTCCACCACCACATAGTCCTGGTAGTAGATGATCTTCTCGAGGTCCGAGGTCTTCATGCCCAAGAGCGTGCCCAGCCGGCTCGGCAGGCTCTTGAAGAACCAGATGTGCACGACCGGGGCGGCCAGGTTGATGTGCCCCATCCGCTTGCGGCGGACGCGGGAATGGGTCACCTTCACGCCGCAGCGGTCGCAGATGATGCCCTTGTACTTGGTGCCGCGGTACTTGCCGCAGGCGCACTCGTAGTCGCGCTCGGGCCCGAAGATGCGCTCGCAGAACAGCCCGTCTTTCTCGGGGCGGTAGGTGCGGTAGTTGATGGTCTCGGGCTTCTTGACCTCGCCGTAGGACCACGCGCGGATGTCGTTGGGCGACGCGAGGGTCACCTTCACCGCGGAAAAGTCGTTGACGCGCTCGTACACGCTCTCAGCCATGTGCGACCTCACACTCGTTGCGTCGGCATCGATGCGACGCGTTCTGTCGGCCCGGGCCCGCCGCCGCGGGCCCGCCCGTGTGGATTCCGATCACGCGGGCCCGCTCAGAGCAGGCTCCCGCCCTCCAGCTGCTTCTTCTCCAGGCTGATGTTCATCCCCAGCCCCTTGAGCTCGTTGCACAGCACATCGAACGCGACGGGCATGCCCGCCTCGAGCTTGTTGGTGCCCTTGACCATGCTCTCGTAGATCTTGGTCCGGCCCTCGACATCGTCGCTCTTGACGGTGAGGAGCTCCTGGAGGATGTAGGCGGCGCCGTACGCCTCGAGCGCCCACACCTCCATCTCGCCGAACCGCTGCCCGCCCGTGCGGGCCTTGCCGCCCAGGGGCTGCTGGGTGATGAGGCTGTAGGGCCCCGTCGCCCGGGCGTGGATCTTGTCGTCGACGAGGTGGTGCAGCTTGAGCATGTACATGTAGCCCACCGTCGTCTTCTGGTGGAACGGGTCGCCCGTGCGCCCGTCGTAGAGCTGCACCTTGCCCCCCGCGGGCATCCGCGCCAGCAGCTCGCGGTGGTAGGGGTGCGTGCCCTCCGCCTCGTGCCGGGCGAGCTTGGCGTCGACGAAGGCGTTCGCCTCCTCGACCGCCTTGTGCACCTCCGCCTCCGTCGCCCCGTCGAAGACCGGGGTCACCGCCTGGAAGCCCAGCACCTGGGCCGCCCAGCCGAGGTGCGTCTCGAGGATCTGCCCCACATTCATCCGGCTGGGCACGCCCAGCGGGTTGAGCAGGATGTCCACCGGCGACCCGTCCTCGAGGAACGGCATGTCCTCCTCCGCCACGGTCCGGGCGATCACGCCCTTGTTCCCGTGCCGGCCCGCCATCTTGTCCCCCACCGAGAGCGGACGCTTGGTGGCGACATAGACCTTGACCATCTCGAGCACGCCGCTGGGCAGCTCGTCGCCCCGCTTCATGTGCGCGACCTTGCGCTTCTTCTCGGTCTCGACGGCCTCGATGCGGGGCCAGAACTGCGAGTGGTAGACGAGCCCCTGCTCGCGGGTCTCCTTCGAGCCCTTGATCCACTTCTCGTTGAAGGTCTGGATCTGCTCGAGGATGACCTCGGGGATGTCCGACGCGCCCACCTTCTGGCGGGTCATCGGGTCGACCATCTCCGTCCCGGTCGCCTCGTTGATCAGGTGCGTCATCTCCTTGAAGAGCGCGATCGCCTTCGCGTCCATCTCGGCCTCGTAGGCCTCGATGTCCTTCTTCAGCTGCTTCTTCTGCGCCTCGGTCAGGTGGACGCGGCGGCTGAACTTCTTGGCGCCGATCACGATGCCCTCGACGCCCGACGGCACCTCGAGCGAGTCGTTCTTCACATCCTCGCCCGCCCGCCCGAAGATCGCGTGCAGCAGCTTCTCCTCGGGCGTCAGCTCGGTCTTGCTCTTGGGGCTGACCTTGCCCACGAGGATGTCCCCGGGCCCGACGCGGGCGCCGATGCGGATGATCCCGTTCTCGTCGAGGTTGCGGAGCATCTTCTCCGAGACATTCGGGATGTCCCGCGTGAACTCCTCGCGACCGAGCTTGGTCTCGCGGATCTCCACATCGAACGCGTCGATGTGGATGCTCGTGAAGGTGTCGTCCTTCACCAGCCGCTCGTTGATGACGATCGCGTCCTCGAAGTTGTACCCGTCGAAGGTGTTGAACGCGACGAGGACATTCTTCCCGATCGCCAGCTCGCCGAAACGCGTGCTCGCGCCGTCCGCGATGATGTCACCCGCCTTGACCTTGTCCCCGACCGCGACGATCGGCTTCTGGTTCTGGCAGGTCCGCTCGTTCAGCCCCACGAACTTCCGCAGGACATACTCGTCGGAGTTGTCGATGATGATCCGCTCGCTGTCGGCGAAGGTGACCGTCCCGCCACGCTTGGCCTTGACGCCCATCCCCGTGTTCCGACCGACCGACTGCTCCATCCCCGTCGCGATGACCGGCGGGTCGACCTTCAGCAGCGGGACCGCCTGACGCTGCATGTTCGAGCCCATCAGCGCCCGGTTCGCGTCGTCGTGCTCGAGGAACGGGATCAGCGACGCCGAGATGCCCACGATCTGCCGGGGCGACACATCGACGAAGTTCACCTCGCCCGAGTGCACCTCGCGCAGCTCGCCGTCCACCCGCGCCAGGATCATCCCGTCCTTCAACGCCCCGTCCTTCGTCAACGCGTCCGTCGGCGCCAGCACCGCGCGGATCTCCTCGTCCGCACGAAGCTCGACGATCTCCGAGGTCACCTTCCCCTTCTTCACGACGCGGTACGGCGTCCGCAGGAAGCCGTACTCGTCGACGCTCGAAAAGATCCCCAGGCTCACGATCAGCCCGATGTTGGTGCCCTCGGGCGTCTCGATCGGGCACACCCGGCCGTAGTGCGAGATATGCACATCGCGCACCTCGAAGCCCGCCCGCTTGCGGTTCAGCCCGCCCGGCCCAAGGGCCGACAGACGCCGCTCGTGCACCAGGCTCGAGAGCGGGTTGGTCTGGTCGACCACCTGGCTCAGCTCGCTGCGCCCGAAGAAGAAGTCGATCGCGCTGCTGATGGACTTGCTGTTGACCAGGTCGGCGATCTTCGCCACCTCGTCCGGGTCCTTCACGCTCATGCGCTCCTGCACGGTGCGACGCAGCTTCAGGAAGCCCTTGCGCAGCTCCTCCACCGCCAGCTCGTCCAGCGTCCGCAGGCGGCGGTTGCCCAGGTGGTCGATGTCGTCAACCTGCGCGACCTTCCGCCCCGTCTCCGGGTCGATCCGGTTCGAGCGCAGATCGAGCATGTACTGGATGACCCGGAGGAAATCCTCGCTCCGGATGAACATCTGGTCCTCGGGCACATCCAGGTCGAACTTGCGGTTGATCCGGAACCGCCCCACCTTGCCCAGGCGGTAGCGGTTCTCGTCGAAGAACTTCTCCTGGAAGAGCTGGGCCGCCTTGTCCACCTGCGGCGGGTTGCCCGGACGCAGCTTGCTGTAGACCTTGAGCAGCGCCCGCGCGTGGTCGTTCTCCGCGTCGAACTGCTCGAGCTTCTCCTCCGCGATCGTGTTGAGGATCAGCGTGTCCGACGGGTTCTGCACCACGCGGACCTTCTTCAGGCTGCTGTTGCGGATCGCCTCGGCCGCCTCCTCGCCGATCATCCGACCCACATGCACGAGCTCCTCGCCCGTCTCCGTGTCGATGATCGACGCCGCCGCGTAGTCCTCCGGGCGCACATCCGCCGGCTTGATCTCGCTGACCTCGTAGAACAGGCTGATGACCGCGTCCGTCGACGCCACCGACTCGTCCAGGCAGCGAAGGAAGGTCGTCGCCGCCAGCTTGGTGGACTGGTCGATCCGCATCGCCAGCACATCCTTCTTCGTCACCTCGAGCTCGATCCACGAGCCCCGCTCGGGGATGACCCGCGCCGAGTGCAGCGGGCGGTCCGCCTCGCTCGAGACGATCGAGAAGTCAACGCCGGGCGAGCGGTGCAGCTGGCTGACGATCACCCGCTCCGCCCCGTTCACGATGAACTCGCCCCCGCCCATCAGGATCGGGAACTCGCCCAGGTAGATGTCCTCCTCCGGGAGATCCGGGTGCGTCTCCCGACGCAGGCGGACGCGGATCTTGAACGGCATGCCGTAGGTCAGACGCAGCTCGCGGCACTCGTCGGGCGTGTACCGAGGCTCTTCCAGCTCGTAGCGGATGTAGTCCAGCGACATCGTCCCGTCGTACGACTCGATCGGGAAGACCTCACGCAGCAGCGCCTCGAGGCCGAAATCGTGACGCCGCTCCTCCGGAGACAGCGCCCCGGCCTGAAGGAACCGCTCATAGGCGTCCCGCTGAAGGCTGGTCAGGTCGGGGACCTGCACCGCGTCGCCCCGCTTGCGGAAATCACGGATCTCGATCTCGCCGCGGGCCTTGCCCGAGACCGTTCGCGCGAGAACGCCGCTGTCGTGGACCGTTCGAGTCGCCATGCCGTTTCGACCTCTTTTGATGAGCCTTGCTGCGCCCGCGGCCCTCAGGGCCCGGCGGACGCCGACGGACCGCCTACCCCGTTCACCCACCCACGGGCGAGGCGACGCACGCCCGGGACCCCGCCCGGTGCGAACTCGCCACGCCCACGCGACAACGCGCCGAACGCACGGCCAAACCGCCCGATCCGACGCCGACCCACCCCATGTTTGTTGGTGCTGCCTCGATCACTCGCCCCCGTCCCGTCCCGCGCCGCCCCGCCACCACGGAAACCGCCCCGGAGACCCCCGGAAACGCCTTCGCGCAACCCTGTCCGCACGGCGTGTCACCACGCGCCGTGAGAACCACATCACGATCTGCGATCGGTCGGCGTCGGCTGCGGGTCATGCCACTCCCGGGGGGCTGGAACTGGATGCTAGGCCCATAGCAAACCCGGGTCCGATCGCATGAGAAAATTTCAAAAAAAACAGCCCCGCTCGGGGGCTGTTCAGAATCCAAACAAAATTCAATCAGGCGATCTCGACCTCGGCCCCGGCTTCCTTGAACTTCTCGGCCAGCGCCTCGGCCTCCTCCTTCGACAGACCCTCCTTGATCTTGCTCGGGAGCTTGTCCACCAGGTCCTTCGCCTCCTTCAGGCCCAGACCCGTCGCCTCGCGCACGACCTTGATCACCTTGATCTTCTGACCGCCGTCGCCCTTCAGCACGACATCGAACTCGGTCTTCTCGGCCGGCTTGGCGGCCCCGCCGTCCCCGCCCGCGGCCGGGCCCGCCATCATGATCGCGCCGCCCGCGGCGGCCTCGATGCCGTAGGTGTCCTTCATGTAATCACCAAGGTCCACGGCCTCCTTGAGGGTGAGGCCGGCGAGCTGGTCGCCCAGGTCCTTGATCTTCTGCGCAAACTCCTTCGTCGCCGCTCCGTCGCTCATGATCCACCATCTTTCAAAGTCGGCCCGGATCGATCCGGGCTCCCATTCGCACCCGAGAGGGGAGAGCCCTGTGCTCTCTCTTTAACCCGCGTCCAACGACGCGTCAGGGCCAGTCGGGTGTCGTGATCAGGCACCAGCCACCGGTCACCGGGCATCAGTTCCGAACCAGGCCACCGGTGCCCGGTCCCTGATGCCCGGCGCCCTCATCAGACTTTGGCGATCGCCTCGCCCTTCTCGAGCTTCTCCTCGATCGCCTTGATGATCCCCGCGAGCCTCCCGCCGGGGCCCTTGACCGCGCCCAGCAGCTTCCGCCCGGGGCCCAGGATGAGCGTGACATCCTGCGCGATCGCCTCGTCCCGCGTCGGGTACTTGCTCAGGGCCTTCACGCCCTCGTCGCCCACGAACAGGATCCCGTCGAGCACCGCACCCTTGAGCTCGATCTCCTCGTGCTGCCTGGCGAGATCGACGATCTCCCGCGCCACCTCGACCACCGACTCGGCGCCGTACGCGATCGCGTTCGACCCCTTCAGCACCGGCCCGAGATTCGCCAGCCCCGTCCCCTCGAACGCGTTGAGGAACAGGTTGTTGCGGATCACCGTCACATGGATGTTCTTCTTCGCAAGCCCCGTGCGGATCGCGTTGTTCCGGTTCGCGTCGATCCCACGGAGCGTGATCACCGCCGCGTCGGTCAGGTCGCCCAGCCGATCGCGGTAGTCACGCATGATGATTTCTTTAACAGGCTTCGACATCGCGCACCCCGCTCACTCGGCCACGACGGCCAGCTTCACCCGCACGCCCGGCGTCTGCGTGCCGCTCAGCGTGATCTTCTTGATGTACACACCCTTGACCGTGCCCGGACGGATCTTCTCGATCGTGTCCACGAAGTAGCTGTAGTTCTCCAGCAGGTCCCCCTCGGTGAAGCTCATCTTCCCGATCACCGCGTGGATGTTCCCGCCCTTGTCAGTGCGGTACTCCACCTTGCCCGCCGCGAACTCACGCACCGCCTCGTCCACCTTCGCCGTCACCGTCCCGTTCTTCGGGCTCGGCATCAGGCCCTTCGGCCCCAGCACCCGGCCCAGCTTCGCGATCACCCGCATCATGTCCGGGCTCGCGATCGCCACATCGAAGTCCATGAACCCCTTCTCGACCTCCTCCATGAGGTCCTCGCCGCCCGCCTTCACCGCGCCGGCCGCGAGCGCCTTCGCCTTCACATCGTCGCCGCAGAACGCGATCACGCGCTTGCTCTTGCCGATGCCCTTCGGCAGGCTCACCGACCCACGCAGCATCTGGTCCGCCTGCTTGGTGTCCACGCCCAGATGCAGGCAGACCTCGACCGACTGGTCGAACTTCGGGCCCTTGAACTTCTTCAACGCCGCGATCGCATCCGCCGGCTCCAGGGCATCGGCCGGGATCAGCTTCTTGTTCTCGCGGGCACGCTTGCTCAACTTCGTCATCTCGCGCCCTCCTTTCAGCCGACCACCGTCACGCCCATCGAGCGCGCCGTGCCCTCGATCACCCGCATCGCCGACTCGATCTTCGAAGCGTTCAGGTCCGACATCTTCTCCTCGGCAATCTTGCGGACCTGCTCTTTCGTGATCGAGCCCACCTTGTTCTTGTTGGGCTCGCCCGAGCCCTTCTCAACGCCCGCCGCCTCCAGGATCAGCACCGACGCCGGCGAACTCTTCACCTCGAGCTCGAACGAGCGGTCGCTGAAGACCTTGATGATGCAGCCCACCAGCTTCCCGTTCAGGTGGCCCGTCGCCGCGTTGAACTGCTGGATGAACTGCCCGGGGTTCACGCCGTTGGCGCCGAGCACCGGTCCCAGCGGGGGCGCAGGAGTCGCCTTGCCCCCGGGGGCCATGATCTTGATCGATTTGACAAATTCTCTCTTGGCCATTCGGTCTCCACCTCCCACCCGCCGGGCCCCCGCGCCGAGCCGGTCGCTCGGGCACAGGTCTTCCGCCGAGGCCAGTCGGCGGCCGGACCGGGTGGTCCAATCGGTTCACGATGTCGCGCAGCCCGACGCCGCGCAAGGAGGCAAGTCTAGCCCCCCCGCCCGGTGCGGTTCCACTCCCCGCCGATTCAGCGCAGCGCCGCCGCCAGAGGCTCCGAGACCTCCCGCCCCAGCCCGCGGTCCACCGACCGATCCAGCATCCGCAGGGCCACATCGCCCCGCCCCTCCGCCTGCATCAGCACCGCCACCGCCAGCCACCCCGACGCCGTCTCACGCCGGTGCGCCTGCCGCACCGCCCGCACCACCAGCGCCCGCCATCGCCGCGGATCCACCGAAACCCGATCAGAAACCGATCCAGAGGCCAGCCCGGGGTCCGTCCGGTACGCCAACGCGATCACCGACACCCCGTCGTCCACCCGCCCCGCGTCGATCAACGCCGCCCCCATCTCGACCGCCGCCTCGAAATCGTCCGGCTCCTCCGCAAGGTGTGCGCGGTACGCGTCCACCGCCCCGTCGTGGTCCCCCCGCGCGAACGCCAAACGGGCCCGCTCGAGTGTCGTCAGCGGGGGCGGCGGCGGCGGGGCCGGCGGCGACGCCGCGGGCATCGAGAGCCCGCTCCCGGGCTGCACCCCCCGCACCACCAGACGGCCGTCGATCCCGTACGGATACGGGTCGTCCCACGGGTCCCAATACCACCACCGGCTCCGATCCCGCCGCCCGTGCCACCACCACGCCGGGGGGTGCGCCGGCCCGTGGCCTGAACCGGCGTCGAGCTCGCCCCGCTCGCTCAACTCGTGCAACGCCCGGGCGAAGTCGCTCCCGCCGAACTCCTCTTTCCAGGGAATCCGATCGGGCAGCACCGCCCGCCCCCCGCCGGCCTGCCCGAACGCCACCCCCGCCAGCGGCACCGCCACCACCCCCGCCAAGGCCATCCACACCCGCATCGCCGCCTCCGTTCTTCGTTCATTCTCTTGTACCGGCGGGTCCGGTGCAAGATTCGACACCGCGACGCGGCGCGCGATAGGCTCTGCCCGATGACCCGCACGACCGCCGCCCTCCTGCTCCTCCTGCTCGCCCTGCCCTCTCTCGGGGGGTGCAACGCGATCGGCCTGACCGCCCGCAGCACACGGGGCGAGTTCGTCTCCGACGAGCAGCCCCACAAGCTCACCCCGCGCTTCGCGACCCGCGTCTACCACGCCGAGGACGCCAACGCCGCAGACATGATCTTCTCCGACCTCGACGCCGACACGCTCCGCGACCGCGCCGCCTGGGCCACCACCTCGGGGCAGATTCTCCACGCGCGCATGTTCATCCAGCCCCGCGCGGGCCGCACCCCCATCGAGCCCACCGCCTGCTCGGTCACGCTCCGGTACATCGTCCTCGCGGGCGGGGAGTACGGCCTCTACGCCGGGGGCGGCTTCCTCCTGCCCGACGGCAAGCCCGAGGGCAACCGATTCAGCGGGACGATCTACAACGCCAACCTCCGCCTCGTCTCCGCGACGCCCGGGTTCGGCGATCTCATCGGCAGCGGCCGCATGAGCCTCTCGTTCCGCGTCAAACGCGACGAGGAGACCACGCGCACCGCCGCCCGCAACGCCGACTTCCTCGCCTTCGCCGCCCTCCCCACCGCCGACCATCCGCTGCTGGTCGTCGAGGAATAGCCGGCCTTGCGCGAGTCGCCCGCGTTCACCCGATCTGCACGAACCCCGCCGCGATCGCCCCGCCCAAGACCGCCGTCAGCGCCAGGCGGTACCACCCGAACGGCGTGAGCCCGTGCCGGTTCAGGAAGCCCACGAGCCACCGCACCGCCACCACCGCGCTCACCGTCGCCGCCACGATCCCGATCACGATCGGCATCGCGCCGAGCGTCTCGAACATCGAAGGCCCCTCACCCGTCAGGTCCTTCGCGAGCTTGTACGCGCACGCGCCGCCGAGCGTCGGCAGGCCCAGCAGGAAGCTGAACTCAGCCGCCTCCTTGGGCTTGAGCCCCACCAGCACGCCCCCGGTGATCGTCATCATGCTCCGGCTCGTCCCGGGCCACATCGCCACGCACTGCATCAACCCGATCACCAGCGCGTCGCGCGGGGTCAGATCCGTGACCGACTTGCCCGCCGCCGACGCGGAATCCACCCGGGTGATCCCGCGGCGGTGGGGGCGGATCTTCCACCGGTCCAGCACCATCATGTAGACCCCGCCCAGCGCCAGCGCCGCCAGCACAGGCCCCGTGTGGAACAGGTGCCGCTCGATCAGCCCGTCCAGCGGCACCCCGAGCACGACCGCCGGAACGAACGCGATCACGATGTTCACCGCCAGCCTGAGCCCCGCCCGATCCCGCCCCAGCACGCCCCGGAGCATCTGCAACACCCGAGGCCAGTACAGCCCCAACACCGCGAGGATCGCCCCGCCCTGGATCACGATGTTGAACGCATTGACCGCCGCCTTCTGCTCGGGCGTCTCGTCGAGCCCCATCAGCGACGCCGCCAGGATCAGGTGGCCCGTCGAACTGATCGGAAGGTACTCGGTGATCCCCTCGACCAGCCCCAGCACCCCCGCTTGCCACCACTCCATGCGATCCTCCAGGGCTGTCCGGCCGCCGCGACACGCCGCGCGGCCGAGTGTAGTGTGATCGGGTGAGCCCCCCCCCGAACCCAAGCCTCATCCGGGTCGATTCCCTCGATGACCCCCGACTCCGCGTCTACGCCAACCAGCGCGACCAGTGGCTCCGCGCCCGCCATCGCCCCTGGATGACCGGCGAGCCCCCCCACCCCGATGCCTCCGGCACCGGGCTCCCCGGCGACCTCTTCATCGCCGAGGGCGACAAGGTCGTGCGCCAGCTCATCTCCAGCCCCCACACCGTCCTGAGCGCGCTCGTCGCCGAGCACACCCTCGACCACCACCTCCCCTTTCTCGAAGGCCTCGACCCCGACACCCCCGTCTTCGTCGTCCCCCGCGGCGCCGTCGAACGGATCGCCGGGTTCGACATGCACCGGGGCCTGCTCGCCTGCGGACGCCGCACCGATCCGGGCCCCGCCCCCGAACTCGCCCGAAAGTCCGGCCTGGTGGTCGTGCTCGAGGATCTCCGCAACCACGACAATGTCGGGGGCGTCTTCCGCGCCGCCCGGGCCCTCGCCCCGCCCCGCGCCGCCAAGCCCCACCCCGTCTGCGTCCTGCTCAGCCCCCGCTGCTGCGACCCGCTCTACCGCAAGGCCCTGCGGGTCAGCATGGGCAACGCCCTCCATGTCCCCTTCGCCACGCTCGAGCCCTGGCCCGCCGCCCTCGCCTCGCTCGCGCCGCCGGCGTTCGACCTCCTCGCCATGACGCCCGCCCCCGACGCCGCCGACATCCGCGAGATCCGATCGGGCCCTGAGCGGGTCCCGGTCCTGATCCTGGGAACCGAAGGGCCCGGGCTGTCGTCCAACACCGTGGAGGCGGTCCGCGCCCTCGGCGGGAGGACGGTCCGCATCGACATCGAGCCCGACGCGGACTCGCTCAATGTCGCCGTCGCCTGCGCCGTGGCGATGCACCGCCTCCGCGGATGAACAGGCCGGTACCACCCGGCGTGATAGGCTTGCCCGGCCCCGCGACCGATCGCACGCCCCGACCACCGACCCCCGACCGGAGGCACTGATGAACCGGATGATCCGAACACTCGCCGCCTGCCTGCCCCTCGCCGCCGCGCTCTCGGCCTCCGCCGATCAGATCGTCCGTGAGGGCGCCGGCGAGCGCCGCGCCGCCCTGGACAAGATGGAACTCGCCGACTTCGACCCCTCGCTCTGGGCCAACCTGACCGACTGGACCAACGGCGGGCCCATCACGCCCGAGACCGCGGCCGGCAAGGTCGTGCTCATCTACACCTGGGCCTCCTACCTGCCGACCTCGCTCGGGCCCATGCCCGTCGTCAACCGCCTGTCGGAGCGGTACGCCGCCGACGGCCTCCTGATCGTCGGCGTGCACGACGCCGAGGGCTTCGACGACGCCGCCCGCGTCGCCTCGCAGCGCCGCGCCGCCTTCCCCATCGCCCGGGACAAGAACAACGCCCTCCGCGCCGCCCTCCGCGTCGACCAGGACCCCGACTTCTACCTCATCGACCGGGCCGGCCGCGTGCGCTACGCCGACATCGAGACCGCCTCGGTCGAGCGAGGCGTCGCCGAACTGATCGCCGAGAGCGCCTCCGACGCCGCCACCCTCCTCGAACGCATGGACGCCGACAAGGCCCGCGCCGCCGAGGAGGCCCGCCGGACCGCCCGCCTCCGCAGCCAGATCAACCTCCGCGACCTGCCCTGGGTCCCCTTCGCCCAGCCCGGCGAAGACGAATACAAGAACGCCGCCTGGCTCAAGCAGTCCGAGCCCGAGAACAACCGCTCCCGGAGCCGCCGCGGGGAGACCGAGGGCCCCGTCAAGATCAACCTCGAGCCCGAGCTCGACTGGCGCCCCTCGGCCCCGGCCAACACCGAGGGCCGCGCCACCCTGATCTACCTCTTCCACCCCGACATCGTCGCCGACGCCGCACGGGGCGGGTTCAACTCCGTCGAGTTCTTCCGGCAGATGGACGCGATCCAGGACGCCCACGCGCGAGACCTCATCGTCATCGGCGCCATGATCACCGCCGAGGACGATTCCCGCTCCCGCCGCCGCGACGACAACGACGAGCAGGCCCAGTCCGCCGAGAAGGCCGCCGAGAAGTTCGACACCATCATCAGGGACCTGCCCGTCAACCACATCCGCGTCAGCGACCTCGGCGGCCGGCTCGTCTCCAGCCGCCTGACCGCCAACAACGGCGACACCCAGCGCGGCGGCCGCGGACGGGGGCAGGAGTTCTTCATCCCCTACCACATCCTCGTCAGCAGCGACGGCGTCGTCCGCTGGCACGGGTTCATCGGCGCCTCCACCGCTCGCTACTCCGAATGGGAGGCCGCCCTCGACACCCTCCTCCGCGTCGACCCGGGCATCGCCGCCCGCCGCGCCGCCGAGGAGGCCTACATCAAGTCCAAGACCGACTGAGCGAACGGAGCCCCGCATGCGCACATTCGCGATCGCGCTCGCCCTCGCCGCCGGCGCCGCCCACGCGGCCGACATCCGCCGACTCGGCGACGAAGCCCGGCAGACCGCCCTCGCCGAGATCGAGACCCGCCCCTTCTCGCCCGGCCTGCTGACCGATCTCCAGAATTGGTCGACCGATCCCCTCACCGAGGCGGCGATCAAGGACAAGGTCGTCGTCATCCTCGCCTGGGAGAACGACGAGGCCCGCTCGCTCCGCCTCCTCCCCGCGCTCGCCCGCCTCGAACGGGCCCTGCAGGGCGAGGTCGTTTGCCTCGCGGTCCACGGGCCAGATGGTTGGGACGAAGCCGCCGAGCGCATCGCCTCGGGCCGCATCGCCGTGCGCACCGCCCACGACCACGACGGCGCCCTCCTCGCCGCCCTCAAGGTCGACGAGCACCCCAATGTCTACCTCGTCGACCGCGCCGGGAACCTCCGCGTCGCCGACATCGACCCCCGAGACCTCGACAAGGCCGTCCGAGACCTCGCCCGCGAAACGCCCGACGAGGCCCGGGCCGACTTGCCGAGCCGCCTCGAGCGTCTCGCCCAGCGCCGCGCCCTGACGCCCGAGCCCCAGCCCCGCACCAACATGCCCCGGCCCATGGACCCCAACGGGGCCGGCCCGGGCTCGCCGATCACACCCACCCCCACCGTCCCGCCCGAGGCGTACCTGAGCGCCGCCTGGCCCCCCTACAACCTCGACACCGCCTCGCTCAATGCCCGCAATGTCCAGGGCCGAACCCTGCCCGTGCCCCTCGGCAACGAGACCTGGCTCACCCCCAAACCCGAACGCCCCGTCGAGGAACATGTCCTCGTGCTCGATTTCTGGGCCATCTGGTGCGGCCCCTGCCGCGCCGTCAGCCCCAAGCTCGACGCGCTCCAGCGGGCCCACCCGGGCGAACTGATGGTCCTGGGCGTTTCAGGCCTGGCCGCGGGGGAGAAATACCCCGAAGACCCCGACGCCATCACCGCCTACATGCGCGACCACCCCGTCGCCTACTGGCACCTCAACGACCTCCGCAAGACCGTCTACACCTCGCTCGGCATCCGCGCGATCCCGCATGTCGTGGTCCTCTCGACCGACGGCGTCGTCCGCTGGCAGGGCAACCCCCACGACACCCGCTTCCTCCCCGCCGTCGAACAGGTCATCGCCGCCGATCCCCTGCTCGCCGCCCGCCGAGCGAGCGAGGACTGACCCATGACCTCGCCTTGGACGGGGCGGGACCCCCTGCTCCACATCGTCCTCCACGAGCCCGAGATCCCCAACAACACCGGCAACATCGGGCGCACCTGCGTCGCTCTCCACGCCGCGCTTCACCTCATCGAGCCACTCGGCTTCGACATCTCCGAGAAGGCCTGCCGACGCGCGGGCCTCGACTACTGGCCCCGGCTCGCGCTCCGCACCCACGCGGACTGGCGCGCGTATCGGCAAGAATCGGGCCCTGTTCGGAGATGGGTCCTCTCCACGAAGGCGACCCGCCCGGCGTTCGATGTCCCCTTCCAGCCGGGCGACCACCTCGTGTTCGGCAAGGAGAGCCGGGGGCTTCCCGAGCCCATCCTCGCCGAGGACCCGGACGCCCTCGTCCGCCTCCCCATGGTCCCCGACGAGCGCTCGCTGAATCTCTCCACCGCCGTGTGCGCCGTGGCCTATCTCGCTGTCCGTCGATTTTTGGAACTCGGTCGGGTTCGCCTGGACGACCACGGCTCGATCTGTCCGGTCTAAGGTCGGTTCTTTGTTTTCTCCCGCTCCCCCTCAACCCGAGAACCTCACGCCGGTAGGACATCCCAGGCGCTGGCCCGCACCCGGATCGGCGCCCGTGTTCTTCCTCTTTCTTCTTTCTGGATCGGTGTACCGCGGCCCAAGCCGGGCCGCGGTACACTTACCCCTCGTGCAGCGCCGAACTCCAACCACAAGATGCAGCATCGTCGCCCTCTCGCTCCTGCTCGCGGCGAGCGCAACACTCCTTCCCGCCTGCCAGCCCGCCCCTATCACCGAGAACGATCAGCGCAGCCAGTTCGATCGCTACGACGCCGTCCGCGACCGCCGCGCGCCGGCGTACCTCGAAGACGAGTACGGCCGCAAGAGGCCCAATCTTCGCGGACGCTTGCTCGGGCAACGCTGAGCGCGAGGCGCGCGGGAACACGCCAACTTGACTTGTTTCCGAATTTCTTGCGTGAATTAGCAAGAACGGCGCTCCCCGCGTCCGATGCGTTGATAGCCTGCTGGAGAGCCGGTCTCGTTCTCACCCCCGTCGGCCCAAGGCTGGACGCCCAGGTCCGCGGTCCACGGACAATCGGCTTACCCCGCGGGATGCAGCACGGATGACCAACCGCTCCGCACACGATCAACGCTCGACCGGCCCCCGCCGCAACGCCGTCTCCGCGCGCACCCGTATCGTCTGGGCGACCTTCGCCGCCGCCATGACCGTCGTCACCGGCGGGCTCTTCGTGCTCGGGGGACGCGGCTCGGGCCCCCTCACAGGCCGCACCGTCGCCGCCCTCGCCAGCGTCAACACCCCGGGCTCCGTCGAGTCCGTCTTCGCCACCCGCGTCCCCATCCAGCCCGGCCGCTGGGACGCGATCGTCATCCACGACACCGGCCTCCCCTCCGGCTCCCCCGCCTCCATCGACGCCGCCCACCGGGCCTCCGGCCTCGCCGGGCTCGGGTACCACTTCGTCATCGGAAACGGCGTGCAGATGAGCGACGGAGAGGTCCACATCGGCTTCCGATGGGTCGACCAACTCCCGGGCGCCCATGTCGCCGGGCCCGCCGGCGCCCAGTGGAACCAGCACGCCGTCGGCATCGCCCTCGTCGGGAACGGCGACCGACGCCCCTTCACCGACGCCCAACTCGCCCGCCTGACCGCGCTCGTCTCCGACATCGCCCGCCGGCTGAACATCCCCGCCGACCGCATCTACCTCCACAGCGACCTCGCCGCCGTCTCCGGCCCGGGCCGATACTTCCCCGCCTCCGCCCTCGACCAGATCGTCGAGATCCTCGGCCGCTGAACCCCACTCCGACCGTTCCCCCCTCGACAATCTGCCGATGAATCTCCCGGGACGGTCCTCACGACCGCCCATCCGTCCACCCGCGTGCGCGCGGTGCGGTAGAATGGCGTCTCCCGGGCCGGCACGCTCCCACGCGTCCCGCGTTCGGGGCGGAAGGCCGTCCACGCGGGCGAGCCGGAACAACCGCGCCGGGCGGAAGCCCCGGCGGGCGGCCTCCTGGGAAGCGGGGCCCCTCGGCACTACAAGCGGAGCAAGCGGGCCCGGATGTCGCAGGAGCTGGTCGCCAAACAGAAAGGGGATGTCGTCGAGGGACACCGCATCCTCGCCGAGATCGGCCGCGGCGCGGCCTCGATCATCTACCTCGCCCAGGACCAGAAGACCAAGCAGGTCTGGGCCCTCAAGCACATCCAGCGCCTCACCGACAAGGACCAACGCTTCCTCGACCAGGCCGAGATCGAGTGCAAGGTCGCCCAATCCCTCGACCACCCAGCCATCCGAAAGATCCCGAGATCCTTCAAGAAGGGACCCCTCCTCCGCACCAAGGAAATGTTCCTCGTCATGGAACTCGTCGACGGCATGTCGATGGAGCGCCACCCCCCCGCCACCTTCGAGTCCGCCATTGACATCTTCCTCCAGGTCGCCCAGGGCCTCGGGCACATGCACGACCGCGGCTTCATCCACGCCGACATGAAGCCCAACAACATCGTCGTCTCAGACGACGGTCGCGCCAAGGTCATCGACCTCGGCCAGTCCTGCAAGCGCGGCACCATCAAGCCCCGCATCCAGGGCACCCCGGACTACATCGCCCCCGAGCAGGTCCACCGACGCGAGATCACCGAACGCACCGATGTCTACAACTTCGGCGCCACCATGTACTGGGTCATGAC
Source organism: Phycisphaerales bacterium (assembly GCA_036732005.1). Taxonomy (GTDB): domain Bacteria; phylum Planctomycetota; class Phycisphaerae; order Phycisphaerales; family UBA1924; genus UBA1926. The sequence goes on from DAINDF010000003.1 coordinate 191,503, forward strand.
CCGCAAGAACATCCCCACCGCGCTCGGCCGGGGCGACTCGCTGGTCGGGTCCAAGGACGACAAGTTCATCGAGAAGCCCGCCCGCACGGTCGCCATCAACCCGCGCGTCCCCCCGCTGCTCGACGACCTGATCATGAAGTGCGTCGAGGTCGCCCCGGAGAGCCGACCCGCCTCCATGCGCGAGATCGCCGACCGCCTCGAACTCATCCTGGGCAAACTCCGCGCCGAGAGGGCCCTCCGCCAGGTCCCCGCCTCGCAGGTCGTGGACGACGACGAGGGCTGACCCATCCGACACCTCGACCTCCAGGACCCCGACGCCACCATCGCCATCTTCCGCGAGGGCGCCGAGGCCAACCGCGCCGCCGCCTGCCGGAAGGGCTCCATCGACTTCATCACCCCGCCCGGCACCCTCCTCGCCACCGGAGACCTCCACGACAACCCCCTCCACCTCCAGCGCCTCGTCGACATCGCCGGCTTCGAGGGCCACGCCCGCGAGGACGCCCTCGCCGCCGAGCTCGACGCCTTCCCCGACCCCAAGCACCTCGTCCTCCACGAGGTCATCCACTCCGACCGACTCATGAACGGGCTCGACTTCTCCTACCGCGCCCTCGCCCGCGTCGCCGCCCTCAAGGCCGACCACCCCGAGCATGTCCACACCCTGCTCGCCAACCACGAACTCAGCCAGATCATCGGCGCCGGCATCGTCAAGAACGGCGTCCGCGTCGTCGAGGCCTTCAACGACGCCCTCGAATATGTCTTCGCCGAGGACCACCCCCGCGTCGCCGCCGCCATCGAGGCCTTCGTCCGCTCCATGCCCCTCGCGCTCCGGTGCGTCTCGCCGCGGGGCGACATCCTCTGCGCCCACAGCCTGCCCGGCATCGGGGCGATGCACAAGTTCGACCCCACCGTCCTCGAACGGGACCTCACCGACGACGATTATGTCCCAAGGCAGGGCGCCGCCCACCTGATGGTCTGGGGCCGCGGCTACGACGCCGACCAGCTCGAAGACCTCGTCGAACGCTGGGGCGTCAACATGTTCATCCTGGGGCACGAGCATGTCCCGGGCGGCGTCGCCCTCGTCCCCCCCAACGCCATCGTCATCAACTCCGACCACCACGACGGCGTCTACCTCCCCATCGACCTCGCCAACCCACCACGCCCAGAGCAAGCCGCCGCCCTCGTCCACCGCCTCGACGGCGTCATCTAGGACTTCGGTGCAGAACCCATCTACTTCTCGGTGAGTGGGCTTCCGGCCCGCCTCTCCCCATCCTCCTCACGGGTCGTGAGAGAAAGCCGATCGCAATCGAAGTCAAAGTGTCGCGCGTGTGCCCCGGCCGTGTCGGCCGTGCGAACATTCCGGGTGGCAATCTCACGGCCAAGATGGCCGGGTGCCACGACTCGCCGTCCTCGGCGCAGTCGTGCCGCCGCACGGCGTGCGACTCCCGTGTAGAACACCGCGGCGCCTAGGCGGCGAGCAGGGGCACGCGCCGAAGCGCTCGCGGTGATTTCAGCAGAGCTCCAGGATGGCCGCGGCACCCGCGACGAGTTCGCGTGGGTTGCTCCACGCTCCGAACCCCCGCGCCCCTGTTCGACGCCCCCGGGAGTCGGCGCCGTCGCCGCGCGGCGGCGGATCACGGCCCCGCGGCACACCAAGCCCCGGATCCCCCGAGCCTCGCCCCCGGTATAGCAACCCATGCCGCACGAGTCCCCCGCCAGAGGCGACGCGCCGCCCGACTGCCCCCGATGCGGATACGACCTCTCCGGTGAGATCGCCACATGGGCCAACGCCTGCCCCCTCAACGGGCGGTGCAGCGAGTGCGGCCTCGAACTGATCTGGGCCGCGGTCCTCTCCACCACGCACAACCCACGCTGGCTCGTCGAGAACGCCCGCCGCCCACTCATCGCCCTCGCCCTGCCCACGCTCGCCCGGACGCTCGCCCCCGCCCGCTTCTGGGCCGCCGTCCCCCTCGACGGCAGACGCCGCTTCCGCCGCGTGCTCACCTTCACACTCGCCGGGATGGCGCTCGTCACCCTGCTCGCCGGCCTCGCCGAGTTCGCCTTTCGGCTCTCGGCCCCCGGGTTCGTCTATTTCCACCGTCCGAACACGCCCGCGCTCGTCAAGAACCTCTGGCGCCTCGCCGAGTCGGTCACCACGCCCTACGGATCCTGGGCCTGGGAGTACTACCGACCCCACGGCTTCTGGGCCGAGTTCCAGCCCGGGGCCCTCCTCCCGTTGCTGTTCTTTGCGCTCAGCCCGCTCGCCTACGCCGCGCTGCCGGTCACCCTCGGGCGCTGCCGCGTCAAGCCCGCCCATCTCGTGCGCGCGTTCCTCTACGGGCTCCCCCGCGCCACGCTCTGGCTCGAAGGCCTGTTCCTTTTCCAGATCATGGTCGTGGACCCGTCCTACCGCTGGGGCTTCCCGGGCTGGGCCGCCTACCTCCTCACCCCGTTCAGGGAAACCGAGATCCTCTGGATCGCCGCGCTCGCCCTGTGCCAGTGGCGCTGGTGGCTCGCGGTCAACCGAGACTACCTCCGCCTCGACACGCCCCGCCTTGTCACCGCCGCGATGATCGCCATCGCCGGCTTCGCCACCCTGATCCCCTTCTTCACCATCGGGCAGGGCGGAATCCGCCTGGTCCATTACCTCGTCTACACCCTCGGCATCGACCCCTTCTGGTAGACCCGGCCCGGACGGGCCGCCGCCGCCCCGCTCCGCAGGCCGTGTTCCAGGACCCCGCGTCGCCTCGATGGGGTGGGCTTCCCGCCCGTCGACCAATCCGGATCCGTCTCAGCCCCGACGCCGCGGACGCGCCGCCCCCGCCAGCACCCCGAGGCCCGCCGCCGCCATCAGGCCCGGCGTCGGCAGCGGCACCACCGTGATCGTGAACGACCCGAAATCCCCGAAGGTGCTCTCCCCGCCCGAGACCAGCTCCATGAACCCGGTCGAGATGTCGTACGCCCCCAGCGCAAAGGTCGCCAGGTCGTTGACATCCCCCGCCGCCCAGGGCAGCGAAGACAGGAACTCCGCCTGCCCGTAGAGCGTCAGCGCCGGACCCCCGCCCATCGCCTCGAACGCGAGCGTCATCTCGGCGAAGACCTCGTTGGTGCCGTCGTTGTCGTAGTCCGTCACCTCATAGAGGAACGACAGCCCGCTGAGCGACGCGTCGCCCTCATATTCCACGCCCTGGTAGTACGCCGTCGCCGAGGTGAACTGACCCGAGTCCAGGTCGAACGCGAACTCGGCGATCAGGTCAACGCCCTCGACCTCACCCGTCACGCTGAAGATCACATCGTTCGCCAGGGCCCCGCCCGAGAGCGCCAGACCCGCGACCGCACCCACGATGAATCCACGCATCCCTGCCCCCTCTCTCGGGTCCCGCCCGCCACGCCGGCCCACGCCCGCGCCGCGACGGACCGGAGCATGCACGATCGCCCCCGGGCTGTCAACCCGCGCGGCGCAAACCCATGCAAATCCACCGCTTCCGGTGGGCGGACTTTGCGCATCCACAACAAAGCAACCGCGACTTATCCACAACCCGGTCCGGCGACGCTCACAGCAGACGCGCCATCGCCCGACCCATCTCCGCGAGCCGATCCCTCTCCACCTCGATCGGCCTCCACTCCTTCGTCAGCCCCGACCCGTTCGCCGGCTTGGGGATGACATGGAAGTGCACATGCATCACCGCCTGCCCGGCCCCCGCGCCGTTGTTCTGCAGGATGTTGCACTCCGGCACCCCGGTCACCTTCTGCACCGCGCGCACGATCCGCGGCAGCACCTTCCCCACCGCCGCCGCCGCCTTGTCAGAAAGCCGGTCGAGCGTCTCGGCCGGCTCCTTGGGGATCACCAGCACATGCCCCTCGGCCAGCGGCGCGATATCCATGATCGCGATCACCGCCTCGTCCTCGTACACCTTCTGCGCCGGGATCTCGCCTCGGATGATCTTGCTGAAAATGGAGTCTGACATGCCCGGATCGTACTCGCCCCGCCGAGCCACCGGCCCGGGGGACGACCCGCCGGTCACTCGGTCAGCGACGGCGCCGACCGCAGCCTCGCCAGCGCGTTGTTCCGGAACCGCGCGTCCCCCGTGATCTCCCGCCCGAACCACTCGGGGGGCTCGAACGCCCGCGCCGCCTCCTCGCTCGCGAACTCCACCTCCGCCACCACCAGCCCCGACAGCGGGCCGTGGTAGACATCGATCTCGACCGCGTGCCCCCCCGCGTGCAGCACGAACCGGCTCTTGGAGAGCCTCCGCCCCTCGGTCAGCGCCCACAGCGCCGACGCCGTCCCCGCGTCCACCTCGACCTCGATCTCCGTGCGCACCATCCCCGCCCCGCGCTTGACCGCAAGCGTGCTCCGCTCGTCCTCACGCCGGATCCGCACCTCCGTGCCGTCCGCGTCCAGGGCGAGGTACCCCTGCTCCATCACCCGGCCCCGCCCACGGAACGAGAGCGGCCCGTCCACCAGGAATTTGCGCTCGATCTCCGTCCCCATCCCGCGATGATACCGCAAGCCCCCGCGGCGCCCGGGGCGGGGGCGGGGGACGGGAACAAGACGATCCCCCACCCGGGCCCGGGCCGACTCGACGCGCCCGGCACGCGCCTACCCACCTCAGGCCGGGTGCGTCACCCCCTCGCACGCCTCGCGGCCGGCCGCGAAGGCGTGCTCGTTGAGCTCCATCATCGTGCAATCGCCCTTGAGCGCGCGCCCCATCGCGAACAGGAAGGTCTCCGGGGGGAACAGCCCCGTCGCCGCCTGCACCGCGCCGAGCGCCACGACATTCTTGACCATCCGTTTGCCGAGCGCCGCGGCGATCTCCGTGCACGGCACGCCCACCATCCGGATCCCCCGCCCCAGGTCGGGCGGCTCCGCGATCACCGTGCTGTCGTACACGACCACGCCCCCGTCGCGCACCGTGGGCCCGAACTTCTCGAGGCTCGGCGCGTTGAACGCCACAAGAAGGTGCGGGTGGGGCGAGGCCGGGCTGAGCACCTCGTCAACCGCGATGTGCACATCGGCGTACGAGGTCCCCCCGCGCGACTCGGGCCCGTAACTGGGGATGTGCGTCGCGTCCCACCCCTCGTTGATCGCGGCCTTGGCCGTCAGCATCGCGATCGTCTGCGCCCCGTCGCCGCCCGCGCCCGCGAACTTGATCTCGATGTCCCGCGCGTCGAGGCGGTCGGGGAAGCCACCGCCGAATCGCTCCGGCGCCAGGTCCGTCCCGCCCAGCACGCCCAGCACCCGGTCCGCGTCAAAGGTCGGCTCGGGCATCTCGAACCAGGGCTCGGGCGCCTCGTCCTTCTTGACCCCGAGCGGGAAGTACCGCGTCATCTTGTCGGCGACCCAGCGCTCGGCCTCCGTCGGCGACATCTTCAGGTGCGTCGGGCACTCGGACAGGATCTCGACAAACGAGAGGCCCCGCCTCTCCACCTGCAGCGTCAACGCCTTCTTGATCGCCTTCTTCGCCCGCATCCGCTGCTTGGCGTCGAACAACGCGCACCGCTCGACATACACCGTCCCGTCGATCTGGCTGACGATCTCCGCCATCCGCAGCGGCTCGCCCGCCATCCGCGGCCGGCCCTCGGGCGTCGTCGCCGTCTTCTGCCCCGGCAGCGTCGTCGGCGCCATCTGCCCGCCCGTCATCCCGTAGATCGCGTTGTTCACGAAGATGAACGACATCGGCAGGCCCATCTGGCACGCCTGCATGATCTCGGCCAGCCCGATCGAGGCCAGGTCCCCGTCCCCCTGGTACGCGACCACGATCGCGTTCGGGTTGGCCACCTTGTGCCCGATCCCCACCGCCGGCGCCCGACCGTGCGCCGCCTGCGTGTTGCCCACATCGAGGTAGTAATAGAGGAACACCGAGCACCCCACCGGGGAGACCGCGACCGTCCGGTCCTGCACGCCCAGTTCCTCGATCGCCTCGGCGAGGTACTTGTGGATCAGCCCGTGCCCGCACCCGGCGCAGTAGTGCGTCGCGTGGCCCTTGAGACCCTCCCCGTGCGCGTGCCGATCGAATGTCTCGTAGAACACGCTCATGCCGCACCCCCCGCCGCGGCGACCCCGCCGCCCGCCGCCATCGCCTCGACCCCCGCGATGATCTCGCCCATCTGCGGCAGCACGCCGCCCATCCGACGCACCCGACCGATCGGGGGCAGGCCCGTCACGCCCGCCCGGCTCATCGCCAGGCGGAATTCGTCCTCCAACTGCCCCGGGCCCCCCTCGACGAAGACCAGCCCGCGGGCCCGCTCCACGATCGGCCCGATCGCCCCCACCGGGAAGGGCCACAGCGTCACAGGGCGGAACAGCCCCGCCTTGATCCCCTTGTCACGCAGCCGCTCCACCGCCCCCTTGGCCATCCGCGCCGGCGTGTTGCACGCCACCAGCACCCACTCGGCGTCCTCGCACCGGAAGGCCTCTGACCGCTGCTCCGCAACGGTCATGCGGGCGTACTTCTCGTTCAGGTGCTCGTTCTGCTTCTCCAGATCCGCCTCGCACAGGTTGATCGAGCAGATCAGGTTCCGCCGGTGCGCCTCGTCGCCCCAGACCGCCCACTCCGGCAGCCCGGGCCGGACCATCTCCTCCGGCAGCCTGACCTTGCCCGACATCTGCCCCAGGTACCCGTCGCTCGCGAGGATCACCGGGTTGCGGTACTTGAACGAGAGTTCGAACGCCAGCATCGTCAGGTCGAGCATCTCCTGCGGCGTCGAGGGCGCCAGCACGACCGCGTGCGTGTTCCCGTGCCCCAGCCCCCGGCAGCAGAGTTTGATGTCCGACTGCTCGGGCGCGATGTTCCCAAGCCCCGGGCCGCCCCGCATCACATTGAAGAACACCCCGGGGACCTCCGCCCCGATCATGTACGAGATCCCCTCGAGCATCAGGCTGAACCCGGGCGAACTGGTGAAGGTCATGCAACGCAGACCCGCGCCGCCGCACCCGTACATCATGTTGACCGTCGCCACCTCGCTGACCGCCTGCACGAACGCGCCGTCGAGCTTCGGCAGCAGCCGCGCGAGCAACTCCGCACCCTCCGTCGAGGGCGTGATCGGATACCCGAAGAAGTGCCGGCACCCCGCGAGGATCGCCCCCACCGCCGAGGCGTGGTTGCCCTTGAGCACCATCGCCTCCTGACGGGGCAGCGGCACCCGCGCGTCCGGGATCGCCACGGGCTCCGGGGCCGTCGTCGTGCGCGCGCCGAACAGCTTCTCCGGGTCCTCGAGCTCGAAGTCGCTCGCGTCCGCCGGCTTGGCCATCAGCCCGTACGGCTCCGGGCACGCCTCCAGGCACAGCCCGCACCCGTTGCACGCGCTCGTGTCGACCACCACGGGGGTCAGCCCCGTCCGCGGGTCGATCGCCTCGCTCATGTGGATGCAATCCTTGGGGCAGGCCTCGATGCACCGCCCGCACCCCTTGCAGAACTGCGGGAAAAGAAACGGTTTGGGCCTCGCCTTGGTGCCGTCGCTGACCATCCGCTGCACCTCCCCGGTCCCGGCCCCCACCACCACATTTCGGAGGCGAGGGAAGGCCCGATCCGCCGACCCCGGGGCGAGCCCGACCGTCGGATCGGCCCCGGAGGTCTATACCGGATAATCATAGCCACAAATCTGGGGCAACACAACGATCACGCCGCCGGCGCCCGACGCCGATCCCCCTCCAGACCCGCCAGCAGCCACGCGAGCGACTCACGCGCGGCCCGCTCGACGGCACGCCGGCGCGTCTCGATCGCCGCGTTAAGCGGTGCCGCCTCCTCGCCACCCAACGCGCCGCGCGCCGACACCGACGCGATCAGCGCCCGCGCAACCACCAGGTCCTGGTGATCCCCAAGCCGGGCGTGCGCCGCCCGCACCAGCTCCACCAGAGCCCCCGCGTCGGTCTGGAGACCACCGCCGACCAATTCGAGGGTGTACCGCAGCCGCTTGACGGCGATCCGCGCCTCGTGCAGGTCTTCCGGTTCTGCCAGCCCCCCCTCGACCCGGGAACGCAGCGCCTCGGTCAACTCGGCAATCCGCCACCCCGCGAGCGTCGCGAGATCGGCCGCCCGCTCGCCCCCGATCCGGGCGCCCCGGGCGCCCCGGGCGGCACGCCGCGCCGCCCTCCGGACCCGCCCCGGGCCCGCGGCGCGGGCGCGGAGCGACGCGGTCGCGGCGGCCCGGGACTCGGCCAGGTGCTCAAGAACCGGCGCCAACAACGGAGCCAGGCCCGGTTCCCCCTCGGCGACGCCTCGCCAGAGTTCGGCCTGCACATCGGCGTCCCGCACCGCCGCGGCGGCGCGCCGAAGGCCCCGGAGCAACTTCCTGATCCGATCCAGGTCCCGCCCGCGAAAGCAGGGCTCGAACAGCGCGAGCGCGGCCCCAGCGCGGCGGGTCGCGATACGCAGGCGGTGGACGCCCTCGGGTTCGTCGGCCCGGGCGCGCAACGCCGGGCGGATCCGCCGGGCGACCACCCCCAGCCGGTCCACCACCGCGCGGCGCGCCGCCCGCTTCGTGGACAGGCTCAGATCCAAGGGCCGCACGGCCCGGCTCCTTCCCGGCGGTCGCGGCCCCTCGGGGCCCGGCCGCCTCCCTCTTGAGGATCGTAGAGCCGACCGGTCGACGGGCCCCGGGGGGAGGGCCGCAATGGGGGGGTGCACCTGCGCTCGGGGCCCGGGCGCGCGGTTCGGCGCGGTGGCCAACCCCGGGGGCGAGCCCTATCGTTGCCGCCCGCGGGTCGGACGCCCCGCCCGGGCGGTCGAGCCCGCCCCGGATCGCCGGCAGGACCCCTGATCCCGCGAGAAGACGCCGCGAAGAAAGGACCCCCCGTCATGGCCGCAGGCACGCAAGGCACCGTCTCCCAGGTCATCGGCTCGACCTTCGACGCCCAGTTCCCCGAGGACCAGCTCCCCGAGATCTACAACGCCGTGACGATCGCCTGGACGCAGGACGGCGTGTCGATGGCGCTGACCGGCGAGGTGCAGCAGCACCTCGGCGGCGGCCGCGTCCGCGCGGTCGCGCTGGGCTCGACCGACGGGCTCAAGCGCGGCATGGCGATCCTCGACACCGGCGCCCCGGTCGCCGTGCCCGTCGGCGAGAAGGTGCTGGGGCGGGTGTTCAACCTGCTGGGCAACCCGATCGACAACAGGCCCGCCCCCGAGGGCGCCGAGCGCCGCCCCATCCACCGCGAGGCCCCCGAGTTCACCGCCCTCAACCCGCGGACGGAGATCCTCGTCACCGGCATCAAGGTCATCGACCTGCTCTGCCCGTTCGTGCGCGGCGGCAAGATCGGGCTGTTCGGGGGCGCGGGCGTCGGCAAGACCGTCATCATCCAGGAGATGATCGCCCGCGTGGCCCGTGAGTTCGGCGGCTACAGCGTGTTCTGCGGCGTGGGCGAGCGCACCCGCGAGGGCAACGACCTCTGGCGAGAGATGCAAGAGGCCGAGTACACCGACGAGAACGGCAAGAAGGCCCATGTCATCGACAAGGTGGCGATGGTCTTCGGGCAGATGAACGAGCCCCCGGGCGCCCGCCTCCGCGTCGCGCTCTCGGGCCTGACGATGGCCGAGGATTTCCGCGACTCGTCGGGCAAGGAGACGATGATCTTCGTCGACAACATCTTCCGCTTCACGCAGGCGGGCTCCGAGGTCTCGGCGCTCCTGGGCCGCATGCCCAGCGCCGTGGGCTACCAGCCGACCCTCTCGACGGAGATGGGCGAACTCCAGGAGCGGATCACCTCGACCAGCAAGGGCGCGATCACCAGCGTGCAGGCCATCTATGTGCCCGCCGACGACCTGACCGACCCCGCCCCCGCCACCGCCTTCGCCCACCTCGACGCGTTCGTCGTGCTCGAGCGCGGCATCGCCGAGAAGGGCATCTTCCCCGCCGTCGACCCCCTCGCCTCGACCTCGACCATCCTCGACCCGGGCATCATCGGGCAGCGGCACTACCAGGTCTCCCAGCAGGTCCAGCGCATCCTCCAGCGCTACAAGGACCTCCAGGACATCATCGCCATCCTCGGCGTCGACGAACTGAGCGAGGACGACAAGCTCATCGTCGCCCGCGCCCGCAAGATCGAACGCTTCCTCTCCCAGCCCTTCTATGTCGCCGAGGTCTTCACCGGCTTCCCCGGCATCTACACCAGCCTCGAGGACACCATCGACTCCTTCGAGCGCCTCGTCGCCGGCGAGGGCGACGACCTGCCCGAGTCCGCGTTCATGTATGTCGGCACGCTCGACGACGCCCGCCGCAAGGCCGAGAAGGCCGCCGCGAGCGTGTGAGCGATTGACATCACCTCGTCCGCCCGAACGCCCCGCCCACGCGGGGCGTTTTTCTTGGCCGCCCCGCCTCACCCGCCCGAGAGCACGAACCGGTCACGCAGCGTCACCGCCGAGCCGTCCGGCCCGATCGTGCGGAAGAACGCCTCCAGCGCCACCCACGAGCCCTCCCCACGCGCGGTCGCGGCGAGCCAGGGCGGCAGGTCCTTGAGCGCCACCCGGTAGGTCCGCGTCGAGGGGTCGTACAGCCGCGCGTTGCGTTGCAGGTCCGTCAGGTCGATCTCCCAGATCAGCTCCTGCGTCTCCCGGTTCGCCGCGCCCCCCTCCGGGCGGAACAGCTGCACCTCCAAGCGCCCCGCGCCCTTGACCGTGTCCCCCCATTGATCGCGGAGTTCGAGGAAGAGCAGGATCCGCGGCTCGCCCGACGCCGGCGCCTCGAAGTGCGTCAGCGGGAAGATCCGCAGCCTCGCGGGCGAGAACGGCGACGCCACCATCGCCCCGCCCGGCGGCGTGAGAAGGGGGCGGTCCTCGCCCGCCCGCTCGGCCGCGCACCCGACCAACCCGATCAGGCCCGACGCCGCCGCCGCCCACGCCACGCCCGCGATCATCCGCTCAAGCCGCATCGCCCCCAGTGTACGGATCGTCGCGCCCCGGGGGCGTGGGGGCCCCGCGCGGCGCGAGCCGCTCGAGCAGCCGGACCAGCCCGCGCTGCCCCGCCTCGAGCGCCGTCAGCGCCCGCGTGTTCTCCTGGAGCGTGTGCACCAGCACCTCCACGCCCGCCCGCTCGGCGGTCAGCCGGTCGTGCGCCTCCTGCAGCTGCCGCTCCCGCGCCACCGCCGCCCGCCGCTCGACCACCCACATCAGCCCGATCAGCCCGGCCGCCCCGAACTGCGTCAACGAAGCCAGCGCCTCCGCCTCCGGCATCACCCACCCCCGATCACACCGCCGAGAAATCCCGGAACCGCGCCGTGTACGACACCGTCACCGACCGGCCGCGGTCGACCCGGTCCGCCTCCTCGTACGCCACCAGCCACATGTTGGGGAACGAGGTCCCGGCGTGGTCCACCAGCGTCCCCGCCCCCGACGCGAACGCGCCGGCCGACACGATCGCCTGACGCAGGGCCCACAGCGCCGCCTCGCTCGCCGCGACCAGGCGACCGCGCACGACGACCTCCGTCTCCTCGTCGCCCAGCGGCAGCGTCCCCCCGTGCGCCGGGTTCCCCGTCAATCGCGAACGCGCCGTCGTCTCCACGCCGCGCAGGCCCATCGAGAACCGGTGCGGGCCCGACCCGAAGAGATCCTGCGTCTTGTACGAACTCGCCATGCGCCACCCCCCACGCCCACCGAGCCTCAGACCGCCTCGACCGTCACCGGGTCCGCCGCGCCGTCCGCCGAGATCGCGACCAGATCGACCGTGCGCGACGAGCCCCCCTTCCGCGAGACCTGGTACTTCACCCCCAGCACCACCGCCGTCATCGACACCCGCCGCCGGCCCGCCCCCGCGCTGTTCGGCGAGGTCTCGAACTCGAGCGTCCCCTGCTCGCCCGGCCTGGGCACATCCATGTCCTCGCCCAGCAGTTCCTGCGTCACGCGCACCTCCACGCGCTGCTCGGGCACATCCGCCAGCACCGCGTGCGGCCCGGTGTCCCCGAACTCCACGAACGACCGGGCCGCGACCCGCTCGACCGCCACGCTCTCCACGCCCGACCAGTCAACGCCCCCGAACGACACCACCCGCGGATGCAGAAACAGCATCGGTTCCCCCTTCCTGCTCTGGTGGGACGGGCGTCCCGCCCGTCTCTCCCCACCCCTCTCACATGCGCACAAACCGGCCCACGCCCGGCCGCCGCGCCGCGTCCGCCACGCCGTCCCCGTCCGTGTCGATCTTCGCGACCGCCGCGCCGCGCTCGGCCGCGAACCGGGCCCGGTAGAGCGCCGCGCGGACCGCCGCCGGGGCCTCGGGGCCCTGGCCCGCCGAGGCCCCGGCGTAGATCAGGTGCAGCGCCCCCAGGGCCTCGAGCCGGACCATCGCCTCGGGGTTCTTCAGCGCGCTCTCGTCGAGTTCGCCCTCTGACGCCTCGCCCGCGGGCTCCAGCCCCAGCATCCGCAGCACGCGCCGGTGCGCGTCCATGATCTGCGGCGCGAAGGTGAAGACCTCCACGGGCTGGTCCGCCATCGCCGTCAGCCCGATCGCCGGCCCCGCCGCCGACGCGCGGAGGCGCGAGACCACCGCCGCGTCCTCGGCCGAGACGCCCACCACCTCGTACCCGTTCCCCCCGATGCGGACCACCGAGCCCGGCCCCACGCCCTGGGCGAGCAGCCCGTTGTCCTGCGCGGTCAGCGTCAGCGCCGTCCTGCTCACCGAGCCCGTCCCGCTCACCAGCCGCTGCCCGACCCACGCCACCTCGCCCAGCAGCCCGGGCTCGATCACCAGCAGATCACGATCCGTCGCGAACATGGCCCCTCCTTCCGCGCTCGTTCCCCGTGCCCCAAAGCCGACGCGGGCCCCTCGACCCGCGCCGGCCGCCGCGCGCCCCCCCGACCACGCGGCATGTGCTGAGAAGGAACCGGTGCCTCGTGCCCGGCGCCCACCGCCCAGTTCACACCGTCAGCCCGCGCAGCACCCCGTGGGCGTTCTCGTTCTTGAACTCGAGCGTGTACTCCCCGATCACCTGCCCCGCGACCGAGTCCCCCGTCGCCGCGAGCGGCTTGTAGTGGAAACTGCGCCCCCGGAGCGGCAGCACCCCGATCCGGCTGGAGTCCAGCAGCAGCACCGCGTCCGGCGGCACCCAGCGGCTCAGGATCACCCGCGCGACCCCGAAGTCGCTCTCGTACACGCTCACCATGTCCGCGTACTTCGTGTCCTCGGGCAGGTAGGCCCTCGCCCCGCTCGCGAACGAGTTGATGCGACGCTTCTGCTTGCCCCCGCAGACGATGGTGTCCACCACGCCCGACGACTGTTCCCAGATCGCCCGCAGCGCGGCGTTGAGCAGCGCCTCGTCGAGCGCGCCCGAATCTCCCGCGGGCATACCCCCGGCGCCGGGCTGGTAGATGTTGGTCTGGATCGAGTGCACGATCCCGTTCATCGTCCGGCGGACCGTGCCCGAGCCCTCCTGCGTCGACGCGGGGGCCACGCCGTTGATGACCGTGTTCTCCAGGTCGCGCAGCAGCTCGCGCATCCGCTCCTGCTTCTGGTAGTCGACCTCGTCGGTGATCCCGTGCGCCGCCGAGGCCTGCATCGAACCCGAGACCTCCACCGCCGCGGTGAAGATCTGCGTGTAGTTCTGCCGGCGCACGCGGCTGCTGAACCGTGCCGAGGGCGCCTCCGCACCCTCCAGCGCCGCGTTGCCCAGGATCGACAGCGCCAGCCCGTCAGAGAGCGTCGCCTGGCTCGTCCCGCCGTACCCGCGCGAGACGGTCAGCGTCGAGGCGTTGATCGCCGTCACGAGCATCACCTCGCTCGTCCCCCCGGGCCGGACCAGGTCGCCCACGCGGAACGGCGCCGCGTCCGCCACGGCGAAGGTTGTGTCGCCCCCCGTCACGGTCGCGTCGTCGATCTCCCCCGTGTTCGCCACGAGCGAATCCTCGATCCACTCGTGCACCGTGCTCATCGCCGGCTTCTTCGCGTCACCCAGATGATCCAGCAGCGGCGTCTCGTGCGGGCTCACGATCCCGATGATGTCCGACACATCCTCGACCAGTTCCGGAAGCCCCGCGCCCGCCCCGTATGTCGCCTTCCCCGTGAACGCCATGCCAGTTCCCCCTTCTCGACCGGCTCACCCGGCCGTGCAGTCCATCCAATCCCGTTCGACTTCACCCCGTCTGTTCTCTTCCTCAGCCCCGCCTCGCCCGCAGGTACCGCAGCAGATCGCCGCGATCCCCGCTGGTGCGCGCGTCCGACGCCAGGTCCTCCAGCCCCAGCCCGGCACGCGCCGGCTCGCCCGCCATCGCCGCGCTTTTCAGCCCGCCGCCCGCGACGGCGCGGAACAGGAACCCCTTGCCCGCCTTCACCTCCCGCACCGCGGCCGCGATGTCGGGCTCGTCCATCGCTGACACCGCCTGCTCGACCAGCGGGGCGGTGATCTCGAGGTCGATCGCGCCCGCGGCCGCCAGTTCGCGCTCGATCTCCGCGCGTCGCGCCGCCGTCGCCGCCGCGGCCCGGGCCGAGGCCAGTTCCGCCCTGAGCGTCGCGACCTGCGACTCCAGCGCGGCGATCCGCGCCTTGTCCTCGTCGCGGTCGGCCCGCTCGCGTTCGAGCAGTTCCGCGCTCACCGGTTGCTCCGGCGCCTCGGGCTCGACGCTGGTCGTCTGCTTGCCCCCGCTCCCCTGCGTCCCACCGACACCCATCTGAACCCCCTTTCAGGTCCGCTCAGGACACCCCCGCGTCGCTCGGGGCGTACCCCAGCTCCGCCAGCGCCCGCTCGCGCGGCACGCCCAGTTCCACCTTCTGCTTCGCCGCGACCACCGCGTCCCCCGGCTCGATCGGCTGCGGGTCGGGCCACACCAGGCGGATCCCCCGGTCCCCCGGGTGCGTCCGCAGGATGCCCGCCGCGTCGAGCGCGGTGAGCACCATCCGGCTGACCTTCTCGATCCCGGCGCCGTAGGTCACGCGCTTCCGCGCCGTCTTGGCGAGCAGGCTCATCAGCGTGATCCGCAGCGCGTTCGCGCTCGAGAGGTTGCCGATCTTCGCCCGCACGACGCCGCCCGCGAGCGGGGGCACGCCGCTGACCTTGTCCATCGCCTCGCGGATCTGCTCGATGTGCTCGGCCTCGCTCGGGCAGGCCGCGTCGCCCCCGAAGGCCTCGATGCTCGCGTCGGGGTCGTCCGTGCTCCAGACCCGTCCCGGGCCGACCGGGGCCTTCTCGAAGCCCTCGAGCCGCTTGGCCAGGTACATCTGGAAGCTCGACATGGTCACGCGGCGGGCCCGGTCGCTCAGGCGCGTGTTCAGCTCGTTCTGCAGCCCGATCAGGGGCTCGACCTCGCTGAGCCCCTCGTAGCGGAACGGCTGGCTGAGGTTCTGGATGTGCACCACCGGCACCACCCCGGGCAGCAGCACGCTCGACTCCCGCAGCGCCGCCCGCCCGTCGTGGAACACCACGCGGCGGCCCGGCCCGAGCACCTCCGTCACCGTGCCCGACCGCCGGGCCCCGGGACCGGAGGGGGCGCGCCCGTCCCGCCCCCGGGCGCGCCGCACCCCCCGGCCCCATCCCCACGCCGAGCCCCACGCCGTCCCCCCCGCCGAGTCCGGCCCCGCGCGCTCCACCTCGTTCAGCCCGCGCTCGAAGTGGATCACGAACGCGTCGAGCCTCCGGTAGTCGTCGGGGTTGAGCACGGGGATCCCCCGCCTCGGCTCGATGACCTCGACGCGGATCAACTCCGCCAGCGCCTCGCGCGACCCGCGCTCCAGCGCCGCGAGCACCGCGCTACGCGAGATCAGGGCCTCCTCGTCGAGCCGCAGCGCGAGGTCGACATGCCCGTAGACATGCCCCAGCAGCGCGATGTCCTGGAGCAGGGCGATCCCGCCCGAGGCCTCCCACACCGCGTCGAGCACGCGCTCCACGGTCCCGCGCAGGTCCTCGTCGCGGGCGGTGCTGAGGATCTGCACCGGCTTGCCGAACATGAAGTCGACCATGGTCTGCACGCGCCAGGCGATGTCGTTCTCGATCACGATCTCCCGCTCGTCGTCCTCGCCCCCGCGGAACCGCGCGGGCAGGCTTGCCGCCTGGGCCCCGGCCCATCGCCCGCCCCGCGCCGGCGCCTCCGCCGACCAGCCCGATGCGCCGACCGGTTCAGCCGGGTCGCGGAAATACGCCCACATCCGTTCCAGCCGCGGCAGCGCCGCGCGCCGGTGCTCGTTGATCACGAGTTCGAGAAACGCCCGGTCAAGGCCGGCGTCTGCGATCCCTTCGAACCGGTCGGGCATCGGGCCCCTCCTTCCACACCGGCCCGCCGTTCATCCGAGCGGGCCTGCACCCACCCGGCCGCCCGCCCGCCCCGTGCGCACGCGCCGCGGCGCCCCGGGACGCGACGACAACGCCGGGGGCGACGCAACCCGCGACACCGGCACGGGCTACGAAAAATGGAAAACTCCCGGGCGGACCGGGGTGAGCCGCCGCCGGCGTGTGCGCACGGGCGCGGACCAAGGCCGGGGCACCGCGAGAATCACGCCGGTCCGGCGTGGCCCGTCAATGGCCTCGCGAGCCCGCCGTCGGCGTCAAGCACTGGCCCATCGCGCCCTCGCCATCGCGCAGCGGCGCCGAGACCGGCGGTCCGTCGCGGCCTGAGCGGCGGGGGCTTCGGAGCAACGGGACGCACTTCCCAGATGGCCTGAAGTGGCCTCTGACGCGAGACCTCACACGCCCGGGCCAGCCTCCCGCGGAATGTAGGGAGAACCCCACACCCGTTGTCGGGGCCGGCCGGACTTGGAACTCGGCCTCCGGTCGAGGTGAAGCCGCGCCGGGGGCGGATTAGGATTTTCAAGACAAGGAGGTGCGTAATGCAATCGCATCTGCAGACCGGCGCGGTCGCGGTGGCGCCCGGGTCGTTGCACCGTGGGGTCAGGCTTCTGCACGACCCGCTCCGCAACAAGGGGACGGCGTTCACCGAGGAGGAGCGGGACGCGTACGGCCTGCGCGGGCTGCTGCCGCCGCGGGTGCACACGCAGGCCGAGCAGGTGCTGCGGGTCCTGGAGAATCTGCGGCGCAAGCCGACCGACCTGGAGCGGTACATCAACCTGATCGCGTTGCAGGACCGGAACGAGACGCTGTTCTACCGGGTGCTGGTCGATCACATCTCCGAGTTGATGCCGATCGTGTACACGCCGACGGTGGGCGAGGCCTGCCAGGTGTACGGGCACATCTTCCGTCGCCCTCGCGGGATGTTCATCAGCATCGCCGACCGCGGGCGGATCGCCGAGGTGCTGCGGAACTGGCCGCACGAGGATGTGCGGATCGTGGTGGTCACCGACGGGGAGCGGATCCTCGGGCTGGGCGACCTGGGTGCGGACGGGATGGGGATCCCGGTGGGCAAGCTGTCGCTCTACAGCGCGTGCGCGGGGATCCACCCGATGCACTGCCTGCCGGTGACGCTGGATGTGGGCACGGACAACAAGTCGCTGCAGGAGGACCCGCTGTACATCGGGCTGCACCAGCCTCGCCTGCGCGGGCGGGCGTACGACGACTTCGTCGACGAGTTCGTCGACGCGGTCACCACCGTGTTCCCGCGGGCGGTCGTGCAGCTCGAGGACTTCGGGAACACCAACGCGTTCCGGCTGCTCGAACGGTACCGGAGCCGCTACTGCGTCTT
This sequence comes from Phycisphaerales bacterium, assembly GCA_036732005.1. Lineage (GTDB taxonomy): Bacteria > Planctomycetota > Phycisphaerae > Phycisphaerales > UBA1924 > UBA1926. The sequence goes on from DAINDF010000003.1 coordinate 209,052, forward strand.
CGACGACGACATCCAGGGAACGGCGGCGGTCGTGCTCGCGGGGCTGTGGTCGGCGATGCGGCTGACCGGCGGCACGCTGCGTGAGCAGCGGCTGCTGTTCCTGGGCGCGGGCGAGGCGGGGGTCGGCATCGCCGACTTGTTCACCAGCGCGCTCGTGAACGAGGGGATGGACCCGGGCGAGGCGCGTCGGCACAGCTGGCTGGTCGACTCGAAGGGGCTGGTGGTGGCGGGGCGGACCGACCTGGCGCCGCACAAGCGCCCCTACGCCCACCCGCACGACGGCGCCGCGGGATTCCTCGAAGCGATCGAGGCGCTGCGCCCGACCGCGATCATCGGCGTCTCGGGCATGCCCGGCGCGTTCACGCGACCGATGGTCGAGGCGATGGCGCGGATCAACCAGAGGCCGATCATCATGGCGCTGTCCAACCCGACCTCCAAGTCGGAGTGCACGGCGAGGCAGGCGTACGAGTGGACGGGGTGCCGGGCGGTGTACGCCAGCGGCAGCCCGTTCGATCCTGTTGAGATCGGGGGCCGGCGGTTCGTCCCCGGGCAGGGCAACAACGCGTATATCTTCCCGGGGGTCGGGCTGGGCGCGATCTTCTCGGCCACGCGGCATGTGACCGACGACATGTTCATCGCCGCGGCCCAGACGCTGGCGGGCATGGTCTCCGACGAGGACCTGGCGATGGGGCGCATCTACCCGGCGCAGGAGATCATCCGGGAGATCTCCGCACGCATCGCCGAGGCGGTGGCCCGGTGCGCCGCGGGGGCGGGGCTGGCCCGGGAGCCGCTGCCCGGCGACCTGCTCGCGTCGATCCGCGCGGAGATGTTCGAGCCGGACTACACCGACTGGGCCGCGATCTGATCGGAGGGCCCGGCGGGCCCGACCCGCCGCCGGGGGGTGCGACCGCGGGCCGCGGCCCTAAACTCCGGGCATGCCGGAGCCCGCGCCCACGCCCCCGACGCCCGTCCTGCCGGGCCGATCGCCCACCGTCGATCGGGTGATGGCCGATCAGCGGGCGGCGTCGTTTCAGACCCGGTCGATCAAGGCCGGCACAAAGCTCGCGGGCCTGCGGCTCGCGGTGTCGATGGTCGACCTGACCACGCTCGAGGGCAAGGATTCGCCCGAGAAGGTCCGGGCCCTGTGCCGCAAGGCGATCAGGCCGTTCGAGCGGGACGAGGACCTGCTGGGCGAGCGGCTCCCGAGCGTCGCGGCGGTGTGCGTGTACCCGAGCCTGGTCGCGGTGGCGGCCGAGGCGTTGGCCGGGTCGGGCGTGAAGGTCGCCTCGGTCGCCGCGGGGTTCCCGAGCGGGCAGTACCCGATCGCGGTCCGGCTCGAGGATGTCCGCCGGGCGGTCGAGGCGGGGGCGGACGAGATCGACATGGTCATCAACCGGGGCGCGTTTCTCTCGGGGCGGGAGTCGGAGGTCGCGGGCGAGATCGCGGCGGTCGCCGAGGCGTGCGGGCCGGCGCACCTGAAAGTCATCCTCGAGACCGGCGAGCTCGAGACCTACGACCATGTCCGCCGGGCGAGCGACCTGGCGATCGCGAACATCCGCCCGGGGGACTTCATCAAGACGAGCACGGGCAAGGTCTCGCCGGCCGCGACCATGCCGATCACGCTGGTGATGCTCGAGGCGATCCGGGACGAGTTCGTGCGCACGGGCCGTGTCGTCGGCATGAAACCCGCGGGCGGGATCCGCGCCTCGAAACAGGCGCTGCACTACCTGGTGATGGTGAAGGAGACGCTGGGCGACGCGTGGCTCTCGCCCGACCGCTTCCGGTTCGGGGCGTCGACCCTGCTCAACGACCTGCTGCGACAGATCGTGCGTCTGAAGACCGGCGTCTACCCCGCGAGGCACGATTTCTCGGAGGCCTGAGAGGCCCGCACCCCACCCAACCCCGGAACCCCGACATGCCCAAAACCACAGCGGCGGAAGCGAACGGGATCAAGGCGAGCGAGCGGGCGATCTCCGCGGGCCCGGGGGCGACGCCCGCGCTCGAATTCGGCGGCGCGTGGGAGTACGCCCCCGCTCCCGAGACGGTGAAGGTCGAGATTGCGCCCCGGCAGCGCCTCTTCATCGGGGGTGCGTTCGTCGAGCCCTCGGGCGGCGGGGCCGGGTTTTTCCCGAGCCTCAACCCCGCAACCGAGGCGACGCTCAGCGAGATCGCCCAGGCGAGCGCGACGGATGTCGACCGCGCGGCGCGGGCGGCGCGGGAGGCGCTGCCGGCCTGGTCGGCGCTGCCCGGCGCGGAGCGGGGCAAGCACCTCTTCCGCATCGCCCGCCGAATCCAGGAGCGGGCCCGCGAGCTCGCGGTGCTCGAGACGATGGACGGGGGCAAGCCCATCAAGGAGAGCCGGGATGTCGACATCCCGCTCGCCGCGGCCCACTTTTTCTATCACGCGGGCTGGGCCGACAAGCTCGCCTACGCCTTCCCGGGGCGCGCCCCGCGGCCCGTGGGCGTGTGCGGGCAGATCATCCCCTGGAACTTCCCGCTGCTGATGCTCGCGTGGAAAGTCGCGCCGGCGCTGGCGTGCGGGAACACCGTGGTGCTCAAGCCCGCGGAGACGACCTCGCTCACGGCGCTCCGCTTCGCCGAGATCTGCGCCGAGGTCGGCCTGCCGCCGGGCGTGGTCAACATCGTCACGGGCGACGGGCGCACCGGGGCGGCGATCGCGGCCCACCCCGGCTTCGACAAACTGGCCTTCACCGGCTCGACGGAGGTCGGCAAGAAGATCGCGGCCTCCGCGGCGGGGCGCGGCACGCGCCTGACGCTCGAACTGGGCGGCAAGAGCCCCAACATCATCTTCGACGACGCGAGCCTCGACCAGGCGGTCGAGGGGATCGTCAGCGGGATCTACTTCAACCAGGGGCATGTCTGCTGCGCGGGGAGCCGGCTGTTCGTGCAGGAGGGCGTGCTGGCGGAGGTTGTCGCGAAGCTGAAGATGCGCCTCGCCTCGCTCCGCGTGGGCGACCCGCTGGACAAAAACACCGATGTCGGCGCGATCAACTCGAAAGGGCAGCTCGAGACGATCCGGGGCTACCTCGACGCGGGGCGGCGCGAGGGGGCCGAGTTCCATGAGTCCCAGCCGACCACGCTCCCGCCGAAGGGCTACTGGTGCCGCCCGGCGTTCTTCACCGGGGTGCAGCCCAGCCACCTGATCGCCCGCGAGGAGATCTTCGGCCCGGTGCTTGCTGTCATGAGCTTCCGCACGCCCGAGGAGGCGATCGAGCGGGCCAACAACACGCCCTACGGCCTGGCCGCGGGGATCTGGACCGACAAGGGCTCGAAGATGTTCGAGGTCGCGTCTCGGCTGAAGGCGGGCGTGGTCTGGTGCAACACCTACAACCGCTTCGACCCCGCTTCGCCCTTCGGGGGCTTCAAGGAATCTGGATTCGGGCGCGAGGGCGGGCTGCACGGCCTGCGGGGGTATGTGACCCTTGCCTAGAGGACGATCACCACAGAGGCACAGAGGCCGGATGAGGAGGCCGGGGTGATCGGTGACGAGGGAACCAAGGATGACCCGCTCACGAGAGAGATCATCGGGGCCGCGATCGAGGTGCATAAGGCTCTCGGACCGGGTCTGCTGGAATCCGCTTACGAGCGATGCCTTGCGCGGGAAGTCGCGATCAGAGGGCTCCGGGTCGAGCGCCAGATCGAGGTCGCGCTTGAATACAAGGGCGAGCGGATCGATTGTGCCTACAGGATGGACCTTGTCGTCGAGGGCAGCGTGCTCGTCGAGATCAAGGCCGTCGAGAGACTGCTCCCGATCCACGACGCCCAGGTGCTCACCTATCTCAGGCTTACCGGGCTCAGAAAGGCGCTTCTCCTCAACTTCAACACGGCCTATCTACGGGGTGGCATCAAGCGATTGGTCCAATGATCACCGCTCCCCCGGACCTCTGTGTCCTCTGCGCCTCTGTGGTCCGCTCGCCCTCGCGGGTATCCTCGGCTTTCGCGGCATCGTCCAGGGGGACAGGAAGCAGGCAGGAATCAATGGGGGTCCCACCACAGAGGCACAGAGATTCCAGAGGGTCATGCGGTGGTTTGGCGAGGGGCGCAAAAGAAGAGTTTTTCGAGATGCCGAAGACACCGAGGCCAGGGGATAACGAATGACCGAGCGCCTGAGCATCACCAAAACCTACAAGCTCCTCATCGGCGGCGCGTTCCCGCGGACTGAGTCGGGGCGGTCGATCGCGATCGCCGACGCCGCCGGGCGGGTCGTCGCCCACACCTGCCGCGCCTCGCGCAAAGACCTGCGCAACGCGGTCGAGGCCTCGGCCGGCGTCGCCGCGAAGTGGGCGGGCACGAGCGCGTACCTCCGCGGGCAGATCCTCTACCGCATCGCCGAGATGGCCGAGGGCAAGCGGGTTGAACTGATCGAGGCATGCCGCGCGGTGGACGGGCGATCCGCGTCCGACGCGGCCCGCGAGGTCGATGCGTCGATCGACCGCCTCGTCGCCTTCGCCGGGTGGACGGACAAGTTCTCGCAGGTGCTCGGGTGCGCCAACCCGGTCTCGGGGCCCTACCACAACTTCACAATCCCCGAGGCGAGCGGCGTGGTCGGGGTGGTCTGCCCCGACGAGATGCCCCTGCTCGCCCTGGTCTCGCTCATCGCGCCCCCGCTCGCCGCGGGCTGCCCCGTGATCGTTCTGGCGAGCGAGGCCAACCCGATCCCCGCGATGGTGCTGGCCGAGTGCTGCGCGACCGGCGATGTGCCCGGCGGCGTGGTCAACATCCTGACCGGGCAGCGGGAGGAACTGGTCCCGCAGTTCGCCTCGCACCGGGAGATCATCGCGCTCCACGGCGCGGGTGTGAACGCCGAGCACGCGGCGACGCTCCGCGCCGGCGCGGCCGAGAACCTCAAGCGCGTCACGGTCCGCGAGACCGCCGGCGAGGCGTGGTTCGATCGCGCCGACTGCGAGAGCCCCTGGTGGATCGAGCCGTTCGTCGAATTCAAGACCCTCTGGCATCCCTCGTCGGCCTGAGCGGCCCGGGCCCTCGGGTCGATCACCCGGGACGGGAGAGCGCGTCGATCGCCGCGAGGAGCGTCGGGCGGATCGCCTCGGGCGCCCGTTCGAGCGTCTCGGTGAAGTGATCGACCAGATCGGCCGGGTCCCGCGTGCTGATCAGCGCGCCGAAATGGGCCAGCGCGGCCGCGGTCGCCATCAGGTAGAGCAGCACCGCCGCGGGCTCGTCCTGATCCGACGCGGCTCGATCGATGAGCCGCTTGCCGGCGTCCTTGAGCGCATCGGCGGCGCGAAGCCCCCCAGCGCCCGAGACCACGACCTCGAGCCCCGAGACGCCCGCCGCGGGCCGCTCGCGGCGGAGGGCGTCGATCGCCCACTCGTGCCCGTCGGGCTCCAGCAGCCGCGCGATGAAGGGCTGGAGCGGCGTTCGCGGCAGCGTCTCGCAGATCGCCAGCAGGCGGCGCGCCCGCTCGGGCTCGATCGAGAAGACCCGGCCGGAACTGGTGGGTGATTCGCCGTGCGTCATGCCAGGGCTCCCATCAAGGACCGGATCTCCGCGTCGATCTCCTCGTCCCCCGCGCCCTTCCAGGCGATCAACTCCCGGAGCGCATCGCGGAAGTGCCGCGCCGCGGTGCGCTTCATCACCGCGACCCGGGCGGGCGTGAGGTTCACGCCCGAGGCGATTGCGGAGATCGGCTCGTCCCGCAGATAGAACCGGGCGAACACGACCCAGTGGTCCTCGAGCCCGGCGGCCCGGCAGCGTTGCTCGGCGCGCGCGGCCGCGTCGCGGACCAGGGCGATGGCGCATTGTTGCTCGAAGGCCCGATCGGGCTCGGGGTCGCCCTGCTCGTGCGCGGGGTCGAGGGCCGATGACCCGCGCCGCTGCCGCCTGGCTTCCTCGAAGAGATAGTGCTTGAAGCCCACGATGAGCCAGAACCGAAGGGGCCTGCGGCTCTCACGCCACCTGTCGATGAACGCCGGCCTGGAAAGGCGGTCGGCGAAGAACCCGGCGACCAGGTCCGCCGGATCGCCCACCCAGCGCAGGCTGCACCCGCTGCAATAGACCCGCAGCGGCTCGGCGTAGACCTCCATCACATGCCGGCTCACCGCCGCGAGGTCGCCCACCTCCAGCACGCGGTCGATCCAGGTCCGACGCGTGTCGGGGAAGGCGTCCTGTCGGGGCTCGGCGTCGGTCATCGGCATCGAAGACTATCCGCAAGGGCGCGGGCGCACCTCCCCGGTCCCGAGGGAATGGGCGACCGCCCGAGAGAGACGGCGATCGGCTCACCTCGGCGCGGCGATCGGGGAATTTTCTCCCGACCGCGCCGAGGAGCCGCCCCGGGCTCTCTCTTGACAAGCCGGGCCCGGCGGACGGGTCGCGGTACACTCGCCCCGTGCGGGAGGAACGCAATGCCTGAGCCCAACGGGCCGAACGACGAAGCCCCGACCTTTGACGGGGGCAGCGAGGCCGACACGAGCGAGGTCCCCGCGCAGGCCGGCGCGGACCACCGGAGCGAGGCGATCGTGCCCGGCCGACCGGAGAGGCGCGACGACGCGGGGTTCGACGGCCTCCCCGAGCGGATCGGCAAGTACAAGGTCGTGGGCCCGATCGGGCGGGGGGGCATGGGCCTAGTCGTCAAGGCGACCCACGAGACCGACCTTGGGCCCCGTCTCGTCGCGATCAAGCTCATCAAGCGAGGCGTGGACACCGAAGAAGTGCTCGAACGCTTCCGCCTCGAACGCCGCGTGCTGAGCGCGCTCAATCACCCGAACATCGCGAGGTTCTTCGAGGCGGGCGAGACCGAGGACGGCCGGCCCTACTTCGTCATGGAGTATGTCGAGGGCCAGCCCATCACCGCCTACTGCGACGCGAACAACCTCCCGGTGAAACGCCGGCTCGAGCTGTTCGGCAAGGTGTGCGACGCGGTGCACCACGCGCACACGAACCTGGTCGTGCACCGGGACATCAAGCCCGAGAACATCGTCGTCACGCCCGCGGGCGAGCCCAAGCTGCTCGACTTCGGCATCGCCAAGCTCCTCAACCCGCAGATGGCGGGCGCGATCGCGGTCACCGGGCCGGGGGTCAGGCTCATGACCCCGGAGTACGCGAGCCCCGAGCAGGCCCGCGGCGAGCCGATCGGCACGCTGAGCGATGTGTACTCGCTCGGCGTGCTCCTGTACGAGTTGCTCTCGGGTCGCCGTCCGTACCGGCTGGTTTCGAGGCTCGAGCACGAGATCGTCCGCGTGATCTGCGAGACCGACCCCGATCGCCCCAGCACCGTCGTCACCAAGGTCGACGAGATCCGGGGATACGACGGGCGCATGCACACGCTCGACCCGCAGTCGATCGCCTCCCGCCGGGGCGGGAAGCCAGAATCCCTGCGCCGCCAGCTCAGCGGCGATCTCGACGACATCGTGATGCTGGCGATGTCGAAGGCCCCCGCGCAGCGGTACCCCTCGGTCCAGGACATGGCCGCCGATGTGGATCACTTCCTCCGGGGCGAGCCCGTGCGGGCCAGGCGGTCCGGCCAGCGCGCGATCTATGTCGCCCGCAAGTTCGTCAAACGCCACCGCACGCTCGTCGCCTCGACCGCGGCGGCGATGGTGGCGCTGGCGACGATGGGGTCGGTGGCGCTCTGGCAGTACAAGCGATCCGTCGACGCCGATCTCGCCGCCGCCGCGGCACGCGTCGAGACCGCCGAGGCGCTCAACCGCGAGCTGGTCCGCGGCTCGTTCGGCAGCGTGCTCTGGAGCAACTTCAGCAACCGCATCATTGATGTCAACCTGCCTGCCTCGAGCCGCGAGGAGCTCTGGCGCTCGATCGTCGAGTCGTTCGAGTCGCTCCGCGAGAAGCACGGGCAGGACAACCCCATCGTCCTCGAGGAATACGCCAAGGCGATGAAGGAACTCGGCGATGTGCTGGGCGGGCGACGCACAGGCAATGTCGGCGATTCCCAGGGGGCCCTCGACGCCTACACGAAATCCAGTGATATCTTCGCCTCGCTCGCCGCGAACGACCCGCAGAACTGGGAACTGGTCTACCGCTCCGGGATCTCGATGATCTACAAGGGCGACCTGCTCCGCGAACTCAACCGCTCGACGCTCGCGGTGGAGGCGTACGCCCGTGCCCATGAACTCCTGACCGGGCTCCCGGAAGAGGGCGAATGGGGCGATCGACGCGAGCGGGCGCTCTCGGTCATGCTGCTCACCCAGGCCCAGATGGCCGGTCGGCAGTGCATGATGGACGAGGCGATCGAGGCCTGCCGAGAGTCGATCCGGATCCGGGAGGCAAGGGCCGCCCGCGACCCGGAGGCAGAGCTCGCCCGCCGCGATGTCGCGATCGGGCATGTCAATCTCGGCGAGATCCTCCTCGTCGCCGGCGACACGACCGGTGCCGAGGAGTCGTTCCGCCGGGCGCTCACGGTCCGACGGGCCCTGCTCGAGCGGGGTGAACGCGACAGCCGCCGCCGTCGCGATGTCGGCGTGAGCGGCCTCGCCCTGGCATCGGCGCTCATCGCCCAGGAACGGCACGACGCCGCGGAGAGCCTGCTCAAGGAGGCGGAGGATCTCCTCGCCGCCCTGGTGAGCGAATCACCGGAGGATGCCTCCTACCACGACCTGCTCACGCGCGTCTGGATCACCCGGGGAGAGAACGAACTCGCCGCGGGGCGCTCGCCCGAGGCGCTCGCCGCGGCGAACCGGGCCGATTCGGTGCTCGCCGGCCTCGAAGCGCTCGCGCCGGGCAACGCGTCGAACGAGGCCCTCCGGTCGGAGGTTGTGCTGCTTCTGGGGCGGGCGAGTCTCGCCTCCGTCACGCCGGACGAGGCCCGCCCCGCCATCGAGGACGCCGTTCGCCGGGCCGAATCGCTCCTCGCCGCCGATCCGGAGCGCGCGGTCTACCAGCGTCGCCTGGCGCTGGCGGCCAGCACGATGGGTGACCTTGAAGCCCGGGCCTCGGAACAGAGCCCATCCCGCGCCACCGAGGCCAGAGCGTGGTACGCCCGGGCGCAGGGCGTCTACGACGCGATGGAAGCGGCCGGCCGGCTCTGCGGCGTGCCGGACGACGAGCGCGCACGGGTCAGGGAACAACTCAGGCTGTTCGGAGCCGGTTGATAGGGCCGAATTCCGAGTTTCTTCCCGGGTCGCCTCCGCGCCCATCCGCCGCGCACCCAGTGGCCCCTCCAGTCTCTCTTGTTCGCGAAGCCCGGCACAAAGGGTCGGCGAATGCAGACGAGGACGAGTGAGGAGCGTGCGAGGGATCGGCAACCTTGCCTTCGGGGCGTTCGAGCGCGGCGAGTCGGGGCCTCTTTCTCGGCTTGGCGGTTCCAGTTTGGGGCGATTGCCGGTAGGCTTGCGAACTCATCACCGGGCCCGGTGCTCATCGGGCGCGCACGGCAGGGGGTCATGATGCGGATTCTGGGCAGTTGGGCGCCGGTGTTGCTCTGCACGGCGCCCGCCGTGTGTCAGGTTCTTGATGGGGCGAACATCCCCGTCGACGCCGCCGCGTGGGGCATGCCGCGCTACGCGCTGCAGGACACACAGACCCAGTTCGGCGACGCCGTCGTGGGCGACCAGACCTCGGTGGGCGGCTCCGAGTTGAACGCCCTCTGGGCCCGGATCGACGGAGGGACCCTCCGCATCTCGATGACCGGGAACCTCGAGGCCAACTTCAACAAGTTCTGGGTCTTCATCGATGCCGTCCCGGGGGGCGAGAACCCCCTGCTCGACGACAACGAGAACGGGCAGTTCATCGAGATCAAGCGGATGGCTGGCACGCGGTTCAGCGGCGGGTTCACCGCCGACCACGCGCTCCGCTTCGATGTCGGCCCGACCTTCGTCGGGATGAAACTCCTCGACCTGCTCAACAACACCTTTGTCGATGTGGTCGCGGCCCAGGGGGGCGTGGCCCTGCTCCCGCTCTCCAACGCGGGCGGCGTGTCCGGCGTCACATTCGGGTGGAACAACGCGAACACCGCGGGCGTCGGGCCCGGTGACGGGCTCGCGCCGGCTGGCCAAGCCGCCTCCGCGACCACGGGCTGGGAGATCGAGATCGACATGGGAATCGCCTTCGGGCAGGTCCCCGAAGCCGTGGGCCTGTGCGCGATCATCGGCGACGGCTCGGGCTTTTTCGTCTCCAACCAGGCGCTGCCCGGCATCGGGGGCGGAGACAATGTGGGGCTCAGCGAGCCCGTGTTCGACACGCTGACGGTCAGCGCCCCACTTCCGCCGGGCGGGCCCTGCCTCGAACGCCGACTGGTCTCCGTTTCGCAACTCGACCCGCGCGAGATCGTCACCGGCGACTTCGACCGCGACGGCGACACGGACCTTGTCGTCGCCTCCGGAACCGAGGTGACCTTCGAGATCGCGTGGTACGAGAACGACGGCGCCGAGCCCCCGGGCTTCACCAAACACCCCCTGCCCTACACCGCCGTCGGCATGCGGACCCAGGCCCTCCAGGTCGGCGACTTCGACGGCGACGACGACGAGGACATCGCGTTCATCCCCAGGGTCCTCGGGCCCGGCACCTACCTCGGCCTCGCCTGGTTCGAGAACGACGGCGCCGCCGAGCCCACCTTCACCCAGGGCACCCTCAACCCGGGCGCGCCCGACCCGGGCGGCTACTTCCTCCCCTCCCGGGACCTCGACGCCTGCGATATCGACGGCGACGGAGACCTCGACCTGTTCGGCGTGCAGGAGGCGGGCAACCTGTACTGGTATCGCAACGACGGCGGCACCCCGCCCGTTTACACGCTCATCCCGATCGACAACGCCCTGCCCGCCCTGTACCGCGTGCTCTTCGGCGACCTCAACGGAGACGGCGCGCCCGACATCATCGCGATGGGCGGCGCCTTCCCCCTGCAGTGGTTCGAGAACTCGGGCGGGCCCGCCCCGACATTCACCCGCCGGCTCCTGGGCTTCTCCTACGGCGTGGACGCCTCCGTCGCGGACATCGACGGCGACGGCGACCTCGATGTCTTCGCCCCCAACGAGGGAGCCGGGCCCGCCATATGGCACGAGAACGACGGGCTCAACCCACCCAACTTCACCGCCCATGTCATCAGCACCGTCCCGCAGGAGTTCGTCAACGCGCTCGCCCTCGATGTCGACGGGGACGCCGACATCGATCTCGTCACCCTTTCCGCCACCGGCGGGAACCTGACTTACTTCATCAACGACGGGAACCCCGATCCCGAGTTCGCCGAGCACATCATCGCGTCGGAACTCACCGGCGGCGTCTCCCTCGCCGCCGCCGACCTCTCGGGCGACGGCCTGCCCGAGTTCGTCACCGCCTCGATCGGAGGCGACCGGATCGACTGGCACACCCGCAAGTTCGTCGCCAACCTCACGCGCGGGACCATGCACAACCAGATCGCCCACGCGGTCGCCCAGGCCGGGACGGGGGACCAGATCCTCGCCACCGCGGCTCACTTCGACGAGGACTGCGCCCCGATCGTCGACCTGAGCGGCCCGAGCGTCGAACTGATCAGCGAGGGCGACATCCGCGGCGGATCCGGAGCGACGCTCATCCTCAGCGACGGCGATGTCCTGCTCGCCATCGGCTCGGACATCGTGATCGAGGGCCGGCTCGAGACCACCCCGGGCGCTTGGCCCTTCATCGCCGACGGCGACCTGGTCGTCTCCGGCACCGTCGACATCGGCCCGGGGTCGTTCCTGAGGACCAACCAGCGCATGGACATCGCCGGGCGGGCCTCCTTCTCCGATCTCGTGATCGCCCCCGATCCCACGGGGTTCTTCGCCGACTACACCACCGGTGATCTCGACGGCGACGGCGACGCCGACCTCATCGGGGTCGACTCTGTCACATACGCCGTCGAGCCCAAGCTTTACATGCTCGAGAACGACCTCGACGAGGGCGGGGCCTTCCCGATCGTCCCCCTTGCCGAGGGCGAAGAACGCGTGGCGGTGGGCGACATCGACCGCGACGGCGATCTCGACCTCGTCACCGCCGTCGGAAGCCTGCTCATCTGGCACGAGAGCAACGGCGCAAACCCGCCCGCGTTCACCCGGCACGACATCGGGGCCCACCCCGATGGAGGCCTCCTCACCTCGATCCGCATCGCGGATGTCAACCGGGACCAGGCCCCCGACATCATCGCCGCGACAAGCAACGCGGGGTCGGTGCAGATCTACCTCAGCAGCGGCGGGCCGGCGCCGACATTCTCCGGGCCTGTTGGGGTCGGCCTCCCGGGCTTCGCGGGGTGGAGCTTCATCGAGTTCGCCGTGGGCGACCTCAACCGCGACGGCTTCCCCGACCTCGCCGTCAGCTCCGAGCCCAGCCGCCTCGCCGTCGCCCTCGGAAACGGGGCCGCCGTCCCGACTTTCTCGCCGCTCATCGATGTCGGCCCCACGAGTGTGGTCATCCAGTCGCTGCAACTCGCCGATGTCGACGGCGACGGGTTCCTCGACATCATCCCCGGCGGAGCCCCGACCTATGTCGTCGAGCCCGGTGTGTCCTACTTCCGCAACGACGGCAACCCGACCCCGGCCTTCGAGGAGCGCACGGTTGCCCCCGCCGCGGGCTACCCGATCCAGGTCGCCGTGGCGGATCTTGACCGCGACCGCGATCCGGACTTCGTCGCCGTCGACAAGGGCGATGTCGAAGTGAAATGGTACGAGAGCGACGGGTCCAGGCCGATCCCGGCGTACGCCCGCCGCACCATCACCAACAACTCGCCCGGCCCGCGACGCGTCGAGGCCGTCGACTTCGACGGCGACGGCGACCTTGACCTGATCACCCACGCATCGTCCGGTCCTTTGCCCGGTCTCTGGGGTGAACTCCGCCTCTCGATCAACAACCTCAACCAGCGCTTCGGGCTGGACAACGACGGCGCCTTCATCCAGTGCTTTTCCGCGCTCACCGTCGTCAACGCCGACCTCGACACCGGGCCGGGCTTCAACTTCTTCGATTCGGTCGGGTTCACCGTGGACAAGAACAGCCGGCTCCTCGGCGTCGGAATTTACGACTCCGCCCTGATCGAGGTCGCCGGGCAGATCATCCCCGACCGGGGCCGGCGCATGCTCCTCGTCGGGTCGCTCAGCATGGAACTCGACTCGGGCGGCGTCACCGACGCCGGACGGCTCCGCATCGACCTCGCCGACGGCGCCGAGATCTCATCTGTCGAGGTCACCGAATCCGCCTTCCTCGCCGGAGGGCTCATCGTCCGGGCCGACCCGGGGTTCGACCCCCCCGTCGGCTCGGTGTTCACCGTGCTCATCGCCGGGCAGCCGATCGGCGCCGAGCGATTCGATATCGCCTACCTCCCCGGGCTCCCCGACGGCAAGTTCTTCAGAGTCGCCTACGACCTCGAGGGGCCCGGCGGCGGCCCCGGCGGGACCGTGTCGCTCGTGGTCGAGTCACTCGGCCGCGACATCGGCCTCGACGACCCCGACAACCTGACCATCGCCGGCCTCCCCGTCGCCGCGGAACTCACCGACATGAACGGCGACGGCCTCCCGGACGCGGTCCTCGCCATCCCCGATGAAGCCAACCCGCTCGGGGCGCCGGGCAGCGTGCTCGTACTCCTCAACGGCGGCACAAACCTCCAGGGCAACTGGGCGGGCTTCTCCGCGGGAGCCATCCAGGCGCAATCAGGCCTGATGCCCACCGACCTCGCCACCGGCGATCTCGACGGCGACGGCGACCAGGATGTCGCCGTCTCCAACCGCGTCGACGGAACCGTGAGTGTCCTGCTCAACAACGGCGCCGGCACGCTCACGGCCTTCTCGTCAACGCCCTTCAACATCAACCCCGCGGCAGTCGTGATCCTCGATGTCGACACCGACGGCGCCCCGGATATCGCGGTCGCCGGCGAAGACAGCTCCGGGGGCGGCCGATTGACCGTGCGCCTCAACGCCGGCGGCGGGCCGGGCAATTGGTCCGGACTCTCCGCGGCCGCCCAGAACTTCGAGATCGGCGGGCTCCCGACATTTATGGAATGGGCCGACCTCGACGAGGACCTCGCCCCCGACTGCATGATCGGCAGCCGCGCCGACGGCGGCGTGAACCTGCTCAGGAACCTCCAGGGCGATGAAGGCGAGGGCTGGCCCGGCTTCGGAGCGCCGCTGCGCGTGCAGACCGGCAGTTTCCCTCAGGCCGGGGACATCGGAGACCTCGACAACGACTCCTGCCTCGATCTCTTCCTCACCGACCGCGACGACGGAACCCTGACCGTCATCCTCCGGACCGGCGGGCCCGGCGTCTTCCAGTTCGGGTCACCCACCCAACTGCCCGCCGGCGAATCCCCGACCTCGGTCACCGCCGCAGACCTCGACGACGACGGCGACCTCGACATCGCCCTCGTCGCCACCTCCGGAGCCGACCGCGTCGTCCAGATCATCCGCAACGACCTGGACCCGGGGAACCAGCAGATCGCCTTCGCCCCGGCCGAAGCCATCACCACCCCAGGCACGCCGATCCTGGTCGTCGCCGCGGATGTCGACGGGACGGGCGGACCCGACCTGGTCGCCATCACCGACAAGCCCGGCGAAGGAAGGTCCGAACGCGGCTCGGGAACCGAGGGTGGTCTCTCGGTTGCCCTGAATCTGCCGGACGGCTGCAACGCCGCCGACCTCGCCGCCCCCTTCGGGCTGCTCGACCTCACCGACATCACCACATTCGTCAGCGCATTCGTCAACACGGACGCGATCGCCGACCTGGACGGCAACGGCCTGTTCGATCTGACCGATGTCACGACCTTTGTCGGGGCCTTCCTCGCCGGGTGCCCCTGAACCGGCGCGGTCGGCCGCCCAGTCTGTTTTGTATTCTGTTCGGAATCCCGGGCAGAACTCCCGGATCGGAACTCGTCATCCCCGGGATTCCATGAGCCAACGCACCCCCGGACGGTGCCTCTCTACCTTGGCATCGGCGTCGATGCCGGCCGAGAGGGGCCGTTGCGCGGAGAGCCCCGTTCATTCGGCGGCTGGTTGCCCTGAGAAGAAAAGAGGAAGATGGTCATGTCAGCACGCACCGAGAAGAATGTTGGCGGCGGATGGATGAGGCGGATCGCCGCCGCCTCCGCGGCCTGTCTAGCCCTGGCCGCCTCCACCGCGGGGGCCCAGATCTGGGATGAGTTCGCAAACGGGGGCGGCGATGCCGCCGACTTCCCCCCGGGGCAGCTCACCATCGGCACCGGCCCGCTCACCGAGATCCGGGGTCGAATCGGCAACCCGGATTTCGATGTCGACATGTACTGCATCACCATCCCGAACCAGCAGGCCTTCACGGCCTCGGTCTTCGAACCCCAGAACGGGCTCTCCGCCCAGCTCTGGCTCTTCGACGCCGCCGGCAACGGGATCGCCCACTCCTGCGACTCCACCGCCCCCTACGCCAGCCAGATCCTCGTCGGCCTGGTCCCGGCGCCGGGCACCTACTTCCTCGCCATCTCCCGCCTCGGGCTCGAGCCCATCGACGGCGCCAGCAACCCGATCTTCCCCTCCATCAGCTCCGGCATGACCGGGCCCAACGCCGCCGTCGGCCCCATCGCCGGGTGGGGCGGGCCCGGCAGCGGGTCCCCGGGCGCCTACTCGATCATCCTCGAGGGCGCCGAGTACCACGGCGACGGCACCGACCCCGGCGGCGACGACGGCGAACAGCCCGACGGCGGGCCCTGCTGGACCTACGCCTCCCAGAGCCACTTCAACTACGGCAACCTCTTCAACCTCGAGCACCTCACCGACCCCACCGGCGACGACTGCATCCGCCTCGTCGACGACCCCAAGGCCTGGCCGTTCGCCGCCGCGGCCATCTCCGGCGCCAACATCCGCAGGGGCTCGGTGATCCGCTTCGCCACCCGCAACATCCCCTCCCTCGGGCTCGCCGAGGGCGATGTCATCGGGGAGTACTTCAGCTCGCCAAAGGGCATGGCCAACAACCCCTCACGCACGACCGTGGACGGGTACGGCAATGTCTTCGTCGGCAACCGTGACGAGTCCGGCGTCTCCTTCGGGCAGAACAAGGGCTCCGTTACACGCATCGGGCTCGCCCTCGGAGGCACCCGCGTCGACGCGCTCGGCAACCCCGACGCCACCGGCGACTACCTCATGGGGCCCTTCGAGTACTGCTCCTGCGAGGACCGCGACGGCGACGGGCTTATCAAGACCTCCCTGGGCTACCCCCACACCACCGGCGCCTTCAATGTGGACTACCAGAACACCATCCTCCCCTGGGACAACTCGGGCGGGCTCGACACCAACGGCGGCGTCGCCACCGCCGAGGACGAGTGCATCACCGCCTACTACCGCACCGAGGGCACCGGCGTCCGCCATGTCTCGGTCGACGCCAACAACAATGTCTGGGTCGGCGGCATCGGGAACCGAGAGTTCGAACTCATCGACGGCGCCCTCATGACCCAGCTCTCCGCATTCCAGGCGAACTGCGGTGGCTACGGCGGCGTGGTCGACCCCGCCGGCATCCTCTGGTCCGCAACATGGGGCGGATGCGGCGGCTCGCCCGCCAACACCCTCCGCTACGACCCCGTCCTCAACACATGGCAGTGCCTCCCGCTCCCCAGCTACGGCATGGCCGTCGACACCGAATGCACCACCGACGGCTACCCCTTCACCATCTGGTCCACCTGCCCGTTCACCAACCTCTCCTACCAGATCTCGCCCGCGGGCTCGCTCCTCGGAAGCTTCTTCCACGGCGGCCCGTCCAGCATCAACCGCGGAACCGTCGTCAAGAACGGCTCCGTCTGGGTCGCCCACTCCACCGCCACGACCGTCGGCCGAGTGACCACCGGGGGCGTCTATGTCGGCAATGTCGCCATGACCCTCGGCTCGATCTCGGGCTCCGGGCCGCACGGCGTCGCGGTCGACAGCAACGACAAGGTCTGGGCCATCAACTACGGCACCCACAACGCGATGCGCATCGACCCCACCCTCGGCGTCGCCGGGCAGGTCGACCTCGCCGTCGACCTCGGGCCAAACTCCTACGCCTACAACTACAGCGACTTCACCGGCGATCTCTACATGTCCATCTCCCCGCAGGGAACATGGACCTTCGTCCACGACGGCGGCAAGCAGAGCTGCGAATGGGGCACCCTCTCCTGGAACGCCCAGATCTTCGGCAACGCCTCCGTCACCGTCCGCGTCCGCGCCAGCAACTCCCCCGTCCCCAGCGGACCGTGGACCGTCGTCAGCAACAATGTCCCCTTCACGGGCGTCACCGGCCAGTACCTCCAGGTCCAGGTCACCCTCGCCCGCCAGGTCGTCGACTGCGAGCCCGCCGGCGATGTCGTCTTCTGTGACCTCACCATCTGCAAGGCCGCCGACTGCTCCGTCGAACTCGGCGAAGTCGTCTGCGACCTCGACTCGCCCGGAACACTCAACATCACCGGCACCGTCTTCAACAACAGCGGCGTCAACGCCACCCACATCCTCCTCACCCCGCTCCCCGTCGGCAGCGGCGTCACCTTCATGCCCAACATCATCCCCGTCAACATCCCCGACAACGGCTCGGGCACCTTCAGCACCAGCGTCTCCGGATGGACCGACGGCGAGGAGTTCTGCTTCCTCGTCACGCTCCTCGACGAGACCTTCGATGTCTGCTGCTCCACCGAGGTCTGCATCACGCCAGACTGCGAGTGCCTCCAGATCCGCGATGTCACCGAGTCGGTCGTCTGCGACCCCGCCTCGGGCTCCTACAGCTACACCTTCCAGTTCGACAACCTCACCGCCGACACGGTCTACCACGCCTTCTTCATCGCCCCCTCCGGCACAACCATCACGCCGAACTATGTCGCCTTCCCGGGCGGCATCGCGCCCAACACCTCTTCGACCCCCATCAAGGTCATGATCGCAGGCGCCAGCGCCGGCGAGTTCTGCTTCGACATCACCATCCACGATGAACGCCTCTTCGAGTGCTGCGGACGACAGGTCTGCGTCACCCTCCCGGACTGCGCCTCCGACCCCGGCGGCGGGTGGGACCCCACCGGCACCGGAGCCCCGAGGCTCGGCGGCGTCCCCTGGCTCCACCTCGACGCGGGCCTCCCCGCCGCCTGCGCCGCCCCCTCCGCGGGCACACTCACCGTCGTCAACAACGCCGATGAGCCCAGGGCCTTCGAGTGGTTCATCACCAACGGCGCCTTCGTCGGAAGCGACCACGCCCTCCCCGCGGGAGCCATCTCCCCGTCCTCGGGCATGACCGAGGTCATCCAGCCCGGCAAGTGCGTCGACATCCCCTTCACCATCGACGCCTCCTCAGTCCCTGTCGACCAGACCGCCGGCCTCCGCGCCGTCATCGTCCACCAGCCCAGCGGGTTCGCCGCCTCGGCCGCGGGCCAGATCCACGCGCCGCAGATCCTCGATGACCTCGCCCCAGAGGTCGTGGTCAGCGCCTGCTCCGACTCGATCGGGCAGGTCGTGGGACTCGAGATCGGCAAGCCCCGCCTCCTCGCCTTCTCGCTCTCCGGTGAAGGCCCCGCCGGCTCGCAGATCCAGTATGAGATCCGCTCGAGCGACCCATTCCTCTCGCTCGACGGACGCGAGCCCGGCGTCCCCGTCACGGGCGTCGTTGACCTCAACCCCGGCGCATCGGTCGAGATCCCGGTGACCGCCCAGCTCCTCGCCTCCTCGGGCAACTGGGTCCTCGATGTCGTGCTCGCCGCACGCCTCGCGGGCGGACAGTACCCCCTCAGCCCCCAGCCCCTCGCCGCGATCGCCGTCCGCGACCTCGCCGCCGACCGCTGCCCGGGTGACCTCAACAACGACGGCATCTACGACCTCGCGGACATCAACGCCTTCGTCAACGCCTTCGTCGCACGCAACCCCATCGCCGACATGAACCAGGACGGCCTCTTCGACCTCTCCGACATCAACCAGTTCGTCTCCTTCTTCGTCAACGGCTGCTAATCCGATCGCCGGCGCCGATCAATCCAGGGGCCGCTCCACGAAGGAGCGGCCCCTTTTCTTTTCCCTCTGATACCAATCCCGATCGGACTTGCGCGCGACGAGCCGCGGGCCCGAGCCCGCGGAGCTTCGTCTCCCGAATTTACGGATTCCTGGTCGCCCCCGGGCGTCAGTGCCGTGGTTCATCCCGAAAGGTGAACCACGCTCGGTGCCGTGGTTCATCTCGAAGAGTGAACCACGAGCGGACGACGCTTGCCCTCCCGATGCGCCGTCACGCTCCGAGACGACGGCGAGCGCCGAGCACAACGCGGACCGGAGATCGGCGCCATTTCCCGGGCTCGCCCCCATCGTTCGCCCAGTTCAGAACGAAGGCCGCATCACCCGAGCCCGCGTCGAGCTCCGACCTGATCCGCACGCATCAGGGGAGCACCGACCGCGGCGAGCCGCGCGCGAGCCCGCGGAGTCTCGATGCACGACCTCTGCATGGGATTGCGCGCATGGCTCGCGCGGGTATGACGCCAACTCGTTATCAGGCGCAAGGCCCCGCCCCAATGGCAAACAACCCGCGGATGCCCGCGGGTTGTTCTGGTTGAGGAGAAGAGATCTGCTTCAGGCCGCTCAGCCGCGGCGACGCTTGCCCATGCTCAGCAGGCCGACACCCGCCAGCGCCAGCACGCCGGGAGCCGGGATCAGGATCCCGTCGGCCTCCGTCGAGACCCCGGTGAAATCGGCGCCGAACCCGCCGGGGTTGCGGAGCAGGATGCTCAGCGCCCCGTCGTAGATGTTGTTCAGGAGACCCGCCAGCGAAAACGAGCCGGTCGTCCCGTCGAACGAGGCGTCCTGCGTCCCGTTGTCCAAGAACTCGTAGTCGCTCGACACCCCGTTGAAGAACATGAACCCGAAGGGGTTCACGATCGCCCAGGTGCCCGCGAACGAGGCCGTCAGCACATCCCCGTCGATATCGGTCAGCGAGAGCGTCCCCGCCGCGTCCGCCGAGGTCGGCGTGATGTTGAAGACCTCCATCTGGATTTCGACATTCGCCAGCCCGAACCCGAGGAACGCGGTGTCAAACTCCGCGGTCGACTTGGGGCCGGCCAGCCGGCTGACATCGCCGCCCGAGGTCAGGTCCGCGTTGTCCGCGGCGAACGCCGTGAACAGACCCGACTGGGCGTCGAACGATCCGTCAAGGTCCGAATAGCTGTACGACGCCAGAATATCCGCGGAAGCGACGCCGGAGAGCGTCACGAGGGCCGCAACAGAAAGGCACTTCGAGATCATGTTGATCCTCTTCTCGTCTTGAGTTCTCGCTCAATCCGCGCGTCGTGAGCGCGGACTCCGTGAGAAGAGGTACCCCATGGCTCGGAGAATGCCACCCATTTCAGGAACTGAACGCCGGAATCTGACAGTCCGGGAAGCCCCGACCCAACCAAATCCCTACGGGCAAGCCGTCAGCCGGCGCACGCGACACCGGTCCCGGGCCCCGCCGCCCGGCCCGTGACATCCAAGTCCGGATTCTCAGAGACCAGCCGCCTCTCCATGCCCAACCGATCCAGACGCCGCCGGCGACCCGGGCGTCCGATCCGTGGCCGGTCACATGGGCTTCTTGCCAATCGTCACATCGTACACATGCAGGAGTTTGTTCTTGTCGAACACCATCTCCTGCCGGCTCAGCCCGACGATGTCGTACTCGGTGGTAAGCTCGATCGCGTCCACCGGGCACGCCTCCTCGCACATCCCGCAGAAGATGCACCGGAGCTCGTCGATCTCGAACTTCGCCGGGTACTTCTCCCGGTCGTCCCAGGGGCTCTCGGACGCCTCGATATGGATGCAATTCGCCGGGCACAGCGTCGGGCACATCATGCACGCCACGCACTTGACGCGCCCGTCCTCGTCCCGGTTCAGACGGTGGACTCCGCGGTAATTCCCCGCGTGCTGCCCCCCCTCAACCACCGGCATGTGCTCACGCCGCTGCTCGGGATACTGGATCGTCCGGCTCGTCCGGCCCTGCCCGAACGAGGTGAAGAAGTGGCGCAGCGTCGTGCCGAATCCCTTGAAAACCTCGGGGAGATACATGCTCTCCGAGCGGTTCATCGGCGCGGTCTTGATCTGGATGATGTCCTCGTCGCGGATCGCCATGGCCCCGGAGTATAGAGCCCGCCCGGCCCCTCGCCGAGCCGAGGTACAATCACCCCATGAGCCCGGCAGGCAAGCCGCTCTTCGACCTGATGCCCAACGCCCGGCAATCGACCCCCCGGGCCGACGGGCCCCGCCCGCGCCCCGAGCGCGAGCCCCGGGCCGAACGCGCCCGCGCCCAGCACCTCTCGATCCAGACCTACTGGCTCTATGTCGCCGCCGCCGCCGTGCTGGTGCTCGTCCTGTTCGGCTACGGGCTCGGCTACCGGATCGGCGCCGCGGCCGAACGCGATGCCATGCAGGCCCTGGTCCAGGATGACCCCGCCCGGGCCCTCGTGCAGGACCCCCTCTCCCCTGACTCCCCCCCCACCCAGCCCCCACCCAACGCCGCCCGCCCCGCCGGGGACCGAACCACCGCACCCGCCGGGACAGAGATCCTGACCCCGGAAGGGGTGGTCTCGATCGATCCCCGGATCGTGGGAAGCAACTACCTCGAACTCGCCACCCTGAACCGGGCCCAGGCCGACGACGCCGTTCGGTATCTGGCTGCGAACGGGGAACGAGCGATCGCGGTCCCCGCGCTTGATCGGGGGCGGGCCTCCCGGAATACTTCCGACCGGTTCCGGGTCGTCGCGCTCGGGCTGGTCGTGCCGGGAGAGCGGTACCGGACTTCGGCGAGGGAGCGGGAGGCGTTCGAACGCCGCATCGCCCGCCTCGGGAAGGCATGGGCCGAGCAGGGCGGCGCGTCCGATTTCTCCGACCCGCTCTGGCGCCGGCACGGCGGCTGAGCGCGGCGCGGCGTCCGCGTGGACGACGCGAGCATCGCACCACACGGCCCGGGTGGGGGCCGAGACTTTGGCGGGCCGACGCGTCCGCGGGGAGATTCCGATGAGCCTGGATCGCTCGCTCAAGACCGGCGGCAGCCTCGAAGGCAAGCGCAATGTCATGACCCGCGCCGAGCGCATCGACGCCATGAAGAAGGACAAGAAGTTCGACCCCAAGAAGGACAAGGCCCTCGGCCTGCGCAAGACCAAGGTCGTCGAGTAACCCGGCCTTCGTCGGCCTAGCGTTCGCAATGAACGCCGCCGAACTCCTCTCCTCCCGCGCGCGCGCCATCGACGCCTCCGGCATCCGCCGCGTCTTCGAGCTCGCCGCCGGGCTCAAGAACCCGATCAACCTGAGCATCGGACAGCCGGACTTCCCGGTCCCGCAGGCGCTCAAGCGCGCCGCCGCCGATGCGGTCATGAACGACCAGAACGGCTACACGATCACCCAGGGCACCCCCTCCCTGCGGGCGAAGATCGCCGCGCACCTGCGTCGCGATGTCGGGTGGTCCTGCGCGATCAACCCGGGCGAGGCGGGCCCGGGGCTGATGGTGACCAGCGGCACCTCCGGGGCGCTGCTCCTCTCGTTCATGAGCCTGCTCTCGCCCGGGGACGAGGTCGTCATCCCCGATCCATACTTCGTGAGCTACCCCGAACTCGCCACGATGTGCGGCGCCGGCGCGGTGCTGTGCGACACCTACCCCGACTTCCGCATGACCGCCGAGCGCGTCGAGCCCCTGCTCACCGCGCGCACGAAGGCGGTCCTCTTCTGCTCACCCTCCAACCCCGCGGGGGTCGCCCTCCGGGAGCGCGAGTGCCGGGACCTGCTCGACCTCTGCCGTGCGCGCGGCGTGCTGCTCATGGCCGACGAGATCTACGACGAGTTCGCCTTCGCCTCGGCCCGCACGCAGCCCAGCGCGGGCGATCCGAGCGACCGACGCTGCCCCAGCCCCGCGCGCTTCGCGGGCAGCGAGGACGCGGTGCTGCTCATCCGAGGCTTCGGCAAAACCTACGGGTGCACGGGCTGGCGTCTCGGCTACGCAGCCGGGCCCGCGCCGATCATCGGCGCGATGTCCAAGCTCCAGCAGTACACCTTCGTTTGCGCCCCGTCACCCCTCCAGGCCGCCGCCGAGGCGGCCTTCGACACCGACATGGGCCCGACGGTCGCCAAGTTCCAGACCCGGCGCGACCGGGTCGTCGAGCGCCTCGCCCCGCTCACCGAGGTCGCCACGCCCGACGGCGCGTTCTACGCCTTCGTGAAGGTGCCCGACCACCTCGGCCTGACCGGGTCGGCGTTCTTCGAGAAGTGCGTTGAGCGCGAGGTGCTCGTCATCCCCGGCAAGGTCTTCTCGAAGCGCGACACGCACTTCCGCCTCAGCTTCGCCACGCCCGAGGACAAGCTCGCCGCGGGGCTCGAGATCATCGCGGATCTCATGCCACGGTAATATCCGCCAGGCGACGCCAGCTGCGAATTCCTCAAGTTCTTTCTACCCAGTTCTGGTGGCTCGCGCTGAGTCGAGATGCGCAGCAGCGCAGCCGAGGCCGTGAGCATTGGCTTTTTTCTTGACAGATGCGGGGGGGGGGGGGGTTTTTGGCGACAAACCCAAAATTGCAGCCATGTATTGAAAGGGGAAACGGG